>NZ_JACIGW010000003.1:0-620709 GCF_014198105.1 Aliirhizobium cellulosilyticum | reverse complement strand
ATGCCCTGGCTGGAGCCGGTGATCAGCGCGGTTTTACCCGTCAGATCGAACAGCGGAAATGACATCAGAAATTCCTCCCGGTTCATAAGCTTCTTCGACGTTGACATAGATGTTATCGATAACATATGCAATCAAAAACCAAACGCGGGAGTGAGAAATGAAGCGTAGTCGCTTGGTATCGATCCACATCCTGAAAGCAAAAGCGGCCGCCTGAAGGCTTGCCGTCTACGCGGTATTCCCACCACCAACACGCCGGATTTTTCTGCCCGTGCAGCCGATCTTGTTTGCTGGATAGCGGCTCTCAGGTGCTGCCTTGTAGCAAGACATTATAGCCTGTTTTTATGATCTTCGCCGCACTTCGGTTTTCCAGCATGGCAATCATCTGTTCGGCCGCCTGCGCGCCGATTACGAAGCTGTCCACGTTGATGGTGGCGATCCCAGGGTCGGACACCGATGCCATTTCAGAGTTCCCGAGCCGGCGATGGCGATAGCGCGTGGCACGACCAACCCACGGGTTCAGTCCACATGAAAGCCCCTGACCACCAACCTGCGAGCGCTGCCTTTGCAGATCGCGTTCAAGACAGCTCAGAGTTCCTCAAGGCTTTCATTCAGCACTTCGATGTTTCTTAAGCGCTTGCGGCCCTCGGTGCCCGCCTTTTCGAGGCATCGTGTGATCAGCAGATGGCACAATGCCATCAGGGCCGTGTGATTGAAGAGGGGGCCGGGGGCGAATGTCTGGCATTGCATATGCCATGTCGCCCGCGTGTCGAAGGGTGCGCCTTCGTCGGTAACATAGAGAAGCTTCGCCTTCGATTTACGAACCTGGGTGAGGATGGCATCGGCCTGAGCAGTCCGGCGGCGCAGGGCGAAGAAGACCACGACGTCGTCCTCCCGAAGGCTGACGAAATGCTCGCCCAGTGTCTGGCCGGCGGCGGGAATGGCGACGATATCCTCGATCACCTGCGTCAGCTGCCATTGCAGATAGGAAGCGAAAGGGTGGCTGCTGCGAAAGCCGATCACCCAGACTTTTCGGGCCGCCATCATCGCGTCGGTCACCGCCGTGATCTGGCCGTCAGAAATGGAGAGAAACGTCGCTTCAAGATTGGCCATGCTTTGCGCGACATGCGCCTGCATGGATTGTGCTGTCGATGCATCGGTCGCGGTTGCCAGGAATAGCCGCGAGCCCGTCTGCTTTTCTGCGCGCGCGTGGCGGCGGGCTTCCTCATAGGTCTCATAACCCAGATGCTGGATGAAACGGGTGACGGTTGCCTTGGAAACATGCGCCAGTGCGGCCAGTTCCTGGGCGGAATAGCTGGCGAGTTCACCGGGGAAATCGCAGACGAATTCGCCGAGCCGCTTTTCGGCGGGTCGAAGATCGGGCAGGGCCTGCCTTACGCGATAGAGGAAAGACCTGTCCTTGGTCACGGGAAACTCCGCCATGTCATCAGCGGGCGGAATGTCGCTTGGAGTTGTTACGCTTGCAACAGGAAATATGTCCCGGCGGTCGGGCGATGGCGCCCCTGTCACCGTGCGATCCTTTTCCTTGCCGGAGGTGCCGCAATGCGGGAAAGAAGCAGTGCAACGGCGGAACGGATTGGCGCGATGACCGGTGCGGATAAAAGGCGCTGCAGATCGTCAGCCGCTTGCCCGAGTGGACCGCCACCGATGATCACCGCTTCTGCGGCATCCTGTTCGAAGCACTCGCGCACCGCGACGGCCAGTGCCGCATGCAGGCGTTGAGGATCGGATGCAAGTGCTACCGGATCTCCGCTCGTCAGCCGCGTGCCGGTGAAGAGCGGGGTTAGGCCCAATGCATCGGCCTTTCCGGCAAAGCTCTCGACAAGATCCGGCGTTACTGTCGCGATGCCGAAGCGCCGCCCACCGAGCGAGGCTTCCAACATGCTCGCTTCGCATATGCCGACCACCGGAATATCGCAAATCTCCCGCAGCCGATCGAGCCCCGGGTCGCCGAAGGCGCTGATGATCAGCCCATCCGACGTGCCCGATTTGGCGAGCCCCATTTCGATGACGCCGTCAGTGGCTGCTCCAAGCTGCCTCTCATCAAGGATCATCGGCACGCCATTGGCCGCGGTGACACCCTCGACGGTCGCCTCCGCAGGCAGATATTTGCGTGCGATATCGGTCATCATGGCTGTGGTAGCCGTTGATGTATTCGGGTTGATCAAGGTGATATGCGTCATGTCTCGAGCCGTGCACGACCGCACGACTGCCTCCCTTTGTCATTGCGTTTTTTCTTGTACTTCAGTTCAGGCATACTGAATGCAGGCGATATTGCCCGTCTCTCCGATCGGCTTCAAGGGCGGCACGTCCCTGAGACATATGTCCGAGGCCTGGCCGCAGCGCGGTGCGAACGCGCAGCCGGGCGGCATAGCGGCAAGATCTGGTGGCGAACCGGGTATCGTCACCAGCCGGTCGCGGCCATGCGCGAGTTCGACACGGGCGCCGAGAAGACCCTTGGTATAGGGATGTTTCGGATCGCGGATGATGTCGCCGACCCTGCCTTCCTCGACAATCCGGCCGGCATACATGACGGCGATGCGGTCTGCCACTTCGGCCGCGACGCCGATATCATGGGTGACGAAGATGACCGAGAGGCCGTATTCCTTCTGCAGCTCGCGGATCAGAAGCAGGATCTGGATCTGAACCGTCGCATCTAGCGCGGTCGTCGGCTCGTCGGCGAGGAGGACTTTCGGATTGCAGGCAAGTGCCATGGCGATCATCGAGCGCTGCAGCATGCCGCCCGACATTTCATGCGGGTAATTCTTCAGCCGCCGTTCGGGCGAGGGAATGCGCACTTTCTGAAAGAGTGCGAGTGCCCGTTCGGACGCTGCCTGCCGCGACACTTTTTCGTGCCGCATGATGGTTTCCTCGATCTGCCGGCCAATCGTGTAGACCGGATCGAGCGCGAGACGCGGCTCCTGGAAGACCATCGAGACGGTGGCGCCGCGCAATTGGCCGAGTTCGCGTGTCGAAAGCGCCATCACATCGCGACCGGAAACGGTCATGCTGCCGGCGATATCCGTGCCCTTCGGATGCAGGCGAAGCAGGGAGCGCATGGTGACGCTCTTGCCCGAACCGGATTCGCCGAGAAGCGCCACCACTTCGCCGGCCTTGACCGACAGGCTGACGCCGTTAACGGCTTTCACCGGCTTGCGGCTGCGATGGAAGGTAACTGAGAGGTCGCGGATATCGATAACTGTCTGCTCTTCGCTCATCTCAGGCCTCCATCAATTCGAGTGCAGGTTTTGGTGCATGGCTGTGGCCGGAGCCGGGAACCGACATCAGGCAGGCGGCCTGCTGTTCTCCCGAGACGACCGCAAGGGGAGGGGGCGTGGCAGAACAGACGCCTTCCGCCATGCTGCACCGGGTGTGGAACCGACAGCCCGATGGCGGGTCGATCGGGTTCGGCGGATCGCCGGAAAGCGGCGGTTCCTCGGTGCGCTCCGCCGGATCCATCTTCGGCATGGAGGCGAGGAGGGCGGCTGAGTAGGGGTGTTTCGTATTCTCGTAGATCGCCTCGCGCGTGCCGACCTCGGCGACCTTGCCGAGATACATCACCATCACCCGGTCGCACATGAAGCGTACGACGTTGAGATCGTGGCTGATGAACAGGTAGGTGAGGCCGAAATCGCGCTTGAGGTCGAGAAGCAGATTGAGCACCTGCGCTTCAACCGATTTGTCGAGTGCCGAAACGGCTTCGTCGAGGATGACAAGGCGCGGTTCGAGCGCCAGAGCGCGGGCGATGTTGACACGCTGTCTCTGGCCGCCGGAGAGTTCGTGCGGATAACGGCCGGCAAAGCGGACCGGTTCAAGGCCGACGCGGTGGAGCAGGTCATGGGCGCGGGCAATCGCCTTTGCCTGCGGCACGCCATGGACGCGGGGGGCAAAGGCGATGGACTCTTCGATTGTCAGGCGCGGATTGAGCGAGGCGTAACTGTCCTGGAACACCATCTGCACCTGTCGGCGGTATTGCGCGAGCGGCAGCGCGCCGCCGACCGTTTCGCCATCGAACAGGATGTCGCCCTGGTCTGGAATAATGAGCTGCATCAAAAGCCGGGCGGTGGTGGACTTGCCGCAACCGCTTTCGCCAACGACGCCGAGTGTCTCGCCCTTCAATATGTCGAAATCGACGCCATCGACGGCGCGCACGACCTTTTTCGGCTGCAGGAAGCCCGAACCCTTGATCGGGAAATGCTTGATCAGGCCGCGGGCCGAGATCAGCGGCTGGGCCGGGCCCCCGCGTTCGCCGAGCGGAAGGTCGGGAATGGTGGTCTCTGCGACTGTCCTCATGATTTCACATCCATTGCCTGGCGCAGGCCGTCCGAGAAAAGGTTGAAACAGATCGAGGTGACGAAAATCATTACGCCGGGAAGGGCGGCGACTGCCGGGTTGTTGTAGATCGCGGTGCGCAGCGTATTCAGCATCAAGCCCCATTCGGCATCCGGCGGACGCACGCCGAGACCGAGGAAGGAGAGGCCGGAAGCAAGGATCATCGAGACGGAAATCAGGCTGGTGGCGAAGACGAAGATCGGCCCGAGCACGTTGCCGAGAACATGGACGCGGATGATCGTGAATGCCGGGGCGCCGGAGGCACGCGCTGCATCGACATAATCGAGGCTGCGGATCTGGGTGGTGACGCTTTCGGCGACGCGGGCGATCTGCGGGATGAAAACGACGGTAAGCGAAACGAGCGCATTCGTCAGGCCCGAACCGAGTGCGCCGGAAAGGGCGACCGCGAGCAGGACCGAGGGGAAGGCATAGAAGACATCGACCGTGCGCATGATCAGCGTGTTGGTGATGCCGCCGGCATAACCGGCGACGATGCCGATGATCGAGCCGATGACAAAGGCTATCGGCACCGGGATGACGCCCATGATGAGCGACAGGCGGGCGCCGTAGATGAGACGCGAGAGCATGTCGCGGCCGAGTTCGTCGGTGCCGAGAATATAGCTCTCGGTGCCGATAGGTTTCAGCCTTCGGATGACACTGCCCTTGGTCGGGTCGTAAGGGGCGATATAGGGCGCGAGGATGGCGACCACGACGATGATGATGAGGACGGCGAGTGCCGCGAGCGCCACCGGGTCACGACAGAGACGCTGCAGGACGCCGCTCCAGAAACCGGGGGATTTCGGCACGGAAACCGGCGCAGCAGGCGCGATTTCGGCTGTTATGACGGCCATGTTCAGCTCCTCTGGATGCGCGGATCGATGGCGCTTTGCAGCACGTCGACGACGAGATTGACGATGACGAAGAACATTGCGAGCACCAGGATCGTGCCCTGCAGGATCGGCAGGTCGCGGGTGAAGATCGCTCCGTTCAGCAGAAAACCAGTGCCGGGCCAGGAGAAGACGGTTTCGATCAGGATCGAGCCGCCAAGCAGGTAGCCGAGTTGCAGGCCCATGACGGAAATCGCCGTCGGCGCTGCATTGCGGATCACGTGGCGCATCACATGTTTGGTCATCAGCCCCTTGGCGGCCAGCGCCTGGACGAAATCCTGTGACAGGATATCGGCGACGAGCGAGCGGATGGTGCGGGCGATGATGCCCATCGGGATGACCGACATGGTGACGGCCGGCAGGATGAGATACTGGATATAATCCCAGCTGAAGCTTCGTCCGTCCGAACCGCCGGGACCGCCGCCCATCGACGGCAGCCAGCCGAGCGATACGGAAAAGGCGATGACAAGAACCATGCCGAGCCAGTAATGCGGCACGCTGACACCGAGCATGGCAAGACCGGAGGCGATGCGGTCGATCCAACCTCCACGGAAGACACCTGCGAGGAAGCCGAGGGCAGAGCCGAAGGTGAAGCCGATGAGAGTGGCGGCAACTGCGAGGATGATCGAGTTGACCGAGGCGCTGAGAATTTCGGCCAGAACCGGGCGGCCGGTGGCAATCGAGGTGCCGAGATCGCCTTGCAGGGCATGCCAGGCCCAGAGCGCGTATTGCACCGGAAGCGGCTGGTCGAGACCGTAGAAGGAGCGCATCTGCGCCTGCAATTCGAGCGAGGCATCTGTCGGCAGGATGGCGGCGAGAGGATCGCCGGGGGCGATATGGATGAGCATGAAGCAGACGATGCTTACCCCGATCGCGACGGGTATGACATGCAGAAGCCGTTTAAAGGCGTAGACGAGCATGAGCTTCTCCGGAAAACCTGAACGAGGGGGATCGCGCCCTTTAGGGCACGATCCGGGCGTTGGGCATCAGGGATCGACGGTGATCGGCGAGAAATCCTGGAACCAGTTCTGCGCCTGCACGAAACCCTTGACCTTGGTGTTCATGGCTCGCGGGTTGACGTCATGCGTCACCATCAGGAACAGCGCATCGTTGACATATTTCTCGTGGACCTGCTGCAGCACCTTGTCCTGTTCGGCGGCATCGAAGGTGGTGCGCACCTTGTTGAACAGGGCATCCATTTCCGGGTCACAGTAATAACCCCAGTTGGTGCCGTTCGGCGGTGCGAGGTTGCATTGCGACTGGCGGATGAGCGCGGTGAAGGGGTCCTGGATGAAGTAGCTGTAGTTGACAGCCGTCGCACCCTTGGCGCTGGCATCCTTGGCGCCGGCGCGCCAGACATTGATGACCGTGTTCCAGTCCATCACCTCGTATTCGACATTGATGCCGATTTCGGCGAGCGTCTGCTGGATATATTCGTTCATCGCGAGCGGCAGCATCTGGCCCGAACCGGAGGACGAGATGACGACCTTGGTGGTGATCGGCTTGTCCGGGCCGTAACCCGCTTCCGCCATCAGCTTCTTGGCTTCCTCGACATTGTATTCGAGCTTGAAGTCGGGCTTTCCGAACCACTGGTGGCCGGGTGGCAGGTAGCCCTGGGCGGGAATGGACAGACCGCCGAGCAGCTCGTTCAGGCCGTCGCGGTCGACCGCGAGATTCGCGGCCTTGCGGACGCGAACGTCATTCCACGGCGAGCCTTCGACGCGGGACAGATGCCAGGTCCAGTTATGCGGGTAGGCATTGGTGACGATGGAGAACCCTGCATCCTTCAACGACTTGACGGAATCCGGTGCCGGGGCTTCGATCCAGTCGACCTGGCCGGAACGCAGAGCTGCAACGCGGGTATTCGGTTCCGGCAGCGGGATCAGCACCAGCTTGTCGAGCTTCGGGATGCGGGCTTCGTCCCAATAACCCTTGTTGGGTGTCAGTTCGGCACGTTCGCGCGGGGTAAATCCGCTTTCCATCTTCCACGGGCCGGTGCCGGAAGGATGCTGCGCGACCTTTTCCCAGCTCTTGCCCTGGGCTTCCCAGTTTGCCGGCGAGGACATCAGGATCCAGCTGATCTGATAGGGCAGGGTCGCATCAGGAGACTTGGTGACGATCTCGACGGTCGTCGGATCGATCGCCTTGTAGCTGGCAACCGCCGGAATGCGCGATTTGCCCTGCGCCGACTGGCGCTGGTCGAATTGCGGGGCGTCGGTCTTCAGGAGCTTGTCGAGGTTCCAGACGACCGCATCGGCATTGAAGACGCTTCCGTCGTGGAATTTCACGCCGTCACGCAGCTTGAATGTCCATTTGGTATGGTCGGCCGGGTCGACAGTCCAGGACGTCGCAAGGCTGGGGATCAGCGCAGAGGGCTTGTCGGCTTTGCTGAGGTCCCACTCAATCAGCGAGTTGTAGACCGTGTATCCCATGAAGCGCTGGCCTTCGCCGCCCTGGTCCGTCTGACCGGTGGTCAGGGGAATATCGGATGCCGTCATGCCAATCCGGAGCGTCCCGGCAGCAAATGCCGAGCTCGCAGTGGCAGCAAAAGCCACGCCGAGTATCGTTGCCGTCCGCAGGGTCTTCAAAAATCCCCCGTTACGCCAGTTCCTCAAAGATGTTTTTGTCATACCGTTCCCTCTTTTTTAATCCGTGCTGGACTTTTGCCCAGTCGAATAAAGAGAAGCAGGTTTCATGCCAACAATTGTGAAACTGAAATTTCATAATTTTGTCAGTTGTTTAGATTTTTTCTCCGAGGGTAGGCGATGCGTTACAAGTGTATCTGATAAAAAATCAGGCATGGGACGGGTCAGATATGGGCAGTTGAGAACATAGGATATGGAGGCCTGAGATCAGCTATTCGCATCGGCGGTAAGAGCATCGGTTTTCCTCAAAATCGCTTGGCATTGACTTTATGGTCGAGTTTTTCGGAACTCATCCCTATCGGGATGCAGATATCTGAAAGCCTCGCTAATCCCTGCGAACCTTAGCTGTCGATGGCAGATACAAGGCCGCAGATGTCTGGCAGTAGCGCATTCCGGTTGTTCGGGCTCCAGATGGCATGAAGTTCGGCAATACATTCTTGCTGCAGATCCATCGGGCGAAACACGACGTTGTCGAAACAAGCGTTCTGTGTGCCGGCGGGCACGATTGCCAGACCTATTCCGGCACTGACCAACGATAGGATCGCCTGCGAATGGGTCATGCTTTGAACGATCCGGGGTGTGACCGAATTGTCAGCCATCAGCCTCGTCAGTTTGTCGTGGAGGTAGCGGGCTGGCGTCGAGAAGCTGATAAAGGGTTCGCCGTTGAGTGCATCCAGGCCAGGGCGGCGCTTGGTGGCGAGTGGATGTGCACGAGGTATGGCCAGCATCATGGGCTCATGTGCAACACAGATACTTTCGAGATGGTGTGTGCCGGCAAGCGGACGTGAGAGGCCGAGGTCGATATCGCCGGCATTGATGGCTTGAAGCTGCTCGGACGTTTCCATCTGCACAAGCTCAAGCTCGATCTGCGGTGCTGCGGCGCGTGCCTGGCCTATGAATTTGGGCAGGAAGCTATATGTGGCGGCTCCGACAAAGGCGATCTTTATGGATCCGGCGCTGCCCCGCGCAGCCCTCCGTGTTGCCGTTATCGCGGCGTCGCTTTGCTCAAGTAACCTTTGTGCTTCGGCAAGAAACGTCATTCCTGCCGCGGTGAGTGTGACGCGACGGCTCGTGCGCTCCACCAGTTTCACATCGAGTTCCTGCTCCAGCAGCCTGATTTGCCGGCTGAGCGGTGGCTGAGTGATGTTCAGTCGTCTGGCTGCCCGGCTGAAATTCAGCTCGGATGCCAGAATAACAAAGGATCGGACCTGACCCATATCCAACATCTATTCAATCCTTGTATCGATATTCAATAATAATCGACTTGGACTTAAATTGATCTCGAGATTATTGGTCAAGCGAGGATGTGGCTCCGAGCAGCCGAACATGGGGTGGAAACATGGACACGCAGTTGCCAGTAGCGAATGATCCGCAAAGGACGACGGTCGGAGCCGACAGTATTGCCTGGATCAAGCTGTCGTCGGTCTTCTTGCCACTGAAGACGCCGATCAGCGATGCGAAAGTGCTCACCGGACGACAAAAACCGCTGACGGAAGTGGCGTTCCTCTTCGCTGAAATCGAGACGAAGCACGGTCACAGCGGCATTGGCTTCAGCTATTCCAAACGCGCCGGCGGGCCGGGACAATATGAGCATGCAAAGGAAATCGCCCATGTCCTGATCGGCGAAGACCCGAACGATATAGGCAAGCTTTGGAACAAACTCTGCTGGGCGGGGGCTTCCGTTGGGCGCAGCGGGCTTGCGGTGCAGGCAATCGCTGCCTTTGACGTCGCGCTGTGGGATCTGAAAGCCAAGCGTGCCGGACTGCCGCTTGCCAAACTGCTCGGCGCACATCGCGACAGCGTGCAATGCTACAATACGTCCGGTGGCTTTCTTTCCTCGCCGATCGAAGAGGTACTCGACAACGTCGAGCAGTCGATCGCGGCCGGTATTGGCGGGATCAAGATCAAGGTCGGGCAACCGGATATGGCGGTTGACCTCAAGCGCGTCGCCGCCGTGCATGACCGGATCGGTGGCCGTGCTGCAATGATGGTCGATGCCAATCAGCAATGGGACCGCCCGAATGCGATGCGTTTCGGTCGGCTCATGGAGCCTTACAATCTAACCTGGATTGAAGAGCCGCTCGACGCGTATGACGTCGAAGGACATGCCGCGCTGGCAGCCCAGCTCGATACGCCGATCGCGACCGGTGAGATGTTGGCGAGCGTGCTGGAGCATATTGCGCTCATCCAGAATAATTCTGTCGACTTCATCCAGCCGGACGCACCGCGTGTCGGCGGCATCACGCAGTTCCTGAAGATCTGTGCGCTGGCTGAGGCGAAAAAGCTGCAGCTCGCGCCGCATTTTGCCATGGAAATCCATCTGCATCTCGCTGCAGCCTACGAACTTGAGCCTTGGGTAGAGCATTTTGATTGGCTTGATCCCCTGTTCAACGAGCGGCTGGAAATCAAGGGGGGACGCATGCTGGTGCCAAACCGGCCCGGACTTGGGATCACGCTATCAGAGCAGGCGGGACATTGGACGCGCGGCACGGCCGAATTCGGCAAGAAACCTTGAATCAGGCGGTGCCGCGAGCAACGATGTGGAAGTCGATATCGATCATCGCCTCCACACTTGTATCACCCGCTATTTTTCGAAGAATCGAGCGGGCCGCCTTGGTGCCGATATCGCGACGGTCGATACGGACCGTTGTCAGCGGCGGATGGGTGTGCGGGGCGAAATCGAAATCGCCAAACCCTATGATGGCGAGATCCCCCGGCATGTTGCAGCCGCGTGCATGAGCTTCAGCCAGTGCGCCATGCGCGACCACGTCCGATGAGCAAAAGACGCCGAGCGAGCCTCCTCCGCGATCGAGAAGTTGCGCCATCGCCATGCGTCCGTCGCGGAAGGTGGAGGGTGAATTCATATCCAGTTCCGGCAACTCGACCTCGGCAATCCCTTTCAGCCGATTGACGAAACCATCGCGGCGCTGAACGGCGCGCGGGTCGTTGGCGCCGACCTGCGCATAGCGGTCATAGCCCCGGATCAGCAGATGCTCGGCAACCAACCGACCGACTGCTGCATGGGAAAAGCCGACGGCGGTGTCGAGCGGCGAGGGGGTAGAGTCCCATATTTCCACTATAGGCAGTGACGCGCCCGTGAGCATGGCGCGGGTTTCCTTCATATGGGTAATGCCGGTGAGGATGATGCCGTCCGGCCGACGGGCAAGAATGGCACGGGTCAGTTCCAGCTCGCGGCCGGGGTCATAGCCTGACAGGCCGAGCAGAAGCTGATAGCCGGCGGAGACGAGTTCGGCATTGAGCCCTTCGATGGTTTCGGCAAAAATGGTGCTGGCGACCGAAGGGACGATCGCGGCGATCAGCCTCGTGCGGCGTGACGCCAGGCCGCCGGCAAGCAGGTTTGGCACATAGCCGGTGCGGGCAATGACCTTTTCGATCGCTTCCAGTGTGTGCGGCTTGACCAGCGCCGGAGTGTTGATGGCGCGCGAAACGGTGACTGGCGAGACGCCGGCGAGTTTGGCTATATCGGCAAGCGTCACCGGACCGCCGTTCCTGATATGCTTGCTTTTATCGTAATCGGTCATGACACTCATTCCTGTGAAAATGAGTTACGCTTTCATTATAGCTTTTATCAAGCGATAAACCGCAAAATTTAGCGATAAAAGTTCTAATCAATTGAAATTAATGACTTAAAATTTTTCACGCCGCGGTTGCGGATGAGGATTTTGAAGTTACAATGAAAGCGCTTTCATTTCTTCGTCGGAGGGTCGGGGAATGGAGGATTGGGACCGGCAGGAGGCCGGATAATTGGAGGAAATAATATGAAGCTCAAACGTTTCATGACGATTGCGGCCGCTGCGACCGCTATCTGTGTCGTCGGCTTGCAACCGAGCCACGCGCAGGATTATCCGACCAAGACCGTGACCGTCGTCGTGCCATTCGCAGCGGGCGGCAATACCGATACGTTCGGCCGTCTCGTTGCCGAGGAACTGGACAAGCGCCTTGGGCAACGTTTCATCGTGGAGAACAAGCCCGGCGCGGGTGGTAACATCGGTCTGGGCGACCTCGCTCGTTCGAAGCCTGACGGCTATACGATCGGCATGGGTACGGTCAGCTCCAACGCGATCAACCAGACGCTCTATAAGGCGCTGCCTTACGACAAAGAGAAAGGTTTCGCACCTATTTCGCTGATCGCCAGCCTGCCGAACGTGCTCGTTGTCAACCCGGACAAGATAAAGGCGAACAATGTAGAGGAGCTGATCGCGTTCCTGAAGACCGAGCCGGGCAAGCATACCTATGCGTCTTCCGGCGTCGGCACCTCGATCCATCTGGCCGGCGAGCTTCTCGCGACCAAAGCCGGCATCAAGATTACTCACGTGCCATACAAGGGTAGCAGTCAGGCGATCCTCGATGTCGTGGCCGGCCATGTGGATATGATGTTCGACAATATTCCGACGGCCGCCCAGCAGGTGAAGGCGGGCAAGGTGAAGGCGCTGGCTGTCACCAGCCTCGGAAAGGCTGATTTGCTGCCCGACGTGCCGACCATGGCAAGCACGATTCCCGGCTTCGAGGCGACCTCGTGGCATGGCCTCTTCGCTCCTCCCGGCACGCCGCCGGAAATCGTCGAAAAGCTCAGCAAGGAAGTTCAGGCCATTATCGCGGAGCCTGCGATGCAGGAAAAGCTCAAGGCGATGGGCGTGACGCCGGTCGGTAATACGCCGGCCGAGTTCCAGGCTTTTATAGACAAGGAAACGGCAAAGTGGGCTGACGTAATCAAGGCCGCGAACGTGCCGCTGCAATGAGCCAATCTGCCGGCCGGATCCAGTTCCCGGCCGGCATGTCTTTCACACGCGAGTATCATGCCATGCTGAAAATTAGAAACAGCCGCGACTTCGTCGGCGGCGTGACGATGATCTGTGTCGGCTTGCTGTTCATCTGGTTCGGCCGGGAACTTGAAGTCGGGAACTCCTTCCAGATGGGGCCGGGTTACTTCCCGACCATGTTGAGCCTTCTCCTGATGGCTATTGGTGCGTTGATCGTCGTGCAGTCGCTGATGGTCGATGCCGAAGCAGGTGATCCAGAAACCTGGAACTGGAAGGCCTATTTTCTGGTAATTCTCGGGCCGATCGGCTTCGGCCTCACGCTTGCGGGGCTTGGTTTGGCACCGACAATGCTGCTGCTGATCGTCGGCGTAGCGACCGCCAGCCGCTATGCCAATTGGCGACATTCAATTCTGCTTGGACTGTTTCTTGCTGCCTGTTCCGTGTTGCTTTTCACCAAGCTCCTGTCGCTTCCGGTCTCAGCCTTTGGCCCCTGGATCCCCTTTATCGGCGAACTTTTCTAGCGGGCTCTCACAAGTGCTTTCTGACTAGCCGACGAAACGGAATGGATTGCTTATGGATATCTTCTCTAACCTCTGGCTCGGTGCTTCGACCGCCTTCATGCCGATGAACCTGTTTTATGGCTTTATCGGCTGCCTGCTCGGCACCGCGATCGGTGTACTGCCGGGGCTAGGGCCGACGGCGACGATCGCGATGCTGTTGCCGATCACTTTCGGCTTGCCGCCGGAATCGGCACTGATCATGCTGGCTGGCATCTTCTATGGTGCGCAGTATGGTGGCTCGACAACGGCGATCCTGATCAATCTGCCGGGCGAAAGCTCCTCGGTTGTTACTGCAATCGACGGGTATCAGATGGCGCGCAACGGCAGAGCCGGTGCGGCGCTTGCTACGGCGGCACTCGGTTCGTTTTTCGCAGGTACAGTGGCAACCATCCTTCTTGCTGTTGCCGCACCGCCTCTGGCAGCCGTAGCGCTGAATTTCGGGCCGGCGGAATATTTTTCGCTGATGGTGCTGGGTCTCGTCGCTTCGGTTGCGCTTGCCAGCGGGTCGCTGCTGAAGGCATTTGCAATGATCGTCTTCGGATTGATCCTCGGCACGGTCGGCACCGATGTGGAGAGCGGCACGCCGCGTTATGTTTTTGATATTCCCGAACTCTATGACGGTTTGAACTTCGTTGCCGTCAGCATGGGTATCTTCGGGATCTGCGAGATCCTGCGCAACCTGGAAGGCGAGCATGAGCGTTCGGTGGGTGTGAAACGCGTCACCGGACTGATGCTGACTGGGCAGGATATCAAGCGGATCATCGCCCCCGTCCTTCGCGGCACCGCCCTCGGTTCCTTTCTCGGGATCCTGCCCGGCGGTGGAGCGATGCTTGCCTCGTTTGCTTCCTATGCGATGGAAAAACGGATTTCCCCAAACCGCGCCGAATTCGGCAAAGGGGCGATCGAAGGCGTTGCAGCACCGGAATCCGCCAACAATGCCGGCGCGCAGACCTCATTCATTCCGATGCTGACGCTCGGCATTCCCGGCAACCCGGTGATGGCGTTGATGGTCGGCGCCATGATCATACAGGGTATCACCCCCGGTCCGAACGTCATCTCGGACGAGCCGGCTCTGTTCTGGGGTATGATTGTTTCAATGTGGTCGGGCAACCTCATGCTTGTCATCCTTAACCTGCCGCTGATCGGGCTCTGGGTGAAAATGCTGACCGTGCCGTATCATCTCCTTTTCCCTGCTATTATCGGCTTCTGTTGCATCGGCGCCTACAGCATCAACAACAGCGTCTTCGACGTATTCGTCATGGCGGGTTTCAGCGTCATCGGCTTTGCGCTCAGCAAAATGCGGTTCGAACCGGCGCCGTTGCTTCTGGGCTTCATTCTTGGGCCGATGCTGGAGGAGAATTTGCGCCGTGCGATGCTGATCAGCCAGGGCGATCCGTCGATTTTCGTGCGCAGCCCGCTCAGCCTTTCGCTTCTGATCTTCGCCGTCGTGGTTCTGGCGCTCGTGCTTTCGCCGAGCATCAGCCGCAAGCGCGAAGAGGCATTTACGGAGTAGGACGCAATGATGCAGGATCTGAAATCCGCCCTTACCGGCATATCCGGCATTCTGGTCACGCCTTACGATCATAACGGCGATATCCTGCCGGAGATGCAGGAGCCGATCATCGATCGGGCGATCGCCGCGGGCGTCCATATCATGGTCGCCAATGGCAATACCGGCGAGTTTTACGCCCTGACGCTCGACGAGGCGGAGGCGATGGTACAATCCTCGACCGAACATGTGGCCGGCCGGGTGCCACTGGTAGCCGGCGTCGGGCGAGGCATACGTGATGCCTGTCGGCTGGCATCCGTGTCGCGTCAAGCCGGCGCTTCGGCGCTGATGGTCCATCAGCCACCGGATCCGTTTTACTCCCCACGCGGGCTTGTCGATTATGTGCGGACGGTGGCGGATGCGGCAGACGGGTTGCCGGTCGTGCTTTATCTGCGCAATAATGCAATCGGCACCAGGGCGATTGCGGATCTGTGCGCGCTGCCCTCCGTCATCGGCGTCAAATGGGCAACGCCAAACCCATTGAAACTATCGGAAGCGATGGCGGCCTGCGATCCGGAGATCGTCTGGGTGGGCGGTCTGGCGGAGATCTGGGCACCGGTATTCTATGCGGTTGGTGCGCGAGGGTTCACGTCCGGCCTCATCAATGTCTGGCCGCAAAGGTCAGTTGCCATTCATGCCGCACTTGCGACGGGTGACTATACGGGCGCCAACCGGCTGATCGACGGCATGAAGGATTTCGAGTCGGTTCGAGCTGAAGAGATGAACGGGACGAATGTGACCGGGGTGAAGGCCGCGCTGGCGCTGATTGGGCATGATTGTGGCCCAGCACGCCCGCCCTCGGCCTGGCCTTTGACGGCACAGCAGCAAGCTGCGCTTTCGGCTTTCATTTCAGGCAACGGAATCAGCTTCTGATGAGCCGATTGGCAGCGCCTTATGGTGCGAGGAGTGAAGAATGACGATCAGGAAAAAGACGTATGAGGAACTGCGTTCGGCGCGCTGGATGATGCCGGACGACCAGCGGTCGTTCGGCCATCGGTCGCGGACCATGCAGATGGGCTATGCGCCGGAAGACTGGGAAGGTCGGCCGATCATTGCGATCATCAACACATGGTCGGATGCGCAGCCCTGCCACATGCACTTTCGCGAACGGGCTGAATGGGTGAAGCGTGGTGTCTTGCAGGCAGGCGGCTTTCCGATGGAACTGCCGGCGCTGTCGCTCTCGGAAAATTTCGTCAAACCGACGACCATGCTCTATCGCAACATGCTGGCAATGGAGACAGAGGAACTGCTCCGATCGCACCCGATTGATGGTGCGGTGCTGATGGGTGGTTGTGACAAGACCACGCCGGGACTGGTCATGGGCGCGGTGTCGATGGGACTGCCTTTCATCTACCTGCCGGCCGGGCCGATGCTGCGCGGTAACTATGCCGGAAAGGCTCTGGGCTCCGGCACAGACGGCTTCAAATATTGGGATGAACGGCGGGCCGGAACGATTTCAAAGGAGGAATGGCAGGGGATCGAAGGCGGTATCGCCCGCAGCTACGGCCATTGCATGACCATGGGCACAGCGTCCACGATGACGGCGATTGCCGAGGCGATGGGGCTCACCTTACCGAATGCTTCCTCCATTCCGGCGGCCGATGCCAACCATCAGCGCATGTCGGCCACCTGCGGCCGGCGGATCGTCGAGATGGTGTGGGAGGATCTGACGCCCGAAAAGGTAATCACGCCGGCTGCTGTCACCAACGCCGTCACAGTGGCGATGGCGACGGGCTGTTCGACCAATGCGATCATCCACCTGATCGCCATGGCGCGCCGCGCCGGCGTGCCGTTGGAACTAGAGGATCTTGACCGCATCGGCCGCACGACGCCGGTTATCGCAAACATCCGTCCTTCAGGCGCGACCTATCTGATGGAGGATTTCTTCTATGCCGGGGGCTTGCGGGCGCTGATGAAGCAGCTTGGCGACAAGCTGGATCCGACTGCTATCACCGTTACAGGCAAGCCGCTCACGGATGGACTGGATGATGTTAAGATCTGGAACGAGGATGTCATCCGGCCGCTGTCCAATCCCGTCTATCACGAAGGGTCGCTGGCCGTCTTGAAGGGCAATCTTTGTCCGGATGGAGCAGTGATCAAGCCCGCGGCCTGCGATCCGAAATTTCACCGGCACCAGGGTCCGGCATTGGTGGCCGACAGCTATCCGGAACTGAAGAAGATTATCGACGATCCCGATTATCCACTGACGCCGGAAACGGTGCTGGTGTTGCGCAATGCAGGGCCACAGGGCGGACCGGGAATGCCGGAATGGGGGATGATCCCGATGCCGAAAGCGCTTTTGAAACTCGGCCTGCGGGACATGGTGCGGATTTCCGATGCCCGCATGTCGGGAACGAGTTTCGGGGCCTGCGTGCTGCACGCCGCACCAGAAGCCTTCGTCGGTGGACCGCTTGCTCTGTTGAAAACGGGGGATATGGTGGAGCTCGATATTCCGGCCCGCAGCCTCAACATGCTCGTCCCGGATGATGAACTGGCGGCACGCAAGGCTGCCTGGGTATCACCCGAGCCGCTCTACGAGCGGGGCTATGGCTTCATGTTCACCAAACATATCGAACAGGCCGACAAGGGCTGTGACTTCGATTTTCTAAAGACAGAATTCGGTGCCAAAGTGTCTGAGCCGGTGATCAATTAAGCAAGCGTTGAGGGGGCGAAATACCCCCCTTAGTGTCTCATGTTCAGGTCTAGCTGCTCACAGCCTGATGGCATCTTGTGCAGCAAAGTCGGCTTCAAAAGCTTGCTGGTTGTCGTGTCGTGTCTAGATCGGTCCGGCGCCAGTCGCCCTAATTCAGTAGCCGCTTAACCGCTAAGCAGGGCCTGCATTGTTTTTGCGAAGTGTTTCCGGATCTTATCTCGTGCTACGTGCCGGCCGTTGACGACCTGCTTATTGCCTGAAGCCCAGACGCTTTCGACTGTGAGATCTCCACCGAAAATCCAGTTATCAAGCAGGCTGTCCTCTGCGAGATAGGAGGCATTGCCGATATCAAGAGCAACGATATCGGCGGGGGCGCCTGCAACCAGCCCCGCCTTCGTCGCAAGAGCCTGTGCCCCGCCATAAATAGCTGCGTCGAAAAGGCGGCGACCGGTGGAGCCGTTCGGCGCGGCAATCACGTTGCGGGCGCGATGAGCGAGACGTTGCGAATATTCGAGCTGGCGCAGCTCGCCCGAAAGAGAAATCAGCACGTTGGAATCCGATCCGACACCGAGACGACCGCCCTTTGCAAGGAATGCGGAGGCCGCAAACGTTCCATCGCCGAGATTGGCCTCGGTGATCGGGCAGAGGCCGGCGACCGCGCCGCTTTGCGCCATATTCGCCACTTCCTGAGCCGTCAGGTGGGTGGCGTGGATCAGGCACCAGCGATCATCGACCGGCGCATGGTCCAGCAGCCATTCAACCGGGCGCGCGCCGGACCATGCGATACAGTCGTCAACCTCCTTGGTCTGTTCGGCGACATGGATATGCACGGGGCCGCCTTCGGCTAGCGGCAGAATAGCGGTTAGCTCGTCGGGTGTTACTGCGCGCAGGCTGTGCGGCGCTATGCCGAGCTGCATGCCGGGAAGCGACGCCTGCATCTTTCGGCTGGCCTCCATCAGCCGGCCAAAGCTTTCGATCGAATTGATGAAACGGCGCTGGCCGTCGATCGGAGCCTTTCCGCGGAAGCCGGAATGGGCATAAAAGACCGGCAGCAAGGTCAGGCCAATACCCGTCTCGGCGCTCGCCGCGCCGATCCGCTCGGCATGTTCTGCGATATTGGCATAAAGCGAGCCATCGCGGTCGTGATGCAGATAATGGAACTCTCCGACGCGGCAGAAGCCGGCTTCGAGCATTTCCATATAGAGCTGTGCCGCAACCGCCTCGATCTGTTCCGGCGTCATCTGCAGGGCAAAACGATACATCAGCACGCGCCAGCTCCAAAAACTGTCGTCGGTCGGTCCGCGAAGTTCGGCCAAGCCGGACATGGCGCGCTGGAACGCGTGGCTGTGAAGATTGCTCATGGCGGGGACGAGAACCGAGTGGCGCTCGTCGGTCGCGTCAGCGTCAACGCCGATATCGATATTCGAGATAACCCCGCCCGTGACCGAGATGCGCACATTGGAAGCCCATCCCTGGGGCAGGAGTGCCGAGCCTGCATGAAGCGTCGAAGCAGCCGAATTGGTCATGATTGCCGGTCCGTCGTTGGATTGTCTGATCACGGGTGTATTGTCGAGTGAAAGAACATGCTTGCCAAGATTGCTATTATGTATATACATGTTCGACCATAATGAAAGGCGCAATCAATGTGCGGGAACGAAAACTTGGGCAGTGTTTCTTCCAGTCATTCCGAGCGTTATGCGGGCATCACGGTGTGGACAAATGCGCATCTGGCGACCCTTGCCGAGGGCGCGAATGGGCTTGGCGTCATCGAGAATGGGGCGATCGCGGCCAAGGATGGGCGGATCGTATTCGTCGGCGTTGAGGTCGATCTACCGGCGGATTTGAAGGCGGCAGCATCGCTCATCGATTGCGAGGGGCGCTGGATCACGCCGGGTCTGATCGATTGCCATACGCATATCGTCTTCGGCGGTGATCGTGCGATGGAATTCGAGATGCGGCTCGAAGGTGCGACCTATGAGGAAGTGGCGCGCGCAGGCGGTGGCATCGTCTCCTCCGTCAAGGCTACCAATGCACTGACCGTAGATGGATTGGTCGAGGCTGCGCTGCCGCGCGTCGATACGCTGCTTGCCGAGGGTGTCTCGACGCTCGAGATCAAGTCCGGTTACGGGCTTTCGATCGAAGGCGAGCTCAACATGCTGCGCGCCGCGCGCGCTCTGGAAAAGGTTCGCCCCGTCCGCGTCGTGACCTCCTACCTCGCGGCTCATGCGACGCCGGTCGAATACAGGGGCCGCAACGGCGACTACATCACCGATGTCGTGCTGCCGGGCATGGACAAGGCGCATGCCGAAGGCCTGATCGATGCCGTCGACGGATTTTGTGAAGGCATCGCCTTTTCGGTCGAGGAGATGGCCCATGTCTTCAACCATGCCAAGACGCTCGGCATTCCGGTAAAACTCCATGCCGAACAGTTGTCGAACCTCGGTGGGGCAAAAATGGCGACGTCCTATGGTGCGCTGTCTGCCGATCATCTGGAATATCTCGATGCTGAGAGCGCTGCAGCCATGGCCGAGGCGGGTACGGTGGCTGTCATCCTGCCTGGTGCCTTCTACGCCATCAATGAAACCCAAAAGCCGCCGATCCAGGCGCTGCGCGATGCCGGTGTGAAGATCGCGATCGCTACAGACTGCAATCCCGGCACCTCTCCGCTGACATCATTGCTTTTGACGATGAACATGTCGGCAACGCTGTTCCGCCTGACGGTGGATGAATGCATTGCCGGCGCGACCCGTGAAGCGGCCCGCGCGCTTGGACTTCTGAGCCAAACAGGCACGCTGGAAGTCGGCAAGTCCGCCGATCTTGCCATCTGGAACATCTTGCGCCCTGCGGAACTCGTCTACCGCATCGGCTTCAATCCGCTCCATTCCCGTATCTTCAAAGGCCAGACCATCAAGGGCCAGCAGGTATCCGCATGACGATCACGCTTCATCCGGGCCGCGTCCCGCTTGCCGATCTCGCAAACATCTATTGGGACAACGAACCGGCTATCCTCGATCGATCCTTTGATGCGGGCATAGAGAAGGGCGCTCGTCGCATCGCCGAGATCGCCGCTGGCAACGCGCCGGTCTATGGCATCAATACCGGCTTCGGCAAGCTCGCCTCGATCAAGATCGACGCGGCCGATCTTGTCACCTTGCAGCGCAATCTCATCCTGTCGCATTGCTGCGGTATCGGCGCTGCCCTGCCGGAAAACGTCGTGCGGTTGATCATGGCGCTGAAGCTGATCTCGCTTGGTCGCGGCGCTTCGGGCGTGCGGCTGGATCTGGTGCGGCTGATCGAGGGCATGCTGGCAAAGGGCGTCATCCCGGTCATCCCTGAAAAGGGTTCGGTCGGCGCTTCCGGCGACCTTGCACCGCTTGCCCATATGGCAGCCTCGATGATGGGCGAGGGCGAAGCCTTTTTCGCCGGCGAGCGGATGGCGTCTGCCGATGCGCTTACAAAGGCAGGCCTGACACCGGTCGTGCTCGCCGCAAAGGAAGGGCTGGCGCTGATCAACGGCACCCAGACTTCGACCGCGCTGGCGCTGGCGGGCCTGTTCCGCGCCCATCGCGCCGCCCAGACGGCACTGGTTACCGGTGCATTGTCTACCGATGCGGCCATGGGGTCTTCCGCCCCCTTCCATCCGGACATCCACACTCTGCGCGGTCACAAGGGGCAGATCGACGCCGGTGCCGCATTGCGCCAGCTTCTGACCGGTTCCGAAATCCGCGAAAGTCATATCGAAGGCGACGAGCGTGTGCAGGATCCCTATTGCATCCGCTGCCAGCCGCAGGTGGATGGCGCCTGCCTCGACCTGTTGCGACAGGTTGCCCGCACACTGGAAATCGAAGCCAATGCGGTGACCGACAATCCGCTGGTTCTGTCCGATAACGAAGTCGTTTCGGGCGGCAATTTCCACGCCGAACCGGTTGCATTTGCAGCCGACCAGACGGCGCTCGCCATCTGCGAAATCGGCGCGATTGCCCAGCGCCGTGTAGCACTTCTGGTCGATCCGGCCCTGTCCTACGGCCTGCCGGCGTTTCTCTCGAAGAAGCCGGGCCTTAATTCCGGTCTGATGATCGCCGAAGTCACTTCGGCTGCGCTGATGAGCGAGAACAAGCAGATGTCGCATCCGGCGTCCGTGGATTCGACGCCGACTTCCGCCAACCAGGAAGACCATGTGTCCATGGCCTGCCATGGTGCCCGTCGTCTGCTGGCGATGACCGAAAACCTGTTCGGCATTCTCGGCATCGAAGCGCTTGCCGCGGTTCAGGGCGTCGAGCTGCGCGGTCCGCTGAAGACCAGCCCAGAGCTGCAGAAGGCAGCCAGCGTGCTGCGCGCCGCCGTGCCGTCGCTGGAAGACGATCGCTACATGGCACCGGATCTTGCTGCCGCAAGTGCGCTCGTCGCAACCGGCGCGCTCGCCTCCGCTATTTCTCCCGGCATCCTGCCGGTGCTCGACATCTGATTGCAAAAGAACAACGGGAACAGAAGTCATGACCAATCCGCGCCACAACATCCGCGACATAAGATCCCCGCGGGGATCTGAACTCAACGCCAAGAGCTGGACGACGGAAGCGCCGCTTCGCATGCTGATGAACAATCTCGATCCGGACGTGGCCGAGAACCCGCATGAACTGGTCGTCTACGGCGGGATCGGCCGCGCGGCCCGCACCTGGGATGATTTCGACAAGATCGCCGCAACGCTGAAGACGCTGACCGAGGAAGAGACCCTGCTCGTGCAATCCGGCAAGCCGGTCGGCGTGTTTCGCACCCACAAGGATGCGCCGCGCGTGCTGATCGCTAATTCCAACCTCGTGCCGCATTGGGCGAACTGGGACCATTTCAACGAGCTGGATAAAAAGGGGCTGGCCATGTACGGCCAGATGACCGCCGGTTCGTGGATTTATATCGGCACGCAGGGCATCGTTCAGGGCACTTACGAAACTTTCGTCGAGGCCGGCCGCCAGCATTATAACGGCAGCCTCAAGGGCAAGTGGATCCTGACCGGTGGCCTCGGCGGCATGGGCGGCGCCCAGCCGCTCGCCGCCGTCATGGCCGGCGCCTGCTGCCTTGCGGTGGAATGCGACGAGACCCGCATCGATTTTCGCCTGCGCACCCGTTACGTCGATGCCAAGGCAAAGACGCTGGATGAAGCACTCGCCCTGATCGATCAATGGACCAAGGCCGGCGAAGCCAAATCTGTCGGTCTGCTTGGCAATGCCGCCGAAATCTTTCCGGAACTGGTCAAGCGCATGCAGGCCGGTGGCCCGCGGCCCGATATCGTCACCGACCAGACCTCGGCGCATGACCCGCGAAACGGCTATCTGCCGATCGGCTGGACCGTCGAGGAGGCCAAAGCCAAGCGCGAAAGCGATCCGAAATCGGTCGAAATCGCTGCCCGCGCCTCGATGAAGGCGCATGTCGAAGCCATGGTCGCTTTCTGGGACGCCGGGGTGCCGACACTCGACTACGGCAACAATATCCGTCAGGTCGCCAAGGACGAGGGTCTCGAAAACGCCTTTGCTTTCCCCGGCTTCGTGCCGGCCTATATCCGCCCGCTCTTCTGCCGTGGTATCGGTCCGTTTCGCTGGGCCGCACTCTCCGGCGATCCGGAGGATATCTACAAGACCGATGCCAAGGTGAAGGAACTGCTGCCGGACAACAAGCACCTGCATAACTGGCTGGACATGGCAAAGGAACGTATCGCGTTTCAGGGGCTTCCGGCACGTATTTGCTGGGTGGGTCTCGGTGATCGCCACAAGCTCGGCCTCGCCTTCAACGAAATGGTTCGCAACGGCGAGCTTTCCGCCCCGATCGTCATCGGCCGCGATCATCTCGATTCAGGCTCGGTCGCCTCGCCGAACCGCGAGACGGAAGCGATGAAGGATGGTTCGGATGCGGTTTCTGACTGGCCGCTGTTGAACGCTCTGCTCAATACGGCGTCGGGTGCCACATGGGTGTCGCTGCATCATGGTGGCGGCGTCGGCATGGGCTATTCGCAGCATTCCGGCATGGTGATCTGCGCCGACGGAACGGAAGATGCCGACCGCCGTTTAGAGCGCGTGCTGTGGAACGATCCGGCGACCGGCGTCATGCGCCACGCGGATGCGGGATATGAGATCGCCGTCGAATGCGCGACCGAAAAGGGACTTCGTCTGCCTGGCATCCTTGGAAACTGAGCCGATGCGTATTCTTCGCGCAGGCGACCACAGGCGCATGCCGTGGAAGAACGGCAAGGGAGAGACGGTCGAGATCGCCGTCTTTCCCGAAGACGCAAGCGTTGACACATTCGACTGGCGCATCAGCATGGCGCCGGTCGTGTCCGATGGCCCGTTCTCCATCTTTCCGGGCATTGACCGGACGCTGAGCATCCTGACCGGGGATGGCATGATGCTTTCAGTCGAAGGCATGGCGTCGACGATACTTGGCCGCAAATCGGTGCCGTTTTCGTTTGCGGGCGATGCCAAGACCGAAGTCGTGCTTCAGGCAGGGCCGATTACCGATCTGAATGTGATGACCCGGCGCGGGCGCTTTTCGCATCGTGTGACACGGGCAGAGCAGGGCGGCGAGATCGGGTTCTCTGCTGAGGCGACACTCGTCATCCTCGTTGTGACGGGCAAGGCGCAGGTGTCACAGGTCGAGCTTGGCCCGCTCGACGCCGTGATCCTTGATAATCCGGCAGATAGCCGTGACTTGAGGCTTGAGACCCAAGAGCCCTGTTTCGTCATCGAGATCTTCGCGTCCGCGAGCCACTGACCTGTCAGGCTCGCAACCGCACAAGTCAGCCGTCAGTAGACGTCGCGGAGATACCGCTTGTCCTTCTTCAGGCCGGCCAGATAGTCCGCTGCCTTTTCCGCGGTCATGCCGCCATGTTCGGCGATGATCTCACCGAGGGCAGTGTCGACATCGCGGGCCATGCGGCTGGCATCGCCGCAGACGTAGAAGGAGGCACCGTCTTCCAGCCAGGAAAACAGCGCCTTGCCGTTTTCCTTCATCCGGGTCTGCACATAGATCTTGGCATCCTGATCGCGCGAGAATGCGAGATCGAGGCGGGTCAGCAGGCCGTCGCGGCTCATCGTCGAAAGCTCGTCTTCATAGATGAAGTCGCTCTCGCGGCGCTGGTCGCCGAAGAACAGCCAGTTACGACCCCTCGCCCCGCGGGCACGACGTTCCTGCAAGAAGGCGCGGAAGGGGGCGATGCCGGTGCCGGGACCGACCATGATCATCGGCGCATCGTCATTGCCGGGTACGCGAAAAGCCTTGTTCGGCGAGACGAAAATGCCTGCGCTGGCGCCTTCGGTCACCCGATCCGCCATATAGGTCGAGCAGACGCCGCCGCGATCGCGGTTGGCAGCGTGATAACGGACGCTTGCCACAGTCAGATGGACGCTACCTTCTGCCTCTTTCGGGCTGGACGAGATCGAATAGGCGCGATGTTGAAGCGGCTTCAGAAGATTGATGAACTCGCCTGCAGTCAGGCTGCCTTGCGGAATGAGTGAGATCAGGTCGAGCGTGTCCTTGCTCCACAGAAACGCATCGAGCGCTTCCTTGTCGCCATTGCGGACGACATGGGTGAGTTCCTCGTGGCCGGCGCGGCGTTCGACTTCGGCAATCAGGTCGCGCGAAGGCGTCGAGATTTCGTACTGGGTGGAAAGCAGCGCGCCGAGTGAGGTGCCGCTGACTTCTGTCTCGGCCGCAGCGCCGAGCCTTGCGATCAGCAGATCGACCAGTGCCGGATCGTTGATAGGCATAACGCCGAGCGCATCACCTGCTTCGTAAACGAGACCACTATCTGCCAGATCGAATTCGAAATGACGGATTTCCTTGGTCGAAGCTGCCCCGGAGAGGCGGCGATTGACCGCCATTGTCGAGACGTAAGGGTTCTTACGGCTCCAGCCGGTTTGTTCTCGTGATGGTGCCGTCGCGGTGGCTGCGCCGGCGACCGGCTTTTCGGCCGCAAGCGGCAGGGTTTCGCCAAACCATGCGGCAGCGGCATCCTCGAAATCGATATCGCAATCTAGACGGGTGGCGATACGCGTGGCGCCGAGCTGTTCGAGGCGTGTGTCGATCAGCTTGCCGGCCTGGCAGAAGCCGTCATAGCCGGTATCGCCGAGGGCAAGCACGGCAAACTTCATGCCTTCGAGACGCGGCGCGGTATCGGCGGACAAGGCCTCCCAGAAAAGCTGGGCATTGTCCGGCATCTCGCCCTCGCCATAGGTGGAGGTGACGATCACCACATGGCGCATGGCCGCGAGCGCGTCCATCTCGATATCGTCGAGGCCGCGCACCTCCGGCGCCATGCCGAGGCTTTTGGCGGAAGCGGCCGCATCCATAGCCAGATTTTCGGAATTGCCGGTCTGGGTTCCGTAGAGAATATGGATCGGCTGCGCAGCACTCGAGGCCGGAGCGCTGGCGGTGTTCTCACCGGCGATCAGGCGCGAGTTGAGGCCGGCCATGAAGCCGGAAAGCCAGGCGCGCTGTTCGCCGTTGAAGGGAGCATCCTCAGGGATATGCGGGATCATCATCGGCGCTGTCTCAAACTCTGGCTGCTGCAAGGCCACCGACGGCCTTGGTTGCAAAGAGCTCCTCGAAGCTCGGGATGCGTCCGATCCGGTCGCGGTTGCTTTCCGTCTGCTGGATGATCCAGCCATAGGTGCCGGGGCTGTCGATCGACAGCGTATTGCGGCCGGCGAGCGCCTGGCGATAATCCGAGAGCCGCTTTTCCGAGACGAGAACCGCAAGGCCCTGGTCATCGTAATCGGCAATCGCCTCGCGGGCGTAACGCGACAGTTTCTGCATTAGCGCGAAATCCTCGGTCAGGATCAGGTTGCGCACCGCCTTCTCGACCGCCGGTTCGGACGGGCCGAAAGCGTTCGGAACCCGCGCCATCGCAAGCGACTGCGCCATGGAAAGCACCGTGTAGTTGTTGATCAGCGCGAACATCTCTTCGGTGTCCGTCTCGCCATGACCGGGAGCCTTGCCGTTGAGGATCGGCTTGCGGTCGCGATAGGCGAGCTTGAATTTGCGGACCTGATGGCCGGCAAGTGCGGTCGCCAGTTCCTCGATCAGGTCCTTGCGGCTCTTCGCCTTCAGGATGGCATCGCTATCCTGATAGAGGAGCAGCGCGCGCGGTAGGCAATAGACGAAGTTCGAGCGCTCGCTTTCGAAATTTTCGAGCAGCCAGCGGGCCTTTTCCGATCCCGTCGCCTCCACATGCCACTCCAGCATCATGCGGATCGCGTCGGCGTGGAAGGCAACATAAGGGTCGGTCGGATCGGCGATCGAGCCGATCAGGATGGAATCGTGGCTCATCTTCTTCGGCAGGTCGCGATAGGGATCATACTGATAGAAGAAGCCGCCGCTCATGCCGTTGCCGACGCCCTTGCCGAAGGAGCCGAGATTGAGCACGGCGCCATTGGTCATGTATTCGCAGCAGAAATCGCCGACGCCTTCGACGACGGCGGTGGAGCCGGAATTGCGCACGGCAAACCGGTCGCCCGCCTGGCCCTCGACGAACAGCCGGCCGCCGGTTGCGCCGAAGAGGGCGAAGTTGCCGATCAGCACGTTGCCGCCGGCCTCGAGCGAACCGCCACCCGGCGAGCGAACGGAGATCGTGCCGCCATTGGCGCTCTTTCCGACGCCGTCATTGCAGGTGCCGGTATGGGTCAGCATCATGCCGTCGTTGCAGAAGGCACCGTAGGACTGTCCGGCCGAACCGGATGTCGCGATCTTCACCGAACCCGCATCGAGGAAACGGCGGCCGCGCTTGTCCTGCCGCACGGCGGGAAGGCTGCGCGTCTCGTCCTCGGTCAGCTCGTGGTTCAGCATCCGCTCGATATCGACCGAAAGCTGGCCACCGACGCTCTTGTTGCGATTGTTGAGATGCTGGTTGCCGCCAAGTTCGACCACCGGCAGGCCGCCGTCGATCAGTGCCGAGCGCACCATGTCGATGAAGGCATCATCGACTGCATAATCCTTTTCCATATAGACCGGATCGGTGATCTTCACCTCCTCGACCACCTGCAGCATGGCGCGGAGGTCAAGCTGCCCGACGCTGGAGGGATGATCGAGGAGGTGAAGAAGATCGCTGCGGCCACGCGCCTCGCGAAGAGACCTGAAGCCGAGCGACGCAAGGATTTCGCGGGTTTCATGCGCGATATTCAGTAGGTACTGCGCCAGCGCCCGCGGATCGCCGTCAAACACTTCCGCATTGGTGGTGAGGCCGGCCGGGCACTTGATGTTGCAGTTCTTCGCCATGACGCATTTCAGCATCATCAGCGCCGTCGTGCCGAATTCAAAACTGTCGCCGCCGAGCAGGGCGGACTTGACTACGTCGCTTGCCGTCTGATGCGCGCCGGAGCAGCGCAGCAGAACCTTCTGGCGCAAGCCGTTGGCGCAGAGTGCCTGATGTACTTCGGCAATGCCGATTTCTGCAGCGCGGCCGGTATATTTGAGACTGGTGACTGCAGCCGCCCCGGTGCCGCCGGTATTGCCGGCGACGTTGATGACATCGGCACCCGCCTTGGCCACACCGACGGCGATCGTGCCGATACCTTCAGACGAGACCAGCTTGACGATGACGCGCACGCGCGCCGCCTTGCAGTCGTGGATGAGCTGGGCGAGGTCTTCGATCGAATAGGTATCGTGATGCGGCGGCGGCGAGACGAGCTCGACGCCCGGCGTGCCGCCACGGGCAGCCGCGATCTCCACCGTCACCTTGGCGGCCGGCAACTGTCCGCCTTCTCCGGGCTTTGCGCCCTGGCCGATCTTGATTTCCAGCTCTTCCAGCATCGGATCGGCCAGATAACCGGCCCAGATGCCGAAACGGCCGGAGGCGAACTGCTTGATGCGAGAGGCGCGGATCGTTCCGTAACGCGAGATATGTTCGCCGCCTTCGCCGGAATTCGACATGCCGCCGACCATGTTGGTGCCGTGGGCGACGGCTTCGTGGGCGGTTGCCACCAGTGCACCATGGCTCATGGCACCCGATGCAAGGAGCGGCGTGATTTCGCTCGCCGGCTGAACTTCATCGAGTGCAATGCCGGTGGGGGCGGTGCCGAGAAGCTTCAGATAAGCGAGAGCCTGGCCGCCCGCGTGAACGGCAAGCGCACCGCCTTCCAGCCAATGGCCGAGAATATCTGCGCCGAAGCGGACGACCAGTGACTGGCCGAGGGCTGCAAGCCGGGCAAGATCGCCGCCCTGCGGACCGGTCAGGGTCAGGCGGAAGACGTCATCCGGCAAGGCCTCGCAGCCCAACCCGCGAACGAGAAAACTGTTGTTTCCCTTTCGGGAAAACCGCTTCATCTCCTTGCGGAAATCGTCCGGGGACGTGGCGTAGGTAACGTCTGCCGGGAAGGCCAGAACGTCACGAAGGGCCGCTGGCCGACGCCCGCGTTCCTCCGACATCATGCGCGCGAAGGAACGGTAACCGGGTGTGATGGTGAAACGATTGATCGCCTCGGGGGACAGCCGGTCGTAGCTTGTATTGGTATAGGCCGCGTCATCGATGCCGAAAGCGTCATCAAGGCGGTTGAGGGTGAGCAGGCGCAGGAAGGGATCTTCTTCGCCATCGGGTTCGGCGAAGGACGGCTTTTCCTCAGTCATGTCGACGAAACCGCGCACGGCCGTGGTGCCGAAGGAATGGCCGGCGCCTTCGGCGCGTTCCTTGAACAGGCCGAGCAGTGGGATTTCGTCTTCGCTCTTCACCGTCAATGCCTTGGCATGCCAGTCGGCGACAGCCTGGGCGATGACCTTGAAGTTAACGCCGCCAACGGGCGTCTTAACGTTCGGGAAGTAGCGCTTGAGCACCGGATCGCTGGTATCGAGGAAATTCGGCTCGAAGAATTCGCCGGCGACATAGCTTTCGGCGGTGCAGAGACCGACCTTGCCCATGGTCTTCATCAGCGACTTTTCGGCCGCCTTGGCGAAGCGCTTGAAGGCCTTGTCGGCTTCCGCTCCGAACTTTTCTTCGGCGCGGAACTGCACGCCGAGCGGATAGACCGCCGAAGCGCCGAAGCCGAGCGCTGCCGCGACATGATGGGAGGACGAAATCTGGCCGCTTTCGACCACGAGGGATACACGCAGACGCGCGCCTTCCTCGATAAGCTTCTGGTTGATCGCCGAGACGACGAGGATCATCGGAAGTGCCGCGCGGTCGCGCGCCACATGCCGGTCTGTGACGACGGCAATCCCGCCTTCCTCGCGGGCGAAGGCTGCGATAGCGTCGCAAAGCGTGCCGATGCCGGCCTCAAGCGCTATCGCATTGGCATCCGCATCGTTGAGGTTCGGCGTGTAGAGCATTTCGAAGCGGCGGAAAGGCGTTTCCGTCTGCTCGCGCAGCTTCAGCATGTCGAGATGGGTGAGAATCGGCGAGGGCACGACGATCTGCCTTGCCGCCTTTGCGCCGATATTCGGCTTGGCGCCGAGCGCGATCCTGAGCGTCATGCCGTCGGCCTCGCGGATGCTGTCGAGCGGCGGGTTGGTCACCTGGGCAAAACGCTGGGAGAAATATTTCGCGACGCCGCCTTCCTGATCGGAAAGCGCGTTGATGGCATTACCGTAGCCCATGGCGGAGATCTTTTCCGCGCCGGTCTGAAGCATCGGGTCCATCAGGAACTTGAAGCTTTCCTGATTGTGGGAATAGGCGACGTATCGCTGGTGGCGCTCCAGATCGCCATTGTAGCGCAGCGGAGAGCCTTGCGCTTCCGCCGGAATTTCCCGTAGGTCTGAAAGGCGTACACGGGCTTCGACCAGCAGATCGCGGTATGGCCGGCGGTCAGCCAGCATTTCCAGCGCTTCGATCGTGCCGTAGCTGCGCTTTTCGACATGATCGTAAACCAGCATGCCGCCGGCTTCGATGCGGCCGCGATTGAGCACGGTTTCCGGCGGAAAGGCGATCTGACCGGCTTCCGACATGACGCAGAGATAGTCTTCCGTCTCGACAGTACGCAGCGGTCGCAGGCCGAGGCGGTCGAGACGCGCGCCGATGACATCGCCATTGCCGAAGATCAGCGCTGCCGGCCCGTCGTTCTTCTCCTCGTAAAGCGAGAAATATTCGAGCATGGCGACGACTTCAGCGGACAATGTCTCGTCGTTTTCCCATGCCGGCGGCATCATCGAGACGACGGCGGTCACCAGATCGAGGCCGTCTTCCAGAACGCGGGACTGCAGCGTCTGGTCGAGACGGCAGCTGTCCGACTGTCCCTTGGGGCGGATGATCGCGGCGTTTTTCGCTGCGGCAATCGCTGCTTCCGAGAGGCGGTTCTTGCGGTCGGTGTTGAGCTCGCCGTTATGCGCCATCTGCCGGAACGGCTGAGCCATAGACGGATGCGGGTCCGTGTTGGTGGAAAACCGCGTGTGGAAATACATGGTGTGGATCGTGTGATCCGGGTCCACCAGGTCGCGGAAATAGGGAATGACCTCATCCGAGTTGAGGCGGCCCTTCAGCACCTGCGTGCGGGCGCTGAGCGAAATCGGGTAAAGACCGCCAAGTTCGGCGCGCGTATAGGCTTCCGCCTCGATCGCAAGCAGTGCCTTGTGGATGCGGAAGTCGAATTCGGCCTGCGAAGCGGCCTCGCTGTGACAGCCGAAAACCCATTGGCGGATCGTCAATTGGTGGCGGATGGCGGCAGGGCGGATCGCATCATTGTCGACCGGCACGTCACGCTTCAGCAGAATTCCGAAACCCTGTTCCGCCAGCGCCGCCTCGACGAGACGCTCGGCTTCCTGATGGAATGCAGGATCTGCCGGCAGGAAGAAGTTGCCGACGCCGAAGCGGCGCGGCTGAAGATCTGGGCGTCCGGTCAGCTTGCGGAAAAAGCCCAGAGATAGGTCCACGGAGATACCAGCTCCGTCACCGACACCTTCTGCCGACATGCCACCACGATGCGGAACCGCACAGAGCGCCTCGTGACCCTTCAGCAAAACATCATGGGTCTGGATGCCGTTCTTTCGCGTTATGAAGCCGACGCCACAGCTGCTTTTTTCCTCTGCGGGATCATATAGACCGAAGCCCTTGTTTATCGATTCCATATCCAGACTCCCGCAGGAAATAAGTCAACTTTGCTGACCTATATAATGTGATATACGGAGTCAAGTTTAATCGTTTTTGCAACGCACAACAACGCTCCGGCGGCCCGCAAGACAGAGCGGATCGGCCTGAGAAGTGCCTGTATGGAAGCGGTTTGTAGAGTTTGAGACGAGCAAAAATTACTTCATCCTTGCTCGTCTCAAAGTGATACTCACGATCAGATCGCGCTGGCTGCCTTGTGCGCGATATAAAGCTCGCGCAGCTTCAGGGTCAGCGGTCCGGGCTTGCCGTCGCCGACCGGCTGGCCGTCGATCACGGTTACCGGCAGGACGAAGCTTGTTGCCGATGTGATGAAGGCTTCGGCAGCGGCCTTGGCTTCTTCCGGCGAGAACGGGCGTTCCTCGTAAGGGATGTCGGCCTTGTCGGCGATGTCGAGAACACTGGCGCGGGTGATGCCGTGCAGAATGGCGTTCGACAGCGGGCGCGTGATCAGCTTGCCGCTCTTATCGATGATATGGGCGGTCGCCGAGCTTGCTTCGGTAACGAGACCGTCTTCCACCAGCCAGGCATCATCGGCGCCCTTTTCCATTGCCTGCATCTTGGCCATGGACGGATAGAGCAGTTGCACCGTCTTGATATCGCGACGCTCCCAGCGCCAGTCCGGTAGCAGCGCCACGGACATGCCGGTCTTCACCTTCGGGTTTTCGATTACCGATTTCGCCTGGGTGAAGAGAACCAGTGTCGGCTTCGGTTGCTTCGGGAAGGCGAAGTCGCGGTCGGCGGCACCGCGGGAAATCTGCAGGTAGATCAGGCCCTCCGCCAGATCGTTGCGTCGGACGATCTCGCGATGGACTTCCAGCAGTTCCTCGGTCGAGATCGGCAATTCGATACCCAGTTCGGTGATCGAGCGCTTCAGGCGGGCGGAATGACCGTCATATTCCAGAAGCTTGCCGCCGATGACGCCGGTCACTTCGTAGATCGCATCGGCAAACAGAAAGCCGCGATCGAAAATGGAAACCTTGGCATCGGCTTCAGGCAGCCATTCGCCATTGAGATAGACGATACGGGACAAGACGGATTCTCCTTCAGGATGATGAGTGGCGGTCAGCGAATGCTGTGCAGCGCCGATAAGGCAAAATAGGGATCACAACACATCGCCGACGGCTCGTTTCAGTTCGGCGATGAAACCATGCAGCAGGCGCGAGCGTGGAACGCCCTTGCGGGTGATCATCACCGCCGGGATCTCGCAGGGCGGCTGGAAGGGAAGCTGTACCAGTCCGTCAGACGGCTGATAGGCGGCGCTATAGGGATCAACGATAGCGGCGCCAACTCCGGCACCGGCCAGAACCGCTGCCGTCGCGCAATAACGGACTTCGACACGCGGCTCATAGGTCATGCCGTCGCGCTCGAAGGCGTCGCGCAGCATCTGGCCCATGCGCGATTCGACCTCCAGGCCGATGAACCCATGTTCCGTGAGATCGTTGACCGTCACTTCCTGACGTGCCGCGACCTCGTGCTCCTTCGGCACCAGTGCGACCATGTGGGTGCGCGCCAAAACCTCGACATTGACTGATGGATGGCGCTCAAGCGCGATGGCGAGGCCGATATCGGCAGCACCGCTCTGGACCGCATCGATGACATGTTCGAGGCGGCGAACGTCGTAGGCGACCGAGACATCCGGCCGGTCCTTCAGAAAGCGTGCGAGCGCCATGGGGGCAACCGTGTTGCCGAGCGGCGGCGTCGACATGATCCGCAACCGGCCCGATGTGCCATGCCGGATCGAGCGGGCGCGCGCGGAGAAATTGCGCAGCATGCTGAAGACCGGGCGGACTTCCTCGAATAGAAGCAGCGCTTCCTCGGTCGGCTCCAGCCGCCGATGCAAGCGTTCGAACAGGGTCACGCCAAGCTGGTTTTCGAGCTGGCGGATGCCGTTGGACACGGCGGGCTGGGAGATGCCCAGCTGCTCGGCTGCCTCGACTGTCGTCTCACAACGCATCATCGCGCCGAAGATTTCGAGAAGGCGCAGCGAGATATCCGGCTTGTGCTCGATTTCCGTCATGGATGTCAGGTCAAAACTGCGCCGAGGGCCATGGCAACGGCGGCCTGGGTCGGATCGATGACACGGATGCCGAGTTCCTTTTCCAGCCTGCGGCGGTGGCCGGACATGCCGGCGCAGCCGAGCACGACGGCACCGGCGCCCATCTGGCGGAGTTTCGTGCCGGCCTTGAGCAGTGCCGAATAGCTCTCCTCGCCATGGCCGCTTTCCGCGACGCTGATCGAACCTTCGAGCGCGACCTCACCGGCAAGCCTGCCATCGACACCGAGGCGACGAAGATTGCGTAAGTGACGCGGGATCGAGCCTTCGGCGACAGCGATGACGCCGAAGAGATCGGCGAGCGCCAGCGCGCTCAGCACGCCCGAATCCTGAATGCCATAGACAGGCTTGGTGGTAATCGACCGGGCAAGATCAATGCCGGGCTGCGAATAGCAGGCCAGTACATAGGCGGACGCATCCGGCCGGCTTTCGATCAGGTCTGCCGTGCGAAGCGAAGCCTCATCGACATGGCGCTGGGTGACGACGCCGGGCGGGCCCTCTTTGATGGTGACGCACTCGATCAGCGGGCCGCCGGGAAACTGCATGCCGGCAACCGCCTCGCGAAGACCTTCGGTTACGCTTTCGGAACTGTTCGGATTGATGACGAGGATCGGACCGATAGTGCTCATGGTGCGATCTCCACGCCGAAATTCTGTGCCGGATCGAGTTCCTTAGCGCGGTAGCCGGGCTTGCCCGTGAGATCGACCGGGTTGCGGGCGATGAAGCGGCCGCGGCCACGCTCCGCCTTCAACGCGCCGTTCTCGACGATGACATCGCCACGGTTCATCGTGAGGACCGGCCAGCCTTCGATTTCCATGCCCTCGAAAGGCGTGTAGTCCATATTGTCATGCTGGTCGGCAAGCGTTGCCGTGCGGCGGGCTTCCGGGTCCCAGATGACGATGTCGGCATCGTAACCGGGCGCGATTGTGCCCTTTTTCGCCACTCCGAATGTCTTGGCCGCGTTCGTGCTTGAAAGCGCAACGAACTGCTGCAGCGTGATACGGCCCTTGGCGACACCCTCGGAGAACAGATAGGGCAGGCGTATGGCAATGCCGGGCATGCCGTTGGCAATCCTGGGGTAGGGGGCATCCGCGCCATTGGCGAACTTGCCTGTGGCATCGAAGCGGTAAGGCGCGTGGTCGGAAGACACGCTTTCGAATGTGCCGGACTGCACATGCCGCCAGAGTGCGGCCTGGGTTGCCGCATCGCGCACCGGCGGCGAGCAGATGAATTTCGCACCTTCCATGTCCGGCCGGTCGAGGTCCTCGCGGGTCAGCGCCAGATATTGCGGGCAGGTTTCGGCGAACAGTTTCGTGCCGGCAAGCTTTTCCCGCTGGACGATGGCGGCACCGCCAGCCGTCGAGACATGGACGATGAAGAGCGCGGCGTCGACGAGTTTCGCCAGTGAGACGGCGCGATTGATCGCTTCTTCTTCCGCCAGTTCCGGGCGGCTGATGGCATGATATTTCGGCGCGGTGAGGCCGGACGCTGCCAGCCGCTTGTTCATCCATTTGACCATGTCGTTGTTTTCGGCATGGACCATGGTGAGCGCCCCATGGGTTTTCGCCACCGTCAGGATGTCGAGCATGCCGCCGTCGCCGATATTCATCAGGTCGTAAGTCATGAACACCTTGAAGGAGGTGATGCCGCGAGCAAAGACGCCGGGCAGCTCTTCCAGCACAGCGGCAGACGGGTCGGAAATGATCAGATGGTAAGAGTAGTCGAGCACCGATTGCGGCGCCGCGCGGCCGTCATAGGTGGAAATGACATCGGCAATCGACTGACCGCGATGCTGTGCTGCAAACGGAATGAAGGAGGAATTGCCACCGAAGGCGGCGGAGACAGAGCCCGAATAATAGTCGTCGGCGGACATCAGGCCGCTTGAGCTTTCCTGGGCGATATGGGCGTGTGCCTCGATGCCGCCTGGAACCACCAGCTTGCCGCTCGCATCGATACGCCGGACACCGCCGGCGATCTTCTCGCCGATTGCAGCGATGCGGCCGTCGATGATGCCGATATCGGCATCGAAAACATCGGATGCGGTGGCAATGCGGCCGCCATGGATGACGGTATCGAACTCTGTCATTTCGCTATTCCCTATACTTCGACGATAACGCCGGTCTGGCTCGTGATGCGGCCATAGTGTTCGATACGACGATGGCGCTCGAAATCAAAGATCGTCTTCTTGCCGAAGTCGCATTTGGCAAAATCGCATTCGGCGATGATCAGCTCGTCTTCCTCAGTGACCGCCCTTGCCAGAATGAAGCCGTCCGGATCAACGATGATCGAGCCGCCCATCAGCGGATGGCCGTCCTCGACGCCCGCCTTGGCGATGCCGGCGACATAGGTAGCGTTCTGATAGGCGCCGGCCTGCAGCGAAAGCTCTGAATGGAACAGGCGCTTTTCAAGACCCTCGGCGCTCATCTGGGCATTCACCGAAGGTGTATTGTAGCCGATCGTCACCAGTTCGACGCCCTGCAGGCCAAGGCAGCGGAAGGTTTCCGGCCAGCGGCGGTCGTTGCAGATCGCCATGCCCATGATGATGCCTTCGTTGCGCCAAACGTTGAAACCCAGGTCGCCGGGTTCGAAATAGCGCTTTTCGAGATGCTGGAAGGCACGTTCGCTATCGTATTCGGAATGGCCCGGAAGATGGACCTTGCGGTACTTGCCGACGATATTGGCCTGACGGTCGGTGATGATCGAGGTGTTGTAATAGTGGCCGTCCGGCGTCTTTTCGGCGTAACCGAAGGTGATCGCGATATTGAGTTCGCGGGCGCGGTCGAAGAGCGGCTGGGTAGCCGCATTCGGCATTTCCGTCTCGAACCAGAAATCGATCTCGGCCTGGTCTTCCATATACCAGCGGGGGAAGAAGGTGGTGAGCGCCAGTTCCGGATAGACGACCATCTCGGCGCCCTTTCCGGCCGCTTCATCGAGCAGCGCGATCATACGCTTGACGACGGCGTCGCGGCTGTCGGCTTTCTGGATTGCGCCGAGCTGGGCGCCTGCGATCTTCATGACGGTCATGATGTTTTTCCTTTCGAAGCGATCAGGCGGCCAGGCGCCGCTGGAAATGGCTGACGAGGCGCACCAGCGGCCACAGCAGCACGAGATAAAAGAGAGCGGCCAGCACCAGCGGTGAGGCATTGTAAGTGACCGAGCGGGCCATGCCGGCGTTGTAAAGAAGCTCGGAGAGCGAGATGACGGAGGCGAGAGAGGTGAGCTTCACCACCTCCACCGTGTTCGACAAAAGGTCCGGCAGGACGTTGCGCACTGCCTGTGGCAGGACGACATGGATCAGCGTCTGCGCCGGGCTGAGGCCAGTCGATTGCGCCGCTTCCCATTGTCCCTTGGCGACGGAGAGAAGACCGGCGCGATAGACCTCCGCATAATAGGAGGAATTGTTGAGCAGGAAGGCGATGACAACGGCGGTAAACGGCGAGATGTTGATGCCGGCAAAAGGCAGACCGGCATAGATGAAGATCAACAGAACCAGCGGCGGCAGCGCCCGGAAGAGATCGGTATAGGCAATCGAGATGAAGCGCAGCCAGCGGCGTTCGCTCATATTGCCAAGCGCGACGAACAGGCCGCCGATCAGGCCGAGCAGGATCACGGCGCTGCAGAGCTGCAATGTCATCCACAGGCCGGTGAGCAGCAGCGGCAGCGATTTCCGCATGATCTCGATATTGAAGAACTGATCGGTGAAGATATCCATGTCCGGCCTCCTACCGCTTCTTCCAGGCGGTGCGGCTTTCCAGCCAGCGTGCCACAACCACCATCGGCAGGAAGATCACCAGATAGGCGACGACCGACATGGTGAGCGGCGTGGCGCTGCCGGAAAAACTCTGCGCTGTCGTGGCGCTCGACAGGATTTCCGACACGCCGATGGCCGAGCCGAGCGCGGTCATCTTGGTGATCGCCAGGACACGGTTGACGAGCGGCGGAATGGCGAGCCGCACGGCCTGAGGCAGAGCGACATAGGCGAGCGTTCGGGTAAACCCGAGACCCGTGGCAATGCCGGCTTCCCACTGACCTTTTTCGACAGAGGAGAAACCGGCCCAGAAGATCTCCTCGGCGAAGGCGGCAAGCGTCGCGGCCAGCACGAGGAACAGCACCATCGGCCCGGACAGCTGGATGCCGATCGAAGGAAAGCCGAAATAGAGGATCAGGATGACGACGAGCGGCGGCAGGGCGCGAAAGATGTCGGCATAACAGATGATGAAGAAATTCAACGCTCTGATGCGATAGCTGCGCAGGCAGGCGAGCGTCAGGCCACCCGCAATGCCGGCGACGATAACGGCGGCGGCGATCTGCAGCGTCACCCAGACGCCGGCGATGATATCCGGCGTATATTGCGCCATCACCACCGGGTTGAAGAAGGTTTGGAGAAACCGGTCCATGGCGGTTATCCGGAAACGCGCGAGAGAAAAGCGCGGGTGCGCTCGGCCTTCGGAGCGCCGAAAATCTCGTCCGGCGTGCCCTGCTCGACGACGACGCCGCCATCCATGAAGACGACGCGATCGGCAGTCTCGCGGGCAAAGCCCATTTCGTGGCTGACGACGACCATCGTCATGCCCTTGGATTTCAGGTCCTTCATTACTTTCAGGACGGAGCCGACGAGTTCCGGGTCAAGCGCGGAGGTCGGTTCGTCGAACAGCATGACTTTCGGATCGAGCGCCAGCGAGCGGGCAATCGCGACGCGCTGCTGCTGGCCGCCGGAGAGTTCGCCCGGATAGGCCTCGGCCTTGTGCGCCATGCCGACCTGTTCGAGCATGTCGATCGCGCGCGCATCGGCCTCGGCCTTGCTGCGCTTCAGCGCCTTGCGCTGGGCAAGCGTGACGTTTTTCAGCACGGTCATATGCGGATAGAGGTGAAAACCTTGGAAGACCATGCCGATCTGCAGCCGCATGCGATCGAGATCGCGGCGGGTGCCGGCCATGATGTTGCGACCATCGACAATAATGTCGCCGGATGTCGGTTCTTCAAGACGGTTGCAGCAGCGCAGCATCGTGCTTTTGCCGGAACCGGAAGGGCCGATGACGAAGACGAGTTCGCCTTCCGCAACCTTGAGATCGATCTTCTTCAGGATGGTGTTGGTACCGAAGCGCTTTTCCAGCGAGACGATTTCCAGCATGGGGCGATTGGCCATTCAGGCTACTCCGGCAGGCACGGTGCAAGGCGGGATGGCTGATCCTACAACGGGTCAGCGGCGTTTCCGCCCGGATACGACCTGCAGCAGCGGATCGCATCTTGGTCTCTAAAAGAGTGCGGACAGGCGAGTGGGAGGCCCCGCCCGTCCGCGATACGAGGACTATTTCAGGTTCTCGCAGGAGGCCTGATGGTTGTCGTCCGTATAACCATCGAAGCCCGGCGTGCCGAAACCCTTTGTCGGGGTTACGATGGTCGTGCCGGCAACCGGCACGACGCCGAACCACTTTTCGGAAAGCTTGGCCATCGAACCATCCAGCTTCAGGCATTCGATTGCCCGGTCCACCAGATCGCGATTGGCTTCATCGCCCTTGCGGAAGGAAAGCGCCCAGACGAGGCCAGTCTGATATTCGAAGGACAACTTCAGGCGCGGGTTTTGCTTGACCGACCATGCGGCAACGGTGTTGCCCGCAAGATTGGCATCCGCACGACCCGCCATCACGGCGGCGACGGCATCCGTATTGGTGCCGTAGCTCTCGACCTTCCAGCCGAATTCCTTTTCCTTCTCGCGCAGGAAGCTGTCATAGGCAGAGCCCTTGTTGACGGCGATCGTCTTGCCCTTGAAGTCTTCGAGCGTCTTGTATTCCGGGGCATTGGCCGGGACGACGAAGCCGAAATTCGTATCCATGAAGCCTTCGGTGAAGAGAAGGTTCGCAGCACGCTCCTTGTTGACCGTTACCGGTGCGACGAGAAAGTCGTAGGTGCCGGCCTGGAGTGCCGGGATCAGGCCGGAAAACTGGGCGCCGGTCAGATCGACCTTCTTGCCGAGGCGTTCGCCGATCAGGTTGGCCATGTCAACGTTGAAGCCCTCGATCTTGCCGTCGAGGGTCGGCATGGCGTGTGGCGCAAAGGTCGCGTCGATCGCGGTCTTGATCGGGTCGCCAAGTGCGAAAGCTGAACTGCAGGCAAAAAGTGTCGATAAGCCGACAATGCCGGCCTTTATAAACGGTTTCATCGATGTTCTCCTACTGGTGGTCCAAGCCTTTAGCGACCCTTGTTGCCTCCATAGTTCCATCGAAAATTCCGCACTGCAATATAATTATTTATTATAATCAAATTAGAATTATACGAATTTCAAATATGAAGATCATGCTTCTACGGAAGGCGTCGCGTACGACCGAGGCCGGTTCGGAGCTTGTCTTGAGCGCCGTTTACGTTAGATGGGAGCCACAACCGAAGGAGCATTGATATGGACGACACGATCGAGATCGGCAATCGCGGTGACTTCGGTCTTTGGGCGATAGAGGTCGCAAAGCAGCTTGTTGCCGATCAAGGTTTCGAGCTTGCACGCGCGGCGCGCGACGGAAACGATGATGATGTTCGCGCAGCCGGCAATGCGCTCGGCCAGGCGATCACCAATGCGCTGATGGAGGTCTATGACGGCCTGACGGAAGGCGTCGAAGAAGAGTAACCTAAGGAACACTCATCTTTTCGTCAGATCGGCAAAGAATGTAAGGCACGCGGCTTGCTGCCTCACGTCACGGTAACCGGTCGTTTCACCTCACCCACTGCATGCCGTCGATCTGGATGTCCTGGCCGGTTATGAAATTCGGTTCGGCGGTTGCCAGAAACGTCACCACACTTGCGACATCCTGCGGAGTTCCCACACGGCCTAGCGATATCCCAGCAGAAAGGCTTGCCTCCCGCGCATCGATCATGGCGTTTGATCGTTCGGTCTTGATCACACCGGGGCAGACGGCATTGACGACGATTTCCGGAGCAAGTTCCTTGGCGAGCGCCTTTGTCATGCCGATGATGCCCGCCTTGGCAGCGGTGTAGGAAAACTTGCTGACGGCGCTGGTGACGCCGCCGGTATGGGCGTTCATCGACGACATGTTGATGATCCGCCCACCGCCATTGCGACGCATGACCGGAACGGTCGGCTGGATATAATTGAATGCGCCCTTGAGATTGATGGCGATCGTATCGTCGAATTCCTGCTCGGAAATTTCCTCGATCCCCTTCGACATCGAACGACCGGCATTGTTGAACAGGACGTCGATGCGCCCCCAGTGCCTGTCGACCTCGGCCACGATTTCGGCCGCACGCGCGTGATCGCTGACATCCGCGATGAAGGTCAGGGCTTCCTGGCCGAGTTCAAGGATTTCCGCAGCCGTACTGGCGAGATCACCCTCGATCAGGTCGACAAGCACGATATCGAAGCCATGGCGGGCGAGGTCGAGGGCGCAGCCACGGCCGATGCCGCGACCGCCACCGGTAACGATCGCGACCTTACTCTGTTCGTCAGACACCGGAATCCTCCTTCACAAAGCGAGCGATATCCGCATGGGTGGCGAACCAGACATCGTCATGAGCCTTGATATGCCGGATCAGTTCTTCGAGAATGAAGATGCGTGAGCGGTAGCCGGTGACATGCGGATGCATGGTTAGCAGAAACAGCCCGCCTTCCTGGTAGGCGCGGTCGAATTCGCGCTTGAAGATGTCGAGAACGGCGGTCGGTGGCGTATAGGGCCTGAGCGCTGTGAAACGGTTCATGTTGAAATAGACCGCGTCGTCACGGATCCATTCGACCGGCAACTCGACCATGCCCGTCGCTTCGCCCTCTTCGACGAGCTCATAAGGGTCATCGTCGGCCATCAGCGAGGAATCGTAGATCAGCCCGAGTTCGCGCTCGATCTCAAGCGTAACCGCGGAAAAATCCCAGGACGGCGTGCGCATGCCGACGGGGCGGATGCCCGTGATTTTCTCCAGCGTATCGGCGGCGCGGAAATGCAGTTCGCGTTCTTTATCTGCCGGCACCTTGGTGTTCACCTCATGGATCCAGCCATGCAGGCCGATCTCGTGGCCTTCGGCAATCACGCGCCGTTGCTCGTCTGGATAGAGCAGGGCGGTGACGGCCGGCACGAAGAAGGTCGCCGGAATCGAGGCAGCGGAGAGCGTTTCGAGGATGCGCGGCACGCCCTTGCGGTTGCCGTATTGGCCCTGCGACATGCGGCCGATGGATTCGCCGCCGTCGCGCAACTCATTGGTCTCGTGGTCGCTATCGAAAGAAAGTGCCACGGCGCAACGCGCGCCGCCCTTCCAGGCCTTCGGCTTCAGCGACCGGCCCGCGCGAACCTTCTCGACCTTGCCGCGCCAGGTCCCTTCTTCCCATTCCCATGGTTCCATATGAGTGATCCTCCAGTAATGATTATGCCGCGGTCGGCAAAACGGGAACGGCTGCCAGCAGCCGCTTGGTGTAGTCGTGTTGCGGGTTGTCGTAGATTGCCGCGGCACCGCCTTCTTCGACGATCCGGCCGCGATACATGATCGCCACCCGGTCGCAGAGATGGCGCACGACCGAGAGGTCGTGGCTGATGAAGATCAGTGACAGGTCGAGTTCGGACCGCAGGCGAATGAGCAGGTTGATGATCTGCGCCTGGATCGACACGTCGAGGGACGCGACCGGTTCGTCGCAGACGATGACATCCGGCTGCATGGCGAGAGCGCGGGCAATCGCGATGCGCTGCCGCTGCCCGCCGGAAAACTGGTGCGGGAAGCGATTGGCAAAGGACGGATCGAGGCCGACCGCCGACAGCCATTGGGCAACATATTCAGCGGACTCGGCACGTGAGACGAGTTTGTGTGCCAGCGGGCCTTCCGCAACGATATCACCGACGCGCATGCGGCTGTTGAGCGAGGCGAACGGGTCCTGAAAGATGGTCTGCACGCGGGTGGTCACCTTGCGCGGACTGCGACCGGCGCTCATGACCGGCTTGCCCGCGAGACGAATGGTGCCGGATGTCGGCACGGTTATGCCGGCTGCCATGCGTCCGAGCGTCGACTTGCCCGAACCCGATTCACCGACAAGGCCAAGCACCTCGCCTCGTTTCAGCGTGATCGAGACGCCATCCACGGCCTGCACGACTGCCTGAGGCTGAGCGATGCCGGCGCGGATCGCCAGGTCCTTGAACAGGCCGGCCTGCTTTTCGAAGCGTTTGACGGCGGTATCGATCACCAGATACGGGCTGCCCAGGGGTGGCAGGTCGCCTGTTGCGGTCTTTCGGGACGGCGGGGTAGCATCCGCGATACCGCTGCCGCGCAGCAGAAGCTCGCCCGGTTTTGCCCGTGAGGGCAGGGCATCGAGCAGCGCCTTGGTGTAATCGTGCTGCGGTCTGGTCAGCACGCCGATTGCCGGCCCGATCTCGACTATCTTGCCGAAGCGCATGACGGCCACCCGGTCTGCGATCGACGATACGGTCGCCAGATCGTGGCTGATCCAGATCAGCGCCGTGCCGAGTTCGGCCACCAGTTCCTTCATCTCGGCAAGAATTTCCGCCTGGATCGACACATCCAGCGCTGTCGTCGGCTCGTCGCAGATGATCAGTTTCGGACGGTGGAGAAGCGCGATCGCGATCGCCACGCGCTGGCGCATGCCGCCGGAAAACTGATGCGGGAAGAAATCGACCTTGCGCTCCGGCTCGGTGATGCGGACCTGCGCCAGCGCCTTGATGGCCCTTTCGCGTGCTTCCGCTGAACCGATCTTCTCATGTGCTTCGAGTGCAAGCCTGATCTGCGTGCCGATGCTGAGCACCGGGTTCAGCGTCATCATCGGGTCCTGGAAAACCATGGAAATGGTCTTGCCACGGATCTTCCTCAACTCGTGCGGTTGAAGGCCGATCAGTTCGCGGCCTTCAAGCTTGATCGAGCCCTCGACGATCCGGCCGGGTTCATCGATCAGGCCGATAATGGAGAAGCCGGTAATCGACTTGCCCGAGCCGGATTCGCCGACAAGGCCGAGAACCTCACCGGGGGCCAGCGAAAAGGAGACGCTGTCGACTGCCTTGATCTCGCCCCGTGTGCTTGGGAACCAGGTGCGAAGATTGGAGACTTCCAGAAGTGGTGCTGTGGTTTCTGCGGTCATCGGCGAAGCCTCGGGTTGAGCTGGTCGCGGATCTGGTCGCCGACGAGATTTAACGAAACGATGAACAAGATCAGCGCTACGCCGGGATAGATCGAGATCCAGTAACGGCCGGAGAGTAGGTACTGAAAGCCGTTGGCAATCAGCATGCCGAGTGACGGTTCGGTCGGCGGCAGCCCGACACCAAGGAAGGAAAGCGTAGCTTCGAGCGAGATGGCGCTTGCCACCTGGACCGTCGCAACCACGATCAGCGGCGGCAAGGAATTGGGCAGGATATGCCGCAACACCACCCGTAATGGAGACAGCGGGATGGAGAGTGCAGCCTCGACATAATCCTTCTGCCGTTCGGCCGATGCTGCGCCATGGGCGGTGCGGGCGAAATAGGCATATTGGGCGAAGATCAGCGCGAGAATGAGCTGATAACGCCCCTGGCCGAGAATGGCGGCGATGACGAAGGCGAGCAGGATTGCCGGAAACGAAAGCTGCAGATCGACGATGCGCATGACGAGGCTTTCGAACCGCCCGCCGATATAGGCCGCAGCACAGCCGACGACCGCGCCAATGACGAGCGCGATGCCGCCGGCAATCACGCCCATCTGCAGCGAAATACGCAGACCGTAGATAATCGCCGATAGGAGATCGCGCCCTTGCGAATCCGTGCCCAGCCAATGGGTATAGCCGCCCGTGCCGACATAACCCGGGGGCCTTCTTGCATCGCGCAGCACGAGATGGGCAAGATCGTAAGGGTCCTGCGGAGTTACCAGCGGAGCGACAAGCGCGATGATGACGATGAGGCCGACAACGATGGCCGCACCGAACGCGACCCTGTTGCGACGGAACTCTTCAAGAAAGTGGAAAAATGGCGTGTCGCGCATCAGGCTCTTCCCTTCCGCAGGCGCGGGTCGAGCAGCGCATAGGTAAGGTCGACCACAAGATTGATGACGATAAACAGCATGGCGACCAGCATAAGATAGGCGACCATAACGGGACGATCGAGCGATGTGATGCTGTCGATGATGAGCTTGCCGAGGCCGGGCCAGGAGAAGATCGTCTCGGTTACCACTGCAAAGGCGAGCGTGGAGCCGAGTTCCAGGCCGAAGACGGTGACGAGCGGGATCGAAATCAATCTCAGCACATGGCGGCTAAGAATGGTGAATTCCGAAATGCCGGCGGCGCGGGCGAACTTGACCGTATCGCTGAGCATCAGTTCGCGGGTGCCTGCGCGCGCCAGCCGGATCATCAGCGAGAACTTGAAAAGTGCGAGGTTCAAGGCCGGCAGGATGATGTGCGACAGGCCGTCAGCCGTCAGAAAACTGAAATCGACGCCGAACAGGCTCACCGTATCACCGCGCCCGCCCGCGGGCATGCAACCGCATTGCACGGCAAACAGCATGATCAGCATCAGGCCGAACCAAAATGTAGGCACGGAAAAGCCGAGAATGGAGAGCGCCATGATGGCCCGCGACACCGGGCTGTTGGGCCGGTAACCGGCATACATCCCGATCGGGATGCCGACGAGGCTGGCAAAAAGCACGGCCGCCAGCGTCAGTTCCAGCGTTGCCGGCAGGCGCGACAGGATCAACTCACTGACAGGCATGTTATAAACGAAGGAACGGCCGAAATCGCCTTCGAACACCCGGCCGAGAAAGCCGAAATATTGCTGCCAGATCGGCAGGTCCAATCCGTATTGCGCGATGACGGCGGCGCGGATGTCCTGTGTCGCATCCGGCGAGATCAACACGTCGATCGGGTTGCCCACGGCATAGACGCCGCAGAAAACCAGCGCCGACATGGCCAGCACGACGATCGCCGCCTGCCAAAGTCTTTGCAAGATGAAGCCCAACATCTGTTCCCGTTCTCCCGTCTCGTGCGGGTTTCAAAGTGCGGCGCGCCTTCGCGGCCCTTGATGGTGGCGTTTAGTGCCAGTCACTCTCCAGAAGTTCACGTGTCTCCGAAACCGCGACCGACCAGATTGCCAGCATGTCCTCATCGGGGCGCTGATAGAGACCGTGATAGTTGCCGTCGCCGAGCAGGGCGCGCTTGCGCTCCGTATCGACCCGCGCCAGCGCGGCAAAGTCTATTCTCGGCTTCTGCGTCGAGGGTTGGCGCGGATCACCGGTGCGTGTCCAAGGGAAGTTCTCCATCCAGGAGGCGTGCGAAGCTGCCGGATCGATTTCGAGAACTTTCGCCATCGTCTTCGGCGCGCGCCACCAGTCGTGGAATTTCACCGATGCGTCGGGGTGATCGTTCAGCCATTCGGAGATCACCGTCATTGCCGGGGTGTTGCCGCCATGGCCGTTGACCACCAGGATACGGCGAAAACCTGAGCGATACATACTGTCGAGAAGATCACGGATGATGCTGATATAGGTCGCGAGCGACAGAGTGAGCGTGCCGGGAAAGCTCGCGAAGGATGAGGCGAGGCCGTAGGGCAGGGCCGGAAAGACCGGGACACCGAGCGGCTCGGCGGCATCGACTGAGACTTTTTCCGCCAGGATCATGTCGGTCGCGAGGCTGAGATAGGCATGCTGTTCGACGCTGCCGATCGGCAAAATACAACGATCGTCGCTAGCGGTTCGCGTCTCCACCTGCATCCAGTTCATATCCGCGATCTTCACTTATCTCATCTCCATTCTCCGTTTCGGCCGGCATGCGCAAAGAATTTGCTGAGTACAGCCAAAACGCACAAAAAATATGCTTTCAGGCGCGATGTTGCGCCAAATGCAAAGTTCCATACGGGACTAAAAAAAGAAATTGACAGCCAATTAATGCAGCGTCAAGTTCCATACGGGACTAAATTGGATGTGGATGGAAATCGACGCGTGCGTGAAACGGATGAAAAGGCGCTGAATAATCTTTTGCGTGAAGGCGGTCTGGCTGCGGCCGGCCATCGCCATGTGGAAGATCTCGTCGCCGTCAAGCTCTGGCAAAATCCATGCTGGCTGTCGTTCCGCATCAACTTCCTGGCACTTCAGTTCAACGAGCCGATCTATCGCCGGTTCGAGAAGGAGTACGGGCTCCCCCGTCCCGAATTCGTGGTGCTCTATTCGCTCGGCCTGTCGGATGGGCTGACGGCAAGCGCCATCTGCAGTTCCTCGGGCTTTCCCAAGAATACGATCAGCCGGGCGATACAGAAGCTGATCGACAAGAACATCATCCGCCGAGAAGTCGATCAGGCGGATCTGAGAAGCTTCGTTCTCTACATCACGGACGAAGGCAGACGTATCGTCGATCAGGCCATGCAGCCGATGGTGGAGCGGGAAAAGGCCATGGCTTCCGCGCTGACACCGGCCGAACAGCTTATGCTGTCGGAGCTGCTCGCCAAGATCGTCGTGGATTCACCGAACTGGCCATTAATCACAAGTATTGAGGAGAACGAGGAATGACGATTTCCAAGACATTTCGCACAGTTGCGCTTGCAACGATGCTGCTCAGCGGCGTTTCGGGCTCGGCTTTGGCAGCTGATCTCACTATCGGTGTCCGCGCCGGTCCGCTGTCCATCGATCCGGATTTCACCGCTGCCGGTACCCATGCCGAGGCGATGAAGCATATCTACGATTCACTCATCAAGTCGGGTAACAATCTCGAACTGGAACCGGGTCTCGCCACCTCCTGGACGGCGATCGACGATACGACCTGGGAGTTCAAGCTGCGCGAAGGCGTGAAATTCCATGACGGTTCCGACTTCACCGCGGAAGACGTTAAATTCTCCATCGAGCGCATTCCGAAAGTTGCCGGCCCCAATCCGACGACGATCTATGTTCGCCGCGTGAAAAGCACCGAGATCGTCGATGCACATACCATTCGGGTCAAGACCGATGGTCCCGCTCCGAACCTGCCGAACGATTTCATCCGCCTCTTCGTCGTGTCGCATGTCGCAGCCAAGGATTATTCCGATAGCGCTGAAAAGGCAGCCGAAGGCTTCAATTCCGGCAAGGCCGCGATCGGTACCGGTCCCTACAAATTCGTGTCCTGGACGCCGAAGGAACAGCTCGTGCTGGAGAGCTTCGACGGCTACTGGGGTGGCAAGGAGCCTTGGGGCAAGGTGACCCGCAAGGAAATCCCGAATGACGCAGCCCGCGTTGCACAGCTGAAGGCCGGCCAGGTCGATTTGATCGCCCGCATTCCCGCATCGGACGTTCCGACGCTCGAAACCGACAGCAAACTCAGCATCGTCCGCCAGGATAGCGTCTACCTCTTCAACATCGCCTTCGATTTCCGCGAAAAGCCGCCGCAGGTCACGGCCAAGGACGGTTCGCCTCTGCCGAAGAACCCCTTCCTCGACCCGAAGGTTCGTGAGGCTTTCGATCTTGCCATCGATCGTGAGACCATCACAGAAATCGCGATGGAAGGCATGGGAACCGTACAGTCGCAGCTCGTGACCCCCAACATCTTCGGCTACAATCCTGATGTGAAGGCACCAGCATCGGATGTCGAGAAGGCCAAGAAGCTCCTGACCGAGGCCGGTTATCCGGACGGGTTCAAGGTCGTGTTCAGCTTCACCAACGACCGCCTTCCGGGCGACAAGGATACGGGCACGACGATTGCCCAGATGCTGACGGCGATCGGAATTCAGGTCGAGGCCAATGCCCAACCGGGTGCCGTCTACTTCCCGGCAAATACGCGCGGCGACTATTCGCTGACCATGTCGGGCTGGGGCACGCTGACGGGCGAAGCGAACTACACGCTGTCCTCGCTCGTCCACACAAACGATCCGGCGAAAAAGCTGGGCGCCTTCAACATCCGCGGTTATTCCAATCCTTCGATGGACAAGCTGATCGAGGATGCTGGCGTCGAGATGGATGCCAAGAAGCGCGAGCAGTTTCTGAAGGATGCCAATGCGCTGGTCGCCAGCGACCGTCCCAACCTGTCGATTGCTTCGATCGTCTCGGCCTGGGGCATGAAAAAAGCGATCAAGATCACGCCGCGTTCGGACGAAGATACGCTTGCGATGAATATTCGCCCGGCGCAATAACGGGTAGGACACAAGAACAATCGGCCGGGCGCTTTGCCCGGCTTTTTGCAGGTTGAGGACCGGACAGACGATGAACAGGATTGCACTCGCCATTCACGGTGGCTGCGGAGTTATGGCGAAGCTCGATCTGAGTGAGGAGGAATGGACGGCCGCCCGTGCAGACCTTCATCGCTCGTTGCAGGCTGGCTGGGCAGTGCTGAATACCGGCGGTTCTGCGCTTGACGCGGTTCAGGCCGCTGTTGTCGTTATGGAAAACAGCCCGCATTTCAATGCCGGTTATGGGGCGGCGCTGAATACCGATGGCGAGCATGAGCTCGATGCATCGATCATGGATGGCAGGACATTGGAAGCCGGTGCCGTGACACTCGCCAAGCGCATCCGCAATCCGATCAAGGCGGCGCGCCGCGTCATGGAAAAGGGTGAGGCTGTTCTTCTCGGAGGCCCGGCAGCGGACGCATTCGCGCAAGCAGAAGGCCTCGATATCGTCGAACCCGATTATTTTACCACCGAGCGCCGCGTGAAGGCACTGGCCGCGATGAAGGCGCATGTTACAGCTGGGACCGCAGTCAAGGCGAGTGAGGCTGAAAAACACGGCACGGTCGGGGCAGTGGCGCTCGACCGCGCAGGTCATCTTGCGGCTGCGACATCTACTGGCGGCTATAACAACAAGCCGGCCGGCCGTATTGGCGACACACCGATCGTCGGGGCAGGGACCTATGCGCGCGACGGCGTCTGCGCCGTTTCGGGAACGGGCAAAGGGGAATTCTTCATCCGTTATGCTGTCGGCCATGAAGTGGCGAGCCGGATAAACTATCTCGGAGAAGATCTGGAAAAGGCAGCTGGCAAGGTCATCATGGAGGACCTCAAACCCCACAATATCGGCGCTGGGCTGGTTGCAGTTGCTGCGGACGGATCAATCGCCGCGCCTTACAACACGGATGGAATGTTCCGTGGCTGGGTGACATCGGAGGGCCAGTTCTTCGTTGCAACACACGGCGAGGTTTTCGAGGTTCAGGCACCTTGAATGGGCACCGCGGCTTGATTGTCGCAAATACAAAGGGGCAGTCTGTCGAAACTGTTACCGACAAGCGATTATTGAAGCTTTTGCTCCCGTCCTGTATCGGTCATTGGTAGGCCGGCAATCATGCCGGCAAACCGGGTTCTCAGGCATCGATGCTGACCAAAAAAGGAAAATACGGGCTCAAGGCGCTTGTCCATCTGGCGCAACTCGAACCTGGCAAGACCGCGTTCGTGAGCGACATTGCCCAGGAGAACAATATCTCCAAGAAGTTTCTCGACGCGATCCTTCTGGAATTGCGCAAGGGCGGAATACTGCGCTCCAAAAAGGGGCCGGGCGGCGGTTACGCCTTGTCCAAGCCAGCATCGGAAATTTCCATCGGCCATGCCGTCAGAATTCTCGACGGCCCGCTTGCGCCGATCCTCTGTGCCAGCAAGACTGCTTTCGAGCCTTGTGACGATTGCGATCATCCGGAAGACTGTCAGGTGCGCCATTCAATGGTGGAAGTTCGCGATGCGATTTCAGCGGTTCTGGATAACATGACGCTTGAGCAGATGGTTGCCAAAGGATCATCGGTCGAGAAAGAGATCGCCGCGCGATAAGTTGTCTCGCGTCACCAACGCCTGCACCCAAGCCTTGAATGTCCGATCCGGTCATGCCGCTTTATATTTGTGGCCTCGCCAGCTGAATTGAATTGAGCTAAGAGGCCTGCGATCGAAGCGATGAAACGAGACCTATGAACACGCCCTGGAAAAAGCCGGTTGTCGTATCCGTTGGAGAGCCACCGGAAGAGACAGTCATCGAGACGACGCAAGCCGCTGCCTGGGCGATGATCGAGGACTGGCCAACCGAGGATGGCACGTTTCTCGACAAGGCACTGGAAATCTGCGCCGCAGTGGATGCCGGCAGGAAAAAGCCTGAAGATGCTCGGCAGGCTTTCGTCGATGCTGCGCGCGAAGCGGGCATTCTGATCCGGGCGTGATCGAGCGAGCCGACATGCAGCGCCGGCGCGGGGCTTCACGCCTTGTCGAGCGCCTGAGCAAGGTCGGCAATTAGGTCGTCCGGATGCTCAATGCCGATCGACAACCGGATCGTCGAATCGAGTACACCGATGCGCTGACGCACGTCTGCAGGTACACCTGAATGCGTCATGCTGGCGGGGTGGGAACCGAGAGATTCCGTGCCTCCGAGACTTACCGCGAGCTTGATGATCTGCAGCGCGTTGAGAAACCGGAAAGCTGCGGGCTGGCCGCCCTCTATATCGAACGAAAATGTCGAGCCGGCACCGCTGCACTGGGAGGCGTAGACGCGCCCGATGGCGGATTCAGGTTCGGCAAAACCGAGATAGTGAAGCTTGCCGACCTTGGGATGATCCTTCAGGAAATCGGCAGTGGCTTTCGCATTGCTGTTCGCGCGCTCCATCCGGATCTGCAGCGTCTCCAGCGAACGGCCGAGCATCCAGCATGAATGAGGGTCGAGCTGTGTTCCGATCGATCCCCGCAAGGACCGTATCTGCGTGATGATCGCCTTGCTGCCGAGAGCGGCTCCGGCGATCAGGTCCGAATGACCGCCGACATATTTGGTCAAGGAATAAAGCGAGATATCGGCACCATGCTGCAGAGGTCTCTGAAAGACGGGCCCGAGAAGGGTATTGTCGCAGGCGACGATGGGTGTGTGGCCCTGTTTCTCCCCGATCCGGTCGGCGATCCGTCTGACCAGCGCGACATCAACGAGGCCGTTGGTCGGATTGGCCGGCGTCTCGATAAGAATCACCGAGACACGCCCTTTTTTCATCGCCTCTTCCGCCGCCGCATTGATCGAACTCTCATCGACGCCATCGGCAAAACCGACGGCCGCAACGCCGACGTTCGCAAATGTCTTCGAAAGCAGGGTTTCCGTTCCGCCGTAAAGTGGCTGGGAATGCAGGATCACATCGCCGGGACGGACGAAGGCCAGCAGAGTGGTCGAGATCGCAGCCATGCCCGAGGAAAAGACGGCTCCGCTTTCCGCCCGCTCATAGACCGCAAGACGATCCTCGACGATCTCGCTATTGGGATGGTTGAAGCGCGAATAGACCAGTCCCGCGCCGCGGCCCTCCGGCGGGACCTTGCGGCCCGATACGTAGTCGAAGAAATCGCGACCATCTTCGGCCGATTTGAAGACGAAGGTTGATGTGAGGAATACCGGCGGCTTGACCGCGCCTTCGGAAAGCTCCGGATCGTAGCCGTAGTTCAGCATCTGCGTTTCCGGGTGCAGCTCGTGATTGCCGATGCTGGTCTTCGAGGGATGCGGCGAGGTCATTATGCTCTCCTGATACGACTTGCGGCGGAAAATACCGCCTAGCTCTGTCTTAAATCTGGGGCTTTTCGCAGCGGTTGGAAGGAGATGTCGCTCAGATCTTTTCTTCGGAAACCGTGAAGTCCGACTTTCTAACGAAACAGACACCCTGCCGAACCGGGTAAAGTTCGACAGGGTAGGTCTTGGCGACATGTCTTTCGTCGGGAACGTAGCGCTCAGAGGCGCTTCACGCCCGAGGAAATGATGTCGAGATAGACAGCGATGACAAGGATGATGCCCTTGATGATCTGCTGCCAGAACGTATCGACGCCGAGCATGGACATGCCATTGTCGAGGCTGGCCATGATCAATGCACCGACAAGCGCACCGATGACGGAACCCACACCGCCGCGCATCGAGGTGCCGCCGATGAAGCAGGACGCGATTGCATCCAGCTCGCCGCCGAAACCGGCCGATGGCGTACCAGCGGCGAGGCGTGCCGTTGTCGTGATCCCGGCCAGTGCCGCCATCAGGCCCATCAGGCCGAACACCACCATCTTGACCAGATTGACGTTGACGCCGGAGAGACGCGTGGCTTCGGAATTCGAGCCGACGGCATAGATATAGCGGCCGAATACTGTTCCCTTGGCGATAATTGTGAAGATGCCCAGCACGAAGAGCAGCATCAGGACGGGGACTGGAATGCCCTGATAGGAATTCAACACCAGCACGAAGCCGAGGATGAACAGGCCGATGACGACGAGCTTGACCGCTTCCATCACCGGGGTCGGCACTTGCAGGTTATGCTGCAGCCGTTTGCGGCGCGTCCTGAATGCCATGACAAGCAGGACAAGGAAGAGCAGAACGGCGCATCCGTTGCCGAGCCAGCCGGGAAGATAGCCCTGGCCGATATAGCGCAGGCTGGGAGAAACGGGGGCGATGGTGATGCCGCCGGTCAGGCCCAGTACCGCCCCTCGAAAGGCAAGCTGCCCGCCTAGAGTGACGATGAAGGAAGGAATACCGAGATAGGCCGTCAACCAGCCGTTCATCAGGCCAAGGGCCGCGCCGGCAAGCAGAACGAAGGAGATCGTGCCGGCCAAGGGCCAGCCATACACCGCATCAAGAATGGCTGCGATACCGCCCAGAAGGCCAAGCAGGGAGCCTACGGAAAGATCGATTTCGCCCGCCACGATGACGAAGACCATCGCGGCCGCCAATATCCCGGTGATCGCCATCTGGCGCAGCAGGTTGGAGAAGTTACGCGCGGTCAGGAAGCCTGAGACACCCGTATCGGCATTATAGGTGAGATATCCAAACAGAGCCCAGATCAGGCCGACCACGATCAGCAGGGCTACAATCTTGTTTTCGGAAAGGAATTTTCGAAGATTTACATTCGCCATGTTTAAAGCGCCTTCTACAGCGGTAACCGCAAATTCAGGCCATCTGCGTGGACTGGCCCAAAGCCGCAGCCAGCACGTGTTCCTGGGTCAGGTTGTCATTGACGAAATCGCCGCGCAGCCGGCCTTCCCCGATCACAAGGACACGGTCGGATATCCCCAGAACTTCGGTCAGTTCAGACGACACCATCAGAACCGCCACCCCGGCCTTGGCTAGCGCGAAGATCAGTTTGTAGATTTCGTATTTTGCGCCGACATCGACGCCACGGGTCGGTTCGTCGAGGATGAGTATGCGCGGATCGGGCAGCATCATTTTGGAAAGCACCGCCTTTTGCTGGTTGCCGCCGGAAAGGGAGGCAATGGGCAGCATCGGATCGGCCGTCTTGATCTTTAGACGCAGGATTTCCGCCTGGATCTGGGCAAGCTCCTCATGCTCGTCGATAAGCCCGAAAGCGGCAAAACGGCTGAGCACTGAGATCGTCATGTTATGTCCGACGCCGATGATCGGAAGAATGCCGCTTCGCTTGCGATCTTCCGGCACCATGCAGATCCCGGCCTTGACGGCATCGCGCGGCGAACGGATCGTGATCTCGCGCCCGTCGAGATGGACACTTCCCTTGTGGCTGCCGGCATAAGCGCCGAATAGCGTTGAGACCAGTTCGGTCCGACCGGCGCCGACCAATCCCGCTATGCCCAAGATTTCACCCTTGCGGATCTGGAAGGAAACATCGTCGACCACCTTCCGGTCGGGATTGGTGACATCCCAGCAGGAGACATTGTGGGCCTCGAGAACGACTTCGCCGATCGCATGCTCTTCCTTGGGATAGAGGTTCTTCATCTCCCGGCCGACCATCATCGTCACGATGTTGGCCGTCGTCAGCTCGCTGATCGGACGTGTGGCGATATGTGTGCCGTCGCGAATGACGGTGACGGTGTCGGAAATCTCGGCCACTTCCTCGAGCTTGTGAGAAATGTAGACACAAGCGAGACCTCCGGCCTTCAAACTCTTGATCAGATCGAGCAGGGTTCGGATTTCGGTTGCGGTCAGTGCCGATGTGGGCTCATCGAGGATCAGCAGCTTGGCGTCCTTGTTGAGCGCCTTGGCGATCTCGATGAGCTGCTGCTTGCCGCCGGAATAGTTGAGAACGGGCAGCGCCGGATTGATGTCATGGACATTCAACTTGGCGAGCAATTCCTGCGCCCGAGCGTTCATCGCATCATAGTCGAGAAAACCGTGATTGCTGATTTCGGACCCAAGGAAGATGTTTTCCGCAACAGACAGATGCGGAACCATCATCAATTCCTGGTGGATGATGGCGATGCCCGCCTTTTCCGTTTCGCGGATGGACGAGGCCTTCAGTTCGTGCCCCTCCCATAGGATTTCGCCTTCCCAGGTGCCATAGGGATAGACTGCGGACAGGACCTTCATCAGCGTCGATTTGCCGGCCCCATTTTCACCGCACAGGCCGACACATTCCCCACGGCGGACCTGAAGATGAATCCCATCCAGAGCCTTCACACCGGAAAAGCTCTTGGAGATGTTCTTCATTTCGAGAAGAAATTCACTCATCGTACCCTCGTAATGCTTGAAGGCCCCGGAACCGGTTGATGTCCCGGGGCCGTTCGCTCGTTTACTTCAGGCCGATCTGTTCCTTGGTGTAGAACCCATCCTTCACATAGATGTCGATATTTTCCTTGGTGACGGCGGTCGGCGTCAGCAACAGGGTGTCCACATCCTTGGTCCCGTTGTTGATTTTCGAGGTGAATGCCGGCTTTTCACCCTTAACCAGCTGTACCGTAAGTTTTGCAGCTTCGGAGGCGATCAGCTTCAGCGGCTTGTAGACGGTGACCGTCTGGGTTCCGTCGAGCAGCCGCTTGACGGCGGCAAGGTCGGAATCCTGCCCGGAAACGGCAGTCTTGCCGGCAAGGCCTTGGGCGGCAAGCGCCTGGATTGCACCACCTGCCGTACCATCATTGGAGGCGACCACGGCATCAATCTTGTTATCGGCGGCCGTCAGCGCGTTTTCCATGATCGAAAGCGCTTCGGTCGGGCTCCATTCCTTGACCCACTGCGAGCCGACGATCTTTACCTTCCCGGAATCTACTGCTGCCTTAAGGGCCTTTTCCTGCCCGGCACGCAGATATTTGGCGTTATTGTCGGTTGGAGAGCCACCAAGCAGGTAATAATTGCCTTCCGGCTTCACCTTCAGAACGTTTTCGGCCTGCATGAAACCGACGCGCTCGTTGTCGAAGGAAATATAGGCGTCGATATCGGCATTGAGGATCAGGCGGTCATAGGACAGGACCTTGATACCGGATGCCTTGGCATCTGCGACAACCGCGTCGAAAACCTTGGAGTTCATCGGCACGATGACGATCGCGTCAACGCCTTGGGCGATCAGGTTTTCAACCTGCTTGACCTGCTTTTCCTCATTTCCATCCGCAGACTGGACGCTGACCTTGGCGCCCAGCCCTTCAGCTGCCTGGATGAAATAGTCACGGTCACGCCCCCACCGTTCGACGCGCAGATCGTCGATCGAGAAACCGATGACCGGTTTGTCGGGTGATGCGGCCGCAGTGCTGATGCCGGCAAAGGTGCCTGCCGCGAAACCAAGTGCTGCAGTCGTCAACAAAAGAAATTTCTTCATGAACTTACCTCCTCTATGATGCGGCCGAGACCGGCACGCTCCCAACGCCCATGCTCCCCGAGCATGCAGCCCACAGACCCATGCAAGATGCCAGTATGTGGTTGTTGCCTCCTATCGTGGCTGCCGCCACGTCGTAACCATTCCGCGAAGATGCGGCAGTTACCTCCTCTTGGTGTATTTGATACGGCTGTTCCCACGGGTTGGGAAGCGGTTTTGATGCACGTACCTCAACTGCGACAATTTGTCGCAGTTGAGGTACGAAAAGGCTTAAGAAATGGCAGGTTTTGGCCTCATCGGGAAGCCCGCTCCGTGCGGGCATAACCCGATCAGCAGCCTAGCGGGTGAAACTGTTTCGCTGATATTCGCGTGGGCTGCAGCCCAGCTCGCGCTTGAAGACCGTGTGCATATACTGGCTGTTGTTGAAGCCGCTGAGTTCCGCGACACGTTCCAGAGGCAGGCTCTCGTCGCCGAGCATCTCCTGCGCAAGCTGCAGCCGATAGGCGAGCATGTCGTCGTGAACTGTGTAACCGAAGGTGCGGCGGAAATGAGTCTCCAGCGTCGTTCGGGAGACGCCGACATAGGCGGCGACCTGCGCCACCTTGATCCCCTGGCCGGCGAACTGGCGAATATAATGACGCGCCCGCATCACGTAAGGGTCGTAGATCGGCTGGTAACGGGAAGACATTTGAGCATTCAAACCTTCCGGCGGGACGATTACACGGGTCTCATCCAATGTGGCGCCGATCAGCCTGCGGTGCAGCATCGCGGCGGCCGTGCGCCCCATGATGCGGGTCCCCTGCCGCACGGAGCTGATCGGAATACGTGTGAGCATGCGCAGCAGCGGGTCGTCGTCGATACCGACGATCGAGACCTGCTCAGGAACCGCGATATCCGCGAGAATGCAGGCCTGCAGGATGTGGCGCGCACGGGAGTCTGTCACGGCGATCACACCGATCGGCTTCGGCAGGCCTTTCAGCCATGCGATCACATCGGCAAGGATGTCGTCCCAGTCCGGCCCGAATGTACCTTGACCCTTGAAAACTTCCGGCTTGGCACGATCCCGCGCGCAGAGCTTCAGATAGGCTTTCTCGCGTTCTTCCGACCAGCGATATGAACGGGTCTCCGGCAGCCCGTAAAACGCAAAGCGCGGCAGGCCCATATCGACGAGATGGGTATAGGCTTCCGTGACCAGCTTTTCGTTATCCGTCGCCACGTAGGGGAAGTTGCGGGGATAATCGGTGTCCCGGTGATAGGAGCCGCCGACGCCGATAACCGGTATCGACACTTCCGACAGCGCCTTGACGAAATCGGGATCGTCGAAATCCGCGATGATGCCGTTTCCCGACCAATCAGCAATCCCTGCAACGCTGTCACGAAAATCCTCGTGCAGCAGCATGTCCCAGACGGCACGCGTCGATTTCACATAATCGCAGACGCCTGCGATGATCTCCCGCCCGTAACTTCCGCGTGCCTTGAAAAGCAGTGCGACCTGAAACTCGTTGCGTTTTTTCGCGGTCATCTTCTCCTCCGTCAGACCCCGATTCCTCAACGCTATCAACTTGGCGCCGTTTGCAAGAAAAACCTTCGCATTCATCAAGACTGTTAAAAATTATAACGGGGGGTGCAAAACCGCATGGTCTAGGCTCCGAGAATGAACCGGGGGTGGAGCCTCGGCTCGGAGGGATCTGGCGTCATCTGCCAGGCTTATTGGAGGAAATTGTCATGAAATCATTTCGCCTCGGGGCCGCTACGGTCCTGGGATTGACCCTGGCTGGCTCGGCGTTGGCCGATGACGTCCGCATGCTGGCGATCGAGCCGAATGTTCCGGAAGGACGGCAATATTATCTCGATGTCGCGAAGGCATATGAGGCTGCAAATCCGGGCACAAAGGTGCAGTTCGACTTTCTCGACGACACGTCGTTCAAATCCAAGCTGCCGACCCTGCTGCAGTCTTCCGCACGTCCTGACGCCTTTTTCACCTGGACCGGCGGTGTGTTCTATGAACAGGCCAAGGCCGGCGTGCTGAAGGATATTTCGGCGGACTTCACGGATGCGGACCGCAAGAACTATTCGCCCTCCGGCATCCAGTCGATGAGCCATGATGGCAAGCTCTATGGCGTGCCGATGTATGCCGCGAGCGTCGTGCTTTGGTACAACAAGGCGCTTGTCGAAAAAGCCGGTGTCGATCCCAAGGCGATCAAGAACTGGGAAGACCTGCTTGCCGCTTCCAAGAAAATCCAGGGCGCCGGCATCGTGCCGATCGTCGTGGGCGGCAAGGACAAGTGGCCGATCGCTCTCTTTTATGGCCAGCTCGCTGCCCGTATCGCGGGGACCGATGGCGTAGCCGCGGCAGATAAGGGCGAGAACGAAGGCTTTAACAATCCGGCTTTCGTTCAGGCCGGCGAAGCGCTGAAGCAATTGGCCGATCTGAAACCGTTCCAGCCAGGTTACATGGATACGACTCAGCCCAAGGCGGCTGGCCTGTTCGGTGACGGCAAGGGAGCGTTTTATCTGGCCGGAAACTTCCTGGTCGGCGCACAGGCGCAGAATTCCGCCTCGGGCAAGGGGCTTGGAGACGACCTCGACTTCATCACCTTCCCGGCAGTTGACGGCGGCAAGGGCGATCCGGCCGACACGTTCGGCGGCGTCAACGGCTGGCTGGTCACCAAGGATGCGGGTAAATCGACTGTCGATTTCCTCAAATTCCTGACCAACAACAAGAACCAGACCGAAGGCGGTCGCCTGAAGATCTGGCTGCCGATCGGCACAGATGCCCAGTCCGGCATTGCTGATCCGCGTCTGCGCCGGATCGCTGAAGGCCTTTCCAAGGCACCACATCACCAGCTCTATCTCGACCAGATGCTCGGGGCGAGCGTCGGTGCGGCCTTGAACGACGCTGCAGCCCAGATCGTCACTGGCGATATCTCGCCGGAAGAAGCTGCAGCGCTCGTGGAAGAAGCACGCGAAATGCGCTGAGCCTAGCCAGAAGTGGGCGTGGCGAACACTCGCCGCGCCTCACCCAACACCGGACATATCGAGGAATGACATGACGACCATGACCGGCTCACGCCCACAGCTGAGCCCGGCGGCGCGCATTGCGCGCATGCATAGACAGGGGAAGCTCACCGCTCTCCTGCTGTTTCTGCCGCCGGCTCTGGTGCTGTTCACCCTTTTCGTCATCTGGCCGATCTTCAACGCCGCCAATCTCAGCTTCTTCAAGTGGAGCGGTTACGGCGCGATCGACAATTTTGTCGGCACGCAGAACTATCAGCGGCTTGCCAACCATTCTGTCTTTCACCAGTCCTTGTGGAATTCGGTAAAGCTGATCCTGGCGTCGCTGTTCATCCAGATTCCGCTGGCCCTTACCCTGGCTCTGCTCATCTACAAGAAGACTTCGATCAACACGGCGTTCCGGCTGATCTTCTTCGCCCCCTATATTCTCGCCGAGATCGCCTCCGGTGTGATCTGGAGCTTCATTTTCGATGGTGACTTCGGGGTATCCGGCCAGATCGCCACCGCACTCGGGATCGAGCCTTTCTATATCCTCGCCGACCGGCAATTCGCCTTCCTGGCGATCATAACCGTCGTGGTGTGGAAATATTTCGGCTACCACATGATGATCTTCATCGCGGCGCTCCAGGCCGTGCCTGAAGATTTGCTTGAAGCCGCCGAGATCGACGGCGCGGGGCGCTGGCAGAAGGTATTCTACGTCAAGCTGCCGCTGATCATGCATGCGATCAAGCTTTCCGCGTTCTTCGCGATCGTCGGTGCGCTGCAGGTCTTCGACATCATCATTCCGCTCACCAATGGCGGCCCGTCGAACTCCACCCATTCGATCGTCAGCTATCTCTACACCTATGGGCTCGCGCAGCTGAATGTCGGTTATGGCGCTGCCGTCGGTGTCGTCCTGTTCATTCTCTGCATGGTGACCGCTTTCAGCTACCGGCGCCTTGCCATGGGTAAAGGAGGCGCATTATGAACCGCCCAGGCTTTTTCCTGGCGCTTGTCCGCGCCGCAGTGCTCTCGATCGTCGCAGCGCTGGTCATCGTGCCGCTCATCGCAACCTTTCTCGGCGGTTTCAAATCGGTCGGCGAACTGAGGGCCTCCCCCTTTGGCCTGCCGCCCGTTTGGCGCTTTGAGACCTATACGGATATTCTCGGTGGACCGGTCTTCTGGGGTTATATCCAGAACTCGCTGATCATCTCGTTTTCGGCGGTGTTTCTCACCCTGATGCTGGCCTCGATGGCAGCCTATATCTTCGCGCAGATCCATTTCTTCGGCTCGAAATATATCCAGGCCTATCTGCTGCTGGGGCTGATGTTCCCGTTTGCCACGGCGATCGTGCCGCTCTTCCTGCAGATCCGCAATTTCGGCCTGCTGGACAATCCGCTCGGTGTGATCCTGCCCCAGACGGCTTTCTCGATGGCTTTTGCGATCGTGCTTCTGCGCAGTTTCTTCCAGCAATTGCCGAAGGAACTGTTCGAGGCCGCCTATGTGGATGGCTGCGGTTATATCGGCTTCTTCTTCCGATTCACTCTGCCGCTGTCGACGCCGATCCTTGCCACAGTCGGCACCTTCGTCTTCGTCCAGAGCTGGAACAACTATCTTCTGCCTCTGGTCGTGATCAACGACAGCGCTGGCTACACCTGGCCGCTCGGCATCATGCGCTATCGCGGCGAGTTCATGGTCGAGTGGAACCGCATCCTCGCCTTCGTGTCGCTGACCATCCTGCCGGCGCTGATCTTCTTCACCTTCACCCAGAAATACATCGTAGCCGGTCTCACCCGCGGCTCCGTGAAAGGATGACCTCATGACACCCGTAATCCGAAACCCGATCCTGCCCGGCTTCAATGCCGACCCTTCGATCTGCCGCGCCGGCGACGATTACTACATCGCCGTTTCGACCTTCGAATGGTATCCGGGCGTGCAGATCCATCATTCGCGCGATCTCGTGAACTGGCGTCTGGTTACGCGGCCGCTCAACCGGGCCTCGCAGCTCGACATGCGCGGCGATCCCGACAGCTGCGGCATCTGGGCACCATGCCTCACATATTCCGACGGTCTGTTCTGGCTGGTCTATACGGATGTGAAGCGCAAGAGCGGCTCGTTCAAGGATGCGCATAACTATGTGGTCACCGCGCCTTCGATCGAAGGTCCGTGGTCGGATCCGGTCTATCTGAATTCTTCCGGTTTCGATCCGTCGCTCTTTCATGATGACGATGGCCGCAAATGGCACGTGAACCTGCTTTGGGATCATCGCGGACGTCCATCCCGCTTCGGCGGCATCGTGCTGCAGGAATATGATCCGGTCGAGAAGAAGCTGGTCGGGCCTATCTCCAACATCTTCAAGGGCTCGCCGCTCGGTCTTTCGGAAGGGCCGCATCTCTACAAGCGTGACGGCTGGTATTACCTGATCGTCGCCGAAGGCGGCACGGGGTATAGCCACGCCGTGACGATGGCGCGTTCGCGCAATCTGACCGGCCCTTACGAACTGCATCCCGACACCCATGTCGTCACTTCACGCTTCCACCCGGATGCAACGCTGCAGCGCGGCGGGCACGGCGATTTCGTCGAGACGCCGGATGGCGGTACCTACATGGTGCATCTGTGCAGCCGACCGCTGCCCGGCCTCTACCGCTCGGTTCTGGGCCGCGAGACATCCATCCAGAAATGCGTATGGGGGGATGACGGTTGGCTGCGTCTGGATGGCGAAAAATTCGTGCCGCAGGACGAGGTGCCGGCCCCGAACCTGCCGGCGCATCCGTTCCCGGCAGAACCGGAGCGGTATGAGTTCAACCCGGACAGCGGATTGCCGCTGGCTTTCCAGTGGCTGCGTTCTCCTTATCCCGAACGGCTTTTTTCCCTGACGGAACGCCTCGGCCATCTGCGTCTGTTCGGGCGCGAGTCGGTCGGCTCATGGTTCGAACAGTCGCTTGTTGCACGACGCCAGACGGATTTCGATTACGATGCCGAGACGGAAGTCGATTGCGATCCGACCTCGCATCTGCAGATGGCTGGCCTGATCGCCTACTACAATCGCTTCGCCTATCACTATCTCTGCGTCAGCCAGGACGAGAAGGCCGGGCGTTCGCTGCAGATCTTCTACTGCAACGGCCAATGGCCGAACGGCATGACGATGCTAGGACTGGACAATCCGATTTCCGTTCCGGACGGCCCGGTGCGCCTCCGGGTCGAGGTGCGCGGGGCGGCGTTGCGCTTCTTCTACATGAAGGATGGCGCCTGGACCCGCATCGGCCCGGTTCTCGACAATTCCGTGCTTTCCGACGAAAGCGGCGAGGGCGAGCAGAGCAAGATCACCGGCTCCTTCGTAGGCATCGGTAATTTTACAGGCGCCTTTGTGGGCATGGCGGCCCACGATCTCGGTGGGCTGGCGATGCCGGCCGACTTCTCGCATTTCACCTACAAGAACCTTCCCAAGGAATGATCCGATGGCCGTTGTCGAATATCAAAACATCAAGAAGGTTTTCGGTGCGGTCACCGTCATTCCGGATGCCTCGCTGCATATTCCGGACGGTTCCTTCACCGTCTTCGTCGGTCCGTCGGGCTGCGGAAAATCGACCTTGCTGCGCCTCACGGCGGGGCTGGAAGATGCGACCGACGGAAAGATCTTCATCGACGCGCGCGATGTGACCGAGGAACGCCCGACCGAACGCGGCATTGCCATGGTCTTCCAGTCCTATGCGCTTTACCCGCATATGGATGTGGCCGAAAATATCGGCTTCGCGCTGAAAATGGCCAAGGTTCCTAAGGCGGAAATCAAGGCGAAGGTTGAAGCCGCCGCCGATGTGCTGCAATTAACGCCGCTTCTGAAACGCAAGCCGGCGGAGCTATCCGGTGGCCAGCGGCAGCGTGTCGCCATCGGCCGCGCCATCGTGCGCCAGCCGAAGGTTTTTCTGTTCGACGAACCGCTGTCGAACCTCGATGCGGCGCTACGCACGCAGATGCGCGTAGAACTGGCGCAGTTGCACAAGCGGCTTGGCGCGACGATGATCTACGTGACCCATGACCAGGTAGAGGCCATGACGCTGGCTGACCAGATTGTCGTGCTCAACAAGGGGCTGATCGAGCAGGTCGGCGCGCCGATCGATCTCTACAACAAGCCGGAGACCCTGTTCGTCGCCGGCTTCATCGGCTCTCCGAAGATGAACTTCTTCACCGGGCCGCTGGCTGCGGCGGTCGGCGCGCATACGCTTGGTGTCCGGCCCGAGCATCTGGACGTTGATCGCAAGGACGGACTTCTTTCCGGCAGCGTGCAGTTCTCGGAACGGCTGGGCAGCGACACCTATCTGCATGTTGCAATAGATGGCATTGGGATCGTTATTGCCCGTGCGGTGGGCGACGCGGTTTATGGGGCAGGAGAGACTATATGGCTCTCCTACGCTCCGGAGATGACGCATCGTTTCGACGAAGCCGGCAAGCGACTGTGAAGACGAAATCCTGCGCGCCGATCAGGCGCGCAGGGCGGTTGCCGGAGGCTGGCGATAGGCAAGCAGTGCCGGCACGGCTGCCAGAATGGCGGCGAAGCCGAGGAATACCAGCGCCAGACGCATATCCTCACGCGTAAACCCGACCGGCAGGATGACGCCGCTTTTGGCCGCGAACATCTGAGCGCCGATTTGTGCAGCCGTGAGCCCGATCAGGAAGCCGATGCCGATGCCGAGCGCGACGAGCAGGAAAAGCTCCAGCCAGACGATGGTGAAGACAGAGGCGCGCGGCGCACCGAAAGCGCGCAACGCACCGATCTGGCGACGCCTTTGGCCCACATGGATGACCGTGACCAGAACCAGTGCTGCCGCGACGAGCCCTTGAGAGCCGGCTGCAACCGCGCTCAGGATCATCTTGGCATCGCCGAGCGTCGCATAAAGCCTCGTTAGCACTTCGCCGGGAAAGACGCCAAGCGTGCTGCCGGTTCGATATTCCTGACGCAGCCGATAGGCATCGGCAATCGTTTTCGGCTTAACGAGAATGGCCGGCAGGCCGGGCGTGGAGGGACCAAAGGTTTCGACTATCAGCGCATCCGGATCGATGCTGCCGTGATGATCCTCTTCGATATGAGCGGAGGATGCTGCACCGAGGGCGAAGGCTGGTTTGGCAGGCTGCGCGGGGGGTGTCTCCGCGACCGGTGTGGCGTGTTCCTCCGCCTCGCCCTCGACATGCGTTTCGCCGTCCTCGTGGTGTTCCTCGCCTTCATGGGCGTGGTCGTGACCATCCCCGTCGTGATGCTCTTCCTCGTGTCCGTGCTCTTCGCCAAGACCATGGACGTGCCAGACTGCCTGAATGGGCACAAGAATGGCGCGGTCCCAAGGCGTGCCGGTCGGTTGCAGCTTTCCAGTGACTTTATAGGCCGGGCCGGCATGGGTGTGGCCACCCGTCTCGGCCGTGCCGTGCATCGGCTTGATTTCCGCGCCGAGCGGCAGATTGACGGCAGCGCCGAGAACCGCTTCACCTTCCAAGGCAAACATCCTGCCTTCGGCAAAGCCGGGCGTGGTGCCCGCAACGAGTTTAGTGGTCGTACCGATGATCGGATAACCGGCAAAACTGTCGCCAAAACCGACCGGGGCAGCCCAATCGACGCGCGGATCGGCGGAAAGCTTGGTCAAGACAGAACCATCGACCAGAGGCAGAGGGGCGGCCTGCAGGAAGATGGAGGAGAGGACAAGCTGGGTTTCGCTGCCGGCGGCGCCGACAACCAGATCGAACTTGTCTGCAGCGCGAGCGCTGCCGAGGCGCAGCGAGCGCTCCTGAAGTGTGACGGCAACGCCGAGTGCGGTGGCGAGCGCCACCAGAAGCACCACGACGGCACCGCCGAGCCAAAGGCGACGCAGATCTGCAAGGATGAACCTGATCATGCCGCCATCTCCCCGGTCTGCGTGTCGCCGACGATCTGGCCGCCCTTCAGCGACAGGCGGCGACCAAGCCGCTCAACCAGGCGCTGATCATGGCTGGCGACGATCAGGGTCGAGCCGGCATCCGCAGCGACCGACAGAAGAAGATCACCGACTGCCTCGCCGCTTTCGAGATCGAGGCTGGCCGTCGGTTCGTCGGCGATGATCACACCCGGCTTGCGCAGAAGCGCGCGGGCAATCGCGACACGCTGCATCTCGCCACGGGACATGGTCTCGACATGTTGTGCTGTCCGCTTGAGGCCGACCGTTTCGAATAACATGAGGGCGCGCTTCACAAGATCGGCCGTCGCCACGCGCGACAAGCGTGCCGGCAGCAGAATGTTGTCGAGCGCCGACAGGCCGGGAAACAGGTGAAAATCCTGCATGACCAAGCCGATATTGGCGGAGCGCCAGCGGTCGCGCCTGCCTTCGGAAAGATCCGCAAAGTTTTGATCACCCCAGAAGACGTGACCTGCACGCGTGCGTTCAAGGCCGGCAATGATGTTGATGAGCGTGCTTTTTCCCGAGCCGGAACCACCGGTCAGCGCAACACCGCTGCCTGCTGCGATTTCGAGATGATCTATGGCGAGCACCGGTGCCGTCAGGCCGGGAAACGCGACGGCGAGATTTTCAATTTTCAGCGACAGCATGTTTTCAAACCGTGGCGTATTCGGCCTGGCGAATACGAAGAAGACTGACGAAGCCGGTTTCCGGATCCGTCCAGGAGCCCATTTCCAGCTTGCCGCGCACTTCGATCGTCTGGCTGGGCTGGGTGAAGGTCTGTTTTTCATCGAGATAGACGACGACGATGTTGTCGGGCCAGTCGCTATCGGTCGAGCAGAAGGGGCAGATCGACATTGGAATTTCGGTGAGCACGAAGAACTGCGCTTCGGCTTTCAGCGGTGGGGCCATGAAACCGCGCATGGCGATGTCCTTGCCATTCAGCTGCTTGACTTTTTCGGAGAATTCCAAGCCGAGGACGCTGACCTTGCCGTAAAGCTCGTCGAAGGTGATGTCGCTATTGGCACTTGCACGGCCGGCAGCGGCGAGCAGGGGCAGGCCGGACATGAGGCCGAGTGTCATGGTGAGCGCCTGGCGGCGATTGAAACGCGCCGGATTAAGCTGCTTCATGACCTTTCTCCTTCCTGAAATATTCGCTCATCGTCATGCGGGACGGCTGACAATGCAAGCCGGGCAAAACCAGGGACAGTTGAACCCGGAAAAATATGATGAGGGCACGCCACGGCGGCGTACCCTCATTGTTTTCAAGTCTTAGTTGGTCTGCTTTGCGCCAAGCGCAAAAGCTTCGGCCAGAGCCTTGTAGACGTCGCTCTGTTCCATGTAGCCACGAAAGCCTTCGGCGCCGGGGCCTTCGGCCTGCAGAACGATATCGTCAACGGCGTGAACACCGCTGTCTGCGCTCTTCGGGATGATGCCGGTTACGAGAACTGCGCCAGGAACATCCTTATAGGCTTCGTTGGCGACATATTCCTTCTTTTCGTTCTGGATGGCCGGAACGAACGGAGCATCAAGCTTCGGGCGGAAGGTTTCGTAATGGTCCGGGCCGTTATTGGCGTTGAGGAACAGGCGACGCGATACGTCGACCTTGTCCGGATAGCCGTCACCGTCCTTGTCTTCGTAGTTCGGGAAGCCGGCTTCGGCATAGGTGCCGACTTTTTCGCGCATCTCGGTGCCCGGCTTTTCGTCATCGACGGTGCCGATGATGGAAACGCCGTGGGTGTGGTCGCCGGTGACGATGATCAGCGTGTCCGGGTTCTTGGCAGCAAATTCGCGGGCAACGCCGATCGCCTTGTCGAATTCGATCGTGTCGACGACAGCGCGATCCCAATCCAGCGGATGGGACATCTTGTCGACGTTTGCCGCTTCAACCATCAGGAAGAAGCCTTCCGGGTTCTTCGACAGGTTGTCGAGAGCAACCTTGGTCATTTCGACGAGGCCCGGCTGTTCCGGGAATTTGCCGACGGTGCCCTTCTTCAGGAACTCGCGGTCAAGCGTCGTGTCCATGTTGCCGGTGTGGAACAGGCCGAGGATCTTGCCGGTGTTGGTCCCGGCAGCCGTTGCAAGTTCACTCTTGCTGGTTGCCAGCGTGTAACCGGCATCCTTGAACATGGCGATATAGTCCTTGTCGTCCTTGCGCTTCGAGCCAGCAGTTGCCTGTGGCAGGAAGTAGGCGGAACCGCCGCCGAGCAGAACGTCCGGCTTGACGTCGAACAGCATGCCGTTGATTTCGGCCTTGTCGCCGCGCTTGCGGGTATGGGCGACGACGGCAGCAGGGGTTGCGTCCTGCAGTTCGGCAGTGGAGATGATGCCGATCGACTTCTTGGTCTGGCGGCGCAGCGCTTCCGCGATGTTCTCGACCTTCGGGTCGTCCATCGAGGAAGGAGTACGGTCGGCATAAACGCCGATGGCGTTCACGGCGGTCTTGTGACCTGTCATGTAGGCCGACATCGTGTTGGCGCTGTCGGTGGCGACGGCGTCGGTGGCCGAGGTGCCGATGAAGGCTGCCGGCGGAACGTCGTCCATGTTCAGGCGGCCATTGGCCTTGCCCTCGGTCATGCCCTTGGACATGATGCGGGCAGCGGTGCGGTGAGCAACCGACAGGCCGTCGGCGATCAGGAAGATGACGTTCTTGGCCTTGGCCTGTTCCGGCGTGCCATAGACGTTCCAGGTGATGCTCTTGGTCTCGCTGCCGGCGGCAACTTCAACCTTGTAGTCGCCGGCTTTTGCAAGCGTCACGCCGCGCAGGATGACGGCCGAACCGAGGACCTTGTCCTTGTTCTTTTCTTCGGCGACGAATTCGACTTCCTTGCCGAGAGCTGCCTTGTAATCCTGGCCGTTGACGGTGATCTTGACGTCTTCCGGCTTTACGACTTTATCGAACTCGACTTTGAAATCGAACGGCGAGCCGGTCAGGATCGTCGCGCGATCGAGCGGGTAGACTTCGGCAGCCTGAGCGGCGCCGGCGAGAATGGTCGTAGCGACCAAGGCGGAAAAGAGTTTGCGCATATTCCCCTCACGGACATGTGAAAAAACGACGCCCCCTCCTAGTCCCGCCATGTGACAGTTGGATGACTTGCCCACAGCAATGATTGGTTGATGTCTCGACGCCCGGCCTCAAATTTCCGGTGGCAGTGAAATGCAGTTGCCTGGATCACCCGTCCATACCGTGGCAAGCCAAGCAGGCCAGCTCGCGTTAGGAACGGTGCCCGATCAGGGCAGAAATTTCGCTACTGACGGAATTCAACAGGCCGATGTAACGTTCGAAGTCACGATTGTTGACGATCGGCGTGAGCGTGGAGAGGCTGATGGCTGCGGCAATCTTACCCTTGTCGTCGAAGATCGGCACGGCGGTGCAGCGCACGCCTTTTACATGTTCCTGGTCGTCGATCGCATATCCCTGCTCACGAACGCTGGTAAGCTCTTTGACAAAGGCTGCTTCGCTGCCGATGGAACGCGGTGTCGCCGCCTCGTAGGAATATCCTGTCAGGATGCGGTCTCGGGTCTCCCGATCCTGAAAGGCAACCAGCACCTTGCCGATTGCCGTGCAGTGAAGCGGGAGCTGCCGACCTATCCGTGAATAAGTGATGACGGCTGCCTGCCCCTCCACCTTGTCGATATAGACGCCATGCTTTCCATCGAGGATGCCGAGATGCACCGTCTGGCCGGTCTGTTCAGAGAGGCTGACAAGAAAGCTGTTGCAGATCTTGCGGATGTCTATCGAACTGATGACAAAATTGCCGCGTTCGACCAGTTTCATCCCCAGGCGATAACGCCCGTTATCCTCATTCTGGTCGATATAACCGCGCGCCTGCATGGTCTTGAGCAGTGCATGCAGCGTGCTTTTGTTCAATCCGGTCCGGGCGCTGATGTCAGTTATCTTGATCTCCCTGTTCTGATCGTCGAACAGGTCGAGAATCTGCAATGCTCTGTCTACGGACTGGATGGTCGGCATGCTTACCCGCTGGGATGAGTACAAGCCGGTGGCCACCGGCTCGCCTAAAATTGAATGCCGTGATGTCTAGCACAGTTCCTGCTCTCTTGCAGGTGCGCGACATATGGCCCGGCTCGCAACACCGAGTCGGGCGAATGGGAACGTTTACCTCAATGGTCCCGATCTCGCCAAGGCAGGCTCAGTTGATGCCCGCATCGGTGAGCACGCGACGGACCACCGCGATCTTCTCCTCACTGAGCGGCGCTGCCGGTGGCAGCGAATAGGAGGAGATCGGCAGCCCGCAGGCTTTCATCGCTTCCTTGACCACGCCGACGAAGGGCACATCGACCTTGTAGATGCGCGGCAGCTGCAGGATGGTGCGATGGAGAGCGGTGGCCCTTGCAAGATCGCCGTCCTTGACCGCGCGATAAATGCCCGTCGAAACATTCGGCGCGAAATTTGCGCTGGCAGAAATGGCGCCGTCACCGCCCAGAAGCAGCGTATTCAACAGATGATCGTCATAGCCGCAGAAGACGCTGAATTCGGGATGCGCGCCCTTCACGATATCGACCATGTCTCGCAGATGCGCCACCGAATCGATCGTATCCTTAAGGCCGACGATATTGGGATGTGCATCGACCAGCCGCTTGACGAAGGCGGGATAGAGGTCCTGGCCTGTAAGAGCCGGGAAGTTATAGAGCAGCACCGGCAGTTCGACCGATTTGGCAATCGTCGAGAAATAAGCGAACAGGTTTTCTTCCGTCACCTTCCAGTAGTAGGGATTGATGGCCACGACGCCGTTGGCGCCGATCGACTGGGCGTGCCGGCTGAGCGTGACTGCCTCGCGCGTATTGGTGCTGCCGGTGCCGATCAGTACCGGCACCCGGCCGGCGGTGTAACCGACGACAAATTCGGCAACCGCCAGACGTTCCTCATGGGACATCTGTGAGAACTCGCCCCCGGTGCCGAGGAAGAACATGCCGTCCACGCCTGCATTGACGAGATGGTCAATGACCAGTGCCATGCCGGCCGTGTCAAAGCTGCCATCATCTTTGAAGACCGTGGGTACGGGTGGAATGATGCCGGAAAATTTCATCAACCTGGACATTAACAAACCTCCTTTTGTCAAAAGCGATATCGGAACATGCGAAATGGTTGGACGTTAGAAATTTCTCATATGTTCTATATTATAGAACGACGTTCCGATAATTTTCAGCGTAGCCGAAGTGCCACTGTCCGGCTTTGGCAAATGCCATTGCGAGGCTGTATGTCGCACCATGGGGAGATTGCGGGCACTGATCGGGTGCTGAGGGGCAGCCGTAGTCATCCTGCCCATCCGCCTTGGCGATTGAAATGACCGCTCAATACCTGTGATTTCTTGTCAAGATTTAGACCGGGTGGCTTGCAGCCATTCGATCGATCCCCTAGCGATCACTTACGTGATGCCGGATTGACTGATGGGAGAGAACATGACCGAGGGGACACAAGTCTATGCGATGTCCGGGACATGTTTTTTCGATCTGATGCCCGCAAAGGGTGGTGAACGCTATCGGATCTTCCTTTCAATTCCGACCGGCGAGCCGCCTGCGGAGGGATGGCCGCTTCTGGTGACGACCGACGGCAATGCCACCTTTCCCTTCGCGGTAGCGAGCCTTGTTACTCAGGCCCCCTATTCCACGGGAACGAATGTCGGTTGGGGCGTCGTTGTAGCCATCGGTTATCCTTCGGATGAGCCCTATAATGCGATGCGCCGAGCCTGGGATCTCGGACCTCCGCCAGTCAAATCCTATCCGCCTTATTTCGAAGGTGGTCCTCCGGTTCTGATCGGCGGCACGGGAGAATTGCTCGATTTCATCGAACACGAACTGCTGCCGAAAATCGCGGACATGGTGCGGCTCGATCCTGCGCGTCGATCGCTTTTCGGCCATTCGTTCGGCGGCCTCTTCACGCTTTTTTCGCTGTTCGAGCGGCCGGGCCTTTTCAAAAATTGGATTGCCGCCAGCCCGACCATTTATTGGGAAGGAAGCGAAATCCTCAATAATGAGGCGCGGCGACAGGATGCACCCGGTAACGCACCATTCCTGCATCTATCTGCCGGGGAGTACGAAGGCGATGAACTGGCACCGTTTCAGTACCGGAACGAGGATGCCGAGGCACGCCTCGAAAAGCGGAAAACGGAGAGGACTATATCGCTTGCCAGGGAAATGGCTGTTCGTCTGAACGGCACTGCAGACAGCATTCGCACCGAATTTGAAATTTTCCCTGGTGAGACGCACATGTCGGTGCTTGGACCTGCTGTAAACCGGGCCGTCAACATCGCATTCACAGTCAGAAAGTGATCTTTAATATCAAAGGCCTCTGGCATATGTGCCTCGGCTGAGGCGTGACAAATTTACGCCGCTTGAGAAAAAGATGACTATATACGTCATATTTTATTGATCGCTCGAAATCGAGCTTTTATAGCTGCCCCCGTGAGCTGACTTCGTCGAGAGAAACTCGCTTTCGCGCGTCTCACATCCACGATCTTTTCGGATCATTCAATTCAGTTTGTCCCTTGTCAAAAGGATCGGGCAATGACGTTCTCTCTTCACCGGTTCCACGCGCGCCATCGTCTTCTTGGTTCCACTATACTGGTTGGTGCAATGACCGTAGCTTTCGTGCCGGCCACGGCTATTGCGCAGGACGCAGCTGGTGAGGCAACTCAGCTTGCTCCGATCGTTCTCCAAAGCGGAGCAACGACAATCGGCGAAGACAACGACACGGTGGTGCCCAGGCGCACCGTTTCAGCCACCAAGACGGACACGCCTTTGGTAGAAACGCCACGCGCCATTTCGGTGGTGACACACGAGGAAATGGAGCAGCGTGCCGTCACCGACATGATCCAGGCAGCTCGCTACAGCTCGGGCGTCACCACTGGCGCGTTCGGTTACGATCCTCGTTTTGACCAGATCTACATCCGCGGTATCGAAACCACGACCACCGGTGACTTTCGCGACAGTCTACGCCAGCCGATCATGAACTACGGCTCGTTTGCTACTGAAGTCTATACGCTGGATCGCATCGAGATCCTCAAGGGGCCAGTTTCGGTAATGTATGGTGCGGCGAGCGCCGCGGGTATCGTCAACCGTATCTCCAAGATGCCGCAGGAAGAGGCTCACCACGAAGTCGAATTGCAATACGGCACTGTTGGCCGCAAGCAGGCTGCCTTCGATTTCGGTGGTCCAGTTGGCGAGAGTGACGAGCTGTTCTACCGCTTGGTCGGCCTTGCCCGAGAGGGAGAGGGAAGCTACGACATCCCCGATGATCGCTACCTCCTCCAGCCATCGTTTACCTGGAAGCCAAGCGACGACACCACCCTCACGGTCTACGGTCTGGCGCAGAAGGGCGAAACTGGCGCGAGCGCGTGGAGCTACCTTCAGGGCAAGGACGTCTTCCTCTATACCGATCCGGACTTCAACAGCCAGAAGGTCGAGCAGTATCAGCTCGGCTATCAGTTTGAGCACAAGTTCGATAACGGCCTGACCTTCCGCCAGAATGCGCGTGTTGGCGATGTCGATCTCAAGGCGCATTACCTCAACCGCGTATATCTTAATGCCGCTGGCAATTGGCCAACGACTGCGGTGACGGAGGACATGCGCGCCTATCAGATAGACAACCAGCTCGAAAGCCAGTTTGACACCGGCAGCCTTTCGCATACGCTGCTCATGGGGCTTGACTACACCCGGGTCATGTCGGAGTTCGCCATGGGCGATGATGAGGTTGCGCCAGGTACTCCCGGCTCCACGGTGGCAATCCCCGCGCTCACCGACTTCACCGATAGCAGCCTCAGCCAGACAGGCATCTATGCCCAGGACCAGATTGAATTCGGCAAATGGCGCGCTGTGGCGGGTCTTCGCTATGACTGGGCGCACCAGAAGACCGCTGTAGAGGGCGGCTCCACCAGCGAGAAGGATGACGGTGTCCTCTCTGGCCAAGTGGGACTGCTTTACCTGTTTGACAACGGTCTTGCGCCCTATATCAGCTATGGAACATCATTCATTCCATCCACAGCGCTTGCAGCCGATGGTTCGGTTCTCGAACCAACCAAGGGCCGCCAGATCGAAGTTGGCTTGAAATACCAGCCGCAGGGCGAGAACTACTCTTTGAGTGGCGCCGTCTACAGGCTGGTGGAAACGGGCAAGCCTCAGTACGATGTCCCGAGCTACCTGTTCTCACACAATTCCGGCGAAAACACCTATACCGGCTTTGAAATCGAAGGACGTACCGAGTTCGATAACGGCATCAGCCTGATCGCTGCCTATACCTATGCTCACGCCGAAATCACAGAAAACTTCGACCCAACCTTGATCGGCAACACGCCTTCAACGGTGCCGCGTCACGTCGCATCTCTATGGGTGAACTATGCCGTGCCGGAAGACACTGCATTGAGCGGTCTTAGCATCGGTGGTGGCGTACGTGCGATGAGCGAATCCTTCACCAGCGACGCGAATACCGGCAAGAATGCAGGCGTTGCCTATCTCGATGCCGCACTGTCCTATGACTTCGGCACCACCGCTCCCGACCTCAAGGGACTATCGCTTGCTGTCAGTGCCACCAATCTTGCGGATCGACGCGAACAGGTTTGCACAGACGGTTATTGCTATACCGGCCGAGGCCGCACGGTCCTGGGTTCGCTCAAGTACAAGTGGTAAAACTGGCAGCCGTCCTTCCGATGTCATCCTAGACATACGGGCGAGCGGCATGACCTTGGTTCAGCTCGCGCAGGAAATGCTCGATATGACGAAAGCCTTTACCGTGCAGAACCTCGGTCTTTCGATCGATGGCAATGCGATCCTGTCGGATGTCGGCCTCGACTTTCCGGCGGGAGAAGTTGTGGCTTTGGTCGGCCATAATGGCTCGGGCAAATCAAGCCTTTTGAAAATACTTGCACGGCAGCTGACGCCAACCGCGGGATCCGCCGCTTATGCTGGCCGCGATCTCAAGCAGTATGACGGCCGCGATTTCGCACGGTCCGTCGCCTATCTGCCGCAGGATCTGAGCACCGGATCGGACATGACGATCCGCGAGCTTGTCGCCTGCGGGCGTTATCCCTGGCATGGGGCACTCGGCCGGTTTTCCGATCTCGACCGGCAGAAGGTCGAGGCCGCGATCGAGGCGACGCATATCGAAAGATTTGCCGACCGTATGGTGGGCACGTTGTCCGGCGGGGAGCGCCAACGGGCATGGATCGCCATGCTGATCGCACAGGACGCAAACTGCCTGTTGCTCGACGAGCCGACTGCTGCACTCGATATCGCCCATCAGATCGAAGTCCTGTCGTTGGTGCGGCGGCTTGCGCATGAGGGTGGTCGAAGCGTCGTCATCGTGCTTCACGATATCAACATGGCGGCGCGTTTCTGCGATCGGATCCATGCGCTGAAGGGCGGGCGCGTGGTCGCCAGTGGAACGCCGGATGGCATACTCGTGCCCGAGACCTTACGCAGCATTTATGGGATCGACATGGATGTGATTGCCGCTTCCAACCTGTCGCATCCCCTTGCCTATGCCCGCTGAGGCCCTGACACGATGACGATCTTGCGGCGATCTTTCCTGCAATGCGCGGCGGCGGCAGCCGCAATGATGCCGAAGCCGGTATTTGCCGAAATGGCCGGATTGCGAATTGTCAGCCTTGATTATGGGCTATCATCCACGCTTCTGTCGCTTGGTCTGCCGCCTGTCGGAATTTCGGATCTCGCCGATTGGGGCCGATGGGTCGTCGAGCCGGTTCTGCCATCCTCCGTGATCGATATCGGCAGCGCCAACGAGATCAATTTCGAAATCCTCGTGCAGTTGAAGCCCGATATCATCCTGACGACACCTTATCTCAATGAACTTTTGTCCAGGCTCCAGCCCTTCGCAAAGGTCGTTCGATTGGAAGTTTTTACGCCAGGCGCCGGTCCTATCCTGCCGGCGGCCATTGCCGCGACACGCAGGCTTGCGGCGGAAATCGGACGGCAGAACGAGGCTGAAGAGTTTCTGGCGCGTTCCGACGCCTTTTTCGAATCCTGCAGGAATAGACTTTCCGGCAGGAAATTGCCGCCGGTGGCGCTGGTCAATTTCATGGACGCCCGCCACGCCCGGATCTACTCGGCGCCCGGCCTGTTTCACAATGCGCTGGAGCGCATCGGTGTGCGCAACGCCTGGGAAAAGCAGTCGAACTACTGGGGATTTGAGACGATCGGCATCGAGGAATTGTCGACGATCAAGGATCCGGATGCGCACCTGATCGCCTTCGCTCCCATCCCGCCGGATGTATTGCCGAGGCTCGCTGATAGTCCGCTCTGGCAACGTCTTCCATTTTCACAGCCGGGACATTTTTCAGTTCTTCCACCGGCCCTGATGTTCGGCATGGTGAACGAGGCCGTGCGCTTCGCCGCCCTGTTGACCGAGCTTCTGGAAAAAGATTCATGACTGCATCCCGTCGCGACATTCTCGGGCCGGCCCTCGTGACGTTATTGCTGTTCTGCTCCGGCGGAGTGGCATCCTGGTTTCTTGCCGCCCCCGCCTTGTCCGCGCCAACGGGGTCCGCATACGATATCGAGCGGATGGTGCTCTATTATTCAACGCTCCCACGGCTCGCGACGGCGCTGCTTGCCGGTGCGGCTCTTGCCTTGTCGGGCGCGCTTTTCCAGCAGGTCCTGCGCAATCCGCTGGCCGATCCGACGACGCTCGGCGTTTCGGCAGGAGCAAACCTCGCCTTGGTCGTCGCGTCGCTTTTCCTGCCCGGTTTATTGGGAGCGGGTCGTGATCTCGTCGCTCTGGCTGGCAGTGGCGTTGCGGCCGCGATCGTCGTCAGTCTCGGCGCACGCCGGAGGTTCTCACCCTATTCGCTCGTGCTGTCCGGCCTTGTGCTGAGCCTCTGGTGCGGGGGTCTTGCGGCCATCCTGACCTATCTGAACCAGAAATACCTTGCGAGCCTGTTCATCTGGGGCGCGGGTTCGCTCGCACAGCAAAGCTGGGTCATTCCCGTGTCGCTGATCTGGAAACTTGCCGTCGTTTCCATCATCTGCGCCATGCTCATCCGGCCGCTGTCCCTGCTTGATTTGGGGGAGAGCAGCTCCTCGGCGCTCGGGGTGAAGCTGGTCCGTCTTCGTACCATCGTTATTGTCTGCGCCGTTGCGCTTGCGGCCTTCGTCACCAGCGCTGTGGGTGTGATCGGCTTTATCGGACTGGTGGCGCCGACGATTACCCGGCTTGCCGGCGCGCGGCGGCCGGCGCAATTGATCTTATGGTCTCCGCTGGTCGGCGCCGGGCTGCTCTTCTTTGCCGATTCCGTCCTGCAGCTTGTCGCAGGCGAGCTTGGCGATTTCCTGCCGACCGGAGCGGTCACGGCGATCTTCGGCTCGCCTCTACTTCTGGCGCTTTTGCCGCGACTGAAAATCCGCCACCGAATTCAACAGGCCGCGACACAAAAACGGTCGCGTCAATGGGATACAAAAATCCCGATCATCATCGCGTTTTCAATACTCGTACTTCTGTTGCTGTTCAGCATGTTTGTCGGGCGAGGTATCGATGGAAACTGGACGCTTGTTTTCGGTGAATATTCTCTCGATATCCTGTCCATCCGAATACCGAAGATATTCGCTGTCCTGGCATCCGGGGCGATGCTCGCCGTCGCGGGCGCGATCCTCCAACGGCTGACCGGAAACGAGATGGCAAGCCCGGAGGTTCTCGGGATCAGCGCCGGGTCGACATTTGGTGTTGCGATCGCACTTTTCGCGATTGCGCCTGGATTTTCGGGCCAATTCCTTTTTGCGGTGATTGGGGCGCTCATCGTGCTTTCACTTATCCTGCTCGGTTCCCGTCGATCATCCTTCGCACCTGAGCGGGTATTGCTTGCCGGTATCGCGCTCAGTGCAATGGTGGATGCCGTTGTGGGGGTGCTGAGTTCGACGGGGGATCCGCGCGCTGTGCTTTTGATGCGCTGGATGAGCGGTTCCACCTATCTGGTCGACGGCATGAGTGCCGCAGCAGAGACAGTGATTGCAGTTATCCTCATCGCTATTGCATTTGCCGCACGGCGCTGGCTTGATATCCTGCCGCTCGGACCCGCGCCATCCGCTGCGGTCGGTGTACCTCTGGAGCGCGCCAGACTGGCACTGTTCGGGCTTGCCGGATTGCTGACTGCCACTGCAACGCTGACAATAGGCCCTCTGTCCTTTGTCGGGCTGATGGGACCGCATCTGGCGCGGGAGGCCGGCCTGACGCGTGCCATGCCGCAAATGATCGGCGCATCCCTGATCGGCGGCGGATTGATGGTGGCCGCCGATTTCGTCGGCCGGACGATCGTGTCGCCCTACCAGATCCCGGCCGGGCTCGTTTCAGCACTCATCGGCGCGCCGTTCCTGATGCTGATGATGCGCCGAAAGGCCTGAGCGTCTTCCGCTCCGGACTTTGAACGGCTCCCCACTTGCCTACTGGCTGGCCAGAAAATTCTCGTAGGTCTGCTTCAAGCCCACTCTCAGCGGCCGGGCATTGTCCCAGCCGAGGCCATGCAGGCGAGTGAGATCGGCAAGCTTGCGCGGCGTACCGTCCGGTCGCGAACGATCAAAGGAGAGCGGTCCCTCGAAGCCTACGGTTTCACAGACAAGATGGGCGACATCGGCGATCGACAGCTCTTCGCCCGAGCCAATATTGACCGGTAAAGTGTCGGAATAGTTACGCAGCAGGAAAACGACTGCCTCTGCCAGATCGTCGACGTGAAGAAACTCCCGAAGCGGCTTACCGCTACCCCAGATCGTCAGACTGTCTGCATTGTTCAGCTTGGCCTCATGTGCCTTGCGGATCAGCGCCGGCAGGACATGACTTGTTTCCAGGTCGTAATTGTCGCCGGGACCGTAAAGGTTGGTGGGCTGAGCCGAAATGAAATCCAGTCCCTGCTCCTGCCGATAGGCCTGGCAAAGCTTGATGCCGGCAATCTTGGCAATGGCGTACCATTCGTTGGTCTTTTCCAATGGACCTGTCAGCAGCGATTCCTCGCGGATCGGCTGTTCCGCGTCACGCGGATAGATGCAGGTCGAGCCGAGAAGGAGAAGCTTCTCCACGCCGGCGCGTGCCGAACCCTCGATGACATTCGCCTCGATCATCAGATTGTCGTAGAGAAAGGAGACTGGCGACGCGCTGTTGGCCGCAATGCCGCCAACACGGGCTGCCGCCATGATGACGGCATCCGGCTTTGTGTCCACAAGCCAGCGCCGCGTCGCAGCCTGATCCCGCAGGTCCACTTCGCTGCGCGGCACGGTCAGTACCTCGCAGTTTTCCCTTGAGAGAAGCCGCACGAGCGCTGAGCCGACCATACCGCGATGGCCAGCCACCCAGACCCGTTTTCCCTCAAGCTCGAACAGCGGCTTCATCTGTCAGTCCTTGTCCCTTTGATGCACCGAATTCGAATGTTCGCGAATATCGGACTGGACCATCTCGGTAATCATTTCTTCCAGCGTGGTGGTTGCTGTCCAGCCGAGCTTTTCCTTAGCCTTGGCAGGGTCACCCAGCAAGAGATCGACTTCCGTCGGGCGGAAGTAACGCGGATCGACCTCGATGAGGCAGCGATTCGTGCCACGCTCGAAGCCGCGCTCATCCACACCTTCGCCCTTCCATTCGATCTCGATGCCGGCGACCTTGAAGGCCGTACTGACAAAATCACGCACGCTGACGGTGCGGCCGGTGGCCAGGACGTAGTCGTCTGGTTCATCCTGCTGGAGAATCCGCCACATGCCTTCGACATAGTCACGGGCGTGGCCCCAGTCGCGCTTGGCGTCGAGATTGCCGAGATACAACCGATCCTGATCGCCGGCAGCGATGGCGGCCACGGCGCGGGTGATCTTGCGGGTCACGAAAGTTTCGCCGCGACGCGGGCTCTCATGATTGAAAAGGATGCCATTGGACGCATGCATGCCATAGGATTCACGGTAATTGACCGTGATCCAGAAGGCGTAGAGCTTGGCGACGCCGTAAGGCGAACGCGGATAAAACGGGGTGGTTTCCTTCTGGGGTGTCTCGACCACCTTGCCGTAAAGTTCGGAGGTCGAAGCCTGATAGAAACGGGTCTTCTTTTCCATGCCCAGAATGCGGATCGCTTCGAGGATGCGCAATGTGCCCATGCCGTCCGCGTTTGCCGTGTATTCCGGCGTTTCGAAGCTCACATGCACGTGACTCTGTGCGGCAAGGTTATAAATCTCATCCGGCTGCACTTCCTGAATGATACGGATCAGGTTGGTGGAGTCGGTCATGTCGCCGTAATGCAGGGTAAAATGGCGTTCGGTTTCGTGCGGGTCTTCGTAAAGATGGTCGATGCGCCCGGAATTGAAGCTCGATGAACGGCGCTTGATGGCGTGAACATCATAACCTTTCTCGAGCAGGAGTTCAGCCAGATAGGAACCGTCCTGTCCGGTGACGCCGGTAATCAGTGCGCGTTTCGCAGCCTTGTTGGTCATGGTAGTCATTCCTTAGCAGGGACGAGCGACTGCTGCGAAGGCTTCAGCCACACGCGCAATATCCGCCTCGTTCAGGTTATGATGGTTCGGCAGGTAGATACCGTAATCGTGCACCTTGTCTGCGTTCGGCAGCGCGGGCTGCGAATGGTCCCTGAGCCAGAAGGGATGGCGCGCGATGTTGCCGCAGATCAACGGACGGCATTCGATATCGAGCGCGTTGATGTGCTTGTAGGTTTCAAGCCGGTTTTCAATGAACGTCCCATAAGCGAAGGAGGAAAGAACTTCTGTATCGCCCGACTGGCAGAAGAAGTCCGGCAATGCCTTGCGATAGAGCTCGAAATTGATGCGCCGGCGCTCAACGATATGGTCAAGCTTTTTCAGCTGCGAACGGCCGAGGAACGCCTGAAGGTCGGTCGAGCGCAGGTTATATCCGGCGTGATAGAAGGTGTAGAGGTTCTTGAACTCGTCGATACCATTCTCGTCAGCCAGAGACTTGCGCAGGTCCGGCCGCAGGTCGCGGCTCCATCCATGCGATCGCAGCGATAGCATCAGCTGGTGCAGGTCGCTGTCGTCGGTGACGACCATGCCGCCCTCAATCGTCGAAATATGGTGGCCATAATAGAACGAGAAGCTGCCTGCAGTCCCGATCGAGCCGAGTTTCCGGCCCTTGTAGGTCGAGCCTAGCGCTTCGCACGAATCTTCTAAAAGCTCGATATCATAGCGCTGGCAGATGTCGCGGATCGCATCCATGTCGCCAGAGTGGCCGAGCACATGAACAAGGATCAGCAGCGACGGCGGATCAGTGCGGCACAGATCCTCCAGGTGATTGAGGTCGATACCGAGCGAATTCGGATCGCAATCGCACAGGCGGACGTCGAAGCCCAATTGCAGCAGGGGCGAGACAGTGGTGACCCAGCTGACGCCGGCGGCGATCGCCTTGTTATTGCGCAGACGGCCGGCTTCCTTCAGGGCGGCGATCATCAGGAGGTTGGCGGAGGAACCGGAATTCACATAGACCGCATGCCGGCTGCCCATCCAGGTCGCGAACTCTTCTTCGAAGGCGAGCGTCTGTTCGGCCTTGGTCAGTCGGTTGCCCGCGAGCATCCATTCGGAGAGCGCCTCAAGCTCGTCCTGGGCAATGGTTTCCTCGGCGAGGCGGATAGGACGAAGTGCGGACATCAAGATGCCTCCCTGATGCGCACCGAGCGCATCACTTTCATTTCCAGATAATAGCGGGTGACTTCGGCATACGCGGCGCGAAGTTTCAGGGTCTTCTCGCCGGAGGCAAAAGCATCGATGGTGATGGATCCTTCATGGGCGCGGAAGAAGGCGAGCGGCTCTTTGACAAAGCCGACCTTGGGATAACGCAGCATCGAGAGCAGTGAGACAAAGGCGTCAGGGCCGACGCCGCGATATTCGTGCGTCTGCAGCGGCAACCGGCCTTGATAGAGAGCATCGAGCAGGATCTGGCGGCGATAGACGGCTGCACCTGGCGAAATCAGCGAGCCGAGGATCTGTTTCTCGACAGCCTCGACAGGGAATATGCCGGTTTCGGGTAGCCACTCCACGAACTGGCGAAGCTTGGTCGGAAGCCCCGGCCCATCGACCACATCCGCGCCGCTGAATGCAAAGCCGGTGTCTTCGCCGATAACGGAAAGGCAAGCCTCGATGAAATTCGGAGCGATCCAGTCGTCGTCATACTGAAGGTGCACGAAGTCACCTTTGGCATGAAGCACGCCTTCCAGCCAGCAAAAATGCGGGCCGAAGTCGCGTTCGCGGCGAATGTAGATGATACGATCACCGTAGGATGACGCCACCTCCGCTGTGTTATCTGTCGATCCGTGGTCGACAACGATAACCTCGACGGGTCGCGTCTGGTTCAGCGAGCTCTCTATCGCCACAGGTAGCATGCCTGCGCGATTGAAGGTTGGAATGACAATGGAAACAGTCTCAGACATTAAGGTCTCCTAGGATCTGTCTAAGCCGCGAAATATTGGCAACGAGAGTATCGGCGCTGCCGGTAGCTCGGATTTCGAGAGGATGCGGGCTCAATCCCTGAACAAAATCGCGTATGGTCGTGCCATTGCCAGAGGCGACATTGACAGGACCGGTTGCTGAAGAAAGGGCAAGGCGCACCACGTATTCAGCTGCTTTCTCGGCAGGCAGAAAATCACGGATGCTGTCTGCGCCAGGCAGTTCGAAAGGCTGCGTCAAATCTTCATTGGCAAGACGACGTTCTACAGAAGGGCGCAGGAACGAGCCCGTCTGGGCAGGGTCGTGAATGGAGAAAAGCCGCGTTGCGAGAAAGGCCCGCCCTGTGGCGTCGCATATATCTGCAGCAACGCTTTCAGCCTGCCACTTGGTGCGACCGTAAAGCGATGCCGGCGTCTTCTCCGCTTCTTCGCAAATTGGCTCCGCTGATGGCGCGTAAATGTGGCTTGAAGAGCAAAACACAAACGCAGCCTTCTGCCCTTCCAGCGCGGAAAGAAGGTTGATCGTGCCGCCGACATTCACCGCGTAGGCACGAGCAGGATCTGCCTTGACCGAGGCGACAGGAACCAGAGCAGCAAGGTGGATAATCTTATCGACTGAGGCTGCCGTATACTGCGCCCGCACGGCATCCAGGCTGGTCAGGTCGATCTTGTTGATGATTACTTCCGCGTCAGGAGACAGGCGGGCCAGATGTGAAATCACATGCCGTCCCAGTATCCCGCCTGCACCGGTCACCAGGATTCGCATTGATCACACCATCTACGGGCATGGGCCGGAGACGAAGCCCATCGACAATAAGAAGTGGAGCCGACTGCCTGCTGCATTCTATGCCCTTGTTATGCGTGACGAAGGGTTTCGCAGCGCAGAGATTCATCCAAGTAACAGGCTTGAAGACTCACGGTTCAGGCCCCAGAAATCGTGGTTATGGCAATTGACGTGAACGCCCGACGCATGCCATCCCTCGTTGACAATAAATGACGCTTGTTCCATGCGCGAACCTTACGGCGAAGGAATTCCCCCATATGCATTATACCCGAGTGAGGACGCAGAGCGATTTTGAGGGCGCTCTGGTTACCGTGTATTGCGCGGTCTGGCATCGGCAGCAAAACAAGCTCGATCTTCTAAAATCCCATTATGTTAATCTGCGCCGCCAGAGTATTGGCGTGCGCATGATCTACATTTTCGACAATGGTGATACGCCGCCGGATTGGCTGGATGCGGATTGCTACGTGTTCTCAGGTCCACTTTCGATCTACGAAGCGTGGGCTGCCGCCGTGGCGCTCAACAAGTCGTTCTATGTCATGAACCTCAATCTTGACGATCGCCTGGCCACCAATGCAGTGGAAATGATGGTTGGAGCGTCCTGCGCCTCGTCGGCGGCGCTCGTTGGCGGCGAGTGGCTGATCTGTTTCGATGACTCCCATCTGGATCAGCCGTTCAAGGCGCCTTTGCTTATCGCTTCGGAATTCGTATCCGAGTGGCCGCCCAAACCACATTCGCGGCTGAGATTGGGCTCGGGGTCCGGTGAACGCGGCACTTTTGGTCCGGCGACCCTCTGGCATGCCGCAGCGGTGGGGAAATATTATCCGAGTTATTTCAACGATGGATCGATCATCAAATCGATTGGCGATACGTTGTTTTGGGGCGCGGTGCATCAAAAAGGACTAAAAATGGTGCGTCTGCCGATGCTGATCGGCAAATATTACTCGTCACCGACCCAGCAGGCGGAATTCCGTTCGCATGAGGACCAGGAGCTTCTCACTCGCCATGGCATCTCCAAAATCTCGTTTGCGGACCGCATTCTTGGCGGAGAAGTGCCGGAAGTGCCTGGACCAACCATCTAGCCTCTCGATTGCGGAACGGTAACCAGGAAAACGGTGCCCTGGCAGGATGATTTTTGCAGCGTGATTGTTGCTCCGTGCGAGGCGAGCATCGTGCGGGCGATTTCAAGCCCCATTCCTGTTCCGCCATCCAGTCGCCGGGTCGAGAAAAATGGCTGGAATACACGGTCCTTGTTTGCGTCCGATATCCCGCTCCCATCGTCCGCTACGAAGATCTTGGTGGAAAGCCGGTTGGCTTCCACCCTAAGATCGAGGCACGTTGCACCATTCTGGAAAGCATTTTCCGCGAGGTTTGCGAAGACCACATTGGCCGCCTCAATCGGAAGCGCGAAGCGAGCCGCCGATTGACCTGATACAGCAATCACATAATCGGGAAAGCGGACCTGAAGCACGCTCTGGATCTCGTCGGCACAGATTTTGTCGACGGGGAGCGCTGTTTCTGCTTGAGCGAGTTCGCGAAGTCTCTCCAGCAACAGGTCAAGCCGCTTCGAATCGTCGATGATGTTTTCGAGAAAATGCAGGCGTTCGGCCTTGGTCATAACCTGATCGTCACCATCGTCGAGCATCAACTCTGCCGCCCCGCGGATCGAGGTCAGGGGCGATTTTAGTTCATGCGACACATGTGCAGCAAAGGAACGCACATATTCGCTGCGATCGACAAGTTTGCCGGCGAGATCCAGAAAGCTCTGGGACAAGGTTGCGACTTCGCGCGTGCCGTAGCTTTCAAGCGGCCGGATCGCGGCTCTCCCGCCTTGGGCAATCTCGTTCGATCGCACAATCAGCGCATTGATAGGGCCGGCAATGTTTCGATTGAGAACATAGGCAACCGCTAGGGTTACGAGAAACACAACAAGAAGTACGGCGGCCTCCGTCGACGTCGTCAAGGAAGCGCTGTCTGTTGCTCGAAACCAGATGATGCTGATGATTGGCAACATCATGATCGATAGAAGCACCGAATAGACGATGAGTGCGATCGGTGGCCGCCATTTCGATTTGACCTGCGGAGCCGGCATTTCAGCTGTCTCGCTCATTGTTCGCGCGCAGCTTGAAGCCGACGCCATGGACCGTTGTGATGATGTTATCGGCGCCGGTCGCTGCCAGCTTCGCCCTTATATTGCGGATATGACTGTCGATCGTACGGTCGGAGACATACGTTCCGGGTCCGTAGGCGGCCTGCATCAATTGCTCGCGACTGAAAACCATGTCTGGGCGCGTCATCAGGGTTTCGAGGATCGAAAATTCGAGAGCGGTGGGCGTCATGGGAGTGCCATTGACGTTTACAGTGCGGCTAGCTCGTTCCAGCCGCAGACCACCAGCGACCACACCCTGCTCATTTTTTTCGGTTATGCCCGAAACGCCGCTGCGCTTGAGGATGGTTTTGACCCGCGCAACCAATTCGCGCGGGCTGAAAGGTTTTGTAACATAGTCATCTCCGCCGATTTCCAATCCCAAAACCCGATCGATCTCTTCATCCCGTGCAGAGAGGAAAAGGATCGGGATCGAAGAAGTCTTTCGGATCTCTCGGCAGAGATCCAGCCCGTCCATATCCGGCATGCCGATGTCGAGAATGATGAGGTCAATCCTGCCGGAACGAAACGCCATCATGGCCTGAGATCCGTTCCCTGCCGTTTCGGTCATCATGCCGGCGCGTTCCAGCGCAAAGCAGATGACGTCGCGGATGTTCGGCTCGTCATCAACGACAAGGATGCGGAGTGGCATGATGTCTCCCCAGATATTCGACCATGTCGGTGATATCGTCGTTTCATGTTCCAATCAAAGCCTTGTCAGCAAATAGTTTTTCATCCTCTCTTGCCGGTAGCTCCAACTGCGCCACGCCTGGGGCCGCGATGTGATCGGGAAAGCAAGCCGCTGTCTCGCAAAGCTTGCCAGACGTCGTTTGTCGCCATCTTCGGGCGCGGCGGATAGGTAAAGATCAAGCGCCGGAATGGCTGAGGGGCCAAGCGAGGCAAGATAGTGGATATCCAGTGGCGTTCCATATTGGGAAAATTCCAGACTGTTCTCGACATTGAACCGCGCGATAAACGCTGAAGAGTCGAAGAATGCGCCAAAATATAGAACTGTTGCCAAAGTTAAGAGGTTCATCGAAATCAGCCATTCGTTGGAGCGTCGCAATGCGATCCTCGCCAGGATGAATATCAGACCGATTGCGACCAGGCCCATCCACACACCGGCAGCAAGCCGCAGATGCGTCAGCGAATAGGCTTCCACGTAAAGATCGAGCCTTAGAATGGATGACAGGCAGAGAAGGACGTTCTGGATGATCCATGCAATGACGAGAGCCCGAATTAATCGGCTCGCGTCCCCCGGCCCGCCCCGGCGCATGGCAATGAGCACGAATGCTGCGGCCAGCAATGCGGTTGCCACCAATGGATAGGCGCCACGATGTGCATATTCGGCATGGCTCATTCCTGCCGGCAATTCTGCACCGCCCCAAAGGTAGATGAGGTCGAGCGCGGTTTGCATGGCAAAGAGCAGATTGAATATCGCCAGGGAGCGGATAAGTGCCCTGTGATCGAGGAGGCCCGTTATTGGGCTATCCCCCACGGGATCTATCGACGATCGCCTGCGTTTTGGTGTCAATCGTGGGCGTATCATAGCCCAGATCAAGCTTGCCGCAGCCAGCCAGAACGCCAGCCGGCTGATATCGAGCAGGTTCAACATGAACCGCAGATCGATATTGTGAAGGCCCATCTCGATCAACGGATTGGCGGCGCTGAACAGAAGCAGGAAAACCAGCCCCATACCGAGTGGCAGCATCCAGCCGGTAAGAGATTTCAGTACCGCACCAAAGATCGTTCGACCGGATAGGGAACGTGAATATCGTCGGTAGGTTTTCGGCAATCCGGTCAACATCGATGGCATGAAACGCAGAAGAACGAGAGGGATTGCGCTCGGTCTTTTCGGCAGAAGTTTTGCGGCTTTGAGGGCGATAAGGATCACTGCCGCCATCGAGATAATGAACCCGCTCGCCGTCGGCGCTTCCAGCAATGGTGCTGAAGCGATGGCGGAGAGGCTGAGATAGACGGTGGCGGTAATCGGGTGCGGCGGTTTGCGTGCCGAAATCAGAATGGCGAAGGTGAGCAAGATCGAAAGAAGAAAAAGGTTTAGGCCAAATGCTTGTCTGAAAGAGAGAAAATCCACAAGTGCGACTGTCGCGGCAAGAACGGCTACACGCCTCCTGCCGTGGGAGAAGGCGTTCGTAATGATGAATTGGGGATGGGTCAGTTGCATGGTTGAATTCCCCGCTCATGCCAATGGAGATGAATTTCCTCACCGCGGCCGACAGATGGATCTGGGCCTTCACGGCGAAAATCTTCTCCAAGCCACCAGTCCTCGGCGAGGAGGCGATAGGGCAAGTGGGGAAGGGTGGAGCGATCGGGAATGAGGTGCTTTTTCATGTCGGCAGAATGCCCATGGCATTTGCAGATTATGTGCAGGCCATGAGGAGATATTCAGGATTTTAGTCCGAACCGAGCCGACTTCATCGAGATGCCTTTGGGAGAACGCATGTTCTCCGACAGATAATCTTCGAACAGGCTTTCCGCAAATGGCGCGGGACGGCTTGAATCAGGATCGCACAGCCAAGATCTACAGACCGTAAGTGGTAGCTTTGCCGCATACTCAACTCCATGCGTCTGCTGTACAAAAATGACAACGTCGCCTGGCGCGGCTCCATGGGAAGAGAAAGACATCATGAATTCATTTCAACCAGCTCCCTCGAAATCGTACCTGGCGACAGCGGGAGGCGCGGCGGCCGCCGTTCTGCATCATGGCGCTCAACTGGCTTCCTGGCAGTCTGCGAAAGGTACGGAAAACATCTATCTGTCGGAGCTGGCCGATTTTTTTCCGGGTAGCGCGGTGCGTGGCGGCGTGCCAATCTGCTTTCCGCAATTCTCCACCCTCGGCGATCTGCCGCTGCACGGTTTCTTCCGCAACCAGATCTGGACGCCGGTTCCGGGTGGTGCAGATGGCACCGAGATTGTGCGGTTACAGCTTCGCGATACAGACGAGACTCGCGCGCTGTGGCCGCACGCTTTCCAAGCTGAACTTCAAGTGACAGTTGCGGATCACAGCCTGGAGATCGCGTTTTCGGTATCGAATACAGGGGCCGAGGTTTTCTCCTTTACCGCAGCGCTCCACACCTACTTCCGGGTGACGGAGATCGCGAACGTAGCCATCGCCGGCTTGCAGAATGTCCGCTATCTGGACAAGCTAAAGGAAAATGTCATCGATACTGAGACGAGCGCGCGACTGCTGATCGACCGCCCGCTCGATCGCATTTATTACAACACCACGGGGGCGCTCACCCTCGAAGAGGGCGCTCGTCAGTTACGGATTTCTACGCAGGGCATGCCCGATACCGTGGTGTGGAATCCAGGCCCGGAACGTTGCGCCACCATCGCCGATCTGCCCGATGATGCCTGGCGGCATTTTGTCTGCATCGAGGCTGCGGCTATTGACGCGCCTATCTCTCTTGCTCCTGGCGCAACGTGGCGCGGGGTCCAGAAAATGGAAGATATTCAAGGCGATCGATAAATTCCGGAATGCGTCGCAGGCGATCATTCGTAGTGTGATTACCGTCCTTAATATCGGTAAGAAAAACTTTCGCGAGGGGCAGGCGCCGCGCTTTCAGCGGCGCCTGCCCCTCGATCGCAGAATTATTGCGGGGTCAGGTCGAAGCCGAACCACTTCATCGACAAGGCCTTCAGCGTGCCGTCAGCCTTGGCGGCGGTGATTGCTTCGTCGAACTTGGCCTTCAGAGCCATGTCGCTCTTGCGCAGGCCGACCGAGCTGCCGGCGCCGAGGAAGCCGCCCTGGAAGCGCGGGCCGACGATTTCGATATCGCTGTTGGTCGGCTTTTCGACGGCGGTCTTCAGATAACCCATCGACGCCATGATCACGTCGACGCGGCCGGCGATCAGGTCGAGGTCATGCTGTTCGGTGGTCTTGTATTCGCGCTTTTCGACGGTGTCCTTGAGATATTCGTCGATGAAGCGCGACGCGATCGAGGCGGTCTGCACGCCGATGATCTTGCCCTTCAAAAGCGGCTTCAGCTCTTCGACGGCCTTGCGTGCGCCTTCTTCATTGCTGGAGAGCGAATAAAGCGCGTCCTTCAGCGGCATGTTGGAAAGGTCGCTGTCCTTCAGCACGGCGAAAGCCTGGCCGGTGCTGCCGTAGGACATCGAGAAGTCGATGACCTCCTTGCGCTTTTCGGTGGCGGACATGCCGGCCATGATGGCGTCGAACTTGCCGGCGTTAAGCGCGGGGATCATGCCGTCGAAAGCCTGGGCAACGATGGTGCACTTGATCTTCATGTGATCGCACAGATAGTGCGCCAGCTCGACATCGTACCCGTCCAGCGTGCCATCCGGGCGGGTAAGGTTATAGGGAGGAAATGCACCTTCGGTGGCGATGGTGATTTCCGTCTTTTCCTGCGCGAATGCGCCGGGCGCAAGCGTCATCGCCGCGAACATGCCGGCAGCCAGTGTCTTGAAGATTTTCATTGTCGTTCCCCGTCTCCTTGTTGGGTATGAATTGGTCTCAGGCGCTGATGAATTTGCGGAAGCGCTCCGACTGCGCGTTGGTGAACATTTCCTCCGGGCTGCCCTGTTCCTCGATGGCGCCCTGATGGAGGAAGATCACCCGGCTGGACACGTCGCGGGCAAAGCCCATTTCGTGGGTGACGACCAGCATCGTGCGGCCCTCGTCGGCAAGCGAGCGCATGACACGCAGGACCTCGCCGACCAGTTCCGGGTCGAGCGCCGATGTCGGTTCGTCGAACAGCATGACCTTGGGGCGCATGGCGAGCGCCCGTGCAATTGCCGCACGCTGCTGCTGGCCGCCGGAAAGATGCGAGGGATAATGATTGCGCTTGTCGGCAATGCCGACCTTTTCGAGCAGCGCTTCGGCTTCGGCGATCACATCCGCCTTCGGCCGTTTTTGCACATGGATCGGCGCCTCGATGATGTTCTCGATCACCGTCTTGTAGGACCAGAGATTGAAGCTCTGGAACACCATGCCGAGTTCGGAGCGGATGCGTTCGACCTGCCGACGGTCGACAATATGCCCGTGGCCCTTCGCATCGCGCTTGAGACCGATTTTTTCGCCGGCCACGCTGATATCGCCGGCATCAGGCGTTTCCAGCATGTTGATGCAGCGAAGCATGGTCGATTTGCCGGAACCGGACGAACCGAGAATGGAGATGACTTCGCCTTCATGCGCGGTCAGGTCTATGCCTTTCAGCACTTCGACCGGGCCGAAGCTCTTGCGCAGTCCGCGGACCTCGATCGCAGGTGTAGTATTGGGTGTCATTGCGGTCATTTCATTTCTCCTGCCGCAACGGGCTGAAGGCTGGGCGCTTGTCGCAAATGCGGGCTCAGGCGATATTCGATCAGGACGACGATGCGGGTGAGCAGGAAATTGATGGCGAGATAGATCGCGCCTGCAACGATAAAGACTTCGATCGCCCGGTAGGTTTCGGAAATCAGCTTCGCGGCAACGCCCGTCACTTCCATGATGGTGATGATCGAGGCGAGCGAGGTCGCCTTGACCATGGAGATGATCTCGTTGGAATAGGCCGGCAGCGACTGGCGGATTGCCAGCGGCATGACGATGCGGCGGAACACCAGAAAACGTGACATTCCGCAGGCGCGGCCGGCTTCCACCTGGCCATGCGGTACGGACAGCAGGCCGCCGCGGATGATTTCGGCGGAATAGGCGGCGGTGCACAGCATCAGCGCGATGATCGCGCACCAGTAGGGATCGCGCAGGATGAACCAGAACATGCTGCGGCGCACGCCGCGGAACTGGCTGAGGCCGTAATAGATCAGGAAGATCTGCACGAGCAGCGGCGTGCCGCGGAAGACGAAAATATAGGCGCGCGCAAACCAGTCGAGCGGCGCAATGCCGGAAAGGCGGCAGAGCGCCAGGCCGAGCGCGAGAACCGTTCCCAATGCCACCGACGTTGCAGCCAGTTGCAGCGTCGTCGGAATGGCCGAGATCAGCGTGACAAACGTCTCGGAGAGAAACACGAAATCCATCAGCCCCTCCGGATACCGCGGGTGAACCGCTTTTCGCTGAACTGCAGCAGCGCGCCCGACAGGGTCGAGATGGCGAGATAGATCATGGCGGCGATGAAATAGAAGTCGAAGGGGCGACCGGTGGAGCCGGCACCAATCTGCGACTGACGCAGCAATTCGACAACGCCGGTGATCGACACGAGGGCGGATTCCTTCAGCACGATCTGCCAGACATTGCCCATGCCGGGCAGGGCGTAGCGCAAGGTCAGCGGCGCGATGATGCGGCGAAAGCGCAGGAAGGGAGGCATGCCGCAGGCAATCGCCGCTTCAAGCTCGCCGGCATGGACGGCCTTGTAGGCGCCGCGAAACACTTCCGTCTGCTGGGCGCCGGAGGTGACGCCGACGGCGAGTGCACCGGCGAGAAAGCCGGGAAAGCTGATGAAGCCCGTTGCGCCGAAGAGATGGCCGAAGGCGGAGATGACCGTGCTGCCGCCGAAATAGAAGAGGTAGATGACGAGCAGATCAGGAATGCCGCGCAGCACTGTGGTGTAGGTGCCGGCAACGCCGCGTGCAACCGGTCCGCCGGCGATCTTTGCCCATGCGCCAAGCGCGCCGAAGACCATGCCGATGGCATAGCCTGCGAGCGCGATCAGGATCGTCATCATCGCACCGGCGGCAAGCGCCGGTCCCCAGCCGTCCGGCCCGCTGCCGATCAGATCGAGAAAGGTGGGCTGTGTCATGCGGCATCCTGGACGAGCGGGATCGGAGGATCGACGTCATCCGGGATCGGGTTGACGAAGGGCGTGCCTTCGAGGCGGTAGGCGAAATCAGCCTTTGCCTCGGCAATCCGTTCGGGATTTGCGAAAAGATCCGCAGCCGTCGAGGCCATGACCTTGGCGGCATGAGCCATACCTTTATGGGCTGCCGGCAGCTTGCCCTGTGCGACCAGCTGCCAGGAATGGCCGGGCGTGCCGATCGCGTAAGTGGCACCGCGCACCTGAACGGTCGGAACCACCCAGCTGACGGTGCCGACATCGGTCGAGCCGACGATCGATGTATCGCCGCTTTCCGGCGGGAAGATCACGTCGCAGAGCGATACGCCGGGGCGGGGCTTGAGGCCGAAACGCTGGAAGGACGACTTGATGTCTGCCGGTGTGAAGGTCTTCTGGAATTCGGCAGCCTTGGCGCGGTCGGCGTCGTCGAAATCCGGCAGGCCGATGCGCTCGATATGGCCGTGCATCAGGGTTTCGAGCGGCGTGTTGCCGACGAGGTTGGCGTCACCGCTGATGATTTCGCTTCTGACTGTCGTACCGGTCATCAGGGCAGCACCGGCTGCCACATCCTTGACGCGATCAACGAGTTCGAGGAGGTCGGGCAGATCACGGGCGCGCACCAGATAACGGACCGTGGCACGGGCCTGGACGACGTTCGGGGCATGGCCGCCAGTATCCGTGACGGCGTAGTGAATGCGTGCGCTCGACGGCATGTGTTCGCGCAGATAATTGACGCCGACATTCATCAGCTCGACAGCATCGAGAGCGGAGCGTCCGAGGTGGGGCGTGGCAGCCGCATGCGATGCGCGGCCGGAAAAATGGAAATTCAGCTCGTTGCAGGCGAGCGAAACTGGATTGTTGACGCCGACGAAAGCGGCCGGATGCCAGCAGATGGCGATATCGACATCATCGAATACGCCGGCGCGAACCATGAAGCCCTTCGAGGAGCCGCCTTCTTCCGCCGGGCAGCCATAATAACGGATACGGCCGGGCAGGTTGTTGGCGGCGAGGTAATCCTTGACGGCGGCTGCCGCGAGCAGGGAGCCGGAACCAAGCAGGTTATGCCCGCAGCCATGGCCGTGACCGCCGGCGACCAGCGGGCGCTCTTCGGCGAGACCGGCTTCCTGGCTAAGGCCGGGAAGGGCGTCGTATTCGCCAAGGATGGCAATGACCGGACCGCCTTCGCCCGCTTCGCCCATCACCGCTGTCGGCATGCCTGCGACATTGCGGGTGATGCGAAAGCCTTCCGCCTCAAGCTGTGCCGCATGCGCTTCACTGGAAGAAAATTCCTCGTAATTCACCTCTGGTGTGTCCCATACCTGGTCGGCGAGGCGGGCATAATCGGGCGTCTTGCTGTCGATCATTTCCCAGACGGCGTCGGAGTTTTTCATGCTATCGGTCTTTTGTTGACAAAATTGGTACCAATCCTATTTACGGAATAACATTTGCGCAACATTTCTTTTTGATTATTTATTGAGCAGGTATGCGGGCTTCGAGAGTGGTGATGACGGGTTCCCAGACGATTACCGAAGTGGATGGAGAGCGGGATGCGACCCAGTTGATCCTGCAGGATATTCAGTCCGGCATATATGGGCCCGGAACCTGGCTCAAGCAGATCGACCTCGAGACCCGTTATGGCCGTGGCCGCAACGAAATTCGCCGCGCACTCGATCGTCTCGCCCTCAAACGGGTTGTCGAACATGTCCCCAATCGCGGCTATCATGTCTATCTGAGTGATGGAAAGCAGTGGGACGATATCGCCGAGATCCGCATCATGCTGGAGACCGGTATTGCCGCTAAGGTCATTGCACATGCGACGACGGCGGATATCGCGGGTCTCAGAGATCTGGCGAACCGGTTTCAGGGCCTGCTTCTTTCGGGCACGGTGCTCGAGCTTTACGAGGCAAACCTCGCTTTTCACCGCGCCTATGTCGATCTTGCCGGAAACGTGGAACTGCACAGCGTGATTGCGGAACTGCGGCAGCGTACGTCCTCTGCCCCGGTGTCGCAGTGGCATACGCGATCGAGGATCGAGGTTTCGGCTGCGGAACACCACGAGATGGTCGATGCGATCGAAGGGAAGGACGAGATGCGGCTGAAGACGCTCGTCGAGCGGCATATCCGGCAGAAATAGCCAGTTTCAATTCCTGCTCAAAAGTCGCACAATCCCATCAGTTTCTCAATCCGACCCATTCAGAGCGGCCGAGATTCGGTTCACTCGCTCGTTTTTCGGTTCATTATGATTCTACTTGCTCTTTTCGAACGCGCAGCGCTGATGCTGATGGTGCTGTTCTTTCTCGGACGCACGCGCCTTTTCAAGAACGTGCTCTGGAAAGGCAGGCTCAGCGGGCTTGAACTTGCCTTTCTGTCCGCACTGTTTTCCGGCTTTGCGGTCGGCGGCACCTATATGGGCATTCCGGTCGAAGGCGCGCTCGTCAACGTCCGCACCATCGCCATCATGTCCGGCGGTATTCTATTTGGGCCGTGGGTCGGCATCCCCGCAGGCATCATTTCCGGCCTGCACCGTTTCCTGATCGACATCCACGGCCCGTCGGCAACCGCCTGCCTGATCAGCAGCATCTGCGCCGGGCTTCTATCGACCGTTATCCACTATCGCGGTCGCCGCAGGTGGCTTTGGCTGACCGGCAGCCTTGCCGGCATGGCCTGCGAATGTCTGACCATGCTGCTCATCCTGCTTCTGGCTCCCGTTGGTGTCGGCAGCGCGATCGTCGCGGAAATCGCCTGGCCGATGATCATCGGCTCGATGTGCACCGGGATGATCATCAAGCGCATTCAGGACATCGAGGATGAAAAGGAACTGACGGCAGCCCATGAGGCAAAGCTTGCACTCATCATCGCCAACCGAACCCTGCCGTTTTTCCAGAACGTGCAGGATGATACTTTCGCAAAGGTCTGCGGCGTGATTCACGAATGCCTGGGGGCGGACGCGGTGGCGATCACCGACCGCGACCATGTACTTGCCTATGTCGGTATCGGTCACGAATATTACGACGAGAAAAAGCACAAGCATCTGAGTGGGCTGACGGCCGATGCCATCCGCAATGACCGGATCACCATCGACAACAACCTGCATCGTTATCCGGCGGCGGATTTCCGTTCCGTGGCGATCGTGCCGCTGCGCGAGAACGGCCTTGTCACCGGCACGCTGAAGATCTTCTTCGCCAAGCCGGACATGATCACGGATTCACTGCGTGAACTCGGCGTCGGTCTCTCACAGCTGATCTCGACGCAGATGGAACTGTCACGCGTAAAAGCTTTGCGCGAGATGGCGGCAAAGGCGGAATTCCGCGCGCTCCAGAGCAAGATCAATCCGCATTTCCTTTTCAATGCGCTCAACGCCATCTCGTCTCTTGTAAGGCTTCGCCCTGACGAGGCGCGGCAGGTGATTGCCAAGCTGGCGGATTATCTGCGCCAGAACCTCTCGCTCAGCGACGGCATGATCGACATAAAGGACGAGTTGCGGCAGGTGCAGGACTATGTGGCGATCGAGCAGGCGCGTTTCGGGCCAAAATTGACGGTCACGTTTGATGTTGATGACGTGAATGTCGAGATCCCAAGCCTCTCACTTCAGCCGCTGGTCGAAAACGCCATCCTGCACGGCATCCAGTCACAGCCGAAGCCGGGCGAAGTCCATATCGCGGTGAAGCGCCTTACCGATCGGGTCAATGTCACCATTCGCGATACGGGCAAAGGTATCGATCCCGAAGTCATCGAAGCGGTTGCCAATGGCGAGGCCGTGCGCGACCGGATCGGTCTGATGAACGTGAATGAGCGCCTGAAGCTGCTGCATGGCCAGGGGTTGACGATCCAGAGGCTTGAACCGGGTACGTCCGTGAGCTTCGATCTGCCGCTCGAAAACAAGGAAGCCGCATGAAGGCCCTGATCGTTGAAGACGAATATCTGGCGCGGGACGAGTTGAAATGGCTGATCGAGAACCACAGTTCCATCGAGGTCGTGGCAACGCAGGAAGATGGCCTTGCTGCCCTGCGCTATATGCAGGAACATGATCTCGACGTCGTGTTTCTCGACATCAACATTCCGTCGATCGACGGAATGACGCTGGCGCGCAGCCTTCACAAGCAGAGCAATCCGCCCAAGATCGTCATCGTCACGGCTTACAAGGAACATGCGGCCGAAGCCTTCGAGCTCGAAGTGTTCGATTATATCCTGAAGCCCTTCAATGAGCAGCGTGTCGCCAACACGCTGAAGAAGCTGGAAAATCAACCGGCCCCGGCAGCAGCGGCGGAGCCGGCACCCCAGCCGGTTACCGCAGCCAAGCGCACGGTCAACATTCCGCGCAAGGACAGTATCCTCGTGCTGCCGGCGGACCTTATCTATTACGCCCGTGCCGACGAGAAGCTGACCTATGTACATACCGTCAAAGGGCATTTCGTCATTCCGACCAGTATCGGCGATTTCGCCGAAAAACTGCCGGCAGACACATTCTTCCGCTGCCATCGCTCCTGGTGCATCAACACGTCCAAGATCCGCGAGATCTCACCGTGGTTCAATGGTACCTATGTCATCAAGCTGCACAATTTCGATGATGTCGAAATTCCGGTCAGCCGGTCTCATTTGAAAGAGTTCAAGCAACTCATGCAGCTCTGACTGCCATTCATTCCACCGATCGTGCAGTTCACGCCTTTTTCGAACAGGCGGAATAAAGAGCGGCCTAGGTTTCCTCCATATTCATAAAGGAGGAAACGCGGATGACCGCTCTTTCCAATTCAAAGCGTTATTTCACACTTGTCGGCACCATTTTGTGCCAGTTCGGCCTCGGTTCGGTCTACACATGGAGCCTGTTCAACGAGGGACTTTCAGCCAAGCTTTCGCAGCCGCTTACCCAGGTTGCGTTCACCTTCGGTCTGCTGAGCCTGGCACTTGCCTTCGGCTCGTCGCTCTCGGGCAAACTGCAGGAGAAGTTCGGGCTTCGCAGCGTCGCAATCACCGCCGGCCTTGCGCTTGGCCTTGGCCTTTATCTGACCTCGACGGCAAGCAATCTTGCGCTGCTCTATATCTATGGCGGCATTCTGGTCGGCGCGGCTGACGGTGCCGGCTATCTGCTCACCCTGTCGAATTGCGTCAAATGGTTCCCCGAGCGCAAGGGCTTGGCTTCGGCATTTTCGATCGGCGCCTATGGTCTCGGCAGTCTCGGCTTCAAATACCTGAACCTCGAGTTGATCAACCGTTTCGGCATGGACAACGCCTTCGGCCTGTGGGCGATTGCCGCCTTGGTGCTGGTTGTCGGTGGCGCGCTGCTCATCAGCGAAGCTCCGCAAGCCCGTGCTCAGACAGCCGGTGCCGGAGCCAGGGACTATACGCTGGCGGAAGCCGTCAGTCAGCCAAGATACTGGCTGCTTGCCTTGATGTTCCTCACCGTCTGCATGAGCGGCCTATACCTGATCGGTGTCGCAAAGGATGTCGGTGAGCGTTACGTCGGCCTGTCGACTTCGGTTGCAGCCGATACCGTCGCCATCATCGCTGCCGCCAACCTGCTGGGCAGGCTCGTTCTCGGCATCTTGTCGGACAAGATTGCCCGTATCCACATCATCAGTATCGCGCTTGCCTGCGCCCTGACCGGCATGGCCATGCTGCTTTTCGTGCCGCTGAATGAATATTCGTTCTTCTTCGCGGTCGCCTGCGTTGCCTTCTCGTTCGGCGGAACGATCACCGTCTATCCCGGCCTCGTCAGCGACTTCTTCGGCTTGACCAACCTCGCCCGTAACTACGGCCTGATCTATCTGGGCTTCGGCATCGGCAGTGTCGTCGGCTCGATCGTTTCCTTCGCCCTCGGCGGCTTCCTTCCGACATTCTACCTGTCGCTGCTGCTGCTGTTCGCCTCGCTTCTGTGCTCGATCAGCCTTTGGCCAAGCCGGTCGCATCACGCAAAGACCGCGACCGTACATTGAACGTCGATAAATCCTTCAGATATGTCTTCACTTCGTGATATCTGAAGCCATCTAACTGGCCGCGTGCAGCCAACGCTTCAAAGCCTCGCCATTGGCGAGGCTTTGCAAATATGCAGCTGTAGATGGCCGGTCAACGCTCTGGCCCGATCGCCTTGAGGGTGGGCGTCTTGTCGGGTTTCTTGTGCGGCGTTCGGACGGCAAACTTAATATCGTCGAGGCATATTGCGCTCTAAATGTAGTCCAATCCGATATCCAGCACCTGTGCGCTATGGGTGATCCAGCCGACTGAGAGCAGATCCACGCCGGAGGCGGCGATTTCAGCTGCTGTCGTCGGATTGATATTGCCGGAAGCCTCGGTAATCGCCCGACCGGCGACGAGATCGACCGCCTGACGCAATTGGACCGGCGTCATGTTGTCGAGCAGGACGGCATCTACCCCGATCTGCATGGCGTCTTGCAGCTGATCGAGCGTATCAACCTCGATTTCTATCTTGACCATGTGCCCAACGCTCGCCTTCGCGCGCCGGATAGCTTCAGCAATGCCGCCGGCAATCGCGATATGATTGTCCTTGATGAGAACCGCATCGTTCAGCGCGAAACGATGGTTCATGCCGCCCCCGGCTCGTACTGCGTATTTTTCGAGCGACCTTAATCCCGGTGTCGTCTTGCGGGTGCAGACGACCGACGCTTTGCTGCCTGATATGGCTGACACGATGCTCGCTGTCACGGTCGCTATACCGGAGAGGTGGCCGAGAAAGTTCAGTGCAGTACGTTCGCCGGTCAGCAAGGCGCGGGAAGGCCCTTCGATGGTGGCGATCACATCGCCGGGCTTCACCACAGAACCGTCCTCCATATGGCGAACCATGCCAACCGCCGGATCTATGAGTTGAAACGCAAGCTCGGCGGCATCGAGACCGGCAATCACGCCTGGGTTGCGACTGACCATTGCAAGGCGTGAGCGATGTCCTACGGGAATAACAGCTGCTGACGTAATATCGCCGGCAAGTCCCAAGTCCTCGATTAGGGCGTTGCGTACTGTGGGTTCGATAACGATCCGGGGAAGCGTTGCAATCATCTCGTATGTCGCTCTTTAAGCACTGTGAATGAGGGATAGGGGCGCCATTTGGCGCGCGGCGGCCAGCACTGCGCTGAGTGTCATTCTTTGGCGCCGAGCGTCCGGAAGGCTGAGCGGGTAATCGGTTCGGGCATGGGCGCCACGTGACTCTTCCCGCATTAATGCGAAAACGGCGATGGAAATAGCGACAAGAGCGGGATCTGCCGCCGCCCCATCCTTTTCCGCCAATGGCAGCAGGCTTCCGATCGCAGATCTCATCGTCTGTGAATTGCGCAGCACACCGAGACTGCGAGAGACGATGGGTCGTACAAACGAAAGATCCGATGATACCGGCAGCTCGATCGCGTTGCATATCGGGGCCATTGACCTTGGCCTCGCAAGGATATCGCGGGCGGCGTTCATGCCCATGACCGCGGCTTCAAGAAGCGAGTTGCTGGCTAGGCGGTTTGCGCCATGCAGGCCGGTCGAGGCGGCCTCGCCGACAACCCAGAGGCCATCGAGAGTGCTGCGTCCTTGAAGATCGGTTGCGATGCCGCCCATGTGATAGTGAACGGCAGGCCGAACGGGAATGCGCTCTCGCAACGGGTTAACACCGGCTTCTCGGCATAGAAGCGTTATTCTCGGGAAACGGTTGGCAAAGCCTTGCCCCAAAGCCTCTCTCGCATCGAGGAACACCCGGCCGCCTTTGGCAATTTCGGCGCTGATAGCTCTGGCAACGACATCGCGTGGGGCAAGCTCGGCCCCCGGTTGATCGGCCAGAAAACGCTCGTCCTGTCATTGACAAGAATAGCGCCCTCGCCACGCACCGCCTCGCTGACAAGTGCCAGCGGCCGCCCGGCGGACCAGTTGGCGGCGTCGAGCGCGGTTGGATGGAATTGTACGAATTCCATGTCGGCAAGCTTGGCGCCAGCACGGGCGGCGAGCATGATGCCTTGCCCGTAATTGCCGCTCGGGGTCGTGGTCGTTTCGTAAAGACCGCCAAGTCCGCCCGTGGCGAGAACGATCCGCGTTGCAGGAATGACGAGAGGCCCCGATCGGCTTGCGCAGATAAGACCGGACAACACATCATCTGTCTTCAGCAAGCGGCGGACTTCGATGCCTTCCATGACTGTGATCGATGGCGTGCGGCTAACCTTCTCCACGAGGGCGTGCACAATAGCGGCTCCCGATCCGTCGCCGGCGACATGCGCGATGCGATGCCGTGAATGTGCAGCCTCCAGTCCAAGCAAATAGGCTCCGTCCGGGCTCCGGTCGAACTGCACGCCGAAACTCTCAAGCGATGCCATCGCGGCCGGTGCGTCTGCGAGGATCGCAGCCGCGACGTCGGCGTCACACAATCCGTCGCCTGCTGCCAGCGTGTCTGCTAGATGCAGGCCGACGCTGTCGTCATCGCCAAGGCTTGCGGCGATGCCGCCTTGCGCCCATGCGCTGGAGCTTTCGGCCCCCAGTGCCGCCCGTGTCAGGAGCAGAACCGGCTGCGGCGCCAGCGTCAACGCTGTGACCAACCCCGCAAGTCCGCTGCCGACCACCACGACATGGCTGGCGAAGCGATCGAGATACTCCATCATATCGCCAGCATCCTTTCGACAGCAAGCCGTGCGTCTGCTGCCACGGCGGGATCGACCGTCACTTCGTGGCGATTTTCTTCCAACGCCTGGCGGATATTGGAGAGCGTGATGCGCTTCATATGCGGGCAGAGGTTGCAGGGTCTGATGAATTCCACGCCTGGATGGTCGACCGCGACGTTGTCGCTCATCGAGCACTCCGTCAGAAGAACGACGCGCGCCGGGCTCCTGGCTCCGACATAGTCCGACATGACAGCCGTGGAGCCAGCAAAATCAGCTGCAGCCACCACGTCAGGCGGACATTCGGGATGCGCCAGAATGGTGATGCCGGGATGCGCATCACGCAGGTCGCGTACATCCTGGGAGGTAAAAAGCTCATGCACTTCGCAATGGCCGTGCCAGGCTATGATCTCGACATCTGTCTCGCGGGCCACGTTTTGTGCCAGATATTCATCCGGGATCATCAGGACTTTCGACACACCGAGGGATTCTACAACCTTCTTTGCATTGCCTGACGTGCAGCATATATCCGATGCCGCTTTGACGGCCGCCGACGTGTTGACATAGGTGATGACCGGCACGCCGGGATGGGCCTGACGCAGAAGCGCCACGTCTTCCGGCGTGATGGATTCTGCCAGCGAACAGCCGGCGCCCATGTCCGGGATGAGCACGGTTTTTTTCGGGTTGAGCAGCTTTGCGGTTTCCGCCATGAAATGAACGCCGGCCAGAACGATGACGTCTGCCTCTACATCGATTGCCTTGCGAGCGAGCGCCAGACTGTCGCCAACGATATCGGCAACGCCATGGAAGATTTCCGGTGTCTGATAATTATGTGCGAGGATTACCGCATTACGGCTTCGTTTCAACTCGAGGATCGCTTCAACGTCTTTCTGGTGCGACAACCACTCCGCTTCAGGCATGACTCTGCGAACGCGCTCATAGAGCGACGACATGGAAATCGGCGAATTCATCGATAGCCTCCGTTAATACTCAGTTTGAGTATATCCACGTCACGCTAGTTATTCTCGATTTGAGATTATGTCAATTGCGCGAGAGAGGAAGTCTTGAACCCGACATGGCTCGTTCTTCGAGGACCGCGTGCCGATAACGAAAGAGCTTAGCCGGACGGCCGCCACTTTCGCTGCTCATGCCGCCGGTTTCCTCGATCAACTCCTGTTGATCTATGAGCCGCCGGAAATTTGGTTTGTGCAGTGTCAGCCCCGCCAGCGACTCGACGGTTCGCTGCAGCTGCAGCAGTGTGAAATTTTCCGGCATCAGTTCGAAGACGACCGGTCGATATTTGATCTTGGCGCGCAGCCTTGCGATTCCAGTCGCAAGAATACGGCGATGATCCGCAAACATCGGGCGTCCGGTCGCAGGGTCGGCTTTTCCCCCAGCCTCGGCCACGATCCCGGCCTCGTAAAGCAATTCATATCGCTGCAATGTCAGGTCTTCGTTCCAAGGGCTGCCGTCCAGCCCGAAGGCGAAATCGGTTCGGCGCTGGCGATGTTCGCGCCGGGAGGGTTCGGCGATGATCCATGCGTGCAGACTTTCTGCGATGGACTGCAGACTATTGGGTCTTCCATTGCGATGATCTTCCCAGGGAAAATATTCGTACCAGCCATGCCAGCCGGGCTTGCCTGCACCGGGCGCGGCCTGTTCGCGAACAAGCCCAAGGTAGCTGATCGAAATCGTCCTGCCGTCATCGCTCCCTGCCGATGAACGATCCCGGTCGGCGAATGTGTAGAGTTGCTCGAGATAGCCGATCGGGTGCCCGGTCTGGTCGCCAATCCATTCGCGCAAACCCGATTGCAGGCTGCGGTGCCCCAGCTCGAACGGACCAGACGGTAGCGCCTCTCCCGATTTTACCGTCATGACACGCGGAACGTCGCTCGTCACGGCAGTCAGTGCGGCAATGAGCTCGATATGTGTTTGGCTATCCGGCAAACGAGGTCCTGTCTGGTCTCAAATCTATCGTCATATCTCCCCTTTGATCTGCTATCAGAGCAGGCAGAATTTGGGAATGAATGCATTGGGGATATCTGTTGTTGTTCAGGGACGTGAGATCATAGAGCCTGACCGTGCCAGTCAATGCGACGGAGGATGAACCAGTTGAATACCCGCACCAGATCGCGGAGCGAATTGCTGTATTTGACCCAGCCTGCGGAGGCCGGTAGACGAACCTGATCCGGCGGGCAGCAATTTAGATGCGGCCGTTGGAATGGAAATCCTTTCGACGAGGCTCCCATGACCGATCTTTTCGATGCCGCACCCCGTACCGGCTCCATGCCGCTTGCTGCGGAGTTGCGCCCTGCGACGCTTGATGATGTGATCGGTCAGGAGAAGGTTCTTGGCGAGGGAACCATGCTGCGCCGGCGCATCGCCGCCGGGCGGCTTGGCAGTATCATTCTCTATGGCCCGCCCGGGCTTGGAAAGACCTCGATTGCCCGCGCCATCGGCAACATGCTGGGCAAGAATTTCAGGCCTCTGCATGCGGCGCATAACAATGTCGCCGATATCCGCAAGATTGCCGACGAGGCGCGCATGCGGCCGACGCTGCTGTTCGCCGACGAGGTGCATCGGTTCAGTGCGACGCAACAGGATCATCTTCTGGCGCTCTGCGAGGAAGGGATTGCCGATTTCATCGGCGCGACGACCGGCAACCCCTATCACTCGCTGACGCCCGCTCTGATTTCCCGATCGACCATCCTGAAGCTGGAGCCCCTGGCGATCGAGGAGATGGAGGAGGTCGTGCGGCGCGGCCTCGATCATCTCGCCGGCAAAGGCATTGCGGTTGAGCTTGCCCCGGCACTGCTGCGGCGCATTGCCGGTCGCTCCGGCGGAGACGCGCGCCGTGCTCTCACCGTGCTCGAAAGCCTTGCCGTCGGCCATCCTTCGGGAAAGCCTGTGGTGATCACGGAGGAGATGGTCGATGAGGCCTATTCGGCGGCGCCGGTCAATCACGACCGGTCCGGTGACGCGCATTATGATGTGGTGTCGGCCTTCGTGAAATCCATGCGTGGCTCGGATCCGGATGCAACGCTCTACTGGCTGGCGCGGTTGGTGCATGGCGGCGAGGATCCGCGCTACATCGCCCGCCGCATCATGATCCACGCCTCGGAAGATGTCGGGTTAGCGGATAATACCGCATTGCAGACGGCTGTTGCCGCACTTCATGCGGTGGAGAAGATCGGTTATCCGGAGGCGCAGATCGTGCTTGCGCATGCAGCCCTTCATGTGGCGCGCGCGCCGAAATCGAATTCCGCCTGCCGCGGCATTTCGCTGGCGCTTGCCCATGTGGCAAGCGAGGCGCCGTCATCTGTGCCAATGTATTTACGCGACGCGCATTACAAGGGGGCAGCGACGCTCGGCCATGTCGGTTACGCCTTTCCGCATGATGACGGTCGCGGCTGGAGCGATCAGGTCTATGCGCCGGACGTGCCGCGTGGCTCCTTCTACCAGAGCGATGCGCGCGATGCCGCAACCTTCGAGCGGCGGGCGGACGAACATTGGGAGCAGGTGACCGGCCGCGCCTCGGCGCGGCGTTTCGGCGACAAACGCTGATATTGGCTTAACCGATCAGCGCGGATCGACCAGACCGGCTCGCACGCGGTTGACCACCGTCCAGATCAGCAGGACGCAGGCCATGGGCTGGATATGCCATGTCCAGTCGGGCAGGGTCTCGAATATGGCGACGAGCGCGCCCAGGGCTCCGAAGAGCAGGGCACGGTCGCTCTTGCCCATCGGCCCTTCGTAATTGCGTCCCGTGCCATGCGCGATGCCGAGAACGCCGGCAAATTCCGTCAGCACCGCAAGAAAGACTATGGTTGCGATCCATGGCAGGGAGAAAGGCGCAATCAGCGCGAAGGGGATGTAAAGCGCTGCGTCCGACACGACGTCGGTAATCTCGTTGAGATAGCCGCCAAGTGCGGATTGCTGGCCATGTTCGCGCGCCAGCATGCCATCGACGGCATTGAAGGCCATGCGGAGAAACATCCAGATCGGCACTAGCGCAAACAGTGCCGGTAAAGGCACGATGATCAACAGGACGCCGATCGCGACGGAAACGAACGAGGCGAACAGTGTCACCTGGTTGGCTGTCACCCCTATTGCTGCGAGCCGCACGACCAGCGGGCGAAGGAGGGCCTGGAATGACGACTTCAGTTTGTAGATCGACATGAAAGCTCGAATCCGCTTGATTGCGTTCAACAAATGCAGACGCAAGTTGAAGAAATCAACTGCAAAACTGGGGCTTTCATCCGTATAGGGTTAAGGAACAGATGGGCGGGAGTGACAAAAGCATGATCGAAACCGCGTTTGCGAGCCATGACGGCGTCGAACTTTTCTATCGCTACTGGCCCGCCCGCTCCGGCACGGCGAAGGGTGCAATCGTGCTTCTGCACCGCGGCCACGAGCATGGCGGCAGGGTAGTTCATCTGGTGGAAGAACTCGGTCTCGACGATTTCGCCTTCTACGCTTGGGATGCGCGCGGGCATGGCCGCTCTCCCGGCGAACGCGGCCACTCGCCGTCGTTTGCTCATTCGGTGCGCGATCTCGACTGCTTCGTTCGTCATATCCGCGAGACCGGCGGCTTTGCCATGGATCAGGTCGCGGTCGTGGCCCAAAGTGTCGGCGCGGTGCTGGCGTCCACCTGGGTGCATGATTACGCGCCTAGCATCCGCGCCCTGGTGCTGGCTTCCCCGGCCTTCGACGTCAAGCTTTACGTGCCCTTCGCCCGGGAGGGCATTGCGCTGTGGCAGAAGCTGAAAGGCACGTTCTTCGTCAATTCCTATGTCAAGGCGCGGTTCCTGACGCATGATGCCGAGCGCATCGCCTCCTTCGAGAGCGATTCGCTGATTACCCGGCCGATCGCGTCCAATATTCTTCTCGAGCTGTACGAGGCTGCCGACAGGGTTGTCGCGGACGCCCGTGCGATCATGGTGCCGACGCAATTGCTGATTTCCGGCAGCGATTTCGTCGTGCGCCATGCGCCGCAACATCGCTTTTTCGAAAACCTTGGCAGCACGATAAAGGAACGTTATGTCCTGCCCGGTTTCTATCACGATACGCTGGGCGAACGGGACCGGGCCAAGGCCGTGAAAAAGGTGCGTTCGTTCATTACCGAACGCTTCGAGGAGGCGCCGGTCGTTGCTGATCTTCGGCAGGCTCACCTATCCGGTTACAGCCGCGACGAGGCCGACCGGTTGGCGACGCCGTTGTCGATCGCCTCGCCGCGCGGATTGTATTGGGCTTTGACGCGCGCCTCGATCCGTTTCGGTGGTCTCTTTTCCGACGGCATCAAGACGGGCCTGCGCACCGGTTTCGATTCCGGTTCGACACTCGATTACATTTATGAGAACGATGCGCGGGGTCTTGGGCCCGGCGGCCGGCTGATCGATCGGCAGTTTCTCGATGCGATCGGCTGGCGCGGTATCCGGCAGCGCAAGGTTCATCTGGAAGAGCTGATCGGCAAGGCGTTTGCGCGCTTGAAAGCCCAAGATAAGCCTGTAAAGGTGCTCGATATCGCGGCCGGTCACGGGCGCTATATTCTCGACGCGGTGGCGGCATCCGAGGTGAAGCCTGACAGCATCCGGTTGCAGGATTATTCGCCGATCAATGTCGAGAAAGGCACGGCGCTCATTGCCGAGCGCGGCCTGAGTGACATCGCGAGTTTCCATCGCGCCGATGCCTTCGATACGGCCGGACTGGCGTCGATCGAGCCCAGGCCTACGCTCGCCGTGGTTTCCGGCCTTTACGAACTGTTCCCGGATAATCACGCCATCGAAGCCTCTCTGCGCGGTCTTTCGCAGGCGCTGGAGCCGGGATCGCTGCTGCTCTATACCGGCCAGCCATGGCATCCGCAGCTCGAGATGATCGCGCGGGCGCTCACCTCTCACCGCGGCGGCGAGGCATGGATCATGCGCCGGCGCACCCAGCAGGAAATGGACCAACTGGTCGCCGCTGCCGGTTTCCGCAAGATCGAGCAGCGCATCGACAAATGGGGAATTTTCACCGTGTCGCTGGCCGAGCGTATCTGAGGCCTGCATGGGGGAGAGGGTTACATCGGTTCCGGTTGGTACACGTGGCGCCGTGATGCGAACGGCAGCGCTCTGGCTGCTTTTCCTCGCGCCGTTCTTCTATCTCACCTATGGCGTGGCTAACTGGCTGGCTTCGCTGCGCGCCGACGTGCCGAACCTTGCCTTCGGCTGGGAAAAATACATTCCGTTCTTCGCCTGGACGATCATTCCCTATTGGTCAATCAACGCGTTTTATGCGCTGTCTCTCTTCGTCAACGATACGCCGCAGGATGTCGGCCGTCTGGCGCGCCGGTATCTGACTGCGCAGGTCGTGGCGGTTATCTGCTTCATCGCGTTTCCCCTGCAGGCGATTTTCGTGCGGCCGGAAACCGATGGCCTTCCGGGCTTCATGTTCGATGTTCTCGGCGGTTTCGACAAACCGTTCAACCAAGCGCCGTCGCTGCATATCGCCCTTCTGGTGATCATCTGGGACCATTGGCGCTGCCGCTTGAAGGGTTTTCCGCGCACAGTCTGGCATGTCTGGTGTGTGCTGATTGGGCTTTCGGTGCTGACCACCTGGCAGCACCATGTCATCGACATTCCGACCGGAATGTTGCTCGGCCTGTTTGCGCTCTGGTTGTTTCCTGCGGACAAAGCCTCGCCGCTTGCCGACTTCCGCCTCACGAAGGATCGAAAGGCGCGGCGGCTGGCGATCGTTTATGCGGTTGGCGCTACAATCTTCCTGCTGATTGCGGTGGTTTCGTTGCACAGCAACGGCGCAAGCCTTTTGTGGCTGTGGCCGAGCCTTGCCCTGGCGATCGTTGCCATCGGTTATGCCGGAGCGGGACCGCAGATCTTTCAAAAGCAAAGTAACGGGGTGACGAGCCTTGCGAGCCGCTTTCTGCTCTGGCCCTATCGTCTTGGCGCGCGGGTGAACCGCTGGTGGTGGACGCACAGGCTTCCGGCTGCGGTCAAAGTTGGCGACGGGGTGTTCCTCGGGCGCGCTCCGGGCCGTGACGAACTTAGGGCCTATGCCTCGGTCGTCGACATGACGGCTGAATTTCCGGCGCGCCGCGCTGCCGGTCTCGTTTGGCGTGCGATACCGTCGCTCGATCTGCTGCCGCTATCGGTGGCAAGTATTCGTGATGGGGCGCTTGCTGTCGAGGACGTCCGCAGCCGTGGCCCGGTGCTCGTCTGCTGTGCACTCGGGTTTCAGCGTAGTGCGGCGGTCGTCGCATGCTGGCTCGTGCGGTCCGGTCATGCGGCTAATGCTGCTGCGGCAACTGAGCAGATCAAGGCGCTCGGCCGTCCTGTTCATCTCAAGCCGCAAACCTATGCGGCAATCGACGAGGCGGCGCGATGAGCGACTGGAAACCAGCGACGGCAAAAGCGGTCCGGCGATTATGCTGCAACGGCATCGGTGGTGGCCTGGTCGCTCTGTTTCTGCTGGCCATCGCACCATTGACGGCAGGTTCAAACGGGTTCGGCTCGGCACTTGGCTGGTTGCTTCTGCTCGCTTTCTGCCTTGTCGCTCTCGCACTGACGGTTCATCTCCTGTTCGATGCCGCACTGTTTCGCATAGCGCTTTCGCATGATGGCGAAGAGGCGGGCCTGGCTGCGATCGATGACGTTCTGGTGCGAATGGGGCTGAGGGCGAAGCCTGCCGTTCCGGCACCCTTGTCGCAACGGTTTTTCGGATGCCGTCGGCTTATCCTGCTGCAATGGATGAGCCTTGTCGCCGGCATTGTACTTTACGGCATTCTTCTCCTCGATGCGATGAATGGAGGTCTTGCATGAGAGGCGGTGCATCCCTGCTTCAGATCGTGTCCGGTTCCTTGCTCGCCGTATTCGCGCGGGCGGTAACCGGAGTGCGTCCCATATGGGCGGGATCCGCGCCGAATGGCCGCCAGCGCATCTATTTCGCCAATCACGCCAGCCATGGCGATTTCATTCTTGTCTCGACCTGCCTGACGCCCGTCGAACGCAGCCGGACGGCTGCGGTTGCCGGGGCGGATTACTGGGATTCGGGCCGTGTGCGCCGATTCATCTCCCGCCGGCTGCTGCGCACCGTGCTTGTCGAGCGCAACTGGGTGGAGCGAACGGCCGATCCCATGCAGGTGATGCTCGATGCGCTTGGTACGGGGCAGTCGCTGATCTTCTTTCCGGAAGGCACGCGCAACATGACGGAAGAGCCGCTCTTGCGGTTTCGGTCCGGCCTCTACAATCTTGCGGCTGCCCGGCCGGATGTGGAGCTGGTGCCCTGCTGGATCGAGAACATGTCGCGCGTCCTGCCCAAGGGCGCGCTTCTGCCGATCCCGCTTCTCTGCCGGGTCGTTTTCGGCGAGCCGGTGGCGCTCAGCGAAGGCGAAGACCGCAAGATCTTTCTCGACCGCGCCCGGCAAGCCCTTCTTGCGCTTGCACCCCAAAGGGATGGAGATAGCCGATGAGCGATGACACGACGCGCCTTTTTATCGGTCTGGTCGGCGTGCTTTTGACGGCAAGCGTTATCGCCGGCGTTTTATCCTGGCGCAGCCCGAAACCGCTGCCGTCGACGCTCGACAATCTCAATGCGCGGATCAAGGCGTGGTGGATCATGGTGGCGGGCATCAGCTTCGCCTTCCTGTTCGGCACAGGCGGGGTGATCCTGCTTTTCGCCTTCGTGTCCTTTGCCGCGCTGCGGGAATATGTGACGCTGACCAATACGCGCCATGCGGACCGCTGGACGCTGCTCGGAATGTTCCTGATCGTCAACCCGGTGCAGTATTATCTGATATGGATCGACTGGTACGGGCTCTATTCGATTTTCATTCCGGTCTACTGCTTCCTGGCCATGCCTGCGCTGACGGCAATGCGCGGCGACACGTCCCGTTTCCTCGAGCGGGTCAGCGAGCAGCAATGGGGCATCATGCTCTCCGTCTACTGCATCAGCCACGTTCCGGCGCTGGTGACCTTGCCAATACCGGGCAATGAAGGGCGGGGACTGCTGTTGATCGCATTCCTGATCGCGACAGTGCAGGGCAGCGATGTGCTGCAATATGTCTTCGGCAAGCTTTTCGGTCGTCACAAGGTCGCTCCGAGCATCTCGCCCTCCAAGACCTGGGAGGGACTAATCGGCGGGATCGCCAGTGCCTCGCTGATGGGTGCAGGGCTTTACTGGCTTACTCCCTTCTCGCCTGTTGAGGCAGGAGTGCTGGCCGCACTTTCCTGCGTCATGGGCTTTTTCGGCGGCCTTGTTGCCTCCGCCATTAAGCGTGATCGTGGCGTCAAGGACTGGGGCCACATGATCGAAGGCCATGGCGGCATGCTGGACCGGGCCGACAGCCTGGTTTTTGCAGCGCCCGTCTTTTTCCATATTGTCCGCTATGCCTGGACATAGCGTTGGATCCGTCTAACTGGCGCAAACCGTGATCGTTATATTGCCGAGTCGGTGACAAAGCTGGCCATTGTCCAGGAGGGAGAGCGTGAAACCAGTGAGCAAGAAGCTCGGCTTGGTTCTCGCAAGCCTTGATACAATCTCCTGATACGCACAGTCACGTTGGCGCGCAGGACGAGATATTTCGTGTTTCGCTATCTTTGGATCATTCTTCTGCCACATGCGTTAGTAATCGCTGTGTGTCATCCGCACCCGAACGGATGAACATAATATTACAAGGAGTACAGGGATGAAAAAGACAATTGCCGTGGCCCTCGCAGCCCTCCCGGTCGCATTTGTTGCAACGGCCGCATCCGCAGCCGACGTCATCAGCCGGCGCGACAGCGTGCCGACCTATCAGGAAAATGATCAGCGCGGCGGTGTTCGCATCGGTTACCTGGATTGCTCGATCGGCGGCGGTGTTGGCTACGTTCTCGGTTCCGCCAAGGAAGCAGACTGCGTCTTCAAGTCGACAATGGGCAGCGAGCCGCTTGACCGCTATACCGGCGTCGTTCGCAAGATGGGCGTCGATCTCGGTTTCACCACCCGCAGCCGTTTGATCTGGGCGGTCTTCGCACCGACCGCAGGCTACCACCACGGTTCGCTCGGCGGCCTTTATCAGGGCGCAACGGCGGAAGCCACGGTTGGCGCAGGCATCGGCGCAAACATCCTGGTCGGTGGCACGTCCGGATCGATCCACCTGCAGACGGTGAGCGTGACGGGTCAGCTCGGCCTCAACCTTGCTGCCACCGGCACGTCTGTAACGCTGTCGCCTGCAGCAATGTAATCTGATCAATCGACCTGCCTCGCGATTTTCGTGAGGCAGGTCGAAATTATGACCGATGTAATTATTGGTTTTTCAGCGATTATTTCGATTCAAAGCGACGCTGCGGCACGCGCGGCCTGATCATAGTGACCGGAAAGCGCGCGTAGCCTTGCGGCAACCTGAGACAGGCTGTCGATAGCAACCTCCGTCGACAGCACCGACTTGACGAGCAGGCTCTCGCGGGTCGACTTGTAGCGGGCGCAGGCATCGGCACCGGCTTCGGTGACCATGACCAGCTTTTCCTTGCCGCGACGGCCGGACTTTATCAGCTTCATTCGCTCCAGCTTTTTCAGCGCGTAGGTAACCACATGCGTGTCCTCGATATTGAGGACGAGGGCGATGTCGGCTAGAGTTTTCGGCTTGTTGCGGCTGTTGATATTGTGCAGCACGAGAATATCGACCGGCGACAGATCCGGCACGCCGGCCGCCGCCATGCAGCGGACCATCCAGCGGCTGAAGGCGTGGTTGAGCATGACGAGGCCGAACTCGATCTCGGAGAGTGCGGGCAGCGCGCCGCTTGCCAGATGTTCCGAGGATACGATGGGGCCGAGGCTATGCTCCGCCAGAGGCTGCTTTTCCTGTGACATGCTTCCTCCTGTCCCACGAAGGAGAGGCGCCACGGCATGGCTGCCGCAGCGCCGTCCGATTATCTCTTGTATGCGTCGAGAATGGCCTGGCCGTCGGCTCCGGCCTTCTTTGACCAGTCTTCCGTCAGCTTGGCGCCGACTTCCGACAGGCCAGTCTTCAGTTCGGCGCTCGGCTCAAGAACCTGCATGCCGTTCTTCTTGAGCGTGTCCATATAAGACTTTGTCCTTTCAGCAGCGAGCGCCCAGCCGCGGCTTTCGGCCGCCGCCGCTGCGTCCGTTACGGCCTTCTGCGTGGCAGGATCAAGTGCCGCGAAGGCAGCCTTGTTGACGAAGATGGCGTTCTTCGGGATCCAGGCCTGCGTGTCGTAATAGTGGGTGAGGGATTCCCAGATCTTCGAATCGACACCGGTCGCCGATGAGGTCATCAGGCCGTCGACCACGCCGGTGGCGAGTGCCTGCGGCAGTTCGGCCGCCTGAACGGTGACCGGCTGTGCGCCAACGATTTCGGCAATGCGCGATGTGCCGACATTGTAGGCGCGCCACTTCAGACCCTTGAGGTCGGCAACGGAATTGACGTCCTTCTTGGTGAAGATGCCCTGCGGCGGCCACGGTGTGGCGTAGAGAAGCTTCAGACCCTGCTTGTCGAGCGCCTGTTCGATAGCCGGCTTGGAAGCGTCGTAAAGCTTCTTCGACTGATCGAAGCTGGTTGCCAGGAAGGGGACGACATCGAGGCCGAAGACGGGGTTTTCGTTTTCATGCAGCGACAGCAGAACTTCGCCGACCTGCGCCTGGCCGGTCTGGACGGCGCGCTTGATGTCCGGTGCCTTGAACAGCGAGGCGTTCGGATGGACGGTGATCTTCAACTCGCCCTTGGTCGCCTCGTCGATATCCTTGGCGAACTGGTTGAGGTTCTCGACATGGTAGTTTGCCGGCGGATAGGCCGACGGCAGGACCCAGTTGGCCGCGAAGGACGGTGCGGTGGTGGCGAGAAGCGCAGCCGCAGCAAGGCCCCATCGCGCAAATTTTCCAGTTACGTTCATCGTGTTCAGTTCCCTCTCTTGTTATCCCGGAAACGCCATTTGCGGCAGAACCATCACGATTTCCGGGAAGACCGTGATGATGGCGACTGTCGCCACGAGCAGGAAGAAGAACGGCAGCGAAGCCTTCGCTACCGTCAGGCTGTCACGGCCGCTCATCGTCTGGAGGACGAAGAGATTGAAACCGACAGGCGGCGAGACCTCGGCCATTTCGACGATCAGCACGAGGAAGATGCCGAACCAGACAAGGTCGAAACCGGCCTGCTGGATCATCGGCAAGACGACGACGGTGGTCAATACGATCATCGAAAGCCCATCGAGCGCGGCACCGAGCAGGATATACATGACCGTCAGCACGGCGATCAGCGCGAAGGGGCTGAGGTTGAAGCTGTCGACCCAGGCTGCGAGCGCGTTTGGAATGCCGGTATAGCCCATGGCGATCGACATGAAGCCGGCGCCGGTGAGGATCAGCATGATCATGCAGGTCAGCCGGGTCGCACCCATCACGCTGTCCCAGAAGGATTTCCAGGTGAGCGATTTCGACCATGCGGCAATGCCGAGCGAACCGAGCACGCCCCATGCCGCGCATTCCGTTGCCGTCGCCCAGCCGAGCAACAGCGTTGCAAAGACGAGGATAATCAGCAGCGTGACCGGAATGAGGTTGGCCGATTCCTTCAGCTTTTCCTTGAAGCTCATCTTCGGCGGGGCAGGCGGGGTCTTGTCCGGGTTGAGTAGCGACCAGACGGCGATATAGCCGCAATAGAGAACCATGACGATCAGGCTCGGCAGGAAGCCGGCGAGAAAAATCTGGATGATCGAGACGTTGGCGGCCACCGCATAAACGACCATGGTGATCGACGGCGGAATGAGGATGCCAAGCGTGCCGGCGCCGGCAAGCGAACCGAGGCTGACCATTTCGTCATAACCGCGCTTCTTCAGTTCCGGCAGGGCGATCTTGGCGATCATCGCCGTCGTTGCGGCCGACGATCCGGAAATCGAGCCGAACAGGCCGCAGCCGAGCACGTTGACATGCATGAGCCGGCCCGGAAGCCAGCCGAGCCAGGGAGCCAGGCCGCGGAACATTTCTTCCGAAAGTTTTGTCCGAAACAGGATTTCGCCCATCCAGACGAAGAGCGGCAGCGCTGCAAGCGACCAGGAGGCGCCATTGCTCCAGGAATTGGTGGCAAGCACGGCGCCGATCGGGATACCCGGCATGAACAGCATGGCGATGAAACCGCAGATCAGCAGCGAAAAGCCGATCCACACGCCGCTTGCCAGAAGCGCGAGAAGGGCAACCAGAATGATGCCGGAAATTTCGACGAGTTCGACTGTACCCATGAGATCAGGCCCCGCTCTGGATGGCGCGTTCGATGGCTTCTTCCGGTGTGTCCGGCGCGGGTTTTTCGTAACGGGGCAGGCCGCCGAACAGCACATGCACAAGCTCGTCGACCATGGCGACGGCAAGAATGATCAGACCGCCGGAAAAGCCGATCTGCGGGATCCATAAAGGCATGGCGATCACGCCCTGGGCTAGGTCGTTAAACGCCCATGAGGTGCGGTTCATGTCAAACGCATACCAGGCGAAATAGACCGCAGCAGCAGACCCGATCAGCAGGGCCACGACCTCGAAGAGCTGGCGGGTGCGTCCGGTCATCCGCTCGATCAGCAGGCCGACGCGGATCATTTCTCCTGAACGAAAAGTATGCGCCAGGCCGAGAAAGGCGGAAGCCGCCATCGCCCAGGAGGCGAAGTCGTCACCGGCCGGGACGTCGATGCCCAAGGGGCGGCCGGCGGAAAGCGCCAGCATGATGACGAAGATCGAGATGAGGAAAAGCCCGGCCAGCCAGCCGGAGACGAGATACAACCCATCCAGCCCCTTCCGGAGCCATTCGGGCAATATGCTGTGATGCGGATCAGCGGCGGACATGACGTGTCCTCCGCTCGAAAATGCGGAAATCGCTCATGTGGCTTCCCCTCGGTTGCCGTTGCAGGCAAGGCTCTTTGCGGCCCTTTGCCTGTTCGATAGGCATGATGCAGCATTGTGCATTTTCCTGTCAACTAATCATTGACGTTTTGTCGACGAACTGTTTTCGTTAAGCCAGATCGAGCTTCCAAGGGGGACGGCATGGCTGGCAACGCAACCGGCAGTAAGTGGGATTTCTGGGTCGATCGTGGCGGCACATTCACCGATATCGTCGGCCGCAAACCTGACGGAACCCTGGTTGCGCACAAGGTTCTCTCCGAAAATCCGGAGGCTTACCGGGATGCGGCGGTACAGGGCATTCGCGAGCTTCTGGGCGTCTCCACCGGAGAGCCGATCCCCTCAGGGTTGATCGGCGCGGTGAAGATGGGCACGACGGTCGCTACCAATGCGCTTCTGGAGCGCAAGGGCGAAAAGACGCTGCTCGTCACCACACGCGGTTTCCGCGGTGCGCTGGCGATCGGTTATCAGGCCCGTGCCGACATTTTTGCCAAGAAGATCATCAAGCCCGAATTGCTCTACAGTTCCGTCGTCGAAGTCGATGAGCGTGTCCGTGCCGATGGCCAGGTCGAGGCGGTGCCGGATGAAGCAACCGTCCGCGCCAACCTGCAGGCTGAGTTCGATGCCGGTTACCGCGCCATCGCCATCGTCTTCATGCATGCCTATCGGTATCCGGCTCACGAGCAGCTTGTCTCGCGTATTGCCGGCGAGATCGGCTTTACCCAGATTTCCGTCAGCAACCAAGTCTCACCGCTGATCAAGCTTGTCGGCCGCGGTGATACGACGGTGGTCGATGCCTATCTGTCGCCGATCCTGCGCCGTTACGTCGAGCAGGTGGCGGAAGAACTCGGGGCGGATGCGAACGGGTCGGGTGACGATGGCCCGCAACTGATGTTCATGCAGTCTTCCGGCGGCCTCACCGCCGCACGGCTGTTCCAGGGCAAGGATGCGATCCTTTCCGGTCCCGCCGGCGGTGTGGTGGGCGCGGTGGAGACATCACGGCTTGCCGGGTTCGACAAGATGGTCGGCCTCGACATGGGCGGAACGTCGACAGACGTTTCCCACTATGACGGAGAACTCGAACGCTCCTTCGAGACGGAAGTGGCGGGTGTGCGCATGCGCGCGCCGATGATGTCGATCCACACTGTTGCTGCCGGTGGTGGCTCGATCCTGCATTTCGAGAATGGCCGTTTTCGCGCCGGCCCGGATTCCGCCGGCGCCAATCCCGGACCGAAGGCCTACCGCCGCGGCGGGCCGCTCACCGTCACCGACGCAAACGTGATGCTCGGCAAGCTCTCTCCCGATCTTTTCCCGAAAATCTTCGGTCCCAACCGTGACCAGCCGCTCGATGCAGCGGCCGTCCGCAAGGCTTTCGAGGAGATGGCCGAGGTGGTCGGCGATGGCCGCTCGCCCGAACAGGTGGCCGACGGTTTTCTCGCCATTGCGGTGGAAAACATGGCGAATGCGGTGAAGAAGATTAGCGTTCAGCGCGGTTATGATGTCACCCATTATGCGCTGACCTGCTTCGGCGGTGCCGGCGGTCAGCATGCCTGCCTGACGGCCGATGCGCTTGGCATTTCGACCGTGCTGATCCATCCGTTTTCCGGCATTCTGTCGGCCTATGGCATGGGGCTTGCCGATATCCGCGCCACCCGCCAGCGTACGGTCTCTGAAGGGCTTTCCGTCGCACTTGCCTCGCTTGTCCCGGTTCGTGACGAGCTGACGGCCGCCGTGCTTGGCGAGATGAAAAGCCAGGGTGTGGCGGAGACGGATATCGAAGTCCTGCATCGCGCCCATCTGCGCTATCAGGGCACGGACACGACCTTGTCCATTGCTGTCTCCGACACGGAAGAAATGACCGCCGCTTTCGAGACCGCGCATAAAAAGCAGTTCGGTTTCATCTTCGAGAACCGCGAGATCATTTTCGAAGCCTATGAAGTCGAGGCGATTGGTGGTGGGGCGGATAGTTCCGAACCGGAATTCGCGCTTGAGACTGCAGTACCGACATCGACGGAAGCGACGAAATTCTTCTCCGGTGGGGCATGGCGGGATGCTCCCATCTATCGCCGCGCCTACATTTCGCCTGGTGCCCGCGCTAATGGCCCCTGCCTGATCGTCGAGCCGCACCAGACGATCGTGGTCGAAGACGGCTGGGCTTTCGAGATCACAAAACTCAACCATGTGGTGCTGAAACGCGTCGCGGAGCTTTCCCATGCAAAGGCCGTCGGCACTCAGGCCGATCCGGTCCTGCTCGAAGTCTTCAACAACCTGTTCATGTCGATTGCCGAGCAGATGGGCGTGACGCTGCAGAACACGGCGTCTTCGGTCAATATCAAGGAACGGCTGGACTTCTCCTGCGCGGTGTTCGACGAAAACGGTGCGCTTGTCGCTAATGCTCCGCATATGCCGGTGCATCTCGGCTCGATGGACCGTTCTGTCGAAAGCATCATCGCGCAGAACAAGGGCAGGATCCGTCCCGGCGACGTTTTCGCGCTCAACGCGCCCTATAATGGCGGCACGCATCTGCCGGATATCACGGTGGTCACGCCGGTTTTCGATGAGGCAGGTGAAAAAATCCTGTTCTACGTTGCCTCGCGCGGTCACCATGCTGATGTCGGCGGCACGGCTCCCGGCTCGATGACGCCGCTTGCGACGACGGTCGATGAGGAAGGCGTGCTGTTTGACAACGTCCTGCTGGTCGATCGCGGCAGGTTCGACGAGGCGGGCATCACGAAACTGCTTTCCGATCATCCCTATCCGGCCCGCAACGTCGCCCAGAATGTCGCCGACCTTCGCGCCCAGATCGCCGCCAACGAAAAGGGCGTGCACGAGATGCGCGAGATGATCTCGCAGTTCGGGCTGGATGTGGTTCAGGCCTATATGGGCCATGTGCAGGATAACGCGGAAGAGAGCGTACGCCGGGTACTGGAAAAGCTCGGCGATGCCGAATTCTCCTACGCGACCGACCAGGGCAGCACGATCAGGGTGAAGATCACTGTCGACAGAGAGAAGCGCGAGGCGACCGTCGATTTCACAGGAACCAGCGAGCAGAAAAAGAACAATTTCAACGCGCCCGAGCCGGTGACGCGGGCGGCGGTTCTCTATGTCTTCCGCGTCATGGTGGAAAGCTCGATCCCGATGAATGCCGGCTGCCTGAAGCCGATCAGGATCATCGTGCCGGATGGCTCGATGCTGAAGCCGCAATATCCGGCAGCCGTCGTTGCCGGTAATGTGGAGACCTCGCAGCATGTCACCAACGCGCTGTTCGGCGCTCTCGGTGCGATTGCGGCCAGCCAAGGAACGATGAACAATCTCACCTTCGGCAACGCCACCTACCAGTATTACGAAACCCTGTGCTCCGGCTCGCCGGCAGGCAGGTTCAACGACGGCACCGGTTTTGCCGGTACGGATGCGGTGCATGTCCACATGACCAATTCCCGCCTGACCGACCCGGAAATTCTCGAGACGCGTTATCCGGTGCTGCTGGAAGATTTTCATATCCGTGAAGCATCCGGCGGCAGGGGCGGGTTTTCTGCCGGTGACGGCACGAAGCGGACGATCCGCTTTCTGGAAAAGATGGATTGCGCCATCCTCTCGTCGCATCGCACGATCAAGCCGCATGGGCTTGCCGGTGGCGGAGAAGGCGAACTCGGCCTTACCACCGTACGCCGTCTCGACGGCTCGGTGGAAGAACTTGCCGGTTGCGCACAAACGCTGATCGAGGCGGGCGAAGCCGTCACGGTCGTGACGCCGACGGCGGGAGGTTACCTGGCGGCGGAGTAGGAGCGGCGAGCTGGGTTAGTTTTCCGCCAGCCAGCTGGAGACCTGCTCCAGGGTTCTCCGCTCCTGGTCAGCCTCCATCGAAAAGGCCGGGCGCAGGTCGGCGCCCGGCATATGGGCGCGCAGCACGTCGATACTGTTGCCCAGCCCATATCCTCCATGGGTCATGAAGGGAATGACCACCTTGCCGGACAGGTCGTGGGCGCGAAGGAACGAGCGGATCACCGGCGGGGCGGTCATGCCCCAGATCGGCATGCCCAGATAGATCGTATCATAGCGACCGATATCGGCGACGAAATGCCCAAGCGGCGGCAGGTATTGCGACTGCGTTTCGCGGCGCGCCTGTTCTACCGTCGCTTCGTAGTCCTCCGGATAGGGCGTCTCCGTCTTGATCTCGAACAGCGTCGCATCCATTGCCCGCCTGATCTGGCGGGCTATGACGGCGGTGTTTCCCGTTCGCGAATAATAGGCGACGAGGATGCGCCCCGCTTCAGCAGGGCGCTGATCGGCCGATGTCTCGGATGCTGCCAGCACCAGACCGGCGGCCGTCAGAGGCAGAGCCTTCAGCAGGTTTCTTCTCGGCAATTCTGTTCCCATGATCGACCGCCTCCGGCTTCCGGTTTCGTCAGTCTATGGCACCGGCCTTGGCGTAATCCTCGTCGGAGACCTTTTCCATCCAGGTGACGACGCTGCCGTTTTCGGCTTCGGCCACGGCGAAATGCGTCATGGCTTCATCGGCGGACGCGCCATGCCAATGTTTCAGATGCGGCGGGATCCAGACGACATCACCGGGACCGACCGTTTCGACAGGACCGCCTTCCTTCTGCACCCAGCCCTTGCCGGAGGTGATAAAAAGCGTCTGTCCGAGAGGGTGGGTATGCCATGCGGTGCGCGCGCCGGCCGAGAAGGATACGGTTGCGCCACTGATGCGCGCTGGATCGGTGCCCTTGTAGTGGCCGGCAACGCTCACTTCTCCGGTGAAATAGGCGTCCGGTCCGGGGCCGGGATTGCTGTTGGCGCGTGTGACCTGAAGGTCCATGTCTGCTCCTTCGGAATTGAGTGGTGTAGGCTTTGCTTGAGCCGCAGCGTTACGGCTTTCGAAGACTGCTTTCAGCACGGGGACTGCGGACATGGCGCGTGGCCAGCCTGCATAAAAGGCGACATGGGTTATCGCTTCGGATGCCTCGGAAGCTGTCAGGCCGTTATCCATCGCGCGGTTGGCGTGAAATGGCAGCTGTTCCGGCTGGCCGATCGCCACGAGTGCGACCATGGTAATCAGGCTGCGGTCGCGGGCGGAAATATCCGGCCTCTGCCAGAGATCACCGAACAGCACGCGGTTGGTCAGGTCGGCAAGGGCAGGGGCTGTCGGGGCGACCGCCGTGTTGACGGTCGCTGTACGGGCAGCTTCCGCCGCCGCTTCAAGTTCGATGCGTGCGGCATCGCTGTTTCTCACCGGCGCGATATTGCGTTCACCGAAGACCTGGGCGACTTCCTGCACCGCTGAAATCGCATTGGGCCAGCCGGAATAAAGCGCGAGTTGGGTGATCAGTTCACCGATCTCCTCGGGCTTTACACCGTTATCGAGCGCGCGCCGCACATGGCTGCCGATCTGTGCCGACTTGCCGGTGGAAACGAGAACCGCGACCGTCACGAGGCTGCGGTCGCGGGGCGCAAGTTCGGTTCGCTCCCACACCTCGCCGAAGAGGATGCTATCGGTGAAATGGCCAAGCCCCGGTGCAACGTCATAGACCGCAGGAGGAGCGACGCGCCGCCGCTCCTCCTGCGCTTCGACGCCTGTGACGGCGAGCGTGGACATGGCGATACTGGCGGCGATGTTCTTCGTCCGGATTTTCCTCTTCATACGGTCTCGGTTGGCTAAAAGCGCGGATTTCCCTGACCCTTGATGTGGGTCGGAAGTCCCGCGGGATTAGATGGCTGAAACCGATTGGGCCTATGCGACGGGTTCATGAATGGTCGGCCGGTCGCGCCATCGATATCGGCGACGCGACCGGTCTCTTTTTAGAAGCGCAGGAGTTTTAGAAACGCAGCAGGGTCTTGATCGCCCGGCGCTCGTCCATCGCCCTGTATCCCTCCGCCACGTCGGCCAAAGGCAGTTCGAGGTCGAAAACCTTGCCGGGATTGATCGTGCGGTCGAGAACCAGATCCATCAGATAGGGTAGGAAGCGGCGCACCGGGGCGGGGCCGCCAAGCAAGCTCTTCTGCTGGAAGAACAGGTTCTGGCCATCGAATGTAACGCCATGCGGAACACCGACAAAGCCGATCTTGCCGCCTGGACGGGCGCAGGCGAGCGCCTGGGACATGGATTCCTGCGTTCCGACGCATTCCAGAACGGAAGCAGCACCTACGCCCTCGGTCAGTTCCTTGATGCGGGCCACGCCTGCGTCACCACGTTCAGAAACGATATCGGTTGCGCCGAATTCCATCGCCAGATCCTGGCGGGTCTTGTGGCGGCTCATCGCGATGATGCGTTCGGCACCCATCTGTCTGGCGGCGAGAACGCCCATGAGGCCGACAGCGCCATCACCGACGACGACGGCGGTCGAGCCTTCCTGGACGCCTGCCGCGTCGGCTGCATACCAGCCTGTACCCAGCACGTCGGAAGTGGCGAGAAGGCTCGGGATCAGATCGTCAGCGGGCAGGTCGGCGGTTGCGACAAGCGTTCCGTCGGCCAGAGGCACGCGGGCATAGGGCGCCTGAGCACCGGTCATGAATTCGCGCTGCTCGCAGGACGACTGGAAACCGAAGCGGCAATGCGGGCAGGTATTGTCCGAGAGGCAGAAGGAGCCGACGACGAACTGGCCCGGCTTGACGGTCTTGACCGCACTGCCGACTTCAACCACCACGCCGCAATATTCATGGCCCATGGAGAGCGGCGAGGTGACTTCGTTGGCGCCGCGATAGGGCCACAGATCCGATCCGCAGATGCAGGATGCGGACAGTTTGATGATGGCATCCGTTGGCTTGAGGATCTTCGGTTCGGAGACTTCCTCGCAGCGAACGTCGCCGGGACCATGGAGAATTGTCGCAAGCATTATGTGCTTCCTTCTGATTTAAATTTTGTTGTCGGGAATGGATGAGGGGTTCGATCAGCCCTTCGAAGATGTCGAGATGACGAGCCAGGCGCAGAGTGCCGCACCTGTCGCCATCACCGCGATGACCCAGCCCATCGGCCAGGGCGTACCGTCCGCAAGAGTGCCGACCAATCCCGACCCGGCAATGCCGCTGCCATATTGAATGGCGCCGACAAGCGCCGAAACCGAGCCGGCCTGTTCGGGGTAATCGGCCATCGCACTCGCAATCGAATTGGCGACGACGAAGCCTGTGACGGAAACGAAAGCCAGGAGCGGCAGGAACAGCCCCATAATCCGCCGAAATCGGAATAGGAATTTATCGCAAGGACGATGCCCGAGATCATCGCAAAGGCCGTACCGCCCGCGAGAATCCGGTTCATGCCGAAGCGATGGGCGAGCCGGGCATTGATCAGGTTGGTGATGACCATGCCGATTATGCCTGAACCGAAGAGCAGCCCGTAATATTCGGCCGGAACCTTGTGGTAGGTGATGAAGGCGAACGGGGTTCCGGCAATATAGGCATACATGCCCGAATAGAAGAAGGCGCCTGCACCGGCATAACCGATGATCTTCTTATGGGTGAGCAGATCCGCGTAACGGCGGAAAGCCCCCATTAGTGGTTCCGTGCGCCGTCGCTCGGCCGGCAATGTTTCAGGCAGGGTAAAAAGGCCTGCAAGGGCCAGAAGCCCGAGCAGTACAAGCACCCAGAAGATCGCCCGCCAGCCGGCGATGGCTGCGATCTGACTTCCGAGGATGGGACCGAGCAACGGAGCGATCGCCATCACGGCAATCAGCGTCGAGAGCATCTGCGCGGCGCGCGCGCCCTGATAGAGATCACGGACGATGGCGCGTGACAGAACCACGCCCGCACAGGCGCCGAGTGCCTGGAGGATGCGCCACAGAATTATTTCCTGGACACTTGCCGAGAGCGCACAACCGATCGAGCCAATGACAAACAGGACAAGGCCGATCGCAACCGGAATCCTCCGACCGTATTTGTCGCTCAGGGCTCCCCATAAAAGCTGTCCAAGGCTGAAGCCGATCAGGAAGCCTGAAATGGTGAACTCGACACTGCCTGCATCGGCGCCCAGCTGATCGGCCATTTCCGGCATCGCCGGCAGATAAAAATCGGTCGAGATCGACGCAAAGCCCATCAATGCGCTTAGGATGGCGAGCACCTGCCAGCGCTGTGTATGTGGTGTGGGGGCGCTGTCGGCGATGCTTTCGGCCGAACAGAGCTGAGTTTGGGATGGCATGATGGTGTGGGTGTCCTGTTGCCGGATAAGTGCCAGCGCCCGGCAGGGCATGCTGCTCCTGCCGGCCTGAAATAACGCGGGAATGTTAGAGACCGGTCGTCCTGAGCAGATGTTCGGGATAACGCTCACCCTCGATCCGGATCTCGGCGGCGGCTTTTTCTATCCGTGCAAACTCACCCGATGTCAGTTCGACATCCGCGGCTGCTAGGTTCTCTTCGAGCCGGTGCAGCTTGGTGGTACCGGGGATCGGAACGATCCATGGCTTCTGCGCCAAAAGCCATGCAAGCGCGATCTGGGCAGGCGTACCACCCTTTTCATCGGCAATCGTCTTCAAAAGATCGACCAGCGCCTGGTTTTTCTCCATCGCCTCCGGCGTGAAGCGCGGCAGGATATTGCGGAAATCGCCTTCGCCGAGCTTCGTATCCTTGTTCATAGCGCCGGTGAGGAACCCCTTGCCGAGCGGGCTGTAGGGAACGAGGCCGATGCCGAGTTCCTCGCAGGTTTCAAGAATGCCGTTGGTCTCGACACCGCGGGTCCACAGCGAATACTCGTTCTGCAGCACGGTGACCGGCTGCACCGCATGGGCGCGGCGCACGGTTTTGGCGCCCGGTTCCGACATGCCGAAATGCTTGACCTTGCCCTCGGCAATCAGGTCTTTCACCGTGCCGGCGACATCCTCGATCGGCACATTGGGATCGACGCGATGCTGATAGAGCAGATCGATCACCTCGACGCCGAGGCGCTTCAGGCTGCCTTCGACGGCTTGCCTGATATGCGCCGGCTGGCTGTTCAGGCCGGACTGCTTGCCGTCGACGAAGTTGAAGGCAAACTTGGTGGCGATGACGACCTGATCGCGGAAAGGCTTCAATGCCTCGCCGACCATTTCCTCGTTGGTAAAGGGGCCGTAGACCTCAGCCGTGTCGAAAAACGTTACGCCGCGTTCGACCGCCTGACGGATCAGGGTGATGCCTTCCTCTTTGCTGACCTTATTGGCATAACCAAAATCCAGCCCCATGCAGCCAAAACCGAGTGCCGACACTTCAAGGCCGGCCTTTCCGAGGACGCGCTTTTTCATATCCTGTCTCCATTCACGGACAATAACGAGCGGGTGTCTTCCGGCCAGTTTTCGCTGGCGATCACCTCACCGCGGATGGAGATGTAAACCTTAAGCAGTCATTCTATTAGGCGCTGGATACGGCATGAACTTATGCTTGAAATTCATGAATTGGCTCGAAGGCAGGTCATTCCGCAGCTCGCTCGCCGTAGATGATAAATGTGATTGCCGAGCCTCACCGCTTATTCAGATAGGTTCCTGCCCAACAGGCGATAAGCGCTATCCGTATCGGTAATCACTGTGGTCGCCAGGCCTGCACGGAGGCACGCAGTCAAAATCGCCCTCTTATGCGCTCCTCCGGACGCAATGATCCGTGTTGGAATGCGGCGATAATCGTCGATCGATGGAGATATGACCTGTCGGTTCAAGGGGTGATCAATCTCCTGGCCGTTACCGTCGAGATATCGTCCCAGAAGATCGCCGACAGCACCGGCATCCGTCAATTTCTCAACATCGGTACCAGTGGGCAGGCCGTATCGAACCTGAAGCGATTCCGGTGAAATGTCGCCGATGCTGAGGATAGAGACATCTACCGCGGTTGCTTCTTGAAGCAGGCTCTGGAACACCGTCTGCGCAACGATCGTGTCACGCGAAGCCGGATCGTCCGCATAGATCGGTGCTGCCAGATAGTGACATTCCGCATTCATGACCTTGGCGAAGCGCCGCACGATTTCGAACGTGTTGATTTCCGAGCCGCGCGTCAAGCCACCCATCATCGATCGAACCTTGACGTTCGGTACATTCGCCGGCGCCATATGGTGGACGGTCTCGCGTAGCGTTGCGCCCCAACCGACCCCAAGTGACGCCGGCTCGCTTGCCTGGATCAGTCGCTCCAGAAACATTGCAGCCGCGCGACCGATCACGGTCGCCATCTGTTTTTTGTCCTCGGGAGTCGGAACGATGACCACGTCAGTCAGGCCAAATCGCTGCCGCAGCTCAGCCTCCAGCTCGATGTTTTCGGTCAGTGGAGAGTTGAAGCTGATCTTGACGACACCCTGATCAAGCGCTGCTGAGAGCAGCTCGTTGACCTTGCGGCGTGTGAGCAGCATCCGCTCGGCAATCTGCGCCTGCGTCAATCCTTCCACGTGATAGAGCCACGACGCTCTTACCATGAGCTGCTGATTGGACATGTTGCCTCCCGCCCAAATGTCACATCAGCGTAACATTTGTAACCTAGAGCTACGCGAAGTCGGCGGGGCGGTAAAGCGGCTTTCATCAACCACAGCCTCCTGACGAAATTTTGTCTGTCGATTTCCATGCGACGCCCGACGCCGAGGTCCTCCCGACCGGCGAAGGTGTCCGCGCGCCCATATCGTTCATTTGGTTCAACAGGAGAGATCCATGCTTTCTATCAACCGTCGCCATGCGCTGGGACTGATGTCTGCTGCGGCCGGCACCATCATCCTGCCACGCATGTCGTTCAGCCAGGGTGCACGTCCGTCGATCACGATCGCCGTACAGAAGATCACCAACAACAACACGCTCGATGTTTGGAATGAACAGTCCAACGTCGGCGAACGCGTGTTCTTCCCTAACCTCTGGGAAGGCCTGATTAACCGTGACTGGATGGGCAATCAGGGTCCGGTTGCGGGTCTGGCCACCGAATGGAAGCGTATTGACGACAAGACGCTGGAACTGAAGCTGCGCCAGGGTGTGAAGTTCCATAACGGCGACGAGCTGACCGCCGAAGATGTTGCCTTCTCCTTCTCGAAGGAGCGCGTGTTCGGCAATACCGAACCAGTCGGCGGCAAGACCATTTTTGAAGCCGATAACAAGCCGACCACTGTCAAGGAACTGCCGGCGATCGTTCCGGGCGTTGCCCGTCGCCTGTGGCCGGCACTCACCGGCGTCGAAGTGGTGGACAAGTACACTGTCCGTTTCCACAACGCGACGCCGGACGTGACGCTTGAAGGTCGTCTTTATTCCTTCGGCAGCCAGATCACCAGCCGCCGTTCCTGGGATGAAGCCAAAAGCTATACTGACTGGGCGCGCAAGCCGATCACCACCGGCCCTTACATGGTTGGCGAATACAAGCCGGACGTCTCGCTGACGCTGGTTGCCTTCGATGAATACTGGGGTGGTCGTCCGCCGCTGCAGCAGATCCGTTTCGTCGAGGTTCCGGAAGTGGCGTCCCGCGTCAACGGCCTTCTGTCGGGCGAATATGACTTTGCCTGCGACCTGCCGCCGGATCAGATTGCCACGGTCAAGGCTGCTCCCGGCCTTGAAGTGCAGAGCTCGACGATCTGGAACCATCGCGTTTCTACTTTCAATACCCAGAACCCCATTCTGGCAAACCCGCTGGTTCGCCGCGCCATGACCCATTCGATCGATCGCCAGGCGATTGTCGAAGCACTCTGGGCCGGTCAGACCGTCGTTCCCGCCGGCCTCCAGTTCGAATCCTTCAAGACCTCGAACATGTTCGTCGAAGGCTGGGCAGCGCCGGAATACAATCCGGATCTCGCCAAGAAGCTTCTCAAGGAAGCGAACTACAAGGGTGATGCGATCCCCTATCGCCTGCTCAACAACTACTACACCAACCAGACTGCCAATGCGCAGATCATGGTCGAGATGTGGAAGCAGGTCGGTCTCAATGTCGAGATCCAGATGAAGGAAAACTGGGCGCAGATCCACGACCCGGCAGGCGTCAAGGGTGTACGTGACTGGTCGGCTTCGAACACGATCAACGACCCGATCACCCCGCTTGTCGTCCAGTTTGGCCCGAACGGTGAAGCTCAGCAGAAGAAGGACTGGAGCAACGAGGAGCTGAACAAGCTTTCCGTCGTCATGGAAACCTCCACCGATCGCGATCTTCGCAAGAAGGCCGTCACCCGCATGCTGGAAATCGCCGAACGCGAAGACCCTGCCTATCAGGTCCTGCACCAGAACGCCGTCTTCACCGGCATGAAGTCCTCGCTGAAGTGGAAGGCCGCCCCGGCTTTCGCCATGGATTTCCGCACCGGTAACTGGAACGCCTCCTAACCGTTCGATATCGCGCGCCGGCCGCCCCCAGCGGCCGGCGTCTTCTATTGCTGAAATGGAGATGAGCTCCGATGGTTTCCAACAACCTCGTGGAACTGCGCGACCTGAAGGTTGCTTTCGACGGTGTCCAGGTGCTGCACGGCATCGATCTCACGGTCCGCCGTGGCGAGGCGATAGGCCTTGTCGGCGAATCCGGTTGCGGCAAGTCGGTCACATGGCTTGCAGCACTCGGTCTGCTCCCGGGCAAGGCAACGGTTTCCGGTTCGGTGCGCGTCGACGGACAGGAGATCCTCGGCACTCCGCGCAGCGTACTCGAAAGTGTGCGAGGCAAACGGATCGCGATGATCTTTCAGGATCCATCCAGCTCGCTCAATCCCGTTCTGAAGATCGGCCGTCAGATTACCGAAGCGCTCGTCCTTCACCGTGCCTTGACCGGCCAGGCGGCAAAGGCCGAAGCCCTGCGCCTGATGGACATGGTCGGTATCCCCGATGCACGCCGGCGTTTCGATCTTTTTCCGCATGAATTTTCCGGCGGCCAGTGTCAGCGCCTGATGATCGCCATGGCGCTTGCCGGCGAACCTGACCTGCTGGTGGCTGATGAGCCGACAACGGCACTCGACGCGACTATTCAGGCGCAGATTCTTGACCTTCTGATCGAGCTTCGCGCCGAAACCGGTATGGCGACGATCTTCATCAGCCATGATCTCGGTGCCGTTTCCCAGGTCTGCGAACGCGCCTGCGTCATGTATGCCGGCCGCATCGTCGAACAGGGCACGATCGAGGCACTGTTCGACAATCCGCGCCATCCCTATACGCGTGGCCTGTTCGATGCCATTCCACGGCTTGATGGTCCGCGCGAACGGCTGATCCCCATTCCGGGCACCGTTCCCCATCCGCGGGATCTGCCGGAAGGCTGTGCCTTCTCGCCGCGATGCTCGCATGCTGCCATAGACTGTCGCAGCCGCAGGCCTGATCTCTCTCCGATGGATGATGGCCGCCTTCTTTCCTGTTTTCACCCGGTCAGCCAGTCCTCCGATCTGGCGACTGTTGCGGCAAGCCGCGTTGCGGAGGCCGTATCGTGACTTCTCATTCTGCGAATGCTCCTCTGATTGAGGCGAGAGATCTGGTCAGGACCTATGAGGTTCGCCAGGGCATGTTCGGCAAGGCGACGCCGGTGCGCGCCGTTGATGGCATCAATCTCACTGTCATGCCGGGCGAAACGCTTGGCGTGGTAGGCGAGTCCGGTTCAGGCAAGTCGACGCTCGGGCGCATGTTGCTCGGCATCGACCCGTCGCAGGGAGGTGAGACCTTCTTTGAAGGCAAACCGATGCCGAAGCTCGGCACGCCGGAATGGCGCGCGTTACGGGCCAGGATGCAGCTTGTCTATCAGGACCCGCTCGCGGCTCTCGATCGGCGGCTGACGATAGCAGAGCAGATCGGTGAGCCGCTTGCGATCCACAAGCTGGTGCCGAAGGAACATCGTGCGACCCGCGTGGCCGAACTGATGACCGCCGTAGGCCTGCGTCCCGATCAGTCGGATCGTTATCCGCATGAGCTTTCCGGCGGACAGCGCCAGCGCGTTGTCATTGCCCGCGCACTCGCATCACGCCCGAAACTTCTCGTCTGCGACGAACCGGTTTCGGCGCTGGATGTGTCGATCCAGGCGCAGGTCGTCAACATGCTGCGCGACCTGCAGGAAAAGAACGGCATCGCCATGGTGTTCATCAGCCATGACCTGAAGGTGGTGCGCAACATGGCTGACCGGGTTGCGGTCATGTATCTGGGGCGGATCGTCGAAGAAGCCTCCTCCGATGTCATTTTCTCAGCACCGCTGCATCCCTATACCAAGGCTCTGGTGTCCAGCGTGCCGGTGCCGGGCAAACCTCTCAAAGGGCGCGTGATCCTGCAGGGCGAACCGCCGAACCCGGCCAATCGTCCGTCCGGATGTGCCTTTCATCCTCGCTGTCCGCTGGCGACCGATATCTGCCGCACAAGCGTGCCTCAGCTCCGTCAGGTTGCAGATGGCCGCACTGCCGCCTGCCATCTGGTGGTCGGCGCCGATCAGCCTGCTGCTGCATAAGGAGCGCCAGAGACATGTTGCGTTTTGCCTCCATCCGTCTTCTCCGCGCGATGATTACCATTCTGGCGGTGTTGACCTTCGCCTTCGTGGTGCTGCGCATGTCCGGTGATCCGGCGCAGGTCATGCTCGGGCCTGACGTGCCGCAGGAATCCGTCGATGCCTTCCGCAAGGCCTGGGGTCTCGATCAGCCGCTGTGGATCCAGTATCTCGCCTATATCAAGGCGATCTTTACCGGCGATTTCGGCGTATCCATGCGCGACAAGGCGTCTGCCATGCAGCTAGTCATCGATCGCATTCCCGCCACCCTGCAGCTCACCATTCCGGCGCTGTTCCTCAAGGTCGTGATCGGCATTCCGGCCGGCGTCTATGCCGCGCTGCATCGTCAGAGCGCCGTCGATCGCGGCGTCATCCTGGCCGCCATCTTCGGCTTCACCATTCCGTCCTTCGTCATGGGCCTGCTTTTGGTGCTGATCTTCTCGATCACGCTCGGCCTGCTCCCCTCCGGCGGTCAGGACACCTGGCAGCACGGCATTCTCCCGACGCTGACGATGAGCATCGGTGGCATAGGCATCCTCGCCCGCTTCTCGCGCAGCGCGATGATCGAAGTGATGAGCCAGCCCTATATCCGCACGGCCTCGGCCAAGGGCATGGCATGGCAGGATGTCGTCTGGCGTCATGCGCTTCCCAATGCCGCCGTGCCGATCGTCACCATTGTCGGCTTCATGGTCGGCTCGCTGATCGCCGGTGCGGTCGTGGTGGAATCGATCTTCTCCTGGCCCGGCATCGGCCGCCTTCTGGTCGTCTCGGTCACCAACCGCGATCTTGCAGTCGTCCAGTGCATCCTCCTGATGATCGCCGCCACCATGGTCGTGTCCAACCTGATCGTCGACCTGCTCTATGGCTGGCTCGACCCGCGGCTTCGTGCCCAAAGCGCCCATTAAGGAGAGACGGACATGACCATCGTCGATACATCCCGTCAGCCGGCCTCCGAACTGTCCTTCTTCATCCGCTTCATCAAGCAGGTGCGCAAACTGCCTTTCTCCGTCGGTTTCGGGATCGCATGGCTCGTTGCCATGGTGCTCGTCGCCTTCTTCGCCGACCTGATCCGTCCCTATGGCATTACCGCCATGGATTTACGTGCGCGTCTGTCGCTGCCCGGCACCCCGGCGCATCTTCTGGGAACCGATGAGCTCGGGCGAGATGTCTTGTCCCGCCTCATCCAGTCGATCCGCGTGTCGCTCGCCATTGCCTTCGGCGCAACCATCATCTCGGCTGTCTTCGGCACGGCACTTGGTTTTGCCGCCGCAAAGTTCCGCGGTGCGGTCGAACATCTCGTTCTGGTCCTAGCCGATTTCCAGGCGGCTCTACCGTTTCTCATCATGTCGCTTGCGGTTCTGGCCTTCTTCGGTTCGTCCATGCCGCTTCTGATCGGCCTGATGGGTTTCTACGGCTGGGAGCGTTACGCCCGCATTGCCCGCGGTCTGGCGATCTCGGCAAGCGCGCAAGGATATGCCGCGGCAGTCGTGCAGCTCGGTGCGACGCCGACCCGTGTCTACATGAAGCACATCCTGCCCAACGTCGCCTCGACGCTGATCGTCTCGATGACGCTGACTTTTCCGGAAATCATCTTGATGGAAAGCGGGCTTTCCTTCCTCGGGCTCGGCGTTCAGCCGCCGGAAACCAGCCTCGGCAACATGGTGGGCTTTGGCCGCGAATATCTCACGCGTGCGCCATGGATCATGCTTGCCCCCGCCTTCGTCATCATGATGACGACCCTCTCAATCTCGCTGGTCGGCGACTGGCTGCGCGACAAGCTAGATCCGACACTTCGATAATCTCTTCCGTTTCATCCAAGGAATTTCTCATGACCAGAACCAAGATCACCGGCCACCGCGGCGCCCGTAATCTGTGGCCGGAAAACTCACTGACCGGCTTTCGCAACGTGCTGGCGCTTGGCGTTGACGCGATCGAATTCGACGTGCATCTGACTGATGCTGGCGAACTGGTCGTCATCCATGACGCGACGCTGGAGCGCACCACAGACAAGTCCGGCCTCGTACGTCATCTGACGGCGCAGTCGCGCACCGAGACGTATCTTGAGGCCACGACGGATACGGTGCCGACGCTTGCCGAAGTGCTGGCCATCCTGGTCGATGCCGGCGAGCGTCAGCTGCATGTCGAGATCAAGTCCGATGAGGCAAAGAAGCCCTATCCCGGCATCACCGAAAAGGTGGTCGCCGAGATCGAACGCTTCGGCCTCGCTCATCGCTGCCACCTGACCTCGTTCGATGTGTCGGTGCTGGAGGAATGCCGCCGCGTGGCGCCGAAGGTCGAGCGCCTCGTATCGGTCAATGCGGAATGGGCAGCCAAACAGGGCGGCCTTTCAAGCTTCATCGATAATGTCGATGGCCTCGTCGATATCGTCGCCATTCATCACGAACTGATGGCAGCCGAGTGGGACCTCATCACCTCCAAGCTGCCGCTCGATCGTCTCTGTGTCTGGACGCTGAATGAAGAGGCGCTGATACGGCCGTGGCTGGAACGCGGCATCGGTCACCTGACTTCCGACAGTCCCGATCTCGCGTTGACCCTACGCGGAAAAATCCAATCGCAATCCGAACCTGCCTGAAGAGGAAGATCAACCATGGGCAATATTATAGGCACTGGCTTCAACGCCGGCTCCGTCAACGGGGAACTGGCAAGCCTTGAAGAGGAACTGCGGGTCCTGGCTGGGATCGGCGTCGATACGGTCGAATTGGGCCTCACCAGCCTCGATCTGATTTCCGGCGGCCGCATCATCGAGGAGCGCGCCGAGCGACTGGTCGCGATCACCAAGCAGTTCGATTTCCGCTATACCGTACACGGCCTCGTTTCCTCCAATTTCATGGATCCCGACACCTGCCGGTACCAGATCGATGCCGCCAAGGCATTGGCTCAGGTCTGCGACCGGATCGGCGCGCGCATCCTCGTCCAGCACGGCGGCAATCTGCGTGCCGACCAGTTGGCGGAACGCGCTGAAGCTGACAGAAGAGAGCGTGAAGCACTGTTCGAGCTTGCCGAATTCTGCAGGCCCTATGGCGTTCGCATCGCGTTCGAGAACATCTTCACCACCGAGCTTGGCCAATATCGCCAGACACCGACGCAGGTTGCTGAAACGGTCAAGGCGGTCAATCATCCCAACCTCGTGGCACTGATCGACTTCAGCCACGCCTATCTCGAATCCACCTATCGCGGCCTGAATTTCCGCGAAGAACTGCGGGCCATGGCATCGGTAGCCGGCCATCTGCATGTCCATGACTCGTTTGGCCGCCCACAGGCTTTCTACAAGCCCTTCCATGTTCAGGAAAACACCGCGCTCGGTATCGGCGATTTGCATATGCCGCTCGGTTGGGGTGATATTGATTGGGAAGATATCTTTTCAGAACTCAGCTTCCTGCCGGGTACCGTGCTGATGATGGAAATCGGCCGCCGTTACCATGCGGAACAGCCCGAAAGCCTTGAACGTGCAAAACGGCTGATGGCTCTCAACGCCAGTCAGCCGAAGATTGCCGCTGAGTAAAACTTTGAAATGGCCTTCCTTTCGCGGATCCATGTCCGCAAAAGGCAAGGCCATTTGCAATCTCGTCGCGGCTGCGGATTGATTGCATCACGCTTTGCGCTCAGGCAGTCCTTGCCGGTTGGACACGACCGACGATCTGCACGAGATGATGAGCCAGTCGAATCCCGAAAGCGACAGCAGGAAATGTCGGATTGGCTTGTCCCGAAGTCGGGAAAACCGAGCTGCCTGCAACGAAGAGGTTATCGATGTCGAAGGCACGGCAGTCGGCATCAACGACACCCTCCCGACGGTTAGTGCCCATTCGCGTCAGTCCGATCTGATGATAACCGTCATGAGCCTGCGATATCACCATTTCTTCGAGGTCACCTTCCAGGAAACGAAGTGAACCGAGGCCCGTTGCCCTCAACCACTCGTCAAAACTATGATGTATCTTCAGCACGGATTGATAATCCTCCGGGCAGTAACTGAATTCGGTGCTTATCCCGAATTGACCATCCCGGTCGGCATCTTTGATCAAGCCAACACGGCTTTGCCTGCGCGGCGCCTGCTCTGCATGATAGGTCAGGCTGTATTCGTTATGGACGTCACGCATCTGAAGGTGCGGCAGTCCGTAAAAATATCTTTCATGCGCAACCTTGGAAATCGAAGCCAGACCGTTGATTGGATGCCGCATCAGGTACATTCCATGCGTAATGCAGTCCTGGCGGGATGCACTGCGTTTGCCCTGCAGCACTTCTCGCAGGAATACGGCGGAAGCCAACGGCTGACGCGGAGGTAGTTTGCCTACGTCTGAATTGTGTGGCCACATTACCGTGTTCAGTACGCCTAGATTTCGTTGGGTCTGTGGAGATGGCTGCAGGCGTCTGCGCGTGAAGCGACCATCCTGCTGCCGCCTGAAGAAAAACTGCTCTGCGATTGCCTCTGACTGAAACCGGATTTGAGCAATCTGGCCCGTCAGATGCCCCATGTAATAACGCCCGAGCGGCCCTTCCTTGCCGGCAAACAGATCTGGAAATTGGGCCTGCAGGTTCAGCAGGAGACGCGAATTCTCTCTGCCTCCACATGCCAGAACGAAGTGGTTCGCGCGAACCGTACCCAATTGCTTGTCGCATCGAATGGCCGCCGAGGTCGCCCTGCCCGTTGCACTATCAAAATTCAATTTGATCAGTTGGGCGTCGAGAAGAATGTGCAGAGATTTCGAGGACAGAAGAGCAGAGCGATTTGCTGTCGCAGTGTTTCGAGGAAAAGCCCAGCTTTCCATCGATTCCAGAAATGCTTCGTTTGCCAGCGGCGTATTGTGCGGGCGAGGCGCCTTCATGAGTTTCGCCGCTTCCATGTAATGCGGCTCAAGTTCGCTATGACTGATTGGCCAGCGTGCATCCTCGCCAAGATAGTCGCGATGCTCGAAATCAATGTCGTCGAGTTCGACGCATCGCCCTCCCCATCTGCTTGAAGTGCCTCCCAGGCCAAATGCCAGCGTATCGTGATCGGGTGCGTGAGGAACAGTATCATCCAATCGCACTCCTTCCCGTCTCTTGGGCGGTATTGCATTCCGTGCACCACGTTCGAGAAGGAGTGTTCGAACGCCGGCCTGGCTGAGAGTAATTGCAATACAGACACCGACAGGGCCGGCGCCGACAACGCATACATCGAACCCGCTATTCAGGACGTCGCGGCTGGACAGCATGAAGATACCCCCGTCACTGGTCAGTCATATTGTTCATGCGCCGATAGTGCGCCCAACATGACCGATATCGCCTCGTTACATGGTCGAAGGCCTGCCTTGCGGCCTTCTGATTTCGATTGACTGTCCCAGAAGAAACATCGGATCTGATTTAACAGAAGAGATGTGTCTATGTATTCATGGCAAGCAACGTAACGTGTGTTTTATTTAAGTTAAATTCTTGTTTTTATATGATATTGCAGAGTTTAAGATCGACTTATTCGAATATATGATGGATCGAAGGCGTAAGAAACGCAAGATTAATCGAGACTCTTCTTGAATTTTGTTTTATCCCGATCCAAATCGGTTTTCTGCATTCTCGCAGAGGAGCATCAATGTCAAACATGGGTGTCACCATAAGAAAAACCTGCGGATTCGCCGCGGTGCAAACATGAAAGTCCGGCCGGAGCTCTCCGCATTTCTCGCCTGTTCACTGGCCCTGGCCGGCCCCGGCAATGCCGCCGAATATTTTTGGTCAAGCAGCAGCGCTTGCATTGAAAGACAGTTGCAGGTTCAGCGCATCCGGGAGGGCCTTAGAGCGGGCCTTATAGAGCTCCGTCTTGCAGAGCTTGGGCATAGCAGCGTCAAAGGTGATAAGGATTGGACACCTCCCCAAGTCATTGAGGATACTGCTTTCAAAGGTATCGATCAGTATATCCTTAATCTGCAGATAATCTGCAGGCTTCGATATCCTGGTTGAATGCCGGGTTTGCATATGCTCCAGACGGATTGCCAGGCAGACGCTATACCGACCAGTAAATGGTAAGGAACACTCGGGCGTATCTCATGGAACAAATTGCTCGCCTGGACGTCCGATGCTGGTTAGCTTACGCTTCTCGTGCGCGAAATTTATCATGATACGGCAATATCTTCCGGGATCCTCCCCGGCTTGTTTTGAGGATTTGCACAATGGATTTCGAAAAAACCTTGCGGTCGCTCGTTGCTGTCCGTGCCTCCGTTCCGGAAAAGGCCTTCACGGCTGGCACGCTCGGCACGCGCCGGGAAGGTAGCGGCGTGGTGATCCGCGAAAACGGCTTGGTGCTTACAATCGGTTACCTGATTACAGAGGCAACGGAAGTCTGGTTGACACGTTACGACGGTCGCGTCGTGCCGGCTTATGTTACGGCCTATGATCAGGAAAGCGGTTTCGGTTTGGTTCAGGCGCTTGCGCCACTCGAACTGCCGGCGCTTCCCATCGGTGATTCAGATGAGGCATCTATCGAAGATGCTATCGTCTTTGCCGACGGTGAGGGACAATATGTGCGGGGGCATATAGTCGCAAAACAGGAATTCGCCGGTTATTGGGAATACTTGCTGGAGGAAGCGATCTTTATCACGCCTGCCCATCCGTCGTGGGGGGGAGCTGCTTTGATCGACAGTGAAGGCAAGCTCGTCGGGCTGGGATCACTGCGATTACAGATGAGCAAGGGCGGTGAGATCGCCGACATCAATATGGCGGTCCCCATCAATCTGCTGAAGCCTATACTCGATGACGTCCTGAGCCAGGGAATAATCAATAAACCGCCAAGACCCTGGCTTGGGGCATATTCGGCTGAGACCAATGGCGAAGTCGTGGTCATGAGCGTTACGGAAAACGGGCCGGCCGCCAAGGCGGGTTTGCGGAGCGGCGATGTCATTTCCGAAATCCGGGACGGCGAAGTCGATGGATTGGCGGACTTCTATCGGAAAGTTTGGGAGAGCGGCTCACCGGGCGCCGAAATTCCTATGCGCATACTTCGTGACGGACGTGAAGCCTGGCTCAGAGTGAAATCTGCAGACAGAAACGACTTCTTGATAAAGCCGTCGTTGCAATAATAGTCTAGCGTATCAGGATAGCCCTGAAATCATTGACATTTGTTCCTGTTGGTCCGGTTTCGAACAGGTCGCCGATTGCAACGAAGCCTGAATAGCTGTCGTTGCGCTCGAGCAGAGCGCGGCCGTCGGTTCCGGCATGCAGCAGGCGTTGTGCAGTCGTGCCATCAACAAAGGCGCCGGCATTATCTTCCGAACCATCGATCCCGTCCGTGTCGGCGGCAAGCGCCACGATCCCGGTGCCGCCAATTGCCAAAGCAAAAGATAGGGCGAATTCACCGTTCCGTCCGCCTCTGCCGCCTTTCGAGCGGATGGTTACGGTTGTCTCTCCACCGGAGAGCAGCACGGTCGGCTTGGCAAATGGCTGGTCTTTCAAGGCAACTTCTCGGGCGATGGCAGCATGAACGAGGGCGACATCGCGTGCCTCTCCTTCAATGGAATCCGAGAGGATATGCGCTTCGACGCCATTGCTGCGGGCGAGATCCGCTGCAGCGCGAAGCGAGACGCCGGCAGAGGCAATGATGTAGTGTTCGTTTTTCGCAAAATGTGGCTCTTGCGGCATCGGCGCGTCGGCGGCCTGCGAATTCAGATGGGCAATGATGGCCGACGGCAGGTTCATTCGATATTGTTCTATAATTGCCAGAGCCTCATGGCGCGTGCTGTCATCAGGTACGGTCGGGCCGGAGGCGACGAAGGCTGGATTGTCGCCTGGTATATCCGAGACGATCAGGCTGACGACACGTGCCTTCGTCGCTGCCGCCAACCGGCCCCCCTTGATTGTCGAGACGTGCTTGCGCACCACGTTCATGGCCGAAATGGGTGCGCCGGAGGCTAGCAGCACCTCGTTCAGGGCAATCTCGTCCTGAAGCGTCAGCCCTTCCGGAGGTGACGGAAGCAAGGCGGACCCACCACCGCAGACAAGCGCTATGACCAGATCACCTTCCGAGAGGCCTGAAATAGTCTCGATCAGCCGGCGGCTTGCCGTAAGTCCTGCCTCATCCGGTACCGGGTGGGCAGCTTCGATGATCTCGATACTCTTTGTCTCGCAGCCATAACCGTATCGCGTGACGACCAGGCCGCTGAGCGGAGGGCCATTCCAGACGGTCTCCAGCGCCGCGGCCATCTGTGCGGCTCCCTTGCCTGCACCGATCACGACTGTGCGAGCGTTCGCGGGTGGATTAGGTAGATGCTTGCGAATTCCGTTAAGAGGATCAGCGGCCTTTACAGCGGCATCGAACAGCATCTTCAGCAGTTGGCGTTCACCGATCATATCATTTCCTCGCCTTGGGCGAACTGTTCTGACCATGGTGGTCAGCACGCGTCAATCGCACTTTTCCTTGCTTTCATCGATGAAGCTGAATGTGTTTATGGGAAACAGTGAGCTCCCGGTCTGCCAAGGTAGGAAATGGGGCATCCTCTTCTCCGAGGCTCTGTCACCATGTCCCAACGAGACTGTGGCCGACAAGCGGAACTTCCTTGATCGCCCCATGCTGCCCCTCAATCGAAATGGATGACGGAATTTGTCTCGGCGATTTGCGAAACCATTTTGCAGCAATCGTAGCGAGATCTCCGATCATCGCGTGTTTGCGCCATTCGGCGAAGCGCCGGGCAGTTGCTTCAGGTTCCGACAGATAGAAGAAGTCGCCCGACTTTTCGATCTGATTGATCGAGATCGCCATATCGGACATCGGACGTTGAAACATCCTGGAGGAAACCGAGAGTTCTTTTGCGCTTTCGGAAAATGCAGGCGCCATGAAATCGATTGCCCAGCCATCCGCTTCCACCCAGCAATGAAAGTTTTCACCGGCTCCGGTTACAAAACCGTCCTCGCGGTGATCGGCAAAAAGGATGACGGTTCCGCCAAGATTATAGGCCGCCAAACCACCCTTCGGTGTCGCATCCAGCTTATAGTGCTGTTTTAGGATAAAGGCTCCGAATGTGCTGAAATACATGGAAGCTGTTGCGGGGTCAGCATTTTCATTAACAAGAAGGCTGTTGATGACCCTGTAGATTCGATGATAGTCGCTCTGCTTGATCAGCATTCCGTGGCCCTTCAAATCTGCTAATTCGGGGGCTGATAGCGTATCGCCCGACAATCGAATTCTTTTGGGAAATAAGACACTCAGGCCCTCAGGCGCCGCAGTGTTCGTTGTGTGCAGACATCATCTACGACACAGCTGACGGGAAATGTATTCGCCCAATCAGCGGAAGGTCGACGTTCTTAAGCTCACCGGGAGCTGAATATCTGAACCCGCCTTCGGAAATGATGCCGCGTTTTTGCACGCGACATCATCTATTCCGTCAAGGAAGCCGCTTACAGCGGGTTGACGTTCTCAGCCTTCGACTTGCCGGTCTTGCGATCCTGGCCCAGTTCGTAGCTGACCTTCTGGCCGTCACGCAGAGCGGCGCCGTAGGCTACTGCCGAAATATGCACGAACACGTCCGCGCCGCCATTTTCAGGCGTGATAAAGCCGAAGCCCTTGTCTTGGTTGAAAAATTTAACTGTGCCGGTCGCCATCAGAAATCCCTGTTCACTTGGGGAACTCGCCCCACCATTTTATATGGCGACGCTGAAAGCCTCGCCATACAGATACCACGCCGCAAGACGCTTAATCGTTACATATCCCGAACTGGGTGCTCAGGTAAACCGTTTGAACGCTACCTCTAGCAAAATCCGTTCAGCTTCAGGATTTTATGTGCCTCGATTGACGCTCGAAGCAGGTCTTCTGAATTGCGATTGCCCTGATTTGCATCAGGATGGTGCATCTTCAGACGTTCCTTGTAACGGGTTCTGATTTCCTCAGGCGTCGCATCCTCAGAAAGTCCGAGCACCTCGAAAGCTTTTGCTTCGAGGACCTTCAGCTTGCGCGCTTGAGTTTGTCGTTTCTCAAGCAGGCGCTGCGCCGCGGACTTGCGGGCGTTGATCGACTTGGCCGAGCCGGACCGGGCGGTGGAAGGAAGCGGAGCCTCTTTCGCCTCGGTAAAGGCCGTGCCGGATGTTACCCGGCTGCCTGCCGCAGCTTCCTTTTGGTAACGGGCAACTTCAGGCGTGGAGAGGGCCGGGGAGTAGTTATAACCCTTGTTGTATTCCTTCACATGCTCGATACAGAAGGACAGATACAACCCATCCGCCGCGCCGCCGACAGGCGCGCGATGCGGAGCGACCTTGTCGCAACCATCCCACTGACACTTGGGGCCAACGGGTTCAGCAGGCTTGGCAGCCCGCTTCTTAGTGGACTTCAGGCTTACGAAAATTTTTGAATCAGACGTCATGGCCCGTATATGACGACAACAGGTCGGCATGGCAAGAATGGTCTACCATGCCGACGCCATTGATCCGTGATCAACAGCTCGAGTGTTGCGAATGTGTTCGGATATGGTCAGCCCGCAGGGGTCGGCTCGCCGATCGAGAGCATCAGCCTGTTTGCCCAGTTGAAGAACGCGGCGCCATGAACGACGTCGGAAATTTCTTCGTCTGACAATCCGGCTTCACGCAGACGCTTTGCGTGATCTGCAGTGAAGCTGGGCGGCGTGGTGCTGAGCGCAACGGAGGCCGAGATGATTGCGTTCCAGCGTTCGCCAAGATCGGCACCCACTCCTTCGTCCAGCAGCTTCTGCACATCCGCTTCACGCTTTGAATATTGCGAGGCAAAGCGCGAATGAACCGAGGCGCAGAGAATGCAGCCATTCAGCCTTGATGCGGCAGTGGCTGCAAGTTCGCGTTCCGCACGCGGCAGGCCGTCCTTGGTGTTGTAGAAGATATCGTTGTCTGTCTTGGTGCGGGCTTCGAGAATATCCGGATCGCGGACCAGAAGCGCGAAATAGGCAGACTTGGCGCGCGCCTTGTCGACCAGCGCCTCGTAATGGCGATCGGTGAGTTCGCTCTCTGCCAGCGGCTGAAGCCAGGCGGTCCAGCCGATCTTGTCCTGGGTGAAGGCGACCGGCGGGTTTTCGACGGTGGGTTCGATAACGGTATCAGACATGGAAGGTTCTCCGTTAGGCCGCAGCCAGGACCCGAAGGCCGGCGACGACGCGGATCTGGAAGGCGAGGAAGGAGACGAGCTGGGATAGTGTGACCACGCCCGTCGTGCTCCATCCGGCTGAAAGCAGTTTTTGCAGTTCCGCGGGGCTGGCGTCGCGAGGGTGGTATGTCAGCAAATAGGCGTGTTCGAGCGCTGCGGAGAGCCGATCCCCGAGGATGGCGCGATCGGTGGGGCCGATATCAAGAGCCGGCCCATCGGTGTTTTCCGCGCTCAAAGGCCCTTCGGGATACTGACCATAAGGGCCTTTCGCCGCATTGAGCTCGGCCAGAGCCTTCACGGTCGCGAGAATGACCGTACCGTTTTCGAGCCCTGCCAGTTTTGTCCCGTAGAATTCCTTGATGCTTTTGTCGCCATGCAGGACTGCAACAAAGACTGCGACGGCAAAACGCTCGACAAGAGATGCCTGGCTTTCATCTACGGGTTCGAAAAGAGCCGTCCAGCTTTTCTGTGCGTGCTCCTTGGTGATCGGGCGCCGGCTACGCAGCGCGTCGGCAGGTGCGCCCGGCGTGATCCCGACGAGGTGGTCGATAACGTCGATCGTATCGGTCATGAATGTCTCTTTCGATTATCGGCTATTACTGGGCGGCAACGAGCTGCGGCGCTGAAGACCGCGTCCAGCCCAGGGCCGGCGCGACTTCTGCAGCGATCAGTTCGATCGAGCGCAGGATTTCTGCATGAGGCGGGTCTATGGAATGGACCTGGAAAACGATGTCCGTCGCGCGTGCAAGGGCCGTGTCCTTCTTCAGCGATGCGATAACATCGTCCGGCGTGCCGACATGGCTGTCGAGCGCCTTGATCAGATCTTCGAGCCTGTCTCCTTCAATCCGGTGACCGGCAGCAGCGAAACGATCGGCGACACGGCGAAGGCCGGTTTCGGCAAAGGCGAGCGCTCGCTTGCGATCGTCGGCGACGAACAGGCTGCGCGAGCCGAGAATGCGCGGTGCGCGGCCCTGAGGCAGGCCGGCAAGATAGGCGTCGATGATCGGGTTCTGGATATCGTCCAGCGTCGCATCGGGATTGTCGGCCGGGCGGGGCTGGGTTCTCGACAGCATCAGGCCATCGCCGCTAAGTCCCGCGAGGCGTGCGCCATTGGCGGAGAAGGTGGCGAGCCAGACCCGATCGAGCAGATGCGGGGCATCGGGATAAAGGCGGTTGCCGCCATGCAGAACCTTTCCGGCCCAGGCATCGCGAACCACGGCGAGGTTTTCGGCATAGACCTCCCCACGACGGTCAGCGTCGATGCCGAAGGCCTCGAAGGATTCCTTCGTGCCGCCGGTGCCGAAGCCTACCTCCAACCGTCCGCCTGACAGCAGATCGAGCACGGCTGTATCTTCGGCCACGCGCAGCGCATTCTCCATCGGCAGCGTGATCACGCCGGTACCGAGGCGGATGGTCGATGTGCGGGCAGCGACATGCGAAAGGAAGACCGCGGGGGAGGGAAGCCCGCCTTCTTCCGCGTGAAAATGGTGCTGCGCGATCCAGGCGCTGTCGAAACCGTTTTCTTCGGCATGGATGATCTGCTCCGCCGCCAGCCGATAACGTTCGCCGGCCGGAACATCGTCGAGTAGACGGGTGAAAAAGCCGAGACGTTTGGGGGCAATCTTGCTGGTCATGATAAAAGTCCTGTTTTTATAGGCTGGCGCGATATCTCGGCGCGTGGAAATTTCTGTCCGGGAATGGCTTCGATGAGTTCGCGCGTGTATGCGGTCGAGGTTGAGGAGAAGACCTCGTCAACGGTGCCGTAATCGACCTGCCTGCCATTGTGCAGGACAGAAACCGTGTCGGCGATCTGGCGTACGACCGCGAGATCATGGGAGACGAAGACATAGGTAAGGCCGAGATCCCGCTGTAGTTCGGCCAGCAGTTCAAGAATCTGCGCCTGCACGGTCACGTCGAGTGCAGAGACAGCTTCGTCAAGCACCACGACTTCCGGCTCCAGAACCAACGCGCGGGCGATTGCCACACGCTGGCGCTGGCCTCCGGAAAGGGCGTGCGGCAGACGGGAAAGGACTGTGGCGGGCAGGCCGACGCGTTCAATGATGGCACGGACGCGGGCTTCACGCTCGGCCCGTGGCAACGGATCGAAATTTAGCAGCGGTTCTTCGACGATCGCCTGCGCCGTCTGGCGCGGATCGAGCGACGCCCAAGGGTTCTGGTAGACGAGCTGCACCTTGCGCCGGAACTGCCGCAGTGCTTCGGAACGCAGGCTTGCTACATCGAGATCGCCGAGGCGGATTTCGCCGGATGTCGGTTTCTGAAAACCGGCGATCGAGCGGATCGTCGTGGTCTTGCCCGAGCCGCTTTCGCCAACCACGGCATGGGTCGTGCCACGCGCGACACTGAAGGAAATGTTATCGACGGCGCGAAAACTCTTGCCTGTCGGCAGCGAAAAATCCTGAACCAGATTGGTGACCGTCAGTGCGGCCGGCCGACCCGGTTCCACCGGCGGACGCGGCTTGGCGACAGAAAGCGATGGTGCATCGGAAAGCAGCTTGCGGGTATAGGCGCTTTGCGGCGAGGCCAGCACGTCTGCGGTCTTGCCCTGTTCCTGAATACGCCCGCCCTGCAGCACGATGAGCCGGTCCGACCGGTCCGCGGCAACGCCGAGATCATGGGTGACAAGCAGGACCGAGGTGCCGTGTTCGCGGCGCAGATCATCGATCAGGTCGAGGATACGGCGCTGTACGGTGACATCGAGTGCCGATGTCGGCTCGTCGGCGATGATCAGGGCTGGACGCAGAGCGATGGCAATGGCGATCAGCACGCGCTGCTTCATGCCACCGGAGAGCTCGTGCGGATATTGATGTATCCGTAGCTCCGGCTGGGAGAGGCCGACATTGGCGAGAAGCTCGATGACCTTGCGATCTGCTGTGCGGCGGTCGAGCCGTCCGTGAATCTGGAGTATCTCGCGCACCTGCGCGCCGATGGTGAGGACAGGATTGAGCGAACTGCCCGGATCCTGCGGAACGAGGCTGACGACTGCGCCGCGGATCGATCGCAGGCGCCTTGCGCTCCAGCGGCTGATATCCTCGCCATTGAGGAGAATGGAACCGCTTTCGACCCGACCGTTCTCTGCAAGCAGGCCGATGACGGCCTGTGCGGTCGAAGTCTTGCCGGATCCGCTTTCGCCGACCAGAGCCACGACTTCGCCCGGCTCGACAGTGAAGGAGACGCCATGCACGACCGTCGGGCGCTCATCGCCCTGGCTGTAGGAAATATGGAGGTCACGAACGTCGAGTACAGGATTTGGGGATGTGCTCATCGCGTGCTCCTTCCAATGGACTGGCTGATGCGGTTGGCCGACAGAACGACGGCGACGACGATCAGGCCGGGGGCGGCGGTCAGCCACCAGGCGGTGGCGAGGTAGTTGCGGCCTTCGGCGATCAGCAGGCCCCATTCCGGCGTCGGCGGCGGTGCGCCGTAACCAAGGAAGCCGAGGGTTGAGATCTGTAGGATCGCCCAGCCAAACTGGACAGCGGTATACGCGACGACCGAGGTTAGCGAATTGGGCAAGATATGCCGCCACAGAACCTTGCCGAACGTGCCGCCGCTTCCGAAGGCCGCCTCGACGAATTCGGCATTGCGCACGCGCACGACTTCCGACCGCATGAGGCGGGCAAAGCCGGCAATTGCCGTCGCGCCGACCGCGATTGCCGCATTGAGCGTGCCGAAGCCGAGCAGGATGATGATGCTGAGCGACAGCAGCAGGGTCGGGATCGACAGGAGCACATCGACCAGCCGCATCAGGACTTCATCGACACGTCCGCGGACCGAACCTGCGATCAGGCCGAGCCCGCTGCCGACGACAAGCCCGACGCCGACGGCAGCAATGGCTCCCGAGAGCGAATGAACAGCGCCGTAGACGATGCGGGCAAAGAGGTCGCGGCCAAGCGAATCCGTGCCCAGAATATGCAGGGCCGAGGGCGCCTTGAGCTGGCCGCCGGGCGTGCCCTGCAGCGGATCATAGCTGGTAAATACCCAAGGCACGGTTGCCCACAGAAGAACAAGGGCAAGCACCAGCCAGGCAAGCGCGAGGCTGTAAGGGAAGTTGCGCAGGACGCTCAGCACGTCGCGACGATTGCCGGGGCGGCTCGCGGTTTCGGCAGCCACCGTTGGAGTGAGGTGAACGAAAGTGTCGAGGCTGGTCATGCTGCAGCTCCCTGTCCGTTTCTGAGGCGCGGGTCGAGCAGCGGATAGGCAAGATCGACCGCCAGATTGATGGTGACGAAAGCGGCAGCGGAGATGACGACGACCGCCTGAAGTACCGATAGATCCTGATTGCCGACCGCTTTTTCGGTCAGTCCGCCGATACCGTTGAGGCCGAAAACGGTTTCGGTGACAACCGCGCCGGCAATCAGTTCGCCGAACAGCACGCCGGCGATCGTCAGCGTCGGAAGGATGGCGTTGCGGGCGACATGCCGCCAGAGCAGCCGCGTCTCGCTGGCGCCCTTGGCGCGGGCGACAGATACGAACGGACGAGTGCGGATTTCATCGATATTGCGGATAAGGATTTGCGCCAGCGGCGCTGCGATCGGAACGGCAAGCGTTGCGACCGGCAGGATGAGGCTTTCCCACGGGCCGGGATTGATGACCGATACCAGCCGGAAGCGGAAGGAAAAAATCTGTATCAGCATGATCGCCAGCCAGAAGACCGGGACCGAAATAAACAGCGACGGCAGCGACTGGATGGCGTTTCTCAGCCACGCGAAAGGCGCCATCGAGGAGAGAAAGGCGATGAAGACGGCAAGCAGGGTCGCGGCAAGAAAGCCGAGGCCGGCAAGCTTCAATGTCGGTGGCAGGTTGGTGGCAAGCTGGGCCGAGACCGGAACGCCCGCCTGCAGCGAATAACCAAAATCGCCTTGCAGGAAATTGACGAGTGTGTGCCCGTATTGCACGACCACGCTGGAATCCACTGCATAGGCGGCGCGGATTTCCGCGACCTGATCGGCGCTCAGGCCGAATTCCGGATTGAGGAACTTGATCAGCACCGCATCGCCGGGCATGGCCTGCAGCAGGATGAAGGACAGCGTGAAGGCCGCCCAGAGAACGAGCAGCGCCTGGCCGATCCGTCCTATGACATATCGCGTCATTTCATATCTCCAGCAAAGGGTGGATGGCAGCCTTAAGGCTGCCATCCGTGCGGCTTGGGAGGCCTGTTGGTTGTTGCGCTTACTTGTCGAGCCAGGTGCTGTAGAATGCCGGACGGCCGACCGCTTCGAAGGCGACGCCCTTGACATAGGGTGCTCCAGCGAAGGCCTGCGGCTCCTCGAAAATCGGAACGGCATAGGCCTGATCGAGAACATAGGCCTGCGCATCCGCCACCGCCTTCAGGCGCTTTTCGCGATCCGGCTGCGACGCGATTTCGTTCAGGATGGCGTTCAGCTTGTCGTCGGAGAAGGTCTTTACCTTGTCGCTGACGCCGCCCTTCTGCACCAGCACGTTGCGGTTTGTCGGATAATACTGGCTCTTGATCACGTCCGGATCTGCACGGCCGACCATGGCGACGGCGACCGGCGTTTTCAGCGGGTCGAGTTCGTCAACCACTTTGCTGCCGGCGTCACCGGCCAAAACGTTCAGCTTGACGCCGAGTTTCGACCATTGCTGTGCAATCAGCTGCAGAACCGCACGGCTCTGCGGCTGTGGCAGCGATTCATAGGAAGTCAGGACGAGCTTCTGGCCATCATTGGCGCGGATGCCGTCTGCACCGAGCTTGTAGCCGGCTTCGTCGAGCAGCGCTTCCGCCTTTTCCGGATCATAGCCGAGCTTGTCTTCCTGCGGCACATAACCGATGGCGGTCGATGCGATGATCGAGGTTGCCTTCGGGTAGTTCTTCGAGAAGATCGTCGAAAGGATCTCGTCGCGGTTGACCGCAAGCGACAGTGCCTTGCGCACCTTAATATCCGCGACCAGTGGGTTATCCGGGCGGAAGACGATCGAGTTGTTCACGCCACGCGTGCCGGGCGCATAGATGGTGAAGCTTTGCGCCTCGACCTGGCCTTCGTCATAGGCCTGGATCTGGCGAATGAAATCCGCCTGACCGGCGAGAAGGGCGCCGATGCGCACGCTGTCTTCGGCGGTGATGATGTAATTGATCTCGTCGAGATATGCCCGGCCCTGATGTTCGAGCTTTGCCGGTCCCCAGTTATAGTCCTCGCGAACCTTCAGATCGAGCGACTTGCCCAGCGTCTCGGCATTGACCACGAAGGGGCCGGAGCCGATGATCTTCGTCGCATCGCCAAGCTGTTCGAAGGGGAGCGCCAGGGTCGACAGTGAGACAATGCCGGAGCCGATCACCGATGTGCCCTGCAGGAAGCCGGGAGAGGGCTTCTTGAAGGTGAACTTTACCGTCAGCGGATCGATGACTTCGCTACGCTCGTAATTGTTGACCACTTCGGAAACCGGCTGTTTCAACTCCTTGTTGCCGAGGCCGTAGGTGTCGAAGTTCTTCGCGACGGCTGCGGCATCAACCGGTGTGCCATCGGAGAAGGTGACGCCGGGACGGAGCTTGAACGTGTATTCGGTGGCGTTGTCGTTGACCGTCCAGGATTCTGCCAGCCAGGGTTCGATCTCCAGCGTCTTGGGGTTCTGGTAGGTCAGCTTGTCGGTGATCTGGTTAAGAATACCACCGTTAGGGTAAAAGCCGCCGGCCGGCGGGTAGAGATTGGTGTGGGCTTGCTGCTCAAGATAGACGAGCGTGCCGCCCTTGACCGGCGCGTCTGCCGCGAGGCTGGCCGTTGCAAGTGTCGTGGCAGCCAGCAGTCCGAGGCTGAGAGAAAGAAGTTTCCGATAGCGCGTCATAGGTCCGGTCTCGCGGTTGATCGATGACCATGAGCCTATCCAGTTGCTTCAGATTTCTATGGATTTGCTATTCTATTTTGAAGGCAAGCGCGGAAGTTTCTTTGCTGTCTGGAGGCTGTTGGAACAATCGCATTCCGGTCTTGCTGCCGCTGCGTTACATTCACTCAGGCGGACGCCGGACGAAAATCCGCGGTGACGACGTGGCGATTGCCGGGATAGGTCATGCGCACCCAGGTCACCGCTCCCGATGTATTCCAGGTGCGGCGCTCGATGACGATGCAGGCATTTTTCGGGGTGAGATTGAGGAGCTTGTGTTCCTTGCGGTCGGCAGGCACGGCCTGGATGCGGTGCTGGGCGGTGATCCAGGGAATTTGCGAAGAGAGCCAGGGACCGGGTGCGACCGAGGCAAAATCGTTTTCAAGTGCTGCCGGTACGGTGGCAAGATTGATTGCCCGCTCTTCGAGGCAGAACGGCTGGCCGGCGGCAAGATGCAGGCAGGTGACGAAGAGGACGTCGCCGGGCGTGCCGGTCGCAAACCATGCCAGCTCTTCCCCGATCGCCTTGCGGCGGGTGATTGACAACCGCTGATAGGAATATTCAAGATTGAGGGAGCGCACCTCGTCGGCAATATCGTGGATCTCCAGCACGGCCGATTGCGCCTTGGGCTGGGAGACGAAACTTCCGCCTTTCTTCCGGCGCTCGATCAGGCCCGCCTGCGCCAGCTGGCCCATCACCTTGTTCACAGTCATCCGCGAGACGTCGTAATGCGCGGCAAGATCGACCTCGAAAGGGATCCGGTGGCCGGGCGGCCAGGTGCCGGAAACGATCTTTTCCTCGATATCCGCCAGGATCTTGCGGTGAAGGGTCAGGGTTTTGGAAATGCGGGCGGTCTCCGGTTGGGCAGTGTCGATGCAGGTCTACACTTCACGCCGAGCCCGTCAATCGCCGCTTATCTGCGCTCCCAACAGTTTCGGTTCGGGCGGCTTTGGATCTAGCGCCTTCTCCGCAGGTATAGGCATTGGAAGACCATTACGACACACTACTGTTTCACCATTCGGTCAACGCGCTCTCGTTGACAGTCGAAGATGAGCAAGTGATCCCGGTGGCCTATAAGGTCATCGGAGCCATTGAGGTAATGGGCGAGAAAATCTCACCCGAGCACATTGCCGCTGCCGGCGGGTTAAGGTCAGCCTATCTGCGCCGCTTCGCTTTTAGATAAGCGCTCGGATGCGGATTTCTTCTGAGGAAATTTCTTGGCCTGTTGCCGTATAGGTTGGACAGCGAAGTTTTGGTTGCTGCGCCGTATTATCCTGCCGCTCGGGATGTCTCAGTTTTCTAAACAACATCAGCTCCAGTGCAGTATTTTTGCAATTGCGGCTTCTCAGTCATCTCTTGCCACATTGCTGAGCGGCGATGCGCCGCCATCCGCAAAGCCGCGATAGCGCAGATGGCTTCGGTTCAAGTGCGCCCGCATGGCCTCACGCGCCTTTTCCGGGCTTCCGGTGCTGATCGCCTCGCAAATTGCGCGGTGTTCGACAACGGTGTTCTGCACGTAGTCAGACGTTATGAGCGCAGGGTTCAGCTCTTTGGAAAAAGCGGGCTGTGGCAGGATCTGCAGGCTCATGAGGCTGAAGAATTCGATGAAGGCGCCGTTGTTGGTCGCTTCCGCAATGGAGCGGTGGAAGACGAAATCGAGATGATCGAGTGCCGCCTCGTCATCCAATGAAGCCTCGAACTGACGCGCGGCATTCCATATGTTCGATTCCTGCGCCCAAGAGCGCCGGACAGCGGCGAGGCCTGCCGCATGCACCTCGAATGCCATCCTGAGTTCGAGAAGATCCATGAAGGATGTTTTGAGCCGCGATAAAGGGGCGAGGGCGACATCGGCATCGAATGTGCCCGGGTCTTCGGCGCCGGCACGTGGGATATCGCGGACAAACACGCCGACGCCATGCCGTGCTTCGACGACACCTTCAGAACGCAGCGCCGAGACCGCCTCTCGGATAACGGTTCTGCTCACTCCGAATTGCTGTGACAGCTCGTTGAGCGAGCCGAGCTTTATGCCGGCCGAAAGCTGGTTGTCGCTGATATGCGTTTTCAGTGCCTGTATGGTTCGGCCCGTCAAAGTGTCCAAAAATCACCCGTCTTGTGAAGCGCTGGCGGTCTGCGCATGTCTTGATAAGCAGCAAGGTAGCACGACCTATCGTAGTGATGCTATCTCTTTAATACATCTTTTGTTTGATAGAGTGCGCACACTGGATTTTTCTGTGTGTTGCGATCCCTGCGATAGCGGTGAAAAAGAATCCTAGAAATGCTTTAAATGATGCAATCTTAATGTCGTACTATCACATTTAAATACCTATAAATCAGATAGTTAAATTTAATAAATCGCCTTAATTCATCAAGTGATAGCATCACTAATTTTCTTATTGACAAGAGATAGTATTTCAATAATCTCAACCCATAAGAAGTGAGCAGGCGATCAGCCAAGGCCATCAAGCCTATGACGACCTGCTCCGGGAACATGGTTGCGCTTCTGGCGCATCTTTAAAAATCGGATGGAAAGTCGCTATGGGTGTCGTCTCCGCACGCCTCTCAGAGCTCGGTATCGTATTGCCTACGATCGCGCCAGCCTCTGGGAATTACATCTCGCATCGCATCGTTGGAAGCCTTCTCTTCGTATCAGGTCAGATACCGCGGATCGATGGCGTCGAGCATTATGTCGGTGTCGTCGGCAGGGATATTCCACCAGAGGATGGCTACAAGGCTGCCCGGCTTTGCGCGCTGAACATCCTGGCGCGGGTCAATGCAGCGCTGGAGGGAGATTTGGATCGCGTTGTCGCCTGCGTCCAGTTGCGCGGTTTCGTCAATGCACCCGCGAACTTCAAGGGACATCCCGCAGTCATCGATGGTGCGTCCGATCTTCTCGTCGAGATCTTTGGCGACAAGGGTCGCCATGTACGCACGGCACTCGGTGCCGGTTCGCTGCCGCGCGGATCATCCGTCGAAGTCGATGCGATCTTCGAAATCGCACCTGAAGCCTGACAAAAAGGGGAACTGGCCATGAACGAGACCAGCATTTCGGAAAAAGCCATCTCCATGAGCGGCGTTAACAAGTGGTACGGCCACCTGCAGGTGCTGAAGGGGATCAACCTCGAAGTCGGGCGCGGCGAGCATATCGTGCTTTGCGGCCCATCCGGATCCGGTAAGTCGACGCTGATCCGCTGCATCAACCATCTGGAGGAAATCCAGGAAGGCAGCATCGCCGTCAACGGCACGACGCTCAGCCAGAAGGGCTCCAATGCCGACCACATCCGCCGCGATGTCGGCATGGTGTTCCAGCAGTTCAATCTCTTCCCGCATTTGACGGTATTGCAGAACTGCATGCTGGCGCAGCGCCGCGTCCGCAAGGCTTCCGCAGCAGAGGCAAAGGACCAGGCGATGCGCCATCTGGAACGGGTGCATATTGCCGAGCAGGCACAGAAATATCCCGCTCAGCTCTCCGGTGGCCAGCAGCAGCGCGTCGCAATCGCTAGGGCGCTTTGCATGGATCCACAGATCATGCTGTTCGACGAGCCGACCTCGGCGCTCGATCCGGAAATGGTCAAGGAAGTGCTCGACACGATGATCTCGCTTGCAGACGATGGCATCACGATGATCTGCGTGACGCATGAAATGGGCTTCGCCCGCGCCGTGGCGCATCGCGTCATCTTCATGGATCGCGGAGAGATCATTGAAAGCGCCAAGCCGGATGTGTTCTTCAGCAATCCGAGCCATGAGCGCACCAAGACCTTCCTCAGCCAGATCCTCAATCACTGAGGGGCGGGTGATGAATTACACATTCGACTTCGCCCCCGTTTTTACCGCCTGGCCGTCGCTGGTCGATGGCGTGATCGGTACTCTGAAGATGTCGTCGCTATCGATGATCTTCGGCCTGTCGCTCGGCATCGTCTTCATGATGATGCGGATGAGCAAGAAGCCGGCGCTGAAAGCAATCGCCGTCGGCTACATCGAGATGATCCGCAACACGCCGATCCTCGTGCAGGTGTTCTTCGTCTTCTTCGGCATGCCGGCGATCGGCATTCGCCTGAGCGGCGAACAGGCCGCAATCCTTGCAATGACGCTCAACTGTGCGGCCTATGCGGCCGAGATCGTCCGCGGCGGCGTCCAGTCTATCCGCCCCGGCCAGATCGAGGCGGGTAGGGCGCTCGGCATGCATGCGGTCGACATCTACCGCTTCATCGTGTTTCGCCCGGCGATCCGCGCTGTCTATCCGGCTCTGTGCAGCCAGTTCATCCTCATGATGTTGAACTCCAGCCTAATGTCATCGGTTTCCGCGGAAGAACTGACCTATTTCGCCCAGACGCTCGATGCCCAGACATTCCGCAGCTTCGAGATCTATCTCACGCTCGGCGTCATCTACCTGGCGCTGTCGCAGTTCTTCTCCATCGCTCTCGGCGTGATCGGCCGGGTCTATTTCTCCTATCCGGCAAAGTGAGGCAGCGAGATGATCCGTCAATTCGGTTGGGGTGAGTTCCTCTTTCTGCTCGAAGGCGCACGCTGGACGGTTGTCTTGTCGCTGCTTGCCTTCACCCTGGGCGGCGCGCTCGGGCTTGCCGTGGCACTCGGGCGAACCAGCAAATGGGCCTGGCTGCGCATCCTGATGGCGACCTATATCCAGATTTTCCAGGGCACTCCGCTGCTGATCCAGCTTTTCTTCGTCTATTTCGGCCTGCCGCTTCTGGGGCTCAAAGTGGATATCTGGGTGGCGCTGACGATCGGCCTGTCCTTGCACACGAGCGCCTTTCTCGGCGAAATCTGGCGCGGCAGCATCCAGGCGGTGCCGGATGGTCAAAGCGAAGCGGCGCGAGCGCTCGGCATCGGCTACATGCATCGGATGATCGATGTCGTCCTGCCGCAAGCCTTCCGCATCGGCCTGCCGGCGACCATCAGCTTCCTCGTCAACCTGATCAAGGGCACGGCGCTCGCCGCCCTGCTTGGCCTGACCGAGCTTACCCGATCCGGGCAGCTGATGGCCAACATCACCTTTCAGCCGCTGCAGGTCTATGGAGCGGTCGCACTGATCTACTTCATCATCTGCGTACCCCTGACCTATTGCAGCGCAAGGATCGAAAGGCGCCTCAACGCCGCTCGGTAAAACAAGAACGCATGAAAAAGAAACCAACCAGAGGTGACCACATGTTCAATACAGCATTGACCCTTTCGCGTTCGAAAGTCATGGGCGGGTTCGCCGCCGTGCTTCTGGCCGCGACCTCCTTTGCCACAACGGCTTTTGCTGTGACGCCGGAAGAGATCAAGGCCAAGGGTACTGCCACGATCGGTGTGCAGATGGACCAGTTTCCCTGGGGCTTCATCGATCCCAAGGGCCAGAACGACGGGTTTGACATCGAGATCGCCAAGCTGATCGGCAAGGAACTCGGCGTCGAGGTGAAGTTCGAGCGCATCACCGGCCAGAACCGCATTCCCCTGCTGGTCAACGGCAATGTCGATTTCCTCGTGCCGTCGATGACGATCACCGAGGAGCGCGCCAAGGTCATCCAGTATGTCATTCCCTACTCGTCGAACGACATCACCGTCTGGGGCAAGAAGGATGCGGCCATCAAGGCCAATGAAGATCTCGGCAAATACGTGATTGGCGTCAACCGCGGCAGCGCCTTCGATCCGCTTCTCGTCAAGGTTGCCCCGCCGAATACGCAGATCAAGCGTTTCGACGATGACGCGACGACGGTTCAGTCGCTGCTGTCCGACCAGGTCGACGCTATCGTCGGCAGCATTACTTATGGCCTCGTCATAAAGCAGGCGGGTTATGACGCGCAGTTCGAGCGCAAGTACAAGGTTGCCGACAACTTTCAGGGCATGGCAGTTCGCAAGGGCGACCAGGAAATGCTCGCCTTCCTCACCGATTTCGTGACCCGTCACACCGCTGACGGCACGCTCGACGCGCTCTACAAGAAGTGGATCGGCGTCGATCGCGCAAAACTCCCGACCACGCTGCCGGGCGTCGACTTTACAGGCAAGCAGTAACATCCCGATCCAGCGCGACCGCTGAAGGCCGTCGCGCCGGACAGAAAACATCAACAACTGAAGAGCTCTTGGCCCCCGCCTGTTCGCGCGGGCGGGGACAGGTCGCTGCACGCCGAAAACTGGGTTTTCGAGCAGCACGCAACAACAGCTCGCTTATGGAGCATGAGACAGACAATGGCGAAAGATGGCAAGCAGATCAGGGTCGGTGTCGATATCGGTGGCACCTTCACCGACGTTGCGATGGAGGTAGGCATCACGCTCCATTCGATCAAAGTGCTGACCGACTATTCCTATCCCGAGAATGCGATCGTCAAGGGCATCCGGCAGGTCGCCGAAGTCGCCGGTGTCGAGCTTTCCGAAATCGACACGATCATTCACGGCACGACGCTTGCCACCAATGCGCTGATCGAACGGCGGGGTGCACGCACCGCCTTCATCACCACCAAGGGTTTTCGCGACGTCATCGAGATGCGCACCGAAAGCCGTTTCGAGCAGTATGATCTTGATATCGTTCTGCCGGCGCCGCTCGTGCCGCGCAATGAACGGTTTGTCGTCGATGAACGTATCGGCGCCGATGGTCTCGTGCTGAAGCCGCTTGATCTCGATGAAGTCGATGCCCTGTGCGATCACATCATCGCTGCCGGCTATGAGAGCGTCGCCATCGGCTTCATCCACTCCTACCTGAACGGCACACACGAGAAGCTCGTGAGAGACCGGCTTCTCTCCAAGAAGGCAGACATTTCCGTTTCGATCTCTTCGGAAGTCTCGCCGCAGATGCGCGAGTTCCAGCGTTTCAACACCGTCTGCGCCAATGCCTTCGTCAAGCCGCTGATGGCGTCCTATCTGAACCGCCTCGTCGGTCGCCTGACCGAAGAGGGCACGCGTTGCCCGGTCTTCATGATCCACTCGGGCGGCGGCATCATCAGCGTTGAAAGCGCCATCGAATTTCCGGTACGCCTGCTTGAATCCGGCCCTGCCGGCGGCGCGATCTTCGCAGCCCATATCGCCAGCAGCTATGGTCTCGATCAGGTGCTCTCCTACGACATGGGCGGCACCACGGCAAAAATCTGCCTGATCGAAAAGCAGACGCCGAAAACCTCAAAGACCTTCGAAGTGGCACGTACCTGGCGCTTCAAGAAGGGCAGCGGCATGCCGATCTCTATTCCCGTCATCGAAATGGTGGAAATCGGCGCAGGCGGCGGCTCGATCGCGACGATCGACAGCATGCGTCAGATCCGCGTCGGCCCTCACAGCGCCGGCTCCGAGCCGGGTCCGGCCTGCTACGGCCGCGGCGGCGCAAACCCGACCGTCACCGATGCCGATCTCATCCTTGGCCGTCTGGATGCCGACGAGTTTGCCGGTGGTGCGATGAAGCTCGACCGTCCGGCATCCGACAAGGCGATGGATACGGATCTTGCCTCCAAGCTGGATACGGATATCGCGACCGCTGCCTATGGCCTGAGCGAAGTGGTCGATGAAAACATGAGCAATGCGGCGCGCATGCACGCAGTGGAAAATGGCAAGGAACTCTCCGAGTTCACCATGATCGCCTTCGGCGGTGCAGCCCCCATCCACGCTGCGCGCCTTTGCGAAAAGCTCGGCATGGCCGAACTTCTGATCCCGCCGGGCGCCGGTGTCGGCTCGGCTATCGGCTTCCTGCGAGCACCCTTCGGTTTCGAAAGCGTTCGCAGCGCCTATAGCCGCCTCAGCCGCTTCGATGCGGCTGCGATCAACCATACGGTGTCTGAGCTGATCGCGGAAGCGACATCCTTCGTGCGCTCCGGCGCGCCGGATGCCGATCCGGACCTCGAATGCATCGCCTACATGCGTTACGTCGGGCAGGGCTGGGAAGTGCCGGTAACGATCGAGGTTCGTGATTACGCGGATGCCGATGGCGACCTGTTCCGCAAACTGTTCGACGAGCAGTACGAACACTTCTTCGGCCGCGTCATCGACGGGCTCGATGTCGAGATCGTCAGCTGGTCGCTGCGGGCCACTTCCAAGGTCGCGCCGCCAGAGCGGATCGGCAAGACGGCAAAGGCCGGTGAAGCCAAGGTTCGCGGCAGGCGCGAGATCTTCGACGTGCAGGAAGGCAGCTTCCAGAACGCTTCGATCGTCGACCGCGCCGACATGAAACCGGGCGACTTCGTCTCCGGTCCTGCCGTGATCACCGAACGCGAAACCTCAACCATCATCACCGCCAGCCGCGAAGTCATCATGCAGGCCGATGGCTGCCTGCTCGTACGCGTCAAGCAGAGCGCTTGAACGGAGGATACTATCCATGAAAACCAATGCACTTTCCGACGTTCACATGCAGATCATGTGGAACCGGCTGATCTCCGTCGTTGAAGAGCAGGCCGTCACCCTCATCCGCACCGCATTCTCCACCAGCGTGCGTGAGTCGGGCGACTTGTCCGCCGGCGTCTTCAACCGCGGTGGCCTGATGATCGCCCAGGCAGTCACCGGCACGCCCGGCCATGTCAACGCGATGGCGGAAGCCGTCGGTCACTTCATCCGCGATATCGGGCCTGAAAACATTTTCGAAGGCGACGTCTATATCACCAACGATCCATGGAAGGGCACCGGCCACCTGCACGACTTCACCGTCGTTTCGCCGAGCTTCCGCAACGGCGCGCTTGTCGGTTATTTCGCCTGCACGGCACACGTGGTCGATGTCGGTGGCCGCGGTTTCGGGCCGGATGCGAACGAAGTCTATGAAGAGGGTATCTTCGTTCCGATCATGAAATTTGCCGAGCGCGGCAAGGTCAACAAGGATCTCGTCAACATCCTACACAACAACGTGCGCGAGAGCCATCAGGTTGTCGGTGACGTCTATTCGTTGGCGGCCTGCAACGAGATCGGCCATCGCCGCCTGATGGACATGATGGAAGAGTTCGAACTCGACGATCTGGAGACGCTCGGCGAATTCATCTTCAAGCGTAGCTATGATGCGACGATCGAGCGGATCGCCGCGCTGCCGAAGGGCTCGTATTCCAACACGATGCGGGTTGATGGCTACGGCTCGCCGATCGATATCGCCGTGCGCCTCGATGTGGAAGGCGATCACATCCTCGCCGATTTCGACGGCACCTCGCCGCCTAGCCCGAAAGGCATCAATTGCCCGATCATCTATTCGGCGGCCTATGCATGCTACGGCATGAAGGTCGCGATCGCCCCCGATATTCCAAATAACCACTATTCGCTCCTGCCGTTCCGCGTCGTCGCGCCGAAGGATTGCATCCTGAATGCACAGCATCCGGCTCCGGTTTCGGTTCGCCACGTGCTTGGCCATCTGGTGCCCGATGCCGTGCTCGGTGCCGTGCACAAGATGTTGCCGGGCAAGGTACCGGCGGAAGGTGCTGGCGCGCTGTGGAACCTGCATGTCAGCGTTCGCCCGCTTCAGGGCGACAAGGCTCCGGCCGATGGCGGCCAGCGTGCCGAGGTTCTGCTGTTCAACAGCGGTGGTTCCGGTGCGCGCCCGACACTCGACGGAATGAGTGCCACGGCATTCCCGAGCGGCGTGCATTCCATGTCGATCGAAGCAACCGAACATGTCGGTCCGGTCATCTTCTGGCGCAAGGAGCTGCGTGACGGGTCCGGCGGCGCCGGCCAGTTCCGCGGCGGTCTCGGCCAGGTGGTGGAGATCTCGCCGACCGAGGGTCACGAGATGCACTTCAACGCCATGTTCGACCGTGTCGATCATCCCCCGCGCGGTCGCGAAGGTGGTGAAAACGGTGCCGCCGGTGCCGTGCTGCTGGATGACGGAACCCGTCTCGCTTCCAAGGGTCGCCAGCATGTTCCGGCCGGTCGCAGGCTAATCCTGCAGCTTCCGGGCGGCGGCGGTTACGGGTCGGCTGACAAACGGGATGTCGCTGCGGCAGAACGCGATATCGCCTTTGACTACGTCGCTTCGAAATAACTCTCCCAAGAGTGTCGGGCGAGGCAGAGGCCTCGCCCGGTTTCGATCAAGTCAAATCCTCCAGGGAAGCCGAAAATGAGTTTCGAGAACCGCCGTGCCGCGGGCATCAAGTCGTCTCCGAGCATGGCGATTGCCATGGCGGCAAAGAAGCTGGCATCAGAAGGCCGTGACATTATAGACCTGTCACTGGGCGAGCCGGATTTCGAACCGCCGCCGCATGTTGCGGAAGCGGCCGTCGAAGCGATCCGCAAGGGCGGTATCCGCTATGGCGCGCCCGCGGGGATGGAAAGCCTGCGTCAGGCGATCGTGAAGAAGTTCAAGACGGAAAACGGACTGGATTATTCCACCGACGAGGTGATGGTTGCCAATGGCGCCAAGCAAATCCTGTTCGACGTGTTTCTCGCAACGCTGGAAGCGGGCGATGAAGTCATCATTCCCACACCTTGCTGGGTATCCTACGGAGACATCGTCTCGCTGCATGGGGGCACACCGGTCTATCTGACCTGCGGTGCGGATGCCGGTTTCAAGTTATCGGCCGAGCAGCTCGAAGCAGCGATCACGCCGAAGACCAGATGGCTGATGCTGAATTCTCCGTCCAATCCGACAGGAGCGATCTATTCTGGCGAAGAATATCGCAAGCTTGCAGATGTGCTGGCGCGCCATCCGCGTGTGCTCGTCGTCTCCGACGAGATCTACGAACATGTGCTGTTGAACGACAAGCCCTTCGTTTCCTTCGGCAAGGCCTGCCCGCAGTTGCGGGACCGGACCTTGATCGTCAACGGCGTCTCCAAGGCTTACGCCATGACGGGTTGGCGGCTGGGTTATGCCGCCGGCCCGAAAGCGCTGATTTCGACGCTCAACAAGATGCAGTCGCAAAGCGTCTCATGTGTTTCTCCGGTCGCTCAGGCGGCAGCAATCGCGGCCCTCACCGGAGATCAGGCTTTTGTCGGCGAGGGCGCCCGAACATTTGCCAGGCGCGCGAAGATCGTGGCCGGCCGGCTGGCCGAGATCGAGGGTATCGATTTCATAGCGCCCGATGGAGCCTTTTACGCTTTCATCGGCGTGCAGCGACTGATGGGCCGCAAGACCGCCGAAGGAGACGTTCTCGGCGACGATACGGCGTTTGCGGCGTGTCTGTTGCAGACATTCGGCCTGTCGAGTGTGCCGGGGGCTGCGTTTGCTGCGCCCGGCTTTATTCGACTATCGATCGCGGCATCAGAACCTGAACTCGAAAGTGCCTGCGAAAGGCTGGCCAATATGGTGCGCTCGCTCAAACCTTGAGACGCAAATCCCCCGAATGGCGCCGATTGTGAAATAGCGGGCATGCGACCCTTGATCGGTGTGGCGTAGCGTTGGCGAAAGAGGAAAGCTGACGCCGGGACATGATGATGCCTCGGGATGAGGCGGAATGAAGCGGGAGCGGCGACGGAGGAGGATACACCGCTCCCGCGAACCGATAGTTCAGGCTGCGATGCCCATCACGCCTGGAACCTTCGGCATTAACAGTTTGGCTTCCGACGCGGCGACAATCTGTTCGACTGTCACGCCCGGCGCTGTCTCGAGAAGCACAAGGCCTTCTTCTGTTGGCTGGATGACGCCCATCTCCGTGACAATCAGGTCAACGCGGCGAACGGATGTCAGCGGCAAGGTGCATCTCTTCAGGATCTTGGGTTCGCCCTTGGCGGTATGCGTCATCGCAACGATGACGCGCTTGGCGCCGGATACGAGATCCATTGCGCCGCCCATGCCCGGCACGATCTTGCCGGGCACCATCCAGTTGGCAAGGTGTCCTTCTTCGTCGACCTGAAGCCCCCCCAGTACAGTGACATCGAGATGGCCGCCGCGAACCAGTGCGAACGACATGGCGCTGTCGAAGGCACAGGCTCCCGGCAACGCGCCTGCAGGTGTCCCTCCGGCATCCGTGAGATTGCTTCCGGCAAGACCCGGATCAGGCAAAGCGCTCATGCCGATAATGCCGTTTTCCGACTGGAACGAAACGTCGAGCCCGGCAGGCAGGTAGGAGGCGACCATGGTGGGCAAGCCGATCCCGAGATTGACGAGCGTGCCGGCCTTGAGTTCCTGAGCAACCCGCCTCGCGATGATCTCTTTCTCGTTCACAGCGAGGCTCCCTTCGCAATCAGCAAGTCAACAAGAACATGCGGCGTGACGACGGCATCGGGCTCGATGCAGCCAACCGGCACGATTTCGTCCGGCTCCGCGATAACGATTTCAGCAGCCATGGCCATCAGCGGATTAAAATTACGCGATGTCAGCGAATAGCGGAGGTTCCCGGAGTAATCCGCGCTGCGTGCCTTGATCAGGGCGAAGTCAGCCTTGAGCGCCGTTTCCAACAGATAGGCGATACCGTTGATTTCGATCGTTTCCTTGCCGATCGCTGCATCCGTGCCGACACCGGTTGGCGTCAACACGCCGCCAAGCCCGGAACCTCCGGCGCGTACCCGCTCGGCGAGCGTGCCCTGCGGAACCAGTTCGACCTCGATCGCTCCGCTGATCATCTGCTTCTGCGTGACCGGATTGGTGCCGATGTGGCTGACGATGGCCTTTTTCACCAGCCCGGCGTCGATCAGCTTGCCAACGCCCACATTCGGGCGCGCTGTATCGTTGGCGATGAGCGTCAGATCCTTCTTTCCCTGACGGACCAGTTCATCGACAAGATCCTGAGGCGTCCCAATGCCGACGAAGCCACCGATCATCAGGACGGCTCCATCCGGTATCCGTCGCACGGCTTCCTCGGCGGTATTCACCTTATACATTTTTGAGACCTTTGATTTCTAAAGAGCTGAAGCTTTGCTGCCGTGCTGGAACGCCCGCCCGAGGCAGCGCCTTGCGCACTTTCGAACAGGCACATTCCAGCAGAGGGCCGACTGCTGCCAGCCTGGCCCTCTCCTGCTGGATTACCGGGTGCCCGGCATTGGATAGTCGGCATCGTTCAAAACCCAGCCGGGCTTAAGCGAAAAGTCCACGCGCGGCGGGCAGAAGATATCGACCAGATCGTTGTTGCCGTCGCTGCTGGCCCGCGTCGTGTGAATGACCGGAGGCGGGATGACGAGCACCGATGGCGAGCCGACATCAATCGCCTTGTCCTCGCGCCAATCGGCCATATCGGTCGTCCAGGCCCAGCGCAGGTAGTGTGTAAAGCTCCCGCCCAATGCCAGCGAGCACTGTTCGAAATCGTCGTGATGATGCGGCGACATCTTTGCCGGATCGCGCGGTCCGACCTGGGACGGAAGGGCATTCACCATGAATGTCGTGCAGCGGAAGATTCGCCCGAAACGACCCGGCTCATCGGGAACGTTCAGCGAATACTGGCGTACTTTCCACCCACCCACTGGTTCCGGCCAGGGCTCGAATGCGGGGATGTGCTGGCGCGGCACATCGTAAGCGTCGGCATTGGGGCATGCCTTGACCAGATCCTTCGAGGCCGTGGTGAAAAGCCGTGCGAGCTTTCCGCCAGACGGCAGGACGATCCGGCTATCGCCCGGCGGTATGAAGGTGATGGAATAACCCGCAACCTCGACCTTCTGACCACCCCACTCGACGATCGCCCTGTCAGCCGGATTGGCAAGATAGAGAACGTATTCGTCAGCTTGTCCCTTGCGCTCCAGGGTCGCCCCGTCCTGCGTTTCGGAATAAGCGAGGACGAAATTGCAACCCCTGACATACCAGGTGCGGCTTCCATTCTGCTCATCCTGCGGTGGCGTATCATAGAAGGTTGCCAGTTGCTCTTCTGCGACCAAACCCGTTGCCGGCGGTTTTGCCGCCGCGGCGAAGAGATCTGCGCGCGGATCCTTGTCCTTGTACATGTTTCACTCCTTCTCGGTTTTTGCTGTGATCATCATCTGGGTGGCGGATTTGCGCAGAAGCGCCTGATCGGAGCCGCAGACGAAGACGGTCACGCCAAGGGCGTGCCATTTGGCGATATGGCCGGCATCGCCGACGAACAGGCCGATTGCGACACCCGCCTTCTTGCCGGCTGCGATGATCTGGTCGATGGCGTCATCCAGTTCCGGCGAGGGATAACTGACCCCCATCGATTGCGAGAGGTCTGCCGGTCCGATGAACAGAAGATCGACATCCGGCTCGCCGGCGATCTCGTCGAGATGATCGAGCGCAGACTTGTCCTCGATCTGCACCATCACGACACTCTCCGCGTCGCATTTGACACGATAGTCGGCGATGCCGATGCCACCGTAATTGCCGGCCCGTGGTGATGGCGAAAGGCCACGTTTCCCACGAGAGAAACGCACTGCATCGCAGACGGCACGGGCACCTTCGGCATTCAGCACGTGCGGCACCATCACTCCGGCAAGTCCGAGGTCGAGCAGCGGAGAAATCCAGTCGACCGAGGCACCCCAGCGACGGGACAGGAGCGGCAGGCCGATCGCCTTGCCGGCAAGTGCCAGCATGTCCACCTGGGCGATGCCGATCGGCGCATGTTCCTGGTCGATCACTGCAAAATCCAGTTTCGCATGACCAAGGATTTCTATCACATGCGGGGAAGGCGTCTTGATGAACGACCCGACAAGCAGCTCACCTGCGCGGATCCGTGTTCGCAAATTCGAAGTCATTTTTTCCTCCTTGAAGTCTACGCGCGATTGGCCAGGCAATTCTCGATAACAAGAGCAATCCCCTGCCCACCGCCGATGCACATGGTGACGAGACCGTAGCGGCCGCCGATTCGCTCCAGTTCATAAAGAGCCTTGACCGTCAGTATGACGCCGGTCGCGCCCAGCGGATGCCCGAGCGCGATTGCACCGCCACTCGGATTGACCTTTTCGAGAGGCAGACCCAGCAGCCGGTTCACGGCAATCGCCTGCGCGGCGAATGCCTCGTTTGATTCGATCACGTCGATCTGCGCGAGATCGAGGCCCGCGCGCTGCAGCGCCAGCGGAACGGCATGAGCCGGGCCGATACCCATGATTTCCGGCGGAACGCCGGCAACGGCCCAAGAGAGCAATTTTCCACGCGGACGAAGATTTCGGGCTGCAACTTCTGCGCCGCTTGCCAGCACGACGGCTGCAGCACCATCATTGATGCCGCTCGCATTACCGGCAGTCACCGTACCGTCCTTGCGAAAGGTCGGTCGCAGAGACGAAAGGCCTTCGAGCGTCGTATCCGCGCGAGGATGTTCATCTTCCATAACAATCTGCTCGCCCTTCCGGGTTTTGACCGTGACCGGGACGATCTGCGATGCGAACCGCTGGGCGCTGATAGCGCTCGCTGCCTTCTGCTGGCTGTCGAGTGCGAAGACGTCCTGCTCGCTGCGGCCGATATGGTATTTGGCAGCAATGTTTTCCGCCGTGATGCCCATTCCCCCACAGCCAAACGGATCGGTGAGCGATCCGAGCAACCAATCGGTCAGCCCGGCATCCCCCATCTTCTGGCCCTTGCGCAGGCTGTCGATCGAATAGGGAGCACGGCTCATGACTTCGGAGCCTACGGCGAGCGAGAGCCTGCTTTCGCCGGCCCGGATCATCGAAGCCGCCGTTGCGATTGCCTGGGCGCCAGAGCCGCAGAGTCGGTTAAGCGTGAGGCCCGGTGCAGAGGCAGGCAAGCCGCTTTCCATGCCGATCACGCGCCCGAGGTAAAGATCGCGAGGCGAGTTCGGAATGACATTGCCGGCGACGGCATTGTCGAGATCGGCAGCGGCAACACCCGAGCGTTCAATCGCTGATTTTGCGGCAATCACGCCGAGTTCCGCCGGTGTGAAGGTGCTCAATGCCCCCCCGAACGTACCGATCGCGGTACGGGCCCCATCGAGAATGAATATGTCCTGTTCCATTTTTAACTCCAATCAGAGGTGACGAGGCAGGCTCGTTCCAAATGTATCCTTGCCGACGTCATCGGCCTCTCGCCCATGCTCCATCCTCGACCAGAGACAGCGGGTCGGCGGGATAAAGCGATCTGTCCGTGGGAAGCCTGGCGATCTCGAGCACCTGTTTCGCCCAGAGCGACAGATGGGTCTGGCGATCCTCCTCGCTCATGCGTGGTGCGCCGTAGCAAACGAAGGATGGCGCGACTTCGAAGCCCATATATTCCAGCGCACCGCGCTTGATCGGCCGCAGGAGCTGTTCGATCGGTCCATAAACGCCATCGTCGCTGAAACGGGCGGGCGTTCCGCCTGTGGTCACCGACAGGATCGCATGCCTGCCGCGAAAGAGGCCGGTGTCAAATCGATAACCGTCCACATAGGCGAAGCCATAGGCAAGAACCCGGTCGAGCCAGCCCTTGAGGATGGCGGGCGGCCCTCCCCACCAGAGCGGGAATTGAAAGATGACGACATCGGCGGCAGCAAGCTTGGCCTGTTCGCGTGCTATGTCGGGCGCGAAGGATTTGGTGCGAACCGCATTGGTCTGTTCGTTCTGATAGTGCAGGTGATCGGCATCCGCACGGGCGGTGAAATCGCCAGGTCCGGAGGAGGCGCCGAAATTTTCGGCATAAAGATCCGAAACCACGACATCATGTCCGGCGGAACGCAGCGCAGCGGCGGCGCTTTCGGTCAACGCATGATTGAAGGACCGTTGTTCAGGGTGAGCGGTAACGATCAGGATGTTTCGATTCTGAATTGTCATGGTGGTCACGCATTTCAGCTGAGATGTTGAGGTTCCGGGTGTCGCGCACTACCGACCCCCAACGGCCTGAGGCCGTTGGGAATTTCAGATTGCGTTTGACGGTATTGTTAAGGGTTGACTTCGTTTGGCTGTCCGCTCGGCGCGACGGGCATCGCATCGACTTTTCCATCCGTCGTGGTCAGATCCCGGCCGTTGGTCTCCGGCAGGATTGCGACTGCTAGCAGCACGAAGACGTAGGCCGACATTGCCGTCACACCCATTGCGCTGTGCAATGGCAGCAGTTCAGCGGATGCCAGCATGCCGACGATGGCCGGGTAGAAGGCACCCACGGCTCTGCCGAAATTGTAGCTGAAAGCCTGCCCGTTCGCACGGATGAGACTGGGGAACAACTCGGTGAAATAAGGGCCAAGTGCACTGTAGATACCGAGCAGCGAGAAGCCGAGCAGGAAGATGAGCAGCAGCGACACCGCACCCATTTCCGGCACGAACAGGAACACCGGTATGATGATCCAGTTCAGGATGGTGAAGACGAAGAAGCTGAGTCGGCGGCCGATGGAATCGCAGAGATAAGCAGCTACGATATAGCCGACGAACGATCCGAAGGTCAGTACGAAGACATAGTAACCGACTTCGACCGAGGTGAGGTGATAGCTGCTCTTGAGGAACGACGGCAGCCACATGACGATCGAGAATGCGCCGCCCTGTACCCCCAGAGCAAGCAGCGAGCACAGGATCGTCGTCTTCAGGTAACGCGGTGCGAAGATGACCAGCGGATTGACACGTTCGCCACGGGCGTGCTGTTCCTTCTTGGCTTTCAGGAAGACTTCCGGCTCCTCCACGCCGCGCAGTGCCCAGAAAACCCAGACGGCAGGAAGTGCGCCGATCCAGAACATCCAGCGCCAGGCCTCGGACGGTTCGATCGTGGCGAAGAGCACCGAAGACAGGATGGCTGCAAAGCCGTATCCGAGTGCATAGGCGCTCTGGACGCTACCGACGGCCTTGCCGCGATAGGCAGGGCGAATGACTTCACCCATGAGGACTGCGCCTGCGGCCCATTCGCCACCGAAGCCGAGGCCGGAGAGAATGCGGGCAATCAGAAGGTGCTCATAGGAATCGGCAAAGCCGCTTGCGATGGTAAATACGGTGAACCATGCGATGGCGATCTTCATGACCTTCACGCGACCGATGCGATCACAAAGAATGCCGGCGACCCAACCACCGACTGAAGAGGAGATCAAAGCGGATGTGCCGAGCCAGCCGGCTTCGGCATTGGTAATCGACCAGAACGCAACAAGTGTCGGAATAAGAAAGCTGAAGAGCTGTGTGTCGAGCGCATCGGTCGCCCACCCGGCAAAGCAAGCATAGAACGTCTTTCGTTCTTTGCTGTTAAGCTCTTGATACCATTGCAACATTTTTTCCTCCAGAAAAGCTGCTTCGGATTCCCGGTCCGAAGCAGACAACGCTAATAATTTTGAAATGCGCTTTCAGGCCAACCTTTTGGCTTGATAGCAAGTATCAAATGGTCAGCCGGTGAGGCCGAGGACATTCGCCGCATTGGTCGCCACCATTTCGTGGATCTGGCTGTCGGAGTAGCCAAGCTTGATGCAGGCGAGAACGCCATTTCGGAAACCTTCAATCGGTGTGAATGTGCCGACTTGTCCGAGATCTGAACACAAGATTGTCCGATCTACGCCAACGATGTCGATATGAGCCTTAAGCTCTTCTTCCTTGCGCGTCTGGAACTTCGAACCGTTCAGGAAGAAGGCGAGCGAATGCTCGACATAGGCCCCCATTCCGGCGAGTTCGCGGGCGTCTTCCAGGGAGGCGCCGACGATGTCTTCCGGATGAGTGAATATGAGGTGTTCTACGCCCCGCTTTATAGCCTCCGCGAATATCACCTTTGTCTCTGAGACGTGGATGTGGCCGCTGGCTAAGGCCATGCCAGTTGCTGCAACGACATCGAGAACATCAAGCACTGGTTCGAGAAGCTTGCCGTCGCCGTCGAAAAGCGGAACCGCGGTCGCAGGGCGGATTTTCTGCGTCGATGCAGGGTGAACCCAGCCCGATGATTTTTCCCATTTAAGATGGTTTTCGGCGGCAAGTGTCGGCAACCAGACAATTTTCCCGCCCATGGCAGCGGTGTGCTCGACCGCATAAGGATTGAAGCCACCCACCACGTTATTCAGTACGATGCCTGAATAAACCTTTGTCGAAAGTTCGGGGTGATGCTTGCGGATCATCTCCGTTGGCACGACGCCGGAGTAGTCGTGATCCTTGGTGACGGCCGCAATGAAGCCCGCATCCGAGAGTTGTCTAGCCAGTTCCAGATGATCGACAGCCCGAGCTGCGATCGATGGGCCGCTGTGAACATGCGGGTCGACGCCCCCGCGCAATATCTCATCGACACGGGCGTCAAGTTCCGAGGTCCTTGAGGCAATTTCAGCCATTTATATTCCTCCATTCTCCTCTGGCGGCATCTTCACGTCACCAGCTTGATTTCCGTTATTCCAAGACGGACCTCCAGAAGAGGGATGCCATTCCATCAATCACGGCACCGCATTCTTTTGTTCCGCTGAAAGAAACGTTGTTCTGATTTATTTGCTTTCCGCGATCATTCGTCAAGCGGTTGATTGGGGACGGCTTGCGCGTCAAACGGACGCGGCTGTCAGTATTTCTGGGATTTAAACGCCGATAGAAGGCTTGCTGTTTCGCAAGCGGAAAGCCAAATACCTTGATTTCTCAGAACTTTGTTCTTACCAATTTATGTTCGCGAATGAGCGGTTACGCCCGTGGACGAAATTGCGCACGAGTGTTTTGCGGCGTCTTGGGAGGGAATGAATTTTCTGAAAGACGCTCCAGCAGAGCGTTCCGGAATGAAAAAATGGCAGGCTGCTATTGTTTCAGACTTGACCAGAAATCTCGGATGCCTGGATTTAGCATGCTTCGGAAGCACAAAGCCGCTCCGATTATTTTATGGACGTTTGGATGAGTTTTAAAGGTGCAACGGCAGATGACTGATACTGAAGACAAAAATTCAGATGGCCTCCAGTCCGTCATCCTTACGATGAATATTATCGAGCAGGTTGTCCGCACTCCCAAGGGCGTAGGTGTGACCAGCCTCGCCAATACACTAGGGACAAGCAAAAGCCGTATCCACCGCCATCTGCAGACGCTTGTTCAGCAGGGATATGTATTTCAGCAGGATGATTCCGAACGATATGAATTAGGCTCCAAGCTGCTATCTCTCGGCCAATCCGTTTTTGACAATATGGGTCTTATTCGCGCCTCCAACGATCCACTTCTCGATCTTCGGGATGCACTGGGCCACTCTGCTGTCGCATCGCAGCTAACGCCGGAAGGCATGCTTGTCATCGCGACTGTTCCCGGACGGGCTTCGATCGAAATCGGCGTTCGGGTCGGATCGATCCTCTCGTTTCACGGTTCTGCTCAGGGCAAAGTCGCAACTGCCTTTTCCTCGCAGGCTTTCCAGGCGCGCGTGTTGCGAAACCGGCTTGAGCTTTTCACCCCTGAGACAATCGTTTCGCCGACCGTGCTGGCGCAAGAATACGAAATCATCCGGCGGCAGGGCTGGGCTGTCGCGCCCAATCAGGCCGCTCTCGGTTTGAACACGCTCGCCAGCCCGATATTCAACGCAGCCGGCATGGTCTGTGGCGCTGTGGGCATCGTTGACATGATCCAGTTCCTCGGCGAGGTTCCATCAGAAGAACATATTGAAAAGACGAAGAGCACCGCTGTGCGAATTTCGCGGCTTCTGGGGTATTCGGGGTAACAGATTGCTTGGCTCGGCATCACCGATGTGAAGCCGGGTGGTCATGATTTCGCGAACACCCACGGGTGAACAATTCAAGGCGGTCCAGGCCCGGTGCTTTCTCAAGGATGGCGTGCCCGCTCACAATAAGCGAGGGATGCTGTTTCGCCGGTACGGATCATATCTCCGCCAAAATTTAAGCATGAGGCGACCTGTCGGCGCATAGCGTTCAAATTCCGGCAAACCGTAAGAGAGAGCCGTATCTCCCTGCAGCCAAATCCGCTGAGCTATTAAGAGCAACGCAGGTCGATCAAGCCGCGATGAGCGGAAATTGCTTTTCGCATTGCGGGAATCGTGTCGTTTCCCTCGCGAAACAGGTTGATGACGATCGCCGCTGCCAACTCTGCCTCAGGACTTTGTTTTTCAACTTTTGCTTGATCAACCCATTCGCTGAAAGCAGCCTCAACAATGGCAAGCTCGGTCGGGCCGAACGTCTTTTCTAGAAATGTTGTCATGCTATGCATCTTGTCCTGATCGCCGGGGATGTGGGTCGGGGAGGTGGGTTCGTCAAGATCGTTCACGAACCTCTTTTCCCGTCTACCTCCAGGTTACCGCCAGCCTATCCATAGCTGAGCAAGGTTTTTGCGTTGTCGCCTCAAGCTCGGACGGCTCGACGCGTCGCCGTTCTCGTCGTGCAAGAGCTCAGATGAACGGATGTGCCGGGCGTACTAATCGCTCATCCGGCCAGCAGCAAAAATAACCGAGACGAGACCAGCTGCCAGGCTGACAGCGACAAGGCAGCTGGGTATTCCGGTGTCGAAATTGCGCAGGACCAAGCTTGCAACGATGAGGGCTGCACCAACCGTCAATGTCCGGTTGCCGGTTACTTTCAGAATGTCTTTCATGGATCTCTCTGGGAAAACGAGTTTGTCGAGCGCGGGCGTGACGCCGACGACCAGTTTTGGCACTTGGTCTGTCGTCGTCAGGCAGCAATCGGTCTCGGGGATCTGAGATGGTCGCTGATCGCGGCCCTCAATTCGCCAAGCGTTGCAAAACGCTGATCATCGAGATCGATGACATGAAACTTCACAGCTATAAAACGCAGCTTCCCGCTATCCGGAATGGCTATACCGACCGGCAACCCACCATGCTCAACGACTTGCTTCTGCATGTCCTTCACTCCAATCTCGCAATCTTTCCTCAATGTTCTCGGCCGTAATGGGCGCAATACACATCTGCATTCGCGAGTGAAGGTGGCATCGGGAAACGGACGAACCCACAAACTGGCTGGTTTTGGCTTGGCCTGCAGTGATGAAGTTTTTCATGTCCGACTTCCATTCGTTCTGTATTCGATTTCTGCAAATTACCGGATCGTGTTGCGCGCAACGAGGCAAATTAATCTATCTTTCTGGTAGATTTTGGATGAGCTTTCGCCGACGCAACGTGACCGCCCGCCTATCTTCTAGAAGCGTTAGAAACGTAATGAGGCGGTTATGATCCAGACGCTTGTCATTCCGGGTTTGAATGGCTCTTCCGATGAGCATTGGCAGCGACACTGGGTACGCGAGCAAGTATCCTCGTCGGTCGTGGAACAGGAGAACTGGACCTGTCCGGTTCTTGCGCACTGGCAGGCGAAGCTCGATGAGGCGCTGTCGAACACCGATGGCGCCTTTATCGTTGCACACAGCCTCGGTTGCCTCCTTGCAGCAAGCTATGCCAGCCGCCGTGGGGCAGGCCTTATCCGCGGCGCGCTACTGGTCGCTCCTTGTTCGCTGGAAACAACCCTGCAGATGCATCCCTGTATGATTGAATTTGGTGCCGAACCGCTCGAGCGTCTTCCCTTTCCAAGTCTCGTTGTCGGTAGCCTCAACGATCCCTACATGAGTGTCCCGCAGTTGGAACGTCATGTGAAAGCCTGGGGAAGCGATCTCGTGACGATCGGGTTTTCCGGCCACATCAATGTTGCAAGCGGTTTTGGGCGCTGGCCTGAAGGATATGAATTCTTCGAGCGGCTGGTGCGGCGTTCTTTATTGACAGAGCAGTGGGCATCCCCCACCGCGTCGCCATCTGGACAGCTCGTCGCCGCTCTAGGCCGAAGCTATAGATAACTGGTATGCCTGCTTCCAGCATCCGGCGATCGCCTGATCAGAATTGGCCATTCGGCCTGGGAAGCCTGCCATTGAGGTGAAAGTCGCCGATGGCGTGATATTTCCAGCGTACCGGATCATGAACCGTGTGGGTTCGTGCATTTCGCCAGTGGCGATCGAGATTGAAATCCTCGCCTGTCGCGGCCGTTCCTGCAAGCTCGAAAAGCGCGTTGGCGGCCTCGAGCGCGGCTTCGGTCGTCAGGATTTTGGCAGTTGCCACGGCCAGAGAGGCATCCGAGGCTGCGGATGCAGACGGAGATACCTGGGCTACGTCCACTTTTCGGCCAGCGCGCTCGATCATTGCTGCCGCCGCTTCGATCTTGACGGCGATCGATCCCGTTTTTGCGATCGCCAGAGGGTCGGTACTCGTGCTTTCGATGTCGAGATTTCGATTGCCCCGTGATCTGGTCTGGACGAAATCGATCATGTCGGCAAAGGCCGCACGGGCAATGCCAAGATCGACGGCTGCGTGCAGCAACTGGCCAAGCGATCCCAGCGTTGCCGGTTGTTCGAGAGCCCTGTCGTGAGCGATTACGGAATCTGCCGATACATACATGTTGTCGATGATCACGGAGCCACTTGCCGTCGTCCTTTGGCCGAAGCCTGCCCAATCATCGATGATCGTCAGCCCCTCGGTGTCGCGAGGGACTATCGCCATGACAAGATGCTCACGATCGTCCTGCGCGAAGACGGCAATCCAGTCGGCAAACAAGGCGCCGGTGGAGTAATATTTCTGGCCGGAAATACGATAACCGATCCCGTCCGGCACGAGGCGGGTGGTTATCAGTCCTGCCGCCTCGGTATTTCTTTCGGCAAGGGCGTTGGCAAAGTGATCGCCTGCCAATGCCCTGATGAAGAAATACCGCTTCTGCTCTTCTGTACCGGCAAGGCGGAGTATCTCAAGGATTTGGAAATGGCTCTGAGGGATCTGACCGATGGAACTGTCCGCCTCGGACAGGATCGCCAGCACTTCGGCCAGAAACGGGTTCGAGATATCGGCTCCGCCATATTCAGCCGGAACCGTGATGCCCAGAATGCCGGATTGAGCGACACGCTCCAGTTCGTGATGGGGTAGGATACGTTGCCGGTCACGACGGCTGGCGCCGCTGCGAATTTCATTCGCTAGGGCTTTTGCAGCCTCAATCGCTTCATCTTCTGTTCTGATATAAGGGGAAACGGCCCTGAGCGTTCCTGCCAAGTTGATGACCTTGCTCATCGCACCCTCCTGCACAAGGGCGATATTCAGCCATGGTCCTCATCGCGATAGAAGGAACAAAGCATTAAATAACGTGACTAGCGGAGCGTTTTTTTCTCTCAGTACTGCACCAGGAAGTTTATCAGCCATGCAAACCTCCTTGCGGTCGCTTGTACGAAGCCGCGCTGAGTTTTGCGAACCCCGCTCCGGCGAGGTCACTCCGTCACTCTGTTGCGAAGCCTGCCCTCATCGAACAACAGCTTTACCGTTTTCGCTGCATTCGTGCGCATCTCTATGGCTGCGTGATCGGAGTAGAATGCATTGTGCGGCGTGATGACCAGGCGGCCTGCGAGCCAATCCTCACGGTTGCGCCATGCTTCCAACAGAGGGTGATTTCCCGGCGGTTCATGCAGTAACGTGTCTATTGCTGCCGCTGCGACCTGCCCGCTCCGAAGCGCTGCTTCAAGCGCATCGAGATCTTCGATCAATTCCCCTCGTGCAGTGTTGACGACAATCGTGCCGTGTTTCAACCGGGCGAGGCCTTCAGCATTCAGAATGCCGCGTGTCTGCACTGTTGCCGGGCAATGAAGGGTGACGATATCCGACTGGGAGAAAACGTCATCCAGTCGCTCGGCCCGTTGATAACCGATGGCTTTCTCGTGCCCGGGTGGCTGGCCGGGATCGTAACCAAGGATGCGAAATCCGAAAGGCTTCAATCTGTTGATGACTGCCGTTCCGATTCTGCCGACGCCAATGACCCCGACCGTAGCACGGTTCGAGCGGGAAAGCGGCTTCAAACTGTGGATTTGCCACCCGGAGCTATATCCTCGGGCGCGTTCGTCATGTTCCCAGAGACGCCGATGCAGGGAAAGGATCATCGCAAGCGCATGATCGGCAACTTCCTCTGTCCCATAGTCGGGATTATTGGCAAAGGGGATGCCAGCAGCGGCAAGGGCCGCAAGATCGATCTTTTCGTAACCGACGCCGTAACGAACTACGCCCTTGCAGCGGGTCAGGTGGTTTATGGTCTTGGGTCCAAGCCGCGCGCCCCATACCATCAGCGCATCAAGCCTGGCCAGACGACCGGGGTCAAACGACGTCTCGTCCGTGCTGGCGAAGAAGTCGATCTCGACGTCATCACCAAGCACTTCCGCTTCGAGATCGGGCCGGCCGATCATGTGATCGGTAATCCCGACCACATATTTTCTGGCTGTCATCCCGTCTGTCCCTATGCCGCTGGCTTATCTTCCGGATCCGAGGCCAGCGAAACCGTGGCCTATTCGGCTGCAATCGCCGCAGAGATCGAACGAGCGCTGATCAGCAAAGACGCTTCGGCAAGCGCCTGGTTCACGCGACCGAGGATGGCCGGTGAGGGAGCACCTTCGACGAAATCACGGCCCGAAGCGTAGATCGCAGTCGGTGTGACAAAGGCTTCGAAGAAGGCAAAGAGCGGTCGCAACTGATGTTCGACCACAAGCGAGTGCCGGTCCCCGCCACCCGTTGCCGTGAGAACGATTGGCTTGCCGCGCAGGTCGGAAGGATCCAGCAGGTCGATCACATGCTTGAAGAGACCGGTGTAACTTCCCTTATAGGTCGGCGAACCGATGACGAGGGCTTCTGCCTCGATAATCGTCCTGATCACCTTGCGGGCGGCTGGATCTAGATCCGTGACCGATCTGGCGGTCGCCAGCGATGGGCCGAGGTCCTCCACATCGAAGACCACTTGCTGCAAACCGGCTTGCGCCGCCAACGCTTCCGTCACATTCTCCACGAAACGTCGCGTACCTGAAGGGCGTGAGATGTTGCCCGAGAAGCCGACAATAAGATTGTTACTCATTCAAATCCCTTTCAGAAATGCGGTCACAGCTGTTAGCCGTCAGTGAGGTTTCTCTCGCTTGCTCAGGCGGTCTTGAGGATCGCAACATTGGTCACATCGTCGGACCGGCCGGCATCGCTTCTTTTCCATTTATCGAAAGCGGCGCGTCCAAGGATGGAGACGGTAGTATCCTCCTGCGGCGCGTGGACCAGTACGGATTGGATATCCCGGAAATGACGTTCAAGGCCCAAGTCCGAGCTCAGGCCTGGATTGCCGATGCCGCGTACTGCAATCTCGACAGCGTCCCGGATCTGCCGGCCGGCAAGTAGTCTTGCCCTTATCAGTGCCTCCGCGTCGTCACTATTGTGATTCAGCGTGCCGAATATGATCTGGCGAGCGCCTGAAATGGCCAGATCAATTTCCCCTGAGAGCGTGACGAACCGCTCTGTCCGAGCGATGGGATGGCCGAGGTTGGCCGGTATGCGTTCATGCGCGAACTGGATGAAGACAGCTTGGGCCGCTTCGGCTGCGCCGAGATAGATAGCAGTCAATGCCAGATTGATCGCAGCATGAGCTCGGTTATCCTGTTGGGCGATAGAAGGATCAACCAGGTCCAGCGCGTTTTCTGCCGGAATTTCAACATCCGTGTATCCGACGTCATGGGACCCGGTCGCTCGCATGCCGAGGCTTTTCCAGTTCTCGATGACCTCAATACCCGGAAGGCCGTTTGGCACGACGAAGGTTCCGACGCGCGCCGGCAGTTCGTCCGTATGTGCCCAGACGAGAAAATGCGTCAGGCCATGGGCACCCGTCACGAAACGTTTTCGGCCGGAGATCGACCATCCGTTTGCCGTGCGGCGCGCGATCGTTGCAGGTAGGCCGCCGCGTGCTGGCGAACCGAGTTCAGGCTCTACGCGAGCTGCGTTAAGCAGCAAGGGGCGTTGTTTGGCCTCTTCCAGCAGTCGCCCATAGAGGTCATCCGGCCAATGGTTCTTTGTCGCCTGGCCGAGATGGTTAAAGATCGTCATGGCGCTGATGAGTGCCACCGAAGGATCGCCACGACCAAGTGCTGCCAGAATATGCGCGGCATCACTCAGCGTTGATCCTTCACCACCATAACGGCTGGCCACAGTGCTTTCCAGCAAACCCGCCTCATGAACGGCACGGATACCGACCCAGGGGAACTGGCCGGTCTGATCCGCATCGGGTGCGGCTTCTGCAAGGATGCGTGCCGTAGCATCTAGGAGAGTTGGATCATAGGACATGCAGTTCTGGGCTTTCCGGATTGCAGGGAATATCTCCCCGAAGAAGCGATTGAGTTCGCTGTTTTACCTGAAGTGGGTGAAGATCCGGCAAGGCGACGGACCTTCCAGGTTTACGCGGCCGTCTTGCGCTTGGCCTCTTCCCGCTCGCGAATGCCTTCGCGCACGAGCGGAAGCACGTAGCGTCCGTAATCAACGGCATCGTTGTAATTGTCGTAGCCGCGGATCGAGATCAGATCGGCGCCGAGATCGATATAATCGAGGATCGAGTCCGCGATCGTACGTGGTGAACCGACGAGTGCCGTGGTCGCGCCGCTGGCATTGGTCGCGGTGACTGTCGGATACCAGAGGGCGCGGTCATGCACGTCGCCACGCTTGGCGATTTCCAGTAGTCGCTGCGAGCCGACATTGGCCGGCGGCGGAGCGTTTACCGGAGCACGATGGAGACCCTTCTGGCGGTTCTCGGTCAACTGGTCGAGAACCCTGTGCGCCTTTTGCCACGCAAGCTCGTCGGTTTCGGCGACGATGGGACGGAAGGTGACCCAGATGCGCGGGCGATCTGTCCGGCCGGCCTTTGCCGCTTCCGCATAGATCCGTTCGATCTGCTGTTTTGTTTCGGCAAGCGGCTCGCCCCAAAGGCCGAAGATATCGCAGAGGGAGCCGCCGATGCGATAAGCCGCGTCGGACGAACCGCCCAGCGAGATCGGGATCAGCCCGTTGGTCGGGCGCACGGCACTGCGAAACTGCTTGAACTGGTAATATTTCCCGTCGAAATCGAAGGGTTCCTTCGATGTCCAGGCGAGGCGCAGGATGCGGATATACTCTTCCTGCCGCTCGTAGCGCTCTTCCTTGTTGAGGAAGTCACCCTCGCGCGCCTGCTCCTCATCGCTGCCGCCGGCGATGAAGTGGACGACGACGCGACCGCCGCTCAGCTGGTCGAGCGTAGCGAGCGATTTTGCCGCAACGGTCGGATAGACGGTGTTTGGCCGCAGCGCCACGATGATCTTGATTTGCTTGGTATGTGCCAGCACCGTTGCGCCCAGCGTGAAGGGATCGAATGACGACGAGGAATAGGGGATCAGCGTATAGTTGAAGCCGTAATCATCCAGCGAACGAGAGTAGCGTTCGAGGAACCGTGGATCCACAGGAGCGTCGGGAATGGGGTGCAGATCATTCGACGCATTGGGAAAGCTTACGCTGATAAATTCCGCGGTCATGTGAGCTCCTTAAGTTTGGCAGCCGATGCGCAAAGGTTAAGCAGCGGCAGATGGATGAGGAAGACAGGTCGTTCTTTTTCTATGGAGTATGTAGAAAATATTCTCTGCGGTTGATGATGCTTTAGACGGTGTTACCGCGACCCTGACCGTTCTTAGTGCTGCAGGGCGGGCGACCAGCCGAATGCCGGGGCGACGGTTTGGGCAAGGTCGCTCAATAGCCGGATGTTTTCGGTGAGCCCGAAGGCTGGTGGCAAAAAGAGGACCAGCTCGTCAGCTGCGCGGAGACCTGGATCGTTAAAGACAGATTCGATCACCTGATCGGGCGTTCCCTGGAAAACGGGAGATATGAGTGCTCCGACCGGCTGGCTGGCGGGTGCGAGCGCGCCATTGGGACGTGATGCGGCAATGCCATTGGTCCGACGATCCAGATCATACGCGGCATATTTGTCGCGAAGCTCGGCTGTTGTGCCAACAAGAACAGAGGCGGCGACGGCTACCGGCGGTGGCTCGGTTGCCCAGAGCTTGCGCCAGGTCGTGCGGTAGGCTTCGATGATTCGAGCCTGATAGTCGCCGAAGGTCTCGCCTTCGGACTGATCGTGCAGCACGGTCCCGGAAATCAGTCCGATACCGAGTTCGGCAGCCTGGATCGCTGAGCTGAGGCTGGCTGAACCCTGCCGGATACGGCTGCGCAGGGTCGGGCTATGTGGGGTGACCCGTAGCTCAGCTCCCAACGGCGCTCCCTGAACCGGCTCGGTGACGGTATGCAGGATTTCGCCGGAAACAGCCGAGAGGAAACGTGCCTGGCGGCGTTTGGCCTCCGTGCGGGCGTCGGTATCGACGGTGCCGAAGACAGCATCGAAAGCCCCATTGGACCCCGTCGAGATGGCAAGCTCAAGCCGGCCGCCGATCAGAAGGTCCGTCGTACTGGCAGCTTCTGCGAGAAGGATGGGATCCTGATAACGCATCGGGATGACGGCTGATCCGAGCGTGATATGCCGCGTATGCTGGCCGACGGCTGCGAAAAATGGAAGCGGTGAGGACAGGTAATGATCGAAATGACGCTGATAGGCCCAACCCGACTGGTAACCGAGTTGCTCGGCCTGTCTGAACAGCTCCAGTCCGTCGCGCAGCCCTTGAGCTGGTCCAGCATCGTCATTGAATGACACGCGTGTGTTGAAACCGAGCCGCTGCTTGGGGCGGAATGAGCCGGGTAGGCTTTTGGCCGGAACGGCGATGGTCATGCGATCTGTTCCTTTCTAAAGACTTCCCGAGGTTTCGGCTGGGTGGTGTTGGCCGGATTGGTAATGCCCGCCGGGATCGATTCCAGGAGGGTCGCGGTGTAGGGATGCTGCGGATTGCCAAAAATATCCGCGACGCTGCCATGTTCGACGATGCTGCCTCGCTGCATAACGGAGACGGTATGTGCGAGCTGGCGGACAAGCGCGAGGTCATGCGAGACGAAGACATAGGTCAGGCCCAGCTTGGCCTGCAGCGACAGAAGAACCTCGACGATATCCGCCTGGACACTGACATCGAGTGCCGATGTCGGTTCATCGAGAACAATCACATCGGGTTTGAGGACGAGCGCTCTTGCGATCGCCACACGCTGCCTTTGCCCGCCTGAAAGTGCACCCGGCTTGCGGGTAAGCAGGTGTTCAGCCAAGCCGACATTGGCGAGCGCCTCGCGTACCCGTTCTGCACGCTCTTTCGGTGTTCCAACTTTGAAACGGTCCAGAGGTTCGCCCACCAGATGCTCGACGGTCCAGGTCGGATCGAGTGAGGTGAAGGGGTTCTGGTAGACGAGCTGGAGGTGCCGCCATACGGCACGCAATGATGCGTGCGAGCGGCCGGACAGTCTTTCACCAGCAACTGAGATCTCGCCCGCGTCCGGCTCTTCAAGCCCGAGCAACAGCCGGATGGTTGTCGTCTTTCCGGAACCCGACTCTCCGACCAGTGCATGAGTTGTACCGGGAGCGACGGCAAAAGAGATATCGTTGACAGCTGTCAGTGTCCTGCCGTCGACCGTAAAGCTCTTTCTTACCGCGTTGACCTCGATCTTCGGAGCCTCGTCGGCACTGCGCAAACGCAAGCCCGTCTCCCTTAGCCTCGCGTACCGGTCCGGATTGAGAGCCGGTACATCGGCATGCAATTTCCGCGCATAGGCAGAGGCCGGTGAGGAAAATACCGAGGACGTCTTTCCGGCTTCCTGCACCACACCATTTTTCAGCACGACGAGACTGTCCGTTCTCTCGGAAGCGATGGCGAGATCATGGGTGATGAGCAGCAGGCTGATATTCAGATCATGCTGCAACCGGGAGAGAAGATCGAGAATCCGCTTCTGGATGGTTACATCGAGCGCGGATGTCGGCTCGTCGGCAACCAGAAGCGCCGGCCGAGGCAGAACAGCGAGCCCGATCAGCACACGTTGCAGCATGCCACCGGAGAGCTGGTGAGGGTAGGAAGAGAAAACCCGCTGAGGATTGTCGAGCCCAACCTGCGCAAAGGTTTCGAGGATGAGAGCCTTGCGGATTGCCGCATTCGGCTCGTCCGTCAGCTCTGCCGCTTCCATCGCCTGTGCGCCGATCGTACGCACCGGGTTGAGCGCATTGCCGGGATCCTGAGGGACAAAGCCGATCTGGCGTCCGCGCAGAGGTCGGAAACGGCGTTCGGGAAGGGCCAGCAGGTTGTCTCCGCCAAACCGAACGGCGCCGGAGGCTGTCGCACCGCTCGGCAACAACCGCAGAATGGCGCGGGCAATCGTCGATTTTCCCGAGCCGGATTCGCCGATCAGGGCGAGGCTTTTGCCACGTCCGAGTTCGAACCCAACATCGTGCACGACATCCTGCCGTCCATAGGACACCGACAGATTGTCCACACGCAGCAGAGGGGTGACGGGTTGCGGCGCCGGAGCGACCGTAATTGCGTGAATGAGAGCGGCGCTCAGTCTGTCTTGCGAAGCCATCGGCTGATCCTGTTCACTGAGAGGACGGTTACGATCGTGATGAAGGCGGGCGCATAAACGAGCCACGGCCATTTGAGGTAATCCTTGCCGATCGAGATCAGCAGGCCCCAGTCTGAGGCAGGCGGCGGGTCGCCGTATCCAAGGAAGGCAAGGCTGGCGATGACCAGAATGGATTCGCCGAACTGCAGCACCGCAAGCGGCAGCACCGAGCGCGAAGCATTCGGCAGGATATGCCGCCAGAGGATGTACCAGCGCGAACCGCCGGACAGGAACGCGGCCTCGACAAATGTCGCCTGTCTGGTCTTGATGACCTCTGCGCGGGTGACGCGTGCAAAGATCGCCACAGCCGATACGCCCGTCGCTATTGCAGCATTGATCGTCTCGAAGCCGATCGCGGTGACGACGATGACGGCGAGCAGGAATTTCGGGATGGAAAGCAGGACATCGACGAGACGAGCCAGAACGACATCGACCCAGCCGCCAAGGAAACCTGCCAGCAGCCCGATCAGGCCACCTGCCAGAACGCCGATCACTACGGCAATCAGCGCGCTCGATACCGAGGAGGCCGTGCCGTAGACAACGCGAGCGTAAAGGTCGCGCCCAAGGTGATCTGTGCCGAACCAGTGCGCGGCACTGGGACCAAGCAATTTGTCTGCCGGAACACCGACGACCGGACTGTATGTGGTGAATAGCTGCGGCGCGATTGACCAGGCAATGATGGTCGCGGTGATCAAGAAGGAGAGCGCAACAATCGGCGGCATTCGAAGTGCTTCTGCCCAGCCGCTTCGGCTTCCGCGTGAAAGTGTGGAATTCGCGACAAAGGTCATGGCGTCACCACTCTGGTGGGTCCGATCGATGTCTCGTCCGCAGTGGTCGGCTGGCGTTTCCGCCCGCCCAGAATTTTCACTCGCGGATCGAGGAGGGGGTAGAGAAGGTCCGCAGCGAGATTGACGAGAACGAAGATCACGGCGCCGAGCGAGACAATGGCCTGCAGGACGGGCAGGTCCTGTGTGCTGACCGATCGTTGTACGAGACTGCCGATACCGGTTCGCCCGAATACCGTTTCTGTAATCAGAGAACCGCCGAGAAGTTCACCGATCGTAAGGGCGATGACGGTGACGACGGGGAGCGAAGCCGGCTTCAGCAGGTGGCTTACGAAGAGACGTGCCTGACCGAGGCCACGGCTGCGGGCGACGGTGGCATATTCCTGCTCCGCCTCCTTATCGAGATTGGCGATGAGGACTTCTGCGATCTGTGCGGAAATCGGGATGCCGAGCGCGATTGCCGCAAACAGGGTTGCCCAGAAACTATCCGGATTGATTACCCGGAACAGCCCCAGCTGGAAACCGAACAGGTGGATCAACACCAGGCCGATGACGAAATTCGGTACAGACAGGAACAGCGAGGGAAACCCGCGCAGCAGGCCCTGCCCGTATCGCTTGGGAACAAAACGGGTGCCATAGGCAACAAGCATGGCCAGGACCAGCGCGACGGCGAGACCCGCCGATGCCAGAATGAGCGTCGAGGGCAGGACCTCGGCAATCAGCGTCGAGACGGGCCGGTTGGACCGCATCGAGATGCCGAGGTCGCCTGTCAGGAAGCCGGACAGCGAATGCCAGAGCTGGACGATGATCGGCTTGTCCAGCCCCTGTGCGGCGATGATCTCGGCGATTTCTTCTTCACTGAAGCCGTTCTGCGGGTTGCGCAGAACGCTGGTGATCGGATCGCCGGGAAGAATGCTGACGACCACGAAGGTGAAAACATAGGCCAGCAGGATGACGACGACCGCCTGGCCGAGCCGTTTTGCGGCATAGGTTAGGTAGGCATTGCTCATGCCGGTGCCTCGCATTGGTTGGTTGCTTTATGCGTCAATCGGCGATGAAGGCCGTGTAGTAGCTTGCATAGGCAACGCCGTTGTAGACCTCGCCTTTCAGCGTCGGTGATTGTACATAGATGCGCTGGACAATCTGCGTGCGCGGGATGAAATATCCCTGGTCGAGAACGTATTGCTGCAGGTCATTCAGCAGCGGGTTGCGCTCATCGAAAGTGCCTGCCCCCGCGATTTTGTCGCGCAGATCGTTGAGCCTGGCATCGCGGTCATCGAGTGCGAACCAGTTCTCGCCATTGTTGGCATTTGTCAGGATACCGGCAACCGTTCCGGCGTCGATGAAGCTGCGTGTTACTTCGTATGTCGGGATGGCAGGACCGCCATATTTCACCTTTTCTCCATAGGTCACGACGTCATAAGCACGGATAGCGACCTTCCAGCCAAGCTTGCCGAGCTGCTGGGCGATAAGCTCGTCCACAGACTTGGAGGTGGCGAGATAGGGATTGGAATGGAGCGTCAGCGTAAGCGGTTTGCCGTCCTTGGTGCGAACACCGTCTGCGCCCTTTGCCCATCCCGCCTCGTCGAGCAGCTTTTCGGCTCTGTCGGGATTGTAAGCTAAAAGGCCGCTCTGGTCGGTGGCGCCGGGCACGTTGCTCTGGATGAACGAGGTCGGCAGCTTCCAGTCGGGCGTGTAGACCGTATCGATGATTTCCTGACGATTGATACCGGCCTGCAGCGCCTGGCGAACTTTTACGTCGTCATAGGGGGCGATCTTCGTATTGACTGCCCAGCCATTGACGAAACCGAGATATCGCGGCGTTGCAATCGTATAACCTTCTTCCTTGAGCGACTTTAGCTCCTGTGGGGAGGCATTATAGGCGACATCTGCCTGACCGGACTGGACCGAGGCGACCCGGAGCGAGGGTTCTGACACGAGCTTGTAGGTGATTGAGTCGAGGAAGGCCGGACCGGTATGGCCGACGGCGGCCGGTCCCCAGTTGTAATCCTTGCGCTTGACCAGCGTAACGTGATCGCCTTCCTTCCAGCTCTCGACCACATAGGGTCCGCTGCCGGCAGTCTTGCTCAGGTCGGCTTGTTCGGAAGCCGGTTGGGCCAGGCTTTTGGGCGATACCAGGATCGAGCCGTGATAGCCCAGCGTCGGAATAAAGCCCAGTGTAGGCTTCTTGAAGAACACCTTGACGGTGGACGGGTCGATAACTTCGGCGCGATCGTAAGTCTTGGGGAAAAGGCCGATCGGGTTGATGCCTTCGTTCTTTCGGCCTGCATACCAGATGTCGAGATTGGCAACGACCGCGGCGGAATCGAGCGGTGCACCATCGGAGAAGGTCACACCGTTCTTGAGGTGTAGCGTGAATTCCGTGGCATTGTCATTCTGCTCCCAGCGTTCGGCGAGCCAGGGGCTGACCTTGCCTTCAGCATCAACATAAAGAAGCTTGTCGGTGACATGCCCCCAGATATGTCCTTGGAAGCTGGAGATGGCGCTGTTGTTGGGGATCCAGGTATCACCGAGAGAGTCAATCAGGAAGGTTATGTCGCCACCATCTTTCGGCGTTTCGGCGGCCTGAGCCGGATTGAAGCCCGTTGTCGAGACCAAAAGAGCCGCCGCAACCGTAGCCGATGTCGTGATCAGCAGGCGGCGCCGGGAGAGATTGAGAAGAGAAGATCGTTCGGTCATGGGGTGATCCTGATGTTTCGGGGTGTAGGTTGTGTTTTCGATGTTCTGCGAGCGCGCATGCTGGTCCGCGATAAGCGGAAACTGCGCGCGTCAAGCCGTTGCCGCTGCGGTTCCGTGCCGAGCGGGCGAATAGGAAAATGCAAATTCCGATGACTGGACTTCGGCCAAGCCGCTGTTAACTGCTCCTGGCAGGCCGTATCGCGCGCAGAGCGCGCTCGGCGCTACATATTCCGTTCATGACGCGGTCCTCCGTTGTTCAGCAAGAAGATCATGACACACAGCCTATCAGCGCAGCGCCAAGGAGAAAGACTGGTTATTCTTTTTCCATGGAATTAGTGGATTAATTTGTCGCAGTTTGGGAAGCGTTTGGGATTGATGTTTCAAACGTGGTGACGGGGAATGGGGGAGGCCTGAACGCCGGATTGCGAGGCAGGCGGTGAGAAATGGAAAATGCAGCGAACTGCCGGCCTACATCTTGGTCGAGACTGCATACGAGAGATGATCGGCCGGCGCAAAGGTGAGGATTTGCGGTCCGGGTTTATGTCTAGGAACCATTCTCATTCGTCACGAATGTCATGGCCTCGAAGACCCGGACCTGTGGAGTGTCGCCGGAAAACCGCTCGACCTCCACTTTGGTGATCTGACCGGTGCAGCCTTGGGCCAATCTGGAAGTGCCTATATCCTGCGTGAGGATATTCGGATTTCCATGGATGCACATCGGGTGTTCCGACTTCGGATCATCCGGCTCGAACCATGCGCCCGTCGAAAGCTGCATCACGCCTTGCCTTACTTCGTCGCTCAATATCGCTGCTGCAAGGCAACTGCCACGATTGTTGAAAAGCCTGACGATATCGCCATCCTCTATATCGCGCGCTGCCGCATCGGCCGGGTTGATGCGGACCGGCTCGCGGTCCTTGATCTTCGTAGAGCGGCTGAAGTCACCATAATCGAGCTGGCTATGCAGTCGCTGGTGCGGCTGGTTGCAAACCAGATGCAGCGGGTAGATCGTTTTATCAACCGCCGCTTCAGCCCTTGCAGGGTACCAATATGGATGACCGCCGCAATCGTCATAGTCGAAAGCTGCGATCGTCCTTGAAAATATCTCTATCTTGCCGGATGGGGTCTGCAGGGGAGATGCAGACGGGTCGTCACGGAAGGCACGTGCTGGGCCGCCATCATCGGGTTTGATCGGCAGCCGCAGTTCACCGCGTTCCCAGAACTCTTCGAAATTCGGAGCGTCATGCCCGCCGGCTGCGAGCGCCTGACGTGTCGTTTCGAAAAGGAAGCCGAGCCATTCCCGGGCCGTGCGGTTTTCGGTAAACGCGTCGAATTTCCCGAGATGCCGGGCGATGGCGGAAAAAATCTCATAGTCGTCGCGTGCTTCGCCGACCGGTTCGATCAATTTCTTCATTGCTACCATCAGATCGTCGCGGTCCGCCGCGCCGATATCGTCCCGTTCAATCGTTGTTGTTGCCGGCAGAACGATGTCCGCGTGACGCGCGGTGGACGTCCAGGCCGTCTCATGAACGATGATTGTCTCGGGTCGCCTGAATGCGGCGCGCAGCCTGTTGAGATCCTGATGGTGATGAAACGGATTGCCGCCTGCCCAATAGACAAGGCGAATATCCGGATAGTGCAGATCATTGCCATTATACTGGAATTCGCCACCCGGATTGAGCAGCATGTCCGCGATACGGGCGACGGGGATATAGTCCGCCAGAGGATTCTTGAACTGACTGAGCGTTGGCAGCGGCACGGCCAGCTGGCGTTTTCCGATGTTTCCAAGCGCTCCGAGCGAATAGGAATATCCGCCTCCATCAAGACCGATCTGGCCGAGCATCGCGGCAAGCACAATACCCATCCAGACTGGTTGTTCGCCGTAGTCGGCTCGCTGGAGCGAATGACTGACGGTCACCAGTGTGCGCAGGCGTGCCATTGCCCGCGCCAAGTCCCTGATTGTTTCTGCGCTTATGCCGCAGATCTCCGCTGCCCATTCGGCCGTTTTCGGCAATCCATCGTTGCGGCCAAGCAGATAGTCCTCGAAGCGCTCATATCCGACCGTATAGCGCTCAATAAACTCGCGGTCATGCATTCCTTCTGCCGCCAGCACATGTGCTATTCCCAACATGAGTGCAACGTCGGTGCCCGGAATGATTGCCAGCCATTCAGAGTTCACTTCAGAAGGAAAGTCGTCCTTAAGCGGGGTGATGGAGACGAACCGGGCGCCGCGAGCACTGGCGCCGGACAGTTTCGGCCGCACAATATGGGCTCCTATACCACCGCCATGCACGTCGGCGTTCTTGATCGCCATTCCGCCGAAGGCGACGACGAGTTCCGTGCTGCGCTCGATTGCATCCCAGGTGACGCTCTTGCGGTCGACCGTGTCATAAGGTCCCAATACATGCGGGATGATGACCGAGGCCGCGCCGGAACTGTAGGTGTTGACGGATCGCACATAACCGCCGAGCACGTTTAGAAAACGATGGATCTGGCTCTGGGCATGATGAAAACGGCCGGCACTCGACCAACCATAGGAACCGCCGAATACGGCTTGCGGGCCAAAATCCCGGTAAACGCGGTGAAGTTCGTTTGCGACCAGCTCCACCGCTTGGGGCCAGCTAACTTCAATATAATCATCGGCGCCACGTTTTTTTGCGTGGGCAGGTGCTTGCTCAAGCCAGCCACGCCGGATGGCGGGGCGTCTGACACGAGCAGGACTATCGGCAATCGCCGGAATGTTGCCCAGCAGGGGAGACGGGTGCGGATCGTCGGGATGAGGCCGGATGTGGAGGGTGCCGTTTTCATATCTGCCTGAAAAGGCGCCCCAATGTGAGCTGTGAGGCTTGAACGAGCTCATGGCGGGTATCCTCGGCGATCAATGTGTTTCAGCTGTCGGTCAAGGGCTAATTTGGCAAAACCTTGCCAGGGTTCATGATGCCCGCCGGATCGATAGCATTCTTGATGACGGCCATGAGATCAACGGCATCACCATGTTCAGCCCGAAGATAGGCAATCTTGCCCGTGCCGACCCCATGCTCGCCTGTCGATGTACCGCCGACGGAGATGGCATATTGCACCATCTTCTTATTGATTGAAGCGACTTCGTCGAGTTCCTGCCGGTTGTTCGGATCGACGGCGAAGACGACGTGGTAATTGCCGTCCCCGACATGTCCGAGAATGGCTGCCGGGACACTGCAATCCTTCAGAAGTTCGCGTGTCTTCAGGATGCAGCCACTTAACTCGGAGACAGGCACGCAGACATCGGACGACCAGCCCTTGGCGTTTTCTCGCTGGGAGACGACAGCATAAAAGGCGCTATGACGCGCCTTCCAAAGCCGGTTACGCTCTTCTGCTGCATTTGCCCATTCGAAATCCCGACCGTCGTTTTCCGCGACGATTGCGGCAACCATTTCGACCTGTTCCTGCACGCCGGCCGGCGAGCCGTGAAACTCGAAGGCAAGCGTGTCCTCCAGCTTCAAGGACAGGTTGGAATACGCGTTGACGGCTTTGATAAGGCCGCGGTCCATCAGTTCCATACGGGCAACGGGAATGCCGAGCTGGACTACCTGAATTGCAGCGGCTACCGCCTGTTCCACGCTTTCGAAAGAGCAGAGCGCAGCAGAGATCGTCTCTGGAATACCGTAGAGACGCAATGTGACCTCAGTAATGATGCCGAGCGTGCCCTCCGAGCCGACGAAGAGCCGGGTCAGGTCGTAACCTGCGGAGGACTTGCGCGCCCGGCCCCCGGTGCGGATGATCTGGCCATTCGGCAATACGACGGTTAGCCCAAGCACGTTTTCACGCATGGTACCGTAGCGCACGGCATTGGTTCCGGAAGCGCGTGTAGCTGTCATGCCGCCGATCGAGGCATTGGCACCCGGATCGATCGGGAAGAACAGACCCATGTCACGCAGATGGGTGTTCAACTGCTCGCGCGTAACGCCCGCCTCGACGGTGCAGTCGAGATCCTCGGAGCTGATGCGGGTGATCTTCGCCATGCGCGACAGATCGATGGAAATACCACCGCGCACTGCGGTCAGGTGGCCTTCGAGCGATGTTCCCGCGCCAAAGGCGATGACCGGAACGCTTTCGGCAGCGCATAGCCGCACGATATCGGCCACCTCTTGTGTGTTCTCCGCAAAAACGACGGCATCCGGGATGGCAGGCGTGTGATGGGATTCACCGCGGCCATGCTGTTCGCGCAGGGCCTGCGATATCGAATAACGATCACCGAAGCGTTTGCTCAGCACTTCGGAAAGGGAGAGCGGAAGCGCGCTCATTTTCCGTCTCCGGTCTCAACAGGTGTATCGCCTTGCTGCCCCCATTCTGTCCAGGCTCCGTCGTAGATCGCCACGTCGTCCTTGCCTGCAAGATGAAGGCCGAAGGCAAGCGCTGCTGCAGTTACACCTGAGCCGCAGCTTGCGATGACAGGTTCGGAAAGATCGAGCCCGGCCTGTTCAAAAGCCTTCGCGATGCTTGGGATATCGAGAAGTTCTCCGGTCTGGGGATTGGTCAGCGCATTGAATGGCAGATTGAGGCTGCCCGGAATATGACCGGAGCGAAGACCCGGTCGCGCTTCCTTCTCTGTTGCCGTGAAGCGGGCAGCAGAGCGGGCATCGATAACCTGCTCGGCACGGCTTGCTATGTTATCGAGGATCTGTGCTTTCGAACGCACCGCCTCGGGATTGAAATGCGCCTTAAAAACTCCTCTGGAGAATGGTGCAACCTCGTCGGTTACCGGCCGACCTTCTGCCAGCCACTTCCGCAGGCCACCGTCTAGAACTGCGACCTTGTCGTGTCCGAAAGTCCGCAAGGTCCACCAGACGCGGCCAGCCGACATAAGGCCGGGCGTGTCATAGACGACTTACGACGCTGTCGCTCGAAATGCCGAGATCCGCCGCATATTGCTCGAAAGCTTCGGGCGAGGGTAGCATATGCGGCAACGACGTTTCGTGGTCGGCAATCTTGTCGATATCGAAAAACCGCGCCTTCGGAATGTGCCGGGCGGCAAAATCGTCAGCCGCGATCGGGGTGGCGCCCGGCAGTTTGAAAGATCCATCGAGAATGACGAGATCCGGCTGGTCAATATGCGCTGCAAGCCATTCGGTGGTGACAAGAGAGCCGGGCAGGGAAAGAGACATTGGGAAACTCCGAAAAATATAAGCGGATAAACAAACCCGTGCCGCGTCTGCGGCGCATGAGGTCGCTTGAGTGAAAATCAGGCGACCAGCTTTTCGCCCTTCAGATGGCGTTCAAGGAAAGGCAGACTGTCCTGGCCCCAATAAAGCTCGCCTTCATACAAGAAAGTCGGAAGTCCGAATACGCCGGTAGCCTTTGCAGTCTCGTAGCTGGATGTGCGGCGTGCCTCCACGGCTTCACCCTGGCCCAGGTCATCCAGTGCTGCTGCATCAAAGCCCGCTGCCGTCGCAATCGACCGGCGGATCTCAGTATCGCCAATATCTTCGCCACGTCCCCAGAACGCTTCCTGAAGCGCTTTCGTCAGCTTGAGCCAGTCCTGATTGGCCTCGATCGCGGCGACGACCATCAGGCCGGCCGGTGCTGGATCGGAAAGTGCGGCGCGATTGTCGAAGTTGAGCGTCTTGCCTCTCAGCGCCGCCCAACGTTTCAGGTCTTTCGTCCAGTAGGCGCGGCGTGCTTCGGGCCGATTGCGGGAGTAGATGCCGCCATTGTCCTCGATCAACGGAATGACGTGAGGACGGATCGTGGCGCCATGTTCAGCTGCCAGCGTGGCAAATGGTTCCAACCCGATAAAGGCCCAGGGTGAGCCAATGCTGAAGAAGAAATCGATCGTTTTTGTCATGGTCTGCTATCGCTTTCAGGAGGGCTGCTTGGTGGACACTGCCGTATCGAAGACGGAAAGTGCGCAATCGCGGGCAATGAGTACGGCACTCGGGTCGCGTCCGACTGCCACGGTAGCCAGCGCGCCTTCGTAAAGAAGGGAAAGATGGGCGGACGCCTGTTGAGATCCGCTGTTGGCCTTTGACATAATGGCAGAGAATATGTCCCGAACCATTGTCTTATGAGTTCGAGCTACAGAGACGACACGCTCGGAATCGCCGTGTTCCGCGACTGCCAACGCAAATGCGCAGCCGCGAAACTCCGGGCTGTCTGCCTTTTCGTGCAAGCGTTCGAAGATCAGCTCTATCTTGTCTCTTGGGGCCATCGCCGCCTCGGTGACGTCTTCGAGAGATCGGATAACTCGATCGTGGCGGGCCTTGAGGTAGGCTGCGACCAGATGGTCCTTGGAAGGGAAGTGACGATAAAGCGTCGCCTTGGCGACATTCGCTTCTTCTATGATGCGGTCAATTCCCACCGCTCGAATGCCTTCTTTATAGAAAAGTGCTCCGGCAGCAGTGAGGATCTGGTCAGGTATGGCTTCTCTCATGGCATCGCTTTTAAATTTTGGGCCTATCACTTCGATGATCCATCGACGGTCGGGAATTGACAGAAGTAAGACCGGTCTGTCTCTTGTTGTTGGAGTTGTCAACGATTGCCGGGATTACGTCAAGCGGCCCGCTGTCCGCTCACGCATAAAGTGGCAGAAAATCACATATGATCTTGAGTTATTGTAGGATTTATTCAGTATCCCATTCTCGCTTCGGCGGCTGAAAAACCATACTTGCTTGTCGAAGTGCTTCAGTCATTTCTATTCGTGCCGCGCCGATAAGGTGTGCCATGGCATGGTGCGCTGCCTCGGGTCGTCGCATGCGAATGGCCTCCAATACAACCTGATGGCTCAAGATCGCCTGCTTGTGTGATTGGCTGGCACGGTTGGTGAGCCGGAAGCTAGCGAGCAGCGCTGCCTGGATGGCGCTTGCGAACTGCCGGTAGACCCAGTTTCCGCTGGCATTGATGATTGCGGTATGGAATTCCAAATCGGCCCGACTCCAGGCATCTGTATCTCGGGAGTTGGCCTCGACCATGTCCTCGAATGCTTTTGAAATCTGGTAGAGTTGGCGCGCGTTGGCATTGGCGGCCGCTTGCGCGGCTGCTGCAGGTTCTAACAGTTGTCTAGCGTCGATCAGCGAGGAATAAAAGGCGTCGTCAGCTCCGACCGACAGTATGACCTCAAGGACGATCGGATCAAGATAGTTCCAGTTTTCCTTCGGCAGGATGGTAGTGCCGGCTCTTGTTCGCGATCGAACCATGCCGAGGGCAGAGAGATATTGCATGGCTTCCCGCAGGCTGGTGCGGCTGACGCCAAAACGTTCGGTAAGCTCGGCCTCGTTAGGCAGGGTGGAGTTTTCGGCAAACGCCCCCGATACGATCATTTCGATAAGGCAGTGAAGCAGCGCTTCTCGGACAGTTCGTTTTCCGCGCTGTGCGATCGGTTCGCCGTCCTCTGTCAGCACCCGTGTCATCGAAGCGTTTCTCAGCAGAGAGCCCTCTTTTGTCATTGCTCGATCTCTCTCCTGAGGGGTGCGGTTTTTTCGTTTGCAATTCATAGTATGGAACGATCTTATTTTTTGATCAAATCCAGAAATAAATCATATTTATATTGACATCCATCCTATGAATTTTAATCCTTGTCAGCAGAGAATTAGATCGCCTGGTGCTGACTGTTTCCGGAGCAAAGGGAAGACCGTAGTCCGCGCTATAGTCGGCAATGTAGCCGCACGACTTCATATTTGGAGCACTTTGATGAAGATCACCAAGCTTACCACCTATATCGTCCCGCCGCGCTGGCTGTTTTTGAAGATCGAGACCGACGAAGGCATCGTCGGTTGGGGTGAGCCGGTGGTTGAGGGCAGAGCGCTGACGGTCGAGGCCGCCGTGCATGAGATGTCCGATTACCTGATCGGCAAGGACCCGTTTCTGATCGAGGATCACTGGACCGTTCTTTATCGCGGCGGGTTCTATCGGGGAGGGGCCGTTCACATGTCGGCGCTCGCCGGCATCGACCAGGCGCTCTGGGACATCAAGGGCAAGGCGTTGGGCCAGCCGGTCCATTCGCTTCTCGGTGGCCAGGTCAGGGATCGGATCAAAGTCTATTCCTGGATCGGCGGCGACCGCCCGTCGGATGTCGCCAACAATGCAAAGGACGTGGTTGCCCGCGGGTTCAAGGCTATCAAGCTTAACGGCTGCGAGGAAATGCAGATCGTCGATACCAATGAAAAGGTTGAAAAGGCGGTCGAGACGATCGCCATCATACGTGAAGCCGTCGGCCCGCATATTGGCATCGGCGTCGATTTCCACGGCCGTGTTCACAAGCCGATGGCCAAAGTTCTTGCCAAGGAACTCGAGCCCTACAAGCTGATGTTCATCGAGGAACCGGTGCTTTCCGAGAACCGCGAGACGCTGAAAGAGATCGCCAACCATTGCTCGACGCCGATCGCGCTCGGTGAACGGCTGTTCTCACGCTGGGACTTCAAGCAGGTTCTGTCGGACGGTTATGTCGACATCATCCAGCCGGATCTTTCGCATGCTGGCGGGATTACCGAATGCCGCAAGATTGCCGCCATGGCGGAGGCCTATGATGTGGCGCTGGCGCCCCATTGCCCGCTCGGCCCGATCGCGCTTGCCGCCTGCCTGCAGGTGGATGCCGTCTCCTATAACGCGTTCATTCAGGAACAGAGCCTCGGCATCCATTATAACCAGGGCAATGACATCCTCGACTATATCTCCAACAAGGAAGTCTTCCATTACGCCGATGGCTTTGTCAGCATTCCACAGGGGCCGGGCCTCGGTGTTGAAGTCGACGAAGCCTATGTGATTGAACGAGCCAAGGAAGGCCATCGTTGGCGGAATCCGATCTGGCGCCATGAGGATGGAAGCTTCGCCGAGTGGTAAGGTAGTTTCCTCAAGCAATACGCGTCCGGCTCGTTCAGGGCCGGGCGGTGTTTATCCGATGAAATCGGAAATCGTCGACGACCGCATATTCTGAAACACGCTGTCTCCGTAGTCGGGAAAGTCGTGCAGCACGCTTCCAAACTGAAGGCCCAAAACCCAGGCACCCAAGGCGAAAATCGAAAGGAGGATCGAGAACGACGGTCCAAAGTCCGTGAGCACGATGTGGCCTAAGCGTAGAAGGTCGCTTGCGTTGGGCATATCATCAAACCTCGGACATCAAGCTTGTGGTGAGAGAAAGAACGAGGGCGTAATGCCTGTCAGGGCTTCCGGTTCCGACGATGGCTCGGTTTTTTGATGAAATTGCGAAAACGTTTCCAATAGTACGGAGGATCAGTGTCCCGCGCCGGATGACTGGGGCTGCGATTGCCCCTCTCGGTCCGATAATGACATCAAGCCTTCATGACGCCACGGACCGCCCAGATAACTCCATAGATCGAGCCCGGTCATGCGGATGGATTTCGGTTCGAACCGGCTGGTCAGCTCGAAAAACAACTGGTCGGCTTTTGCCCGCGATACCTTGTTCTGGATCGTGATATGCGGGCGGAATTTCTGCAGATCCTGCGGGCCGGGCCAGGAGCCGAAGCGACGGACGAGTTCGGCTCGCAGCTCCTGCAGTTCGGGGCTTTCGATCTTGAATGCGACGCCTGCTCCCAGATGCTGAATGCCGCTGATGGTTGCGAGGAAATCTGTCCGCTCCAGCAGCGTTTCGGCCAAGATTTCCTTGACCGCTGCGAGCCGCTGGCCGGGGAGATGATGGAAGACGGTGACATGCGCCTTGAGGAAATTGCGGGCAGGCGGAAAATGCGCCTGCCGGAGACGATCGAAAGGCTCCATGTCATCAGCTTCGACATGAGCGGTTATGATCACCGGTGGCAGCGTCACCCGGCGATCATTCGAATTCGATGATCAGTTCGTCCACGGCAAGGCTTTGGCCTTGCTTGGCGGCAACGCGTTTGACAAGTCCTGCTCTTTCGGCCTTCAGAACGTTTTCCATCTTCATCGCCTCGACGGTTGCAAGCGTCTGGCCCGCCTCCACCTTGTCACCCGCGCTCACTGCGATCGAAGTGATGACGCCGGGCATCGGGCAAAGCAGCATTTTCGAGGTGTCCGGTGGCAGCTTGACCGGCATGAGCTTGGCAAGCTCGGCGATGCGCGGCGAGCGTACGCGCGCCAGAATGTCCATGCCGTGCCAGCGCAGCCGGATGGCCGATCCCACCAGATCGACCTTCACCATCAGGCTTTCACCGCCGACATGGAAATCGCCAAGACTTTGCCCCGGAAACCAGCCGGTCGCCGCTGAGATGTGATGGGCATCGCCGAAACGCACGAAGGCCCCATCGGCAGCCGTATCGAGTGTGACCGGGCTTTCGAATAAGGGCTTTACTCCGGCCGAAAGCGTCACGACCCAGTCCTTTGCCACCGCCCGGCGGCGTTTGGATAGGGTGCCGGAGATCCAGGTTGCGCGCTCTTCCAGAGCCTGGTTGACCAGTACCGCGACGGCCGCAAGCTTGTGCGCGTCGCCGACATCCGGCTCCACGCCGGAAAAGCCATCCGGAAATTCTTCCGCGATATAGGCGGTCGTCAGCTTGCCGGAGCGGAACCTTTCCTGCCCCATCACGGCAGACAGGAAGGGAAGGTTGTGGCCGATCCCTTCTATCTCGAACGCATCGAGAGCCGCGCCCATGGCGTCTATCGCGGCTGTCCGGTCCTCGGCCCAGCTGCAAAGCTTGGCGATCATCGGATCATAATACATCGATATCTCGCCGCCTTCGAAAACACCGGTATCGTTGCGGATAACGGCGCCGCTATCCTGTAGTCCTTCGACCGGCGGGCGGTAGCGGGAAAGCCGGCCGATAGACGGCAGAAAATTGCGGTAGGGGTCTTCGGCATAAAGCCGGCTTTCGATCGCCCATCCCCGGAGCAATACGCCTTTCTGCTTGAACGAAAGCTTTTCGCCGGCTGCGATGCGGATCATCTGCTCGACGAGGTCGATGCCGGTGACGAGTTCGGTCACCGGATGCTCCACCTGCAGGCGGGTGTTCATTTCGAGGAAATAGAAATTCCGGTTGCCGTCGACGATGAATTCCACCGTGCCGGCGGAGAAATAACCGACCGCCTTTGCAAGCGCTACCGCCTGTTCCCCCATGGCCTTGCGGGTCGCTTCATCGAGGAAAGGTGAGGGGGCTTCCTCTATGACCTTCTGGTTCCGGCGCTGGATGGAACATTCCCGTTCGCCGAGATACAGCGTGTTGTCATGCTGGTCGCCCAGAATCTGGATCTCGATATGGCGCGGCTGGTCGACGAATTTCTCGATGAAGATACGGTCGTCGCCGAACGAGCTTTTCGCCTCGTTACGGGAAGACTGGAAACCTTCGCGCGCTTCCGCATCGTTCCAGGCGATGCGCATGCCCTTGCCGCCGCCTCCTGCGGAGGCCTTGATCATAACCGGATAGCCGATCGAGGAAGAGATCTTCACCGCCTCCTCGGCGTCTTCGATCAGGCCCATATGCCCGGGCACGGTCGATACGCCTGCCTCTGAAGCGATCTTTTTGGAAGTGATCTTGTCGCCCATTGCCTCGATGGCCTTCACGGGCGGACCGATGAAGGTGACGCCGGCTTTTTCAAGTGCTGCGGCGAAAGCGGCGTTCTCAGACAGAAAACCATAACCCGGATGCACCGCATCCGCGCCGGTCCGGGCGATCGCATCAAGTATCTTGTCGATGACGATATAAGACTGGTTCGAAGGGGCGGGGCCGATATGCACCGCCTCATCGGCCATCGACACATGCAGGGCATTCGCATCGGCGTCCGAATAGACGGCGACTGTTGCGATGCCCATCTTCTGCGCTGTTCTGATAACCCGGCAGGCGATTTCGCCACGATTGGCGATGAGGATTTTCTTGAACATGGTTGCGGGCCTTCAGAGCGGTATCGTGTCGTGTTTTTTCCAATGCGTCGTTACCTGCTTGTTGCGCAGCGAGGCAAAGGCGCGGGCGATACGGCGACGGGACGAATGCGGCATGATCACCTCGTCGATGAACCCGCGCTCGGCGGCAACGAAGGGATTGGCGAAACGTTCCTCGTATTCCTTCGTGCGGGCCGCGATCTTGTCCGGGTCTGAAAGTTCGGAGCGATAGAGGATTTCGGTCGCGCCCTTGGCGCCCATTACCGCGATCTCGGCTGTCGGCCAGGCATAGTTGATATCGGCGCCGATATGTTTCGATGCCATCACGTCATAGGCGCCGCCATAGGCCTTGCGGGTGATCAGCGTCACCATCGGCACGGTCGCTTCCGAATAGGCAAACAGCAGTTTTGCGCCATGCTTGATGACACCGCCATATTCCTGCGCGGTGCCCGGCAGAAAACCGGGGACGTCGACCAGCGTCAGGATCGGAATGGAAAAGGCATCGCAGAAACGGACGAACCGCGCCGCCTTGCGCGATGAATCGATATCCAGGCAGCCGGCCAGAACCATCGGCTGGTTGGCAACGACGCCGACCGTCTGGCCTTCGATGCGCATGAAGCCGGTGACGATGTTTTTCGCGAAGGCCTGCTGGATCTCGAAGAAATCGCCTTCGTCGGCAAGTGCCGTTATCAGTTCCTTCATGTCATAGGGTTTGGCCGCGCTGTCCGGCACCAGCGTGTCGAGCCGCATTTCGACCCGTGATGGGTCGTCGTGAACCGGCCTGACCGGAACCCTGTCGCGATTGTTGAGCGGCAGGAAATCGAAAAGCCGGCGAACCGCTTCCAGCGCCTCGATATCGTTTTCAAATGCCGCGTCGGCGACCGATGACTTCTGCGTGTGGGTGGCTGCGCCTCCCAGTTCTTCCGCGGTCACGATCTCGTTTGTCACCGTTTTCACCACATCCGGGCCGGTGACGAACATGTAGGACGAATCCCGGACCATGAAGATGAAATCGGTCATGGCAGGCGAATAGACGGCGCCGCCGGCGCAGGGGCCCATGATCACGGAAATCTGCGGAATGACGCCGGATGCCTCGGCATTGCGGCGAAACACTTCGGCATAACCGGCAAGCGAGGCGACACCTTCCTGGATGCGCGCGCCGCCTGAATCGTTCAAGCCGATCACCGGTGCGCCGACCCGCACCGCCATATCCATGATCTTGCAGATCTTTTGCGCATGGGTTTCCGACAGCGAGCCGCCGAGTACGGTGAAATCCTGGGAAAAGACGTAGACCTGCCGGCCGTTGATCGTGCCCCACCCTGTGACTACGCCATCACCGGCGACTTTCTGGTCCGCCATGCCGAAATCGACGGCGCGATGGGTGACATACATGTCGAATTCTTCGAACGAACCCTCGTCGAGCAGCACCTCGATCCGTTCGCGGGCCGTCAGCTTGCCTTTGGCATGCTGGGCCTCGATCCGCCTGACGCCGCCGCCCAGCCTCGCCTCCGCGCGACGCTTTTCGACCTCGTTCAACATTGCCCGCATATTTCCTCCCAAAGAATGTGCGAATGCAGACACATATAAAGATAGCAAAACCGGAGCGAGGGAAAGGCCGGTTTCAGTCTTAAGACCATGAAGGAAAATGTGATGGCGACCGGAAAACATGGCGCAAGGCGACGGCAGGGCAGAGCGGGAGCCGGCTCGCGACAGCAATTTTGTCGATAATGTGGGCGTTAGACACAAATTATTGCGCATAGAGTTGGGTTGCTAAAACGGCACGGTTGATGCAACACCTGACAGTCTGTTTATTCTGCACTTGGGATTATAGCTGAATGCGCGCTCGTTACGGTTTCGTTGGCCTGTTTCTTCTAATGGCACCGTCGGCCTATGCCCTGGAGCTTGGCCCGCCACCGGTTCTTGCGCCGCAAAAGAGCCAGGCGGAGGCCGCAAATCTGAGCGCGCAATTCCTTGAGCGCTATGCCTACAAGCCGGTTCCGCTCGACGATGCCCTGTCTGCGAAAATCATGGATCGATATCTGAAGTCGCTCGATCCGGACCGGAGCTTTTTCCTGCAGGCCGATATCGACAAGTTCATGGTCAACAAGACCAGGATCGACGATGCCATCGTCAACGAAGACCTGAAGATCCCGTTTTCGATATTCAACGTCTATTCGCAGCGCGTTGTCGATCGCATGGCATATGCGCGGGACCTGCTCAAGCAGGGCTTCGATTTCAGCGCCAAGGAAGATTTTCCTCTGTCGCGTGAGGATGACCCATGGGCGCAATCGGAAGCACAGCTTCATGACCTGTGGCGCAAGAGTGTCAAGAACGACTGGCTGCGGCTGAAACTAGCCGGCCAGACAAGCGACACAATTCGCAATACGCTCGACAAGCGTTACGAGAACATCCAGCAGCGCGTCTACACCTACAAGAGTGATGACGTGTTCCAGTCCTTCATGGCTGCCTACACAACCTCCGTCGATCCGCATACCGACTATTTCGGTGCTGCCGCCTCGGCTGATTTCGACATTTCGATGAAGCTTTCGCTGGTCGGCATCGGGGCGGTTCTGCAGGAACGGGACGGCTACACGACCATTCGCGAACTCGTGCCCGGCGGTCCGGCCCAGCTATCCGAGCAGCTGGCGGTCGGAGATCGCATCATCGGCGTTGGCCAGGGCAAGGATGGCGCGGTCAAGGAAGTCGTCGGCATCCGCCTCGACGAAGTTGTCCAGCTTATCCGCGGCGAGAAGGACTCCGTCGTGCGGCTCGATATCCTTCCCGCCGAGACTGCCGCGAATGCAAGCCATCGGGTGATCAGCCTGGTGCGCGACAAGATCAGCCTTGAAAAACAGGCTGCGAAGAAAACCGTCCTGCCCATCGATGATCATGGTGTGCCCCGCAAGATCGGGGTCATTACCCTGCCGGCCTTCTACGAGGATTTCGATGCGCGCCGCAAAGGCGACAAGGATTACCGCAGCGCCAGCCGCGACGTCGCCAAGCTTCTCGGGGAGTTGAAGCAGGAAAAGGTCGATGGCGTCCTGATCGACTTGCGCGACAATGGCGGCGGTTCGCTGACCGAAGCGATCGACCTGACCGGTCTGTTCGTCGGCAAGGGTCCGGTCGTTCAGCAGCGCGATGCGGCGGGCAGGGTCGAGGTCGAAAGCGATGATCTTTCCAAGCCGGCCTGGGCTGGCCCGGTCGGCGTGCTGATCAATCGCGGCTCCGCGTCGGCATCAGAAATCTTTGCAGCGGCGATACAGGATTATGGTCGCGGCGTGATCATCGGCGAGCCCAGTTTCGGCAAGGGTACGGTTCAGACCGTCATCGATCTCGATCAGGCCGTTCGCAACAATACGCCGAAATACGGCCAGTTGAAGCTGACGATCGCGCAGTTTTTCAGGATAGACGGTGGCACGACCCAGCTTCGTGGTGTGACGCCTGACATTACTTTGCCGGGTCTCCTGGACTCGAAGATCGTTGGCGAATCGAGCTATGACAATGCGTTGCCGTGGGACAAGATCAAGCCGGCCAGATATACCGCATCAAACAAGACAACTTCGTTGCTGCCGCAACTCCTGAGCCGTCATGAAACCCGCGTGAAAGACGACAAGGATTTTCAGCGTTTCGTCGAAGACGCTGCGGAGTTGAAAGCGCAACGGGAAAAGCGCGTCATCTCCCTGAATGAGGCCGAGCGCCGAGAAGAGATGAAAGCCCTTGAAAGCCGCCTGAAGGCGCGTGCAGAAGGAGATGACGGTGTGCTGCGTGGCGAGGATGACGGGTTGCAGGCCAACGAGCGCAGCCTGAGCGCCGATCTTGCGCTTGAGAATGCCCGCAAGAACGCCAAGGACGTCTTGAGGACCGAGGCTGCTTCCATCGTTGCCGATCAGGCGGAATTGCTGGCTCCAGTGCGAAAGGCCGCCAATCAGCCGTAACCAAGCGCCGGCAGGAAAAACAGGCTCGCGGTCAGTTCTGGATCAGGTGCTGGATCCTGTTGATGATCTCGTCGAGGATGGCGATCCGTTGACCGCCGCTTGGGCGTATGGCGAAATAGGAAACCTCGATATTCGGTTCGAACGGGATGGAGATCACATCCGCCTCTGCGGACCTGAGGCTGGTGTGATCGACGATCCCCACTCCCATGCCGGCCGCGGCGAAGTAGCAGCAGTTCAGCATGGATGTTTCCATAGTGCTGACCGGCTGATGCTCCTCGCGGGAAAAGGCCCTCTCGAGTGAGAGGCGCAAAGGTGAATTCCGGCCCGGTATCAGCACCCGCTCATCGATGAGATCGGAGGGCGTAATGACGGAACGCCCGGCCAAACGATGGCCCGGCGCCATCGCGGCAACGGCATGCGTGCTGTGCAGACGAACGGCGTTTTTGTCGGCCATGCGCGGCGAAGCGAAGACCAGGCCGAGATCGTAGCGGTTCCGCTCGACCATGTCCCAGATGTAACGACTGTTCTCGACCTCGATAACCAGAGGAATATCCAGCCGCTCGCCGATCACGTCGACTATGGCCCGATGCAGATAGGGACGGACAAGTGATGTCACGCTGCCGATACGAAGAACGGTATTCTTGTGCAGGCGGATATCGTCGGCGGCCTGGGCAATCTGGTCGAGACCCAGATAAAGCCGCTCGACCTCCCGATAGAGCTGGGTCGCCTCGGAGGTCGGTATGAGGCGTGCGCCGATCCGCTCGAACAATGTAATCTGAACGACGTCCTCGAGATCGCGGATCAACCGGCTGACGGCGGGTTGCGTAACATTCAGGGCATCTGCCGCCGCGGTAATGCCCCCGGCCATCATCACGGCCCTGAAGGCCTCTACCTGACGTGGTTTCAATCGCATGCTGCTATCCTCTCCATAACATTTAGGCATGGATCGAGTACAAAATGCAATTTTTCTTTCTTGTAAGAAAGCTTTAACTCATCTCCACCCCGCAGGGAGAGTGCGGAGATTGGACAACCCGGAGGAGTCCTCACCATGAAGTTTTCTGTGTTCGCAGCCGCATTGGTAGCGTCTGTTTCCGCCATGCCGCTCGCAAGCCAGGCAAAGGACTTGACCGTCGGTCTTTCCGCCTCGACGACATCCATGGATCCGCAATTCTATGTCGTCGGCCCCAATAGCGCGATGGCGCGCAATATTTTCGACGGCCTCGTCAATCAGGACGACAAGCAGCAGATCCAGCCGGCGCTGGCAGTCTCCTGGCAGATCGTTGATGACACGACCTGGGAATTCAAACTGCGCGAAGGCGTGAAATTCCACGACGGCAGCGATTTCACCGCTGAAGACGTGGTCGCCAGCATCAAGCGCATTCCGCTTGCGTCCACCAACAGCCCGAGCTCGTTTGCCGCCTATGTGAAGGCGATCACCGAAGTCACGGCCGTCGATCCGCTGACGGTGCGCATCAAGACCTCCGGCCCGACGCCGCTGCTCTTGAACAACCTCAGCCGTATCGCCATCCTGCCGGCCGAGATGGAAAAGCTCACGACCGGTGAGATGAACACCGGCAAGGGCGTCATCGGCACCGGGCCGTTCAAGTTCGTCTCGTGGTCTCCGGATGATAACGTCGTCGTTGAGAAAAACGATGCCTATTGGGGTGAAAAGGCTCAGTGGGACAAGGTCACCTTCCGTGTCTTCAAAAACCCGAGCGCCCGTGTTGCCGCCATGCTTTCGGGCGATGTCGACATGATCGAAAACATCCCGACGGCCGATACCCGCCGCCTGGAAGCCTCCGACAAGATGAAGGTCGTCAACATTGCCGGCAACCGCATCATGTATCTGCATATGGACCAGAACCGCGAACAATCGCCGTTCGCCAAGGGTCCTGACGGCAAGAACCCGCTCTTGAACGCCGATGTGCGCCGTGCGCTTTCGCTGTCGATCAACCGCGAGGCGCTGGTCGATCGGATAATGGACGGGCAGGGCGTACCTGCCGGCCAGGTCGTGCCGGAGGGTTATTTCGGTTATGATCCGGCCATCAAGGTCGATGCCTATGATCCGAACAAGGCGAAGGAACTGCTTGCCAAGGCCGGTTACCCGGATGGTTTTGCGCTGACCTTCCATGCCTCCAACGACCGTTATCCGAACGACAGCAAGGTGGCACAGGCAATCGGCCAGTTCTTCAGCCGCGTCGGCGTTAAGACCGAAGTCGCCACCCTGCCAGGCAGCGTTTATTTCACCCGCGCCTCGAACCTCGAGTTCTCGTTCATCATGGGTGGTGCTGCCGTCGAAACCGGCGAAGCTTCGGGCGTTCTCGGGCCTATCCTTGAGACCTATGGCGAAAAGGCCGGCCAGGGCAATCGCGGTCGTTATTCCAACCCGGAATTCGACAAGGCGCTCAACGAAGCCCGTGCAACGCTGGACGATGCCAAGCGCGAGGACCTGCTGAAGAAGGCCACGGAAATCGCGATGACCGACCTCGGCGTCATCCCGGTCTTCTATCTCGCCAATACCTGGGCGGTGAAGAGCGACATAAACTATGCGGGTCGCTCCGACGGCTACACGCTTCCCTATTACGTGAAGCCGAACTGATCGAAAGAGGAGCGGTTCACAATGTCCTTCAGCGGTGTATTTCCCTATCTCGTCTCGCCGATCGACGAAGCCGGCAATGTGATGCGGAATCTGCTTGCAGATCTGGTGGACCATCTCATCGATGAAGGTGTCCATGGCCTCGCGCCGCTCGGCAGCACTGGTGAATTTGCCTATCTCTCCCAAGAGCAAAGGCGCCGCGTCGTCGACACGGTGATCTCGGCCAGCAGTGGCCGTGTCCCCGTTGTCGCCGGCGTGGCGTCGACATCAACAGCCGATGCCGTTGCCCAGACCGAATATATGGTGAACTCGGGCGCCGACGGGATTCTGGCCATCCTGGAAGCCTACTTCCCGATCAGCGACGAGGGCGTTGAAGCCTATTTCACCGCAATCGCCAAGGCGGCAAAAGGGCGCCCTGTGGTGCTCTACACCAATCCCCAGTTCCAGCGCTCCGACCTCTCTCTCCCGGTTATCGAGCGCCTGAGCCGTATCGACAATATCCGTTACATCAAGGACGCTTCCACCAATACCGGTCGTCTTCTCTCCATCATCGAGCGGACGCGTGGCCGGATGGAAGTGTTTGCAGCTTCCGCACACATTCCGACCTGCGTGATGATGATCGGCGGGGTTGGCTGGATGGCTGGACCGGCCTGTATCGCGCCCAGACAGAGCATTGAACTCTACGAAACCGCCAAGGCGGGTGATTGGGCGCGGGCAATGGAGCTGCAGCGGCCACTCTGGAAGCTGAACGAGGTTTTCGCGAAATATTCGATCGCCGCCTGCATCAAGACGGCGCTCGACCTGCAAGGATTTGCCGTTGGTGCGCCGATGCATCCGCAAATGCCGCTGAATGACGCGGCGCGCGAGGAAATCGCCGGCGTATTGCGCAGTATCGGCGCCCTTTGACGTTTCTGATTCCCACATTGAAGGCATTTTGTATGAAGCCGACTTCGATCATCGTCGATTGTGATCCCGGTATCGATGACACGATTGCGCTTTTGACCGCATTCGTTTCGCCGGAACTGAAGATCCTTGGCATAACTCCGGTCTGCGGCAACCAGCCGCTGGAGCGTACGGTGCGTAATGCGCTGCAGGTTTGCGAGCTCGGAAACCGCATTGATATCCCTGTCTATGCCGGTTGTTTCCGGCCGATGCTACGCGAGCCGATCCATGGACAGTTCCATGGCAAGACGGGCCTCGGCAACACGACGCTGCCGGAGCCGGTGAAGAAGGCGGAAGCGATGTCCGCCGTCGATTTTCTTATCGAAGCGCTCGGCAATGCTGCCGAAACCGGTGAGCGCATCACGCTCTGCTGCCTTGGACCGCTCACCAATGTTGCGGTGGCCCTACGGATGAAACCGCAATTGGCCGACGGTATCGAACGCATCGTCATGATGGGCGGTGCCTATCGCGAGCCGGGCAACCGCACGATGACCTCGGAATTCAACGTTCTCGCCGATCCACACGCCGCGCATATTGTATTTTCGAGCGGCATCCCGATCGTGGCGCTGGCGCTTGACGCGACCCATCAGGTGATGCTGAAGCCGGAGCATGTCGCCGAATTTTCGCGCGTCAGCGGCCGTATTTCCGAAACGCTGGCCGAACTCATGGCTTTCTGGGACCGCAACGATGTGCGCCGTTACGGCTCGCGCGGCGGCCCGCTTCATGACCCGCTGGTCATGGCCTACATCCTCGCGCCGCATTTGTTCGAGACGCAGAAGGCGCGCGTCTTCGTCGAATACGAAAGCGAGCTTTGCATGGGCCAGACGATTGCCGACTGGTATGGCAAGAGCGGGCTGGAGCCGAATGCAGATATCGTCACCAGGGTCGATGCGGAAGGCGTGATTGCCTTCTTCCTGGAGCGCCTGTCGCGCTACGCTGACGAAAAGGCTGTCGCATGAGCATCCACAAGGTCATCATCGATGCGGATCCGGGCGTGGACGATGCCGCCGCCATCCTGATGGCGCTTGCCTCGCCGGAAATCGAGGTTCTCGGCCTGTCGATCGTGGCCGGCAATGTTTCACTCGAACATACCGTTACCAATGCCTGCAAGCTGGTGGGCGTAAGCGGCCGCCGTGACGTACCGGTTTTTGCCGGCGCAAGTGGCCCGCTGGTGCGCGAACAGGTTTATGGCAAATACGCTCGCATCGGTTCGTTCGATGACAAGCTGGTCAAGGCGGGCGATGTCGTGCCGGCAGAAGAGAGTGCAATCCAGTTTATCGTGCGTTCGGCTCGCGCCGCCGTAACGGCGGGTGAGCAGATCACCATTTGCGCCATCGGACCGCTCACGAATGTCGCACTGGCGCTGATCCAGCATCCGGATGTCGCGCGCGGCATTCGCCAGATCGTATCGATGGGCGGTGCCTTCACGGCGCTTGGCCATCGCACGCCCTGGGCGGAGTTCAACATCTATGCCGATCCGCATGCGGCCGAGATCGTTTTCCAGTCTGGCGTGCCGATCGTGCTGATGCCCCTCGACATGACCTTTCAGGCTTTGTTTACGGCAGACCATTTCGAGCGGTTCCGCGCCGGCGGCGAGGCGGGTGCCGCACTCTACAATCTCTTCACCACTTTCGACCGCAGCGACGAAAAGCGCTTCGGTCGTCCGGGCGGCCCGATTCATGATGCGACGACGATCGCCTGGCTCATCCGTCCTGAACTGTTCACCAGCCGTGAGGCTTTTGTCGGCGTGCAGGTTACCGGCCTGACGATGGGGTATACCTATGCCGATTTCTACAACAAGATGAACCGGCCGTCCAATACCACTGTTGTTACCGATGTCGACGAGACCGGGTTTATCGAATTGCTGATCGAGCGAATTGTCCGCCATGGCGGCGAAGCGCCCGAGATCCGAACTACGGGAGGCTCACACGCATGAGCGGATATCTATTAAGCCGGTCCCTGCAGACCGTGCTCACACTTTTCGTCATGTCTGTTCTGGTGTTTGCCGGCCTCTTTCTCGTCGGCAACCCGGTCGACGTCCTCTTGAGCCCGACCGCGACACCGGCCGAACGTTTGCAGGTCATTCAGGCCTTCGGTCTCGATAAGTCGGTCTGGGAGCAGTACTGGATCTTTCTGACCAACGCTCTCTCCGGTGATCTCGGCAATTCATTCGTGTTCAACCAGCCGGCCCTGACGCTGATCCTGAACCGGATGCCGGCGACCTTGGAACTGGCTTTCGTGGCGCTCGCCATGGCGCTGGTCATCGGTATTCCGCTCGGCGTTTATGCCGGCTTGAAGCCCAAGGGATTTATCTCAAAATCGATCATGACCTTCTCGATCCTCGGCTTCAGCCTGCCGACCTTCTGGATCGGCCTCGTCATGATCATGTATTTCAGCGTCTATCTCGGCTGGCTGCCGTCATCGGGCCGTGGCGATACCGTCAATGTGTTTGGCGTGCCGCTGTCGATGTTCACATGGGATGGCCTGTCGCATCTGTTCCTGCCGGCCTTCAATCTGGCGCTTTTCAAGATCTCGCTGGTCATCCGTCTCACTCGCGCCGGCGTGATGGAAACCATGCAGCTAGATTTCGTCCGTTTCGCCCGCGCCAAGGGGCTGCCGGAACGCCGTATCGTCACCGTGCACGTGCTGAAGAATACACTCATCCCGCTGATCACCGTCATCGGTCTCGAACTCGGCTCGCTGATTGCTTTTGCTGTCGTCACCGAAACCATTTTTGCATGGCCGGGCATGGGCAAGCTGATCATCGACGCCATCGGTGTTCTCGATCGCCCCGTAATCCTCGCCTACCTGATGATCACCGTCGTGATGTTCAGCGTCATCAACCTTCTGGTCGACATTCTTTATTCGATCGTCGATCCCCGCGTCCGTCTTGAGGGGAACTCGTGATGACCGACAATACCTCGTCCTCCACCACTTCAGTTCATGCCACTGCAAACAGCGGTGCAAAATCCACTTCCCGTTCGCCCGCGCGCGAAATCATCTATGCCTTGCTGCATGACAAGCTTGCGCTACTCGGTATGGTGCTGGTGACCATCTTCATTCTTGCGGCAATCTTCGCGCCGCTGATTGCACCGCAGAACCCTTACGATCTCGCACAGCTCGACATCATGGATGGTCGCCTGCCGCCAGGTTCTGAGAGCATGTCGGGCACGACCTATTTGATCGGCACCGACACACAGGGGCGCGACCTGTTTAGCGCCATCCTTTATGGCCTGCGCACCAGTATCCTCGTCGGCCTTTCCAGCGCGGCGATCGCATTGGTCATAGGCGCTTCCATCGGCCTCGTCAGCGCCTATGTCGGTGGCCGGACCGACTCGATCCTGATGCGTATCGTCGACATCCAGCTCAGCTTCCCCGCCATCCTGATCGCGCTGATCTTCCTCGCCATCCTCGGTCAGGGCGTCGACAAGATCATTTTGGCGCTCGTCGTGACGCAGTGGGCCTATTACGCCCGCACGATCCGCGGTTCGGCACTGGTGGAGCGCAAGCGCGCCTATGTCGATGCCGCCCGCTCGATGGCGCTGCCGGACCGCAGCATCTTGTTTCGGCACATCCTGCCCAACTGCCTGCCGCCGCTGATCGTGGTCGCCACCATGCGCGTTGCCTATGCAATCATGCTGGAAGCGACACTCTCCTTCCTCGGTATCGGCCTGCCGGTCACCGAACCGTCGCTGGGTCTCCTGATCTCGAACGGTTTCGAATATCTGCTCTCCGGCGATTACTGGATCAGCCTCTTCCCGGGCATCGCCCTTCTGTTGCTCATCGTCGCGATCAATCTGATCGGTGACAGCCTGCGCGACATCCTCAATCCGCGTCGCGAGGGCTAAGATCATGACAAGTCCAATTCTCTCCATCTCCAACCTCAACACGGCTTTCCGCGTCGGCGGCGAGTGGCGCAATGTCGTCAAAGATGTGAGCTTCGACATCGCACCGAAGGAAACCGTTGCCGTCGTCGGCGAATCCGGTTCCGGCAAAAGCGTCACGGCCATGTCGGTCATGCGCCTGCTGTCGCCCGGAAACTCCCGCGTGACCGGCAAGATTGAATTCGAGGGCAAGGATCTTCTGTCCATCCCGCTCGAAGACATGCAGAAGATCCGCGGCAACCGTATCGGCATGATCTTTCAGGAACCAATGACCTCGCTCAACCCGGTCCTGAAGATCGGTGAGCAGATCACCGAAGTGCTGCGTCAGCATCGCGGCATGTCGGAAAGCCAAGCTCAGGCTGAAGCCGTACGGCTTCTCGAAAAGGTCCGGATTCCCTCGGCCAAGTCGCGCCTCAACGAATATCCGATGAACTTTTCGGGCGGCATGCGCCAGCGTGTCGTGATCGCGATCGCGCTTGCCTGCGATCCGAAGCTTCTGATCGCGGACGAGCCGACAACCGCGCTCGACGTCACCATCCAGGCGCAGATTCTTGAGCTGATCAAGACGCTGCAGGAAGAGGAGGGCATGTCGGTCCTCTTCATCACCCATGACATGGGCGTGGTCGCGGAAATCTCCGACCGCACCGTCGTCATGTATCGCGGCGAGCAGGTGGAGACCGGAACGACGCACGATCTCTTTGCCGGCGCAAAACATCCCTATACCCGTGCGCTTCTGTCGGCCGTGCCGCAGCTTGGCTCGATGACCGGCAAGGATCGTCCGCTGCGGTTCCCGCAGGTCGACATGCAGACCGGCGAGATCAAGCCGGTCAAGGCGACCGAGGACACCGTCAAGCGCGATCAGCCGCCGATCCTCAAGGTCGACAACCTGATCACCCGCTTTCCGGTCAAGCGGGGCTTCCTGCGCAAAACGATCGGCCGTATCCATGCCGTCGAAAGTGTTTCGCTGGAGCTTCGTCAGGGCGAAACCCTGTCGCTGGTCGGCGAATCCGGTTGCGGCAAGTCCACCACCGGCCGCTCGATCATTCGCCTCACCGATCCGGTGTCGGGCGAAGTACGGATCGATGGCAAGAACGTGCTGAAAGCCGGAAAAACGGAACTGACGGACATTCGCCGCGAAGCGCAGATGATCTTTCAGGATCCGTTCGAAAGCCTCAACCCGCGCATTCGTGTCGGGCAGGCGATCGCCGAGCCGATGATCACCCATGGTCTGGTGAGTGCATCGAATGCGCGTGACCGTGTCGGGGAACTCCTGGAACGCGTTGGTCTTGCCGCGTCGATGGCGGATCGTTTCCCGCACGAGTTTTCCGGCGGCCAGCGGCAGCGTGTCTGCATCGCCCGTGCGCTTGCTCTGGAACCCAAGCTGTTGATCGCCGACGAATCCGTTTCGGCGCTCGATGTGTCGGTCAAGGCGCAGGTCATCAACCTGATGCTGGACCTTCAGGAAAAGCTTGGGCTGGGTTACCTCTTCATCAGCCATGACATGGCGGTTGTCGAGCGCATCAGCCACCGCGTTGCGGTCATGTATCTCGGTGAAATCGTCGAAATCGGCCCGCGTCAGGCCGTGTTCGAAAACCCGCAGCACGATTATACCAAGCGCCTGATGGCGGCGGTTCCGATCGCCGATCCGTCACGTCGCCAGACGCGCCGCATCTCCAATGACGAGATCAAGAGCCCGTTCCGCGCCGCCGATTACGTTCCGCCCAAACGCACCTATGAAGAAGCCGGCGAAGGCCACTTCGTTCAGGTCGCTTGAAGGAAGACATGTTATGATCATCACCTTCGGCTCCATCAACGTCGACTTCGTCTACGAGGTCGAGGAGATGCCGCAACCGGGGCAGACCCTGCTTGCCAAGGGTTTTCGCACGGAAGCCGGCGGCAAGGGAGCTAATCAGGCGCTCGCGGCGGCACGGGATGGCGCCGAAGTGGTGATGGTCGGTGCGGTCGGCAATGACAGCCTTGCCGAAATCGGTCTGCAGAACCTTGCCACTGCGGCGGATATCAGCCGTGTCGCCCGTGTGGATGAGCCGACAGGCAACGCCTCTATCCATATCGATGCCAGAGGCCGCAACATGATCGTGGTCGCCTCCGGCGCCAATCTTTCCGCCTCTTCGGATGCCGTGGAAGAGGACCTGTTGCAGCGAGCAAATGTCGTGCTGATGCAGATGGAAAACGATGTGGCGGAAGTGGAAAAGCTCATCCACCGCGCAAGTGCCTCGAAGGCCCTGTCGATCCTCAACCTCGCTCCGGCCTTCCCTCTGTCCGAAAAGATACTGTCGCTCTGCGGCCTTGTCGTCGTCAACGAAGATGAGGCCGAGGCGCTGGCCGGTTGGCTAGGCTGCGGAGCATCCGCCGCAGCGCTCTCGATCCGCCTTGGCACCGGCGTTCTGCGAACTCTGGGTGGAGACGGTGCGGAAGCCTGTGTCGATGGAGATGAAATCCGGGTCACGGCTCTGCCGATCGATGTAAAGGACACGACAGCGGCCGGCGACTGCTTTGTCGGCGTGCTTGCTTCAGCACTCGATCGCGGCCTGCCGCTCAAGGCGGCCATGGAACGCGCTTCGGTCGCGGCCGGTATAGCCTGCTCGCGACGCGGCAGCCAAAGCAGCATTCCTGCAGCCGGGGAAACCGACAGGCATCCCGGATTGCTCGCATTGACGTAAATGCAATCGCCTCAGAGCAACCGCGCTTTCGGGCGAACGAATGTCTTTCGCCCGCGCTTCCATCCCGCAAGGGTGGGGGCTGAGGAACGGACGATCTCGGATGGATTTGCGGCATCGAGAGTGACGATATCTGCCGGTTGGCCGACCGCCAGATCATGTCGAAAGCCGGTAACTGCTGCTGCTTTCGCTCCCACCATGTCGAAGACAAGCTCGATGTCGGCGTCACGTGATAGCTGCATGACGTTGGCATAGAGATTGGCCATGCGCGCCAGCGACGCGTCACCGAACGGGGTGAACGGGTTCAGTACATTATTGGTCGCGATTGCCGTTTTAACGCCCAAAGCCGCAAGGGCGTTGGCAGGTGCGATACCGCGCGGAACATTCGAGCCATATTGCCGCCCCATGAGAAAAAGGTCGGTTGCAGGCAGAACAGTGAGCGCGATACCCGCCTCGGCAATCTTCTTTCCAACCGTGGAAAGCGCAGCGGGATCGAGCGCTGACAGATTGGTGACATGCCCTATCGTCACGCGACCGGCATAACCATTCTTCCGCGTCGCCTCGATCACCCCCGGCAGATCGGTTTTTGCCGGGTCGAGGCTGAAATCGAGATGAAAATCGACATCGACATCATGTTTGCGCGCAAGTGCGAAAATTCTGCGGACATGTTCTGTGGCATCGGTATCAGTATAGGGGCAGCCGCCGATCAGGTCGGCGCCCGAGCGAAGCGCCTCGTCGAGCATGGCTTCCGTTTCCGGCTCGTGCGTCAGCCCCTCCTGCGCGAAGGCGCAGATCTGGATATCGATTGCAAAGGCGTAATCCTCGCGCACCCGCCTGATCGCCTCGAAGGAGCGCATTCCGGCGCGAGGGTCGATTTCAACGAATGTCCGCATGCGGTTGGTGCCATGCATGATGGCCTTTTCGACCAGCGCCGAGGCCCGCTTGTAGACGTCGTCTTCGGAGAACCCGGCCTTTGCCTTCGCCGTCTCGCGCACAGCCTCTTCGAGCGTACCCGCGCAGATCGAGCAGCGCTCCATGATACAGGCCTTGTCGAGATGGATATGGCTGTCGACGAAGCCGGGAAAGGCAAATGCCCCTTCGAGATCCTCTTCCTCGACCGCCTCACAGGAGATCCGGCTTCCTATTTCGGCAATCAGGCCGTCCCTAATGGCGATATCGACCAGGCCCGGATGTCGGGCGATCAAGGCATTACGGAGAACGAGATCGACTTTCATCTGAAACCTATATTCCGACAGCGCAGCCATCGCTGCGCGGGTCATGCGCTCCGTCCATCCAGCCGTCGCCGTCCAATCGAATGACGCCGGCCTGACCGGAAAGGGCATTCAGCGCCGAGATCGGAATGACCTCGTGCCCGCGACCCGCAAGCTCGGCCAGAACATCATCGCCGACGGCATCCTCGATCTTGAGGTTGTTGCGGGTGTCGGAGAAGGTTCTGCCCAAAAGGAAACGGGGCGCCGAAAGGGCGGATAGTGGGTCAAAGCCGTGGTCTATAAGACGGCTGAGGAGAACGGTCAGCGTCTGCGGCTGGCCGTCTGCGCCCTGGGTACCGTAGAGAAGATGCGGCATCCCGTTCTTCAGGCCGAGGCCGGGATTGAGCGTGTAAAAGGGCCGCTTGCCGGGCGCCAGCACGTTCGGGCTTTTCGGATCGGTGCTGAACGCCGCTCCGCGGTTCTGCCAGAGAATGCCGGTATCCGGCAGCAATACGCCACTGCCCCAGTCATAATAGGTGCTCTGCAGCACGCTTGCCGATCGGCCTTCGGAGTCGACCGCTGCGAGATAAACCGTGTCGCCGGTCTGGAAACGGTGAGGCCAGGGCAGGGCGGATTTGCGATCGATCGCCGCCGCCTTGGCCGCAAGATAATCGCCCGCCAGCCATTCTGCGCAACGTTGCGCGGCGAAATCCGGATCGGCGATCTGCCCCCGGTCGTGAAACGCCTGTTTTACCGCCTCTACGCAGAGATGGTAGAAATCGGCGGAGGTCGGATCGACATTCCGCATCGAGAAATTCGACAATATGCCCATGATGGCGAGCGTCGAAATACCCTGCGAGGGGGGCGGCGGGGCCAGAAGCTCGATATCGCGATAGGTGAGCGACACCGGCTCGGCAAGGGTGGCCACGGTCTTTGCCAGATCGTCCGCCCGGATCGGGCTGCCGGCTGCCTCCAGCGCCCTGGCGATGCGGCTAGCGAGTTCGCCCTCGTAGAATTCGCGATGCCCATGCAGAGCGATCGCTTTCAGCACTTCGGCAAGCTGCGGTTGACGTTGATGTCCTTCCGTGACGAAAGCATTTGCGATCCCCGGCCAGCTTTCGATCTCAGCGCTTCGAAAGGCATGCCAATGCTGTTGCGAACTGCTGACCGGAAACCCTTCTTCCGCCAGTTCGATCGCATCGCCGAGCAGCGACGCAAGACTTTCCTTGCCCTGCCAGTTTTCCTGCGAAAAATTGAGTGCCTGGCCCCAGCTGTCGACGACTGCTGCCGTGGTCAGCGCCGAAAGCGGACCGCGGGCAGGGATGGTTTCGAACTTCGGTAGGTCATTTGCAGCCTGGCCGATCCCCATGATCGCCTTGCGCCGGCCGGCGCGGTCGGCGATGATCCATATCGCATCGCCGCCCAGCCCGCAAAAATGCGGATAAAGCACTGTCAGCGCAGCACCTGCAGCGATCACCGCCTCGATCGCTGTGCCACCGCGGCGCAGGACCTTGGCTCCGGCTTCGCTGGCGAGATGATGCGGGCTCGTCACCATGCCGCGCCTGGACCGCGCAGTGGTCTTTTCCTGCTGGCTCATGTCAATCGGACGCCGACATGTAGCGGCTGAGAATTTCGGTGATGTCGGGGCCGTCATCCTTGTCATCCGTCTTGGCGCGGTCTTCGACTGCATGCAAATGGTGGTCCATGATCCGGCAAGCCGTCTGCGGATCCTGCTCCTTGAGCGCCTCGATCAACTGCACATGTTCGTCGATCCCGCATTCGGCGGAATGCGGTCTTCCGAAACGCGCGAGGATCAGCGACGAGCGCGAGACGACCTGGCTGATGAAGTCTATCAACAGTTTCGATCCGGTGAGTTCGGCAAGCAGGATATGAAATTCGCCGGCAAGCCGGATGGAGCGCGGCGAAGATGCCTGAAGCGCCCTTTCTTCTTCCCGAACATGGCTGATCAGCGCGTCGATGCCATCGCGCGGCATGCGCTTGCACAGCCTTTCGATCACTTCACGCTCCAGGCAACGTCTCAGAGCAAAAACCTCTTCCGCTTCTTCCAGCGTCGGCATGGCGACGGCTGCGCCGCGGTTCGGCTTGATCTCGACAAGGCCGTCGGAAGCCAGCCTTAGCAACGCATTACGGGCACTCGTGCGGCTGACGCCGAATGTATCGCCGATGGAATCTTCCGGTAGTTTCGTACCGGGCTTCAGGGCCTGCTCGAGAATTGCGCGGCGCAGCGAGGCGTAGATCGCATCACTTCTGCTGAGGTTCGTGGACATTGCTGTCGCTCTTTCGAATGAATGCAGTTTCATCAGCATATCGCATAAAAATCGTACGTCATCCAGTCTAATAAATTGCATGCAATTATATATTGAGTTTGCATTCGTTCTGATTTAGCATGAAGGCAAGCTGATAGAGAAAGCGCCAAAAGCCACCTTCAGCAGCCGGTTTTAACGCCATGCATTCCAGTCCCAAGCATCGTCTTGTGAGAATTGCATGCAATCCGAGGGGAATTATCAATGCGTTTATCGAGAATTCTGGTGGGGGGCGTTGCGCTTCTTGCTCTTGCGATGCCGGCCACTGCCGGAACGTTGAAATGGGGTGCCTCGCGCGATATCAGCTCGCTCGATCCCTATTCCTACGGCGACAGTTTTGCGCTTGGCGTCCTCAACCACGCTTATGAGGGGCTGGTCCGTTATGATCGCAATCTCAAGATCGAGCCGGCGCTCGCCACCTCCTGGGAAATCGTCTCGCCGACGACATGGCGGTTCAAGCTGCGGGAAGGCGTGAAGTTCCACAACGGCGCCGATTTCACGGCTGAAGATGTGCAGGCATCCCTGAAGCGTGCCTCGGACCCGAAGTCGCCGCTGCGCGGCAATATTCCGGCCTATAAGGGCTCCCGCGTCATCGATGCACACACGATCGAGATCGATGTCTCGGCCAATTACCCGCTTCTGCCGAATGACCTTACAACCATCTACATCTTCGATGCGGGCTGGCTGAAGGACAATAATGCCGAAGCGCCGACCGATGTCGGATCCGGCACCGAAGGTTATGCCACCTACAATGAAAACGGCACCGGACCGTTCAAGCTCGAAAGCCGCCAGCCGGACGCAAAGACGGTCTTCACCAAATTCGACGGCTGGTGGGACAAGCCTGAACACAATATCGACCGGATCGAGCTGACCCCGATTGCCTCGCCGGCAACTCGTGTTGCTGCCCTTCTGGCCGGCGATATCGATTTCACCGACCAGGCGCCGGTGCAGGATCTGCCGCGGCTTGCCGCTTCGCCCGAGGTCAAGGTGCTGGAAGGCACTGACCTTCGCACCGTAATGATCGGTTTTTCCCAGCGTGATCAGCTTCTGTCCGGTGCTGCAAACCCGATGAAGGATCTGCGCGTTCGCCAGGCGATGCAGCTCGCCATCGATCTCGATCTCATCAACAAGAAGGTGATGCGCGGAAAATCGCGCAATGCCGGCGCGCTCGTGGCCCCGCAGATCCCCGGTTATGACGCAGCACTCGATACGCCGGTCAAGGCCGATCCGGAGAAGGCCAAGGCTCTGCTGAAGGAAGCAGGTGCGGAAGGTTTCGAATTCGAGTTCAACTGTGCCGACAGCCTCGTCAACGAGGAGCAGATCTGCCAGGCGGTTGCTTCCATGTGGTCGCGCGTCGGCCTGAAGCCCAAACTGGACCAGGGCACCCGTGCGGTTCAGACACCGAAGCGCTCGTCCGGCAAGGTCGATGTCTACACGCTCGGCTGGGCGACCCTGCCCATGCTCGACACCTACAGCCTCACCTCGCAGGTTCTTCATACGAAGGAAGGCTCGTTCGGCATCTTCAACTGGGGCGGCTGGTCCGACAAGGAATTCGACAAGGTAACCGAGGCTTCCGCCGTCGAACTGGACCAGACCAAGCGTCTGGCGATGGAAGCTCAATCGCTGAAGATCGCCAAGGACCATGCCCTGATGATCCCGCTGCATCAGCAGCCGCTTGCCTGGGCGACAACCGCGAAGATCAAGGATTTCCCGCTCTTCTCGGACAACCTTCCCCGCCTCTGGCTGGTGAAGATGTAAGTCGCCATGCCCCTTGCCGTCGATCACACCGGCAAGGGGTACCCTTCGCTTTTCTGAAACCAGGGACGCCGCGACCATGATCGCCTTCCTCGTAAAACGCGTCGGCAACGCCATCCTTGTCATGCTGACCGTCGCCTTTTTCGCCTTCCTGATCTTCCGTTTCCTCGGCGATCCCGTCGAGATGATGGTGAATGAAAGCGCCACCCAGGTGGAGCGCGACGAGTTGCGCAGCCGTCTCGGCCTGAATGACGGATTTCTGGTGCAATATCTGCGTTTCGTCACCAATGCCGCTCAGGGTGAATTCGGCCTTTCCTGGCGCAATCAGCAGAATGTCATCACCCTGATCGGCGAGCGTTTTCCGGCAACTTTCGAACTCGTCATCATCGCCACCATCCTATCGCTGGCGATCGGCATTCCGCTCGGCGTCTTCACCGCGATCGGCCGCGGGCGCTGGTGGGCTGAAGGCCTGCAGTTTTCCTCCATCGTCGGTGTCTCGCTGCCGAGTTTCTTCGTCGGCATCATCCTGATCCTTGCCTTTTCCGTCAGCCTAGGCTGGTTGCCGGGTTATGGTCGCGGCGAGGTCGTGCAGCTCGGCTGGTGGTCGACTGGACTGCTGACGCCCTCCGGCCGTGCCGCAATCGTGCTGCCTGCGCTGTCCCTGTCGCTTTTCCAGATCACGCTGGTTATGCGCCTCGTCCGCGCCGAAATGTTGGAAATATTGCGGGCCGATTTCATCAAGTTCGCCCGTGCCCGCGGGGTGAAGCGCCGGGCACTCTGGTTTCGCCATGCCTTGAAAAACTGTCTCATGCCGGTGGTTACGCTGACCGCCATGCAGGTGGGCAACCTGATTGCCTTTGCGCTCGTCACGGAAACCGTCTTCCAGTGGCCCGGCATGGGCATGCTGTTCATGCAGGCCGTCACCTTCGTCGATATCCCCATCATGGCGGCCTATCTCTGCATCGTATCCTTCATCTTCGTGACGTTGAACACGTTCGTCGACATTGCCTACGCGCTGATCGACCCGCGCCTGCGCGCTGCGTGACGGGAGACAATCATGACACCCTTGATCAATACTGCTGAACAGACTGCGAAACGGGCCCCCCGCTCCGCTCCCTTCTGGCTCTCCCGTCTGCGGGAATCCGATTTGTGGTGGAGTTTCACGCACCACCCTTCCGCCGTCGGAGCCGCAATCCTCTTGCTGCTTCTCATCGGTTCGGCATTCTTCGCGCCCCTGATCACCGTCCAGAATCCTTACGATCTCGCCTCGCTCGACCTGCTCAACGCCGAGATCCCGCCGATCTGGATGGAGGACGGCCAGTGGCCGTTCATCCTTGGAACCGACACGCAGGGCCGCGACCTGTTGTCGGCCATTCTTTATGGCTCGCGGGCGTCGATCGTCATCGGCGCCGCTTCCGTCGCGGTATCGCTGATCGTCGGCTCGACGCTCGGGCTGGTCGCCGGCTATTACGGCAAATGGGCGGATGGCCTGCTGATGCGGGCCGGAGACGTTCTCCTGTCGATGCCGACCATGCTGATCGCCATCCTCGTCTCGGCGCTCGCACGGCAGGCCTTGCCGCCATCCTTGCGTGAGGTCGGCGCTTCCGGTGTTATCGTGCTCGCGATATCACTTTCCGCCTGGGTGCAATATGCCCGCACCGTCCGGGCGCTGACCATGGTCGAGCGCAACAAGGAATATGTGCAGGCGGCAAGGCTGATCCGCGTGCCGACATGGCGCATCCTGATCAAGCATATCCTGCCCAACACCACCACGCCGCTTCTGGTGACCGCGACGCTGAATTTCGGCCTCGGCATCCTGATCGAGGCGACGCTTTCCTTCCTCGGCGTCGGCATGCCGCCGGAACAACCGTCGCTCGGCACCCTGATCCGCATCGGCAATCAGTTCCTGTTTTCCGGACAGTGGTGGATCGTGCTTTTCCCCGGCCTGCAACTCTGTCTGCTGGTCGTCTCGATCAACGTGCTGGGCGACTGGCTGCGTGACGCTCTCAATCCCAAACTGCGCTGAGGCATATCCATGAGTGATCTTCTGATTAAGAACGCAAGACCCATGGGGGGCGAGGCGTCCGACATCCTGATCAGGGACGGCCTTATTGCCGCGATCGGACCGGGACTTGCCGACGAAGGCATTGCAACGGAGGACGCCGGTGGCCGCATCGCCATTCCGGGCCTGGTCGATGCGCATACCCATCTCGACAAGTCGCTGCTTGGTTATCCCTGGTATGTCAACGAGGTCGGCCCGCGGCTGATCGACAAGATCGACAACGAGCGCAAGGTGAAACGCGACTACGGGCTTGATGCCCATGTCCAGTCCATGCGCCAGTCGCTGCAGTCTGTCGGCTACGGCACGACGCTGATCCGTACCCATGTGGATATCGACACCGATCAGGGGCTGGTCGCGCTCGAAGGCGTGATGGAAACGCGTCGCCAGCTTGCCGGTGTCGTCGAGATCGAGATCGTCGCCTTCCCACAATCCGGCCTGCTGCGTCGGCCCGGTACGGTCGAACTGCTCGATCAGGCGATGGCGATGGGCGCGGATCTCGTCGGCGGCCTCGACCCTTGCGGCATGGACCGCGACCCGAAGGGACATCTCGACACGATCTTCGCGCTGGCGGAAAAATACGGCAAGGGCATCGATATCCATCTGCATGAAGGCGGCGAACTCGGGGCCTTTTCGATGGAGCTGATCTTCGAGCGTATTCGGGCTTTCGGCATGCAGGGCAAGGTGGCCGTCAGCCACGCCTTCTGCCTCGGGATGCCCGACTGGAACGTGAGCCAGGGACTGATCGATACCTGCGCCGAACTCGACGTGCCGATCCTGACCACCGCGCCGCCGTCGCGCGAAGTCCCGTCGCTCAAGCGGTTGCGTGCTGCCGGCGTGCGTTTCGGCGCGGGCGTCGACGGTTTTCGCGACACATGGGGGCCTTATGGCAATGGCGACATGCTGGAGCGCGCCATGCTGCTCGGCATGAAGAACAATCTGCGCCGCGACGATGAATTGCTGATGGCGCTTGATGTCTGCACGACAGGCGGCGCGCTGGCGATGGACCGTGCCAACCATGTGCTGGCTGTCGGCGGGCGTGGCGATGTGGTCATCGTCGAGGGCGAGAGTGTCGGTGAGGCGATCGTCACCCACCAGCCGCGCAAGCTTGTCGTGACGACCAGCAATGTCGTTGCCCGTGACGGGAAGAGCCTGCGGGAACGGCCATGATCAGAGACAGAAACTGGTCCGTCCTTCCGCTCGGAAAACGGCCGCCCGGCCGGTGGGCGCTGAAGGCTCGCTACATCGTTGCCGATTTTCCCGAAGGCCGGCGGCTCGTCGAAGGTGGCGAAGCGGTGATCGAGAATGATCGCGTCATCTGGATCGGCAAACGGTTCGAGGGCGAAGTTGCGGCACGTTACGATATGGGCGACGCCCTGATCGGCCCCGGCTTCGTCGATCTCGATGCGCTGTCTGACCTCGACACGACCGTTCTGGGCATGGACAACCAGCCAGGCTGGAAGAAAGGCCGTGTCTGGCCGACGGATTACGCAGCGCGGGCTTATGAAATGTACAGCCCGCAAGAGCTTGCCTTTCAGAAGCGTTATGCTTTTGCGCAGCTTCTTCTGAACGGCATTACTTCGGCTCTGCCGATTGCATCGCTCTTCTACCGCGCCTGGGGCGAGACGGTGGCGGAATTCGAGGCGGCGGCGGTGGCAGCCGAGGAACTCGGCCTGCGCGTCTGGCTCGGGCCTGCCTATCGCAGCGGCGGCGTGATCGTCGATGAGACGGGCGCGATGCAGCCGATCTTCGACGAGGAGCGGGGGCTGGCGGAACTGGATGTCGCCGCGGCTTTTGCAGGCCGTATCCACGGAACCGCCGGTGGCTTGCTCTCCGGGATGTTCGCCCCCGACCGTGTAGAGACCTGTACCGAGACCCTGTTGCGCCGCACATTCGCCCATGCCGGGGAGCTGGGTCTTCCGGTTCGCCTGCATATGGCACAGGGCGAAATGGAACTGCAGACCGTTCGGCGCCTGCATGGGGTCACCGCGCCGGAAAGGCTGGATGGCCTTGGCCTGCTCTCCTCACGCCTGATAGCACCGCATGCGACCGTCGCCACGAACGACGATCTTGCCCGCTATGCCGCAAACGGCGTCACGGTCGCCCATTGCCCGCTGGTTTCGGCCCGGCATGGTTCTGCGCTCAAGTCCTTCTCGAAGCTGAAGGCGATGGGTATCCGCATCGGGATGGGCACCGACACCGCGCCGCCGGACATGGTGCTGAACATGGCGGTCGGCCTGATGGCAAACCGCATTGCCGAAGGGCGTGGCGATGCCGGATCTGCCGCGGACTTCTACGACGCTGCGACGATCGCAGGTGCCGACGCTCTCAAACGCCCCGATCTAGGTCGGCTTGCCATCGGCTCCAAAGCAGATATCGCCGTCTTCGACATGGCCGACCGGATGATCGCACCGCGCATCGATCCGATCCAGACGCTCGTCTATGGCGCGACCGGGCGCGTCACCCGCGCCACCATCGTCGATGGTCGCCTGTCGATGCGTGACGGGCAGGTTGCCGGCATCGATCTTTCGGCGGCTCGCGATCAGGCACAGGCGCAGTTCGACAGGCTTGTGAAGCGTTATCCCGAACGCACTTACGGGCATCCGCCGGTCGAGACGATCTTTCCTCCAAGCTATCCACTGCATCTCAGCCAAAGCGAGGTTGCGTCATGAGCATTTCCTGCCACCCACCAGCCTCCGATGCGCTCGCGCTGGATGTTCGCGGCCTGTCCGTCGAATTCCCGACCCGCAAGGGAGTACTCACCGCACTCTCCGATGTTTCGTTGACGATCAAACGCGGCGAAATTCTCGGTGTCGTCGGCGAATCCGGCGCGGGCAAATCGATGACAGGCATGGCCGTTCTCGGCCTGCTCGAACCGCCCGGCCGTGTGGCTTCCGGCGAAATTCGCATCGGTGGTAAGCGCACGGACAATCTCGGCGAAGCGGAAATGGCATCGATCCGCGGCAGCATGGTCGGTGCGATCTTTCAGGATCCGCTCACCTCGCTCAATCCGCTGTTCTCCGTCGGCCAGCAGTTGATCGAGACCGTCCGGCTGCATTCCAGCCGAAGCCGCACGGAAGCGCGCGCCCAGGCGATCGCCTTGCTGAAACAGGTCGGTATTCCCGGCGCGGATGAGCGGATCGATCACTATCCGCACCAGTTTTCCGGCGGCATGCGCCAGCGTGTCGTCATCGCACTGGCGCTTGCGGGCAATCCGCAACTGATCATCGCCGACGAACCGACAACGGCGCTCGACGTTTCGATCCAGGCGCAGATTACCGCATTGCTGCGCAGGCTTTGCCGTGAGCACGGCACGGGCGTCATGCTGGTGACGCACGACATGGGCGTGATTGCGGAAACCGCCGACCGTGTGGCCGTGATGTATGCCGGGCGCGTCATCGAGATCGGTCCGGTCGAAGAGGTGCTGAGCCGACCGAAACATCCCTATACGCGCGGCCTGATGGGCTCGATCCCGGCACTTGGCGCCCGTGTCGAGCGTCTTGCCCAGATCGACGGTGCAATGCCGCGGCTGAATGCCATTCCCACCGGTTGCGCTTTCAATCCGCGCTGTCTTGAAGCCGGGTCGCGGTGCCGGCAGGTCCGCCCCGTGATGGTTGCCGAAGGGCAGGGCAGTGTTGCCTGTCTCGTTCATGATGGAGGTGTTCAGTGAGAAGCGCAAACAACGCCCTGGAAGTCGATCAGCTCTCCCGCATTTTCGATGTCTCCGCGCCCTGGCTCAACCGGGTGATCGACCGCAAGCCGAAGCGTTACCTGCGCGCCGTGCAGGATGTCACCTTCACGGTCGAGAAGGGGAAATGCCTCGCACTTGTCGGTGAATCCGGCTGCGGCAAGTCCACGGTCGCGCGACTGGTCACCGGGCTTTATGCACCGAGCGAAGGCGCAATCCTTTTTGCACCCGCAGTCAAGGGCAGGGGGCGCGGCAAGCCGATGGAAGCACAGATGATCTTCCAGGATCCGCATGCGAGCCTCAATCCGCGCTGGCGTGTCGGCGATATCATCGCCGAGCCGATTCGCGAATTCGGCCTGCGCAGTGGCGCTGACGTGATCGAGGCGCGTGTCGCCGAACTGTTGCGCACGGTCGGCCTTTCTGCGGATGATGCGAAACGGTATCCGCACGAATTTTCCGGCGGACAGCGTCAACGCATCTCGATCGCCCGGGCGCTCGCCAGCGAACCGGAATTCCTCGTCTGCGACGAGCCGACCTCTGCACTCGACGTCTCGGTGCAGGCGCAGATCCTCAACCTGATGCGCCGCCTGCAGGACGAACTTGGCCTCACCTATCTCTTCATCAGCCACAACCTTGCCGTCGTGCGGCATATGGCGGACCGGATCGCGGTCATGTATCTCGGCCGGATCGTCGAGGAGGCCGATACCGAGGCGCTTTTTGCCGATCCGCAACACCCCTATACGCGACTGCTGCTCCAGACGATCCCGGATGTTGCGGCTCCCAATCGCGACCGGGAACTGATGGGCGGCGAACCACCAAGCCCGCTTGATCCGCCAAAGGGTTGTGCGTTTCATCCGCGCTGTCCGATGGCGACGGATATTTGCAGCAAGGCGGCGCCCGAGGTTCGGGTACGCAAGGGCGGCGGTTTGGTTGCCTGTCATCTGGCGCCAGCCGTCTGAATCCTTCAACGACCAAGATTTTCAGGAAATACCCGATCATGACCAAGACGATATTCACCAATGCGAAGCTTGCCGATGGGACGCTGCACGATATTCATGTCGAGAACGGCCGGATAACCGGTATCCAGCCGGCGACCGAGGCATCCGCTTCAGGCATTGTCGTCGATATCGCAGGGGATCTGCTCGTTCCGGGTTTCGTCGAAGGTCACATCCATCTGGATACGAGCTTCTACGGCGGAAAATGGGTGCCGCATCGTCCCTGCACCAACGGTTTCGACGTGCATGAACGGGTCGCCTTCCAGGCCGAAAACATGGCGAAAGCGGAGCCGATGGCCGAGCGTGCGATAAAGCAGCTCGAACTTTGCGTTTCACACGGCACGTTGCAGATGCGCAGCCATGTCATGGTCGATGGTTCTATCGGGTTGAAATCGCTGGAGACCATCCTGGCGGTGAGGGAGCAATACAGGGATGTCATCGATATCCAGCTCGTCGCCTTTCCGCAGAGCGGCATTCTGAAAAGCCCCGGCACTCCGGAGCTTCTCGACGAGGCCATCGGCCTCGGCGCAGACCTGATCGGCGGGCTGGACCCGGCTAGTTTCGACCGCGATGTCAGCGCCAATCTCGACGTCGTCTTCGGCATAGCCGAAAAACGCGGCGTCGATGCGGATATCCATCTGCACGAAGGCGGCACGATGGGGGCATTCACCATCGAGGAAATCTGCGCACGGACAGAAGCGCTCGGCATGCAGGGCCACGTCTCGATCAGTCACGCCTATGGTCTCGGCGATCTTCCAGTCGATGCCGCGCGCAAGATCGCCGCAAGGATTGCCAGAAGCGGTATCTCGATCATGACCAATGCGCCGGGGCATCACAGCTTTCCGCCGGTCGCGCTGCTGCGCTCGGAAGGCGTCAACGTTTTCAGCGGCAGCGACAATATCCGCGATAGCTGGTGGCCTTATGGCGATGGCGACATGCTGCGCCGGGCAGAAATCATCGGTTACCGCTCCGGCTTTTTTACCGACGCGGAACTGCAGGCGGCCTTCGATATCGTCACCACGGCGGGCGCCAAGGCGCTCAGGCTCGATGGTTACGGGATCGAAGTCGGCGCCAAGGCTGATTTCGTTGCGATCGCCGCCGAACATGTTGCGGAAGCGGTCGTCGGCTTCCCCGGAAATCGCAAAGTATTCAAACAGGGGCGCCTGGTGGCCGACCAAGGCCAAGTCAGGCAAAAGTAACTAGCATAAAATCGCGTTTCGACCGAGAGCCTCGCCCAACGTCATGGTTGGCGGCCTCGGTTGGAGCGGTAGAAGAAAATCATGGCAGTCCAAAGCTATTTCCGTATAGCGAAGAGCGGGCTTGTGACTGGCAGTCGAGATTTCACCGAGTGCCAGTACGCCACCGCATCGATAAAATACCGCATCCTTGCCATTCGGAAAATGTCCGTCAAGTTCCAGAAGGGCTGAGCGATTGCTGCTGCCCTTGTTTTCTTTGCAATTGATCAAAACGGCGAAATTGCTGTCGATTCGATAGCTGGCCTTGTTGATGGCTGCGAGGTTTCTCTCCGATCGCAGGCCTGGCAGAGTAGGCTTTACGTCCCCTCGCTTTGTCAGAAGAGGTGATCTCATTTGTAATTTAGTTCTATATTATTGTTGACATATAAGCGTTTTTTTATGGTATAAAGATTACAACATAAGTGGGCGGAGACATATGTTAGCCATTCTCGCGGACGATTTGACAGGTGCGCTCGACTCTGCAGCCCCTTTTGCCGGGCGTGGTCTTCGTACGGAAGTCGCGCTCGACCGGGATGCAATCTCTGGTGTCGTTGGGGACCGCCCAGACGTTTTGTCGATCAATCTTAATACGCGGGAAATTGATTCAGATAAGGCTCGTGCTGTAACGACTGCGGTCATTGCTCTGCTGCCGAAGGGGACAAAACTTTTCAAGAAGGTCGACTCCCGCTTGAAGGGCAATATTGTCGCCGAGTTGGATGCTACCCCCTTCAAGAAAGCTCTCGTCGCGCCGGCGATCCCGGAATTTGACCGTATCGTGGAGGATGGGCGCGTCTCCGGTTTCGGCATAGAGACACCGATCGTGATTGCCGATCGGCTGGGCGCCCATGCTGCCTGCGCCCGCATTCCGAATACCCGCACGCCGGCCGATATGGATGCCATTCTGGCTGAGGCGCAGAGCGACGGCACGGACCTGTTGGTCGGAGCTCGTGGCCTTGCCGAAGCGCTTGCTCGACGCATGACCGCCGGAGCCGAGGCACGTGCGGCAGCCATTCCCTCCGGCCGGATTGCTTTCGTTATCGGCTCGCGCGATCCGATAACGCTTAGGCAGATAGAAATTCTGCGCCATGAACACAGGTTGAATTATCTGCCTGCGCCCAACGGTCATCTCGACGCGGCAACCGATACCGGATCTGACTTGACGCTGGTTCAGGCAACGTCGGGTACCGACGATGTAAACCCTCAGCTTGTCTCAGAAGCTCTGGCGGACGGTCTGAAGCGGAATTTCGCCGATTACGAAGGCATACTGCTTCTCTCTGGTGGCGCGACTGCGGAAGCCGTGCTGCGCAGGTTCGGTCTTTCGCGGATGCGCCTGCATGGTGAATGTATGCCGGGCCTGGGTATTGCTTCAGCCGAGGGGCGCTGCATTATCGCCAAATCGGGTGGGTTCGGTCAGCCCGATACGTTGAAACAGATTGCAGATACTGTCCTGCAGAAAGCAGGTTGATGATGGGATTGGAAACAGGAACAGCTCGCAAAGGTCTCGCTGACGTCGTTTTCGAGCGTATGCTGCGTGCGATCAAGTCCGGTGCCTACAAGCCGGATGAGCGTCTGCCGACGGAACATGATCTCGCCGCCGAATTCGAGGTTTCCCGCCCGGTTATCCGCGAGGCATTGAAGCGCTTGCGCGACCAGAGCCTGATCTATTCCCGCCGCGGGGCGGGTAGTTTTGTCCGCTCGATGGGTCTGAGAAATCCGCTCGGTTTTGGCCAGTTGGAAAATGTCGCCGATCTTCTGAATTGTTACGAATTCCGCCTGACACTGGAGCCGGCTGCAGCAGCTGCCGCCGCAACGCGGCATGATGCCGAAAGCCTGAAGGCGATCCGCCAGGCGCTGGAACTGCTGCGTGACGCGACAAACCGCCAGTCACATCGCGAAGACGCAGATTTTCAGTTCCATCTCGCAATCGCCCGCGCCGCCCAGAACAATTATTTCTCCACCGCCATGGAGGCGTTGAAGGACCATATTGCCGTTGGAATGAAGTTCCATGGCGCCTCGATCAAGCGGGAGGCGTCTGGCTTGTCCCGCGTGTTTGGCGAACATGAGGCTATCGCCACTGCGATTGCCAGTCGTGACGAGAATGAAGCGCGGCGGCTGATGCTTGAACATCTGAAGGGCTCGCGCGAGAGGCTTTTCCAGTCATCTCATAAGTAGGGTGGGAGAGATCGAAAATAGCTCTCTCAAGTCTATACCGCAGCGATATCAGACAAAAGAGGTGGCGCGAGCTATCGCGCCACCTCTCCTCCTCCAGCGGCCTGTGATCAGAAGCTGGCCCTGTAGATCCCTAGAACGTCGTTAACGCTCATATCGACCGGGTTATTGTCCATCAGTCGGCGAATGGCGTGGGCATCCGCGGCAAAGCGGGGCAAATCAGCTTCGGCGGCGCCGTGTTTGGCGAGAGACATCTGGATGCCAAGATCAGCGCAGAAGCCATGTGCCGCACTGCTCAGGTCGGCCTGTGAAAGGTTCTTGCCGAGGCCGAGTGCCTCAGCAACTTCTGCCGTCTTGTCCCTCATGACCGGTTGGTTGAAGGCGAGGACGTGCGGAAACACGATGGCGTTGGCGAGCCCATGCGGCAGATGCAAAAGCGTCCCGAGCGGATAGGCAATGGCATGACCTGCCGCCGTGTTGACCGGGCCAAGGCAAATGCCGCCGTAATAGGACGCGAGCATCAGCCCTTCGCGGGCTTCTCGGTCCGATCCATCCTTGACCGCACGTGCCAGGAATTTGCCGACAAGATGAAAGCCCATGCGGGCAAAACCGTCGATCATCGGATGGGCGCGTCTGTTGGTGAATGCCTCGACGCAATGCGCCATGGCATCGACGCCGGTGGCCGCCGTTACGGCCGGCGGCACCGAATAGGTCAATTCCGGGTCTAGCACCGCCAGATCGGCGATCAGATGCGGGCTTTCGACCGCGATCTTGCTGCCCTTGACCGGGTCGGTAATCAGCGAGCGGATACCGGCTTCCGAACCGGTGCCGGCTGTCGTTGCCACCTGCGCCAGCCGGGTCTTGCGGCCGGTAACCTTGTTAGGCCCGGCAACGTCGGCAAGCGTCTGATCGCCATCCCAAAGGGCGGCCACCAGTTTGGCGACGTCCATGACGGAGCCGCCGCCGAGACCGACAACGAGATCCGGTTTGGCTGCGCGTGCCGCGGCCAGTGACGCCTCAAGCGTGGCGATTTCCGGCTCGCCCGGAATGGCATCGAACACGGATATTTTGCCTGGCAGTTTAAGGCGATCGACAAAGGCGACAGTGATCGGCGTCGCGATCACCAGCGTCGAGGATACGTCGCCGGCCCATGGCCCAACTTCGCCAATTGTGCCAGCGCCAACGAGAAGTCTTTTCGGCTGATGCAGGGTGATAACGGGAGCGCTGCTCATGCCTGTTCTCCTTTGCCGCCGTTCACCAATTTGCGGGCATAGGCTATGGCCGAGAGCATGTTGCCGTGGTTGGCAATGCCCTTGCCGGCAATGTCAAAGGCCGTTCCGTGATCGACCGAAGTACGGTCAATCGGCAAATCGACGGAGACATTCACGGCAGTATCGAAGGCAACAAGCTTGATCGGGATATGACCCTGGTCGTGATATTGCGCGACCACGAGATCGAATGCGCCGGAATAGGCGCGGTGGAATACAGTGTCGGCGGAAATCGGCCCATAGGCATCGATGCCTTCGGCACGCGCTGCTGCAACGGCCGGTGCGATCTGGTCATCGTCTTCAGTGCCGAAAAGGCCGTTTTCGCCGCAATGCGGATTGATGCCGGCAATCGCGATGCGGGGAGCGGCATAACCGGTGCGCTTCAGGTGGTCATTGCCGGCCTTGATCGTTGCCAGTACCCGTTCGGTCGTGGCGCGGCGGATGGCTTCCTGTAGCGAGACGTGCGTGGAAACGTGGATGACCTTCAGCTTTTCCGATGCCAGCAGCATATAGGCCGCCGCTGATTTGGTCAGGCTTCGCAGCATGCCCGTATGGCCATCGTAATGGTGGCCGGCAAGGTTGAGTGCTTCCTTGTTGATGGGGGCTGTAACGACGCAGCCGATCACTCCGGCTTCCGCATCTCGCACCGCTTTTTCGATGAAACGGAAAGCTGCGTCGCCGGCGACCGGCGACAGCGTGCCCCATGGAAGCGGCGCACCTTCGATAGGGAGGTCAACGACATAAGGTTTGAGATCGATATCGACATTCAGTGCCTCACGGGCCGCTTCCAGCGTTGGCAGGTTGCCGTAGATGCGGGTGGCGGCGCGGTCCGCATCGTCCATTTCGGCCAGCGCCCGCACCGTGATTTCCGGTCCGACGCCGCAGGGGTCACCCATGGTGATACCGATGATATTGCTCATGATTATTCTCCCGCTTCTGCACTCGAACTGGCATTGGCCCAGCCCGGAGCTAGACGAACATATTTGATGGCGCGCCTGTAATAGGTGTAGGCGATGTGGAGGCTGCCGTCTGGTCCTTCCAGCAGCCACGGATAGGACATTTCCTTGTTGTGGCCGTCGATGGAATTGTTCGACATGCAGGTGCCAGCACCATCTTCAATCACGATCCGTTGTGAAAAACTTCTGGCGCCGTCAGCCGAAATGCAGACGGAAACCGGAGCGCGTGGCACGCCCCAGATGGGCACGCAGCCGCCATCCGGGTTGGCATCCGGCCGGTCGTCTTCTTCGCCCAACTCATCGTAAAGCGACGCGCGGCGATCCGCGGACATTTCCGCATTGGTCGGGTTGCAGATCATTGCGATCCGGCCGTCTTGCAGGCGGATCGCTGCAATTGAAGAATTGTTGTTTGGCACATCGGTTGCCTGCGGCGCGGACCAAGTGCGGCCGCCGTCGCCACTTTCCGTGCGATAGACGGAATCGGCCTGGCGGCGGCGGAATACTGCCGCCAGTTTATTCTCGCCGATCAAGACAGGGCTCATATGTACGCAACCTGTCGACTGGTCGATATCCTCCAGTCGCCATGTCTTCCCGCCATCTTCAGAGATGCCGACAGCGGCACGGTCATGGCTGCCATTCCACTTTTGGCCTGGACGCTGGATGCAGCGGAAGATCGGCAAAAGCCACGCGCCATCATCGCGTACCACCAGAGGAGCGCGAACGAAACAGCCGCGCGGCAGATCGAGATATTGTCCCTCGCTTGCCGTCAGCTTGGTCGGGTCGGAGGCATCGCGCGAAATCTCTGCCAGACGAATCCGGCATTCGTCCTGATTGCCGGATGGCTGCGAGGTGTGAAACAGGATGAGCTTGCCATCAGGTGCGGCAAACAGAACCGGATTCTGTTCGGAATGATCTGGGTCGAAGCTCAGCCGCTGCGGCTCGCCCCATTGGTCGGAGCCTTCAGGCAGGACCGAAGCAAAGATCGAGATATCCGACTTCCCTTCCAGCGTGCCGCCAAACCAGGCGCAGATAAGTGCGCCTTCATCGGTCATGTGAAGGAAGGAAGCATGGTTCTGGATCATCGGAGAGGCCAACATGGCCTCATGTCGTCCATTTCCGGCGGCGTTTACCGCGCCGTTCATAGCGGATGCAATCTGTTCAGGCGTCATCGGGGTCTCCTCTTGACCCTATGAAAATCACCCAAATAACAAAGTTGTCAAGTTTGAAAAAAAACGAAATTTGCCATTGACGACCCTATGTTGCGATACATCTGTTTGAAATTAAATCGTTTTACGAAAGTTAAGTTTGTACAAATCGATAGTTCCGAATATTTAATTTGACAAACTTATCGAGAAATCCGATGGTCGGTGCCAGCTCGATCAAGGCGATCGTTAAGGACGGAGGCATCCCGACCGACGCACAGGGCTTCAGGAGGAGTGCCTTCAGCACGCGAACGCCAATGCGCCGCGAGATGAACAGCAAACGGTGCGACATGCACCCCAGAGGGAGGAAATGACATGAAAACCTCGCATCTATTTGGAGCCGTTCTTGGCTCTGTCATGGCATTCGGTGCCGGCATTGCACCGGTTCATGCCGCGTCTACGGATATCAAGATCGTTCTGCCGGAAGAGGCAGACCTTCTCGAGCCGTGCATGGCGACCCGCTCCAATATTGGTCGCGTCATCATGGAAAACGTCAGCGAAACGCTGACCGAGCTCGATGTCCGCACCAAGAACGGTGTGATGCCTCGTCTGGCTGAAAAGTGGGAGCAAAATGCCGATGGCAGCTGGCGTTTCCATCTGCGCCAGGGCGTGAAATTTTCCGACGGCAAGGCTTTTGGCGCCAAGGATGTCAAATATAGCTTCGACCGCATTTTCAGCGACAAGAATGTCTGCGAATCCCGTCGCTATTTCGGTGGCATGAAGTTTGACGTGAAGGTCGTCGACGACAACACGATCGATTTCAAGGTTGATCCAGTCCAGCCGATCTTGCCGCTGCTCCTGTCGCTCGTCACCATAGTTCCGGAAGGCACGCCGCTAGAATTCGTTCGCGAGCCGATTGGCACCGGTCCTTACAAGCTGTCCAACTGGACGCCGGGCCAGCAGATCGTGCTTGATGCGCGTGACGATTACTGGGGCAAAAAGCCCGCCGTCACCAAGGCAACCTACGTCTTCCGCGCTGATCCTGCCGTCCGCGCCGCCATGGTTCAGGCCGGTGAAGCCGATCTCGCACCGTCGATCTCGCAGGTCGAAGCCACGAACGAGAAGACCGACTTCTCCTATCTCGACAGCGAAACGGTCTATCTGCGTATCGACGGAAACATCGCGCCGCTTAACGATGTCCGCGTCCGCAAGGCACTCAATCTGGCGATCGACCGTCAGGCGTTCCTTGGTACACTCGTGCCGCAGGATGCTGTTCTGGCAACAGCCCTTGTGCCGCCGACCACGCTCGGCTGGAACCCGGACGTCAAGGTTTTCCCGTATGATCCGGATCAGGCCAAGAAGCTGCTTGAAGAAGCCAAGGCTGCCGGCGTTCCGGTCGATACTCCGATCACAGTCGTCGCCCGTACTGCGAATTTCCCCAACGTGACGGAAATCATGGAAGCCGTCCAGGCGCAGCTGCAGGACGTTGGCTTCAAGATCGACCTGAAGTTTGTCGAAGTCGCCGAGCACGAAGTCTATTACTCGAAGCCATTCAAAGAAGGCCGTGGCCCGATCATTGTCGCTGCCATGCACGACAACTCCAAGGGTGACCCGTCCTTCACCATGTTCTTCAAGTACGACTCGAAGGGTACCCAGTCCGGTTACGCCGACCCCAAGGTCGATGATCTCATCGCCCGCGCTTCGGCCGCCACCGGTGATGAGCGTGCAAAGCTGTGGTCGCAGCTGATCGCCTATGTCCACGACGATCTTGTCGCCGACGTCCTGCTATTCCACATGGTCGGTTATTCTCGCGTATCCGAACGTCTGGACTTCAAGCCCAGCATTGCCACCAACGGGATGCTGCAGCTCTCTGAAATCGGCTTCAAGAAGTAACTACCGCCAGGCGATTTGATCGCCCTATCGAAGCGAAGTGGGCGGCAAGGCGTTCGCCGTCCATTCCAGCAAGATCGAGGTCCCAATGCTCAGATTCATCCGCAAACGCGCCCTCGCCAGCCTTATCTCGCTGATCGGGCTGCTGGTCATGGTATTCTTTCTGTCCCGCCTGACCGGCGATCCGGCATCGCTCTTTCTTCCCGTCGAAGCATCCGCCGAAATGAAGGCCGAATTCCGTGCCCTGCATGGGCTGGACCAGCCGCTTCTCGTGCAGTTTGGCCAATATGTCGGCGATGTCGTCACCGGTGATCTGGGGGAGAGCCTGCGCAAGGCCCGTCCCGCACTTGACGTCGTGCTCGAAGCCTTCACATGGACTCTGTGGCTTGCGGTCATCACCATGACGCTGGTCACAGTCTGCGCCATTGTCGTCGGTTCGCTCGCAGCCTTCCGTACCGGTGGCTTTTTCGATCGCTTTTCCTCGATGTTGTCGTTGATAGGCGCCTCCGTACCGGATTTTTGGCTGGCCATCGTCGCCATCGTTATCTTCGCCATCCAGCTTTCCTGGCTGCCGACCTCCGGTACCGGTACGCTCGCCCATTGGATCCTGCCAATCAGCGTTCTGTTCGTGCGTCCCTTCGGCATCATCGTTCAGGTGGTGCGCGGCTCGATGATTTCGGCACTCTCCTCGGCTTACGTGAAGACGGCGCGCGCCAAGGGCGTCAAATCCGGCCCGATCATCTTCGTTCATGCACTGCGCAACGCCATGTTGCCGGTCATCACCGTTATCGGCGATCAGGCGGCAAGCCTCTTGAACGGTGCTGTCATCATCGAGACGATCTTCGGGTTCCCCGGCGTCGGCAAACTGATGATCGACAGCATTCTCCAGCGTGACTTTAACGTAGTGCTTGCGGCGATCCTCGTCACCGCTTTCGCCATCTTCCTCATGAACCTCGTGATCGACCTCGCTTACGCGCTTCTCGATCCGCGCATCCGCTACTGAGGATCGACATGACCATGGCCATTCAATCTACCCACACCCCAAAAGAAACAGTCGCAGAAGAACCAAGTGCCGTTGTGCGTATGGCGCGCATGCTTTGGGCAGACAAGTTCGCCCTCTGTGCCGCAATCTTCCTCGTCTTCGTCATCGTCATGGCGATCATCGGCCCGACATGGCTCGATGAGCTTGCGACCAAACAAAACCTGCGTGGCCGTAACCTTGCGCCATTCATGTTCGACCGCGAATGGTATATGTGGCTCGGCGCCGATGCGCTTGGCCGCCCGCTCTGGCCGCGCATCATCGTCGCCACCCAGAACACCATGATGGTTGCAGCAGGTGCCGTTGTCATCTCGGCCGTCGTCGGCACGCTGCTCGGCCTTATCGCCGGTTTTGCGTCGGAACGCGTCAGCCAGGTCATCATGCGTCTGGCAGATGTCATCATGTCCTTTCCGTCGTTGCTGGTGGCCGTGATCGTTCTCTACATCCTCGGTTCGTCCATCCTCAACCTCATGCTGGTACTCGCGATCACCCGTATTCCTGTCTATCTGCGCACCACCCGAGCGGAAGTTCTGGAAATCCGCCAGCGTATGTTCGTGCAAGCCGCACGGGTCATGGGGGCGTCGTCCAACCGTATTCTCTTCCGCCATATCCTGCCGGTCGTCATCCCTACGCTGACGACGTTGATGACGCTCGATTTTGCCTATGTCATGCTGGCGGAAAGCGCGCTGTCCTTCCTCGGCATCGGCATCCAGCCGCCGGAAATCACCTGGGGCCTGATGATCTCTCAGGGCCGCCAGTACCTCACCAATGCCTGGTGGCTGTCCTTCTGGCCGGGCCTTGCGATCATCCTCACCACGCTCTCGCTCAACCTTCTGTCCAACTGGCTGCGTATCGCGCTCGACCCCGTGCAGCGCTGGCGCCTGGAAATGAAAGGACCGAAACATGGCTGATCATCTGCTCGAAGTCCGCAACCTCTCGGTCGACTTCCACACCGCATCAGGTGTCGTGCACGCCGTGCGCAACATCTCCTACCATCTCGATCGTGGCGAAACCCTCGCCATCCTCGGCGAGAGCGGTTCCGGCAAGTCGGTGTCGTCCTCGGCGATCATGAACCTGATCGACATGCCACCTGGCAAGATCTCCTCCGGGGAAATCCTGCTCGACGGCAAGGATCTCCTGACGATGAGTGGGGAGCAACGCCGCGAAGTCAACGGCCGCCGGATCGCCATGATCTTTCAGGATCCGCTCAGTCATCTCAATCCGGTCTACACGGTCGGATGGCAGATGCGCGAGGCGCTGAAAACCCACGGAATAGGCAATACGCAAGCCCAGGCCGAGGCGCTCCGCCTCTTCAAGCGCGTCGCCCTGCCTGATCCGGAACGCGCGCTCGACAAATATCCGCACGAGTTTTCCGGCGGCCAGCGCCAGCGTGTCATGATCGCCATGGCGCTTGCCCTGAAACCTGACCTTCTGATCGCCGACGAACCCACCACTGCTCTTGACGTCACGGTGCAGGCGGAAGTGCTGAACCTGCTGAAGGAACTCCAGCGCGAAACCGGCATGGGTGTGCTGATCATCACCCACGATCTTGGCGTTGTCTCCGAAGTCGCCGACCGCGTCGTCGTCATGGAAAAGGGCCAGCTGGTCGAAAGCGGCACGGTGCGCGAGGTCTATCACAATCCGCAGCACGCCTATACGAAAAAGCTGATCGCCGCCGCTCCCGGCAAGGGCGAAATGCATGAACCGGAAGCTTCCGGCGACGCCATCCTCAGCGTCAAGGACGCCCGCAAGTTTTATGGCGGTTTCGAAGCCCTGAAGGGCGTTTCCTTCGATCTCAAGGCTGGCGAGACCGTCGCTGTCGTCGGCGAAAGCGGCTCGGGAAAATCCACGCTCGCCCGTATCCTGCTGCGTCTCGAAGAAGCCGATGGCGGGACTGCAAAATGGAAGGGCAAAGACCTTTTCACCATGTCGCCGGGTGACCTGTTCAAGCTGCGCCGCGATCTGCAGATGGTGTTTCAGGACCCAACCCAGTCGCTAAACCCGCGCATGACCGTGTACCAGCTGATTTCCGAGGCCTGGGTCATCCATCCGGAAATTTTGCCCAAGGCGAAATGGCGCGAGCGTGTCGCCGAGCTGCTTGGTCAGGTCGGCCTTTCTTCCGAGCACATGGGGCGCTATCCGCACCAGTTTTCCGGCGGCCAGCGCCAGCGTATCGCCATTGCCCGCGCGCTTGCGCTTGAACCGCAACTGATAGTCTGCGACGAGGCCGTCTCGGCACTCGACGTTTCGGTTCAGGCGCAGGTGATCACGCTTCTCGATAAGCTGCGCAAGGAAATGGGCATCGCCTTCATCTTTATCGCCCACGACTTGCCGCTGGTGCGCGATTTCGCCGATTATGTGATGGTCATGCAGAAGGGCGAAGTGGTCGAATTCGGCACTGTCGCGCAGGTCTTCGACAATCCGCAAAAGCCCTACACGCAGGCCCTTCTTGCCGCCAGCCTCGATCCGGACCCGGACGTGCAGGCGGCCAACCGCAATGCCCGGCTGGCAACCGCATCCTGATTTGATTGATTCCGGAGTAGAATGATGACCAAGAAAGCTTTTGTCGCGATCGTGACATGCTTCAACGATGACGAAACCATCAATTATGAAGCGACGCGGGCGCAGGTGCGCCGTCAGGTGGCGGCCGGCAACAACATCATGTGCGCCGGCACCAATGGCGATTTCTCCGCGCTGACACACGGCGAAAAGATCAAGCTGCTCGAGGAAGTGGTCGATGAAGTCGGCGGCAAGGTCGACGTCATCGTCAATGCCGGCATGCCCGCCACGTTCGAAACTCTGCAACTGGCCAAGGAATTCGACCGTATCGGCGTCACCGGCATCGCTGTCATCACGCCCTTCTTCATCGCTTGCACGCAGGACGGCCTGATCCGCCACTTCTCCACCGTCGCTGATGCCGTCAAAACGCCGGTCTATCTCTACGACATCCCGGCTCGCACGCAGAATCACATCGAGCCGGAAACCGCCCGCAAGCTTGCAGTCCACGGCAACATCGCCGGTATCAAGGATAGTGGTGGCGCACAGGAAACGCTGGCCGCCTATCTGCAGGTTTCCGAGGACGTTGAAGGGTTCGAAGTTTATTCCGGCCCTGACCATCTGGTCCTGTGGTCGTTGCAGAACGGCGCTGCCGGCTGCATTTCAGGCTTGGGCAATGCCATGCCGGACGTTCTCGCCGGCATCGTCGGCGGCTTCAACTCCGGCAATATCGAGGAAGCCCAACGCCAGCAGGAAATCTACACTGCCTTCCGTACCGATCTTTACGCCCACGGTTTCCCGCCTGCCATGGTCAAGCGTGCGCTCTATCTTCAGGACGCTTCCGTTGGTGCCAGCCGTCAGCCAGCACTTCTCCCCAACGCTGAGCAGGACGCCAAGATCGGCGAGACACTGAAGAAGTTCGGCCTGCTCTAAGGGAGGCAATTATGTCTATTGCTGTCGCTACGACGTCGCCCGGTCGGGCGGCATGGCCGGTTGCCGCAACTGCTTGAGGAAACCGGCTGGGAAATCATCCGCTGCACCGATACAGCGCTACCAGATGGCGGCCTGCCTCGGCATATGGGAAGTCGATTTCCTGGCTTTTGCGCGGGTATCGGTCAACTCGGCGACGTTTATATGTTGGCATGATAGATTCAGTGCTGCCGCATGCCGAACGTCTTGGCCATGAGCTTCCGAAACCTTTGTAACAACGGCATATCGGCAAAGTAGGGTGACACCCTGCACGCCAAATCAAAACCTGAACAATTCGGAGATGATAAATGAACGATAGTCCGTCGACGGTTTTCGATGTTCAGGCGCTCGCCGACAGCTTGTATGGGTTACGCGAAGCGTGCCGATCGCAAGCGACCGCGGAATTTTCATTGCCTCAGAATCTGGCGACCGCGATGCAGGCCCAGCAGACGCTTGCCGCAAAAGAAGGCGTGCCGGGTAACGCCTGGAAGGTGGCGATGTCCCCTGACAAACATGCTGTCGTGGCGCCGCTGCACCCTTACGTCGAAACCTCACGCGATGCGGAATTGCCCTATCTTCCTGGCATGAAGTTCGAGGTGGAGATCGCCGTTCGCCTCGGCCGATCCCTTCCGATCAAAAGTGATCTCTATTCCCGTGAAGAGATCTATGATGCGGTTTCAGAGGCTTATCTCGGAGCGGAACTATTATCATCTGCCATAAAGGAGGGCGGAACGTTGTCTTTCCCGCTTTTCGTGGCAGATCGCATAGGAAATCGCGGATACGTGCTAGGCCCGGCTGTCCCTAAAACCCTCGTTGATACGGTGGGTGAGGCTGAGCTAATCGTCACTCAGGGAGGCAACCCGATCTATAAAGGACCGGCAAAGCACCCGGTTGGCGATGTTCTTGCGTGGCTGGTCGCCTATGCGAACGACAGTGCCCGTCCCGCAAACTCGCTGAAGGCCGGTGCGATCATCACGACCGGTGCTCTTTCTGGCGCAATGCTGTTGCCGGGATCTGGCAAAGTCGAAGTTCTGCTATCCAAGGCGCATGCATTAAACGTAGTGCTCATGGCATAAACTCTCCGACTGTTCGCCGCTGCCGTGCTCTCCTGCCATGTTCCGACCTCTAATTTCCGGCCATGCAGGCTGCAACAATGTCCAAGGCACAAAGGCTTCCTCGTTCGGCCTTCGCTAAACTCCCGGTCACCAAGGAGATTATCAGCAGGAGCGCTGCCGTCCATAGAAGCGGCAGCCTCCCGATCAGGAGGAAAAGAACGAGATGGCATTTCGACTGTGTTTCCCAAAAATCAACATCAGCGGTTCCGGCAGTCTGGCCGAAGTTCCCGGTGAGCTTGCTGCTCGCGGCTTGAAGCGGCCGGTCATTATCACCGACGCGACGCTGGTGAAGTTCGGACTTGTCGCACCACTTCTGGAAGGCTTGAAAGAAAAGGGTATCGAGGCTTTCGTTTACGATGGCGTCGTTCCCAACCCGACCGTTCCGGTCGTCGAGGCTGCCTACAAGGTGTTTGTCGACAACAAGTGCGACGCGATCATCGGTGTCGGCGGCGGCAGCCCGATCGACACGGCCAAGGCCGTGCGCATCCTCTCGGCCAATCCCGGTCCGATCACGCTTTATGAAGGTGTCGGCAAGGTCGCCAAGGCAGGCGCATTCCTGGCTGCCGTCAACACGACTGCGGGAACTGCCGCTGAAGTCACCTCCAACGCGGTCATCACCGATCCGGTCGCTCAGGTGAAGATGGTCATCATCGACGCCAACATCATCCCGGATATTTCGGTCAACGATTCCGCCATGATGACCGGTATCCCGGCTGCAACGACAGCTGCAACCGGCATGGATGCTCTGACCCATGCAATCGAAGCCTATGTCGCCAAGGGCGCGCATGTGCTGACCGATTATGCAGCGCTCGAAGCGATCCGCCTGATCGCGGCCTATCTGCCGCGCGCAGTCAAGGATGGCAAGGATCTGGAGGCACGCGAGATGATGGCCTATGGCCAGTTCATTGCCGGTCTCGCCTTCAACAGCGCCGGTCTCGGGCTCGTCCATGCCATGGCGCACCAGCCGGGCGCAGTGAAAGATCTTCCGCATGGCGTCTGCAACGCAATCCTGATGCCGCTGGTCGAGGAGTTCAACCGTCCTTACGCCGTCGAACGGTTTGCACGCATCGCCGAAGCAATGGGTGTCGATATCAAGGGATTGAGCATTGAGGATGCCTCCAAGGCCGCGATCACGGCGATCCGCGATCTGTCGGAAACGGTCGGCATTCCCAGCGGCTTTGCCGAACTTGGCGTAACCGAGGACGACTTCCCGCTCTGGGTCCAGAAGGCACAGAAGGATCCTTGCGCACCGGGCAACCCGGTCGCGGCCACGGATGCGGATATTCTGGACCTCTACAAGAAAGCTTTGTGATTACGCGCGGAAGCGCGATTTGCGAATAGACACGAAAGGCCCGCTCATAAGGCGGGCCTTTCGGCGTTCCGGCCGCAACGCCGGCCGCCTCATGCCCCTTGTTCGGGTTCAGGCGTGGTTGTGACGCGGCATGCGACGATATTCGCTCGGCGCCATGCCGGTCATCTTGCTAAAACTGTAGGAAAAATAGTTGCTGTCGTTGAAGCCGCAGGAAAAGGCGATGTCGGTGACGCTGTCATTGGTCGCGCGCAATGCCCGCATGGCTTTGCTCAGTCTGAGCTTGACGAGATAGTTGTGCGGCGTCGTGGCCGTCGCCTCGCGAAACAGTCGGCTGAAGCTGCGCGAGGAATAGCCGAAGCGCTGCGCGACACTTTCGAGGTCGATATCCTCGGTGCAATTGTGCCTGAGATAGTTCAGCACATGCCCGAGGCGTGCAGAATTAGGCAGGCCGCGTGCGTCCGTGGCGAATTGCGAGCGCGACAGGATGATCGAGAGCTGGTTGAACAGCGCCTCCGACATCGCGTCCGAAAGCGGATCTGACCGGCGGGCCTCGTTCTCCAGCGCTTCGATCAGCGGCTTGACCTGCGCAAGTACATCCTCGGTAACCTGCCAGTGGCGCCTTGTGCCATCTTCCCCATCTGCCGAACGCCGCATGATGTCGAGAAAATCATAACGCCCGGAGGCCCTATCGGGCCGAAACAGGATGTTGGTCAGGTAGAGGTCGTCGACCTGCTCATAGGCGTGGTGGTCCTCTGCCTTGATGTAGAAAAGTTCTCCGCAAGTGATGAAGTGCGGTTCATCATTCAACATATGCCAGCCATTGCCGGAGAGAACGATCATGACCTCGTGAAAGTCATGGTCATGCAGAGGAAACGGTGTCTGCGGAGTTCTTTCCTCCACGATGACCGTTTGAGCGTCCGAGCGGAAAAATTCCTTGGCCAAAAGCTTCATCGAATCAAAACTTCATAATCGCGCACAACGGTACAGATAGCCCATTCGAAAACGCCGATCCGGATCTGCATCAATGCGGCGCTGCGACTTAATAATGCAGCCAGGCAGCTTGCCGCGAAAGCCCCAGCATCATCTTCGAATAATGACACGTATCAGCAAATCTCATGTCTGCTTCTTCAAGGCGCCATGCCCATCAACAGGGCTAAGGTGCTGAAAACGAACAAGAGAACAAGCATGAAAGTGCCTGAGAAAATCGTTGCCGTCGATATCGGTGCCAGCAGTGGCCGTGTTATCCTGAGCGAAGTCAGGGATGGCATTTTGTCGCTGACGGAAATCCACCGGTTCGAAAACAACCTGCGGGGCGACGATGTCTTTGCGCATCAATGCTGGGATCTTGATTTCCTTGAAGCCGAAATGCGAAAAGGGCTGGCGATTGCCCAAGAGCAGGGGGGCTTGGCGAGCGTCGGGGTCGATACCTGGGGCGTTGACTACGTATTGCTGGACGACAATCTGGAGCGCATCGGTCCCGCCGTGTCCTACCGGGATCATCGCACCGACGGCATGATGGAGACGGTCTTCGCTGAGATCTCGCGTGCGGAAATATACCGTCGCACCGGCATCCAGTTCCTGCAGTTCAACACGCTCTATCAGCTAGCAGCCACCGTTCGTCAGCATCCCGAATGGTTGGCTCGCGCCTGCCACTTCCTGATGATCCCGGACTATCTGCATTTCCGCCTCTGCGGCGTGCTTTCTAACGAATACACCAACGTGACGACGACGCAGCTATTCAATCTGCATGAGAACGATTGGGATACGAATCTGCTCGAAGTCGCGGGATTGCCCAAGACGATGATGATGCATCCGGTCGAGGCAGGCACCATCATCGGCGAGATACCGGCCTTGCAGAGTGAGGCAGCCATCAAGGTCGTTGCCCCGGCCACCCATGATACGGGGTCCGCGGTTGCGGCCGCACCGTTGGAAACCGAGGATGAGGCCTTCATCAGTTCGGGCACATGGTCGCTGATGGGGATCGAGAGCAAGACGCCATTTGCCGATGCTGAGGCGCTGGCCGCAAATGTCTCGAACGAAGGCGGTGTCGAGCGGCGTTACCGCGTCCTCAAGAACATCATGGGTTTCTGGCTGATCCAGCGGGTCCGCAAGGAACTGGGATCACCGGATCACGGCGGGCTCGTGTCGGAAGCGCGTGACGGCACGCCCTGGCGAAGCCTGATCAATCCCCAGGACGCGCGTTTCCTCAATCCGAATAACATGACGGCGGAAATCCAGGCGTTCTGCCGGGCGACTGGACAGCCCGTACCTGAGAGCGCCGGCGCCCTTTCCCGCTGCATCTTCGATAGCCTGGCCCTTTCCTATCGCCAGGTGAAAGAGAAGCTGGAAACCCTGCGCGGGCGTCCTGTCAATCGTATCCGTATCGTCGGTGGCGGCAGCCAGAACGACCTCGTCAACCAGCTCTGCGCCGATGCCTGCGGCGTTCCGGTAACAGCCGGCCCGATCGAGACGACGGCGCTTGGAAATGTCTGCGTCCAGATGATCGCTCTCGGCCAGCTTTCCGGCCTCGATGAAGCGCGCGCACTTGTGCGCCGTTCATTCCCTCTAACCGAATATCTTCCCCGCCAGCGCGTACCCCAATCCGTCTGGGATCGTTTCCAGTCGTTTAGCGCGCTGCCTGCTCTAGAAGGACAAGATTGATGAGCCAATCACAAAAAGTCGAAGCTGCCTATACCATAGCGCGTGATGCCTTTGCCGCGACCGGTATCGATACCGAGGCGGCTCTCAACCGCCTGGATACCATTCCGATCTCGATGCATTGCTGGCAGGGCGATGATGTTCGCGGCTTTGAAAACCCGGCGGGCCAGCTTACCGGCGGCATTCAGGTCAGCGGCAATTATCCGGGTCGCGCCAGCACTCCGGGCGAATTGCGCGCCGATCTCGATTTCGCCATGGCGCAGATCCCGGGCCAGAAGCGGCTCAATCTTCACGCCATCTATCTCGAGAGCGACAAGCCGGTCGCGCGTGATGCGATCGAACCCCGCCATTTCCAGAACTGGGTCGAATGGGCCAAAAAATCCGGCATTGGCCTGGATTTCAACCCGACCTGCTTTTCGCATCGCTTGAGCGAAGATGGACTGACGCTCAGCCATCCCGACAAGTCGGTGCGCGACTTCTGGATCGCCCATTGCCAAGCAAGCCGCAAGGTCAGCGAATATTTCGGCAGGCAGCTCGGCACGCCATCGGTGATGAACATCTGGGTGCCGGATGGCATGAAGGATCTTCCGGCAGACCGGTTCGCGCCGCGCGAGCGTCTCGCCCAGTCGCTGGATGCAATCATTGCCGAAAAGATCTCGCGCGAGTTCCACAAGGATGCCGTCGAGAGCAAGCTTTTCGGTATCGGAGCCGAAAGCTACACGGTCGGCTCCAGCGAGTTCTGCATGGGTTATGCCACGAGCCGCAAAACGCTGCTTTGCCTCGATGCCGGTCATTTTCATCCGACCGAAGTCATCTCCGACAAGCTGTCGTCGGTGCTGCAATTCGTCGATGAAGTTCTGCTCCACGTCTCCCGCCCGGTCCGCTGGGACAGCGACCACGTCGTGCTGTTTGATGATGAACTGCAGGCAATCGCCAACGAATTGATCCGGGGCGACGTGCTTGGCAAGGTCAATATCGGCCTCGACTTCTTCGATGCCAGCATCAACCGCGTGGCGGCCTGGGTGATCGGCACGCGCAATACCCGCAAGGCGCTTCTGCGCGCTCTGCTTGAGCCGGCTTCCAGGCTGAAACAGGCGGAAAGCGAACGGGATTTCACGACACGATTGGCGATGATGGAAGAAGCCAAATCAATGCCGTGGTCTGCGGTTTGGGATTTCTATTGCCTCAGCAGAAACGTGCCGGTCGGCATCGCCTGGCTGGACGAAGTCAAAAATTATGAACGCAACGTGCTGAGCAAACGAAAGGCCGCATGATCATGACACTGCATACTGCAAATTCCTGGTTCGTAACCGCCATGGTCAAGGCGACTTCGGACATGTGGCTGAAGGGTTGGGACGAGCGCAATGGCGGCAATGTCAGCCTGCGTCTGCTGCCGGAAGACGTTGCGCCCTATCTGGCGCAGTGGCCCGCAAACCGCAGCGCGCCGATCAGCGATCCGCTGCCGGAGTTGGCCGGCCAGTATTACATCGTCACCGGAACCGGCAAATATTTCCGCAACGTTCAGCTCGATCCGGCAGCCAATATGGGTGTCGTTCAGGTGGCACCTGACGGAACCTCGGTGAAAATCCTCTGGGGCTTCACCGATGGCGGCGCGCCGACCTCCGAGCTTGCCTCCCATCTGAAGTCCCACGGCGTTCGCCAGAAGGTCAGCAATGGTCGCGATCGTGTCATCATGCATTGCCATGCGACCAATCTCCTGGCGCTGACCTATGTGCTGGATCTCGATCCGGCCAATGTGACCCGCGCCCTATGGGAGAGCAGCACCGAATGCCTCGTCGTCTTCCCGCAGGGGGTCGGCACGATGGGCTGGCTGGTTCCCGGTACCGATACGATCGGTGATGCGACCGCCAAGGAGATGGCCAATCACACACTGGTCATGTGGCCCTTCCACGGCATCTTCGGCACGGGCGATACGCTCGATGAAGCCTTCGGCCTGATCGATACCGCCGAAAAGGCAGCCGAAGTTCTCGTCAAGGTCGTCTCCATGGGCGGCGCCCGCCAGACCATCACCACTGCCAACCTCATCGATCTCGCTGTGCGCTTCGGCGTTGAGCCGATGGCGGAAGCCATGGCGGTCGAAAACTGGCGACTTGCCGGAAAATAAGGGAGTAAAGCCATGGTCGCAGTGGAAACGAAGATCCGGAAGGCATTTGTCATGCAGGTCTTTGCCGACAAGCATGAGGAATATAAACGTCGCCATGACGAGATCTGGCCGAAGCTTGCCGAGACGCTGAAGGACCATGGCGCATCCTCTTACGCCATCTATCTCGACGAGGCGCGTAGCCTGCTTTTCGCCTCTGTCGAGATCGTGTCGGAAGAGCGCTGGGCGGCTGTCGCCGACACCGCGATTTGCAAGGAATGGTGGGCATTCATGACTGAAGTGATGCCCAGCAATCCCGATAACAGCCCTGTTTCGCAGGAATTGAAGGAAGTTTTCTACCTGCCCTGATCAGCCAAAATGTGCCGACGAGAACATGTCTCGCGACGGTGAGCTGGAATCCGGAAATAAACGGTGCGACGGGGTTGGATGCAGCGATGTCACACATTTTCGTTGTGGCATCGCTGAACTGAAGACAGAGAATAACGAGATGCGGCCAGCGGAAGCCGGGTTCGCGGGGAGAGATATGTCATGGGACCGGTGCCGAAGCCGCTTATTGCCGGGAACTGGAAGATGAATGGCATGCGCGGTAGTCTTGCGCAGATCAAGGAGATTGCAGCCAGCAACATGCTTGCTTCAGGCAAGTTCGATGCGCTGATTTGCGTACCAGCCACGTTACTGCATTCCGCGGCCTTAGTGACGTCAGATACGCCGTTGAAAATTGGAGCGCAGGATTGCCATGATCGGGAAAACGGTGCCTACACCGGAGATATTTCCGCCGGCATGATTGCCGATAGTCTTGGCAGCCATGTCATCATTGGCCACTCCGAACGACGCACCAGATACCGGGAAGACGACGCCCTGGTGCGATCCAAGACAATTGCCGCACATAAGTCCGGATTGATTGCCGTCGTCTGCATCGGCGAAACGGAAGAGGAGAGATCGAGCGGCCGGACGCTCGACGTGCTTCGGTACCAACTGGCTGGATCATTGCCCGACGGCGCGACGGGAGAGAATACCGTTATTGCCTATGAGCCGGTTTGGGCGATCGGTACAGGTCGTACGGCCTCGATCGCAGATATTGCAGAAGCACACCGCTTTATCCGTTCCGAACTCTGCAAACGCTTCAATAGCGAGGGCGATCGTATGAGGATTTTGTACGGTGGGTCGGTAAAGGCCTCGAATGCCGATGAAATTCTGCACGTGGAAAACGTGGATGGAGCACTTGTCGGAGGTGCCAGCCTGACGGCCCGTGACTTCCTGTCCATCTGCAGCGCCTATTGACGGTCCTCTCCGTCAACCAATCGGTTTTAGGGGCGCCCGTCTCTTCCATATGACGGGCGCCACCAAGTCCTCAAGGGGGATGCGTGCAGATTCAGCTTACCGGGATCGTGTGAAGCCAGCCGTGGCTGTCGGCAAGCGCCTGGGTCTGGATGCCGACTAGCTTGTTTCGGAGCAGGGTTGTGACTGCTCCCGTCTCGCCGGTGCCGATGGTGAGCGAGCCGTTGCGATGCTTCAACTCTCCGATACCGGCGATGACGGCCGCCGTGCCACAGGCGAAGGCTTCGACCAGGCGGCCGGAGGCGGCATCCGCCTGCAGCTCGTCAAAGGCGTAGGGGCGTTCTTCGACCGCGATATTATTGTCCTTCGCAAGCGTCAGGACAGAGTTGCGGGTAATGCCGGGCAGGATCGTGCCGAGCGGCGGTGTGACCATCGAGCCGTCGTTGAAGACGAAGAATATGTTCATGCCACCGAGTTCCTCGATCCACTTGCGCTCGGCGGCATCGAGGAACAGCACCTGGTCGCAGCCGTGCTTTCCTGCTTCAGCCTGAGCAATCAGGCTTGCTGCATAATTGCCGCCACACTTGGCAGCACCGGTGCCGCCGACAGCCGCACGGGTGTAATCTTCGGAAACCCAGATCTTCACCGGCTTGGCGCCGCCCTTGAAATAGGGGCCGACCGGGGAGGCGATGACGCAGAAGATATATTCCTTCGACGGACGGACACCGAGGAAGGACTCGTTGGCAAACATGAACGGGCGAAGGTAGAGGCTGCCGCCATTGCCTTCCGGCACCCATTTCCTGTCCACGGCGACCAGCTTCTCGATGGCGGCGAGAAAATCCTCTTCAGGCAGTTCGGGCATCGCGAGCCTGCGCGCCGAGGCGTTGAAGCGTTTTGCGTTCTGATCCGGGCGGAACAGCACGACCTTGCCATCGGCAGCCCGGTAGGCCTTCATGCCTTCGAAGATTTCCTGCGCATAGTGAAGCACGCTGCTGGCCGGATCGAGAGCGAAGGGTGCACGAGCGGTTACCTGCGCCGAATGCCACTCCTTGTCGGCGCTCCAGTGAATGACGGCCATGTGATCGCTGAACAGCGTTCCGAAACCGAGGTTCTGGAAGGCGAGGGCGCGATCTGCCTCTGCCATCGGATTGGCGTTTTGGATGATTTCGAATTCCAGCATGGGTCACCTAGAGATATGGATCGGCCGCTCACGCGCGGCTTTGTCGGCGTTGTTGAATCACGGAGACTGTTTTTCGGCAAGCCCAAGCAATCGCCTTGCCTGCTTCAAATGCGGTTTATCGATCATCCGGCCGGCGAAACTAAGGACGCCCTGTCCCGGATTGGCGGAAAATGCATCCACGATCGCCTGCGCCTGCGCCAGTTCCTCGGCTGTCGGGGTGAAGGCCGCATTGATAACAGGTAGCTGGTCGGGATGGATCGCCATCATGCCGGTAAAGCCGTCCCGTCTTGCGCGCCGGGCATAGGCAGCCAGCCCGTCGAGATCACGAAAGGCTGGATAGACCGTTTCGATTGCCTCCACGCTTGCGGCATGCGCGCCGAAGAGAGTGAGCGAGCGGAGCATCTCATAGGGAGGCGTGTAGCGCCCGTCTTCCTCACGTGAACTGATGGCGCCGATCGCGGCCGGCAGGTCTTCCGCGCCCCAGGTGAGGCCAAGGATCAGATGCCGGACGCTGCGATAACTGCCGAGTTCGAAGACTGCCGCCGGCGTTTCGGTGGCAATCGGCAGGATGGGAATGCCCGGAGCGCGTACAGCCAGCGCCTCGACACTTGCTCCCCCTTCGGCTTTCGGCAGGACGAAAGCATCGGGCGCGGCATCCTTCAACGCGTCGAGATCATCTTCCAGAAGGCCGCTGTCGAGCGGGTTTATTCGGACGAAGAGTTTCCGGCCTCGCCTGTCGGAACGGAGAAATTCGGCGGTCATTTGCCGCGCCGTCGCTTTTGCCTCGAGCGCGACGGAATCCTCCAGATCGAGGATCAGTGCATCGGCATCAAGCCCGAGCGCCTTTTCCATCCGGTCGGGCCGGCCACCGGGAACGAAGAGCAGCGAGCGCAATGTCATTGCGGCCTCCGGTGAACAAGTGCGCTGCGCAGGCATTCGCAGACGATCTCGTTGCGCTGGTTGATCAGTTCGTGGCGGAAGGTGACGATACCGGCCGCTGGTCGCGAACGGCTTTCCTTCAGCTCGACCACTTCGGTTTCCGCCCTCATCGTGTCGCCAATAAAGACCGGCTTGGGCATGGTGAGCTTGTCGTAACCCAGATTGGCAACGAGAGTTCCGAGCGTCGTGTCGCTGACGGAAAGCCCGATCATCAGCGCGAAGGTGAAAGTGCCGTTGACGATGATCCGGCCGAATTCGCTGGCCTTCGCCGCCTCGATATCGAGATGCAGCGGCTGCGGATTATGGGTCATGGTGGAGAAGAGGAGATTGTCGGTTTCCGTCACAGTGCGGCGGATCTCGTGGGCGATCCGGTCGCCGATGGTCCAGTCCTCGAAATAACGCCCGGCCATCATTTGTCTCCTTCGATGCGCACGAGCAGGCTGCCTTCCGTGACCTGTGCGCCGGATATGGCTTTGAGTTCCGCAACAGTGCCGTCGAAAGGGGCGCTCAGCGACTGTTCCATCTTCATTGCCTCGATCACCACGAGCGGCTGGCCGCGGACGACCCTCTCTCTCTCGCTGACGGATACGGCGATGACGATGCCGGGCATGGGGGCGATGACCGCGCCATCCGTCAAGTTGAGGCCTCCACCGGCATGATCGGCACGGGGTGGGCTGAAGGGCCAGGCTTCGCCATCGATGAAGAGGACATCCTGGGAGCCATTACGGGCTCTAAGCTCGGGATGGTCCAAAGACACGAGATAGGGGCGGCCGTCTACTTCGACGCTCACCAGCCGATAGGCCTCCGCATTCAGGCGAAAGCCGGCAAGCGCGGTCCATGCCTCCTGTGCGCCGGTCGGCAGGAGCGCCGCGGCAGCGGCCTGCAACACGCGCTCGTCGGGCTCAGTCGATGGAACAAGATCGGCCAGATGGCGGGCGATGAAGCCGGTATCCACGGCGCCCACCAGAAAATCCGGGTGTCTCAAGGTGCGTGCCAGAAAGACGGCATTGGTGCGAACCGGCCAGATTTCGACGCTCGCCATGGCACGGGCAAGTTCGTTTGCCGCCTGTCTGCGGCCTGGGGCATGGCTGATCAGCTTGGCGATCATCGGGTCGTAATGGGGTGTTACCTCGTCACCTTGCTCGACGCCGCTATCGACGCGCACACTTGTCGGAAGATGCAGGTGCTCCAACCGGCCGGTGGAGGGCAGGAAATTGTTGGACGGGTTTTCGGCGTAAAGCCGCGCCTCCATCGCCCAGCCATTGATGGAAAGCTCGTCCTGCCTCAGGGGCAAGCGCTCGCCCGAAGCGACCCGGATCTGCCACTCCACCAGATCCTGCCCGGTGATCGCCTCGGTGACCGGATGTTCCACCTGCAGACGTGTGTTCATTTCCATGAACCAGATGCGGTCGGCGCGCAGCCCTTCGGCGGCATCGGCGATAAACTCAACCGTTCCTGCTCCGACGTAATCCACTGCCTTGGCGGCTTTGACGGCGGCGTCGCAGACGGCTTCGCGTGTAGCCGCATCCATGCCGGGTGCGGGGGCCTCCTCTATCACCTTCTGATGGCGGCGTTGCAGCGAGCAGTCGCGCTCGAAGAGATGCACGACATTGCCGAACGTATCGCCGAAAACCTGAACCTCGATATGCCGGGGCGACAAGATGTATTTCTCGATCAGAACCCGGTCGTCGCCGAAGGACGAAGCGGCCTCGCGCCGGCAGCTTTCGAGTGCTGCGAGAAAATCCGAAGCCTTATCGACCTTGCGCATGCCCTTGCCGCCGCCGCCCGCAACGGCCTTGATCAACACCGGATAACCGATCGCATCGGCTTCCCGCTGCAGCCGCGCGGGATCCTGGTCTTCGCCGAGATAACCCGGCGTCACCGGCACGTTTGCGGCAACCATCCGCTGCTTGGCGGCGTCCTTCAGCCCCATGGCACGGATGGCTGTGGGCGGAGCGCCGACCCAGATAAGCCCCTTTGCGATAACAGCCTCTGCAAATTCGGCATTTTCCGACAGAAAGCCATAGCCCGGATGGATTGCCTCAGCGCTCGTCTGTCTGGCCGCGTCGAGAGTGCGGTCCTGACGGAGATAGCTGTCTCGCGCTGCCGCTGGACCTATCAGTACCGCTTCATCCGCCTCGCGCACAAAGGGCATGGCGGTATCTGCATCGGAATGAACGGCGATGGTGCGGATGCCGAGGCGGCGGGCGGTGCGGATGATGCGGCGGGCGATTTCTCCGCGATTGGCGATCAGCAGACTTTTAATCACCGGTCATCCTCCTCACATCCGAAACAGGCCGAACTGCGCACGTTCGGGGATCGGCGCGTTCAGCACTGCTGAAAAGGCAAGGCCCAGCACGTCGCGGGTCTGGGCGGGATCGATCACGCCGTCGTCCCACATTCGGGCCGTCGCGTAATAGGGATTACCCTCGTCCTCGTATTTCTGCCGGATCGGGGTTTTGAAGGCTTCCGCTTCGGCTGCACTCCACGTCTCTGCGTCGCGATGGACGGAGGCGAGGACGGATGCCGCCTGTTCGCCACCCATGACGGAAATCCGCGCATTCGGCCATGAAAACAGAAAACGTGGCTGATAGGCGCGCCCGCACATGCCGTAATTGCCGGCGCCGAAACTGCCGCCGATAATGACCGTGATCTTTGGAACGGAAGCGGTGGCGACGGCCGTCACCAGCTTTGCACCATTCTTGGCGATGCCTTCCGCCTCATATCTGCCGCCGACCATGAAACCGGAAATATTCTGCAGGAACAGCAGCGGAATACGGCGCTGGCAGGCAAGCTCGATGAAATGCGCGCCCTTCAACGCGCTTTCCGAAAACAAAACGCCATTATTCGCCAGAATGGCGACCGGAATACCCCAGATGTGGGCAAAACCGCAGACGAGCGTCGAACCGTAGAGGGGTTTGAACTCGTGCAGGTCCGATCCGTCGACGATGCGGGCGATTACCTCGCGCACATCATAGGGCGTGCGCACATCCTGCGGCACGACGCCGTAAAGCTCTGAAGCTTCGAGCAGGGGAGGGCGCGGAGTGGCGATCTCGATATCGACCACCTTGGGGCGATTGAGGGTCGCGACGATATCGCGAACGATCAGCAGCGCATGTTCGTCATTCTCGGCGACATGATCGACGACGCCGGATTTTCTTCCATGGGTTTCTGCACCGCCCAGTTCCTCGGCTGAAATTACCTCGCCGGTTGCTGCCTTCACCAGCGGCGGGCCGGCGAGGAAGATCGTGCCTTGATTGCGCACGATCACCGTCTCGTCCGACATGGCCGGCACATAGGCGCCGCCCGCCGTGCAGCTTCCCATCACGCAAGCGATCTGCGCGATACCGGCTGCCGACATCTGTGCCTGATTGTAAAAGATCCGGCCGAAATGATCGCGATCCGGAAAGACCTCTGCCTGATGCGGCAGGTTGGCCCCGCCGGAATCGACCAGATATATACAGGGCAGGCGATTTTCTGAGGCGATCTCCTGCGCCCGCAAATGCTTCTTCACCGTCATCGGGAAATAGGCGCCGCCCTTTACCGTCGGATCATGAGCGACGATCATGCATTCGCGACCCGACACCCTTCCGATGCCGGCGATCATTCCCGCGGCCGGCGCTTCATCGCCATACATGCCGCCTGCTGCAAGCTGGCCGATTTCCAGAAAAGGCGAGCCGGGATCGAGCAGCCTCTGTACCCGGTCTCGCGGCAGCAGTTTTCCGCGCGCGACATGGCGCTCGCGATGGCTTTCCGATCCGCCACGCGCTGCTGCCGCAACTTTCGTCCGCAGTTCCTCGACGAGCGCCCGGTTATGCGCTTCATTGGCCTTGAAGCCTTCGGAGTTGCGGTCGAGCGTGGTGCGGATCTGGGGCATCAGCCGTTGCCTCCCGCACTGATCACTTCACGGCCGATGAGCATGCGGCGTACTTCGTTGGTGCCGGCGCCGATATCGAGCAGCTTGGCGTCGCGCCAGAAACGCTCCACTGGCCAGTCCTTCGTATAACCCGCGCCGCCGAGTGCCTGGATTGCCTGTTCGGCAACCTTTACCGCGCTTTCTGAGGCATAGAGGATAGCACCGGCGGCATCCTGCCTTGTCGTGCGGCCGGCATCGCAGGCGCGCGCGACGGCATAGACATAGGCGCGGGCGGAGTTCAGCGCCACGACCATGTCGGCGACCTTGGCCTGCATCAGCTGGAAACTGCCGATCGGCACTCCGAACTGTTTTCGCTCCCGCAGGTAGGGCAAAACGACATCAAGGCAGGCCTGCATGATGCCGAGCTGAATGCCGGACAGCACCACCCGCTCGTAATCGAGGCCGGACATCAGAACTTTGGCACCGCCGTTCAGTGGTCCCATGACGTTCTCCTCAGGCACGAAACAGTCCTGGAACACGAGTTCGGCCGTCGGCGAGCCGCGCATGCCGAGCTTTTCGATCTTCTGGCCGATGGAGAAACCGGGAAAATCCTTCTCGATCAGGAAGGCGGTGATGCCTTTCGATCCGGCCTCGGGTTCTGTCTTGGCGTAGACGACGAGGGTCTGCGCATAGGGGGCGTTGGTGATCCAGAATTTCGTGCCGTTGAGGCGAAATCCGCCATCGACCCGGTCGGCGCGCAATCGCATCGAGACGACATCCGATCCTGCACCTGTCTCCGACATGGCAAGGCTTCCGACATGGTCTCCGGAAATCAGGCCTGGCAGATATTTCGCCTTCTGCTCTGGCGTCGCCCAGCGTGCGATCTGGTTGATGCAGAGGTTGGAATGCGCCCCGTAGGACAGGCCGACCGATGCCGAGGCGCGGCTCACCTCCTCGCAGGCGATGACATGTTCCAGATAACCCAGTCCAAGCCCGCCATCTTCTTCCGTAACCGTGATGCCATGCAGCCCGAGTGTGCCCATTTCCGGCCAGAGCTCGACGGGAAAACGATCCTTCGCATCGATCTCGGCGGCGATCGGCGCAATGCGTTCGCGCGCAAAACGCTGCGTCGTCTCGCGGATCGAAAGGGCCATGTCGCTCAAGCCAAAATCCATCTCGGTCATCAGGCCTCCTCCCAGATAGTTAGATATGCAGGGCGTGCCCCATCGCCTTGAGCGCCGCCTCCTGCAGGGCTTCGCTGCGTGTCGGATGGACATGGATCGTGCCGGCGATATCCTCCAGTCTTGTTCCCATCTCGATTGCCAGCGAAAATGCCGCCGAAAGCTCGGATACGCCTGACCCGACCGCCTGCAGCCCGAGGACGAGATTGGTATCGGCCCGCGCCACGACACGGACGAAACCGTCCTCGTCCTGCATCGTCATCGCCCTTCCATTGGCGATGAAGGGAAATTGCCCGACCTTCACCTCGTAGCCTTGAGCGCGTGCTTCTATCGGTGACAGTCCGGCGCTGACGATTTCCGGGTCTGTGAAGCAGATCGAGGGGATGGAGCGCTTGTCCCAAGCGCGTTTTTTCCCGGCGACGATTTCCGCCACCATCTCGCCCTGCGCGATAGCGCGATGCGCCAGCATCGGTTCGCCAGTGACATCGCCGATAGCATAGACGCCACGCATCGAGGTGCGGCAGCGATCGTCGATGCGCAGAAAGGGGCCGGACCGATCGAGATCGAGGTCTTCAAGCCCGGACCCCACGCTGCGCGGGCGGCGGCCGACGGCAACGAGGATATGATCTGCCGGCAGTTCCTGCCGTCCATCCGGTCCTTCGACAATCAGCGCATCGCCCGTCTTGGAAAGCCCGATCGCTTTGGTGTTGGTGAAAAGCCTGATGCCGCGCTCAGTCAGTCTGCGTGTCACTGGCTTGACCAGGTCGGCATCGTAGATCGGCAGTACCCGCGCCGTCGCCTCCACCACGGTCACGTCCGATCCAAGCTTCGCAAAAGCGGTGCCGAGTTCCAGACCGATATAACCGCCGCCGACCACGATGAGCCTGTTCGGCACTTGCCTAAGCGACAACGCTTCGGTCGAGGAGATGACGCGTCCACCGAAGGGCAGGGCTGGAAGTTCGACCGGGTCGGAGCCGGTTGCGATCACCACGGTTTCCGCGCGAACGATCTGCTGGCCGGTTTCGGTTTCCACCTCCACCGTCTTGCCGTCACGAAAACGGGCGCGACCGGAAACGATTTTGACGCGGGCCTTCTGCAACAGGCCTGAAACACCGCTTGTCAGCCGGCCGACAATGCCGTCCTTCCAGATCATGGTTCCAGCAAGATCGATCGACGGTTGATCGACTTGAATGCCCATAGCATTGCGTCCGCCTGCCATCTGCCGTGTTGCATCGAAGACCTCCGCCGCGTGGATCAGCGCCTTGGAAGGGATGCAGCCGATGGTGAGGCAGGTGCCGCCGGGCTTGGCCGCTTCGACGATGACCGTATCGATGCCGAGCTGTCCGGCGCGGATGGCGCAGGCATAACCGCCGGGGCCGGCGCCGATGACGAGAAGCTTGCAGGAAATCTCTTTCATGGCTCACCCCTCGATGAAGATCAGGGCTGGAGTTTCGAGCAGTGTGCGCAGGCGCTGGATAAAGGTCGCCGCGTCAAAACCATCGATGATGCGGTGGTCGAAGCTGGAAGAGAGGTTCATCATCTTGCGCGGCACGAATTGCGTCCCGTCCCAGAGCGGGCGGGTGGCGATCTTGTTGACGCCGACGATCGCCACTTCCGGATGATTGATGACCGGCGTCGAGACGATGCCGCCAAGCGCGCCGAGCGAACTGATGGTGATGGTCGAACCGGTCAGCTCGTCGCGCGTGGCGGTGCCGGACCGTGCGGCCTCGGCCAGCCGATTCATTTCCGTCGCGCAATCCCAGATGCCGCGCGCTTCTGCGTGCCTGACGACCGGTACGGTGAGGCCCGATGGTGTTTGGGTGGCGATACCGATATGCACCGCGCCGGACCGGGTCAGCATACCGGCATCATCATCGAATGTAGCGTTGATGTCGGGCTGATCGGTTACCGCCTTGACCATTGCCCGCATCAGGAAAGGCAAGAGCGTTAGCTTCGGCTGATCGGCTTTGCGCGCTCCGTTCATCGTCGCCCGTAACTCCTCCAGTGCCGTCACGTCGACCTCTTCCACATAGGTGATATGAGGGATGCGCGAGGTGGAGAGCGTCATCTTCTCGGCGATGCGGCGGCGAAGGCCGGTGAGCTTGATCTCTTGCTTCGAGGTCTTCCTGGCAAAACCCTGCTGCGGGACTGGGGCCTCTTTGCCATGGGCGAGGAATTGCTCGACATCCTCGCGCAGGATGCGCCCGGCCGGCCCCGTTCCGCTCAACTGGCGAAGGTCGATGCCGCTGTCGCGCGCCAAGAGCCGCACCGACGGTGCCGCAAGCGGTTTGTCCATCTCCGGTGATGGGGTTGAGGAAAGGGGCGGTGCCGCTAAGGTAACGGGCATGGCGGGCTTTGCTGGTTTTTCGGCTGGCTCAACCTGCTCGGGCTTGGGAACTTCAGCCTTGGCCGGCTCCGGAGCGGTGACTTCGTTGCTGCCAGCTTCGGTCTCTATCCGGATCAGCGGCGCCCGGACCGCGATCGTGTCACCGATCTCGCCGCCGAGCCAGATGACGGTTCCGCTGACGGGGGTGGGAATTTCCACCGTCGCCTTGTCGGTCATCACGGCGGCAACCGTCATGTCCTCGCGTACGGGATCGCCGACCTTCACCAGCCATTCGACAAGCTCGGCTTGCGCCACGCCTTCGCCGACATCCGGCATCTTGATGGTGAACTCGCCCATGGCTCAGGCCTCCATGACGTCGGTCAACGCGCGCCCGACGCGGGCGGGGCCGGGAAAATAATCCCATTCCTGCGCATGCGGGTAAGGCGTATCCCAGCCGGCGACACGCATGACCGGGGCTTCGAGATGATAGAAGCAATGTTCTTGCACCAATGCTGCGATCTCTCCGCCGAAACCGGAGGTGAGCGTTGCTTCATGCACGATCACGCAGCGCCCTGTCTTGGAGACCGACTTGACGATCGCATCGAGATCGAGCGGCAGAAGGCTTCTGAGATCGATGACTTCGGCATCGATGCCGGTATCTTCTGCGGCGGCGAGCGCTACATGCACCATCGTGCCATAGGCAATCACGGTGACGGCCGAACCCTGCCGGCGCACTTCCGCCTTGCCGATCGGGATCGAATAATAGTCATCCGGCACATCGCCGAGCGCGTGTTTTGACCAAGGGGTGACCGGCCGTTCGTGATGCCCGTCGAACGGGCCGTTATAGAGCCGCTTCGGTTCGAGGAACATCACCGGATCGGGATCTTCGATCGCGGCAATCAGCAGGCCCTTGGCATCATAGGGATTGGATGGCACGACGACCTTGAGGCCGCAGACATGGGTGAACAAAGCCTCCGGGCTCTGGCTGTGCGTCTGTCCGCCAAAAATGCCGCCGCCGGTCGGCATGCGCACGACGATCGGGCAGGTGAAATCGCCGTTGGAGCGATAACGGATGCGCGCCGCCTCCTGCGTCAGCTGGTCATAGGCGGGGTACATGTAGTCGGCGAACTGGATTTCGACACAGGGTTTCAACCCGTAGGCCGCCATGCCGATCGCGGTGCCGACGATGCCGGATTCGTTGATCGGCGTGTCGAAACAGCGTGTCTTGCCGTATTTCGCCTGCAGGCCCTGGGTGCAGCGGAAAACGCCGCCGAAATAGCCGACATCCTCGCCGAAGACCACGACATCCTCGTCCCGCCCCATCGCGACATCCATGGCGCTTCTCACCGCCTCGATCATCGTCATCCGGGCCATGTCAGTATCCCGCCTTCTGCCGCTGGCGGCGCAGATGCGGCGGCATCTCGGCATAGACGCCTTCGAAAATATCGCGCACGGAGGGCCTGCCGCCGGCATGCATCGTTCCGTGTTCCTCGGCCTTGCGCTGGGCGGCGATCACCTCGTCCGTAATTTCGGCTTCCGCCTGCACATGCCGTTCTTCCGACCAGAGGCCGCGCAGGATCAGGTGTTTCTTCAACCGCAAGACCGGATCTCCAAGCGGCCACGCTTCGGATTCCGTCTTCGGCCGATAGGCGCTCGGGTCATCGGAGGTGGAATGCGCGCCGACCCGGTAGGTGACGTATTCGATCAGCGTGGGCCCGAGATTGCGCCTTGCCCGCTCTGCCGCCCAGCAGGCTACGGCATGCACGGCGAGATAATCATTGCCATCGACCCTCAGCGCGGGAATGCCGAAACCGAGGCCGCGGGCGGCAAAGGTGCCGGAACCGCCGCGGGCGATGCCCTGGAATGTCGAGATGGCCCACTGGTTGTTGACGACGTTGAGGATGACCGGCGCGCGGTAGGTCGAGGCGAAGACCAGCGCCGAATGAAAATCCGATTCCGCCGTTGAACCATCACCGATCCAGGCGGCGGCAATGCGGCTGTCGTTCTTGATCGCTGACGCCATGGCCCATCCGACGGCCTGCACATATTGGGTGGCGAGATTGCCGGAAATCGTGAAGAAACCATGGTCTTTCGACGAATACATGATCGGCAGCTGCCGGCCGCGTAGCGGGTCGCTTTCGTTCGAATAGATCTGGTTCATCATCTCGACCATCGGATAGTCGTCGGCGATGAGAAGGCCTGCCTGCCGGTAGGTGGGGAAATTCATGTCGCCCTTGTTCAACGCCTTGCGAAAGGCACAGCTGACGGCTTCTTCACCCAGATGCTGCATGTAGAAGGAGGTCTTGCCCTGCCGCTGCGCCATCAGCATGCGGGCATCGAAAGCCCGGAGCGTCATCATGTGGCGCAGGCCGATTCTCAGGTCGTCATCGGACAAAAGTCCGGCCCAGGGGCCGACTGCCTCGCCATCCCGGTTCAGCACGCGGATGATCGAATAGGCGAGATCGCGAATGTCTTCGGCTGCCGCATCCACGCCCGGGCGCGGTACGGCACCAGCCCTTGCGATCTTCACATTGGAAAAATCGGGCTGCCCGCCCGGACGCACTGCAGGCTCCGGAACGTGCAGGCTCAGATGACCTGTATCAACCATATTTCCTCCCGATCGACCTGCTTCTCCTCAAAAGCGTGTCGATTAGAAAAGAATGGTATTCGCAGCGCCAATGGCAAGCCATGACAGAACTGCTGTGAATTTTCGGACAGTTTTGCCACAGATGAGCCGGCTACAGGCTCGTCTAGCTTTTTCGAAAAGCTTCTGGGCTTTGCCCCATCCATTTCCTGAATGCCCGGTAAAAGGCGCTCGGTTCCGAATAGCCGAGACGGGTGGCGATCTCGCTGACGGTCTCGGCCGTATTGGTCAGCATTCCGCAAGCGAGGTCGCGGCGGATCTCGTCCTTGATGCCGGCGTAGCTCTGGCCTTCGTCATGCAGGCGATGGCGAAGCGTCGAAGACGACATGCGCATGTCGTTGGCGAGTGTCGCAAAGCTTGTCCAGTCGGCAGGTTCCCTCTGGGTGAGGCGACGCCTGACCGCCGCAGCCGTTCCGGCGTCATAGCGATAGCGCAACAGGATATTTGCAGGTGCGCCGCGCAGGAACTGCCGCAGTTGCTGCTCGTTGCGCGAGATCGGCAAGTCGAGCATGGCCGCGTCAAACCCCAGCCGGCTGACCGATTGCGAAAAACGGATGGGTGCGCCGAAGAAGAGCCGGTGATCGGCGCTCCGTTCCGGCTCGGCGCAGCGGAAATCGACGAGTCGGATCGGGATGCGCCGCCCGACCAGCCAGCAGATAAGTCCATGCAGGACGATCCAGTAGCTGCGATAGGCAAAGGCGGATCGAGGTTCTCCCTCGTCGCTCAACTGCACCTCCGCAATCCCGTCATGAACGACAAGCCGGCCCGTTGGCTCACCGAGAACGAGGTTGAGAAAGCGCAGCGCCCGCCGCAATGCCCGCTCCAGCGTCGGGGCATGCAGCACGCAATGGCAGAGAAGGGTAAAGCTGCCGCGCTGCATCGGCCGGGCGCCGAGACCGAAACATTCGTCGTCCAGTTCGGCGGCAATTGCCAGCCACAATTGCCCGAATGTCTGTGCCGAAACCGGCTCGGTGACGACAGGCGGCAGACCGAGATCGCGAAGCAACGGTTCGGTCGGACGCCCGCTGCGCCTCAGGCTGTCGAGGGCTTCCTCGACAAAGCTCGGGGCGATCATATGTCTTTCGGTCTCGACCATCACTTCAGCCCAAATGGCAAAACTGGCCGAAATTATGGATCACTTCCGTCATCGCTTGCAACAGTGAAAGCTTATAAAGTGCGATCTGCCATGCGGGTTGAGGAGCCTGTCGGCAAGGGAGGAATGATAAATGCTGATCCGCGATGCCGGTTTCATCGTCTCCGGCGGCTGTTCCGGCCTTGGCGCCGCGACGGTACGCATGCTGGCTGAGGCTGGTGGACGCGTGATGATCGCCGACCTCGATCGAGATAAGGGGGAGGCGATCGCGCAGGAATTTGCAGGGAGCGTGTCCTTCGTCCACACCGACGTCACCAGCGCCGGAGATGGGGAAGCGGCAGTGGCCGCGGCGCTCGAAACCTTCGGAAATCTGCGCGGGCTGGTCAATTGCGCCGGCATTGCACCGGCGCAGAAGGTGATCGGACGCGACGGGCCGCATGAACTCGAAAATTTTGCCCGGACGATCAATGTTAATCTGGTCGGCTCCTTCAACCTGCTCAGGCTTGCGGCCAATGCGATAAGGGATAGCGAACCCGATGCCGAGGGTGAGCGTGGCGTGATCGTCAATACGGCCTCGATCGCGGCCTTCGACGGGCAGGTCGGGCAGGCGGCCTACGCGGCCTCCAAGGGCGGTATTGCGGCGATGACGCTGCCGATCGCCCGTGAACTGGCGCGTTACGGCATTCGTGTCATGACCATAGCGCCCGGCGTTTTCGAAACGCCGATGATGGCGGCCATGCCTGAGGAAGTGCGCCATGCGCTCGGTAGCAGTGTGCCATTTCCTCCACGGCTCGGGAGGCCATCCGAGTTTGCGGCGCTGGTTCGCCAAATCCTGGAAAACACCATGCTGAACGGCGAAGTCATTCGCCTCGACGGCGCAATCCGGATGGGAGCGCGCTGATTGGCGCACAGAGGAGGCAAGATGCAATTGCAGGATCCCGTCGTCATCGTTGGTTCGGCCCGCACGCCGATCGGCGGCTTTCAGGGCGAATTGAAGGACGTGACCGCAGCAGATCTCGGTGCGGTATCCATTCGCGCCGCTCTTGAGAGAAGCGGCGTGCAAGCGGATGGGGTTGACGAAGTCGTCTTCGGCTGCGTGCTTCCGGCCGGACAGGGGCAGGCGCCGGCAAGGCAGGCGGCGATCCATGCCGGGCTTCCTTTCGCCGCGGGTGCGACGACGGTCAACAAGATGTGCGGCTCGGGCATGAAGGCTGTGATGATGAGCCATGACCTGATTGCCGCTGGAAGTGCCGCAATCGCTGTTGCCGGCGGCATGGAGAGCATGACCAACGCGCCTTATCTGCTGGATCGGGCGCGGGGCGGTTACAGGCTGGGGCATGGCCGCGTCCTCGACCACATGTTTCTCGATGGGCTTGAGGACGCCTATGACAAGGGTCGGCTGATGGGAACGTTTGCCGAGGACTGTGCCGAGGCCTATCAGTTCACCCGTGAGGCGCAGGATCGATATGCCGTCACTTCACTCAAGCGGGCGCAGAAGGCGATCGAGGAAGGTTGGTTCGACAGAGAGATCGTTCCGGTCACGGTCAAATCCGGCAGAAGCGAGCAGGTGGCTTATCGGGACGAGCAGCCCGGCAAGGCCAAACCCGACAAGATCCCGACCCTGAAACCCGCCTTTCGTGAGGGTGGTACGGTGACGGCTGCCAATTCCAGCTCGATCTCGGATGGCGCGGCGGCACTGGTGCTGATGCGGCGCTCGGAAGCGGAACGCCGGGGGCTTGCGCCGCTCGCGACGATCATCGGCCATGCCACGCATTCGCAGGAGCCGGCGCTCTTTGCCACGGCACCGATCGGTGCCTTGCAAAAGCTCTCCGACCGGACGGGCCTGTCGCTTTCCGATGTCGACCTGTTCGAGATCAACGAGGCCTTTGCGGTCGTCGCGATGGCGGCGATGCGGGATCTCGACCTGCCGCATGACAAGGTCAATGTGCATGGCGGTGGCTGTGCGCTCGGCCATCCGATCGGCGCGTCCGGCGCGCGTATTCTGGTGACGCTGATTGCGGCGCTGGTGCGTTATGACCTGAAACGCGGCATGGCGGCGCTTTGCATCGGCGGTGGCGAAGCGACGGCCATTGCCATCGAACGATCCTGACGGGAGGAAGACCGATGATCCTTTCGGAAACCCAGCAGCAGATCCGCGAAATGGCCCGGAGTTTTGCCCGCGAGCGCCTGGCGCCGGGTGCTGCAAAACGGGACAGGGAACACCTTTTCCCGAGTGAAGAGTTGCAGGAAATGGGCATGCTCGGGCTGCTCGGCATGCTGGTGCCGGATGCCTATGGCGGTTCCGATACCGGCGTGCTCGCCTATGCTACGGCGGTGGAGGAAATCGCTGCCGGCGACGGATCTTGCTCGACGATCATGAGTGTCCACAGTTCGGTCGGCTGCGTGCCGATCCTCAAATTCGGGACGGAGGAACAGAAGGAGCGCCTTTTGCCGCGTCTTGCGTCCGGCGAGTGGATCGGCGGTTTTGCGCTGACCGAACCGCAAGCGGGTTCCGACGCCTCGAACCTCAAGACGCGCGCCCGGCGCGATGGCGATCATTACGTGATCGACGGCGCAAAACAGTTCATCACCTCGGGAAAGAACGGCCAGATGATCATCGTCTTTGCCGTCACTGATCCCGATGCGGGCAAGAAGGGCATAACGGCCTTCATCGTTCCGACCGATACGCCCGGTTATGAGGTGATCCGCGTCGAGGAAAAGCTGGGGCTGCATGCGTCCGACACCTGCCAGATCGCATTCAACGAGATGCGCATTCCAGTGGACTCGAGGCTAGGCGAAGAAGGAGAAGGGTATCGGATCGCGTTGGCCAATCTGGAAGGGGGCAGGATCGGTATTGCGGCGCAATCGGTCGGCATGGCGCAGGCGGCGTTCGAGGCGGCACGCGATTACGCCCGCGAGAGAAAGGCTTTCGAAAAGCCGATCTTCGATCATCAGGCCGTTGCCTTTCGGCTGGCCGACATGGCAACGCAGATTGAAGCGGCCCGACAACTCGTCTGGCATGCGGCTGCATTGCGGGAGGCCGAGATGCCCTGTCTTTCGGAGGCTTCGATGGCGAAGCTCTTTGCATCGGAAATCGTCGAACGCGTCTGCTCTGACGCGATCCAGATCCATGGTGGTTATGGTTATATGAGCGATTATCCGGTGGAGCGTATCTATCGGGACGCGCGCATTTGCCAGATCTATGAAGGCACGAGCGACATTCAGCGGCTGGTCATTGCGCGGAATTTGTGAATGCCCGCCTCTGCAATAGACGCGGGCAAAATCGGAATCGCATCTACGGATGCAATTCGCGGTGCTTGGCTCGATGCCTGTATGGGCTACCTGACAGTTTGGCGCTGATCTCCCAAACCGTCGATCCCAAGCGTCATCACATCGCCTCGTTTGAGATAGGTCGGCGGCTTCATGCCCATACCAACACCGGGCGGTGTGCCTGTCGTGATGATATCACCAGGTTCCAGCCGCATGAAACGCGACAGGTAGGAGATGATATGGGCAAGCGAGAAGATCATCGAGCTTGTCGAACCGGTCTGTCGGCGCTCGCCGTTGACATCGAGCCAGAGACCGAGGTTCTGGACGTCGGCAATTTCGTCACGGGTTACGAGCCAGGGGCCGATAGGACCATAGGTCGGCAGGCTCTTGCCCTTGATCCACTGGCCGCCGCGTTCGATCTGGTAGGACCGTTCGGACACGTCGTTGCAGATGCAGAAGCCAGCCACATGGTCGAGCGCATCGGCCTCGGAAACGTTGAAAGCGGCGGTGCCGATCACCATTGCGATCTCGACCTCCCAATCCGACTTTTCCGATCCCTCCGGCATGACAACATCGTCGGTCGGGCCTGAAATGGATGACGGCGCTTTGCTGAATACGACCGGTTCGGTGGGGATAGGCATGTTGGATTCGTGGGCATGGTCGACGTAATTCAGACCTATCGCAATGAAATGGCCGGGTTTGCTGACGCAAGGACCGAGACGTACCCCCGTTTCCGCTAAGGGCAAGGCGGCGAGATCGGCGTTGCGGATACGCCCGAGACTTGCGGGTGACAGTGCCTCGCCGGCGAAGTCGGCAACAAGGCTGCTCACGTCGCGAATGCGGCCTTCGCCATCCAATATGCCAGGGCGCTCCGCGCCCGGCTCGCCATATCGAACCAGTTTCATAGTCTCTCCTGAGATGTGGGGGATTGGGAGCAGGCCGCGTTACGGCCCGCCTTAGATGATCAGCAGCCTATCAGACTTACTGGTTGAGCATTTCTTCCGGCAGCGACTGCTTGAAGTAATGTTGGTAGACCTTGTTCAACTCACCATTCTTCAGATTGGCGGTGATCCATTCGTTGACCCAGGCTTCGAGCTCAGGTTCCTTCTGGCGCATGCCGACGGCCATTGGATAGGCGGCCAGCTCGACCTTGATGGCGAGATTGCGGCCGGGATTTTGGTCGGCCACAGCCTGGGCGGTGGAAAGCGCTGCAGACATATAGTCCTGCTGGCCGGTGCCAACCGCGGTGTTTGTCGTGGCCTCGTCCTCGTAACGGACGATATTGGCCGTCACGCCCTTTTCCTTGGCCGCCTTGGTCAGTTCGATATCGGCCGTCGTGCCGCGTGCGACCGCGACGCTCTTGCCGTCCAAACCGGAAGCATCCTTCAGGTCTTCTGCCTTGGGGCCAAGGATCACCACCGGGATGACGCCATAGGGTTTGGAGAAGGAGATGACCTTCTTGCGTTCCTCGGTAATCGAGAAGGAGGCGATGACGAGGTCGACCTTGTTGGAGATCAGGAACGGCACGCGGTTTGCTCCCGAGACCGGCACCACTTCAAGCGTGACGCCGAGGTCCTTTGCCAGCAGCTTTGCCGTATCGATGTCGAGACCGGTCTGCTGGGCCTTGTCGTCCAGCATGCCGTAGGGCGGATGGCCGACATCGACGGCGATCTGGATGCGACCGCGCTGCTTGATGGTTTCGAGCGCGTTGGCGAATGCTCCTCCAGCTCCGCCGAGCAGAACGGTCATGGCAAGGCCGCAGGACAGGACGCGGCGAGACAGTTTGATATTCATGCTTTCTCCTCCTCCATCCGCCGTCCCATGACGGCGGCAAAATCAATGCCGGTCCGTCACAGCCCGCTGCCGACGAACTGCCTGAGTTCGACGGTTTGCGGATCGTCGAGCATCGCACCCTTGCCGGCCTCCCAGACACGGCCCTGATGCATGTAGACGACGAGATCGGCGACCTGCCGGGCAAACGCCATTTCGTGGGTGACAAGCACCATCGTCATGCCGCCGGCCGCGAGCTTGCCGATGACGCGCAGAACTTCGCCCGTCAACTCTGGATCAAGTGCGGAGGTGACCTCGTCGAACAGCATCAGCTTCGGGCGCATGGCGAGCGAGCGGGCAATTGCGACACGCTGCTGCTGGCCGCCGGAGAGTTGTTCGGGATAGCTCAGAGCCTTGTCCGACAACCCGACCTGTTCCAGCACTTCGGCGGCCAAGGCGCGGCTCTCGGCAGCGTCGAGACCGTTGACCTTTTTCGGTGCGAGCGTGACGTTCTGCTCGACGGTCAGATGCGGGAATAAATTGTAGCTCTGGAAAACGATGCCGACCTCCTTGCGCAGTTCCCGCAGTTCGAAATCGCGGGCACGCAGATTGCGGCCACAGACGGTCAGTTCACCGCCATTGATCTTCTCCAGCCCATTGATACAGCGCAAAGCCGTGCTCTTGCCCGATCCGCTTCGGCCGATCAGTGCCGCGACCTGGCCCGGCATGACATCAAGGTCGATGCCCTTCAGCACTTCCAGCGCGCCGAAACTTTTGTGCACGTCGCGAAACGAGACCATCGGCTGGGCACCGTCTTGCGGCGCGACCGGGGTGTGGGCGGAGTTCATGGAAATGACGGTCATGCGTTTCTCCTGTGAAGGCGCAGTTCGAACCGGCGGGCGTAGCGCGACAGCGGGAAGCATATGGCGAAATAGATCAGCGCCGCGGCGGTGAAGATGATGAAGGGTTTGAACGTGGCGTTGTTCAAAATCTTGGCCGAGTAAGTGAGATCGAAGAAGCCGATCACCACCGAATAGGAGGTGTTTTTGACGATCTGCACCAGGAAGCCGACCGTCGGCGGAACGGCGATCCGCAATGCCTGCGGCAGAATGATGTAGATGAAACGCTGCAGGTTGGTGAGCGCCAGGCATTCGCCGGCTTCCCATTGGGTCTTCGGCACCGCCTGAATGCAGCCTTTCCAGATTTCGCCAAGATAGGCGCTGGAATAGAGTGTCATGGCGATTGCGGCTGCAACCAGCGCATTGACGTCGAAACCGTAGATACTGACGCCGAAATAGACGACGAACATAATGACCGGCAGCGGTATGCCCTTTACGAACTGCACATACGCACTCGAGGCACGACAGAGAAACCAGCCGCGCGAAATCCGGGCAAGCGCCACCGGCAGGCCAACGATCGTGCCGCCGACAAAACCCATGAGCGAGAGGACGACGGTCCAGAAGGCGCCCTGAACCAGAAAGCCGTATTGATCGAGGCTCACACCGAGCATGGGCGATCTCCTTTCGGACAGGCGGAAATTGAAGCGGGACAGTGGCTCATAGCGGCGTCCTCAACTTGCGCAGGCGGGTGAAGGCGAGTTGTGCTGCGCCGTGAAGACAGAGCCTCAGCATGGTGGCGAGCGCGAGATAGAGCACCGCGATCACCAGATAGACGTCGAAACCGCGGAAGGTGATCGACTGGACCTGATAACCGACGCCGGTCAGTTCTTCGACCGAGATCTGCGACATGATCGAGGTTGCCAGCATCATCAGGATGAACTGGCTGACCAGAGCCGGATAGACCAGTTCGGCAGCCTGCGGCAGCTGGATGTTCCAGAAGATCTGGCGTCGCGTCATGGCAAGACAGTTCGCTGCTTCCAGCTGCCCCTTGGGGATTGCCTGAAAACCGGCGCGCATGATTTCCGCCGAATATGCGCCGGTATTGATGACCAGCGCGATGACCGCGGCATTGAACGGTCCGATCCGGGCGCCCAGCACCGTCAGGCCGAAGAACAGCCAGAAGACCTGGATGATCAGCGGCGTATTGCGGATCGCCTCGATATAGATGGTGACAGCCGTCTGCAGCCAGCGCGGGCCGTAAAGCCGGCCGACAGCGCAGGCCGTGCCGAGCGCAAAACCCGGCAGGATCGAGACCACCGTCAACAGGATGGTCAGGCGTACGCCATTGATGATCTCGGATCGAAAGCTTTCGAGAAAGCTGAAATCGAACACATAGTCCAAGCTATTCCTCCTCCTCACCATCAGGTCGGCTGCAGCGTGTTTCGTGTCGCCCTCCTCGACGGCACGAAACCGGAAAATCTGCTCCGATTATTTTCCTTGACAGTTCGATGGCGTCAGTGAAATGACTTTTGTCGACAAAGTCAATTTCTTTCTTTAGGAGGATGAGATGAAAATTGATGTCCAGGCCGGCTCGAACATTCCGGCCGCCATTCTGTTGAATTCACTGGATAATGTTGCCGTAGCACGGCGCGAAATCGCGATAGGCGAGGCGTCAGGCGTCAGCGGAATCGTTGCAACGGCGGTCATCCCGCGGGGTCACAAGATCGCGATCCGTGCTATTGCCAAGGGCGAGGCGGCGACGAAATACGGCCAGACGATCGGCATCGCCAGCTGCGATATCGCGCCCGGAGACCACGTGCATCTGCAGAATATCGCCATGCAGGATAGCGACGTGACGCACCATTTCTCGTCACATGTGCCGGTGATCGATTTCGTACCTGAGGCCGAGCGACGTACCTTCGAGGGGTATCTGCGGCCGGACGGCCAGGTCGGTACCCGCAACTATATCGGCATCATTTCGTCGGTGAACTGTTCCGCCACCGTGTCCCATGCGATTGCCGATCATTTCAACCGCGGCGGCGGCCTGAAGGGTTACGACAATATCGACGGCGTTGTCGCGCTGACGCATGGACAGGGCTGCGCGATCGGCACTGGAACCGAGGGATACGAATATCTGGTCCGCACGCTGAGCGGTTATGCGCGCAACCCGAATTTTGCCGGCATCCTGATGATCGGGCTTGGTTGCGAGGTGAACCAGATCTCGCTGATCCAGGAGAAATATGGTCTGGAGGAAAGCCAGTTCCTCAGGACCATGACGATCCAGCAGCTTGGCGGCACCCGCAAGACGGTCGAGGTCGCATCTGCGATCATCGTCGAAATGCTCGACGCGCTGAAAGGGCTGGAGCGGACGACCCAGCCGCTTTCCAAGCTGAAGCTCGCGCTGCAATGCGGCGGCTCGGATGGTTATTCCGGTATTTCCGCCAATCCCGCTCTCGGCCATGCTTCCGATCTTCTGGTCAAGCACGGCGGCACGGCTGTCCTGAGCGAGACACCGGAAATCTACGGTGCCGAACATCTGCTGACCATGCGCGCGGTAAAGCCTGAAGTTGCGCAGAAGCTGATGGACCGGATCGAATGGTGGGGCGACTATACCTCGCGCCACGGTGCAGAACTCAACAATAACCCGTCGCACGGCAACAAGGCCGGCGGCCTGACGACGATCCTGGAAAAGTCGCTGGGCGCGGTTGCCAAGGGCGGCTCGATGCCGATGCAGGCGGTCTACGAATATGCGGAGATCATTGACGAAACCGGCTTCGTCTTCATGGATACACCCGGTTACGATCCGGTCGCGGTGACCGGCCAGATCGCCGGTGGCTGCAATATGCTGATCTTCACCACCGGCCGTGGTTCCGTTTCCGGTTTCAAGCCGGTGCCGACGATCAAGGTTGCAACCAATACAGAAATGTTCGAACACATGAGTGAGGACATGGACGTCAATTGCGGCGATATCGTCAATGGGCGCGAAAGCATCGAGGACGCCGGTGAGCGAATATTCGAGACGCTGATCGCGGTGGCATCGGGGCAGCGGACGCTGAGCGAGATCTATGACTACGGCAATAATGAATTCGTGCCCTGGCAGCTCGGCGCGATTACCTGACGGCAGCCTGTAACGGAGAGGAACTTGGAGCGACAGCCGGCCTATCGGCGCATAGCCGAACATCTCGATGGGGCAATCCGTGACGAGCGGATCGTTACCGGCGCGATCATCAAGATAGCAGAAGTCGCCAAGATCTTCGGGTCGAGCCGCTCTCCGGTGAAACAGGCTTTCGAAATCCTGGAGGCGCAGGGCAGCGTGCGCCCTCATGACGGGCAGGGGTTCGTAGTTGGAAACGATAGCGAACCTTTCCGTTTTACGCTGACTGCTGATCATCTGACGCTGGGCGACGGCGAGATCGATGCAAACCAGAGCGCTCTTGACGAACTGTATTTCAGGATCGAGCGCGAACTGATCCTGCACTCGATGTCCGGGCATCTGCGTGTAAACGAACTGGCGCTTGCCCGGCATTTCGGCATCGGCCGGACGGTGGCGCGCGATCTCATCTTCCGGGCCAACAAGCTCGGGATCGTTGCGCGGGGAAACGGCGGACACTGGCAGATCGTCGGCCTTGATGTCGAACGTTGCCGAAATCTCTATGACCTGCGGCGAATCCTGGAGCCGATCGCGCTGGAGGCCGCAGCATCGCTGATACCGCGCAGCGAACTTGAAGACATGCGAGGTCGTCTTGGCGAAGCGATTGCCGTCTCGCCTGCTCTGGATATCGTCGATCTTGATAGGCTGGAAAACGATCTTCATCAGCGCTGCCTCGGATATTGTCCCAATCCGGAAATCATCGAGGCGCTTTCCCGCACCGCACCGACCTATATCTGCGGAAAATATCTGCAGGTCACCTTATCCGACAACCCGACGATCGAAACCTTCATGCATGATCACAACGAGATCATCACCCTTATACTGGACGGCAGGAGTACGGATGCGGGCGAGCGCCTCCGTGAACATCTTGCGTTGTCCTGCGGGCAGATCGTGGAGCGGCTGACGGAATATCTTGAAACGAAGACCACGCCGGATGTCGAATATATTTGGTGAGGTCACACCCGGTTTTCACACCGGGTGCGTTGACTTTCCAGATGACCTATCAGCCGATCGCCATAAGGCTGGCGTTGCCGCCTGCAGCGGTCGTGTTGATTGACGTGGAGATTTCCTCAAGCAGCCAGTTCAGGCAGTAGGCCTCAGAATCCATCGCAAGTTCTGCCGAGGGTGAGGCTTGAACGAGAACGAGTGGCCCTGGCAGCGCGGCGATCCTCTTCGTGATTTCGACGAGACGCTCGCCTTCGCCCTCGATCAGTGCACCGGCAAAGGGGGCATCCTTGGCCCAATCCTCGCTCCAGGTGATCCGCGCAGCGACGTTTGCCGGCAGATCGCCGAGTGAAGCCTTGAGGCCTGAAGCAGCATCGATTGCGACCTCGTTCCCCGTAGCAAGCGCTGCGGTGAGTTGGCGATAGAGGCCGATTTCCGTCTGTGGGACAAGCAGGACGCGGCCACGCGGATGAATCGCATAGACATTGCGCTCCCCGACCGGGCCGGTGAGATCGGTATGCAGACCGAGGGCGGAAACCGCACCCGTCTCGCGAGCGTCCTGCGCCAGCTTGTTGCGTCCGCGCTGGCCGAGCCAGCGGGCGAAATCCGTGAGTGCGGGATCGGTATGGACCGAGCTGTGACGTGGCGGGACCGGAGCCTTGTCGACCAGCCGACCGAGATAAAGCGGACCGCCTGCCTTGGGGCCTGTACCCGAAAGTCCGCGGCCTCCGAAAGGCTGCACGCCAACCACGGCGCCGATGACGTTGCGGTTTACGTAGATATTGCCAGCCCGGATAAGGCCGGTTATCTGGGCGATCGTCTCGTCGAGCCGAGTATGCAGACCGAAGGTGAGGCCGTAGCCGGTGCCATTGATATCCTCGATCAACCGTTCCAGATCATCGCGCTTGTAGCGCACGACATGAAGGACCGGACCGAAGACTTCGCGCTTCAGATCCTTCAGTGAGCCGATCTCGATGATGGTCGGTGCAACGAACGTACCGTTTTTTGTTTCAGGGCCAAGCGGTAGCTGCTCAACCTTGCGGCCAAGGGCGCGCATGGCGTCGATATGTCTTTCGATATTGCCCTTGGCTTCTTCAGTGATCACCGGGCCGATATCTATGTTGAGCGTGTCGGTACGACCGATCGAAAGCTCCTTCAGTGCACCCTTGAGCATGGAAAGGATACGATCGGCGACTTCTTCCTGCAGGCAGAGAACACGCAGTGCCGAGCAACGCTGGCCGGCGCTGTCGAAGGCGGATGCTATGACATCGAAAACGACCTGCTCCGCAAGCGCCGAGGAATCGACGATCATCGCATTCTGGCCACCGGTTTCGGCGATCAGCGGGATGGGCTTGCCGTTCGGCAGCAGACGGCCGGCAAGTTCGGCCTGGATGAGACGCGCGACTTCCGTCGAGCCGGTGAACATGACGCCGCAGGTCTGCGGTGCGGCGACCAAGGCGGCACCGATGCGGCCATCACCCGGAAGCAACTGAAGCGCATCGGCGGGGATGCCGGCCTCGTGTAGAATTCGGATGCCTTGCGCTGCGATGAGTGGGGTTTCTTCTGCTGGCTTCGCCAGAACCGGATTGCCGGCGACCAGCGCCGCGGCAATCTGGCCGGTGAAGATCGCCAGCGGAAAGTTCCATGGGCTGATGCAGACGACCGGGCCGAGCGGAAGATGTCCGGGACCGAGAGTGCGGCGTGCCTGTTCGGCGTAATAACGCAGGAAATCGATTGCCTCGCGTACTTCGGCAATCGCGTTCGGCATGGACTTGCCGGCTTCGCGCATGATGAGGCCGAGCAGATCCGGCATTTGAGCCTGCATGATATCGGCTGCGCGCTCCAGGCAGGCAGCACGGTCTGTGGGAGCCGTGGCGGCCCAGCCCGCGGCTGCACTCGTGGCGATTGTCATGGCCTTGCCGGCGCCGGCTTCCGTGATCTCGGTGACCGTGCCGACAACATCACGCCGGTCGCCAGGGTTGAGCACCGGACGGCTGGCTCCGGCATTTTCCAAACTTGAAGCGGAAGTCCATTCACGGGTGGACGAGTTTTTCAGCGATGTGGAGAGTTCCGCAAGCGTCGTTTCGTTTGAGAGATCCAGCCCGGTGGAGTTTAGTCGAGCACCATAAAGATCGCGGGGGAGAGCGATCTGATCGTGACGGGCGCCGATCTCAGCCATGCCGCGAACCACATCGACTGGGTCGATCACCAGTTCATCTACCGAAACGTTCTTGTCGCCGATGCGGTTGACGAAGGAGGAGTTAGCGCCGTTTTCCAAGAGGCGTCGAACCAGGTAGGCAAGCAATGTTTCATGGGTGCCGACGGGAGCGTAGACACGTGCGGGGCGGCCAAGTTTGCTTGTGCCGACAACCTCGTCATAGAGCGGCTCCCCCATTCCATGCAGGCACTGGAATTCGTATTTGCCGCTTTTGAATTCCGGCCCGGCGATATGATAGATCGTCGCCAAAGTCTGCGCATTATGGGTCGCAAATTGCGGGAATACAGCGTCGGTCGCCGCCAGCAGTTTGCGGGCACAGGCAATGTAGGAAACATCGGTATGGACCTTACGCGTGAAGACTGGAAAATCCTCCAGCCCGTCCACCTGAGCACGTTTGATTTCCGCATCCCAATAGGCGCCCTTGACGAGACGAACCATGATGCGACGGCTGTTGCGGCGGGCGAGATCGATGATGAAGTCGAGCACGGCCGGGCAACGCTTGCCATAGGCCTGCACGACGAAGCCCATGCCCTCCCAGCCGGCGAGATCAGGATCTTCGCAAAGGCTCTGCAGAAGATCGAGCGACAGTTCGAGACGGTCAGCCTCCTCAGCATCGATATTGAGGCCGATATCGTATTTTTTCGCCAACGCTGCGAGAGCCTTTACCTTCGGCAGCAACTCGCCCATGACGCGGTCGGCTTGGGCGCGGACGTAGCGCGGGTGCAGCGCCGACAGCTTGATGGAAATGCCGGGGCCGTCATAGATGCCGCGACCGGCAGAAGCCTGGCCGATGGCGTTGATCGCCGTTTCGTAATCCTTGTAGTAGCGCTCGGCATCTGCCGCGGTCGTCGCGGCCTCGCCCAGCATGTCATAGGAGTAGCGGAAACCGCGCTCTTCCAGCGGCTTTGCACGCTTCAAAGCCTCGTCAATCGTTTCACCGGTGACGAATTGCTCGCCCATCATGCGCATTGCCATATCCACGCCACGGCGGATGACCGGTTCGCCACAGCGAGCGATAAGGCGAGTGAGAGCGGCGGAAAGGCTGCGACCATCGACCGTGTTGGTAAGCTTGCCGGTGACGACGAGGCCCCAGGTGGCGGCATTAACGAAAAGCGAACGGCCACCGCCGACATGGGACTTCCAATCGCCATCTGAAATCTTGTCGCGGATCAGCGCATCGCGGGTTGCCGTGTCGGGAATACGAAGCAGTGCTTCTGCCAAGCACATGAGGGCCACGCCCTCTTGGCTCGACAGCGAATATTCATGCACCAGGCCCTCCACGCCGGTACCCTTGTGCTTTGCGCGGAGTGCCTTGATCAGCTGGCTTGCCGTCTTGCGTATTTCGCGACGGGCGTCTTCCGGCAACGTTGCCTCCACCATAAGCGCAGCAACGCTTTCGCCCTCCGGCTTACGGTAGGCCGCGGTGATGGCGCGGCGCAATTCGCTCTGCTCACGTAGAGCGGGCGCAAAATTTTCAAATGCCGGGAATGCGTCGGTATTCTTGTCGAAGGAGCGAGGGTTCGTCATGGCGGTTCCCGGTTGTCGTAGGAGTTCAACAAGTCGCGGAAGATAACATAGCCCGAATTTTCACGTTGCCCAGTTTTCGAGCTTAATCTATTTGTTTGGACTAAATACACGGGCAAATAGCGGCAAAAAGTTGGAATATGGCGTCATGGCTAGCGAATTAGACCAGTTCGACAAGAAGATCATGCAGGAGCTTTCAGCAGATGGACGCCTGTCGATCACAGAACTTGCCAGCCGCATCGGTCTTTCCAAAACACCCTGCCAATTGCGCCTGCGTCGATTGATCGAAGAAGGTTATATCGAAGGGTTCAGAGCGATCCTCAGTTCGCAAAAACTCGGTCTCGATCACATTGCCTTCGTTGAAGTCAAACTCAGCGACACACGGGAGGAGGCATTGAAGAGCTTCAACGATGCAGCTCGCAAGATCAGAGAGATCGAAGGCTGCCACATGATCGCCGGTCGCTTCGACTATCTCCTGAAGGTCCGCACCAGAGATATCAGGCGATATAGGATCGTGCTGGGTGAGAAAATCTCAACCCTTCCCTTCGTGGCAAACACATCCACAAACGTGGTGATGCAAACGGTCAAAGAGGATAGCCCGCAGCTCATGGCATCACCGGAATAGCAAACTGGTACCGTCAGTCATACCTTCCCGCGTGTATTGTTCGCGGTTTCGTTTTGTCCTAATGTGATGGCAAAACGAAAATCGAGGGGATTGTGGAAACGCCATGCATCTGACCAGCCGGCAGGAAGAGATTCTCGCGCTCGCCAAGGAGCAAGGTAAGGTGCTGGTGGAGGATCTGGCGGCGCATTTCCAGGTCACCCCGCAGACGATCCGGAAAGACCTGAATGATCTCTGCGATGGCAAAGCGCTGAATCGCATCCATGGCGGGGCGGTATTTCCGAGTGGCAACGAGAATGTCAAATACGAGGCACGTCGCTCGATGGCTGCAGTCGAGAAACAAGCGATCGGCAGGGCTGCTGCCGAGATCATCCCTGATAATTCTTCACTTTTCATCAATATCGGCACCACGACGGAGGCCGTCGGCGATGCGCTTGTTGATCATCGCGAATTGATGGTTATTACCAATAATATCAATGTAGCCAACCGGTTGCGCGTGTTTCCCTCGATCGAGGTCATTATTGCCGGTGGTGTCGTACGGGGTTCGGATGGTGGTGTCGTGGGCGAGGCGGCTGTCGATTTCATCCGCCAGTTCAAGGTGGATTATGCCGTGATCGGTGTCTCGGCCATCGACGCAGATGGGGCGCTGCTCGATTTCGACTTTCGCGAGGTAAAGGTAGCGCAGGCGATCATTGCCAATGCGCGGCATGTCATTCTCGTGTCCGACGCCACAAAGTTCGAACGAACCGCGCCCGTTCGCATGGGCCATATCTCGCAGGTGCACACATTCATTACCGACTGTTGTCCATCGCCCGAGATTCGGAAAATCTGCGCTGAAAGCGAAGTTCGACTGATAGAAACAGGTTAATCCAGCCTCATTTTTGTTTTTCGTCAATCTTCATTTGACATTCGTTTTTCTTTCATTTTAGACTGATATCGGTTTCGCAACTGCGTGATTTTGTGCAATGCGAAAGTGAGTGGGCGATGTCAGGCGATACGGTTTTCGATCTCTTCGTGATTGGCGGCGGCATCAACGGATGCGGCATCGCGCGCGATGCTGCGGGCCGTGGTTATTCAGTCGCGCTTGCCGAAATGAACGATTTCGCCTCCGGCACATCTTCCGGTGCCACCAAGCTGATCCATGGCGGCTTGCGCTATCTCGAGCATTACGAATTCCGTTTGGTACGTGAAGCATTGATGGAGCGAGAAGTGCTGTGGGCCATGGCACCGCACGTCATCTGGCCGCTCCGTTTCGTGCTGCCCTACCAGAAGGGTGGCGTGCGTCCGGCCTGGCTGATCCGGCTCGGTCTTTTTCTCTACGACAATCTCGGTGGTCGAAAACTTCTGCCGGCGACGAAGACTTTAAATTTGAAGACCGATCCAGCCGGCAAGCCTCTGAAGCCGGTCTTCGGCAAGGCTTTCGAATATTCGGACGGCTGGGTGGATGATGCCCGCATGGTGGTGCTGAACGCCCGCGATGCCGCATCGAAGGGCGCGATGATCATGAGTCGCGCAAAGGTCGTTTCGGCCCGGCGCGAAGACGGTTTATGGAAGATCGAGGTTCGCGACGAAGCGTCAGACGAAACCTTCAGCCACAAGGCTCGGATGCTGGTCAATGCCGGTGGTCCGTGGGTGGATCAAGTTCTGTCGAACGCGGTTGGTCGCAACAATGTCCACAATGTCCGGCTCGTACAGGGCAGCCACATCATCGTGCGCAAGAAGTTCGAAGACAGAAGAGCCTATTTCTTCCAGAACCCGGACAATCGCATCTTCTTCGCCATTCCCTACGAGACCGATTATACCCTGATCGGCACCACCGATCGTGATTTTCCAGGCGATCCGAAAGATGTCAGGATCAGCCCGGAAGAAATAGACTATCTCTGCAGTGCAGCGAGCGAGTATTTTTCGGAACCTGTAACCTCGGACGACATCGTCTGGACCTATTCGGCCGTTCGCCCGCTTTATGATGATGGCGCGTCGAAGGCGCAGGAAGCGACCCGCGATTATGTGCTGAAGGTAGACGAGGCAGATGGCGCGCCACTGCTCAACGTCTTCGGCGGCAAGCTGACAACCTATCGGCGCCTTTCCGAACACGCGCTGGAAAAGATCGGCGAGACGATCGGCGAAAAGGGCGTCCCCTGGACGGCCAGGAGCCATCTTCCTGGTGGGGATTTTCCAGTCGCGGGGGCTATAGAAGAAGAGCGAAAATTGATGGCGGCCTATCCGTTCATCAGTCAGCGACAAGCGTCGCGGCTCATCAAGTGCTACGGCACCGATGCCAAAGCGATATTGGGAGAGGCCAGATCCATCGAGGGGCTTGGCCGGCATTTTGGCGGCACGCTTTACGAAGCGGAAGTTCGCTGGTCTATCGAAAAGGAATGGGCGCGCACGGCTGAAGACGTGCTGTGGCGCCGTACCAAGCAGGGATTGTTCCTGACGGCAGAGGAAGCCCAGGGACTGGAGGAATACATGGCGGGCGTTCGCCGGGCCGCGTGAGGCCTGGGAGATAACTGCCTGTTGCCAGAGGGTTGGGAGGCCCGAGGTATATATGCTGGAATTGCGCAATGTGTCGAAGACGGTGGCGGGCGAATATCACATTCGCCCGACCGACCTGACATTAAAGCGGGGAACGCTGAACGTCCTGCTCGGGCCGACGCTTGCCGGCAAGACATCGCTGATGCGGCTGATGGCGGGGCTCGACAAGCCGACCGAGGGCACGGTGCATTTCGACGGCGCCGACGTCACCGGCCTGCCGGTGCAGAAGCGCAATGTCGCGATGGTGTACCAGCAGTTCATCAACTATCCGGCGCTTTCCGTTTATGAAAACATCGCCTCGCCGATGCGTATCGCCGGCAAGGACGCGGCCACAATCGACCGTGAGGTGAAGAAGGCTGCCGATCTACTGAAGCTTACGCCTTACCTTGATCGCACGCCGCTCAATCTCTCCGGCGGCCAGCAACAGCGCACGGCGCTTGCGCGGGCGATCGTCAAAAATGCCAATCTTGTCCTGCTGGATGAACCGCTGGCAAACCTCGATTACAAACTGCGCGAGGAATTGCGCGAGGAACTGCCAAAAATCTTTGCCGCTTCCGGCGCGATCTTCGTCTATGCCACGACGGAACCTTCGGAAGCACTGCTGCTCGGCGGCAATACCGCGACTTTGCATGAGGGAGCCGTGACGCAGTTCGGCAGGACAGTGGACGTCTATCGTCGGCCTGCCGATCTCGTTACCGCTGAAATCTTTGCCGATCCACCGCTGAACACGATTGCTCTGACGCGTTCCGGCAATGTTTTCCTCATCGAGGGTGAGCCGGTAATTCCTGTTCCGGCACATCTGGCCTCAATAGCTGATGGCCCGGTAATGCTAGCCTTCCAGCCGCATCACCTGTTCCTGCATGCCGCAAACGGCCATACTACACTGCTGAAGGCGCGCACGCTGGTCTCGGAAATAGCAGGCTCTGAAAGCTTCATCCATCTCGATTTTGCCGGCCGCCGCTGGGTTATGCTGGCGCATGGCATCCACGACATCGAGCAGGACCGGCAGATCGAGGTGCATCTCGACAGCCGCCACCTGATGGCCTTCGATCAATCGACCGGCAAGGCGCTCATCGCCGCGCCGCTGGCAGCGTGAGGAGGACGAGATGGCACGCATCACGCTCGAACATATCCGCCACGCCTATAGCGAAAAGGCGAAGGCCGCCGGTGATTACGCGCTGAAGGAAGTCCATCATGAATGGGAGGATGGCGGCGCCTACGCGCTGCTGGGGCCTTCCGGCTGCGGAAAGACGACGCTTCTCAATATCATCTCGGGCCTGCTGACGCCATCCGACGGTCGCATCCTGTTCGATGGCAAGGACGTGACGCAGCTCTCGACCGAGGAGCGCAATATCGCGCAGGTCTTCCAGTTTCCGGTCGTCTACGACACGATGACCGTGTTCGATAATCTCGCCTTCCCTCTGCGCAACCGCAAGGTGCCGGAGGCGGAAGTCAAAAAGCGCGTCAACGAAATCCTCGAAATGACCGATCTTGCCGGCATGGCCAAGCGCCGGGCGCAAAGGCTGACGGCCGACCAGAAACAGAAAATCTCGCTCGGCCGCGGATTGGTGCGGGCCAATGTCAACGCCATCCTCTTCGACGAGCCGCTGACGGTGATCGACCCGCATATGAAGTGGGTGCTTCGCTCGCAGCTGAAGCGCCTGCATAGGCAATCGCGCTTCACCATGGTCTATGTCACCCACGACCAGACGGAAGCGCTGACTTTTGCCGACAAGGTCATCGTCATGCATGACGGCCAGATCGTTCAGATCGGCACGCCGGCGGAACTGTTCGAGCGACCGAGCCACACCTTCGTCGGCTATTTCATCGGCTCGCCGGGCATGAACATCATGCCGGCCGCAATCGACGGGGCAACGGCACGCGTGGGCGACCAGAGTATCGCCCTTTCCGCTGTGCCGGCGCTGAAGGGCCAGGGCCGCATCGAACTCGGCATCCGCCCGGAATTCATAAAACTCGGCCGCGAAGGCATGCCGGTCACCATCAACAAGGTTGAGGATATCGGTCGCCAAAAGATCGTCCGCGCCTCTTTTTGCGGTCAGCCGATCTCGATCGTTGTGCCGGAGGATGACGAAATTCCTGCCGATCCCAGGGTGACATTCGAAAAGCAGGCTATCGGCATCTTTTCCGATAGCTGGCGTGCCATGAACGAAACCGGACGCCAGGAGGGCTGAGCCATGGAAAAGACATGGAACAACAAGGCCTGGTTTCTCGTGTTGCCGGTGCTGTTACTGGTCGCCTTTTCGGCGGTCATTCCGTTGATGACCGTGGTGAACTATTCGGTTCAGGATACGTTCGGAAACAATCAGTTCTTCTGGGCTGGTACCGACTGGTTTGTCGAGATCTTGACATCCCCCCGTTTTTGGGATGCGCTCTGGCGCAACCTGATCTTCTCGGCCGTCATCCTTGCGATCGAAGTGCCGCTCGGCATCCTGATCGCGCTCAACATGCCGAAACATGGCTTGGGGGTGCCGGTCTGCCTCGTGCTGATGGCGCTACCGCTGCTCATTCCATGGAACGTTGTCGGCACGATCTGGCAGGTGTTCGGCCGCGTCGATATCGGGCTTTTGGGATATTTTCTCAATTCGCTCGGTATTTCCTACAATTACACCCAGAACCCGGCGCATGCCTGGGCAACCGTCATCGTCATGGATGTCTGGCACTGGACGAGCCTCGTCGTGCTCCTCTGCTATGCCGGCCTCGTCTCGATCCCCGATGCCTATTATCAGGCGGCCCGTATCGACGGCGCCTCGCGCTGGTCGGTCTTCCGCTACATCCAGCTGCCGAAGATGAAGCGGGTGCTGCTGATCGCCGTTCTGCTGCGCTTCATGGATAGTTTCATGATCTATACCGAGCCATTCGTCGTCACCGGGGGTGGGCCGGGCAATTCGACGACATTCCTGTCGATCGATCTCGTCAAGATGGCGATCGGCCAGTTCGATCTCGGGCCGGCGGCGGCCATGTCAATCATCTACTTCCTGATCATCCTTCTGCTGTCATGGGTATTCTACACCGTGATGACGCAGAGCGATGCAGAGCAGAAGTGAGGGGGAAGCGCCATGACCAACAACAGCAGCGGCTCCCGTTTCGGCTTCATCATTCCGGTGATCTACATCATCTTCCTGCTTTTGCCGATCTACTGGCTCGTCAACATGAGCTTCAAGACCAACAGCGAAATCCTAGGCCAGCTGACGCTCTGGCCGACAAATCCGACGCTTCGAAACTACACCGTTATCTTCACTGATCCGGCGTGGTATAACGGCTATATCAACTCGATCATCTATGTGGTGATGAACACGGTGATCTCGGTTCTGGTGGCGCTGCCGGCCGCCTATGCCTTCTCTCGCTACCGGTTTCTCGGCGATAAGCACCTGTTCTTCTGGCTGCTCACCAACCGCATGGCGCCACCTGCGGTCTTCGCGCTGCCCTTCTTCCAGCTCTATTCGGCCTTCGGCTTGATCGACACCCATATCGCAGTCGCCATTGCGCATTGCCTGTTCAACGTGCCGCTGGCGGTCTGGATCCTCGAAGGTTTCATGTCGGGTATACCGAAAGAAATCGACGAGACCGCCTATATCGACGGTTATTCCTTCCCGCGTTTCTTCGTGAAGATCTTCATGCCGCTGATTGCGTCGGGCATCGGTGTGGCCGCCTTCTTCTGCTTCATGTTCTCGTGGGTGGAACTGCTGATCGCCCGTACGCTGACGACGACAGATGCGAAGCCGATCGCGGCGACCATGACCCGCACGGTTTCGGCATCCGGTATGGACTGGGGCGTGCTGGCGGCTGCCGGCGTGCTGACCATCATTCCGGGCGCGCTCGTGATCTATTTCGTCCGCAACTACATCGCCAAGGGCTTTGCCCTCGGCCGCGTTTGAGTAAGGGAGAGGGATCATGAGCTTTTCCTGGATGGCCTGGACACTGCCGACGGCGATCTTCTTCATCACCATTTTCGCGCTCATCGCCGCGATGGGTGTGTGGGAATATTTCTCGCCGGGCGGCGGTCCGCGGGTCGGCATCCTGCGGTTCGAGACGACACGGGGCGACCGCCTGTTCGTTTCGCTGCTCGGCTCCGCCTTCATTCATCTCGCATGGCTGGGTCTTGGAGGCCCCAGCCTGTGGTGGGCTCTGGCCTTGTCGGTGGTTTACGCGATCGGCGTATTCCGTTTCGTTTAGGGCCAAGACAATAGGGCGGCGGGAGGAGGTCCAGCCGCCAGGACTAAAGTGAACTGCAATCGCATCAACCGGGAGGACTAGATATGCGACGGCATCTTATGACGACGACGGCAGTCATGCTGCTGGCAATGACAGGTGCGGCCCATGCCGATATGGCGGCCGCCACGAAATTCCTCGATGCGGAAATCGGCGAACAGTCTTCGCTTTCCCGCGCCGAGCAGGAAAAGGAAATGCAGTGGTTTATCGATGCAGCAAAACCCTTTGCCGGCATGGATATCAAGGTGGTTTCGGAAACCATCACCACGCATGAATATGAATCCAAGGTTCTCGCCAAGGCATTCAGTGACATCACCGGCATCAAGATCACCCATGACCTGATCGGCGAAGGCGATGTGGTCGAAAAACTGCAGACGCAGATGCAGTCGGGCGAAAATGTCTATGACGCCTATGTCAACGACTCGGACCTGATCGGCACCCATTGGCGTTACCAGCAGGCCCGTTCGCTGACCAAGTGGATGGCGAATGAAGGCAAGGACGTGACCAATCCGGGCCTCGACCTTCAGGATTTCATTGGTCTGAAATTTACCACCGCACCGGACGGCGATCTCTACCAGTTGCCCGACCAGCAGTTCGCCAACCTCTACTGGTTCCGTTACGACTGGTTCAGCGACGAAAAGAACAAGGCCGATTTCAAGGCCAAGTATGGCTACGATCTCGGCGTGCCGGTCAATTGGTCTGCTTATGAAGACATTGCCGAATTCTTCACTGGCCGCGAGGTGAATGGGAAGAAGGTTTATGGCCATATGGACTATGGCAAAAAGGACCCATCGCTTGGCTGGCGCTTCACCGATGCATGGCTTTCCATGGCCGGCAACGGCGACAAGGGCCTGCCGAATGGTCTTCCGGTCGATGAATGGGGTATCAAGGTCAACGAGAAATCACAACCGGTCGGCTCCTGCGTTGCCCGCGGTGGTGATACCAACGGCCCGGCCGCAGTCTATTCCATCCAGAAATATCTGGACTGGATGAAGGCTTACGCGCCAGCTGCCGCCAACGGCATGACCTTCTCCGAATCCGGCCCGGTTCCGGGGCAGGGTGAAGTCGCGCAACAGATGTTCACCTACACGGCATTCACCGCCGACTTCGTGAAAAAGGGCCTGCCGGTGGTCAATGACGACGGAACGCCGAAATGGCGCTTCGCCCCGTCTCCCCATGGCGTCTACTGGAAGGAAGGCATGAAGCTCGGTTATCAGGACGTCGGCTCCTGGACGCTGCTGAAGTCGACACCGGACGACCGCGCCAAGGCCGCATGGCTCTATGCGCAGTTCGTCGTATCGAAGACCGTGGATGTGAAGAAGAGTCATGTCGGCCTGACGCTGATCCGCGAAAGCTCGATCAACCATCAGTCCTTCACGGATCGTGCGCCAAAACTCGGCGGCCTGATCGAGTTCTATCGCTCGCCGGCCCGTGTCCAGTGGTCGCCGACCGGCACGAACATCCCGGACTATCCGAAGCTTGCGCAGCTCTGGTGGCAGGCGATCGGTGATGCCTCCTCCGGCGCCAAGACTGCGCAGGCGGCAATGGACTCGCTTTGCGCCGAGCAGGAAAAGGTGCTGCAGCGCCTCGAACGTGCAGGCGTTCAGGGTGAGATGGGGCCCAAGCTCGCCGAAGAGCACGATCTCGAATACTGGAACAAGGATGCGGTTTCCAAGGGCAACCTTGCGCCGCAGCTGAAGATCGAGAACGAGAAGGAAAAGCCGATCACCGTGAATTACGATGAACTGGTGAAGAGCTGGCAGAAATGAGCAGCCGAAAGCCTATATGACAAACGCCGGGGCGTGATATCGCGCCCCGGTTCTTATGCCGGATCTTATGGAATATCTGGAGGAGTTTGGATTTATGGGTGGGTATATTCTTGCCATCGACCAAGGCACGACATCGAGCCGGGCGATCGTTTTTGATGGCGACATGGCGATCAAAGGTTTTGGCCAGCAGGAATTCACCCAGTTCTTTCCGGCCTCCGGCTGGGTCGAGCACGACCCGGAGGAAATCTGGCAAAGCGTCCTTGCGACGGCCCGCACGGCGATCGAGAAGGCGAGGATCTCGGCCGCCGATATCGCAGCGATCGGAATTACCAACCAGCGCGAAACCGTTGTCGTCTGGGACCGCAAGACCGGCAAGCCACTCAATTCGGCGATCGTCTGGCAGGACCGCCGCACATCCGGACTTTGCGAGGAGTTGAAGAGCAGGGGGCTTGAGGCCACCTTTACCGAAAAGACCGGCCTGTTGCTGGACCCGTATTTCTCCGGGACAAAACTGTCCTGGCTGCTTTCAAATGTCGAGGGTCTGCGTGTCCGCGCCGAAGGCGGCGAAGTATGCTTCGGCACGGTCGATAGCTGGCTTATCTACAAGCTCACTGGCGGCAGGGCACATGTAACCGACGCCACAAATGCCTCGCGCACGCTGATCTACAATATCGGCGAGAATGACTGGGACGATAAACTGCTTGGCATTCTCGATATACCGAGGGCCGTGCTGCCCGAGGTAAAAGACTGCGCGGCGGACTTCGGCGTGGTGGACAAATCGATATTCGGCGTAGAAATGCCGATCCTCGGCGTCGCTGGTGATCAGCAGGCCGCAGTCATCGGTAATGCCTGCTTTGAACCCGGCATGCTGAAATCTACCTACGGTACAGGCTGCTTTGCGCTCCTAAATACGGGCACCGATCGTGTCACATCCTCCAACAGGCTTCTGACCACAATCGCCTATCGGCTTGGCGGCGTGACTACCTATGCGCTGGAAGGCTCGATCTTCATTGCCGGTGCGGCCGTGCAATGGCTTCGCGACGAGCTCGGATTTATCAAAGTTGCCTCCGAAGTCGGCGCGCTTGCCCGGCAGGCTGACCCGAAACAGCGGCTCTACATGGTTCCGGCCTTCACCGGGCTGGGCGCACCCTATTGGGATGCGGAGGCCCGTGGCGCGATCTTCGGGCTCACCCGCAGCAGCGGCCCGGCTGAATTTGCCCGCGCGGCCCTCGAAAGCGTCGCCTTCCAGACTCACGATCTTCTTGAGGCGATGAAGAAGGACTGGCAGGGTCACGGCGCGACGACCGTGCTGCGCGTAGACGGCGGCATGGTTGCCTCCAACTGGACGATGCAGCGCCTATCCGACATCCTTGCCGCCCCCGTCGACCGGCCGGAGCTTCTGGAGACGACAGCGCTCGGTGCCGCCTGGCTTGCCGGCTCCCGTGCCGGCGTCTGGCCGGATGCGAAAGGGTTTGCTGCTCACTGGAAACGCGACAAGCGTTTTGAACCGGAAATGGCGGATGAAGAGAGGAAGTCGGCAATCGCCGGCTGGCAGGATAGCGTCTCGCGCTGCCTTACCCGCCGGACGTGATCCTATCCGCTACTTTCCCTCTTCTGGCTCTTCCAGCACGCGGCTGAACGCGCTCAGCTGATCCATGAGGTGGCCGAACTCAGCCTCGCCGAGGGCGGCGTGGAATCGTTTGCGTGCACGTCGTGCGGCGGCGGCGACCTGCTTCAGCATCTCCTCGCCTTCCGGGGTGATGTATATCAGGCGGGCACGTTTATCGCTCGGATCGACTTCCCGGCGAACGAAACCCTGGCTTTCGAGACCTTCCAGGCACTTGGTAACGGATGAGCGATCGAGTGCGATCCGTTCCCCCATCGTATTCTGGTGAATGCCGGGTTCGATATGGGCAAAGGCTAGCGCACTGTATTGCGTGGGAGAAAAGCCGAGATCGCCTGCCTCCTGCGTGAACATGGCGAGCGCCACCTGCTGGCAGCGTCGCAGCAGAATACCGTGCGAATGCAGGATTTCATGAGCAGTAACGATCACGCCGGTGTGCCTCCCTTTGCCGGATTGACAATTATCAATTGGTGGCGTAGCTGATAATCAGCTATCCAACTAATTCGGTGCGGCGGAGGACCGCGCTGTCTAGCGACAGCGTCATTGTGTTCACTCGCGCCTTTTTTGTTGTTGCATGTCCGCGATTCATTGTCCCACTTCCGCCCTCAATATCCCCACCTCTGACACGATGGGGAGCAGGGTTGCGACGAAACTTGCCCGACATTTCGCGCACACGCAACGCGCCTTAACGGCCGCAGCTTTCACCCCGGAGGCATCAGCCTCTTTTTCCCCATGGTCAGGAAAACGATGACTAGACAGTCGAAAGACCCCAACGGTACGTTGATGATGTCGCGCCGTGGCATTCTGCTCGGCGGTGCGACGCTGTTTGCCGGCAGCATTGCTGCAACGCTCTGTCCCACCCTCTCGCTGGCGGCCGTCGATGCCGGCACGCAGGGACAGTTCATGAAACTGTCCAACCTGCTGATTCAGCACCAGCTCAGCCCGGCTGTCGGCGCGCGTATCGTTGATACGGCAAGCGGTGAATACAAGAACCTTCCGCAGATGCTCGATGCGATCATCGCCATCGCCGAGAAGAAAAATGCGGCGCAGGTCGAAGATTTCTTCGGCGATATTCCCGATGGCGAGCTGAAGGATTTTGCCCATTGGGTGATTTCTGCCTGGTATAGCGGCTGTTCCTCCGAGAAGCGCAATGCGACCGTCTTCACCTATGAAGAAGCGCTGACCTTCAAGACGACCAGCGATATTCTGACCATCCCCTCCTACGGCATTTCCGGTCCCAACCTGTGGACCCGGCCCAACTTGCCGCTTTCGGCGCCGATGCCGCGCTTCTGACGAAATCCAGCGAAGAAAAGTCTTTTCCCCATGGTTACCAAGAATAGTGCCGACGTCGTCATCGTCGGAACGGGCGTCGTCGGCGTTGTGATTGCCGAACAGCTGCTCGATGCAGGTCATTCCGTGCTGATGATCGAGGCCGGTCCGCGCGTCACGCGCGCCGAAGTGGTCGAAAACTGGCGCAACGCTCCTCTTGGCGTGAAGGGCGATACATCGGTCGCCTATCCGTCGCGGCCCTGGGCGCCGCATCCGATGGGCGGAGAGAAGCCGGAAGACGCCTATCTGCAGTTTACCGGGCCTGACGCCTATGATCAGACCTTCATTCGTTACGCGGGCGGCTCGACTTGGCACTGGGCCGGCACCTCCTGGCGCCTGACGCCGGAGGACATGCGCCTTAACTCGCTTTACGGCGTTGGTCGCGACTGGGCGTTCGACTACGACACGCTGGAACCCTATTACGTCCGCACCGAGCATAAACTCGGCATCTGCGGCCCGTCCGACCGCTCACAGCAATGGCCGCAGACGGGCGACCGCTCGGCACCCTATCCGATGCCGGCATTGCCGTTTTCGCCCGGCGAAGTGAAATTCACCGAAGTCGTCAAGACGCTGGGTTACAACAACATTCCCGTCTCGCAGGCCCGCAACAGCGGCATGCCCTATGACGGTCGTCCGGCCTGCTGCGCCAACAATAACTGCGTACCGGTCTGTCCCGTGGCAGCCAAGTATGATGCGGAAACCGCATTGCATCGCCTCGAGAAGAAGGGCGCGACGCTGCTGGTCGATTCTGTCGTCTATAAGGTCGAGACGAATGCCCAGAACAAGATCGAGGCGGTTCACTTCTACGACCAGCACAAGGAAAGCCACCGCATCAGCGGTAAGCTATTCGTGCTCGCCTGTAACGGTCTGGAAAACCCGAAACTGCTGTTGATGTCGAAGGACGACCGCAACCCGAACGGGGTTGCCAATTCCTCCGATCAGGTCGGCCGCAACATGATGGACCATCCGGCCCGCACGTTCACGGTCACCACCAAGGAGCCCTTCTGGTCTGGCATCGGCCCGGTCGTCAATTCGGGCATCATGGAAACCTCGCAAGGCGCGTTCCGCTCCGAACATGCCGGCGCCTACTTCCGCTACAACAATTTTGCTCGCAACCGCTTCGTCACATTCGCAGCGCTGAAGAAGGGCTTGGTCGGCAAGGCTCTGGACGACGAAATCCGGCGCATGGCGGCCTGCACGGCCGATATCGTCGCGGCTCACGAAATTCTGCCCGACCCGAATAACCGCCTGACGTTGTCGGACAAGAAAGACTGGCTCGGTCTTCCTAAGCCGTCGATCAATTACGACGTCGGCGACTATGTCCGTAAATGCTGGGAAGTCTATTCCCAGCCGATCGGCAAGCAGATCGCCGAAGCCATGGGTGCGATCGATATCAAGATCAGCCCGAAATACAACAACAGCAAGCACATCATGGGTGGCACCATCATGGGCAGGGATGCGTCGAACTCGGTTGTCGATGTCGATTGCCGCGCCCATGACCACGAAAACCTGTTCATCCCCGGTGGCGGCGCAATGGCAGCCGGTGCCTGCGGCAACAGCACCATCACCATGACCGCGCTTGCCCTCAAGGCCGGCGACGCCATTGTCGAGCAGATGCGGGGCGCCTGATCATGAAGACCGTAAAATCCTTCGCCCTCGCGGCACCGCTTGCCCTTGTTGCGCTGGCACCGGCGGCAGCACAGGAATTCTCCAAGGAGCTGATCGAGAAGGGCCGCTATCTCGCGACCGCTTCCGACTGCGTTGCCTGTCATACCAACCATGACGGCGGCAAGCCGATGGCCGGCGGCCTATCCATGGTGTCCCCGGTCGGCACGATCATGTCGACGAACATCACGCCCTCCAAGCAGTTCGGCATCGGCAACTATTCGCAAGCCCAGTTTGCCGATGCAGTGCGCAAGGGTGTTCGTGGAGATGGCGCAAACCTCTATCCGGCCATGCCCTATGTGTCCTATTCCAACATGACGGACGAGGACATCCACGCGCTCTATGCCTATTTCATGCAGGGCGTAGAACCGGTGGACGAGAAAGCTCCGGAAACGAAGCTGCCATTCCCTATGAACATCCGCGTTTCGATGATGGGCTGGAGCCTGCTGTTCCGTCCGAACGAGGTACATAAGGATGATCCGATCCAGTCGGACGAATGGAACCGCGGCAAATATCTGGCTGAGGGTGCCGCGCACTGCAGCACCTGCCACACGCCGCGCGGCGTCTTCATGCAGGAACAGAAGAGCCTCAATCTGACCGGCGGTCAGGTCGGCGCCTGGTATGCGCCCGATATCACCAATGACAAGGTGCATGGTATCGGCTCCTGGAGCAAGGAGGATCTCGTCACCTACCTGAAGACTGGCAAGCTGGAAAACAGGGCGCAGGCGGCGGGCAGCATGGCGGAAGCCATCAGCTACTCCTTCCAGCACCTGACCGATGCGGACCTGAACGCGATCGCCACCTATGTGCACAGCGTTCCCTCCGCCAATGCCGGGCAGGCATCAGGCGTTACCCGCTTCGACAAGGGTTCAGCAGGCAATGACATGGCCGCTTTCCGCGGCAAGGACTATACCGACGGACTGAGGGGCGATCACGCCGGGGCGCAGATCTTTGCCGCCAACTGCGCCTCCTGCCATGGCTACAATGCCCAGGGCACTAAGGACGGCTATTATCCGAGCCTGTTTCACAATGCCGCGACGGCAGGCGACAACTCGATCAATGTGATCGCCGCGATCCTCAACGGCGTGGATCGCCACACCGAAGCCGGTCATGTCTTCATGCCGCCTTTCGGTGATCAGGTGAATGCCGTCGTGCAGCTGAATAATGTCGAGGTTGCCTCGCTTTCGAACTATCTTCTGGCTCAATACGGCAATGACAAGCTGACCGTGACGACAGAAGACGTTCAGGTGATCCGCGAAGGCGGACCGAAGTCGAATATCGTTCAGCTGGCAAGGATCGGCATGGGGGCGGCCGCGATTGCCGCATTGCTGCTTGCTGTGGGTTTTGTCTGGTATAGGGCGCGACGCAAAGCAAGGCTTGCCCGCGCGGCATAGCAAATTGAGCCTCCGCCAGCCGATATGCTGACGGAGGCTTTTTTGTCTTTCGAGGATATGAAACCTTCGTCGATCAAGGATTTGTCCGGCGTCATGCCGGATCACCCGTTCGTGACGGTAGAGGCAGGCCGTTTGAACGCGTGCCTGCTTGTTGAAACGTAATCGGCTCCTACTTTTAGCTTTCGGACACCCACCGAAAGCATGCCTCCATGGATCTGCATACCAGTCGGCCGAAAACCGCCGAGACTGTCCCTGGCGACGGTCTCGAGAGTGGCCATAAGCCTCGCGGCGAAACTACGCCGGAAATCACCTGTCGATATGCGGGGCTACCGATCGGCGCACGGCGGATGATTGTGCTGGCGTTCAATCTCGCAACGATTGCAGCGCTGGGATATGGGCTGTTCCGCCTCCTTTCACCGGGCGGGATCGATCTGCTTGAGGCCGTCATGCTGCTCGGTTTTCTGCTGGCCATGCCCTGGACCGTGCTTGGCTTCTGGAATGCGATCATCGGACTGATGCTTCAGCATGGGCCGGGCGATCCTGCCCGCAGTATCTATCCGTTTTACCCGCAAGGTGAGCGCGGCCGCCCCAATAGCCTTTCGTCGCGAACCGCACTGACATTGTTTCTGCGAAACGAGGATCCGCTGCCGGCTCTGGCACGGCTGGAGGCGATGTCCGACAGCCTGAAGGCGACGGGCCTCGCGCAGCATTTCCGGTTCTTCGTCTTGAGCGACACATCCGACGAGGCCATTGCGAAAGCCGAGGCCATGGGCTTCGAATGCTTCGTTGGCGCGGTCGCTTTTCCCGCTGAAAACCGCCCGGTCTACCGGCGGCGTGAGGTCAATACCGGCTACAAGGCCGGCAACATTCACGACTTTCTCGATAAATACGGCGAGGATTACGACTTCTTCCTGCCGCTCGATTCAGACAGCGTCATGTCCGGTGATGCGATCATCCGGCTTGTCGCAGCGATGGAGGCGCGGCCCGAGATCGGGATCCTGCAGTCGCTTGTGGTCGGCATGCCGGCGACCAGCGGGTTTGCGCGGATGTTCCAGTTTGGCATGCGCCATGGCATGCGTGCTTTCACCATGGGGGCTGCGTGGTGGAATGCCGATTGCGGCCCATATTGGGGGCACAACGCCCTGATCCGCACGGCGGGATTCATGGCCCACTGCCGCTTGCCCATCCTGCCGGGCGCTCCGCCGCTCGGCGGACATGTGCTGAGCCATGATCAGTTGGAAGCCGCCTATATGCGTCGCGGCGGTTACGAGGTGCGTGTGCTGCCTGTCGAGACGCAGAGCTTCGAGGCCAACCCGCCCACATTTCCCGATTTCGCCAAGAGAGATCTGCGCTGGTGCCAGGGAAACATGCAATATTGGCGTTTCCTGTTCGAGCCCGGGCTGAAAATGCTCAGCCGGTTCCAGGTTCTGCAGGCTATATTGATGTATGTCGCGCCGCCGGCCTGGATCGTCGCAACCTTTGCCGCCGCGTGGAAAGCCATCTCTGGGGAGTTCGATCCCGCCTATCTGCAGTTGGGCCTTAGTCTCTTTGCCGTCATCTTCTTCATGTCGGTAGCCCCAAAACTCGCCGGCATGCTCGATGTCTGTCTGACCAAGGGCGCGGTGCGGCGTTATGGCGGACCGCTGCGGTTCGGCTTGTCGGCAATAATCGAAATTCTCGCCTCGATGCTGATGGCGCCGATCATCGCGGTCTACGTGTCGGTCTTTCTGCTCGGCTTGCCTTTCGGCCGCTGCGTCACATGGAGCGGTCAGAACCGCGACAGGCTCGGGGTTTCCTTTCTTTCAGCCTTGAAGACAATGGGACTTCAAACCGTCATCGGTTTTATGCTCGCCACCGCTCTCCTTGCAGGTGCAGGAGTAACGGCTCTTCTGTGGACATTGCCTATGGTTGTCGGTCTCTGTCTGGCAATCCCGTTCACAATGCTGACCGCCTCGAAGAGTTTCGGCCGCTGGGCGACGCGCTTCGGCCTGTTCGCCGTTCCCGAGGAGGTGCGCATGCCGCGGATTTTGAGCCCGCTCGTGCCGCATGCCGCCCGTCGCTGGCGTCGCCGCGCGACTGCACCTTTCCATCGGGATACGACGGTTCAATCCCAAGCTTTGGCGGATAGCCATACATGACGACATCGCGCGCCTTGTGGCTGACGGGTAAAATGAAGGCAGAACTGAAACCGGCAATGATCGGACCGCTCACCGAGGGCGAACTGCTTGTCGAAAGCCGGTTTGGCGCGATCAGCAGAGGCACGGAGGCTCTGGTGGCCGAAGGATCGGTGCCGGAGAGTGAACATGATTGCATGCGCGCGCCGCTGCAGGACGGCGAGTTCCCGTTTCCTGTCAAATACGGTTATGCGGTGGTCGGCACGGTGAAGGCGGGCTCAGAGACGCCTGCCGGTCGAACCGTCTTCTGTCTCCATCCGCATCAGGACCTTTTTCATGTGCCGGCAGATATGGCGATAGCCGTTCCGCCCGATGTGCCTGCATCCCGCGCCGTGCTTGCCGCAAACATGGAAACGGCGCTCAATGGCATCTGGGACGCGAATATCCTCGCAGGCGACAAGGTGACCGTTGTCGGTGGCGGACTTGTTGGGCTTCTCGCCGCATATCTTTCGGCAAGAATACCGGGGACGGATGTCACCTTGATCGATGTGAACTCCGAGCGAGAGGCGCTTGCCACGGCTTTCGGTTGCCGTTTCGCTCTACCCGGCGAAGCCGAGGGATCTGCCTGCAACAGCGATGTGGTCATTCATGCTTCGGCAACATCCGAAGGCCTTGCGACTGCCATCGCGGTTGCCGGCTTCGAAGCGAGGATCGTCGAAATGTCGTGGTTCGGGGAAGGTATGGTCAATATACCGCTCGGCGGACGGTTTCACAGCCATCGCCTGTCGATTGTCGGCTCGCAGGTTGGCCATGTCCCGGCTGCAAGGCGAGCCCGTTGGCCACTTTCGCGGCGGCTTGAAACAGCGCTCGCTCTCCTGGCGGACGACCGGCTTGATGCTCTCATTTCCGGTGAGACCGCTTTCGATGATCTCGCCGCAAGCTATATCCGGATCCTCGCCGATCCGAATACGTTGTGTCACCGCATCCGCTATTCCTGACAACCGGAGAATCCAAGAACGATGTTTGCCGTCGAAGTGCGCGACCACATGATGATTGCCCATAGCCTGCCGCGCGAGGTTTTCGGTCCCGCCCAGGCCATGCACGGCGCGACTTTCGTTGTCGACGCCGCCTTCATGACGGAGGATCTCGATGACAACGGCCTTGGCGTCGATATCGGGCTGGCGACAGTCGTGCTCAAAGACGCCTTGGCACCGCTCAACTACAAGAACCTCGATGAACTGGATATCTTTCGCGGCAAGGTGACCACCACCGAAGTGCTGGCCAAGCATATCTTCGACGATCTGCGTCGACGCATTGAGGCGGGCGAGCTTGGGCCGGGCGGCAAGCGGATTTGTCGCTTGAAGATCATGCTGCACGAAAGCCATGTGGCGCGCGCATGGTATGAGGCCGCGATTTGAACGGTGTGGATGAGAAAGCCGGAGCACCGCATCTCGTGTTTGCCATTCCCGGAGACATCGAGACCCGCAGTGGCGGTTACAGTTATGATCGGCGAATGATCGCGGAATTGCGCAAGCTTGGCTGGCAAGTCGACCATATGAGACTGCCGGACGGATTTCCGGCTCCAGGCCGCGACGAACTTGAGACGGCGGCACGGCACTTTGCCGGTCTTGCGAAAAATAGCCTTGTGCTTGTCGATGGGTTGGCCTTCGGCACCATGCCCGATATTGCAAGGCGGGAGGCGGAGCGGCTGAAGCTCGTCGCGCTCGTACACCATCCGCTGGCGATGGAAACCGGGCTTTTACAACAGCGAGCGGAAGAACTCAGGCAAAGCGAAGCTGATGCGCTGGCTCATGTGCGGGGGGTGGTTGTTACAAGTCCCGAGACGGCCCGCATTCTGGCTTGCAATTTCGGCGTTCGACAGGGTTCGATCTGTATCGCCATACCGGGGACGGCACCTTCCGAGCAGGCGCATGGCAGCATCGACGGCGCACCGCCGATGATCCTTTCCATCGGCTCGCTGACGCCACGCAAGGATCATCAGACGCTTGTTGCGGCATTGGCGAAGTTGCAAGATCGATCATGGCAATGCCGTATCGTCGGTAGCGACCGGATGGATCTCCAATCCGCGGCCGCCCTCCGCCGGCAGATTGCCGAACTCGGCCTGAACGACAGGATTGTCGTGACGGGTGCACTCGATGACGTCGACGCGGAATATGCCGGTGCTGATATCTTCGCGTTGGCGAGCCATTACGAGGGTTTTGGGATGGTGTTTGCCGAGGCCATGGCGCGAGGCCTGCCGATCGTCGGTTGCCGCGGCGGCGCGGTCCCTGATCTTGTGCCTGGTGACGCCGGGATCCTGCTGGAGCCCGGCGATATCAATGGATTTGCGGAGGCGCTGGCGACGATGCTGGATGCGCCTCAGAAACGGCAAACCTACGCTGCCGCCGCGCTTGCCACGGGCCTCCGTTTACCGGATTGGCCGGCGAGCGCCAAAGTTCTTTCCGATTTTCTGGAAGGTATAGGATGACCGGCTTCGACAAGACTTGGCTTGACCTGCGGGAAGCCGCCGATCATGCGGCGCGGGATCACGGCCTCCAAAAGCAGGTGATCGATCATCTGGCTGCGGCGCATGGACAAACGCTGGTTGTCGATCTGGGGGCCGGGACAGGGTCGACCTTCAGGGCTTTTCTGCCTGAGGCTCTTCATTGGCGCTGGCGGCTGGTCGATAATGATCCACTGTTGCTAATCGAGGCAAAACGCCGGCATGCAGGGTCCGCACGGATTGAATGTATGGAGGCACATCTGGATGCCCCGGCTGACAGCCTGTTTTTCGAAGCGCGACTTGTGACGGCCTCCGCTCTTTTCGATCTTGTTTCGGAGAGCTTTCTGGCCCGGCTGGTTTCAGAACTCGCCCAGACAAATATCGGCCTTTATGCCGCACTGAATTATGATGGTGTTTGTCGCTGGGACGAACATCATCCGTTGGATGATGAGGTGGTTGCGGCGTTCAATGTCCATCAAAGGCGAGATAAGGGTTTCGGTCCGGCACTCGGCCCAGACGCTACGCCGGTTCTGCGCAGATTGCTGGAGGAGCAGGGGTTTCAGGTCGCCTTGGCACCCAGCCCGTGGCGGCTTGATAAAGCACACGCGGAGCTGCAGCGGCAATTCATTTTCGGCATTGCGAGTGCCGCTGCTGAAACAGGGCTTGTTGAGGAAGCTGATGTGAACGACTGGCGACTGGCACGGCTGCAGCAGGCGGAAAGCTCGGACTGCCTAGTCGGGCATTGGGATCTATTTGCATTTCGTTGAGGCTGCACTCATCACGCCGGCATGTGAAACCGGCGTGATGATCTTGTTCTGCCCTCTACGCCTTATTTCGCGCCCGCCGATTGCTGGTCGGCCTGGATAGCGGTGAGCGCGATGGTGAAGACGATGTCGTCAACCAGCGCGCCGCGCGACAGGTCGTTGACGGGCTTGCGCAGGCCCTGCAGCATCGGGCCGACGGATACGACATCGGCGGAGCGCTGCACGGCCTTGTAGGTGGTGTTGCCGGTGTTCAAGTCCGGGAAGACGAAGACATTGGCGCGGCCGGCGACCGGGCTGTCGGGAGCCTTCGAGCGGCCGACGCTTTCGACGCTTGCCGCATCATACTGGATCGGGCCGTCGATCAAGAGGTCCGGCTTGCGCTGTTTTGCAAGTTCGGTTGCCTCGCGCACCTTGTCGACATCGCCACCGGTGCCGGACGTGCCGGTCGAGTAGGAGATCATCGCCACCCGCGGATCGATGCCGAAGGCTTTTGCCGTGTCGGAGGACTGGACGGCGATTTCCGCCAGCTGGTCAGCCGTCGGGTTCGGGTTGATGGCGCAGTCACCATAGACCAGAACCTGATCGGGCATCAGCATGAAGAATACCGACGAGACGATGCTCTGGCCCGGCTCCGTCTTGATCAGCTGCAGGGCAGGGCGCACCGTGCTGGCCGTGGTATGGACAGCACCCGAGACCAGACCGTCGACTTCACCGACGGCGAGCATCATCGTGCCGAGAACGACCGTGTCTTCCAGCTGGGCCATTGCCTGGGGAGGTGTCATGCCCTTGGACTTGCGCAGTTCGACCATGGCGTCGACATAGTTGGCGCGCACGGCGGCCGGGTCGAGAATTTCGAGATCGGCGGGCAGTTCGATGTCCTTGGCCCTGGCGATCATCTGGATGGCATCGGGGCGGCCGAGCAGGACGCAGCGGGCAATGCCCTTCTGGTGGCAGATGACGGCAGCCTGCAGCGTGCGGGGTTCTTCACCCTCGGGCAGAACGATGCGCTTGTTGGCCTTCCGTGCACCCTCGATCAGGTGATTGCGGAAGCGCGGCGGCGACAGCCGGGCTTCGGTCGAGGTGCCGATCCGGTCACGCAGCGATGTCGTGTCGATATGTTCGGCGACGAAATCGATGACCTTTTCCATGTGCTGGCTGTCATCCTGGCTGACATGGTAGCTGAGATGCGCCAGACGCGAGGCCGTTGCATAGGTGTCGTCGGGGGTGGACAGGATCGGCAGGATGTTTGAGCCGACCGAGGCCATCAGGTCTGCGACCGGGGTTGCAAGCGGTGCGCCGCAGGTGAGCAACAGGCCGGCAAGCGGTACGCCACGGCTGTGAGCCAGTGCCGAGGCAAGCGCGATATCGCTGCGGTCACCGGGCATGACGACCAGGGTTTCGGGGCGCAGGCGGTCGATCATCTTTTCGACCGAACGGGCGCCGACGACGATCTCGCGGACACGCACGGCATCGAGCTTGGAACCCTGCACGACGCTCAGATCGAGCGACGAGACGAGGTCGGACAGGCGTGGCGTGTTGAGATTCGGCTCGTAGGGGATCGCGCCGAGGATGGTGCTGGTTTCCATTCCGGCTTTGGCAAATGCAGCCGTCAGAGCCTCACGCCGGCTTTTCTCAGGCAGCTTGTTGACGAGCAGGCCGGCAAAATGCCCCTCGGCGTCGCGCATATACTGACGCTCGGCGAGCGCAACCGTATCGGTCAGCCGCTTGTCATCGTCGACACCGCTGACGACCGGAACCACTTCGGCGTCGAGGCTGCGAGCAATCTCGACATTGAGCCTGGGAACGATCTGCAGATCGGTAAACGGGATCAGGCCTTCGACGACAACGACGTCATGATCGGCGCGCAGGGCTTCCGTCATCGTTGCGACTTCTTCAAGCAACAGATCGAGCTCGCCCTTGCGCAGGAGATCTTCTGCATGAGTGAAAGCGATCGGCTCGGGTGCCTCCGTCAGGCACAGGCTCCGGGCAAAATAGGTGGAGACTTCGGTCGTCTTTAATGGCGAGCCGGGATGTTCACTGGCCGTCGGCTGAGCGATCGGCTTGACGAAGCCGACCTTCAGACCGTCACGCTGCAGTGCTCGCACGAAACCGAGCGCTACGGCGCTCAGGTCGACGTCTTGCGCCAGCGGTGCGAGGAAAATGAGATGTGCCGACATGAAACTATCGCCTTTCGATTTGTCATAACCGTTCCGGCCATGCCGGGAAAATCTATTTTGAGGCGCCCGGCAACCCTTCGTATGGACCGGATGCCTCGGAATTTGATCGGACCGCCTCAGCTTGCCTTACCTATATAGGGCCGGGCCTCGTTTGCTATGGCCCATTCCTCGTTGGTGGCGATAACGGCCGCAGCGGTCCTGCTGCCGGAAGCGCTGATCACGCCGCAGCGTCCGCCGAACATCTGGCCATTGGCTTCTTCGTCCAGCGAGATGCCGAGCACCTTGAGCCGGGCGATCGTCTTGCGGCGTACGAAGGCTGAGTTTTCGCCGATACCCCCGGTAAACACGACTGCGTCGAGACGGGGCAGGGACGTGGCAAGTCCACCGATATAACGGGCGAGGCGATGGACCATTGCATCGAGTGCCAGAACCGCACCCTCATGGCCTTCGGCTGCCGCACTTTCGAGCGCCCTGCAATCGTTGGAGAGGCCGGAAAGGCCAAGCAGGCCGCTCTTGCGGTTGAGCAGGGTGTCGAGTTCATCGATAGAGAGCTTATCCTGTCGGGCAATGTGGAATATCGCGCCGGGATCGATATCGCCGGAACGTGTGCCCATGACGAGGCCTTCAAGCGGTGTGAGACCCATCGACGTATCGACGCTTTCGCCGTTCAGGACTGCGGTTGCCGAAGAACCGTTGCCGAGATGGGCAATCACGAGGCCATGATCGCTGGGGTCAAGGCCCAGCAGTTCCACGGCTTCCTTCGCGACAAAGCCGTGGCTGGTGCCGTGAAAGCCGTAACGGCGAACGCCTGCATACCGATAGGTCTGCGGAATGGCATAGGCATGCGCTGATTGCGGAATGGTCATGTGGAAGGACGTGTCGAACACCGCCACATGCGGTACCCATCCAAGCACCTCCATGGCGATACGTACGCCAAGCACGTTTGCCGGGTTATGCAGCGGTGCGAGATAGGAAAGAGCGTCGATCTCGTCGAGAACCGCAGCGTCGAGGCGGATTGCCTTAGTGAAACGCTCGCCGCCATACACGATCCGGTGTCCGACAGCGCCGATCGCGTCCAGCAGATCGCGCTCCTTCAGGCTGTCCATCAGTCGGCGCAGCGCTGCGTCATGGCTGCCACCATCAAGGGCGATCGTCACTTTCGCATCGTTTTCCTTGAGGATCAGGCGGCTTTCCGGCTGTCCGAGATTTTCGGCGAGGCCTGAAACGACTGCCGTGCGGCCTTCGCCGGAAAACAGGCTGAACTTCAGCGATGAGCTGCCGCAATTGATGATGAGAACGTGTGACTGATCTTTGGCCATTCATGTAATCCTCTGGCGAAAAGTGCCGCTGAGGCACAGTTCCTAATCGCGACAGCCAATGCCGTTCGCGCCCTGACTTGTTTAAATATTGCTATGAGGTGCTGGCGGTTCGCCCGCGTCAGCCTAGCGGAAATTTGGAGAGGCGTGGGCACCCACCAGATGCCCACGCCTTGCGAAGCTAAAACTTCGCAGGGGTGTTTCAGAGCGCCTCGACGCAGAGGGCGATCCCCATGCCGCCGCCGATGCAGAGCGTTGCGAGACCCTTCCTGGCGTTACGGGCCCTCAGCGCATGCAAGAGCGTGACAAGAACACGGGCACCGGAAGCGCCGATCGGATGGCCGATGGCGATCGCCCCGCCATTGACATTGACCTTGGCCGGATCCCAGCCGAGTTCCCTGTTGACCGAAAGCGCCTGTGCCGCAAACGCCTCGTTTGCCTCTATCAGGTCGAGATCGTTGATGTTCCAGCCGGCCCGTTCCAGCGCCTTGCGCGATGCCGGGATCGGGCCCGTGCCCATGATCGATGCATCGACGCCCATCGTTGCAAACGACGCGATCCGGGCAAGCGGGGTCAGACCACGGCGGGCAGCTTCATCCTCGCGCATCAGCACCACGGCAGCCGCGCCGTCGTTGAGGCCCGAGGCATTGCCGGCCGTTACCGTGCCGTCCTTCTTGAAGGCGGGCTTGAGGCCGGCAAGAACGTCGAGCGTCGTGGCGCGCGGGTTCTCGTCGGTATCGACGATGATGTCGCCCTTGCGGGTCTTGATCGTGACAGGAACAATCTCTGCCTTGAACCGGCCGTCTGCGATGGCGGCTGCGGCCTTGGTTTGCGAGGCAAGTGCGAATGCGTCCTGTTCTTCACGGGTCAGCTTGTATTTCTCGGCGACGTTTTCGGCGGTGATGCCCATGTGGTAGTCGTTGAACGCATCCCACAGACCATCGCGAATCATCGTGTCGACGAATTCGGCCGGGCCCATCTTGATGCCCGAGCGCAACACGGCGGCATGCGGGGCAAGGCTCATGTTCTCCTGGCCACCGGCCACAACCACATCGGCATCACCGGCAAGGATCGACTGGGCGCCGAGTGCTACCGCACGCAGGCCGGATCCGCAGACCTGGTTGATGGTGAGTGCGGTAGCTTCCATCGGAATGCCGGCGGCAACGGCTGCTTGGCGGGCGGTGTTCTGGCCCTGGCCGGCGCTCAGCACATGGCCGAGCACGACGTCGGAAACGGCAGAGGCTTCGACACCGCCGCGCGCTAGAGCCTCGCGCATGACGATCGAACCCAGCTGGCTTGCGGGAAGGGTGGAAAGCCCACCCATGAACTTGCCGATCGCCGTGCGGGCGGCCGATACGATTACGATATTGGTCATGGTTTTTCCAATCCTGCCACAGCAACCATCGGCATTCAGGCCTGGATCCGTAGCGATAAGAGAGAGCATGGTGCAGAAGAAGATATACGCCTCTGCACTACGATGGCTCGGTTTGAGCCGGAATGACGCGGGAGGGACGACGGAGGAGAGGATACCGCCCCTCCCGCAAACCGACAGGTCAGGCTGCGATGCCCATCACGCCTGGAGCCTTCGGCATTAACAGTTTGGCCTCTGATGCGGCGACAACCTGATCGACCGTCACGCCGGGAGCCGTTTCCAGAAGCACAAGCCCCTCGTCGGTCGGCTGTATCACAGCCATTTCCGTGACGACCAGATCGACGCGGCGAACAGACGTCAGCGGAAGCGTGCATTTCTTCAGGATCTTCGGCGCGCCCTTGGCCGTGTGGGTCATGGCAACGATCACACGCTTAGCACCCGAGACCAGGTCCATCGCGCCGCCCATGCCGGGCACCATCTTGCCGGGAACCATCCAGTTGGCAAGCTGGCCTTCTTCATCGACCTGCAGGCCGCCGAGCACGGTGACATCGAGATGACCACCGCGGATCAGCGCAAAGGACATGGCGCTGTCGAAGGCGCAGGCACCGGGCAAGGCGCCGATCGGCGAGCCGCCGGCATCGGTCAGGTCGGCGCCGGCAAGGCCCGGGTCGGGCAGGGCGCTCATGCCGATAATGCCGTTTTCCGACTGGAAGGAGATGCCGGCATCGGCTGGAAGATAGTTGGCGACCATGGTCGGCAGGCCGATGCCCAGATTGACGAGCGAGCCGCGCTTCAGTTCCAGCGCGACACGCCGGGCGATGATTTCCTTGTCGTTCATTTCTCCGCTCCCTTCACAACGATCACGTCGACGAGCACATGCGGGGTGACGACGGCATCGGGTTCGATGCAGCCAATCGGCACGATCTCGTTCGGCTCGGCAATCACCAGTTCGGCGGCGAGCGCCATCAGCGGGTTGAAGTTGCGCGAGGTCAGCGAGTAACGCAGGTTGCCGGAATAGTCGGCGCTGCGGGCTGAGATCAGCGCGATATCGGCCTTGATGGCTTCTTCGACGAGATAGGTGACGCCGTTCAGTTCGACGGTCTTCTTGCCTTCACCTGCCGTTGTGCCGACACCCGTCGGCGTCAACACGCCGCCAAGCCCGGAACCGCCGGCACGCACCCGCTCGGCCAGCGTCCCTTGCGGAACGAGATCGACCTCGAGTTCACCTGCGATCATCAGCTTCTGGGTCTGCGGGTTGGTGCCGATATGGCTGGCAATCACCTTCTTCACCAAACCGGCATCGATCAGCTTGCCGATGCCGACACCGGGGCGGGCCGTATCATTGGCGATCACGGTCAGGTTCTTCTTGCCCTGGCGGACCAGTTCGTCGATCAGCAGTGGCGGGGTGCCCGCGCCCATGAAACCGCCGATCATCAATACCGCGCCATCCGGGATCTGTTCGACTGCAGCCGAGACGCTACTTACTTTTGACATGGATTTTTCCTCTTCGGGGGAGGCGGGGCAGCCCACAAGAATTCAGGCTGCCCGCGCCTTTGACGCCTTAGTTCTTGGCCGGAATGTCCATCGCCAGAAGCGCGGAGGCCAGGCACTTGCCGTGTGCATCAAGGGCGAGCGAGCGTGTTACGCCGCCACCGAGCGCATCCTGCATGACGAAGTTGAGCGCGCCGAGCGTCGGGATTTCGTAACGGACGACCTCGCCGTTGACGATGCCCTTGAAATGCGCCTTGACCCGTTCGGGCGTGACATATTCGCGGACCCGTTCGTAATCCTTCTGGTCATAGACGATGACGGAGATGTTGGAGATGTTGCCCTTGTCGCCGGTGCGGGAATGGGCGATGTCGAAGAGTTTCATAACCTTAAGCCTCCAGATATTCGATGACGGGAACGACCTTGTCGCGTGGGAAGAGCGCGGAAAGCATCGCAACGACCTGCTTGGCCGATTTCGTGGCGCCACCACCGCTGGCAGGGCCGTTGGTGTAGAGCGTCTCGACTTCGTTGCCGATACGCACGGCTTCCTTCATGCTGTCGCAACGGCCGGTGACACGAACGCGAACTTCAGTCGGTTCGGGAGCAGGGGCCAGGACATCGGCGTGGATCGAGTTGACGCCGATAAGGTCGAAGCGAAGTTCGTTGGCCTTGACGCCGGTGATCTTGAGTCGTTCCTTGACGATCTCCAGTGCGAGCTGGCCTCTGGCCAAAGCGCCCGGACCTGCATAGGAAATCTGGCCTTCGCCCATGTAGCCGTCGTTATAGCCGACCGAAACCTTGAGGGTGTCGGTGCGGGCACGGCCGGTCACGCCACCGACCCGGATGCGGTTGGGAGCGATTTCCGTAAAGGTGATCTGCGAGAAGTCGGCAGTCACATCCGGTGTCAGGTAAGTTTTCGGATCGTGAACCTCATAGAGGATCTGTTCCTTGCAGGTGTGCTCGGTAACCTTGCCACCCGACCCCTCAACCTTGGTGATGACGATCGCGCCGTCTTCGGAAACTTCCGCGATCGGGAAGCCGAGGCGTGCGAGGTCGGCAACGTCCTTCTTGCCGGGTTCGGCGTAATAACCGCCGGTGACCTGACCGCCGCATTCCAAGAGGTGGCCGACGGCCGTGCCCTTGCCGATCTTGTCCCAATCGTCCTGCGACCAGCCGAACTCATGGATCTGCGGGGCCAGGAACATCGACGGATCGGCAACGCGGCCGGTGATGATGACGTCGGCACCGTTGGCAAGTGCCTCGACCATGGGGGCGGCACCCACATAGGCGTTGGCGGAGACGAGCACGCTGGCCATGCTGGAAGCCGGAGCGCCGGTTTCAAGAATCTTGGTGTCGCTGACCTTGAGGGCTTCGACGACATCGTCACCGGAGATGGCTGCAATCTTGAGCTTGCCGAGGCCCAGGCGGGCGGCAATTTCGCGAACCTTGGCAGCGCCGGCCTGCGGATTTGCAGCGCCCATATTGGTGATGATCTTGATGCCGTTCTTCTTGCAGATCGGCAATACGGCCTCGAAACGTTGGACGAGTAGCGGGTCATAACCCTTTGTCGGGTCGTTCAGCTTGGCGTTCTGGGCGATCGCGATGGTGCGCTCTGCCAGGCATTCGAAAACGAGGTAGTTGATGTTGCCTTTTTCGGCGAGTTCCACCGCCGGCTCGATGCGATCGCCGGAATATCCGGCTCCGGATCCGATGCGAATAGTACGCATTATTGTAACTCCTTATTTCAAATCAGGTGGGCGCGGCTCATCCGAACGGGGATGGGATGACACCCAGGATCACTGCGGTAATGGTCATCAGGACCGTGGCAGCGAAGAGGAATGGAATTGCCAGTTTCTGGTGTTCACCGAGGCTGACGCCGGTAAGGCCCATGATCAGGAAGGTGGCGGGCGTCAGCGGGCTGACGGGGAAGCCGGTGGTCATCTGGCCGAGAATGGAGGCCTGGGCGACGTGGATCGGGTCACCGCCGAAGCTGTGATAGACATTTGCCAGAACCGGCATGACACCGAAGTAGTAGGAGTCGGGGTCGAACAGCAGGCTGAGCGGCATCGACAGGATACCGGTGATGAAGGGAATGGCCTGTGCATGGTCTGCCGGGACATAAGTTGCGCCGGCTGCGGCCATGGCCTTGATCATGCCTGTACCGCCCATGATGCCCGTGAAGGCGCCAGCGGCGAAGAGGATGGAGGCCATCATCAGCGCGGCCTTTGCATGGGCATCGACGCGAGCCTTTTGGTCCTTGACCTTGGGATAGTTGATCATCAGGGCAAGCACGGTACCGATCATGAACATCGGAGCGGCATCGACATAACCTGAGATCATCGTACCGAGGATCGCAAGCGCCAGAAGAATGTTCACCCAGAAGAGATGCGGACGACGGATTTCCTTTTCGGCTTCGGTCAGTTCGCGCTTGTAGGCGCCTTCCGAACCTTCGCCGGCTGCAGCAACCGTGGCGCCAGCACCAAGGCCAAGGCGACGTTCCTCGCGCTTACCCATGTACCAGGCTGTGGCGAAGACGAATACCAGACCAACAATCTGCACGACAAAGAGCGGTGTGAAGATCGACGATACAGGCACGTTAAGTGCAGCCGAAGCGCGCAGAACCGGACCTGTCCAGGGCAGGAAGTTGACACCGGCAGCCAGAGCCACGACGAGTGCCAGAATGCGGCGCTGCATGCCCAGACGGTCGTAGAGAGGCAGCATGGCTGGAATGGTGATGAGGAAGGTGACCGCGCCGGAACCGTCGAGATGGATCATCAGGGCGAGCAATGCCGAGCCGACGACGATGCGGGTCGGCTTTAACCCGACGGCTTTCAGAATGCGGTCGATGATCGGGTCCATCATGCCGGCGTCAGTCAAGACACCGAAGAAGACGATCGCAAAGACGAACATGGCTGCCGTCGGCGCGATGTTCTTGACGCCACTGACGATGAATGTTGCTGTCTCTGCACCGAACCCGCCAATCAGCGATGCGATGATCGGGATCACGATGAGGGCAACCAATGGTGACAGCTTGTTCGTCAATATAACTGTCAACAGAACAAGGATTGTCACTAATCCAAGAATAGCTAGCATATCTGCTCTCTCCCAAGTAACGCTAAAATTAGGAAGCGTTTACTTTTGAATTTGAAATGTATTTCATCAGAAAGGGCTCCTTTTGTTTCTGATAAGCACAAATGATCGAGTGCAATCCATGTCGAGGTTGCCTCAAAAAAAACTGATCTGAATTTGCTTTTCACTTCGAAGGAAGCGCCTGAAAACTTTGTGGCAGAGATGTGACGTTTAAAGAATTGAATTTATTGGATCACTGTAATTAGCAAACGTAATGACAAGAGAGATTTCTAGAAAACGTTATATTATCAACCGGTTGCCTGCGTCATTGAGATGGATCCAAGCGCGTGTGGATCAAAATGTTGACGTTTTGTCGCATATTTCGGGCTATGCAACGTCGCCTTAGTATTGGCTTCGGCTAGTTTCGGCCTGAATTGTCTCGGGGCTGGAGAAGCCTTCGATCGGGTTTGTTGCGTTTATAGATAGTGGATCACCTCTCGACGGACTGCAGCACGTGGGGCAAGTCCTGTTGCATATCCGTTCGCGCTTCCGAATTTTGACAAAGCTCTTTGCCCGGCACTGTGGGTGCAGCTATCGCGCAGGTTCATCAAGCGAGCAGAAACTCAGGCTTCAAGGAACAACCTAATCCATGCCGATGAACTGTCGGCCTCACGCCTGCCCTCTCAGTATCAGGCAGAGAGCAGTGGCATATTCGAATGTCTGATTTGTTGGACGAGTGGTTCAGGTGATCGGGGCAGGTCTAGGCGCCTTGCACCAGAATGAGTTTTGTTCGATTTCGGCCAGCGAGTTTGGCGTCGTAAAGTAATCTGTCGGCCTGCTTGTAAAGCTCGGCGAAGCCCGCATCTTCATCTGGTCGGGAGTTTGTCATGCCCATGCTGGCGGTGACCGCTTGCCCAAGTTCCGGTAGCGCAGTTGCGACTGCGGCAGTAATTGCCTGGCGCCGACGTTCCGCCCGTAGCTGGGCGTCTTCACCGCGTACGAGAAGCACGAACTCCTCGCCGCCCAGACGAAATGCACGAATCTGAGGGTCGGCCTGCAGGGTCTCGGCCACCGCTTTCAGAACCTCGTCGCCGATCCCATGACCGTAAACGTCGTTGATTTTCTTGAAGTGGTCGAGATCAAGTACGGCAAGCGCGCGATATCCCTCGGCACGATACGTTTCGAAATTCTGTTCTATTGCCCTTCGGTTGAGCAGCCCCGTCAGTGCGTCGGATTCCGACAGGCGCTCGAAGACATCCGCCTCGAAGCGTGCGCTGTCTCTCTGGCGCCGGATCGCCATGAAGCGATCGGCAACCCCCAAAGTGGTGAACAAAACCTCACATGCGCATCCCATATAGAAGAGCAGCATGGCATCATTGCTCTCCAGCCAAGGAGTGATACCGGTAACCAGCCGCACCGATCCGGCCAAGATCACGGGTATGTAGCCAAGCGCCTGGAATTTGGCGGCACGGCTGCCTCGCCTTAAGGCGTCGGCAACTGACAGTAAGAAAATGACGAGAATCGGCGCAAAAGCCGCCGTATAGAGCGTCGACTGAATAGGGCGCGCTACGAAAGGAAATGCAGCGTGAGAGATGCTCAGCAACATTGCCCAGCCTGCGCAATAAAGCAACGCTCGGCGCAGGATGGGATGCATACGTCCGGGTTCGATGAAACTATGGGTAAACATAGCCCCGGATGCCACGGTAAAACCGAAAATGATCGTCGTCATCCAGCTTAGCGTCATCGCCGGCAGGTCGAAGAGAACCGCTGCAAGTCCAGACGAGACCAATATCGTCAGCAGAAGCGAGATTGTCAGCGTGGAATGCCACAATACAAAAGGCTCGTTCAAGATCCTGTAGAAAGCGGCGTTGAAAATGAGCGGCATGGAAAGCATGCCGGCAAGGATGGCAAGAAGCAGAAATGATCGTAGAAGATTGCCACTCAACGGGAGGTCGGATTGTGACAGATACGCACGCTCCAGCGTCATCCGATGGCTTGGCAGATCAAATGCAGCTATGACGTGTTGCGTGTTGCGCGTGACTTCAGGCAACGATGCCTTGAAATACCCGCCACGAAGGGAATTCAACAGGTCACCTGAGGAAAATGAACTTTGGCGTGTCGCGCCATCCCGGTCGATCGCCAACAGATGAACGGCCTGAAGTGCGCTTCTCCTGGAGAACAGATAGCGGGGAAGCGTATCGTCGGGCCCGATTTCGAAGCGCAGAAGCACCCTTTCGCCCTCGAGCGAATAGGTTTGATCCCCGCAAATCCAATGCTCAAGCGATCCTACAAGTTCGACCATGTCGCTCGATAATCCGCTCGAGGTCCAGCAGGAGCTAACAATTTTTGAAGGTTCTTCCGCACGCACAGGATTGGCAACCAGATAGACCAGCACCGCCAAGCCTAACATTGCTACAAAGAATAACTTTTGAATTCTGTCCCTCGGCATCTCTCGACGCTATACGTCAAACATTGCAATGAAGTTACACCGGTTATGTGTATTCTTGCCTATGTTGCCGGGCGCTCGTGCGAGATTTCGTGGCCGCTGACGGTGTGCCAAATTTGCAGAAGCCAGCTAGTCGGTGTTCATGTTAGACGCCATACTTTATCGCTTGCAGCTGACCGTTCTCAAGTTTCAAATCAAGATGCAGCGGCCGCCATGGCGGGCCCCCTTGAACATGCCGGATGCTCCGAGCAGAGAGATATTGGTTGACGATGCTTCCACCGTTCAGCCAAAAGCGATCGACTGAAGGATGGAAGTTTTATGATCGATTCCGTTTCCAGAACCACCCGCATTGGCTCGGATAGCAGGCTTGAAGCCCGAGACGTCACGTTGGTTTATGGCGACCGGACCATTTCGCGCGATCTGCGCTTCAAGGTTCCGGACGGTCTTTTCACCGTCATCGTTGGCCCCAATGCCTGCGGCAAGTCCACGCTTTTGCGAGCGCTGGCACGGATCATCCGGCCGGATGCCGGTCATGTCGTGCTTGACGGCAAAGAGATCGAACGCATCCCGGCTCGCCATGTCGCCCGCACGCTCGGTCTTCTGCCGCAGAGTTCAGTGGCGCCTGACGGGATCACGGTTGCCGATCTCGTGGCTCGCGGCCGGTATCCGCACCAGTCCTTCCTGCAGCGCTGGAGCCAGGCGGACGAAGACGCGGTCTCATGGGCGATGCGCACCGCACGGGTCGAGGCGCTTGCCGAGCGAGCCGTCGATGAGCTTTCCGGCGGGCAGCGCCAGCGTGTATGGATCGCCATGGTGCTTGCACAGGAAACGCCGCTTCTTCTGCTCGACGAGCCGACGACCTTTCTCGATATCGCCCACCAGATCGAGCTTCTCAATCTTCTGCGCGATCTGAACCGCCGGCAGGGCAACACGGTCGTTGCGGTTCTGCACGATCTCAACCAGGCCTGCCGTTATGCGGATCACATCGTCGCCATGCGCGACGGAAGCATTGTCGCGGAAGGAAATCCGCGCAGCGTCATGACCGCGGAGCTTGTGAAGTCTGTTTTCGGGCTTGCGGCTATCGTTATCGACGATCCGGTGACCGGCGATCCGATGGTCGTGCCGCTCGATGAGATGGCAACGTCGCCGTGACCCTGCCGTCAGCGCTGTTTTGATCGCGTGAGCAGCCACAGAAGATAGAGTCCGCCGACAAGGCCGGTCGTCCGCCCGATGGGCAGGACAATATCTGCGGCAATGTACTGGGTCACAAGATCGGCGATGACCAGAAGGAAAGCCCCCATGGCTGCGGCGCTCACGACCGGCATTCCGCGCGAGGCGGTCAAACGTGCCGCAAGCTGCGGTGCCGCCAGCGCCAGAAAGGCGATCGGTCCCGCCGCGCCGGTTGCAACGCCGGCGAGAAGAACGGCGCAGGCGATCATGGCGAACCGCGTTCGCTCGACATTGACGCCCAGTTGCCGGGCCAGATCGTCGCCCATCTCGATCATCCGCAGCCGTGTCGCGGCAAGGCCGACCAGCGGAATGAGCAGAAGCGCGCCGCCGATCACGGTCGATGCGTGATCCCAGTTGCGGGCATCGAGCGAACCGGCAAGCCAGAGATTGGCGGCGATTGCGTTGTCGAGGTCGCCCTTCACTAGCATCAGGCCGTTAAGGGCATTGAGCGTCGCACCGGCACCGATCCCGATCAGGACCAGACGATAACCTCCTGTCATCCCCTGCCGGAATGACAGGAGGTAAACGAAGGTTGCCGTCACCAGTCCGCCGAGCATGGCCGACAGCGCCACGGCAAGCGGGCCTCCACCGAAAATGACGATCTGTAGCAGCGCGCCTGTCGCGGCCCCGGTGGTGAAGCCGATCACATCCGGCGAGCCGAGCGCATTGCGGGACACGGACTGGAATACGGCACCCGAGACGCCGAGCGATGCGCCGGCAAAGATCGCGACGAGCAGGCGCGGCAGGCGCAGGTTGATGATGACCTGTTGCCGCATGCCACCCTCTCCATATCCGAGAAGCGTTGACACGACCTCCATGAAGGGAACCGAGACACGCCCGAGCGTGATGGCAAAAAGTGCGGCGAGGAGTGTGAGGACCATCAGGCAGAGCGTGATCGCGATCGGGCGGATGGCGACGGCAAAGGACATACGCCGGCTGCGCCAGACAAGCCGGCGAGCCGTGCCGGTGGAACTGGAGGCGGATGCGCGGCTCATAGTTTCGATATCCGGTGGCGGCGAACGAGCGCGATGAAGAACGGTCCGCCCATCAGTGCCACCATGATGCCGACACCGACTTCTCCGGGTGGTGCGATGATCCGCCCGAGCGCATCGGCGCTGACTGTCAGGAGGGCGGCGATGGTCATCGCATAGGGCAGCAGCCAGCGGTGACCGGGGCCGGTGATCAACCGGGCGATATGCGGCGCAGTGAGGCCGATGAAGCCGATCGGACCTGCTGCCGCCGTCGCGGCACCGGAAAGAATGATCACGGCAAGCGCCGAAAGGCTCCAGATATGTAATGGATTGTCGCCGAGCGCCTTGGCGAGATCCGCACCGAGGGCTGCCGTGTCCAAGGCCCTGGTCAGGGTGAGTGCGATCAGGATGCCGACCGAAGAGAGGGCGAGAGCAGGCACAAGAACCGCATAACCGCGGCCCTGAAGCGAGCCGACGGACCAGTTGCGAAACTGGTCGAAGACCTGTTCATCGCTGTTGACCAGAACGATCTGGGTCAGCGACAAAAGAACGACGGAAAGTGCTGCGCCAGCGAGGACAACCCGCACCGGATCGCCGTTTTGCCCGAGATTGCCGAGCAGATAGACGGCCGCTCCGGCAAAGGCGGCCCCAGCGATGCCGAAGCCCATATAGGCCGTCACATCGGTTATGCCCAACACGACAATCGCGCCCGTGACGGCCATTGCCGCCCCGGCATTGATGCCGAGAATGCCCGGATCGGACAAGGGATTGCGGGTCAGCGCCTGCATGATCGTGCCGGCCGCCCCAAGTGCTGCGCCAACCACGACGGCAAGCAGCGTGCGGGGAATACGCAGCAGCCGAACCAGAAGATGATCGCTGTCGGCGGGATCGAAATGGGTGATCGCGTTCCAGGTGGTGGCAAACGGGATGGGCCGAGCGCCGGCGACGATGCCGAATAAGACCGCGGCGAGAAGCAGCACGAAGAGCGCGCAGAGCCCCGCCGTCAGGCGGCGATCGCGCATATGAGTCGGCGTTCCTGTGCTGTTCGGGCAGCTTCGCAAGACCTCAGTTTCCGAACCTGGAGACGATGCCGTCGACGATTTCCTTGCCGCTGTAATAGTCGATACGGAAGGAATGGATGCCAAGCCCGAAGACCTGGCCGTTCTTCACCGAGGGCAGGTTGGCAAGCACGGGGTCGTTGCGGAAAGCTGCCGCCTTGCTGTCATCCACGCGCAGGAGGAATGTTGTTTCGGCCTTCAGATCCACCAGCCGCTCGTAATCCGCCCAGACGAAATCGTCGCGGCTTGCCGCCTGCGTGTGCCATGCCGGGTCCGGAGCCTCGATGTCGAAGCCGAGGGCTGACAGAAGGGATGCATGCGGACCGCCCGGTCGCCCGATCGGGTTGCTCTGGCCTGCTCCGTTGAAGCTGATGATATTGGCCTTGCCGGCCGGGATCTCGATCCTGGCTCTGGCTGCCGCAACATAGGCGTCGAAATCGGCGATCGATGCGGCGGCCTCTTCCTCCAGCCCCGTCGCGCGGCCCAGTTCGGTTGCAAGTTCCTGCCAGGAAAGGGCGCCGTCATCGACGAGAATGGTCGGCGCGACCTGCCGGAAGGCGGCAAGCTGGTCCCTGGTCGAGCCTGCGCCGCTTGCCGTCACAATGATGAGATCGGGTTCGGTGGCATAGACAGCTTCCAGATCGACCTTGCCGGCCGGCCAGGCATTGTCGACGTTTTTCTCCTTGGCGACCTTTTCCCACTGGGCGAAGAACTGACCGTTGGCGGCCGAGCCGCTCGCGACAACCGGAGCCTTGATCGCCAGAAGCGTGCCCGTCAGCGTCACCGAGGTCGAGAGAATGCGCTTCGGCTTGGCGGGTATTTCCGTCTGGCTGCCATCAATATTGGTAAAGCTGCGCGGCCACGTCTCGGTGGCGGAGGCCTGCGACCAGAATAGCAGCGAAGCAATCGCCGCTGTGGCGATTCGCATCGCGAATCGGCTGGTTGTCGCAATCCTCATGGCTGCATTCTCCGCTGACGGCGTGGGAAGGGCAGGGGCCGTACCGTCCGCTCGCAGCCCGTGCGGGCGGCAGCATTAGCATCGCTGACCGGCACTCGCTACCAAAACATGAGCGCATCGCGCAGGATTGTTCGGGCTGCGTCGTTCAGCCCTCGGCCTGTCCCGTTTGCCGCCGCAGTGACGAAGGCGGATAGCCGAAGTGCTTGCGAAAAGCGGTGGTGAAGTTCGACAGATGCACGTAACCCGCCTCGTAGGCGATATCGGAAATGCTGCGATTGCTGAAGAGAAGCGCCTGGCGCGCCTCGGTCAGCCAGCGATTGCGGATGAACTCGTTGAGCGAGCAATGATGCGCCTTGCGCACCAGCCGCTGCAACGTCGCCTGGCTGGCGCCGAGTTCGTTCGCCATCTCGGTAACGGCCAGTTCCTGGGCTGAATGACGGTCGATATACTGCACAAGCGCATAAATACGCTGCTGTTCGGCTGCCGTCAGGTTCGTCGGCGGCATGACCGCATCGGGATTGGAGCCGAAGGCGGCCGTCAGCGCCTCATAGACGATGGCGAGCGTATGGCTTTCCAGAAGCACGGCCGAAAACGGCGGCTTGCGGGCGGCGATATCGAACATCTGCCGGGCCAGGAATTCCACCTTGCGATTGGGCTGCCATTGCCAGAAGCCGGGATCTCCGCCCAGAAGCGCCTGGAATGTGTCTGGAGACTCGCTCGTCTCTGAAAAGCGCTGCAGCCATTCGCGCGACATGCCGATGACCATCTTGTCGAGATACTGGCCCTTGCGCGCCCGCCGCCGCAGACGCGCGCCGTTTTCGTGGGAAACGATGATTGCGGATGATTGCCAGCGTCCCTGCGCCGTGCGTTGCGGCATGGGCATCGGCACCCCGTTCAGCGAGGCCTCGACGAAACCTTCGAGGAAGATCTTTATGCAGACCTGAGCGTCGAGCGCCACTTCCATCTCGAGATCGTCGACCTGCATGCGGCGGCCGAAATTGACGTGGATGCCATCCATCCGCACCTGGCCCACAAGGCCGCACGCGACAACCGCATCGCCTTGATCGCCGCCATCGAGCACGCGCACGCCGTTCTTGCGCAATTCGCGCCGCGTCAGGACGGGGTTGGGATTGGCGAGCACGGGCGGAAGGGGATCGACGGCACTGTTCACACAGGTCTCCTGCATAAGTTTATGCGTGATTAACGAAAGCGGAGGTTTGCAAGACCACGTATAGGAATACATGAAATATGCACTCAAGAATAGCCGCGACGGGGACGTCCGGCACTGTTTGCCGTGTGGGGCGCGACAATCGTGCGGAATGAACTGGTTGCCCAGGGGTATGGGAATGAACGGAAATAAGACAATCGCACAGCGGCAGGCAATCGTGCGGATGACGCAGATTCTGCTGGCGACGACCGTGCTGACGGGCCTTGCGACTGCGGCGCAGGCGCAGGACGGCAGCGACAATCAGGAAAGCAGCACGGAACTGGCGCCGATCGTGCTAGAAGGTGCGACCTACGAGACCGAAGGCACGAACAGCTATACGACGAAGGAAATCAGCGTCGGCGACAAGGACACGCGCACCCTGCGCGAAGTGCCGCAGTCGACCACCGTGATGACGCGCGAACGTCTCGACGACGGCAATTTTTCTTCGCTCGATACCGTCATGCGCAAGACGCCGGGCGTCGTGGTGCTGACCAATGACGATGGTCGCTCCAGCCTTTATTCGCGCGGCTTCGAATATGACACGCTTTACATGAACGGCCTTTCGACGCCGGTCTCTTCGATCTACGGCACCCAGCCGGACATGGTTGTGGTCGACCATATCGAAATCCTGCGCGGGCCTTCCGGTCTTTTCGGCGGGGCAGGTGAGCCGGCCGGCGCCGTCAACATGCGCCTCAAGCAGGCTTCCGATCAGTACAAGGCCAGCATCAACACGATCATGAGCTCGTGGGACGGCAAGCGTATCGAAGGTGACGTGACCGGACCGCTGACCAAGTCCGGCCGGGTGCGCGGCCGCCTTGTCGGCGCGCTCTCGACCAAGGACAGCTTCATCGATACCGTCGACAACAAGGTCGGCGTCATCTACGGCACGATCCAGGCGGACATCACGGACAACACGACAGCAACGCTGAGCATCAATCACACCCGCCGCGACATCACGCCGTTCAACGGCCTGCCGACATTTGCAGACGGGACGCTGATCGATCTACCGCGTTCGACCTATACCGGTGCGGACTGGAACAATTTCGAAAACAACGTCACGCAGTATATCGCCGAACTCGAGCACCGTTTCGATGAGGGTGGCCATGCGAAGATTTCGGCGCTCTATTCGCATGTGGACGTCAATTTCCTTTATGCTTACGCGGCAAGTGCCGCATCGCCAACCGGCAATGTATCCGCGACTGCTGGAGGCATTACTGGCGGAACGCGCTGGCTGGCGCGCGACTATCAGCAGGATTCGTTTTCGCTAGATGCCCACATCAGCAAGCCCTTCGAATTTTTTGGCCTTGAAAACAATATAATCGCTGGCGCCGACTATCGTGGTTCGGATGACAGCCTGCGGACGGCAACCGGCCTGATCGCGGGGACGCAGAATATCTACGATTGGAGTTCCAACGTCGCAAAGCCGACCGTCAATTTCGGTAGCCCTGCCGAAACGGAGACCGATCAATATGGTATCTATGGCCAGTGGCGCATCAAGCCGATCGACAAGCTGACATTGATCGGGGGTGGCCGCTTCAGCTGGTACGATGCTCAGTCCGGAGCCAGTGAGGTCAAGGTCAACGGCGAATTCACTCCCTATGCCGGCATCATTTACGACCTGACAGACCGCTTGTCGGCATATGCCAGCTATACGGAAATCTTCCAACCGCAGTCTTCTCTTGAATACACGACGAAAGACATTCTCGATCCGCGTACGGGTGAGCAATACGAGATCGGGTTAAAGGCTGAATTGACTGAAGATCTCAATGCTTCACTGGCATGGTTCGATCTGACTGACAAGAATCGCGCGGTTTCAGATACGGATCCGGCCCATAGCGGTTACTATCTTGCTGCAGGTGAAGCGCATATGCGAGGCATTGAGTTCGAGATCAATGGGGAAATCCTGCCCAACTGGGAAGCAATGGCCGGTTACACCTATACAAATACTCAGTTCAAAAACACGACGCGCGCTGCAGGCTCCGAGTTTTACACCCCGGAGCATATGGTTCAGCTCTTTACCAAATACACGTTTGACGGCTCAGGCACCTGGACCGACGGCATCTTCGTTGGCGGTGGCGTGAAATTGTTCTCCTCGTTCCAGAACATTTCACGCACGGCTGCAGGCGGAGCCACCACAATCGAAGCCCCGGGTTACGGTGTGGTCGATTTACAGGCAGGTTACAAGTTCAACGAAAATCTGACGGCGAGCCTGTCAGTCAACAACGTGTTCGACAAGAAATATTACGAACGGGTAGGTGGCACTTCGGTGTTCAATTTCTACGGCGAGCCGCGCAACGTTGTCTTCAAGCTCAACGCGACTTTCTGATCAGGAGATTGCAAATCTCAAAAAGACGGCCCGAAACCAATGTTCCGGGCCGTTTTCGTTTTGCGGTCGATCTCAGTCGGCCGAATCCGCCTCGGTGAAGGCCATTGCCTGCGCGCGCCGGACACCATGCAGCAGCATGTCGAAATGGTCGTGATCGGCAGCGACGATCAGATCGACCTTCATGGTCGGGTTGGCGCGGGCGATCAGGCCGGCAGCTTCCGTGATATTGTCGACCATGGCCCGGCGCGACAGGTGGTCCTGCCGTCCGGCCGGCAGAGCGTGCGTTGCATATTGCTCGTCCTTGCCGACTGTGATCACAAGCCGTTCGGCCGCTCTCGTCGACGCATCCTCGCGCATGCGGCGCATCATCAACGCGTCGCTGAACCAGAGTGACGGGCTTGCGGCCCAATATCGCTGGAAATGGCCGGGACAGTGCAGCAGTGTGTGGACGGTAAAGAGCCCGCCATAGGAGAAGCCGAAGAGGGTGTTGCGGGTCGGGTCCAGCGGATAGAGCGCGGCAAGCGCGGGACGCAGTTCTTCGACGAGGAAATACAGGAAATCCCTGGCGCCCCCGAAGACACTGGAGACGATGTCGCCGGTCTCCTGATCCGGCTGCGGTGTGTAGTTTCTGGATCGTGCGGGCGCATCGAACGGTGTGCCGCCGGGAAAGCCGATTGCAACGGTCAGACCCGTGCCCAGATCTGCCGGTGTTGATGCCGGGGGGAAAAGCCCGCCTGCAGGCTTGCTAAAGACGAGTGGGAAGCTCGCGTCCCCGTCCAGCATCCACAAAACCGGATAGCCTGCCTGTGGAGGTGGCCCCAAGGGCGCGCGGACTAGGATTCGGTAGATTTCACCGGTGCGTTGAGAGTGGATTTCGAATGTTTGTGATCCAGGCAGATTAACCGGCTGCCATTCACTCATGCCTTGCATAATAGAGGTCATTTTCGTCCGATGGCGTTATGCTGAGCCGCTTGGCAGAACACAGCTTGGCTCGACGAGATTCTAAGGAAAATCTATCAGAGATCAGTAGTTTATGGTACCTCTCTATTTGCGTTGAAGCGCGTCGCTTCGGCAAGGTTTTTGCAAAGAAACAGGCATGGGTTCGACATCGGCGCCTTATGTATACTTTTACTCCCGGCAGCGCGCCTGTTGTCCCGGATGCAATGCGCCTGAGGCTTGGGATCCGTAGATCCTGTTAGCGGCGGTCTAGCCTTCTGGCCCGATTTGATTGCAGCAACAATCATCAGTGCGGATATTCTGTGGGTTATCGGATGACAATTCACTCGGTTGAGACTAGCTGTCGCTTACGAACGTGATGGGAGCCGAGCTTGATCTCTGGGACCACAGGCGTGCGACGCACGCTACATAGCGAAATTGTCGACGCTATCCGCGAGATGATCGTCGATGGACATCTGGAACCGGGTCAGAAGATCCCGGAAAAAGAACTGTGTGACAGGTTCGATATCTCTCGCACCCCACTCAGAGAGGCTCTGAAGGCGCTTGCCGCCGAAGGCATGCTCGAGCTTCTACCGCAGAGAGGTGCCCGGGTCGCGATCCTCGATGAAGAAGAAGTGGCCGAGCTGTTCCCGATCATTGCAGCCATGGAGGCGCTTGCCGGCGAACTCGCCTGTGACAGAATCACCGATCCGCAGGTCGAAGAAATCCGGCAGATGCATGAGCGTATGCTGTCCGCATTCAACCAATCCGACCGGCTGGAATATGCCATGCTCAATCGTGCCATTCACATGGCAATCTTCGATGCCGCAGGCAATGCGGCGCTGACTGCGCTTTATCGCAACATGGAACTCAAGATCCGCAACATCCGCCACACGATGCGCCAGCTTCCCGATGACTGGAAGCAGGCGCTCGATGACCATAATGAGATGCTTTTTGCACTCGGTGTTCGTGACAAGGTACGTCTTTCAGCGATCATGAAACAGCACGTGTTGAACACGGCAGAGGCTGTTCGTCATTCGATGGACGATCTCAACGGGCCAAGATTCGCTGCGGAGAGTGGCTCTTAAAGAGGCGATCGCAGGTCAATATTGAAGCATATATTCATTTCTCGCCGAAGCTTTGGGCAGAAAAATAAATTCATAATTCATTATTCTGTTTTTGGTTGACGAGCGAAGTGGCTTCCCCAAGCATGGGTCTAATAACAGGCCTGTTCACCTGCCAATCGGCGGGGGATCAACAAACCGGGGAACTTTCATGACGATCAAACTGCTCGCAGCGCCGCTGATGACGCTGATGCTTGCCACATTGCCTGCGCATGCCGCCGAAGAGAGCGCCACTCTCGCCAAGATCGCCGAGCGCGGCGAGATAACGGTCGGTCACCGGGATGGCGCTGTGCCCTTTTCCTATTATGACGATCAGCAGAAGCCGATCGGTTACGCGATGGACATCTGCGCACGCGTCGTCGATGCGGTAAAGGCCAAGCTCGGCAAGCCGGATCTGAAGGTCAGCTATATGCCGGTCACGGGCACAACCCGCATCCCGCTTCTGGTCAATGGCACGATCGACATGGAATGCGGTACGACAACCAACAATGTCGAACGCCAGAAACAGGTGACTTTCTCTACCACCAATTTCGTTGCCGGCATTCGCATCCTGTCGAAAAAGAGTGCGCCTGTCGCCTCCATGGCAGACGCCAAGGGCAAGACGGTCGTGACACTTTCCGGCACAACGAGCGTGAAGCTGATCAACGCGGCAAACACGGCCGAAAACCTTGGCCTCACAATCCTCTCGGCCAAGGATCTTGCCGAAGGTATGCTGACGCTGGAGACCGATCGCGCTGTGGCGCTGATCTTCGATGACGTCTCTATCGCCGGCGCTGCTGCTACGTCCAAGGCGCCGCAGGATTATCAGATGTCGTCTGATCCGCTGTCGGTTGAACCCTACGGTATCATGTTGCGTCGCGATGACGACGGCTTCAAGTCTCTGGTCAACGGGACGATCGAAGGCCTCTACAAGGGCGGTGAGATCAACGGCATCTATGAGAAGTGGTTCACCCAGCCCATTCCGCCGAAGGGCATCAACATGAACTTCCCGATGTCAGCCCAGTTGAAGAAGGTCATCGCTAATCCGACCGACGATCCGAACCCGGATCTCTATCGCTGATATTTTTTACCCTCCCGGTCGCAGCGTCGGCCCAGAGCCGGAACTGCGGCCGGGAGGATCTGCTATTCGACGGACACCCCCCATGAATTATCACTGGAATTGGTGGATCTTCTTCGAGCCTTCGCTCGATGGTACCAACACGTATCTTACGACCCTTTTCTGGGGGCTCGGCTGGACGGCGGCAACCGCAGTCGTCGGGTTTACCATCGCGCTCGTTCTTGGCTCCGTCGTCGGCGTGGCGCGTACTGCGCCAATCGGCTGGGTGCAGACGTCGGGCATGGTGTTCGTCGAGGTCTTCCGCAACATCCCGCTGCTGGTGCAGATGTTCCTCTGGTACTTCGTGCTGCCGGAAGTGTTGCCACGGGATGCGGGAATGTGGCTGAAACAGTTTCCCAACGCCCAATTCTACACGGCCGCAGTCTGCCTTGGTTTCTACCATGCTGCCCGTATGGCCGAAGTGGTGCGCGCCGGCCTGCTTAGCCTTTCCAGGGGGCAAAAGATGGCCGGACAGGCACTTGGCCTGACCTTGCCGCAAACCTATCGTTACGTTCTTCTGCCTGTCGCCTATCGCATCGTCGTGCCGGCTATCACATCGGAATTTCTGAGCTGCACCAAAAACACCTCGGTCGGCATTGCGATCGGTCTGGTGGAACTCACCGGTACCGCCCGCGCCATGCAGGAGAACACATTCCAGGTCTTCGAGGCTTTCGCAGCTGCAACGGTTCTATATCTGGCGCTCAACATGGTCATCGTTTTTGCCATGCGTTCTGTCGAGAAAGCGGCAGTCATTCCGGGGCTCGGCAATCGTATCGCTGGACGGGGGCGCTGAGATGCTGTCCGGTTTCGATTTTCAAACCATCGTCCACGCGCTTCCTTATCTGTTCCTGACGGGTATGTCGTTCACGCTGACGCTGACGCTTTGCGCCACGATCGGCGGCATGATTTTCGGTACTCTGCTTGCGGTCATGCGACTTTCCGACAACCGCATATTGTCAGCCATCGCCGGCGGCTACGTGAACCTGCTGCGATCGCTGCCGCTCGTGCTTGTCATTTTCTGGTTCTATTTCCTTGTGCCGTTCCTGGCGCAGTGGCTGACAGGTTCGTCCAGCCCGGTCAGGATCGATCCATTCTGGTCGTCCGTGATCACCTTCACCCTGTTTGAGGCCTGCTATTTCTGCGAAATCGTGCGCTCGGGCATTCAGTCGCTGCCGCGGGGACAAACGCTTGCCGCCAGCGCGCTCGGCATGACCGACCGGCAGGCGCTCTTCTACGTCATCCTGCCGCAAGCGCTCAGAAACATGCTGCCGCTGATCCTGACGCAGACCATCATCCTCTTCCAGGACACATCGCTCGTCTACGTTCTCTCGATCACCGATTTCCTCGGTGCCGCCGCCAAGATCGCACAGCGCGATGGCCGGCTGCTCGAAATGTATGTGTTCGCGGCAGTCGTCTATTTCATCATTTCCCTCATCGCGTCGCAGGCAGTCAGACGATTGCAGAAGCGTGTCGCGATCATTCGCTAGGGGCACTTCATGAGCATGATTACACTTCGAGACATCAGCAAGACCTACGGAGATTTCCAGGTCCTGTCGCATTGCTCGACATGGGTTTCCAAGGGTGAGGTCGTGGTTGTCTGTGGTCCGTCGGGCTCGGGCAAGTCGACGCTGATCAAGACGATCAACGGGCTGGAGCCTATCGATAGTGGCGATATCATCGTCGACGGTACAACTGTCTCGGCGCCGACGACAAATCTCCCGCTTCTGCGGTCTAGGGTGGGGATGGTGTTCCAGCATTTCGAGCTTTTCCCGCATCTCAATATCCGTGAGAACCTGGCGCTTGCTCAGGTGAAGGTTCTGAAGCGATCGAAGGATGCTGCAATGGAGAAGGGCATGGCTCTGCTTGATCGCGTCGGTCTTGCCGCCCATGCGGAGAAATTTCCGGGTCAACTTTCCGGCGGCCAGCAGCAGCGTGTCGCCATCGCGCGGGCGCTTGCCATGGATCCCATCGCGATGCTGTTCGACGAGCCGACATCGGCACTCGATCCCGAGATGATCAACGAAGTGCTGGACGTGATGGTAGAACTTGCCCGTGACGGCATGACGATGATGGTCGTCACCCACGAGATGGGTTTTGCCCGCAAAGTGGCGAACCGCGTGATCTTCATGGATCGCGGCGAGATCGTCGAGGATGCCGATAAGGACGACTTCTTCGGCAAACCGCGCAGCGAAAGGGCACAGCAGTTCCTCTCCAAGATTCTCGTACACTGACTGGCTTGAAAATGGATATCGACGTCTGGAACGAAAACGATCTACTGCAGGCGGCTGCGGAGAGAAGTTGGGTGTTGTCGCGTGAGCGCATCGTGCTTTATGCCGGCGCAAACCTTCCGAGCGAGGCAGCACAAAAGGCCTATTCCGCAGGTCTGAGCGCCTATCCTGCCATGGGGCCGAGTTTCGACAAGGAGCAGCCGGAGACCGATCTCGTTTCGCGATTGGAAGTGGCTGTTCGATCTGAAATTTGTGCGCTGTTTTCAGCCGAATGGGCGGAGCCACGGCTGCCAAGCTGCACGATCGCCAACATGGCGGTCTTCCATGCGTTCACAAAGCCGGGCGATCTTCTGCTTGCACCGTCCGCCGATCACGGCGGACACTTGAGCCAGCGTCGCGGTGGTACGCCTGATCTTGCCGGATTAGAAATCGAGGATCTGCCCTTCGATATGGAGAAATGCCGGCTTGACGCCGCTGCCGCTGCCGCTGCGATCCGCAAATCTGCGCCTGCCATGGTCATGCTCGGTCGATCGGTGATGATCAAGCCGGATGAGCTTGCGCCGGTGGTTACTGCTGCCAAGGAGGTGGGAGCAAAGACTGTCTTCGATGCCTCGCATGTCTCGGGATTGATCGCGGGTGGAGCTTTTCCAAATCCGCTTTCACTTGGTGTCGATGTGATGACAAGCTCGACCTACAAGACGATTGCCGGTCGGCCGCATAGTATCATCGCAGGTCGTATTCGAGGCGATGGCGAAAAGCTCGCGGCCCTCATCGATCAGAAATTCCTCGCCAATTTTGATGCCGGCAAGCTACCCTCGTTCCTCTTGACGCTCCAGGAGACGCGCGCTGGCGCGAAAGCATATGCTGCGAGGGTTTGCCATAATTCGCAGGTTCTTGCGAATGCGTTACGCGAACTCGGCATAGAGGTTATCGCTCCGTCAGAAGGCGAGCAGTTCACCCATCAAATTCTTTTGCCGCTCGCAGATCATCTCAATCCGCCGCAGGTGATGCAAGGTTTGGAAAAGCTTGGGATTCTGGTTGGTACGTGCAAAAATCCAATCTTGCCTGGCCGGCATGCGCTTAGGGTCGGCACGCAGTTCATAACGGCGCAAGGTTGCGATAACGACTATCTTCATATGGTGGCCGAGAAGCTGGCCAAAGCTCTGGTCCATCTGTGTCTCTGAATTTCGGCAGGTCTGGTTGGGCTCGTGGCATCTTTTGGAGGCGCACCTCGACTTTGGGCCATCGCGCGCCGGAATTACCTAGGCAAAGCTAAAGTTGGCGGGTCGTGAGCATGCGTTCCGTATGGTGCTGGATCACGAAGCTGAACTTCCGTGTCTGTAGCGCTCGCAATGTTGGGCAATTAAGGTGTGAAGGCTTTGATGTTGCCTCTCTATGGTCGCCAGGCTTATGAGGTTGATGTGCTTGCAAGATATCATACGCACTAGCCCATCGCGCGACATTGGCACAGCAGACGGTCCTTGGTCCATTGGACCGGGTGACACCTCATTAGGGCTCCGGCACCGAACAGGTTATGGGCTTCGTCTAATTGCCTTCGTTATCGATGTTGCCACCCTTCGCATCGTGGAGTGATGAGTGAGCCGGAGGGCACATGCGATTTTTTTCGCGATGTTCTGCGGCCGATCCTTCATGATCGACGTTGCACTAGTTGGTCGTCTCATGCCTCACTATTCCGATAGAGGCCTGATCGCCATTAAAGATTGCCTTGCGTCGTTCGAAGGTATGAAAACCGCTTGCAAACGATTAATCCGTCGCTAACATACCGATATATCGGGTAACGGGTCCGATGCAGGACCCAGGGAGTTTTTGATTGACGACCACCCCCTACATGCTTCTGACCGGCGCCAGCCGCGGCATTGGTCACGCGACGGTCAAGCTGTTCATGGAGCATGGCTGGCGGATCCTGACGGTTTCGCGCCAGCCCTTTTCCGAGGAATGCCGCTGGCCGTCTGCCCGCGAAAGCCACATCCAGGCCGATCTCGCAGACCTATCGACGATCGATGCGCTTGCCGCGACAGTGCGTGAACGGTTGCCTGACGGGAAGCTCGCAGCGCTGGTAAACAATGCCGGGATTTCGCCCAAGGGACCGGGCGGCAGCCGCCTCGGTGTCGCGGAAACAGATGCAGAGACCTGGATGAAGGTCATGAACGTCAACCTCGTCTCTACGGCGCTTCTGGCGCGGGCGTTGTTGCCGGAACTAGAGGCCGCACAGGGATCGATCGTCAACGTTACCTCTATTGCCGGCTCCCGCGTGCACCCGTTTGCCGGTGTCGCCTATGCTGCGTCGAAGGCCGGGCTTGCTGCACTGACCCGCGAACTGGCGCATGAATTCGGTCCGCGTGGCATTCGCGCCAATGCGATTGCGCCGGGCGAGATCGCGACCTCGATCCTGTCGCCAGGCACCGACGAACTGGTCAAGGCCGAAGTGCCGCTTGGTCGGCTCGGCACGACCATCGAAGTTGCCAAGACCATCTATTTTCTCTGCACCGAACAATCGTCCTACATCAACGGTGCGGAAATCCACATCAACGGCGGACAACATGTCTGACCCTGTCATCTAAGGATAGACGCAGGCCAACTGCGCACCCTGCTGGAGGAAACGAAAGGATCCGTATCAACGTCCAAGGCCCAGGATAACAGTCCGGGCCCAATCAGGGGAACGAAATGAAAAATCTCTTCAAGACCGCAGCCTTCGGCATGTTCGCGCTTGCTTCCACGGCATTTATAGCGGGGCAGGCAAATGCACGCGACCTGACGATTGTCGGCTGGGGTGGCGTGGCGCAGGCGGCGCAGAGCGACGTCTATTTCAAGCCGTTCTCGCAAAAGTCCGGCAAACCATTCCTGGAAGAAAGCTGGGACGGCGGTTACGGCGTTTTGCAGGCCAAGATGAAGGCCGGCGCTCCGAACTGGGACGTCGTGCAGGTCGAGGCCGAAGAGCTGGCGCTTGGTTGCGCCGATGGTCTTTACGAAAAGCTCGACTGGGACAAGATCGGCGTCAAGGACGAGTTCCTGCCGGAAGCCGTCAACGAGTGCGGTGCAGGCGTCTATTACTGGTCGCTGGCGATGGGATATGACGGCGACAAGCTCAAGGACGGCCCGAAAAACTGGGTCGATTTCTGGGATACGAAGAAGTTCCCGGGCAAGCGTTCGCTGCGCAAGGGCGCCAAATACAATCTCGAATTCGCGCTTCTGGCCGATGGCGTGAAGCCGGCGGAACTTTATGACGTCCTGTCGACCGATGAAGGCGTCAACCGCGCCTTCAAGAAGCTCGACGAGCTGAAGCCGAATATCGTCTGGTGGGAAGCCGGTGCGCAGCCGGTGCAGTATCTCGCATCCGGCGAAGTTTCCATCGCCGCGGTCTATAACGGCCGCGTCACCGGCATCAACAAGGCGGAAGGCAAGAATTTCAAGCTGGTCTGGCCGGAAAGCATGTATGCGATCGACAGCTGGGTGATCCTCAAGGGCGCCGAGAACAAGGATGCGGCGCTGGATTTCATCGCATTCGCGAGCCAGGCTGAAAATCAGGCCAAGCTGCCGCTGAAGGTGGATTACGGCATGCCGAACAAGAAGGCTGCTGCGACCATTCCGCCCGAAATCGACGCCAACCTGCCGACCAACCCGGAAAACCTGAAAGAGGCGATCCCGCTCAATGTCGATTTCTGGATCGACAATTCCGAAGCGCTGACGGCACGCTTCAACGCCTGGCTGGCGCAGTAATCAAGCCATTTCCCGATGATCGGGAGGCCGCAGACATGCGGCCTCCCTCTTTAGCCGACATAAAACGGATGGATACGGCCCGCCAGATGAGCGCGACCGATCGGCTAACCGTATCCAGCGACTGAAAAAGGGGAATGGCGTGGCCGAATTCCGCATACGCTTCGATGGCGTCAGCAAATATTACGGACAGCAATGCGTAGTCGACAAGTTGAGGCTGGATATCGAGAAGGGCGAGTTCGTCAGTCTTCTCGGGCCATCGGGATCGGGCAAGACGACGCTTCTGATGATGCTGGCCGGCTTCGAGACTGCAACTGAAGGCCAGATCCTCGTCGACGGCTACAGGGTCAATGACGTACCGTCGCACAAGCGCGACATGGGTGTCGTGTTTCAGAACTACGCGCTCTTTCCGCATATGACCGTCGGCGCCAATGTCGCCTTTCCGCTGCAGATGCGGGGGATTTCCAGGGCTGAAATCGCGAACCGTGTAAAGACGGCACTCGACATGGTGCAGCTCGGTGCATTGTCGGAACGCAAGCCGTCGCAGCTTTCCGGTGGCCAGCAGCAGCGCGTGGCGCTTGCCCGTGCGCTCGTCTTCGAGCCGCGCGTGGTGCTGATGGACGAGCCGCTCGGTGCACTCGACAAGAACCTGCGCGAACAGATGCAGCTCGATATCCGCGCGCTGCATCAGCGGCTCGGGCTGACGATCGTGTTCGTCACCCATGATCAGGGCGAGGCGCTGACGATGTCCGACCGGATTGCCGTGTTCAACAAGGGCAAGATCGAGCAGATCGGCACGCCGCGTCAGGTCTATGACGAGCCGGCGACACGTTTCGTGGCTGAATTCATCGGCGAGACGAACCTGATCGACGGCACGGTGGAGACGGTTGAGCCGGCATCCGCCGTGATCCGCCTGAACGGCGGTGATGTGGTGCGTGTCGCCGGCTCCGGTGGTTTGGCGGCAGGGCAGGGTGTCTCGGTGTCGCTTCGACCGGAACGGCTTTCGCTGACGGACGGCCTGAGCAACAATGCAGGCCTGCCGGACAATGCCATTTCCGCGATCGTGACGGACTGTGTCTATCAGGGTGACCATCTGCGTGTGCAGCTCGCTGGTCCCGCGGACGCATCTTATGTCGTGCGCCTCGACCGCAGGTCGCCGGAGCCGCAGCGCGGCGCTCAGGTCACGGCGTTTTTCAGCCCCGAGGATTGCAAGGTGATTGCATGATGAGCGGCAAGAGCTTTCTGCAGAAAAGCGGGCCGTTTCTTCTGGTCGCTCCGCTTTTCCTGTTTATCTGCCTGTTCTTCATCTGGCCGCTCGGCTCCGTGCTGACGCAATCGGTTTCGGACAATGCGGTAGCGCGGCTCTTGCCGGAGACCGCCAAGGTCGCCTCCTCCTGGGATGGAGAAAGCGCCCCGGGCGAAGACCTGCAGGCGGCATTCGTGACCGATCTGCGCGCCGCAACCGACGAACAGGCCGTCGGTGACATGGTACGCCGCCTGAACAGCGCCCAATCCGGCTTCCGGACGCTGATGAGCAAGACGCTGAGGGCTGTGCAGGAGACGCCGGAAGGCTTGATCGACCTCGTCGCACTCGACAGGAAATGGAGCCAGCCGCAATATTGGAAGGCGATTACCGATGCGCTTTCGCCGACGACCGATCGCTATCTTCTCGCCGCCGTCGACCTGATGCGAAACGATGCCGGTGAAATCGTTTCACAGCCACCCGAGCAGACGATCAACGTGGCGATCTTCGGGCGGACATTCTGGATTTCCGCGACAGTCACAATCTTCTGCGTGCTGCTCGGTTATCCCTATGCGCTGCTGATCACGGTTGCGACCGGCTGGAAAAAGCAGGCACTGCTGGCAGCCGTGTTGTTGCCGCTCTGGACCTCGCTTCTGGTGCGCACTGCCGCATGGTTCATCCTGCTGCAGGAACAGGGGCTGATCAATTCGGCCCTGATGGATCTCAACATCATCGCCGGTCCGCTGGCGCTGATCTTCAACCGCACCGGGGTGATCATCGCGATGACGCATGTGTCTTTGCCGATGATGGTGCTGCCGATCTACAGCGTGCTCCTGACCATTCCGAAGAATCTGATGCCGGCGGCGGCCTCGCTCGGGGCGCATCCGCTCAGAGCCTTCGTTCGGGTGCTGCTGCCGCTCAGCTTTGGCGGCATTGCCGCCGGCTCGCTGCTCGTCTTCATGTCGGCGATCGGATATTACATCACGCCGGCGCTGATCGGCGGGGCGGGTGATCAGATGATCAGTTCCTTCATCGCCTTTCATGCCCAGAATTCCGGAAACTGGGGCATGGCGAGTGCGCTCGGCATCGTGCTGCTTGTCGTCACCATCATTCTTTATGCCGTCTATGACCGGCTCGCCACCCAGCGGGAAAGGAGCGCCTGATGCCGGCCAAAACACTGCAATGGCTCTTCGGAGCGCTGATGGCGGCATTCCTGATCGTTCCGCTTCTGGTCATGATGCCGCTTGCCTTCACTTCGAGCCTGCTTCTCGTCTATCCGATACCGTCATTCTCGTTTCGCTGGTTCGTCGAGCTGTTTACCCTGCCTGTCTGGCAAAGGGCGATCGTCAACAGCCTGATCATCGGTTTCGGAACCACGGCGCTGGCGACGGTGCTCGGCGTGCTGGCGGCACTCGGTCTGCGCCGGCGGTTGCCGATGATCGGCGGCGTGATCCGCACGCTGTTCATGCTGCCGATGGTGGTGCCAGCGGTGGTGCTCGGCATCGGCATGCAGATCCTCCTGGCGCGTATCGGGCTTGCCAATACGCATCTGGCGGTGATCATCGCGCATACGGTCGTGGCGGTGCCCTTCGTCATCGTCAGCGTTTCCGGATCGCTCGCAGGCATCGACAGGCGGGTGGAGCTTGCCGCGGCAAGTCTTGGTGCTTCGCCGCAAAGGGTATTCGGCAAGGTGACCCTGCCGCTTGCCATGCCCGGCATCCTCACCGGCGCGGTTCTGGCATTTGCGACGTCGCTGGACGAGGTGGTGCTGACGCTGTTCGTCGCCGGGCCGAACCAGAGAACGCTGGCGCGCCAGATGTTTTCCACCATTCGCGACAATATCAGCCCGGCGATCGCCGCCGCGGCCTTCCTGTTCATCTTCGGCACCCTGCTGCTTGCTGCCGTGGTGCTGATCGTCCGGCGGAAAAAGGAGGTGGCTGCGATCTAGCGCCGCAGCTACGTTTCGGAAGTTTCCCTGTAGCGCGTTCACGTGGATGCAGAACACCCGCGGGGCGGAGCTTTGCTTGCAAACCTGACGATATTCCTTGCAAACGGCGGAGAAGAGGCTAGGGAGAAGCCGCGATATATCGGTATGGCGCTGGCTGAAGACCTTCAGGGAAGGAGGACCGGGATGAACACACGTTTAAATCAGTCCGACTTCCTGCCCGGAAATGCGGTGGGTCAACCCAAGGCGCTGACGGCCTATAACTACATCCGCCATGCGATCATCACCATGAAGATGGAGCCGGGCGCGACGATCAGCGAGAAGGAAACCTGCGCCGAACTCGGCGTGTCGCGCACTCCGATGCGCGAGGCGGTGTTACGTCTTGCGCAGGAAGGGCTGGTCAATGTGGTGCCGAGCGGCGGCACTTTCGTCAACAGCATCTCCTTACGGGGCGTGATCGAGGGGCATCTCATCCGTTCCAGCCTGGAATTGCGGATGGTGCGGTTAGCCGCGCGTTCCCATGACGCCGTGCGGGACCGGGATTTCGACCTTCTGATGTTCCTGCAGGGGGATGCGGCCAAGCGTCAGGACTACGACCAGTCCTTTGCGGTCGACAATGACTTTCACCGGCTGATCTGCACGATGGCCGGTTTCCCGGATGTCTGGCAGACCATTCACAATGCGACAGGGCAGCTTGACCGGATAAGGCGCTTCGCCATCCCGCGGTCGGGTTATTTTGACGAGGTCGAGCAGGAGCACCGGGCGATTTACGAAGCGATCAGCGCCGGCGATGCCGATCGCGCCCATGATCTGATGCGGCGGCATCTCGACGATATCGCGGCAGTCGTCGAATATGTGTTTGCCGATCAGCCGGGCCTGATCGTGCAGGAACCCGGCTTCGATCTGTCGACGCTGGACGTGATGCTGGCGCCTGCGGCTCAATAACCGCTTTCACGACTGCCGGAATTGAGCGGCTCCTGTCCGGCCAGAACCCTCGTGGCATTCTCGAAAATCTGCGCGGCGACATCACGCGGATCGGGCATCGAGGCGATATGCGGCGTGGCGAAGATTTTGGGATGGGTCCATAACTGGCTTTCCTCGGGGAGGGGCTCCTTGAGGAAGACATCGAGAACTGCGCCACGCAGATGGCCTGTGTCGATCGCGGCCAGAAGATCGGCCTCCACCATGTGCTCGCCACGGCCCATGTTGATGATCGCGGCACCCTGCGGCAGGTGGGCGAAGAGGTCGGCATTCAATATGCCGCGGGTGGCGTCGGTAAGGGGAAGCAAGCAGATCAGCGCATCGCAACCGTTGAGAAAATCCGGCAGTTGCGCGTCGCCGCAATAGGTGGCGATCCCCGCCTCTTCCTTGGGCGAGCGCGCCCATCCGCGAACATTGTAGTTGAGGGCGCGCAGACTGCGCCCAACAGTGCGGCCGATTGCGCCGAAACCCAGTATGCCGACGGTATAATCCTGTGCCGCTTTCTGTCCGGGGCGCTCCCAGCGTTTGTGCGCGGCGTTTTGCAGGTGCCGGTCCATTTCCCGGTGAAACAGCAGCACGGACCAGATCGCATATTCCGCCATGCCAAGCGCATGCTGGCTGTCGACGACACGGCAGACGGGGACGGCGGGAAGCTTCGGATCGGCGAAGATATTGTCCAGGCCTGCGGCAATGCTGTGCACCATTTTCACGTTCGGCATATCGGCCAGAAGCCCGTGCGGCGGGTTCCACGCCACGGCGACATCGGCGTCCTTGAAACCGGGCTCGGGGTAGATACTCAGCCGCACATTCAGGCCTGAAGCCTCGAATGCGGTCTTCAGAAAGGTGAGATCGAGCGTGCTGCTGACCAGCGCGATGTGGGGGATTTTTGTGTCCGTCCGGCTTATCAATTCCATCTTTATCAGGACCTCATTGCTGCTGCTTGTCTGTCTTCAAAGCATATGGCGTCGCGATTTTCCGCAAGTTGATCATTTTTTGAGCGACCAGTTTTCGAGTTCAAGTTTTATGCAAAAAATCACCTGCCTTGCTTGACAGGTGCCAAAGGCCGGAGTCAAGATGATGTATCGATATATCGGTATATTGTAGTTCCGGTACGATCACGAAGTGACGTCTGCACGCAAACGAAAATCCATAAAGGGGAACTTCATGCGACGACTGATTTCTGCATCCCTAGCCATTTTCATGACGACGACAGCGGCTTTTGCCCAGGCTGTACCGGGCGGCAAGCTGAACCTCATTGTTCAGCCAGAGCCGCCAAGCATCATGATCGGCACAACCACCAACGGCCCGGCTCTGCTTGTCGGCGGCAATATCTACGAGAGCCTGCTGCGCTACGACGAGAACCTCAAGCCCGAGCCGTCGCTCGCCAAGTCGTGGACGGTCTCCGATGACGGCCTGACCTATACGTTCACGCTGCAGGATGGCGTGAAGTGGCATGACGGCAAGTCGATGACCTCGGCCGACGTACTGTTTTCCGCCAACGACTACCTGATGAAGATGCAGCCGCGTCATCGCAACCTGATGACCCATGTGGAAAGCGTCACGGCACCGGACGACAAGACCGTCGTGTTCAAGCTGAAGCAGCCTTTCGAGGCCTTCATCCGTGGCCTGGCGTTCTACACGATGCCGGTCCTGCCCAAGCATATCTATGAGGGCACCGACTACGCCACCAATCCGGCCAACGACAAGCCGATCGGCACCGGCCCGTTCAAGTTCGACGAATGGAAGCGCGGCAGCTATATCCATCTCGTCAAGAACCCCGACTATTACGTGAAGGGCAAGCCCTATCTCGACGAACTGTATTACCAGGTCATTCCGGACGGCGCGTCGCGGTCGGTCGCCTTCGAGACCGGCAATATCGATGTGGTGCCGGGCGGCTCAGTCGAGAATTTCGACATTCCGCGGCTCAAGGACCTGCCCAATACCTGCACGACAGAAAAGGGCTGGGAATATTTCGCACCGCTCTCCTGGCTGTGGCTCAACAACCGCAAAGCGCCGATGGACAATGTGAAGTTCCGTCAGGCGGTGATGTATGCGCTCGACCGCGAATTCGCCAAGGACGTTCTGTGGAACGGCTACGGCAAGGTTGCGACCGGGCCGTTGTCGTCAAAGCTCCCTTTCTACAAGGATGTCGAGCCGAAATACCCGCATGATGTCGACAAGGCCAAGAAACTGCTCAAGGAAGCCGGCTACGACGGCAAGCCGCTGAAGCTCCTGCCGCTTCCCTATGGCGAGACCTGGCAGCGTTGGGCCGAAGCAGTGAAGCAGAACCTCGAAGAGGTCGGTATTCCGATCGAAATCGAAGCAGCCGACGTTGCCGGCTGGAACCAGCGCACATCCAACTGGGAATACGACATCGCCTTCACCTACCTCTATCAGAATGGTGACCCGGCAATCGGCGTGGACCGCAACTACAAGACTTCGCAGATCGCCAAGGGCAACCCGTTTAACAATGTCGAGGGCTATTCCAATCCCGACCTCGACAAGCTGTTCGACGAGGCTGCAGTCGCCTATCCGGCGTCCAAGCGTCAGGAACTCTACGACCAGGCGCAGAAGAAGCTTCAGGAAGACGTTCCGGTCGCCTGGCTGCTCGAACTCGGTTTCCCGACGATCTACAACTGCAAGGTTCAGGATATCGTGACGACCGCCTCCGGCCTGCCGGAATCCATGCGCGACGCCTGGATCAAGAAGTAATCGACATTCAGGCGGAGATCCGTCTCCGCCTGGCTCATTCCTGACCTGAAAAATCTAGTCGGAGCCGTGCTCATGCTGAGATTCATCTCGGGGCGATTGCTGAAGGCAGTCGTGATCCTGATCTGTATCACCGTGCTCAATTTCTTCCTCATCCATGCCGCACCGGGCGATCCGGCAGCGGTCATGGCCGGCGAAGCAGGTGATGCCGATCCTGCCTTCCTGCAACAGCTCAGAGAACGCTTCGGCCTCGACAAACCGCTTTACATGCAGCTCTGGATCTACGTTTCCTCGGTGGTCCAGCTCGATCTCGGTTATTCCTACCGCCAGCAATTGCCGGTGCTGCAGCTGATCGGCGAGCGCCTGCCGGCGACACTGCTGCTTTCCCTTTCTGCCTTTGTGATCTCGCTCGGCCTCGGCGTTGCGGCCGGAGCCTTCGCGTCGGCTCGTCAGGGCAAATGGGCCGACACGATCATCTCACTGGTCGCGCTGATCTTCTACGCCACGCCGCTGTTCTGGCTGGCGCTGATGGGCGTGCTTTTATTCTCTGTCCAACTCGGCTGGCTGCCCGGCTTCGGTTACGAAACTGTTGGCGCGAACCATACCGGCTTTGCCCGGGCGCTTGATATCTTCCTGCACCTTATCCTGCCGGCTATGACGCTCGGGCTGTTCTTCATGGCCGTCTATGCCCGCATGACCCGCGCTTCGATGCTGGAGGTCGGCAGGCTCGATTTCGTCAAGACCGCCAAGGCCAAGGGCCTGCGTCCCGGCGTCATCCAGCGCCGCCATGTGCTGCGCAATGCGCTTCTGCCGGTCGTCACGCTTGCCGGCCTGCAGGCAGGGCAGCTCGTCGGCGGCGCGGTGCTGATCGAGACAGTATTCGCATGGCCGGGCATCGGCCGGCTGATGTTCGATGCCCTTTCGCAGCGCGACTACAATCTGCTGCTCGGCGTCTTTGTCGTCTCCGCCGCGATGGTCCTGCTCTTCAACCTCATCACCGACGTGCTTTACCGCCTCGTCGATCCGCGCATCAAGGTGACGTCATGAAGGATTTCTGGAAACGTTTTTCGCAGAACCGAGGCGCCGTCGTCGGCCTGGTCATCCTGCTTCTGGTCGTCGTTCTTTCGATCGTCGCTCCTTTCATCTACACCAAGTCGCCCTGGGCGATGGTGCAGCGGCCGTTCATTCCGCCCTTCACCATGGATGCTTTCGTGCTCGGCACCGATCCGATGGGACGCGACCTTGCGGCGGGTCTCGCCCACGGCGCACGGGTGTCGCTTCTGGTTGGTCTCGTTTCGACGGTCGTTTCGCTGCTGATCGGCATTCCGATCGGTGCCATAGCCGGTTACTTCGGCGGCTGGGTCGATGATCTGCTGATGCGGTTTACCGAATTCTTCCAGAGCGTGCCGAGCTTCGCGCTGGCGGTGGTGCTGGTGGCGATCTTCCAGCCGAGCATTTATTCGATCGTCATATCGATTGCCGTGGTCTCGTGGCCGCCGGTTGCCCGGCTTCTGCGTGGCGAGGTAATGTCGCTCCGGTCGCGTGAATTCGTCGAGGCCGCCGTGCTTTCCGGCCAGATGCATTCGACGATCATCTGGCGGCAGATCTTGCCGAACACGCTCTCGCCAATCATCGTCTTGGCCTCGATGATGGTTGCGGCGGCGATCCTGATCGAAAGCTCGCTGTCTTTCCTGGGGCTAGGCGACCGCAATATCATGTCCTGGGGCTATATCATCGGCGCGGGCCGCACGGTGATCCGTCAGGCCTGGTGGGTCAGCTTCTTTCCCGGCCTTGCAATCCTTCTGACCGTGCTGGCACTCAATCTTGTCGGCGAAGGGCTGAACGACGCCCTCAACCCGCGCCTTGCGCGCAAGGGGAGGTAACCATGGCAGACATGATCGACACCAATGCCGTGACATCCGACGAAACCGCTGCCGCCGTCATCCATCCGGGTGCGCTGAAGGAGGAGGGGAGGGGCGAACCGGTCGTCCATATCGACAGGCTGAGCATCGCACTTCCGGACGGCGCGGATCGTCCCTATGCGGTCGACCGCGTCTCCTTCAAGCTCTTTCCCGGTGAGATGCTCTGCGTGGTCGGCGAAAGCGGTTCGGGCAAATCCATGTCGGCCAATGCGCTGATGGGGCTTCTTCCCGACACTGTTCGCGTGGCGCAGGGGCGTATCCTGCTTGGCGCAACCGATCTGATCACCATGCCTGCAGATGCGCTCTACGCCATTCGCGGTCGCCGGGTGGCGATGATCTTCCAGGAGCCGATGTCAGCGCTCAACCCGCTGATGAAAGTCTCGGCGCAGATCGAGGAAGTGTTCGAGGCGCATGGTCTTCTGACTCCGAAGGAGCGCAAGGAAAAGGCGCTTTCGCTTCTGACAGAGGTCGGTCTGCCCGACCCGCCGCGAGCCGCCGACAGCTATCCGTTTCAGCTTTCCGGCGGTCAGCGTCAGCGTGTGATGATTGCCATGGCGCTGGCGCTCGAGCCGGAAGTGCTGATCGCCGACGAGCCGACAACGGCGCTCGACGTGACGACGCAGGCGCAGATATTGAAACTCATCGCCGGGCTCCAGAAGGAGCGCAACATGGCGGTGATGTTCATCACCCACGATTTCGGCGTCGTGGCCGAGATCGCCGACTATGTGACGGTGATGCAGCTCGGCCGCATCGTCGAGCAGGGAACGGCCGAAGAGGTGCTTTTCTCGCCGCAACACCCCTATACGAAGAAGCTGATCGCGGCGATCCCGCGTCCCGGCGAAGGGGTGGCGCGTATCGAAACCCGCGAGCCGCTGCTTGCCGTCGAGAACCTGTCGAAAATCTATCGCATGGGCGGTGGCCTGTTTTCCAAGGTCCGTGAAGTGCATGCCGTCAAGGACGTGTCGTTCACGCTCGGGCGCGGCGAAACGCTCGGCATCGTCGGAGAAAGCGGCTCAGGCAAGTCTTCGGTCGGTCGCTGCCTCGTGCGGCTGCAGGACCCCGAAAGCGGCCGCGTTCTGCTCGGCGGACAGGATATGGCGCATCTGAAGGGCGAGGAACTGCGCGCCATGCGCCGCCGAATGCAGATGATCTTCCAGGACCCGTATTCGTCGCTCAATCCGCGCGAAAAGGTCGGGCGCATCATCGCCTCGGGGCCGATCGCCTATGGTGAGGATGAGAAAAAGGCGCTGGCGCGAGCCGCCGAGCTGATGGAGATGGTCGGGCTCGATCCCAAAGGAACCAACCGTTTTCCGCACGAGTTTTCCGGCGGTCAGCGGCAGCGTATCGGCATTGCCCGGGCACTGGCGCTCGAACCCGAGATCATCATCGCCGACGAGGCGGTGTCTGCGCTCGACGTTTCGATCCAGGCTCAGGTTCTGGAGTTGCTGGGCCAGCTGAAAAAAGACCTCAACCTCTCCCTCGTCTTCATCACCCATGACCTGCGCGTTGCGGCCAAGATCTGCGACCGCGTTATGGTGATGCAGAAGGGTGAGGTCGTCGAACTTGGTACGGGGAGCGAGATCTTCGACACGCCCCGGCACCCCTACACGAAAAGCCTGATCGAGGCCATTCCCGGTCGGGCAAAGGAAGCGCTGATGACGGCTTGAGCCCGTCGGATATCAATCAATTCGGGCAACAGAGCCCGCTTATGGAGCAGCACATGACGATTATGCCGAACTCGGTCGAAGCCCGTGACATGGCCTATCAGATGCATCCGATGGTCAATCTTCGGAAATACGAAAAAACCGGCGGCCTCGTGATCGAGAGCGGCGACGGCATCTATGTCACGGACAATACCGGCAAGCGCTATATCGAGGGTCTGGCCGGCCTGTGGTCGGTGGCGCTCGGTTTCGGCGAAAAGCGGCTGGCGGAAGTCGCCAAGGCGCAGATGGAAAAGCTGCCCTATTACCACAGCTTCTCCTACAAGACGCATGGGCCGTCGATCGATCTGGCCGAGATGTTGGTCAAGATCGCACCGGTGCCGATGTCGAAGGTGCACTTCACCTCCTCCGGTTCCGAAGCCAACGACCTTGCCTGCAAAATGGTCTGGTACCGCTCCAACGCGCTCGGCAATAAGGACAAAAAGAAGATCATCGGCCGGATCAAGGGCTATCACGGTGTGACGATCGCCTCAGGCTCGATCACCGGCCTGCCGCGCAACCATGAGAGCTTTGACCTGCCGCTCGACCGGATGGTTCATACATCCTGCCCGTCCTATGTGCATTTCGGCCTCGAAGGCGAAAGCGAAGCTGATTTCACCAAGCGCATGCTGAAGGATCTGGAAGACCTGATCCTGAAGGAAGGCCCTGAAACGATCGCCGCCTTCTGGGGCGAGCCGGTGATGGGCGCCGGCGGCGTGCTGATGCCATCGGACGGCTACTGGGCCGGCGTTCAGGCCATCCTGAAGAAATACGACATCCTTCTCGTCGCCGACGAAGTCATCTGCGGCTTCGGCCGTACCGGCAAGATGTTCGCCTGCGAGACGCTCGGCATCGAGCCGGACGTGCTCGTCGTGTCGAAGCAGATCTCGTCGTCCTACATGCCGCTTTCGGCGATCATCATGAACGACCATTTCTATCAGCCGATCGCCGACGAAAGCGACCGTATCGGTGTGTTCGGCCATGGCTTCACTGCCTCCGGTCATCCGGTCGCGACCGCGGTTGGTCTCGAAAACCTGAAGATCATCCAGGAGCGGGATCTCGTCGGCAACGTCGCACGGCTGGAAGAAAAGTTCCTCGGCGGCCTGGCAGAACTTGCCAAGCACCCGCTGGCGCATTCCTCGCGCGGCGTCGGCCTGCTCGGCGCGCTGGAAATCAAGCCCTGGGCGGATGCCAATGCCGGTGATGCGGCTGCAGCGATCGCCGCCGCATGCCAGGACGAGGGCCTGATCATCCGCAATATCGGCGAAGCCATCTGCTTCTGCCCGCCGCTGATCATTACCGCCGAACAGATCGACGACATGTTCGGTGCCGTTGCCCGCGCGCTGGATACCGTTGCGGCCGCGCACGCCTGAAGCATCAAGGATTGAGATCATGAACATGATGGAAAAGACCGATCTTGGCGAAATGACCGCGGCACAGCTTTCCGAGCTGTTCGCGTCGGGCAAGGCGTCCCCGGTCGAAGCCGCCAAGGCCTCGCTTGCGCGGATCGAAAAGTTCAATCCGAGCGTCAACGCCTTCGCCTATGTGGTGCCGGAACTGGCGCTCGCCGAGGCAAAGGCATCCGAAGCGCGCTGGAAGAAGGGCGAACCGCTTTCACCCATCGACGGTGCGCCGACGACGATCAAGGAACTCACTCCGGTCAAGGGCATTCCGTGGCGGCGCGGCTCGGTGCTCGGTGCAACGACGCCTTCCGAAAAGGAGTTCCTGATCATGGAACGCCTGCGCGGCGCGGGTGTGACCATCCTAGGCACGACGACGTCGCCGGAATTCGGCTGGAAGGGTGTCACTCACGGTCCGGCATTCGGCAACACGCTTAACCCGTGGCGCACTGATCGCGCCTCGGGCGGCTCTTCCGGCGGTGCGGCCGTAGCAGCCGCGCTCAACATGGGCGTTCTGCATGAGGGGTCGGATGGTGCAGGCTCGATCCGCATCCCGGCTTCGTTCTGCGGAGCGTTCGGCATCAAGCCGACCTATGGCTGGATTCCCTCCGACACGCCGACGGCGCTGTTCGAGCTTGCCCATCGCGGCCCGCTGACGCGGACGGTCGAGGATGCGGCGCTGTTCATGAATGCCACAACCGGGCCGACGCCGAAGGCGATGTATGGCTATAGTCCGACACCGGTGCCGAACTGGCACGAAGGGATCAATGCTGCCAGCGTCAAGGGCGTGAAGATCGGTTACAGCCGAAATCTCGGTTATGCCGAAGTACAGCCGGATGTCGCTGCTGCGGTCGAGCGGGCCGCCCAGCGGCTGGCGGATATGGGCGCGATCATCGAGGAGATCGATCCGGGCTTTTCCAATCCGCAGGATGCTCTTCTGGCGCTCTGGTACGCCGCCGAAGCCCGCACCGTCGAGATGGTCAATCCGACGGAAGAGCAGAAGAAGTTGATGGATCCCGGCCTGATCCGCATCTACGAGAAGGGAAAGACCTACTCGGCCATCGACTATGTCACGGCCGAGCAGGTGCGTGCCGATCTCAAGGTGACGATGGCGCTTTTCCACGAAAAGTATGATGCCCTGATGCTGCCGACCATGCCGACGACGGCAATCGAGGCGGGTGTCGATTTTCCCGGCGGGATCGAGGGCAAGGACTGGTCCGACTGGTCTCCCTTCACCTATCCGTTCAACATGACCGGCCAGCCGGCCGTATCGGTGCCGTGCGGCTTTGATGCCGGTGGCCTGCCGATCGGGTTGCAGTTCGTCGGTCCGCGTTTCCGCGACGATATCGTGCTGGCATTGGCGGCGGCCTATCAGGCGGCCTATCCCGAGGACGTTCTCAGCGCGCCCAGGCTCGGCTGAGCCGGACAACAAAGGTGCGGGGGCCTTGTCTTCCGCACCGCGACAATCAACAGCAGTATCGGGATGGGACAGATGGCCTCCACGGCAAGCCAAGGAGCGGCAAGCGGACTTGGCGCAGAGCTGAAGACGGGCGCGACTGCCGTGCCCCCGGATCAGGCCGAGCGCATCGCACGGGAAAAATACGGGCTTTCCGGCAAGGCCGAATGGCTCTGGGGTGAGAAGGACAGCAATTACCGGCTGACGCTCGACGACGGAAGGGAATATCTCTTCAAGGTTCTCAACCCGGCGGAAAATCCGGCGATGACGAACATGCACAGCCAGGCGCTTCTGCATGTGGAAGCGGCCGATCCCGGCATTCCGATCCAGCGGATCATCCGCACCCTGGACGGTGAGGCCGATTTCCGCATGACCGATGACGAAGGCGGCACGCGCGGCGTGCGCGTGGTGACCTTCGCGCCCGGCATTTCGCAGAAATCACAGCCGCATTCACCGATCCAGCGCTACCGCGTCGGCGTACTTCTCGGCCGCATGCAGAAGGCGCTTGAAGGATTTACCCACGAGGCAGCAGGCCATCGCATCACCTGGGACATGTCGCACGCCGCAGGCCTTCGCGAATTGCTGCCGGTCTTCGAAGACGAAGCGCAACGGGTGAGGCTGGAACGGGCGATGGCCGATTTCGAGACCCTGATTGCTCCGCGCATGGATGAACTGCCGGTGCAGGTGATCCATAACGATTTCAACATGGAGAATATTCTCGTCAGCGAGGATGATCCGGATGAGATCAGCGGCATCATCGATTTCGGCGACATGGTGTACGCACCCATCCTGTTCGATGTCGCTGTCGGCGCGGCCTACCAGATGGGCGACGCCGATGATCCGGTCGAGGCGATGTGCGATTTCCTCAAAGGGTATTCGACCGAAAAGACGCTCGCTCAGGAAGAGATCGAGTTGCTTTACACTGCGGTGACCACCCGGATGCTGATGCGGCTTGCTATACCCGAATGGCGCGGAAAGCTGTTTCCCGAACTTCGGAACCTCTATACCCGCAACAGCCCGACCGTCTGGGCGCAGTTTGCTCGGCTCGACGCAATTTCAAGAGATGACGCCGTAAAGCGCCTGGCAGCGGCCTGCCGCGCCTGACACCTAAGGGAGAGAGACATGAACAAGCCAGCCACAACAATGATCAACGGCTTCGATGCGTCGCGTCTGAGCAGCCTGCCGGAGCGCGAACGGTCGATGATCGAGCGCCGCCAGGCAATGCTCGGGCCGTCCTACCGGCTGTTTTACGAAAACCCGCTGCATCTGGTGCGCGGCGAGGGCGTCTGGCTCTACGATCCCGACGGCAATGCCTATCTCGACACTTATAACAACGTGCCTTCGGTCGGGCATTGCCATCCGCGCGTTGTCGCCGCGATCGCCGAACAGGCGGCGGTGCTGAATACGCATACGCGTTATCTCGACGAAAAGATCCTCGATTACTCCGAAAAACTGCTTTCAACATTTCCCGACGAGATGAACCGGGTCATGTATTGCTGCACCGGCAGCGAGGCGGTCGATCTCGCCATGCGGCTGGCCTGTTACTACACGGGCGGAACCGGCATCATCATTACCGAGAACGCCTATCACGGCACGACGGCGGCCGCCGCCGCCATCTCGCCGTCGCTCGGCCCCAACATGCCGCTCGGCATGCATGTCATCACCGTGCCGGCGCCGGATGCCTATCGCGCCGATGGCAAGGATGTCGGCGAGACGTTTGCGCAAGAGGTGTCCAAGGCGATCGCCTTCATGTTGCGCCATGGCATCAAGCCGGCGGCCTTCATCGCCGACAGCATATTCTCGACTGACGGCATCTATTCGGAGCCTGCGGGCTTCCTGAAGAAGACGCTGGAAGTCGTACATGAGGCCGGCGCGCTTTACATTGCCGACGAAGTGCAGCCGGGCTTTGGTCGCACCGGCTCGCATATGTGGGGCTTCATGCGTCACGGCATCGTTCCCGATATCGCCGTCATGGGCAAGCCGATGGGAAATGGCCTGCCGATCGCGGCCGCGGTGATGAAGGGCGAGGTGCAGGAACGTTTCGGCAAGGACATCCGCTATTTCAACACGTTCGGCGCCAACCACGTATCGATCGCCGCCGCCAATGCCGTGCTCGACGTCATCCGCGACGAAGACCTGATGGGCAATGCGTTGTCGACCGGCAATTACATGCTCGACGGTATGCGCAAGCTGCAGCAGGATTTCGACTGCATTGGTGACGTACGTGGCGCGGGTCTTTTCCTCGGGCTGGAATTCGTCAAGGCCCGGCAGAGCCGCGCCCCGGACGGACCGCGCTCGCTTGTGGTCGTCAATCGCATGCGCGAGCGTCGTGTGCTGATCAGCGCCGCCGGCATTCATGGCAACACACTGAAGATCCGTCCCCCGCTGCCGTTCGGCAAGGACCATGCGGACATATTCCTGAAGGTGCTCGAGGAGGTGCTGCACGAGACGCGGTGACGGCGTTCGTCTCCTCGATCCCTGCCGATCCCCCTGCCTGCCAATTCCGATGCCAAAGGATAGACCATGACGACCTCGCCGGAAATCAATGCGGAACGCCTCTGGGCGGATATCATGACGATGGGTGCGATCGGCGCGACCCAAGGCGGCGGCAGTTTCCGGCCGGCGCTTTCGGATGCGGACCGCGAGGGGCGCAACCTGTTCCGTTACTGGGCGGAGGAGGCGGGGCTTGTGGTGACTGTCGATGCGATCGGCAACATGTTTGCGCGGCGGGAAGGGACCGATCCATCCCTGCCGCCGCTGATGATCGGCAGCCATCTCGACACGCAGATGCCGGGCGGCAAGTTCGATGGCGTTCTGGGCGTGCTTGCCGGGATTGCGGTTATCCGCGCGCTCGATGCGGCAGGCGTCACCACGCGGCGGGCGATCGAGATCGCCAATTTCACCAATGAGGAAGGCGCGCGGTTTCAGCCGGGTGTGATGGGGTCGGGCATTTTTGCGGGGGTCTTAGCCCTGGAAGATGCCTTGTCCCGCAAGGACGACGATGGTGCGATGCTGGGCGACGAACTTGCCCGTATCGGTTATTCAGGGCCGCTGCCGGTCGGCGGGCGGGCGGTGCATAAATATCTCGAACTGCATATCGAACAGGGGCCGGAGATGGAAAAGGCAGGTGCGATGATCGCCGCCGTTTCCAACAGTTCCTGGGGTTGCAGCGGGTTTATCGATATCAGCGGCGAGAATGGCCATTCGCAGACGGCCGCAATGTCGACGCGGCGCAACGCGCTTGTCGCTGCGGCAAAACTGATCCTCGAAATCGAGGCTATCGGGGCCGAAAACGAACCGGCGGGCATGGTCAGCGCCACGGTGATCCGTAACTGGCCGAACAACCGCGTCAACATTCCGCATCTGACCAAGCTTTCCTATGTCGCCGTTCATGCGACGGAAGAGGGGAGGGCGAAGATCATCGATCGTATCGAGGCTGCGGCCAGACGGATCGCCGGGGAGACGGGGCTTACGATCGATGCCACGACCTCGCATTATCGCCAGCGGCTCGACCTGTCGCCGGAGCTTGCCGGGCAGGTTCTCGAAGCGGCGGAACGACTGGGCTACACATCGATGATGCTGCCGACGCTGACCTCTCATGACGCACTGTCGATGACCCATCTTTGCCCGACGGCGATCATCTTCGTGCCCTGCAGGCAGGGCATTTCGCACAGCGAAAAGGAATGGTGCGAGCCCGATCAGGTGACGGCCGGAGCCAAGGTGCTTCTTGAAATGGCAATGATCGCGGCGAACGAAGTATGATGCTCGTGCCCTCTTTATGCCGACGAAAGCAACTGCTTATAATGTAAGGAAGCTAAAACACGCAAAGCGAGCGGACGAGGCGCTGAGTGAATTCACACGCTAAACTTGCACTTGAAGACATGGGGGCCGGACAGCCCAAGGCGGTATGGGCGTATAACGTCATCCGCGATGCGATCATCACCATGAAACTGGCGCCGGGCGAAACGCTGAACGAAAAGGAGACCTGCGCCGAGCTTGGCATTTCCCGAACACCGATGCGGGAGGCCTTGTTGAGACTGGCGCAGGAAGGACTCGTCAATATCGTTCCGAGCGGCGGCACATTCGTCAACAAGATTGCCATGCGCAAGGTGATCGAGGGGCATCTGATACGTTCCAGCCTTGAAATGCGAACGGTGCGTCTTGCAGCCCGTAATTTCGATCCCGTCCATGAGAAGGACCTCGATCTGCTTATCTTTCGCCAGCAGGAAGCGGCCAAGCGGCGTGACATCGATGAGGCTTTCAAGGTCGACAACGAGTTCCATCGCCTCCTCTGCCGCATCGCCGGCTTTCCGAATGTCTGGCAGACGATCCACAACGCGACGGGGCAACTCGACCGCGTACGGCGCCAGGCATTTCCGAAGATTGGTTATTTCGAAGAGGTTCTGGACGAGCATGTGGCGCTTTATGCCGCGATCAAGGCTCATGATGAAATTCGGGCTGCGAAACTGCTCAAGGAACATCTCGGCGGCATAAACGCCGTTGTCGAATATGTCCTTCAGGCCGATGCCGATATCATTACCGGCGAGGACGATATCGTGTTGCTCAACGCACTCTCGGACGTGTGAACCGGACGTCCGGGAAGATCTCTACGTCCAGCCGCGATGCGCGATATTGCCAGCATCGCGGCAAGTGAGGTTGCTGCACATGCCGTCGGCGAGGCCCAGCCGTGGATCGGGCGGTGGGCAGGCTTTCCATATTGCCCGCATAGCCAGACACGACTAAACCGCCCCCCAAGTCCCAAGTCCCAAGTCCCAAGTCCCAAGCCACAAGCCCTTGCCCGACACCATGCCGCCTCCCGGCATGCGTCGCATCCCGGACCCGCGACCGCCGGGCGGGATCTCTCGCTGCATTATGACAAGCCTATCCACAAGCGAAAACGACATGACGAGGGCGGCTAGGTTTTTCCATTCGCCAAAAATATCCAGTTGAAAACATTGAGAAAATAGGCGCCTATCTGTCTGTGTTCAGAGCGAGCCTGCCTCAAGTGCGCCTAGCTTCCGCACGTGAATTTCCGCTTGGTCGAGACACAGCAGCTGCCATCGACACTCATCGGACCGAAAAAACGACACAAAAAAAGGTCCGGAAAACGGACCTTTTTGAAACTAGATGAGGGGATTATGGTCAGTGGTAGCCAGCTTCTACCAAGTCTGAATTCTTATAAAGACGATGCGTGTCGAAACGTGTCTTCAAAACAGGCGAGACCGCCTTTGCGGCGAGTGCGCTGGCGACTTCCGCAACGGTTATCTTGCGGTGATCAGCCAAATCCCGAGCGTATGTATAATCTTGCCGAAAACCGTCGAGGTCCGCTTTTCGGACGCCAGGCTTTCCACTTTCGCTGTTCATCGGTACCACTGGGATTATCCCGCTTTCTATGAGTTTCGCGAGTGTGAACTTCTTGACTCCCAAGACACGGCCCGCCGCCATAATCGTCATTATCTCTCGCTCGTCGCGCGGAGCTTGAGTGGGGGCGGGGCGAACCGAAGCAATCTCGGTCGGGTCAAAAAGGAGGGTATCCAACTTCGGCTGCTCCGCATGCTTAACGGATATTCGTGAGAGCTTCCCTTCAAAGGCAAATTTCAAAACTTGGACTACACGTATCCGGTACTGCTTCATGGCATCGAGACCGACTAGACCAAGAGGCGGCAAATCTGGATCAATGAAGTCGGAAATCTTGGTAATCAGGGCCGCGATGTCATCCTTGTGAACGAGGCGATAGACCCGTCCGTTGTAATTACGATTGGCCTTCACTTCCAAAATCCCCTCCCTGATAAGGTCATCGCAAACCTTCGATCCGCATCCAAGCATCGCTGCTGCTTCAGATGTAGAGACCGAAGAGTTCGTATCCAAGAGCGCGTCATGGATGTCCGCGTATTTTAGGAAACGCGGAACATTGCCGACACCGAATTTCCATTCAAGGGTGCGGGTCACCCGCTCTTCCGGGAGATTGTACGCACTTGCGGCGGCGGCGAGGGTGTAGATCTTTTTTGCCTTTACCGGCCAGATGAATACCGCGCCAGGCTCGAAAGGGATGCTCTCCTCTGCGTGATCCTGCATGAGACGAAACAGGGGGTGATAAGCTTCGTTTCCGCTATTCTTCTTTGCCCACCGTAGGACGGGAGCGTAGAGACCAGCCGCTGTCCTGACCGCCTTCTGGCATTTGTTCACATATGCCGTCATGAGCTCGTGGATAGCATCCACACCATGCTGGGCCACTTTGTATCCATCGTTGCGTAGATCGAAATTTTCGTAGCCGTCGGGGATCCGGAAATTCGGTTTTCCTGTTTTCAAGCCTTCTTCGAAATGCCCGATGAGCGTACAAAGCTCCGCAGCAATGTAGGCCGGATACTGGTCCAGGAACGCGTTATCCCTGGGACGAAGGAGACGGTCGGTAAAATAGCGGTCGGCATCCATCGGCTTCGGTTCGTGCGAAGTAGGGTCACCCGAGAAGGCCATAAAGTTGGAGAGTTGCATATAGCCACCTTTGTCAGTTTGAAGAAGGCATCCATGCTCCGTGCAGTGCGCTATCATCCGCCACTGCCACACGCCGCGAATGCGGGGCGTGCCCTGCTTAGCATCGTCGGCCAAGCAAGCTGAACAATAGCGGAGGCCGGTAGTCTGGACCTGACTACGCTTGACATCATCGTGGCCGAGCGCCCCTATGGTGGTAGGCTTCACCGCGAAGCGGTTGAGGACAGAAGAGGGAATTTCGGTCATCATGCCCACACGCTCGATGTCAGCTGGTCGGAGATGCAGCGTGTTGACAAGCGGAATTCTCAAGAGGGAGCAGAACTGACCAACGTTCTCGAAGCCATTCTCCCACGCAAGGCGGGAGAGGTAGCTAACGAACGCTTCGTCGGGAAAGATTTCCGGACGCTTGGGGAGTCTGTCAGGGGAGAAATGACGCATTTTGTTCAGCTCCTTACTTGGTGCGATCGAGATCTGCGACAGCCATAGCGGGATCCAGAACTTCCCAGTTTTCCGAGAGGAAAATGTTGTCTGCCTTCATGCACCCGGTCTTCGCGCGATAAACAGCGGCAAAATCCTCCAGTCGAACAGTTTTGCGATCCTCATCAATTGCGCGAATGCATGCCTGCTGGACGTAGGTGATGAGTGCGCCCAGTGCTCCTTCGGAGGCCCGCGTGAGGCGCTCGGGCAGCCGCTTGTTCGTCTTCCAACCGATTTTAAGCTCGGCCGTGTCCACGACGATTTCCCGCGTCAATCGTTGCGCGTAAGCCATATGATCCTTGTTCTGGTAATCGAGAGGGAGGAGGCGCATCACAGTGCAGCGGTTTGCCAGCTGGCGGTCTCCCATGAGGAAGCGAGACAGTTCGTGCGTGCCGACAAAAATGAAATGGATCGGCCAGTCATCGATCTGCAGCAGGCTCTTAAGCACATCCTGGACCTTCTTGATTGTCGCGTCCTTGGTGCCACGAATGGCGTGCTGCATTTCGTCCACAACAACACATTCGATTTTGTTCAGCTTCAGAACGCGTTTCAGAAGAGCATACAGCTCGAACTCTGAAGCTCGAGAGGTGGCAGGAATGCCGATCGCCGCAAGCATGGCAATAGGGAATGCTTTCGGAGTACAGCTCCCGGGCGCCTCGACCATCAAGACGGGCGAGTACATCGTTCCGTCCTCAGCCATTTTCGGTTGGAGATCGGGGAAACGTGACATGTGGTACTCCAGCATCTTAGATTTGCCTGAGTTGGAATCGCCCATAACCACGATAGCGCATTCCTTCACGCCGCCGCCCGCCAGGCGAGCTTTGAAATTATGGGTCTGCTGCGCGAGGAGCGCAGGAAACTCATCGTCACGGGGCGACGGATAGTAGGGCAGGGTCACCTTCAGCTTTTTCTGGAATTTCGCGCTGTCGTAAACGGGAACGCTATTAACGGTAGCCAGCTTCGTCATCTTTTTTATCCTTGCGAGAAGTGATCTTGGGTGCGTTTGCCTTGATGGGGGTGCGAGGGCGATCGGGGCGCGTGAGTACGACTCCGCCTTCGCGCAGCGGGTTGGCCGGGATGTCAGTCACAGGGACATCAAATTCGACGTCGTCGTCCGCGGACATCGCCACCTCGCCATCGAACAGATCGCGTTCAAGGTTAGCGAGTTGTTCGGCCGTAACCGTGCTGGGCGAGATGCAAGCACGGACGCGGGCGGCCTCGACCGAGCCACGGATGTCACGCAGCGCCTTGTACATCCGTGGCAGCATCGGCCCCTGAGCCTGATTGGCGTCATCATCCAACTGACGGCGGACCTGGAGCCATTCGTCGACCGAGATCTGTTCCTTCATGCGTGCGCGGTTTTCCACCAGAAACCAATGGCCATCCGGGTGTTCAACCGTGATCCAACGGATGTCGTCGCGGTGGAAACGGATCTTGATCTTCTTCGGATTCTTTTCCTGGCGAAGCTTCTGGAGTTCGTCGGAGTTGTAGCGAATGCCCCACTTGTAGATGCCGTCAGCGTGGATTGTTCGCTTGTCCTCAGCTCCGAAAACAGTGATACGCATCTCCGGGTCGGCACCCCACTGGCCACCGATTTCCTCCAAGTATTCGACCCACGCCTCATGCGGGCTCTTCTTGGTGCGAGGGTTCACCTGGTGGTGGAAGTAGTCCAGCAACGCGCGGATGATGAGGCATACGGCCTCGTCGGCGGTTAGCGTCGCGCGAGCCTCGGAATCGTAGTCCCCCTTTTCGACAATGTTTCCGAAGGTGCGACCATCGAAGTACGACATCAGTGTCCGCGAGATGACGCCCAACATGCTCTCGATGAACCCACGGTGCCAAGGCTGGCCAGCAGGCGGGTGCGAGAGGCTGATGTGAGCACCGCGAAATGCGTCATGCGTGTCGTCGGAATTGTAGCCCGTACCGTTATCGGCGTAAGCGGACTCGAAGCGAACGCCCCCATACCAATCCGTCTGCGCACCGGCGTAGCGTGCAATATGAGACTTGTCAGCGATCGCCATGTCGAGCGTGTGGATGATAGCGGCGGAATTCTCGGACTGAGAAGCCGTTACGGCCACCGTGTAGCCAGTATACGCGTCACGGGCCATGTTCAGATAAATACGCACGGGCTTGAGCTCAGACTTGGACTTTTCGTCAAGCTTGTCCCAAAGATCCCACAGCATCAGCCATGTCTGAAGCTCCAACAGATAGCTGTCGAATTCCACGCGCTCGCCAGGGCGTTCAACATCAAAACCTTCCGACTGAGCACGGAAGTATGCCATGGCTTTCGTGAAACCCTCACGGCCCGCCATCACATGGAACTTATCCATCGCATTGATGATGTTTTCGAACTGCTTGCGACCAGGAGTCTGCAGAAGATCGTGCCGTCCATTGGCCTCGCGTTCCGCGTTCTCCTGGCTGACGGCATCCTTGCACTCCTCAAGGAGCTGCTTTTTCGTCGGCTTTTTGTCGTCCGCATACTTGAATGCGATCTTTGTCCAGAAGGCCAGGCTCTCCGGCGCCACCTTGTGCAGACGGTGGTTCTTTCCAGGGCCACGATGGCGGGGGAGCAGGATGCGAATATCACGCCCCGCTTTCAGGTAGTCATCGTAGTAGCTGAGGAACGTGCGAGCGTTCGGAGCCTTGAAAGCCTTCGAATCAACAGCCTTCTGAGAGTTCTTAGCCCCTTTAAGGCCGCGGCTCAGAATTACTTCGACATTCCACTTGAGAAGGAGGTCCTTAAGTTCATCGCGTGTCGGCTGACCGAACTCCTTGACGTGCGCCTCATAGCGAAAGATCAAAGACTCCTTGTGGCGAGCCAGAGCGATCCAATTTGTCTTGAAGTCCTTGAAACGCTTGTCGCCATAAAGGCGACGGATGAGCGAAGGAGCGTCGCTGTGATAGCCACGGTCGATTTTTGCCTTGCCATCTTTCAAAGCGACGTAGAAATCTTCGTAAGAAACGACCTTCTCTACCGCCGGATCGGCTTCCAAACGAAACTTGTAAGCCTTGAATCGTTGATCGCTTTTCGCTCCCATCCAGAAGCGATTTTCATAGAAGATACGGTCGTTAGAGTTGACCTGAATGACGATGTATTTCAGCTCACGGGCATGGAAGTTCATGTGGCCCTCCTGTGGGCATAGCTCCGCCGTCCCCCGGGGTACCCGAGTTTGCAGCGGTTGAGTTGTGAATGGGGTTAGAGGTTGACGGTGAGGTAGGTCAGGTCATCGATCCGTTCATATTCACTTGCCGGTTCGAGGACACCAAGATCGATCAAGCGCCAGATTGCTGCCTTGCGTGCCCAGTTTCCGACAGCGCGGTAATGATACAATTCCCAGAATTCGATTGACTTCCGTCCCTTCAAGAAGTGCTGAAGACCTTCGACTTCGGTAGGATTGGCTTCGATCCGGGCCCACAGGATGCTGCGAGCATTCGCGACCCTTGCCCGGGTCGCCTGAGCATTAGACATGAAGATTGCCGCGTCGATCTGCGTTTCCTCCGATGACATGGCAATCTGCTCAAAGATTTTGAGGATACGCTGGCGATAGCGCTCGGGTTTCACGGCAATTCCGATGTGAGAGCCATCGGTTTTGACGACGAGGTAGTCAAAAATAGTCTTGCGCCATACACCCTCGTCATCCTGGTACTTAGCGACGGTTTTCTGGGAATAGAGCTCTGCCACCGTACGATCTGCCTGAAGCATGAGGGACACGTCGTGCTCAAGTCCGCTTTCATGCTGAACTTCCCGACCGTTGAAAATCGTGAAGCCGCGTTCGTTCTTCCGGCTGTTACGTGCTACGTTGCGGACTCCACCGTGGCGCTTAGGACGCAAATATCCCTTCTGATGCATCTCGCGCCGAGGACGTTCGTAGGACGGCAAGCATTTGCTGTCTTCCAACGTCGGCAACACGCCCTTTTCGTTGGCTTCCTTCAGGACCTTGCGGTTCCGTTCGAGGAGGCGATGGCGAAGCACCACTCCGCGGCGTACAATTGTTTCATCACGCATTTCGATACTCCAGACAGACGGGATGAGCGCCGAGCGAGCACGCACGGCATTGCGGGGCAGTCGGGCGGTTCACCCGACTGCGTCGTTGCAGTGGAATTTAGAGGGAGGTGCGGCGCGACTTCATGCGCCACGGATGGATGCGATTGTCGCGGTAACGGCGCTCGAACGAACCGCGAAAAATCTCGCAACGCTCATCGTCGTCGATGGGATCAAGGAGAACGTTCTCGAGCGGCTCGCCGATGTAGAGACCCGCGTAAGGATCATCGTGAGCCAAACCGTTGATGAAGTCGTTACCAGAATTCTTGCGTGCCATTGCAGCGCCCTTTCCGAAAAGCCGGTTGAACAGAGCGGATGCTAAGGATACGATATTCGATGAAGCGGGCTTATCGCCTTCGGCTTTTCCCAAACTCATCGAGCATCACTCCAATTGCATCCTGGGGAGAGCAATGGCGTATTATCGCGGGGAAATCTGGTGAAAGCGGGCCGAGAAAAGTGATCTGGAGCGCTAAGATTCTGTAATTAGCGCTTGCATGACAGCCGCTAATGTGACTGCGATTACTGAGGAATGATGGAGCTGTCGCTGTCATTTTCATCTCGCCAAATGCATTGCGATCTAGTGCATGAACCTCACTCAATGAGGCTGACGCACCTTGGGACGGCATTTGCTAGACCGAGATTATTCGAAACAGCTGCATTGTAGCGTGGCTCCATCAGAGACAATCGACTTTTGCGTCAAATCGGGACGATGTCCAATTGAAATTTAGAAGCCGTTAACATTTATGAAGATATGGTTAACGTCAGCGCATCATGCGAAGCGTGTTGTTGCTTGCATGGAGGGCTGTGATTTTCTGAGCACCACTGAATAGAAGGTGCTTCATGCAATTTCCAATCCTCAAGATACTGGGTGAGCTTAGAGCGAACTTGCCGCCGAAGTTTAAAGAGCTTGCCGTTCGCCCGACCGTTGGCACCATTAACAGTTACTACGCAGGGCAAACGCAGCACGAGAACGGTTCTGCCACGCTTGCGATCAGCTTTCAAAACACGGACGGAACGGTATTCAGCCCGATTGAGATACGCCTACCATTCTCAGATGAAAATGGAGTGCTCACGCCCACCTGGAAGGGCGCTACCCTAATCAGTAACCATTGGTCGCAGGACCTATACATGGGCGAGACCGGTTGGCAGTACCTAAGGTTCAATGAAGAGTGGGGCGCCAGCCTTCCGGATGACGAGACACATCGGAATGAACAAATATTGGCCGGACTCAATTTTTACAGTCTGATCCATGTAACTTCCGCTCCTGAGAAAATTACTAGGATTTATGATTTCGCGAGGGCGCACACGGACATCGACATGGTGATCTGTGAACTGGAAGGTGCAGTTTTGAGATGCTCGCGGATCAACGGCTTCGATGGCTATGACTTCAAACATCCAAACGGGGAGGCGTGGCGCGTGGAATTCCGTACTGATGAAGCCGTCTTGTTGATCGATGGCACTCTAGCCGCATCGACCGTCGCCGACGAACCCTCGCGAGTTTTCTCCATGATCAGCAACAAATTGGCTGAGACGGAAGATAGAGATCGCAGCGACGAAAACGCTTCCGATCTTTCGCTATGAGATTAATGGCTTCATTCATCATCGCTGTCATCATCAGTCAACATTTGATCGAGCATCGCCTGCTCGATCATGGCCCTTCGCCATTCATTCGCTAAAAATCGATCCCGGTTTGAGCTAGCTTCCGGGGTGAGTTTAAATTTGAGTTTCGTCGGAAGTTCTCCACCGATCTCGAACGCTTGAGGGTTCATGGGGTCAAGCTCCTCGCCCGTTAGTGCGGTGCGCAGGGCTATTGCAACTGCATGAGCGACTGCAGGGGGCACCGCTTTGGTAAGATTCTCAACTTTTTGTCCTACGTCCTTGCCGGGGAAATGCCATCCAAATGGGAACCCATTAAGCAAAGCAAGGAGGCTGAAAGTCAGTGGTAGTGGCTTGCCGGATGTGGCGTCGTCGTGACCAATGTTCAGAGGTTCGTCATGGAGTGACATCGTCAATCCAACATTGGTCCATTTTTTCTCGTCACCTTTGACGCGATCGATGATCCTCGGCGCAAACTTGTCTCCGTATTTCTCGAGCCAGTTGCGAGCCCACCTATCGTATTTTCGCTGTTCAGCGTCGCGAGTGTCCGAAGGATCAGCCGCATCGTCTTTGGTACCCCAGTTGTCACTCCGGTACGGAAAAGCATGGTCAAATAGGACTTCACCCAAGTGAGAATTGCGTGGCGTTGAGCCCGGAGGGGTGAACTTACGCCACATTTCGTTTTCCATGCCGATAATGAAGGTATCGACACGCATCTCCTGAGGGACTTGAACATCGCTTGCACGGACGTCGAAGATGTCAAAACTGTAGCCTTGGTTCTGACAGATTTCATGAAGTTTTTTCCGGTGGGGAAGATTTGGCTTTGCCCCATAGAGTGCGGCGTCAATCTGGAAAAAGAACGCTCGAGGATTGACGGCGGTAATGCAATCAATCGCCGCATTTAGACGCTCAAGCTTCTCGACCTGCATCAAGTTTGGACCGTTCAGGTTGCCAGCAAGCATATCTAGCTTTGTGGATCCAGTCCGCTGGTCCGCGAGCTTCGCTAACCCATCGAAGTCCCTGATGTCCACCGATTCAACACCTAATTTCGGCCTGTTCATTTTAAGCGTCTTGGTGCATGCAAAATCAGGTTCCGTAACGGCAAGGATATTGAATCGGGCCGCTTCAAGGCCCAAGGTCGTTCCCCCGCAATCAGCGCCTACTTGTATCGCAGTGAGCGTTCGCAAGTGATCCGGAGACTTGCGCCAAGTCCCTGTATCCGTCGAAACATTGATACCCGCGAGATATCTGACGGAGTCGCTGGAGAACCAGGAAGTGTAGCTACTCTGCAGCCACGGAAATCCTGCCCGGAAGCTACCCTTGGAAATTTCAGACAGGGCGTAATGTGCTTGAGCAAGATACTGTTTTTCGGGATCCTCAAGTCCGACGAAGAGCCAATCTTGCACGGAGGGGAATTCAGATCCGAACAGCTCCTCGAAGCGGCGGAGTAGAATTCGGGAATGTTTGCGAATTTTCACGAACACATTGTCGGATGGTTGGTTGGCATAGATGACAATGAGATTGTAGAGGACAGCAGCATCCGCGCGAAAGGCATCCTCATCGGTCTTCGCTTTCTTCGCAAACGCAGCGCGGAGACTCTCCTTGTTGGACTCGATGACGAGCTCTTCCGCTGACATGTTAGCCATGGCGAGACTAGATTTGATGTTGGGGAAGTCGTTGATTGAGATTTTATAGCCGCTACGAATCCGTTGAAGGGCCGCGTCTCGCACATCATCGCCCGCACGAATGAGGGCGTTAATAATAACAGGAGAAACGGCATGCTCTTCCAACTCACGAGCGTAAGGTTGCAGTGTTGAGCCGAATTTAATAAATACTTCGACATCGTAGCCAGGCACATCGCAATCAGCCAGGAGCTCAGCGATGTGAGGAAACTTTCCTTTTTGCAGCTTGGCGACGTGTTCCAGCTGCTTCACATAATTTTCTGTGATTTTCCTGCTTAGCACCAGGAAATGCTTGCGCACATCGAACCATTTTGAAGCATCTGATTCACTCAAAGCTGGGGTGCTTGTCGCGGGGGAAATTCGTTCCTCAATGCTGCTCATCTTACGCAATCTGCTCCATGCAATATGACCGGACAATTGCACGAACAGATGATCTTAAAGGAAATGGCACACATAAAAATTTAGACATGCCCTACCGTGTTGGTAACCCCACACAGATTCGATCAATGTGCTACCGCTATCGCGGATAGGTCGCCCACGCAGTAACAGGCAAGTTCAAGGCGTTGTCCTTCGAGATAAAAGCTGACTAAGTTTTAAGACCCATCCTTATGTCAGTTGATACCAGCCGTTTTGAGATCTCGCCTTCGGAATAACAGTGCCATAGACGATCGTGTAGGAAGGGCAGGCTCAATACCGCTCTTCCGCAATTTATCATGCATTTCGGTACGGCTAATTCGATGCTGTGCCGCCAACTGATCGAGGGAGACATATTCTCTTGAAAACCGATCCAGCTCACGCATGCGGATACCTCGCCGCGTGCGCCCTTTCCACAGCGACATGTTTTTCAACTCAACCGTCGAAATCAATTGCGATGCAGTGAGGTTCAACATTGCTTTCGATGTCACCCCCAACTTGCGACGAGCAGCATCCAGGGAAAGGATTTCGTTAGCAGAGGCTCTTTTCTGCGAGGCGGATGGCGTAGCGAGTGAGCGCTCAAATTCCAATCGGTCGAAGAAGTGAGGTTCATCCTGCTCTACGAATACCCGCGCCAGGACCTCCCTGACCTCGTTCTCTGATAACCCGTGTTCCTGACAGGCAGACTTGATCGAGTGATACCTGCGCTCAGCGACGGGCCAAACAAACGCGTCCCCCGGCTCCAGTGCGACATGCGTCTCGGCATGTCGCTGAACAAAAGACATCACCGATGCGGCCCTTGGGTCACCTTTGTTGGATGACCACCAAGTCAGGAAAGGTGAGTAGATGAGGCGAGGATGTGTAACTCGTTTGCAAACAACTCGGACATGCTCTGCCAAGAACGACCAAACGTTGCTCTCGCCCTTGTGCGCAATATCGAACCCTCGCTGGAACTCTCGTTCCGTATAACGGCGAAGGCCGTTTTCTTTCATCTCTTGCATCTGCAAACATCGACCTAACAGCACGCAAAGGTCGGCCGCAAGATACACCGGGAACGCGTCTAGAAACGCTGAGCTGGGTGGGTGGGAGAGGCGGTCATAGAAATACTGATCACTGGCACGAGGATAAGAATTACCGCTCGGGATTGTTGCAGCATCGGCTCTTAAGAGGCTGTCGAATGACGAGAGCCGTCTCGGATCCTGGAGGGCAACTGACAAAGTGGCACCATGAATGGGGCAGTGAGTAATCAATCGCCATTGCCAGGGTCCCCGGATATGAAGGGCCGAACCATCTTTTCGCGCGTCTTGAAGGCATTCCGCGCAAAATCGGATGCCTTTGTTGTTCAATTGAGTTCGGCGAACGATACTTTCGCCGAAAGAGATGAAGACGAATGACGCGACGGTGTAGCGGCGCAGTCTGTCCAGGCAGTGTCCAGTCTTATCAGACAGCATATTCGCATCGTGTTCCGAAAAGCGGCGGATGTCACCATCGATCCCGATCACTCGAGCGAATTGCCTGATGTCTTCAAACCCGTTCGTCCATGCAAGCCGAGCGAGGTAGCTGGCTGGGACCTCGTCGTCCATCGGCGAGACAACGCGAGGAAAATGTAGTGGTGTCGTTGGCATGAGTGAGCAACCAAGCCTCATACAGCGTGGCAGCCAGATGTCGTTTCCTGATGCCGCGGAATGACGGATCTGGCTGAGTAACGCTAACCAGAGCGACGGATACGGTTACACTGATGCAAAAGTTATGCTCACTTCAGCGTAAGCGTACCATTGTCGCCGATTATGAAAGGTGGCTAAGGATTGCGTCGCGTTATCGCGACACCTGTCGGCAGCCGGTCAATTAATGCGCCAGCGATTTCTGTATTCGAAGAAATGCCATAGCTAGCTCGCCGTAATGATGCACGGCGTCATCTTGGCACTGGCACAGCTGATTGTCGATCTAATATGGTTACCAACATATTAAATTTGCGTACATGGTTAATGCGTGCGTATGCCGCTCGCAGTGTTGCGGGCTGGTGAGGAGCAAAACTCAGCACTGGACTTCGTACCGCTCGGGGATGCTGGCGTGTAACGCCTGATTGCGCAAGAGAAGGTTACCTAGTTAGGCTGAAGTCGATCCGCCAGTTCGTTACCATTTGCACCGATAAGAATCCCGCACAAGCCTTGGAAACAAATCGACAACCGTGCGTCCTTACGGCATGAAGTCCAGGGCATTTGATGGGGACGGACTTGTACATACCACCGTGGACGATTTTCGCTGGTCTAGGGGCGCTTGATCGCCGCGAACTCTGCAATCTAATTGCCAGTTTCGAAGCTACGACCTTGTTGTCGATGTCGATGGATCGCGTCAGTGATATTGTTGCACGCTTCCAGAGTGGGCGCGACGGCGAAATGAATGCGTTCGCCAAGCGTCTAAAGGAAGCGGCTGATAATTTGTTTGTGTCCACGGCCTTGGAGCGAGAGCTGCGTATCCGTCTTTGGGGCAACATGGCTGAAGCACTCGGTCTGAGCGCGGCGCTTCCTCTGTCTACGAAACGAGCAAATTCAATCGGTGCAGGTGTCGCATTCAAAGCGGCAAGCATTATTGCCATGCCTGTTGAAGACGACATTTCCAACATCCAGACCACGGTTCAAAAGGCGTGGCGGACTGTGAGGTCGATTGGTGCTCGTCAGCATCAGGATTTTGCATCCCTAGTCGCTGCCCAGGCCGAACTTGTTGCCAAGGCAGTGGGTGAGGCAGCCGGATCGGGTGAATTGTCCGCGGAACTGCAAAGCGAACTCGGCGCACGCATCCGAGATCATATCCGAGAGCTGCCGCCTGAACTCCGAGACGATGCTATGCGAAATGCGTTGGTTTCTGGAGATCGCGCAGCCTTCGCACTGCTTGCGACAGGTACTACAGCATTCTCGGTTGGCGTCGGCGTAAACCTGGCGGGTTTCAGCGCGTATATTCTCGCCGCACAGGCTTCGGCATTCATCCCACTCATGAGCGGACCAGCCGTAGTTTCCACACTCTTCCTGCTCGCGAACCCATTGTTCAGCATCCCTGCCGTCGTCGGACTAGGCTATCTCGCAAATCGTCACGTAAACGGTGGGCAAGCTCAGAAGCTGGCTGCCGTCGTTGCGGTCCAGTTAGCGCTGCGTGGACTATCCGCTGAACGGGATGGTTTGACGGTCACGTTGAATGACTTCAGGTTCGCGACAGAGCTAGATCTCCGGTCCCTTCCCGCAGAGATGAGGGCAGAGGCGTTATCCCGTGTTGCCGCCGTCGCAAGGACTACGGGCCGACAACTGCCGAATGCGGTGGATGACCTCAACGGCAAAAGCCACTTCTTAGACCGCAGGGAGGCTTTGCTGGATGGTGTCTTGTCGAGAAGCCGAGGCGATGCGGGGGAGATTGCGGCGGTCGCAGGACTGACTGCCGGTGATATCCTGTATAACGCCGTGTCCATCGATCCGATGGTTCTTGCCGCTGCTGACTTTTCGCGCTCGGAGGATATTGGGGACATCTTCCAATTTGGTGCCTTTGCGGAACGTATCGGATCGATGAGTGCTGCCGCCGTCGCTGGAGCAGGCAACAACCTTCGTGGATATGTTTCCGAGCAGCTCGTCGCGGCTCGTCTGACAGAGGTGGGCCATGTGGTCAGCTTCCCTGAGACATCGAACAATGCGGGTTTCGATCTGCTCGTGGACGGCGTACCCTTCCAGGTGAAATGCTTGCGGAGCCTCGATGGATTGCGAGAGCATTTCTCGAAGTATCCGGATATGCCCGTATATGCGAACGCCGAGTTAGCAGAAGCCGTCGTGAACAGCGGCGCGGCGTGGGCAAACCTGGTATTTTACGTTGACGGGTTTGATCGCGAGATCGCTGATCTGATTATGAAGACTTCCCTGGAAGCGGGTGAAGCACTTGGTGATCTGAACGCTCCGTACTTTGCCATGGCGATGTCCTCGGCACGCAACCTTCATCGGGTATGGCGAGGCAGAATGCCATTGTCGGATCTACCGTTCTCGCTTGTCATGGACGCCAGCGTCAAAGGTGGGCTATCGGCTATCGGTGCATTGTCAGGCAAGGCGATAGGGCTTCTTGCATTCGGCCCCGCTGGTGCTTTGGTTCTTGGCGGCGTTGGTGGTGTCAGCGCACTGGTTGGAGCCGGTTGGACCAGGGAGCAGGCGACGCGATTGATATCATCGGAATGGCTGGCCGACGTCGACACGTTCACAGAGCAATTCAAGGACGCCGTTCTGAATGTGGTGAGGGCAAAGATTGGAATGCTTGAGGCGAAGCGAGCCCGCATTCCTGAACCCAAGTCGGTGATTGGCGACTGGATTGATGCGCGATTTGCCGATGATATCGTGTCCCTCGGTGAGGTCGCATACGATCTTGAGGGAGTCATTCCAACTCTGAGGCAACCTGCTAAAGCGCGAGCTTGCCTTGCTGCGATGGATGCGGCGAAAGTCCACCCCATTGCCGTCGCGAAGGAGTTGGCAGAACTCTTGGAGGCACTTGCCTCGGAACCGTCGAAAACTAAATCAGCGAGCAAGAAGGCGGCGCAAGCTTGGGTTTCGATGAAGTCGAAGCTGCCTTTCAGGGCATAGTCATGACATGATCGGGTAAAATCCTCTGAGGGGACGGCTACAATAGGTTTGCCGCCCCCTTGGATTGCCGTTCAGGTGTGATCGACGGCGTTGCTTTGCAGGTATTTACTGGACTTTGCGATGTCTATTCCGAGATCTCGCACATCGACTGGGTAGCCAGAGCTATCCACTTTTATCGAAAATTTGCCCTTGTAGGCCAATTGACACAGCTGCCATGGCAACACGGATGTCAACAATGCACCACAAGGGCTCATAGCGTCTCAGGTTCGAACAAATCCTCTGATAGTGATCCCGCTCCCGCCTGTGAAATCTTGCGGGCGTTCCATATCAGCATCTGCCGCAGCGAACTCAAATGTGTCCTTTGACAGCGTGTAAATGGCCGGAAGCCTCTTCCCTGCATCAGTGCCTATGCTATCGATCCAGTCTATGCGTTTTGGGGATGTATCGTCTTTAATCACGAAGCTTCCCTCAATTAGCGCTTCCTCACCTGGAACCGCCACATGGAAAGTCTCGCCGACGATTGTCATGACGGCGTCAGGTGCGCCGTGAGTGTCGGCTGGATCTACAATCCCATTTTCTTCAAATCGCACCTGCCGCCACCGGCCCTGAAATCGCTTTAGATCAGTATCCATAACCATCCCCTCCATTTGCTGAAGTTGTATTTCGAGAACCCTTATTCGAAAGACATCCCTCAAACAACTTGACCGTTTCGGGCCAATTGTCGTCTTCCGGTTAGCCCCAGAAGGGGACGTTGCGGCACTCTTCGATCATTGTCGCCTCTCGACCCCATTTTGGTCGTTGACGCAGATGTCAGAAATCCCGGGAGTTTGCTGTCCGCTTTCACTTTTCATGCAACAGTTAAGTTGAGTGGTAGATCGCGCTTGCGTCTCTGTATGCGGCCAGATACTGAAGCGTTTATATGGAAGGGGGCTTTCATGAAAACCATTATTGCAACAGCAGTTGTTTGCCTAATTTTGCTAGGCGGCGGCCTGGCTTTCATCAGTTACTCTGGTAGTGATCCTAGCACTGCGGATTTGGATCAAGACCTCGTTAATATTGCAAACGAGATATCTAAGGCAGAAGCGCAGAAGGCCCGCTACGACGGCGGTGCAATCACCAGCCTCATCGATGTTCGCATTGAAACGCTGAAGGTGACCGCTGCCATGCTCGAACAGAAGCGCCTCAGCTTCCTTCGGCGGATCGACCTGAACTATACTTTAAATGGCGAGATCCATCGGCCGGACGAAAGAAGGATTGCTGCCATCGGGACAGACCTAGCCGCAGCCACGAGTGAGCGCGACCGCTTAAGCGCTGAGGCCAGTCGGTACACCGGTGGGTTAATCCAAGCAATCGCCTTAACAAATGCTGCAACAGCAGAATTGAGTATTTCCCAGCTTCGATTGGCGCTGCTGTCTGAACGGTATGGTTTAACTTGGAACCGGCGATCTGAAGGGCGTCCCGCAGCTCCCATGGGCCAGGAAACAGTGGAGGACGGTGACGCGCTATGAAGAAAACATTGGCCCTTCTCGCCCTCCTTCTAATGACGCTGATTCAGCCGGTTCTCGCTCAGGAAACTTCCGCCCCTTTTGGTCTCAAATGGATGGTCAGTGCTTCCGAAATCGAAAAACTCGGTGTTGTATTGCGGCCTGCGGAGAGCACGACGTTTGGCAAAACTTACGTCGCGACTTCTTTGCCCAAGGCACTGTCTGACATGAGAATTGTGATGCTTTCGTTCGGGCATGACGATCGCCTCTGGCGTATCGTGGTTCTGGGGAATGAGTTCGTCAATGACCAGTATGGGTCCCGCATCATGGACCGTTACAATCAACTCGCTGCTTCTCTGGCAAAGAATTATACCGAAACTGGCGTGTACGAGCGTCAGCCCAGCGATACCTACTATGGTAGGGCGGAAAAATTTGCGTACTCCCTCAGCCAGAACGAGGCCAATTGGTTTCGGACGTACAAATCAGATGCCAGCACAGTCGAGCTGTCGGCTAATTCAAATTACCAGGACACATTCTGGCGTCTCATTTACGTCCAGCAAGAGGGGGAGAAGGCGTTCGAGGCCAGCAAGGCTGGCGCCGAGCTTGATGCCCTTTAAAAAAAACGCTGTGAGATAGCCTCCGAAAGCAGGTCGCTGTCACGCGACAGCGTGAGCGTTTCATTGCCAGCCGGTGATTGTCCGGTTAGGCGCGAAGCCCGCGTTTGAGATTGTCCGTGTGAGGAGCAAAATGCCCGCATTCCACCCCCATTTCAGACTTCCGGGGACTGCCTAAGGAACGTTCGCTTCGGGACCGATAGCCCCCATAGCGCCTCGTTGCCTTTGAAGACGCTGGATACAATTGAAATTCAAATCGAAGCACTTCTAAACGCTTCGCTAAAATAAGATCCCCTTGGGAGATTTTAGCCGAGCTGTTTTCAGGTTCGCGGCAATAGGAGGCCGTTTAGGCGGACGTCGCTGCTCGATCGTCAGCTTCCTTGGCATTGACTTCCGCATCTTCCGGTGTGGGTAAGATCTGATCTTCTGGATCGTGCCCCCTCTCGTAGTGGCGGATCAATCCCTCCATAGTCTCCTTTGACATGTAGCGGTGCGGCTCGGGCCACTGGTCGACCTTCGCGATCACTGCTTCATAAACCTTCCGGGCCCAGGGAATTTCGGTCATGAGCGGCTCCCCATGCCTCCCATGATGGTAACGGTAAGCCAGAAGTCTCGAGCCCACGTTCAGTGCGGGAACGTCGTTCGCTATCAAGTTTGCCATCCTGTCGACGTCGATGCCGAGTAGTACCGGGTTCCTCGACAGATCGTCGTTCATCATGTTGAGCTTATGAAGTGCGTCAAGATCACCGGCCTCGGCTTCCTTGACGATCTCGTCGGCGCGACTCTCGAGGTCAACCTTTTCAACATCCGCCTGCTTATCGGTCAGGTATCGGTAGATTTCCTCGAATTCCGGGGTGTCCTTCGAGTTGAACCCCAGTCCAGCAGCCGATTCGTATTCGATTGGCAGGGGGTCGATTTTGTTTACTTCAAGTGATCTGTTTGCGACCAACTCATCAATGTAAGACTTGAAGAACGAGACTACCTCCGCACCATTCGTCAGACGAATGTCCCCCGCCTTGCCGTGTTTGATGGCCAGACCGGCGGCATGAAGGATCGGCCCCCGTTTCGTATGGGTCCTCTTAGCGAGCTCCTCCGCGAGTTCCTCTGCGGCTTCGTCAGTGTGAGCCATTGGTCTCTCGTAGCTGTGCCACAACCGCCGCCAAGAGGGCTCCGACTGTCCTTTGCCGAAGCCAAACTGAGACTTGGTCCACGTCGTGAACTCAGCGTCGTCCAAAATGCCGCTGGCTTCGAAGTCGATGATGCGTTGATATTCCAATGGCGGTGACTCGACGGCCAGATCTGCGAAGATTTCAGAGAACTGTTTCGCGACAGCGGTGTCCGGATCCTCTTCCTCACGCTTATTATGTCGCCCCATCGACCCGACCGCGAGAGTCATGGAAAGACTTGGCAATCTACCCAAAGCTTCGTTGCTCAGTTTCTTTGAACGATACCATAGCGTCGTCGCTACCACGACGAGCATAGTTCGAGCGACATGGTCTGTATGACCTTCGCGAATTTCCGTATCCGTCAGTAGGCTGCGTACGAACCGCGCACCGTTGACGATGGCCCAGGACAGATTGCGCAGGTTCTCGACGTGAGAGCGGTTGGCCAGGTCGATCAGGACATCAACACGTTCCTTCATGAACGACTTCGTAGGGCCGTCAGATACGTCTTCGACCGAACGGCGGACTACGCTTTCGACGTCTGCCTCGATACGGGCCCGTCGGCCAACGATCTTCTCGTTCTGCTCGTCCCAGTTGGCATCTTTATGAATCTCAAGCAGCTTCGCTTCGTCTCCAACTAGGATGACACGGCGTTGTCCCATCGTGATCAGGGAGTTTACGAGACCCATGATCTCGCCTAGTGCACCCGTCTCGACCCGCTCGAGATCGTCGAAGACGAGGATGTAGTCGACGTGTCGACGTGCTGCACGCTTCTCGATGGCGTCGAAAGTCGTCTTTGTTGCGTCCTTGATCTTGAGGAATTCCAAACCGCCTGAGACAATTGTCCCAATAGTCTTGCCGACCGCAACCTCGCCAGGGCTCGCGGCGCGGTGCATCCGCTTCTCGACGTCGTCGGCCGTCTTTACGCCGAAGAGGCTCACGAAGAGAAAGGGCGTCTTATAGAACCCCCTAGCTTTGGCCTTTGCCTGTCGGTCGGGTTCGTAGATCTTCTCGAGGAAGTAGGTCTTGCCGCTTCCCCAGGGACCCTCGACCAATATAGCATGGGTAACCGGGTGGACATCCGCGTCAAGGTAGGCGTCGATCACTGCGGTCGCGTGTTCGTTCTTCATTTCGAGGGGGACTCCTTCTCCCGCAGTAAAGTCTGCTTCCATAACCCTGTCTAGCGTCATCCGGGTCGTTTGTCCGATTCGGGCCGACTGCCGTCTCGGCGCATAAGCGCCGACTGCGGACTTTAGCTGTTCGCACGCGGCAAATATTACTCGGTAATCGCGTCAATTGGCTCTGTCTGTGGACGGTAACGACGGCGGTGAGAGGGCCGGACGAGTAGGCGGACGGGTCGACCGTGTTGAGTGCAGCTTTCGATGAGGGAGTAGATGCGCTCATCTGGATACAGATGCCCGATCACATCCGTCCAGTCTTGCTCGATCAAGATAGGATAGTCCTTGCGGACCTCGGGCCGGTAAAGGGCGTCAGACGACATTTAGCTTGTTCTCACTCAGCCAGCGCAGCGAGTTTTTGAGGCGCCCGTTAATGCCGTTGACGTTATAGGTCGCGATCTTCATGGTCGCTCACACGATTTCAGTGTTCCGGATGTCGTTCTCCGGCTCTAACCGCTCCCTTCAATCGATTCCCTGATGGCGCCAATGGGCAGACGTAGCGCGAAGAGTATGCGCATGATGGGAAGTAAGCGAAGTTGAAGTCGAGCACCAACGTGCCATCTGGCCGAGCGCCGCCCACATCTGCGCCTTTGATCGTATCGAGTAGATACCGTCCACCACCATATGTTTCCGTTCCCGACGTCGCGTCGGCGAATGGCAGAAACACGCCGCCGCCGTAACCTTCGATCCAATACAAGGTCAGCTCGCCACCCAGGTTCTCTTCGAGCCCACACGTGCGGGCGAATGAGCGCATCGACAATTCGCCGTCCGCTCCAGTCGCGACGGTGATCTTCTCCGGGGCCACCGTCTCAATGCTTACTGTGATGCGCATCGAGGGATCATAAGGAAACGTTTTTGGTCCCTCGAACACATGACGATCCGCCGCTTCGATTGGCGATTGAGGATGATCGCGGAACATCGTTGAGCGGGTGTCGCGCCAGAGGCGCCACGCAGCTGATACATCTGTGCTGGAGCGAATCTGGTGGTAGAGATCTGCAATTTTCTTGCGCCAGTCCCATAGTTGTAGGGTGTCTTCCAAATCGCTTTCTCCGGTATCGAAAATTTAGCTATGCCTCGCTGAAAGGTAGGGGACAGAAGAAGCATCGCAACATCGTCTAGGCCGATCTTCTTTTACTGATGTTGGAGCCGTCGCGCATGATCGATGCCGCTTTTTAGAGGACGATGGCACAGCTCAGATCTCCGAACTCCAGGTGACCCTTCTATTGATCTGTGTGCCGTCGATCTCAGTTGATTCAAACCGAGATATTCAGAGGGTAACCGCCTCCCGCGCTGTTGTCGCCGCGTTCCTGACCTGAGTTTGTCTCTCACGAGAGCATCGGCGACCTTCTAAGTAGCCGCGTAGCTTCAAACATCGCCTTCTATCGATGAAGCCGGTCACACGATTTCGTCATTGAATGTCATCTCAGTGCGAGGAACGAAGGTCGGCTCGCTCCGTTGCCTGCACGTTCGATAAATACGAGGATATACTTATGTTGAAGCGCACGATCTCCGCACTCATCCTGTCCGCAGCTATCCCTGTTGCAGCACTCGCGCAGGCTGAAGGTGCTGCGCAGACCGCTCCGGCAACGCCAGCCCCGAGGGCGTCCGACCAGAACTCGGCACAAGATAAGACAACCGCAAAGCCGATGGAGCAGGCGTCAGCCAGCGATGCTACGACAGCGGGTCCATTCGTTACCGTACCAGAATCTGGCGCATGGCGGGTCAGTGATCTTGAGGGTAAAGAAGTATACGGTGCAGAAAATGAAAGCATAGGCCAGATCAATGATGTGCTGGTCAGTCAGGATGGAAGCATTAATGCGGTCATCGTCGGTGTGGGTGGCTTCCTGGGGATTGGCGAGAAGAACGTCGCAGTAGACATCAGCGCTCTGCAGTTGGGTCCTGGCAACATGTCGAACAACTCGGCGGCTGGTGAAGCAGCACCCGGCGTTTCGGGAGAGACTACAGCTTCGACTTCCACTACGGCCACAGCCCCTAACCGTGCAGTTCCTGCAAATGGCGCTGACACATCGGGGGTTGAAGCTGGGTCGGATCGCCTGCCAGAGCAGATCGTGTTGAACGTGACGCGCCAGCAGGTACAGGACGCGCCGGAGTTTGAAGGCGTCGAGGGCGATCAGCAGTAAAGCCTCGAGTGGTGCGCTCGCTTGGTATGCAAGCGCACCACATCTACGATAGCTTATCAGATAAGCTAGATCTGCCTCATTCCTCCGTCGACGCAAAGTTCGGCACCTGCAATGTAGCTTGCCTCGTCGCTCAGCAGGAAAAGCGTAGCCGCCGCGACTTCCTCTGGACGTGCCATCCGCTTCATAGGTATAGGCGCAATCAATGACTCGCGGACGTCGTCTGGAACAGCCGCCATCATTTCTGTATCTGTCGGGCCCGGAGCGACGACGTTGACGCGAATGCCTTTGGAAGCGAGCTCTGCGGTCCAGGTTCTCGCGTAGGATCGGAGTGCAGCCTTCGTTGCGGCATAGGTGCCGTATGAAGGGATCCCCGCATTGTCTGCAATTGATCCTACTAGGACAGCTGAGCCTCCTTCACCCATCACTGGAAGCGCGGCCTGCAGTCCGAAAACTGTGCCGCGGACGTTGACATCGAAGTGGCGATCGAAGTGGTCTGGAGTGACTTCAGTTATCCGGGCGGGTTCGGAGATGCCCGCATTCAGCACGAGAGCATCGATACGCGAGTGGGTCTGACGCACGCGATCTACGGCCTTCAGCATGTCTTCAGGTGAGCTAGCGTCGGCTGTGATCCCTATCGTGCCCCTGCCAATATTGGAGGCTGCCTTCTCGACATCGGAGGCACGGCGGCTGGTAATAAAGAGCGTCGCTCCCTCCGAAGCCAGCCGCTCAGCGATGGCTAGGCCGATACCCTTTGCTCCACCGACGACCAGCGCGACTTTGTTATGCATTCGAGTCATCTGAATTCCTTTCACTTGATGGTCTCGAGATGATATACGTCGTAAATCTGATATCAATCACGCACCTTGAGTAGCCTAGATATGGACCAGTATACTGACCTGGAAATGCTTTCCTGCCGCGCCCTGGACGATATGGCGATTGTGCGTCCCGTTTTGGATAAGATCGCTGATAAGTGGACGATCCTCATCCTAACCGTAATTTGTCCGAAGCCGTCACGGTTCAACGAGATTAAGCGACGCCTCAATGGGATTACACACAAAGCGCTCTCAGACGCTTTGAAGAGGTTGGAACGAAATGGTTTGGTAACAAGGACTGTGTTGCCAACTCAGCCGATTGGTGTCGAATACGCGATTACCCCTTTGGGGCATTCTCTGAGACAGCCATTTGAAGCGCTCTGCGCTTGGTCGCTAGAAAATGGCCCTCAGATCGAGGCGGCCGCCGTTCGCTTTGATAAGGCAGGTAAATAAGCTAGGTACTGTAAGCAAATCGGCCACCCACGTCGGCAATGGGAGGCCTTGTTGATGTTCATGTCCAGTTATCGCGTAATGCCGACGATAAAGCCGACTACAGCAGCGAGGCCGATCGCCTGCCAAGGATTTCGTCGGATCCTATTCCTTACGTTGTCGGTCGCTCGATGCTGCAGACTCTCGGCCTCGTCCCTGAGAGCAGCGAGCTGCTCACGCGGCTCGACCTACGGTCATTTCGATGTTCAAGGATCAATTCGAGAGCTTGGTCGACACGTGGCGCATCGGATGCTGCCCGTCGGCCAGTTCCTGAGGGGATAGCGGTCGTGGTGGCCGACACTGGATCAGACGCCGGGAACGTTTCCTCCAATCCCTCATCTAGAAGACTGGTCGATCTTTGCCGAGCATGCTCGGCTTCGAATGCTTCAACCGCAGCTGATTTTTCATTCGCCATTTCCACCTCCTTAAAATCTTTAGCACAACTCATGATCTGTGTTTGTATCGCCGCGTTTCCCGGCTATGTATGTGCACTACTGGAGGAATCCAGTCGATCGAGACGCGGCGGCGCTTATAGAACCCTTCTGATTGCCTTGAGTTGCTGAGACGAGCCGATCGTACGGTTCCGTACCGTCGTCCTTACGAATGGAACGTGCTCAACTGTCATGTCTTTCCCCTGCCTCATTGGAAAGGGAGAAAACAATGGTTACTATGGTTGGTAATGAGAGCGACTTTAGAAAGCTCGTGAAGGATCTGATCTACCTCGAGCACGATGCGATTGCGGCTTACGATTCTACGATCGAGCGTCTCGATGACAAAACGCTTAGCGCAAAGGTCGACGAGTTTCGTCAAGATCATCTCCAGCATCTCTCCACCCTTAACGAAATCGCTGCAGAAGCTGGCATCGATGCTCCTGAGAAGGGTGACATGAAGCAGATGCTGACGACTGGCAAGATCGCGCTCGCCGACATTTTCGGCGACAAGACAATCCTAAAGGCAATGAAGACGAACGAAGACGACACAGTCTCTGCCTATGAGCGTGCCTCGCAGCACGAAGAGGCTCGACCGGAAACGAAAGCGTTCTTTATGAAGGCCCATCAGGACGAAGTCCGTCATCGTACTTGGTTCGAGACGACTGCTGACCGGCTCTGATCTCACAATCAGTCAATCGTCTCGAGCTTGACCCCGTAACTGATGACGCCACGATGACCGTCGCGTTGCCTCGTTCCGGGTCGAAGAGGGCGTTCTCCGTAAGGGTTGAGCGCCCTCTGTTTTTGATCTCACACTGAAAGTCGGCGAGCTTGGCACTGACGACCGGACTTATCATTCTTTTCCATGGCATCGGAGCGTCAGGTGCGCAGATGATGCCACTCGCCTCGTCCTGGAAGACAAGCCTACCTGCAGCACGGTTCGCCACGCCCGACGCGCCATTTCGCAAAGTGGCTGGACCTGGTCATCTCTGGTTTCAAGTCGACGGTAATCAACTTCGGCCTGACCGCCTTGCCGACATCCGCGACGCATTCGATCGCACGATCGATCAGATCATCAAGCGCGAGCGGTTTGAGGAAGCACTCGATCGGGTCGCCTTTGTCGGTGTCTCACAGGGGGCGATTGTCGCTCTTGACGCGGTCGCGTCTGGCAGATGGAAAATTGGCGCACTGATTGGCTATTCCGGCCTTCTCCCACCCATCCCGCTTTCTTCCGACAGCAGCGGCACGCCGGTTCTTCTTGTTCACGGACAGAGTGATCGAATTATCCCGCCAATTGCATCTACCCTTGCCGCCTCCCAGCTCCAAACGGCTGGTTTCAAGGTTGATCTGAAGATCGAGCCAGGTGTTGGTCATACGATCTCAATGACGGGCGCACGTCTTGGCCTGGATTTTCTCCGCACACACGTAGCCTGATTTTCAGAGACAGGATTCCAAATGCTAGAGTTACTGCGAGCGAACGCTCCTATCGTCTCCGCTGCGGCCAGCATTGGGACCCTTTGCATTTGGGCTGTCTACCTTCAAATCTTCGTTGGAGGGCATCGAAGACAGGTCAAACCAATGCTGGTTATCAACCACGGAGAGGGGCGGGCACTCAACGCTCATTGTTTGGTGACAAACATGAGCCGGGAGCCAGTGCACATTCAAAGCGTCGTCGCAAAAGTCAAAACTAAGAACCACACCTACACCGCCTACATCACAGATGCAGAGGATATCCGGCAATCAGGCATCGATACTGGATGGCAAAGAATGACGCGCCAGGGCCCATTGCAACCCGGGACAATGGCGGACATGGGGACTTTCGACTGCATCATTGATTATGCTGAGGCAAACGCGATCGAAGCAGGCGAGCGTTTTACGGGTAAACTTGATGCAGTTGCAGAAAACATCGAGATTACGATCCTGGGCATCTACGGCTCTGAGGACCTACTGATCGGCGCGACGCGAAAATTCGAACTCACGAAGTCCGACAGCGGATCGGCAATTCGAGCATCCGAAGCACTGACACGCCAGATTACTCGCAGGCGGGAACGCAGGAAGTTGCTCAAGGAATTGAATGAGCAGCTATAAGGCTGAACAATTTGGTTTCAACGAAACCGCTCCAAGATCTGTGGGCATGTCATACATAGTGAGATAGCTCACCCAGGCGACGACAGCTTCAACGGAACCATATGATCCTCTCATATGTTTGCTGCCGATATCATGCAGGAGGCCGTATGGCGAAGGATCTGAAGAAGGGCGACACCGTGGCGTGGAAAACGAGCCAAGGTGAGACGACAGGTAAGGTGATCCGCGAGCAAACCAGCTCGACAAAAATCAACGGGCACCAGGTAAAGGCTTCCAAGGCGGATCCTCAAATAATCGTCGAGAGCTCTAAATCTGGAGCCAAGGCAGCACATAAGCCGAGCGCCCTCAAGAAGAAGTCTTGATGTTTCTTTTTGCTTGATGAGGTCCAGCATGTCACTCCGGGTCGCAAAGTGTAGGTGCGGTGAGCTACGGGCAGAATGCTATGGGGAGCCGCAGAGGGTCTCGGTCTGTCATTGCCTGGAATGCCAGCGCCGAACCGGAAGTGCCTTTGCAGTCCAGGCCCGATACGCGAAGACGGATGTGGAAATCGAAGGAAGTTCTCGGCTGTACGAGAGGACTGGAGATAGCGGTATGTGGGCACGCTATCATTTCTGTCCGGATTGTGGATCAACAGTCTATTACGAAAACGAGGATACGCCCGGAGTCTATGCGATTCCTGTAGGCGCATTTGCCGATCCTAATTTTCCGGCACCCCAGCGGTCGATATATGAAATCCGCATGCATCTTTGGACTGATGTCAAAGGAGACGCGATCCATCGAGAGCGTTGACCCTGCAACTTGAATAAAAAACGTACTGTAACTGCTGCGCCACTTCACACTGCGATTTAGCGGTGCTTCATATACTCCGCCGTGTTTTGGGAGAGTGTGCGTGTATTACGAGTGGAATGCGAGGAAAGCTCGCCGCGTCTATGTAGGTAAGATCCTGATAGCCTGGATGGCGGTGATTGCCGCATCTGCCTTACCAATCGTGATGGCCGTCAATGCCCTGACCTTCTGACACTCCCTATGCTTCACCGACGGTAGACCATATCTCTGCGGTTATTAGACCCTTAGTAGCCTGAAGAAATATGGGCGGGGATCTCCACTAACTACCATCTTACCGACCACCATGTCGTCTGATCGACGGAAAAAATCCACGATGGGCTGTCGGTCATAAACCATTGCTGTGGTCAAAACGCCTTCGTCTATCCGCCGTTCGAGGGACGCTGTCGTGCCTTTGGCTCTCAGGCGCGGTCTCAAGTGAGAAAACAGGTTCCTCGCACGAGCCGTCCTGCCAAGACTTGCGAACCTTAACGCCCAGCGGATAGGGAAGAAGGCAGGTTCGATCGCGACGAGCTCTCCCTGGTCTCCCTCGAAAAGTAATGCGTCGGCCCGCATGTCGGGATGAAAACGCTTCCCGAACCAGTGCAGATTTTCGAGAACGCCATCCAAAGGGTGGCCCGACGGGTGACCCGACCCCTTCCACAAACCGATCATGTCCTCAGGATGGACGGTTTCCAGCGCTTTAAACCAGTCTGCGATCTCACTCTGCAGCGTTGACTGAAGCCGCGTGTTTCTCATTGGCTTGCATCTCCCGGGACGTCTATTTCGATCACCACAGGTGCATGGTCACTCGTATGTGGCCAACCCCGGGGCTTTCTGCGCACCGATGCTGATCTGAGCCACGGCGCGACTGTCGGTGACAGGAGGAAGTGATCGATCCTCAGGCCCGCATCGTGCTCGAAGCTGTTGCGCCAGTATTTCCAAAAGGTGTAAATCCGCTCGTCGGGATGCAAATGCCGGATTGCATCTGTCCATCCCTGCTGGAGCAAGTCAGCATAAGCCCGGCGGACTTCGGGGCGGAACAAGGCGTCATCGACCCATCTTTCCGGTTTGTAGACATCGAGCTCCGTCGGCATCACGTTGAAATCACCAACGAGGAGGGCCGGGATATCAAGGTCCATCAATTCGGCAGCGTAGTCTCGGAGGCGGTCAAACCATTTGAGCTTGTAATCGAATTTTGGCCCGGGGACGGGGTTGCCATTTGGGAGATAAAGGCAGCCCACTATCACGCCGTCAACCGCCGCTTCGATATACCGACTTTGACTGTCATCTGGATCGCCTGGTAAGCCGCGCCGCGTTACGAGGGGCTCTTGGTCCCGCACCAAGATTGCGACACCATTCCAGGACTTTTGGCCGTGCCAAGCAGCGCGATACCCAGCACGGGCGATCTCTTTCTGCGGAAATGTCGTGGACTTGAGTTCCTGAAGGCAGACTATGTCCGGTTTGTCTTCCTTGAGCCACCGCAGCAGAATATTTAGCCTGCCGTTGATCCCATTGACATTGTAAGTGGCAATCTTCAATTCGCTGCCGCCCTGTTACTGCTATCGAAACTTGAGGTGGGATTCGCCACTCTCTTGCAAGGCTCCTGGCCTAGTTAGCCAATTCGCTCGTGATGCGCTTGGCGTGATCGATGACCTTTTCCGCCTCGGCCAGCTTCTCGTCGGTGACTTTCACCGAGACAGATTCACCATCATCAATGATGAAATCAACAATCCATTTTCCAGCGCCTTCGTGGACTACTCGTGTGTGTGAAACATTCATTAGTTTGCTCCTCATGCCGCATTATGAACTGGCGATGAGGCACTCTGTTCCGCAAAACAAATTCAGAGGGAACTGACAATGGAAGGGACGTCCAGCCGTTCGGGCCAGGGCACCCGTTGCTAGTTCGCGCATGTTTCATGTTGTCGAGTGCGGGCCTAACGCTATCTGTGTATCGAGACTGTCATACGACCGAGGGATCTTGGAATGGGTTACAAGGCTAAGCCAGGCGATGTCAGCCTTTTTGAAGTTGAAAAGGCTGGTCATGAGGGCGCTCCAGATCATCGAGGCTACTTCATTGCTCATCGGGATATCATGGCGGGAGAGAAGGTCGAGTTAGTGCTGTGGTCTGGACGGCCAAACAGCGCTAGATCATTCGGCGGACGCCTATCAGATGGCAGCGATGATAAGCGCATCAGTCCACCAGCGTCTGTCGACTTGTTTGGCAACCCCTTGGCGGGCTCGACGAAATAATGGATCGCGACTTGTTCCGGTTCTATTGAGCAATAGGGGCAGCATGCGAAAACGCATGAGTTGAGTGTCTAAATTTCACAGGCGGGGACGAAGCGCTGCTAGAACCATCAAGAGGGCTCCTTTCGGACGCCCTCTCGGAAATTCGACAACTCTTCAAACTTTCGTTCTATCCGCTATACCAGCTGGATCGCTTTCGCGACGGTGAGAGTGCCTCCAAGTCGACTGGCACCCCGCGTTCCACTCACACTACCAGTTTGGGCAGGCTAGCGCGAGCCGTTAGATCTTTCCTCACTATTTTCTGTGGGATCGTAGTTCACATCCCAGTCCTTTCCGGCCTTCTTACCAGGTGGATCGCGGTGCACGGTGGCATCTTCCGACCCAGTGACTACTGTAGGCTTCGCGCTGTGCACTCCAGAGGCCTTCCGATCCGCTTGCGATGGAGCATATTGACCTTTGGCATCGTCTTCAGGGTTAGGCATCTGGATCATCCTTCGTCTTGAGGGCGTCGGACACGCTAGTTTTCTGCGGGTTGGCATTCGTTTCGCCAACTGCATCCTCATCCCGATCTGGATCGTCCTTCGGCTTCATATAACCGCGGGGTTTGTTTTCTTGAGGCCCTTCCCATCGCGGAGATTGATCGGTTGTGCCCGGAGCGCCGTCACTTGGTGTTGTGGTTGCCATTTTGAGATCCTCCATTGAACTAGCACAACCAGTGCAGCTGACGATCGTTCCGGCTCAACTTCACCCTCTCAAAGCAAGGGAACCACCGAGTGCGGCTGGTAGTTCAGGAAGCGGACATGTTCACGAAGGAGGCCAGCGATGGATCGCAAGGTTGTAGAGGTGGTTGCTGAGATGGAGGACGGCGTCATCGCGCTAGGCATAATGAATGCTGAGCAGGCTATGACTCTGCCTTCTGATGTTGATGTGAAGATCTCTCACCCCGATGCCGAACCCGGCAAGACCGATCGATCCTTAGATCGCTATGAGTTTCAAGAAATGCATACCCATCCAGCCTCGTCCAAGGATTAATTCTATGCTGCTGAAGAACATAAATGTCGCACAGACCACAGACACGACCGTCACCGTGGAGTTCAAGGGTGAGGGCAACGATCTCATCACAGTCAGGATGTCTGCTGATCCAGGCTCCAGCGAAGACCAAACCGTAGCGGCAGCTCTAGCGATGATCGACCAGCTGCGCGAATTCAAGCAGACCGCATGATTTATTGGCGGTAGAAACGAGAGGAGATTTTGATGTCTGACACAAGCACGAAGACCATCACCGCCACCTTTTCCACTCGTGAGGCTGCTGACCTAGCGGTTGAACATCTTGTTCAAAAACTCGGCATCGACCGGGCGGATATCTTTGTACAGACCAGCGGTTCAGAAAACTCATCAGGCACCGATATCAGCGGCGGAGACGCCGCGACGGTGGACGGGGATGCGCGGGGTGATGGGGCGCTGTCGTCGAACATCGAGGTATCTGCTGACGTCGCCGCAGACCAGGAAGAGAGCGTTCAAGCCGCCTTCAATGAATTGGGCGCAACCGATGTTGTTACGAGCTGAGGTCTCACAGAACTATGCGTGTAGTCGGAATTCAGTCCCTACGGAGCTAAGACCCGAATATGGCTGACAATCTGAGCAAATACCGCGCAAAGCGGGACTTCAAAAAAACCGCCGAACCCAGCGGGAAGGTTGAGGTAAAGTCATCGAACCGTCGTCGCTTCGTAATCCAGAAGCATGACGCGACGCGCCTCCACTACGATTTCCGCATCGAGATGGACGGGGTGTTCAAGTCCTGGGCCGTCACAAAGGGGCCTTCTCTCGATCCCCAAGATAAGCGCTTAGCCGTTGAGGTCGAGGACCACCCGTTAGACTACGGTGATTTCGAGGGCACGATTCCAAAGGGGCAATATGGCGGCGGCACAGTCATGCTTTGGGATCGGGGCTACTGGGAGCCAGACGGGAGTAAAAGCCCCGAAGAGGCGTTGGCCAAGGGCGACTTCAAGTTCAAACTTGAGGGTGACCGTCTGCGCGGGAGTTTCGTGCTCGTACGGATGCGAGGCAAGGAGGGCGAAAAGCGAGCGAACTGGCTCTTGATTAAACATCACGACGACTTTTCAGTCGACGAAGATGGCGCAGCAATCTTGGAAGTGAACGATACCTCCGTCGCCTCTGGCAGAGACATGGAAGCCATCGCATCGGGAAAAGGCCGGAAACCGAAGCCATTCATGACGTCTAGTGCGATCGATGCCGATGCTGTGTGGAACAGCAGTGAAGGCTTAGCGGCTGAGGACCGTAAGGTCGGAACGAAAACAAAGCCAAAGGCTGCCAAGAAGGCATCTGAAACCCAGATGCTATCCTTTATCGAGCCGCAACTCTGTGAGAACCTTGATCGCCCGCCCGCCGCCAAAGGCTGGCTTCATGAGATTAAGTTCGACGGTTACCGCATCCAGGCCCGCGTCGAAAACGGCGACGTCACCCTCAAAACCCGCAAGGGACTGGACTGGACCGGCAAATATTCTGCGATAGTGCGGTGTTTCTCGAACTTCCCGGACGCCATCATTGATGGAGAGATTTGCGCTCTGGACGAAAATGGGGCGCCAGATTTCGCAGCCCTCCAAGCGGCGCTTTCGGAAGGCAAGACCGATGATCTCGTGTATTTCGCGTTTGACCTCCTATTCGAAGGAGCCAACGACCTCCGCAAATTGCCCCTGATTGAGCGCAAGGAGCGTCTATCGGCGCTTATGGCAGACGCTACTGGCGACCCGCGCCTTCGCTTCGTTGAGCACTTCGAGACCGGCGGAGATGCTGTCCTCAAATCGGCATGCAAGCTATCCTTGGAGGGCATCGTTTCCAAAAAGGGAGATGCCACTTACGTTTCGGGCCGAACGAAGACCTGGGCCAAGTCCAAATGCCGGGCAGGACATGAGGTAGTTATCGGCGCTTATGCGACCACGAACGGGAAATTTCGCTCCCTGCTCGTCGGCGTTAATCGTGGCAACCACTTCGTCTATGTGGGCCGCGTGGGTACCGGATACGGAGCCAGTGTCGTTAACAAGCTGATGCCTCGACTGGAAGAGATGAAATCCTCAAAGTCGCCGTTCACCGGCATTGGCGCTCCGAAGAAGAGCGACGATATCGTCTGGTTAAAGCCAGAGCTGGTCGCTGAAATTCAGTTCGCCGGTTGGACCGCCGACGGTCAAGTACGACAGGCTGCTTTCAAGGGATTGCGGGAAGACAAACCGGCCGAGGAGGTCGAGGCTGAGAAGCCTGCCAAGCCAACCGAGACCGATGTGGCCGATCCGGAAAATGATGCACCGGCAAAGCCCCGCGCCTCTAAATACCGTAAAGGGGCAAAGGCCGACGTCATGGGCGTTCTGATCTCCAGCCCGGACAAAGCGCTTTGGCCGGATGCTCTCGATAACGAGCCGGTCACCAAGGTCGATTTGGCTCAATACTACGAGGCTGTCGGTCCCTGGTTGATCGATCACATCAAAGGACGACCGTGCTCGATCATCCGGACACCGGACGGCATTAGTGGAGAACAGTTTTTCCAACGGCACGCGATGCAGGGCACCTCAAACCTGATCGAACAAGTCACCGTTAGGGGCGACAAACAGCCGTACTTACAGATCGATCGCGTAGAAGGACTGGCTGCTGTTGCACAGATCGGCGGCACCGAACTCCATCCTTGGAATTGTGAACCGGACCAGCCCGAGGTGCCTGGACGTTTGGTGTTCGACCTCGACCCCGGTCCCGATGTCGATTTTGACACAGTTATTGAAGGTGCCCGTGAAATTCGTGATCGGCTTGAAGAACTTGGCCTCGTCAGCTTTTGTAAGACCACGGGCGGGAAAGGACTTCATGTTGTGACGCCACTGCTGGTCCCAAAAGGCAAAAAGCTCTCTTGGGACGAGGGAAAGGCATTTGCGCATGATGTCTGCCGGGAGATGGCAAGGGACAATCCTGACCTCTACCTCATCAAGATGACAAAGAGCCTGCGGAATGGGCGCATCTTCCTCGACTATCTTCGGAATGACCGGACATCAACGGCGGTGGCACCACTATCGCCGCGTGCTCGCCCGGGCGCAACGGTTTCGATGCCCTTGAACTGGACGCAGGTGAAGAAAGGCCTTGATCCGAAACGTTATACAATTCGCACCGTACCAGGGCACCTGAAGGACAGCACTGCTTGGCAGGATTATTGCGACGGCCAGCGCTCACTTGAACAAGCGATCAAGAGGCTGAACAAGCGGCGGTAGTAACCAGCCCGATCCTGGCGGTGGAGCTTGTGCGCGATGATGTTGTTGAGATTTTCGTCAACCAGCCGTATCCGCGCGATGGTGTAACGGACATTGAAGAAATGTCGCAACGATCGTGCCGGGCGAGTGCCTGTCACGCCAGCCAGAGGTTTCAATAGGAGACTGACAGTCCGTGAAGCTTTTGGTGAGGTCGATTTGGGTTCCAGCCGACTTCTAACAAAGAAGGGAAGAGGTGCAGACCCCCTCCCGCATCGTTCGGAGTGCCGAACAATCGTCCATGCGTGTTCGGCCGCCCGAACAGGGTTAGTTCGAAGTTCGAAGCATTTGTTGTGGCGATTTTTAGTGGATTGCGTTCAAAATTTAGTGGATTGCTGATTTGAGGCATGCCGTTTTTCGAGCAATTTCATGCTGTTAACCTATGCCCCGAAAATTTGGAATCTATAGAATCTATAACTCGACGTTGCAAAGTTGCAGTCAATTCAGGATTCGCACACGAATGCATGGGCGCTTAAAAACCAAGATCACAGGCCGAGAGCGTATCGCTTCTGTAAACCCCGCGATCATCTGCTCGAGTCCTGTTTACCATTCCTCACCACGTGGCCCAATGATCCACCAGCCCAGTTCGCCTTGGCGAGATGAGCCGATGTCAACGGCATAGTGCAGCTATCAGTCAACCTCACGCTAGGACAGAAGTGTGCCCGCATTTGATATGGACAATGATGAAGGTTATGTTGCTTGTTGCAGTTTACCGAACCCACAAAGATAATCGGCAAAGCCTTCTGTTGAACTGGTCGGAGAAGAACGCGGATGACACTGAGTGTTCATGACTTCGAAATTCGGCAGCGACTCCTACGGGCGATCGACCGCAGGGACCCATGGGAGGCCAAAGACCTCATTGATTGGCTTAAAGGACACTATCCTGAACGCTTCAGAGAATCTGAGCAATTATCTTTGGCTGCAGCGGATTTTGCAGATGAAATTGCGCGGGAAGTTGCCGATGATCCTGCGTTCCCGAAAATCGTCGATAATTTGCTAGCAATATCGGCAGCGCTTCGCGAGCAACCACGCAACTGACTTGCACCTTGCCGGTTAGCCAGCCCGGCGCGATTGCAGCTCTTTCGCCACCGACTTTTTCAACGCATCCATGATGTTGACGACATTGCTGGGCTTCTCCTCTTTGCCTTTGGCCGACTTGGAGGCCGTCTTTCTGGCTGGCTTTTTCGACTTTTTCTTACTTGCGATCAGTTTGAGCAGGCTCTCCTGGATCGGATCCGATACCATTTCAGGCGACCAATCCTTCATCCGCTTCTTGATGACCCTCTCTAGAGCCGCGACGCCATTGGTGTCTGACTTCTTATCTATGTCGGCAAAGTATTCTGTCTCTGGACGAACCTCGTCACCGAAACGCAGCGTCCAGACAACGATCCCCTGGCCGCGCGGCTCCAGTATCACTGCTCGCTCGCGGCGGCCAAGGACGAGACGCGAAACGCCGACGACATCCTGCGCCTTCATAGCCTCTCGAATGACGGAGAAGGCCTCATCGCCAATTTTCTCGTTCGCTGTCAGGTAGTACGGGGTGTCGAGATAGATCCACTCGATTCTGTCGCGGCGGACGAACTTTTCTATGTCTATGGTTCTGACCGTCTCCAATTCGACGGCCTCCAAGTCTTCATCCGTCAGAATCACGTAATCGTTTTCGCCGCGTTCGTAACCCTTCGCCTCGTCTTCGTCCTTCACGCTCTTTCCGGTAACGCTGTCAATATACTGCGAAACGACGCGATTGCCGGTATCCTTGTTCAAGGTGTGAAAGCGAACCTTCGCGCTGGCGGATGTTGCGGGCACCATTGCGACAGGGCAAGTGACGAGTGAAAGCTTGAGATATCCTCTCCAATAAGGACGACGTGGTGCCATGGTCAACTTGCCTTCCTTTGGGTGTTTTTCGACTTGCTCGCGGAAGGCTTCTTTTTCCTGCTGTTGGCGTTTGCGGCCTTTGGCTTTTTGGCCGAATTCTTTCCCTTTCCAGCACTTTCTCGTAGCGCTTTAAGGAGATCACTCGGCTTCGAGACCTTCACTGGCTTCGGTCTCGGCAGTGCCTTGCCTTCTGCCTTCGCTTTCACAAGAGCGGTGAGGGCGGTTTCGTATCGGTCATCTGTCTTTGCAGGGTTGAAATCGCCCATCTTGGTTTCGATGATATGCTTGGCGAGATCGCGCATCTCGCCTTCGACCTTCACCTTCCGCACGTCCTTAAAGGCATCTTTCGAGGACCGGACCTCGTAGTCGAAATTGAGGGTCGTGGCGATCAGACCCCTGCCGTGCGGCCGGATCAGCACGGTTCGGATGCGCCGAAAAAGCACTGTTCGCGCTATCGCGGTAGCCTTGGTTTTGACCAGGGCATCTCGGATGCAGGTGAAGGCATCATTGGCCGCTTCGTCCACAGGCACCAGGTAATACGGCTTGTCGAAATAGACATCGTCTACGCTTCTGCAGGGGATGAAAGCCTCGGCCTCCAACATCTTATCCGAGTCCGGCACGACGGCCGCCACCTCTTCCGGATCGATCATGATGTAGTCGCCACTGCCAGTTTCGAAACCTTTGACTTGCTGATCGCGCTCGACCAATTCTTCGGTTTCGCTGTCGATGAACTCGCGCTTCAGGCGATTGCCGGTTTTCTGGTTCAGCATGTGGAAGCTGATCCGATCAGCGATTGAGGCCGCAGTGTAGAGGCCGACGGCGCAGGTCAATTCTCCAATTTTGAGATGCCCTTTCCATTGGGCGCGGTGAGCGGTCATTGCTTCCTCCAAGTGACTGAAGCGATCAACCCAACTCCGGGAAGTTGGTTCCGAGCCGACCCTCAGATTTAACGCTAGCCTACCACTCAATTCGACTACCATCGTATGCGAAGAAGCCGCCAGTGTCCGAGCTCTTCAGACAATCGATAGTCGCCAGAATCATCGTTGCCGCCTCGCTCGGCTCCGTCGACGTGTGATTCGAGCCAAATGGCCGAGACAGCGGCGTGTTCACTGTCCCCGGATGGATGGCGACAATAATTGCGTCTGGCCGCTTCCTCGCAACCTCTATCGCGGTTGTCCGGACAATTTGGTTTAAGGCAGCCTTTGCCGACCGATAAGATATCCAGCCGCCTAACCGATTGTCGCCGATCGAGCCGACCCGGGCGGAAACCAACGCAAAGGCGGATCGTTTCGACTGGCGCAGCAATGGCGTAAAGTGCTTTAAAGTGAGGGCAGGGCCGATTGCGTTCACTGCAAATTGGGCAGCCATCGCATCCGGAGAAATCTGTTTGATAGTCTTCTCTGGTCCAACGCCTTCGATGGTCAACGCTCCGGTGGCGCACACGATTAGGTCGAAATGCTTTTCGGCGAGCTTACCCGCTTGCTCTGCAATACTGTTCTCATCGAGGAGATCGAGGCCATCTTCGCTTCTCGACAGCGTAAGGACTTCGCCACAAGCATCCTGCTGGAGCAGGCTCTCAGCGAGAGCTTGGCCGACACCACCGCTCGCTCCGATGACCAGGGCACGAAAGTTTTCCCCGAATGATTTCATGTAGGTTCCTTAAACAGGGGGCAGCAGGGCGCTGGCGGTTCGTATGATGTTTAGGGTCTAGCTCAGTCGCACAACCTCGCAAGCCACACTATGAATTCGGCGTTTTTGACGAGGGGTATCGGACTGCAAGATTTGTCAGGTGCTGCCGTTCTTCAGCGATGGAGTCGGCATAAAATTGTAAGCTGTCGATATCGAAATCGAGCATCAGTTCGATCAACTCCATCTCTCGCAGACGTTTCAGAGCCGTCTCAGAATCGGATACACTGCTGTGGTATGGGCCAAGGTTTTCCATAGTGGTGAAACGTTGATCGAACGAAAAAGATCACGAGAAAATCAGGCCGCTATTTGAAAGAGTAGGAGCCATGGCTCGAAGATGGCGCACGAAGCCTCAGTTGGCGTTGTTTGTCAGCGGCCTGGCCGACGGTGAGACGGTCGCGTCATTTCCAGCCGGAAGTTGGGCACCGTCATCTGACGACCACATCAAAAGGGCGCTCCCCGGTTGGGTTGAGCGCCCTCTGTCATTTTGCCGGATTGCGGCGGCGCTGAAGAAGTCACCGCCGCCTTCGGAATCCTCTATTCGGCCAGTTCCCGCATAACCTTGATCAGGTCCGACTTCCCTTCGAAGCCGATGCCGGGAAGGTCAGGCATCACGATATGTCCGTCCTCCACCTTAACGCCATCTGGGAACCCGCCGTAGGGCTGGAAGAGGTCAGGGTAGCTCTCATTGCCGCCAAGTCCGAGACCCGCCGCGATATTGAGAGACATCTGGTGGCCGCCATGCGGAATGCAGCGCTCTGGTGACCAGCCGAACTGGCGCAAAACGTCAAGTGTGCGAAGGTATTCCACCAGCCCGTAGGAAAGGGCGCAGTCGAACTGCAGGTAATCGCGGTCTGCTCTCATGCCGCCATAGCGGAGCAGGTTACGGGCGTCCTGGTGCGAAAAAAGGTTCTCACCTGTCGCCATCGGGGCATCGTAGAATTCAGAAATTGCAGCCTGCAGGGCATAGTCCAGCGGGTCGCCGATCTCCTCATACCAGAAGAGCGGATAGTCGCGCAGCATCTTGGCATAGGCGATACCTGTTTCGAGATCGAAGCGGCCATTCGCGTCGACAGCCAGTTGGGCTTCGGAGCCGATCTCCTGGAGCACGGATTCAATCCGGCCTCGGTCTTCGTCAATGGAAGCGCCCCCGATCTTCATTTTGACGACGTTGTAGCCCCGATCGAGATAGCCCCGCATCTCAGCCTGCAGTGCACTATTGTCCTTGCCTGGGTAGTAGTAGCCACCTGCGGCGTAAACGAAGACCTTAGGGTTTGCTTCTCTTCCCTTCATTTCAGCCAACAGACGAAACAGCGGCTTTCCTTCAATCTTGGCGACAGCATCCCAGATCGCCATGTCGATGGTGCCCACAGCGACGGACCGCTCACCGTGACCGCCGGGCTTTTCGTTCATCATCATGGTCGCCCAGATCTTGTGAGGATCAAGATTGGTGCCTTCATCATTCAGCAGGCTCTCAGGCGAGGCCTCCAGGATGCGGTTACGGAAACGCTCGCGGATGAGACCGCCCTGGCCGTAGCGTCCGTTCGAATTGAAGCCATAACCGACCACGCGGCGGCCGTCCTTGACCACGTCGGTGACAACCGCCACCAGGCTGGCCGTCATCTTGGAAAAGTCGATATAGGCATTCCGAATGGGGGACGAGATCGGTTTGGTGACCTCGCAGACGTCGACGATACGCATTTGCTACTCCGTTGTTTAAATATTCAGGTCGTTAGTGCTGCACGCTTGGAGCGGCAGCGGTTATCTGGCGGGGGATGTCCCCGCGTTGTTCTGCGATGACCGCCTTGACGGTTTTCTCGTCGAGAGCGCCTTCCCATCTCGCGATGGCTATTGTGGCGACGCCATTGCCGATCAGGTTCACGATTGCGCGTGCTTCATTCATGAAGCGGTCGACCCCGAGAAGGAGAACAAGCCCTGCGATTGGCACGGCGGGGAAGCTGGAGAGGGTCGCGGCGAGGGTGACGAAGCCTGCGCCAGCAACTCCAGCAGATCCTTTCGATGTCAGCAGAAGCACGCCAAGGATAAGAAGCTGACCTTCAATGCCGAGAGGGGTATTCGTTGCCTGTGCAACAAACACAGCTGCCATCGTGAGATAGATACAGGTGCCATCAGCGTTGAATGTGTAGCCCGTTGGAAGAACCAGGCCGACCACGGACTTCTTGCAGCCGAGCCTTTCGAGTTTTTCCATCATCCTTGGAAGGACGGCTTCAGATGAGCAGGTCGCCAGCACGATGAGCAGCTCATCCTTGAAGTATCGGAAGAAGTGCATCAGAGGGAAACCCGACCAGCGTGCGACTGCTCCGAGAATGAAGACGACAAAAAGAGCAGACGTCAGGTAGACGGCAAGCATAAGGTAGCCGAGGGACCAGAGCGTTCCAATGCCATGCTTGCCAATTGTGAAGGCGACGCCTGCGCCTGCGCCGAGCGGGGCGAGCCGCATGACCATCGACACAATGCGAAACAAGCACTGCAGGAAAGCATCAAGGAAATCGATGACGGGCTTGCCGCGTTCGCCGATTTGAACCAGCGAAACGCCGACCAGGACTGCGAGCAGTATGACCTGCAGCATTGCGCCTTTGACGAAAGCGTCAGCCATGGTGGTCGGGATGATATTCATCACGAATTCGATGAACCCACCCTGGGTCTGGGCTGTTTGCTGATACTGGGTGATTGAGCTGGCATTGAGCGTGCTGACATCGATGTTCATGCCGACGCCAGGCTTCATGATGTTGACGACGATCAGTCCCAACACAAGAGCTATCGTGGAGACGACTTCGAAATAGATCAGTGCGCGAGCTCCGATCTTTCCTACCTCTTTTATGTCGCCCATTTTGGCGATACCCAGGACCACTGTCGCGAATATGACCGGTGCCAGAAGCATCTTGATGAGCTTGATGAAGCCGTCGGCCAGCGGCTGTAGTTTTTGTGCAAAGTCCGGAACGAACAGCCCGAGAGCGATGCCAAGCGTTATGCCGATTAGGACTTGCACATACAGTTGACCCAGCACTTTGCGTGCCATGGCGATCCTCCTTCTCCCACGCCGCTCCTCTGCAGCGGTCGGAAAATCCGACGAGAATTTGATACCGAGGCGCGAGTGGACGATCTAATGCCGTTCGCGTTCCTATCAGTGCCGTTTCGGCATAGCTGTTGGCCGCCTTCTTAGCGTAGGTTGGTTGCGCAATACGATCGGAACCTGGGGAGAGAAGATGGATACAGCTTTGTTAGCGGATCTGATCGCCTTGTCGGAAACACTCAATTTCTCGCGTGCTGCCGAAAAAAGAAATATCACGCAGCCAGCTTTCGGGCGAAGAATCAGAGCATTGGAGGAATGGAGCGGCTTGCCTTTGGTCGATCGCTCAACGCATCGGCTAAAAATTACCCCTGGCGGGAAGATCGTTCTTGCTGCCGCTGCAGACGTCCTCAATCGTCTGGAGAAAGCGAAACATGAGCTTGATCAAGCCAAAACGGCATCGGGGACGCTGACCTTCGCAGCGACCCATGCGCTGTCCTTCACGTTTTTTCCTGGCTGGTTCCAAAGTCTCGGCCCATCGGCATCAGCATTGCCCATCAGAATGCTCTCCGACAATATGAGAGAGTGCGAGCGGATGATGTCGGAAGGCAGTGCGCAGTTCCTCCTGTGTCATTATCATCCGGAGAGCGAGATACGGCTTCAGCGGAGCGAGTATAGGCACCTGGAGTTGGCAAGCGACCAGCTCTTACCGGTGTCTGCGCGAACCTGCGATGGCAAACCGCTTTTTGCTCTCCCTGGATTGGAGAGCGAGCCGGTACCCCATATCGCTTTCGATGAGTCCTCGGGGATGGGGCGCATCCTTGCAGCGGCGATCCCGGAACGTGCTGGCCGCTTACATCTCAAGCATGTTCTGACGTCTCACCTTGCCATGGTTCTCAAGGCCCTCGCCTTGGAAGGGAAAGGAATCGCGTGGATACCCGGAAGCATCGCGAATTCCGAGCTGGGCGAAGGCGGCAAGCTCACTGTGGCCGGATCCGATGAATGGGTAGTCGGGGTCAAGATCGTGCTCATTCGGCCGAAGGCCAGGATGTCCGAGCTTGCCGAGCGCTTTTGGGCTGCAGTTGAGAGCGGCGCGGTTCAGTCCAAACCTCCCGGTGGCTGATCTGTGATCTGCAAAAAACGAAAGGCATCGCGCTGACAGGGCACTGGGCCTGGCATCTCAGGATGCATTTACGGTTGTCTGGATGCTTCCAGCTCGTGGACCCTGTCGAGTAGACGGCGCCAGCGTTCGACGTATCCCGACACGAATTGTGGATTGATCCCTGAGGCAGCCATTTTGGTCGCCAGAACATCCAGGTCGAATTTCTCAAGCTGGGTGTCCAGTGGGTAGAATTTCAGGGTGTAGCGGAAAGTTTCCTCCCAACTACGTTGAACACCTACGGTCTCGTCCAAGAGGTTTGGGCGATAAAGGGCGATGAGTTCACCTAAGGTCATGTGCGCCTTTCTATCACCATTCCATGATGGCGGAGTTGCAGGGAGACCTGCGTTCTGTGTGCTGTTAATCAAGAACGTGTAAATGTATTGCATTCGCGCATTTGTGATGGTTGGCTCCAGAGCGATTAAAAGCTGGGTTGGGGCGGTTTGTTCAGAGTGATCAGACTGACTGAAGAATGCGTGTTTTATCGGACAATCGGATCTGTCGAGCCTTGGCTTTCAGCTGGACGCTCGGAACAATCTTGCTCGTCAGTCTCAATGTTGAAGCTGCGAACTATCCATGCAGCGGTAGCAAAGGTGGTGTAGCAGGGTGCAGAGGTGAGACCTTCATATGCAATGACGGCTCGGTCAGCGCGAGCAAAAAGAGCTGTTCGGCCTCAGGCGCTGGAGCGTTGGGGCTGCTCAACAACACTGCGGATCAAATGAGCCCCGCGGTATCGGGCGAATGCTCCTGCCGGTCTGGCAACTATTGCGTAGGTCCCAGAGGAGGCCGTTTCTGCTACTCTGATAGCGGTGCGAAGAGCTATCTCCGAAAATAGGATGGCTCGAATATGTGCTTGGACTGCGGTACTAACTCCAAATGCGCGGCATCCTGCCTGGTCCTGCTTATGCTGGGTGTCCAGACGCATGTTAGGGAATCCACGGAATTGCAGGCTGTCTCCGCAGGCTTAGGCCGACGAAAAAGGTTGGAGACTGCAGTCGCTGTATGAATGTCCGAAACAACGGCTGCACACCTTGGCCCGGCTCCGCGAAAGCCGATCTTAGAATAAGTCGGAAAGCATTGGCAGGTATTCCGTCAGCTTCTGAATCGCCCATTCAGCAGCTTTACCAGCCGCGGTCTCGGCGAATTGCGAGGTTATCCAGCTCAAGGCAGATCCGAGAAGTCCGGCGAGGAGGGCGATGCGAACTTGAGAGGCTTTCAGCAATCGCCGGGCCGCGCCAATTTCAGCCAGGACTCGCTCCTTCTCCTGAGGATCTCCATCATTGGCCTGCTGGAGGTCCCTCTCGACATTCGCAAGCGCGGCGTCGGCCTCATCATGTGCTACCGTGTTGTGGTGTAGAGTCACGATCCGGTCCGAAGCGGGTATCTCATCCGGTTCGACTTCGACGACTGGGACGTTCGTATTTTTTGCTAGGTATCGCCGGAGTTCGCGTGCGTGAGGCTCGAAGAGATGGGTATTTAACTCTGAGACGATGTCGTTCAGGTTATTGGTCCTGGTTGGGAAAAAATTCATGGCAAAACGCCATCCGGAATCCTCTTTTTCCGTGAGAGCTTCTAAGAGAGCTAGCTGGCTCGAAAGCCTTTCTTGAAGATCATCAGGCCAGTTCAACCGACCAGATCCGACCATGCCGCGACCCTGCACGATAACTTCCGTAGACAACCTCTCTGCTGAAAACTGTGATCTTAGCCACGCAATGCGAGAACGAAGCGGTTCAGGGGCGTCTTCGAGGGTGCGGAACCACTGCCTTAATATTCGTGCATGATCTTGGTGACGTGCCAAAGAAACTTCGGCTATCCGGATTTTTGTGTGGATTCGTGTTTCAGCGAAACACGTCCACATTGAACAAAATTCCGAACTACTGCATCCGACTTCGGTGATGCCATCAGGCGGAACAGCAGTCCCGGTCGATGACGTCTGCGAAGGCGGACGACCGCATGCCCATCTGACGCGAGCGTCGGGGCATCGGTATCCCGCCAGCCTTGCGGCCGGTCGGGATGCGGGCGGCGGTAGCCAATCTTCGCCGCTTTAATTTTCCGATGAGCGTCCTGCCACGACTTGAGTTCAACGGGCGCCTTCCCATTCTTCCATAGACGGGAAACGCACCCTTCCTCATAGACCGGAAGGACGTCCTTTGCTTTGGCCAGACGCGCTATTCCGCGCCTGGCAATCTCACAGGCGGCCGCGCACGCATCTGGAGCGTCGAATGCCAAGTTGCCGATGGTGGAGCTATATCCACCCCACACCTCCATAACGTGGATCCCGGCAAGCCGCGCTCGGCGGGTCAGCATCTGGGAAGAAGATGGTCCTTGCCCAGTAATTCAACAGTCGATTGAGTGACCTGTTCTTTCCGCTGGAGCGGAGCTTTCCAAGCCCTTTCTCCAAGACGATCGTCCCGCATCGGTGCTTGCGAGCCACATCGATGGCTCGATCCGCGACCGCCGCGAGCGTTTCTCGTACAAGTTCGGGTGATGCATCGGCTGGTAGGTCGAGTTTGACCAGCGCATGTTCGAGAAGAGACGTCTCAGACATTCGAGACGGATCGCCCACGTTCTCGGCAACGGCTATGCCGATCCAGTTCGGGTTAAGGTCAATGCCCAGGCTTCGCCCAGCAAACGGCCGCACCGGGCGTCGGCGCTGGGGATGATCTGGCAAGTCCTGGGGATCAAAGGTCACGCTGATGTGAGTATCACCGATCGCATAGCTGACGTTGATCCGGTCTTTTTCTACGGTCCGGGAGCAGATCTCGACCAACTGGCGCATGATCGCCCCGCGATTGCCCGTCATGCGCGGTAGATGGAATAGGGCCGTGCGAGTGACAGTCTTGCCAGATCGGCCACCGCCTTCTTTCCTGCCAATCTTCACCAGGATTGTCGTTTCGTCGATCAGATGGATATTCTGATTGCCGCGGGTCTTCTGGCGATCGCCGTAGCTGACAAACGGATGTAGGCGCTTTCGGCGCCACTGCTCACAGGAGATCAAGCCTTTCCGGCGTCGCTCAAGCGCAGCACGGCTGCCGAAGATTAGCTTACCGTCGGAGCGGAGCTTGCGCTTGGCCATGCCAACCCTCGTCGCACATTGGACGGCCCAGCTATCGAGAACTCCATAGCCAACCACCCGTGCTTTGACCTGATGGCGGAGATCCTTTTCCTTGCGCGGCTTGCCGTCGGCCGCCAGCGCGTTGGCGTAGGCGGTGCGGATCGCTACCGACTGCAAACGTCGCAATTCGACGAGGAAAGCACGATCTTCATCGGAGCAATAAAATGGAATGGAAATTGTCTGCAAGGAAATTAGGAATAAAGCCTCATTACCTAAATGAGACATCGAATTTCCTTGTCCTGTCAAACGCCAATAATTCTTCAGGCCAAAACTTCCGCTCTAGTGTCGCGTTATGCCGATCGGGACCCGACAAACGGTGTTCCACACGAAAATCCGGATACCCACAACTTCATTCGTCATGGCGGCGACAATTCTCCTTGGGTTAAGTGGTAAGCTCGAGCGATTTCAAAGACGTCAGTTATGTCCCCCGCGACGTCGCAAGAAACTCCGCTGCGGTCCCTTTTTGTCAATGACGGCTTTGAGGTGGGTTATCCATTCGCCCATCTGTTGGCTGCTCTGAAAAACACTGCGGAATTTACAATTTTAAGGCGACAAATAGATATAGCTTATGCATCCATGAATTCTAAAAAAACGGATGCTTGGTTAAGGTGCGAGTAATAAACGATAAGATATCCAAGTATTTAAGTAGCTGCTGCTCTCCGCGCTCGGTGAAAAATAATACCGCACTCAATTTAGCTTCATAATCATTTAGACAGGGACAGATTGAATTCATGTCTGACAACGACAATCGCTCGATCTTTGATTTGACAAGCGAAGAGGAAGCGCTCCGCACGGTATCACTGCATCTAAAGCGCTTACATCAGGTTATTGAGCATGCAAGTGAGGTGATCGAGCGTTTGAAAGAAGTGCAACATCCGCTCGGGGCGAGGCCTGGTGATCCGGCGGAGCAAACTCTGTCTTCGATCGATCGCTAAGGAATCCTTCCTTGCTGCCGTTTTGAGTTGTCTGAAAACTTCATAAAAGGCCGTTGCCTATCCTTACGTATGGTTGCGGAATTGCGGATTGCGAATGAAGCTAATCTGATGTGCGACGTCGGAACATTTTAATGGTCTGTTTCGGCGTCTCTTCGGAACCGGTCGGGGGAAACACCATGGCAATCGAATTCCCTACCCGTGAATTGATCCTTGATACTCACTCTACACCGGCACCGCCAAACGAATATGGTGATGTATTCGGACGTATCGGCTCCTTAGAAACGCGGCTTGCACGCAACAGCCGGGAGATCGCCGCCGCACAGTCTGTTCGTTACCGTGTTTTTGTCGGAGAGATGAAAGCGATGCTGCCTCCCGTGGCAATGCATCTAAAGCGCGATTTCGACTCCTATGATGACATCTGCGATCATCTTCTGGTCATCGACAATGCAATCGAAGGTGAGATCGAGGAGCAGATTGTTGGCACCTACCGCTTACTCCGCCAAGAAGTCGCCATGGCGAATGGCGGTTTCTATTCCGCCTCTGAGTTCGATATCGAACCGCTTATAAAGCGTCATCCGGACAAGCAGTTCATGGAGCTCGGCCGTTCGTGCGTTCTACCCGAGTATCGCACCAAGCGAACGGTTCAACTGCTCTGGCAAGGCAACTGGGCATATTCACTGAGACACGGCATGGGCGCAATGTTCGGCTGCGCATCTTTCCCCGGTATCGATCCGCAGGAGCACGCACTCGCACTCTCCTTTCTGCACCAGAGCTCGCTGGTAAAGGACGAATGGATGGTTTCGGCAAAGACGGATCTCTATCGTAATATGGATCTGCTCGCCCTTGAAGAGATCGATCCGCGTCAGGCTTTGTTGGCGATGCCGCCGCTGGTGAAAGGTTATCTGCGTCTTGGTGCTATGATTGGTGATGGCGCCGTTGTCGATCAGGCCTTCAACACCACCGATGTCCTAATCGTCTTGCCCATTGCGGTTATTTCCGGACGCTATACCAACCATTTCGGGACTGATTTCACCCGCTTTGCGAGCTGACGATCCTATCGTGAGCTCTTCATTTGACGATGACAGCGGGGACAGCTTTCTTCAGAGATCGCAATTGAAGTATCCCTGGAAAAGCTTTCGCAATCAGGATGCTGATTGAACGTTGGTGTCCGAAGGACATCTCCACCCGCTATTTCATCCGAATGGTGCATCGATAGATCTAAGTTGCTTGCCGCGCCTCACATGACAATCGCACTGTCAGCCACGTGTGGTTGGTGTGGCAGTTGTTTGTTTTTCGACGCAGGCCAAAGCAAATTTGGTGCGCGTTAGTGGCCCTCCGTCTGAGGCATGAGCGACACATCCAGACGGCTATCCGCGTCCTGAAAGCTAAGTGGTCCCTCTACTGAGGTATGGGAAGCATACATCTTGGTCCAATTGCTCGTTCACTGAGTCAGCCATAGCTTCCGTGAGATACTTAGGCACGCGAAGTAGACAGGATTCTCGATGGATAACATACAACCTCTCTCCGGCGCCAATGAGCTGATCGCGTCGGCATCTGTCCTTGCGGATAGGGTCCCAAATGCTGTCGCGGGGGAAGCTTATCAGACTTCCTTGATGTCGGCTCTCGTAGATGGAGTTTACGAGGGCACCACGACCTACGGTGATCTACATTCGCACGGTGATTTCGGATTGGGAACGTTTAACGACCTTGATGGAGAGATGGTCGGATTTGACGGCGTGTTCTATCAATTGCGCTCCGACGGTAGTGTGAAAATTGTCGATGACACGCAACGTACGCCTTTCGCGCTTGTTACCTTTTTCCAGGATGTTGCCGATCTAAAACTCGAGGCAGTAACGATGTCCGAGGCGTTCAGATTAGTGGAGCAAAGCACACAGGCTAACCTCTTTTCTGCGATCAGAATTGACGGTCGCTTCCGGACGATTGTTACGCGCACGGTAAGAAAGCAGAGCCGTCCATTCCCGCCTTTGCAGGAGGCTGCGAAAGGGCAAAAGCAGAGTATCCTTCATGATGTTGAAGGGACCTTGGCCGGATTTCGCACCCCTGCCTATGCTGGAGCTTTTGGAGTTCCGGGATTTCATCTCCACTTTCTAATGGCGGATCGCAAGTTCGGCGGACACGTGCTCGATTTCGAGGTCGAAAATGCGATTGGCCGCCTGTGCCCTCTCCAGAGCTTCCACCTGGAGCTTCCCGACACCTCAGATTTTCTGAAGGCAGACCTTTCCGCGCCAGATCTGGCGGAAAAAATAAGCGCCGCAGAAGGCGGTAACTCTTAATCTAGCCCATCAATAGAGATCGGAAAAGATAATGACCAGCTTTAGTGAAACTGCGCAAACTGGCGCGGACATCGTTGTCGAGACCCTCGAGCAGCATGGTGTCACGCATGTCTTTGGTGTTCCGGGCGCGAAGATCGACAAGGTTTTTGACCGTTTGCTGGACTCGTCGATCACGACTGTCGTTTGCAGGCACGAGCAGAATGCGGCCTTTATCGCGGGCGGAATTGGGCGGATGACCGGTAAGGCTGGCGTAGCTATTGCCACTTCGGGGCCTGGTGTATCGAACCTCGCAACCGGCCTTGCTACCGCACACTCCGAGGGTGATCCGCTTGTTGCTCTAGGAGGCGGCGTGGCGGTTGCCGACCGGCTTAAGTCGTTACATCAGACGCTCGACTCGGTGAATGTGCTGAAACCGGTCACAAAGTTTGCAGCAGAGGTAGATTCTCCTGCCGCGACGGCCGAGGTCCTTTCGGCAGCGTTCCGCGCAGCTGAAAGTGGTCGTCCCGGTTCTGCGTTCGTCAGCCTCCCCATTGACGTTATGAATGCGCCTGCGGCCTGCAGGCCGATCCGCCTCCGTTCAATCCTCGAACAAGGCGCTGGCTCGACCGCCGCTATCGCGGAAGCAGCGCGACTGATCGACGAGGCTACGAACCCGGTGGTGCTACTCGGTCTGATGGCAAGTAAGCCAGGTGCTGCGAATGCCATTAGACATTTGCTGAACAAGAAGGCGTTGCCGGTTGTAGGTACCTTTCAAGCGGCTGGCGCCCTATCAGAACGGGAGTTCGCGATGTTTGGCGGTCGCGTTGGTCAGTTGGCAAACCAGCCGGTGGATCAGCTCCTGGAATCGGCTGACCTGGTCGTCACCATCGGATACGACGCCATCGAATACTGGCCGTCAATCTGGAATAAGGATAACGACCGAGCGATTGTCCACATTGACGTCGTCCCGGCTCAAATCGAAAACGACTATAATCCATCGGTTGAGATCATCGGGAACATCGAGGAGAGCCTGTATCAATTGAGCGTGCTCATAACGCGTTCGGTACTTAGCAAAAGGACGAGCTTACTACTCGAACAGATCAAACATGACCGCGCGAACCTTTTGGCGGAAGCAGCAGTTCAAGGAGGCGATCCAATCCACCCTTTCAGGATCATTGCCGAGCTGCAGAAATTCATGTCCCCTGACGTGACCCTTTGCTCGGACATGGGATCGTTCAGCCTGTATCTCTCGCGTTACCTGACCAGTTTCCGTGCACGCCAAGTTCTTATTTCCAACGGCCAGCAGACACTCGGTGTCGCGCTTCCGTGGGCGATCGCCGCCAGTATCGTACGCCCGACTGAAAAGGTCCTTTCAGTTTCCGGCGACGGTGGGTTTCTGTTCTCGGCTATGGAGCTTGAAACGGCGGTACGGTTGAGGTCGAACCTCGTTCATATGGTTTGGATCGACGGGAGCTACAACATGGTGGCGGCTCAAGAAGAGCTCAAATACGGGCGTCATTCCGGTACCGACCTTGGATCTGTAGATGTTGTGCGATACGCAGAGGCATTCGGCGCCAAAGGTTTCCAGGTATCAGGGCCTGACGACCTTGCAACCACACTTCGAAGCGCTTTCGATATCCCTGGTCCAGTCTTGATTGGCGTCAACGTGGATTACACAAAGAACGCACAGCTCTTTGAGGCAGTACATCACGACAGCATCCTTTAACCACTGTTTCGTTAGGTGCCTGTTCTAGCTGCTTTGTGAGCCAGGCTTCCTATCTCACGCGTTCAACCAAGTGGCTTTAGGCCCACTGCCATTGTGGTCGAATCCTAAGCCATCTTCAACCGCGCAGTGCCCACGGAACGCGGGCACTGCGCAAGTTAATCAGCTCGAGGTATCGAAGCTGAGTGTGACCGGAAGGGTGCTACAGGTATCAATTAAAGAATTCGGCTTCGATCGGAATCGATCAACCGCTTCTGGCACAGTCTTGGCAGCTCCCGAAGTCTCACAACAGGCAATTACCTATCTGTATGTATGGTTGCGCGATGGCGCACTCGAATTGAAGCTAACCCGATGTGCAACATAGCGAGCATATGAATGGTTTATCTTGTCGTTTTTTTCGGCGCCGGAATTGGTGGTGTCTTAAGGCAAATCGTCAATGTCGTTTCGGCGAGGCTACTGGGTCTCCACTTCCCGTATGGTACGTTGACGGTAAACATCGTTGGATCGATCGCAATGGGCGCCATAACGGCGCTCTTCGCACTCAAATCGGATCTCCCTCAAGAGCTCAAGCTTTTCTTGACGACGGGTATTCTTGGTGGTTTCACGACGTTTTCAACGTTCTCGCTTGATGCGGTCAGCTTATGGGACGCTGGGCACCAGAGTGCGGCATTCACATATGTTTTGGCTTCGATAATCCTTTCACTCGCGGGATTGGCCGTGGGAATGGCCGTCGTCAGCTGGAGTTTGTCGAACTCAGCTAGCTAAAGACGAGAGAATGAGAACATCGTCGTCCAAAATGGGCGCAGTTGGAAAAGTCGTGAACTTTACCGACTGCATCCATTTGGCGATGGACACTCCAATCCAACGAAACAGAAACGGTTTAAACTGGCTTTCGTTGGGGCAATTGCAAAATCAGAGTCTCGCTTCGAGGGCTCCTGCTAGTCGCTGAAAACGATTGCCTCGTTCTCAATCTTGGACGTGTCAATTTCCATCGCCATCCCCGGTCTGTCAGGCACATTAATCATGCCATCAATCACATCCAATGGGTCAACTAAGAAGTGCTGGTGAACGGCATTCCATTTGACCAGATACTCCTGATAGGGAGTATGGATGGGAGACTGTGTTGCAGAAAAATGCGCGGTCGCAAAAGTCGAGTGGCCATGAGGAATGGTCACGACATCATAAGTGGTCGCAAGAGCCGCGATTTTCAGTGTTTCGGTAAGACCGCCGCACCAATAGATATCCGGCTGAATAACATCCAAGGCACCCGCATCAAGAAACCGCTTAAAGCCCCAGCGCGTATACTCATGTTCGGCGCCGGAGAGGGGGGTGCAGATGCGTTCCCGAATTCTCGAGTAGCTCTCGATACGGTCCGGCATGACACATTCCTCGAGCCAACGCGGCTTGTACTCCTCAATCCGTTCGGCTAGCTCGACAACATATCCGACATCCATTGCCTGCCAGCAATCGAACATCAGATCATAGTCTTCGCCGACTGCCTCGCGAAGCGTTCGAACCAACTCGATATTCTTCTTCAAGCCATCCGCACCGCTCATCGGGCCGTGACGGAAGAACCACTTCTGTGCACGGTATCCTTTTTCCTTATACTCGACTGCGCGTTCGTGGACTTTACCAGCATCGAGCACTGCGAACCCGAGCATTGAGGCATATGCTGGGATAGTCGTCTGTGTAGGTCCACCCAGCAGGCGGTACACCGGCTGATTTAGCCACTTCCCCCGCAGATCCCAGAGTGCACAGTCGATGGCACTGATGGCCAGCATCGCATCGCCCTGTCGTCCATGCACCATGCCACGATGCATTTGATCCCAAAGCCTTTCGCCAGCGATCGGATCTTGGCCGATCAGAAACCGTCGGAGTTGGCGTGCGATAATGAATGCAACGCCTTCCGGTATCGGACCAGCAAGTCCAGTTACACCTTCATCGGTGTGAACCTCAACGAAGTAGGTGACGATCTTGAAGCCGTCGGTAGTCTGCGTACCACCTTCGTGGTCGTTACGGGTCCGATATTCGGGATAGATATCAATGGGACGGACGAGGCGTTCTTCCCAATGATCTCCATTGGTCGGCAAGGTACCATGAAGTTGGCGTAGCCGAATTTCTGTGATGCGCATGAATTAAGTCCTCTTGGAAGCGGCGCTGGCACGACCGAAGGTCAATGTGATTGCCGTGAGTACGATCATCGACATGGTTGCCATGATAGCGAGCCAGTAGAAGCCGCCATTAAAGTTTCCAGTCTGGTCGCGAATGATACCGATCACCCACGGATTGATGACGCTGGAAAGGTTGCCCAACGAGTTAATAAGCGCGATGCCGCCTGCCGCGACCACACCACTAAGAACCGCTGTTGGTAGGCCCCAGAACACTGGCATGGCCCCAAATACCCCCACAGCCGCGAAGCAAAGTGAAATGAGTTTGAGCGTTGGATCGTTTATCCAAGCAGTAACTAGAAGGCCGATTACGGAGATACCGAGTGCCAGATAGTTCGTAGCAACTCGCCTTCCGGGCTTGTCGGCGAGGCGTCCAAGCAGAAGCATGCCGACCGCGCCGAATGCATATGGGATGGCGGCAACAAAACCTGACTGCAGTTGGCCGAAACCGAACTCCTTCAGGATAAGCGGCAGGAATGTGCTCACTGCGCCATTGAGATTGGTCAATCCATAATACATCAGGCAGAACAGCAAAACCTGTGGGCTCAGCAGTGCCTTGAGAAGCTGTTTTCCATGGCTACCCTGGCCCACCATGGCTTTTTCGGCTCGCTCCTGCTCCAGTCGTGAAATGAGCCATGCCCTTTCTTGCTCTGACAGAAACTTCGCTTGGGCTGGCCCGCTTGGCAGCAGGAAGGGGATGAAGAACGCGAGAATGATCGCGGGAATGCCTTCCACAATGTACATCCACTGCCAACCGTGAAGGCCCATCGCGCCATCGAGCTCAAGAAGGATCGTCGAGAGTGGAGTGCCCAAAACGAGTGCGATTGGGATGCCAGTCATGAACATGCTCATGATGCGGCCTCTGTACGCAGCGGGAAACCACAAGGTCAAATAGAAGACAACGCCTGGGAAGAAGCCAGCTTCGGCGGCACCTAGAAGCGCTCGAACTACGTAAAGACTCTCAGCGCTCCAAACCAAAGCATGAGCTGCGGAGATAAGACCCCAAGTTAACATAATGCGGGCGATCCACCATCGTGCGCCGAACCGTTCAAGCGCCAAATTGGATGGTAGTTCCAGCAAGACGTATGGGACGAAGAAAACGCCTGCGGCAAAGCCGAATGCTGCGGTCGACAGTCCCAGATCCTGGTTCATTGTAAGCGCGGCGACACCCACGTTCGCGCGATCAAGGATCGCGATAAAATAACCAAAGATCAAAATCGGCAGAAGCCGCCGGGTGATTTTACCGAGCGTCTCCTTCTCTAAGGTATCCATGATTCCTCCACCATAAAACCTAAAACGAAACGTTTCCGGTTTTTCTCCTCTATCGAAACGATGTGAGGCGTTAGAATATGCCCGCAAACATGGGCTTCATGGTCGCGCAGCACATTAAGCAATTCCGCCTCCCGGAAACGTTTCCGGAAGTTGTCACTCAAGCCTCGCCGTGTCAAGAAGGCTATCGGACGATAAAAAAGGGACAGCATGCGCAAGCGCTCAGGCATAGGCATACGTGAGTTGGCTTCTCAGTTGGGGATGTCAATCAGCACTGTCTCGCGTGCAATGAACGATAGCGCTGATGTGAGTCTGGAGACGCGTGACAGGATCCGCGCGGAGGCGGAAAGGTTGGGCTACCGACCTAATCAATCAGGTCGAAGCCTCCGAAGCGGAAGTACCAACACTGTCGCGTTGACGATGAGAACTGATATTGGGCGTACGGTAGCGGGCGAGACCTTTTTCATGGCCTTGAGTGAGGGGCTCCAAGGAGCATTAGCCAGTGCCGGAATGGATTTAATTATCCTGCCATGCTCGTCGGATCAGGATCAAAATGAGTTTTTGTACCGCGCTGTGGACCGCCATTTAGCGGATGCTTTTATTATCTCAAATATTCAACGATATGACGCGCGGGTTGATTATCTACTGAAGGCTCAGGTTCCATTTGTTGCTTTGGGAAGCAGCGAGACCAGGGGAGACTATGCAGCTCTCGATCTTGATTTCGGTTCAGTTGCCGCGGACGCTGTCAGGCGTTTCGTTAAGTCGGGTCGGACTCGCATTGTACTGGGACTGACGTCTCAGGAAACCAATAGCAATTTCAAGTTTCTGGAAGGGTATCGACGCGGGTTGAATGATGCGGGACTACCCTATGACGACACCTTGGTTCTTCGACCTTACGACAGGATCGCCGGAGGACATGAAATCGCCAGTAGTCTACTGGACATTGATCCTCGACCCGATGCAGTCCTTCTCATTCAGGAAACGATGGCGATGGGCTTGTATCAAAAGCTCCAAATAAGCGGACTTGAGCCCGGGCGCGATGTTGCGGTTATTGGCTTCAGAGAAAACCCTGTTTGCCGATACTTGTCGCCCTCGTTGACGTCCTACCGTGTTGACCTTCGACAATACGGACACCGCCTCGGTGAGCTGATGATTGGCGAATTGGCCGCTGACCGTGTTTCGTCGAACATCACGAATGTTCCTCGGCTGGAGCTTTGGAAGATGAGCCCAAGCGAGGGACGCAGCGGGTAGGTCGGAGGCTCGCCCTTGAAGCCGCGGCGAACCGTGGCACGAAACTAAGTCGTTGACAGGATCGATTTCGTTCCGTATTTGTTCCTTATGACCAAGATCGCTCGACCCACGATACGAATAGGCCATTGAACTTCCCCGAACAGGGGATTCGGTTCCATGTCTATTTGAGGGTTCACGATGAGCATCTCTTCTTCGCACTCCAGTGCGTCATTGAATACCGTACAGATTTTCTATCCACTCAGCACAGTTCGTTGTGAGGGCCCGGTCCTATTCAGAGACCAATTGGCCCGCGACGTTGCATGTATTCTTGATGTCAATGACGATATCATTTCGTGGTCATGCAGGTCTGTGGCGCTTTCCCACAAAGGTCAGACGTACCGCCCCGATTTCCTGATTAAGGGCAAGCAGGGAGCATTCCTCTTGGACGGCGTCCGAGAGGAGGGGCCACCAGATTGGGCGCAACGTGCTGCCAAGACCGCTGGTCTCAGCTACGAGCAGGTAGAGAGCCGATCGCTTCCGCGCGTTCGCCTGAAGAATGCCAAGGATCTCCTCCGCTATGCTCGTTACGAAGCCGCGCTTTCAGACCGAATTCGTCTCCTTGCCGCGCTTGATGAGTGCTCTAGCCTGACGGTGGCGGAAGCGTTGATGGTATTTCGCGAAACGAAACCGATGGCTGGTTTAGCTTCGATGGTTTTGCATCGCTTCGTTTCGATGGATCTAGACGAGCGGCTCATCGGACCCGAGACGATCGTCCGACGCATACTCGACTGAATCCCACAATCCCCCCTGTCATTTTACGACCGCTATTTGGCGGCGAAGGAACCACTATGTCTGTATTTTCCAGAACCGAGAAAATCGGCTCGGGCGTCCTCGATCACGCTTTCCACCGTATCTTCCTTGCTTCAATTCACACTCAACCCGCGTTCGCCTTGGGCGCTCCTGGGTTGTTGGTACTACTGACGCCGCCCGCGCAATCAGCGGAGGATTTTGAGCCCTCAGCCACTGTTTATCTCAACGAGAACCTCGAGGCATCGAGCTCCCTCACATCAGGTTATCTATTGGTCGCGGCGAAGGACAAACCCGAAAGGATCAAGGCATCCTTCCAGTCCGCATGCTTCCCGAAAAGACGGGCGATCGTCATTTCCGAAACTCCGATCCTGCCAACCGAGATTCTTGTCGCGGCTGATGCAACCGTGCAGATGGAGTCGGTGACCCCCGCCGATCTGCGAGAAGCGTGCAGGACGGCATTGGACTTATCCATCACGACGGGCCAAGCATCGAGGCTTTTGACCTATCCTCGGGATATCATGGTTAGCGCCCTCAGGCGGGACCGGCCTATTTCAGATAGCCTTCAACGACTGAAGAGGTTTGCTCCAGAAACCACTCGCGTAGTTCCTTCGATCGAGAGTAGTCCGCGACTTGATGAGCTTCACGGCTACGGCGAAGCAAAGCAGTGGGGTCTACAGTTAGCGGATGATCTGAAACGATGGAAACGCGGATCGCTCAAATGGTCTGACGTCGATCGCGGTTTGCTTGTTAGCGGCCCGCCAGGGGTCGGGAAGACTGTCTTTGCGAAAGCTTTGGCAGCGACGTGCGAAGTTAATTTTGTTGCGACCTCACTCAGTCAGTGGCAGGCCAAAGGCAGTCTCAACGACCTTCTCAAGGCAATGAGATCAGACTTCCAAGCCGCTGCAAATGAGGCGCCAAGTATCATCTTCATCGATGAACTTGACTCCGTCGGAAGTCGAGAAGCTTTCAGCGGTGATTATGCCAATTATTCGGTCCAAGTCGTGAACGCACTTTTGGAGTGCCTCGACGGGGCTGCGTCTAGGGATGGGGTGGTGGTAGTCGGAGCCACGAACCACCCGGACAAGATTGACCCTGCGGTCCTTCGGCCGGGGCGACTTGATCGACATGTCGCTATCAAGCTGCCGAGTGAAGAGGATCGGTTAGCAATCCTACGTCAACTTCTGGGGCGGGACCTCACTTTCGATATTCGGGAATTGGGCCCTCAGACGGAAGGGATGGCAGGTGCCGATCTTGCTCAACTCGTCCGCGATGGCAAAAAAAACGCGAGACGGGAAGCGCGGGCGCTCAAATTGACAGACCTTTCAGCGACCCTACCGGAGATGCTGCATGTAGTTGGTGAGTATCGGCGATGCGTGGCGATCCATGAGGCAGGGCATACCATTGTTGGAACTGTCATCGACTACGGGAAATTTTTGGGCGCATTTATCCGCAATCAACTTAATCCTCGTTTTAGGACCCAGTCCGCTGGGAGCGCGGTGTTCGAACGGCCCATGAATTTGTTCGGCAACGCGCAGCAGTATCGCGATGAGATTTGCATCCTTTTATCTGGCATGGCCGCCGAACGCTTGGTGCTGGGCAGTCATGGCCACGGATCAGGCGCTGGGCGAGACAGTGATCTCGCCGCGGCCACCGATCTGGCCTTGCTAATGGAGACAAAACTAGGAATGGGCAACCGGTTGTTGCAGCTGGGAACCGGAACCGCGTGGGATGCCATTGGAAATCAGCAAGTCCCATGGCTGGTTGATCGCGTCGACTCGATCCTTTCCGAGGAGATGAAGCGCTCAGAAGAGATCCTTCGAGAGCAAAAGACGCTCCTTCTCAAGGTCGTAAACGATTTGTATGAGCACGGTTGCATGTCGCCCGCCAGGCTCGATGAACTGCGTCGTGAAACCAGCAATTTGAAGCGACCCAATATTTACCCCTCAACTCGGAAATCACGAACGACCCGATCCACCAAACAGGAGATCCGGTCATGAAGGCCTGGGTTATTAGCGACTTACACGCCTCTCGACTGGACCTGTTACATCCGCGGCCCCTCATCATCCCAGAGGCGGACATCTGCATTTATCCAGGTGACGTCACGGATGATATCAAAAGGTCCATCGATTATCTGAAGTCTGAGATCGCTCCGCATATGCCCGTCGTCGCGACCTTGGGCAACCATGACTATTATGGATCTTCAATCGACGGAACACTTGAGTACGCTCGCAACGCTACCATCGGCACGAACGTACATGTTCTGGAGAACGGGGTATTTCAGAAGGATGGTGTCCGGGTGATCGGGGCAACCCTCTGGACCGACTTCGAGATCGATGCCCATTCTGAGGGACACCTACCGCTTAGCGCTCGTCGTGACCTGGCGATCAGAGAATGCACTCGACGCATGATGGATTTCTATCAGATTGTTCTGCCGCAGAGACGGGAGGACGGCGGGCTGCATCTGATCTCCGCAGATGATCTGCTTGAACGCCATTTGGCTAGCCGTGCGTACATTCAAAGCCAACTAGAGGTGCCGTTTGATGGAACGACCGTTGTATTGACGCATCACGCGCCATCGCCAAGATCACTTAGCCCCCAATTTATTGGTCACATTACGAATGCAGCATTCGCTTCCGATCTGCGCGAGCTGATCCACACTTGGCGACCGCAATTCTGGATTCATGGGCACATCCATCATTTCTCGGATTATCTTGAGGGGGACACGAGGGTGCTATGCAATCCGCGCGGCTATCACCGAGAGGTGGATGTTGTCGGCTTTCGCCCTGGCTTGGTGATTGATCTGTCTAGTCAAGCAATCAAAGGGTTCGACGATGAGTAAATTGAAAATTTACTGGAAAACGGTTTGGTCGAACGGTGATCCGACCCACGTTGTGCAGGTGCCTGGCGCCACGACCTCAGAAGTTCGAGATATTGAATTGCTTGCCAAAGCTGAGGGTTACAATATCGCTGATGACGGTTGGAAGCCGACCGAGACTTCACAGCTTAGCAGCCTGTTCGAAGTTCTGCAGGCAAAAGGATATGATCTGAAATTTGAGCCTGAGAATCCGGATGCGCCATTTAATCTGGAGCGGTTGAGCCTCCTCCCGCGTACGCGCGACGAGTTGGAGAGTTTGTCAAATTTCATCTTGCAGGAGTTAGCCGGTTATTGCCCTGTGCAAGCGGAAGGAGAAGTTGACGGCCAACTTTTCTATTTTCGTGCGCGGGGATCTCACTGGCGGATCGAGATTGGAAGCAATGAGACAGGCACGAAGGGACCGAAGTGGTGGCATGCCGAAGATTGGCCAGGTGAAACTGGCTTTGAGGCTGGATACCTATCAGATGAAGATGCCATCGGTTGCATCTTAAAGTCGGTGTCGATTTTTCGTGCGGGGGATCGGGATCGTTTCAGGAAGGGCCACCCCGAATACGAACGCACAATTCTTGAAGGGTGGTCGATCGGCGCCCTGAGCCTCCAGCGTGCGGCTCGGCGGCTGAGCATGGCCGGACGTCAGGCGATGGAGCGTGCAAATGCTCACGGCATTGAGTTGCCTTACTACGCGGACCAAGAGCTTCGAGCGTTGGATGCGAAGCCTAGCACGGTCATCGTCCTCGATAAGGCGACTGGTGAGTGGCGTGAGCTGCCTGATGAGGACGAATGAGTGGTCTGCAGACAACCAATGTCGCCGGGGAGCTAAAATGCAACATGAAATCGATCCAATCGCAGAGCGTAGCGTTTGCCGACAGGTTGTCCGGCATCTTGATGCCGCCGAGGGCCATCACCTCCAGGAGGCCGTGCGGCTTACTGAATGGCTCGCGTTGAAGGCTCCAGATGAAGAACGATATCGAGCCGCGCACATTGCCGTGCTCAATGTGATGGCAGCCCTGCGGACGGTGCGGGAGGAGGTTGAACGATGCGAACTCTCTGCTGGCCGTTAGGGTGGAATGTAGCCGACCCTCATGGCGTGCTGGATCCGAGATGCGTAACTAAATTGACCTAACCACTTTTGAGGCAGTAGAATCTAGTGATTCCCTCAGAGGTGTTAGGCTTGGGAGTGGTCCGACACTTTTGGCTTTGGCGCTAACAGTGAGAAGGATGGTTTCGCCATGAGGATGCCCTGGAATTTTCTAACCGAGTTGGTTTCGCGAAAGTCACCGCAAGTAAACAACGTCGAAAAGCCAGCCCAAAATATCATCAGTTTGAAGATCCGTGTTGCCGAGAGTGAGGAAGGTAAGCGATCTCAGGTTTCGGTAGCTCAAACCCCTAGTGCCGACCATGCCGCTCCGCCAGTCATGGTACCAGTGATCGGAGTTGATGATCCGATAGGCGCAGGCGTTAACGGGGCAAGCAGTTCGGTGCCGCATACCGAAGATGTCGGGATGACCGACCGTTCTCCTATCGAAGCTGATGCACCAATTGATGTGCCGCTAGCGGCGAAATCATCCGCCCAGATCATGGATGAGCGTCTGGACAGCGCGGTCTCCGGGGCTGGTGGAGCAGCTCAAAGCGATGAGGACGATCTAATCGCTGACAGAATGGTGCTGTCTCCTGCAATCGCATACGAGGCACCAGTCAGACCGGGCAGACAACCAATCATAGATCTGCCGCAGACCAGGGCTCATCTTTCTAACGAAGATATGGCGGAGCTTGACGTAGAGATTGCGCAACTTCGCCGGGCGTTGTCGTCCAGGCTTTCTGTCCAAAACGAACAGCTTCGACAGATGCTGCACCGCTTCCCAGACTAGGCCTGAAGCACGACACTTTCTTGAATTTCTTTGGCGCGACAAAGAGTGGAAAAACTCATCGTCGCGTTGCTTGATGGAGGATTGGGTGCAACCATTCCCGTGCCTGTCGCATTGACAATTGTCGCGATCGATTTGGGATTAGCCGCCATGGGTAAGAAGCTTGATGCTATCCACGACTTGCTGATTGAAGGCGCTTCAAGGGGACTAAGTGCTCACGAGCTGTACGTTTACGTACGCGAACGCTGCGAAAAGGTCCCCATCAAACGTGTGCAGAAAGCTGCATTGAGGGCTCTCTCCAGTGAAGGCCGGGCGGATCGGCAGCTGTTTGAAGAGCTTTACTCTTTTGCTGCATACGCAAAAATTGCTCGCTGAACATCATCTATCAGCCAGCAACACGCTTGTAGTACTGTGGCAGCCACGGCCTTCAACCGTCAAAACTATTGAGCATTTAGCAACTGACCACCGTAGAGTGGCTCCATCCTCGTGTGCCATACCCCTTCCATCGGGTTGTAGATCCCTGGCAAAGGGTAGTAGCTGTCAATGAGGAGGAAGTCTTTTACATTGAAAGTGGCTATCGCGGCCCGATGAACCAGGGCCGCCGCTGCGATATGCATATCCTGGCCCGCTCGTAGTCTTTTGGTCTCGGGCCGAGGAATGACCAGATGGCGAAGGCGTGGATCTGCCGCGAGCGTCCCCCATACCTCACAAACTAGACGATCTGTTTGGGCGATGGGGATTTCCCCGGAAGTAAGCCTCTGATACCAATTACTGAGTCTAACCGCCTTTAAAGGGCTCGTTTCACAAACCTTCATTATCCCCATCTGAAGCTCCATGAGTGCTGCGACGGGAATGATCAAGTCCTCTGCGCTGTTGAAGAAGTCTATTACCGATGGGTGCGGCTTTGGCTTACTGCTCTCGCTTAGGACGCAGGTATCTAGAAGGAATGCCATTGTCATTGCATGCTCTCCTGTGACCCCGGAGAGCGTTGCCCACTATGGTTGATAAAGAGTTAATGACACCTAGTCTGGAACTGGCATCTCTTAAATGGACGCGAGCGAGCTTCCTGTGAGCGGACTATGGTGGTAAGGAAATTGAGTTTCAAATTCACGGAACCTTATGCCGCCAAAAGAAACAATCATAATTGGCGATCATGAAAAGGAAGTCATAGATTTCCTTGAGCGATTACGCTCGAATAAGGAAATGTTGGTCCAACTAGGCTCCGAGAATTACGTTCTGGCCATGACACGTGCCAAGATCACTAAGAAAGGGCGTGAAGTGTTGACTTCCGGTGGGCCCGATCATTCCGACAGCTAAAACCACCAGGTTTTCCGTAATCCCTACATCGATCTGAGTCTTGTTGCAGATATGTCGCACTGGGTTGTCGGAGGCGTTCTCGACCGTGTTCTGGGGTGAATAGTGTCGGAATCTACAATCGCGAATCCAGTGGCTGATGTTTTTTGGCCTCGTGACATTGTGGCCAGTGACCTTCTGCGTCGCTTCTTAATGACACTAGACAACGCGATTTGGAGATTTCACCCCATGAAGGGCCTTCTTATTCTCGCAGCTTCCATGGCTGCCCTCTGCGCCTCGACTGCCGCATACGCTGCAGACGCTGTCGATCAAATTCCTTCCGCGCCGGAAGCTGTCGATGCTTCGCCTGCCTTTTCATGGGAAGGTGCCTATGTCGGTGGCCACACCGGCTATAGCTGGGGCACCGGCCAAGCAACTGGCCTGGGTTCGGACAGCTTTGACGGCTGGCGCCTCGGTGCTTTTGCTGGATACAACTGGCAGCTATCCAATAACTTCGTCGCCGGTCTCGAAGGCGATATCAACTACGATTGGGCCGACAAGAAGTATGGCGGCGGCCTCAAGCTCGAAAGCGGCTTCGGTGGTTCCATTCGTGGCCGCGTTGGCTATGCTTTCGACCGCACCTTGATTTACGCAGCAGGCGGTTGGGCTGCCACCAACGTTAAGCTGAAGACTCCTGTTGGCAACGACGACGACACGCTTAATGGCTGGACTGTTGGCGGCGGTGTGGACTACGCCTTCACCAACGACGTCTTTGGACGCCTGGAATATCGTTACAACGACTACGGTCGTGGTGAACTTCTTGGTCGCAATGTCGACTTCAAAGAGAACATCGTTCAGGTCGGCGTCGGCGTGAAATTCTAAACAGCTGTCTATTTTGGCTGAGGTGTAAACCGTCCGCGCCGCGCGTGTGGGCGGTTTTCGCCGTCTGGAAAAGGAGTTTGGTCGCGAACGTCATGCATACATACCCAGAGATAAGCGACTGAACTCACGTATAGCTGATCTCATGGAGGCTGCATGGTAATTTGAGGCATGACAAAAACAAATGAAATCAAGGAAGAGCAGCGGTCGCAGATTTTCGCGGAAGGTAGGGAAGCCGCTGAAATGGGGCGGAGTCCGTTGGTTTGCCCGTACATTCAAGACATATCCGATTTCCGGTTTGTTGCATGGTTGGACGGTTTCCGAAGCGTAAGTGATGAAGGCTGCTCGAACCCAGATCCTCGCTGAAACGTCACCTTTCGATTGGACGCAATATCAGGATCAACCTTGATGCCGCCACAGCGCACGATGCTGTATTAGCGATGTCAAGAACATCTCAGTGAGGCGTGTCGCGTAGAATTGTCGGCCATTCGGACCGTGGTGGCGACAGTGCGTCTGCGACGACGCGCGTAACCTAGAGTTACCGAACCGTTTTATTCGCCTTCGATCATTCAGATCGCTTTGAGCAGGACCGATCTCCTCCCGGAGGCGGCTAGCAGACGATTGCTCTAATTACTCGAGCACGACGATAAAGGGTCATCTTTGATTGCCTTGCGGTCGCTAGTTTTCATCCCATCTTAAGAAGCAATTTTGGTACCAAGGATTGTGAAGGATAGAATGGTGACCATAATCGGCGACGAATTCATCGAGATACTACCGCCTGACGCCTCATGCCGTTGGTCTTCAACGCTTTTTTGTGAATGTTGTCAGCGGAATCGACAGAGCGACTGTTTTGAGGAAGATGGGTGCGGGATATGTAACGAGTGTCTTACCCCATAGTGTCGGCAAGGTTATTCCACTTGACTGTCCACGCTTTAGGACTAGCCGCCTTGAACGATGGGCCGACAGTCAACATCTTTCTGTAAAAGAATGCTTTCCTTCCCTGTGGATTTCCTCGAGAGGCGCGGTCTTGGTTTGTTTTTCACTTAGAGGCAGGCAAAATCATTCTTGAAAGCGTGATTCCCGCTTGGTTTGGGCGATGCCGCACGGGCTTCTATGACTGGAGTATCTGGTGACCGACTTCTTTAGCACGACTCAAGGCATAATGACGTTGGGAGCGCTAATTGGCGCAGGTAGCTATGCCATCGGCGCGAGCGCTCGCTCTGTTCTTACGGTGAGCGGCAGCTTGTTCAAGCCCAGCCGATCAGAACAGAATGCACGTAGCCTTGCAATGGTAACAGTCCTTGCCCTGGATGACTATGTGGGTGCCTGTTTTGCAGCAGTTCACGACAAGCCCGAGTTCAATCCGGCTGAAGAGATTGAGTTCGCATTTCATGTGCCTGAACCGGTCCTCGCGCTTCCCAAGGATGTGAACTGGCAGCTGCTTGGCACCGAACTTGGTGAAGAGATCCAGTGGTTTTCAAACAGGGTATCTAATCTCGAAAACGCATTGGATAGCCTCGATCTTTCGAAGAGTTCTCACGATGGGTTCTTCGAGCGGAGAGTGGCAGGCTATACCCAGCTCGCCGTAAGGGCGATGGATCTGATCACACTGGTGTGCGAAAAATTTGGATTAGTCCTTCCAGAGAAGCCGGATTTCTATAACCAGGCCGATCGGTTCGCAAGGATCCTGCAAAACGTGCAAGGCCCGACAGGCGCTAAGACGGATGCCCGCGGTGCTGTGCAAGCTGACGCCGACAACGTGACGCCTTTGTTTCCAAAGACGTCCTAGTTTTCGTCTGCAAGGTATGAAGGAACTCGGCTCGTTCTTGAAAGGCTCAGATGCTTGCTGGGAAGGCGACCAATTCCGGAGGTTCAATCGCCGCTAGCATTGCGTTTCTTCGCGCCAATGTTTCACGATACTCTTGAGCTTCGACATCCTTGAAAAATGGTGCACCAGGGGCGAGCCTTTGCACGGCATTCTCGACTTCATCGATCGACACGCGGAAGAATTCTTTCCGAAAATTTTGCGCATTTATGCGCGTTTTCTGGAACTCGTTGTGTAGCGCTCGCTCCAGTGCAGGAGCATCGTCACTGTAAATGATCGCATGGGTATCGAAGATGAAGGGCACGCTAGCGTCGCCGAGTTCGCGGACACGATCAGCTGGGTCTAGGCGTCGAGTCAGGCCGATCTTTACGACCTCGTTGCCGAAGGAGCCGATGTTCGAGATAATGTAGACGTACCCGGAGCGCGTTTTCTCCGCCATTGCTTGGGCCCGCTCAAATTTCGCATGAGCCTCGGCAAGATCCTTTTCCAGCATCTGGATTTTCTCGTTGAAGGCGCCGATTTTGTCCGCCGATGCCTTGTTTGCATCCACCTTAGCTTTGTCGAGTAACCGCTGATAGCGGCTTTCCTCCTCCTCAGCACGTTCCATGTCGCGGATAAATTTCTGCTCCTCTCGAGCGGCGCGTGCCATTTCGGCGCGTTCCTCTCGTTCCGCCTTAAGCTTTTCGCGGTACTCATGCGTTAGCTGAAGCTCGACCAGCTTCAAGCGAAGGTACTCCTCAGTTATTTCAATATCATTTGTAGCATTAAGGTTATCTATTTGCTGCCGTGCGTTGACTATGCGTTTCTCCATGGCGTTCGCATTATTCCAGCGAACATTTGCCACGGCGGCGTCGCACTCGTTATTAAACGCTCGAAGAGCCAGCTTTACGTTGCGGTTATTCATCGTCTGGCCCTTGGCCTTACTACCGCTGACAGTCCATTCGGTTTTAGCAATCGCGGCAGACTTAGTCGAAACCATCCGTTTTTGGAGTTCTCGATTTTCTAGGATCGCTTGCTTGTACTGCTCACTATCGTTGAAATCAAAGTGGGGCTCGTAAACGCCCATTTCCGCAAAGGCCAGCTTCTCGTCAAATATAGCAACCTGTTTGGCAAGGCGGTCGAACAAGGCTTTCTTATCTGTGTACGAGTCTCTCAGTGCTGAGATGTTCTCCGAAAGTGAATTCGCCACCTCTTTCAGGCGTTCTACCTCTGCTTCTTCGCTGCTAATCGAGCTGTAGCGTTGCTCCAAGCTGGTCAATTTTTCCCGCGAGGCCTTAGCGCGGGCGGAATGCTTCCAGGCTATGATCGTTGCAGCAATTGCCCAAACGGGCATACCCAGTATGAATACTAAAACTGCTATCTGTCCACCAGTCACGTCACTTCCCCATCTACCCTTGGATGCGAAAGCTATTTCGATTCAATTTTTTTGCAAGTATCTGTTTCTCGTTGCTGAGGCCAATCTTGAAGCACTTCTGATTGGCTTGCTCGACAATCTGCCCGACTGCGAAAGAAAGTGATTTTGGAATGCCAAAATCGGTCGATCCACTTCTCCATCATCCGATATGAGGCCTGAATTTTTCGGATTCTACGGGAAGAATGGTTGGTGAAATCCGCAGTGAACTTGGCGGAGCTTAACGGCAAACACGCCTTCTACCGTCGGACAAAACCCATGCCGGGTTGAGGAAAGATGGATGTGGTGAGTACCGCGTAATCACCACTGTCCGCCAAACAGCATCACGACATAGCCAACTGCTAAGAAGGCCAGGATGCCGACGATCAATGTGGGTAGATCCTTCATCGTTCCCACCTGATGCCAAACAAAGGCATCATTTAGGCACCAGAGACCTTATCAGGATAGGATTGCGACCTGTTTCCCTGCGAAACATCGTGGTTGTCGGGGGCTTTAGGTATCGAGCGTTGCCATGACACCGCTATTGAACGCTTCTCTCTTCCGACTCCGAAACTCTGAGGATGCTTCGTATCGAAATTTCCGCAGAGCACCGAACACGCTGACGTTGCGGGCCTTCGTTAAGTCGGTCGAATTGAAGCTGAACGTCCAAGATAACGAATAGAGGCGGGGTCAAAACATAAAGCGACAATTCAACTTCAATGCACAGCTACGGAATTCGTCATGACAATAGATACAGCATCGCGAGCGGGACATGGGACGAAACTTTCGGCAACCGCGCTCTACGCGATGGCTACTGCTAGCGGCATTGCTGTCGCCAACATCTACTACAACCAACCGATGCTCGGGATCATGGAAGATGACTTCCCGCAGCAGATCACAGGTTTTATCCCCACGGCCACCCAGCTTGGATATGCACTCGGTCTTCTCTTTATCTTGCCACTTGGCGACATCGTCCATCGACGCAAGCTCATCGTGGGCCAGTTCCTTATTCTGGCGTTCTCACTTGTATTGGCAGCTCTTGCTCCGACGGCCGGGACGCTCGTGGTAGCATCATTGTTTGTCGGCGCGAGCGCGACAGTTGCCCAGCAGATTGTTCCGTTTGCGGCATCTCTAACGGATCCGGAAAAACGTGGATCTACAATTGGCACCGTTATGGCGGGTGTCCTGTCCGGCATTCTGTTTTCTCGAACATTGTCCGGGTTTGTCGGCGAGCATTTTGGTTGGCGCGAGATGTTCTGGCTAGGAGTACCGATGGCTTTGGCAGCGTCCGCACTTATGTATATAACGCTCCCTGACCACGCTCCCGTCTCTCGTATGGCATACAAGAGCGCCCTCAGGTCGCTAGCTCATCTATGGAGGCGCGAAAGTGCGCTGCGGACCGCGGCCCTTATGCAGGCCGCTCTCTTCGGCTCGTTCACAGCCTTCTGGACTGTTCTTGCTCTTTACCTTGCGACACCAAAATTCAACCTTGGCGCAGATGTTGCTGGTCTTTTTGGTATCGTCGGCGCTGTGGGAGTATTCGCCGCTCCGCTTGCAGGCAAGGTCGCCGACCGTAAGGGACCGCACTTTGTCGTTTGGCTCGGAATTATCCTGACAATCGCAGCCTGGTTGATGTTCGGTGTCTGGACTTCATTGATTGCGCTCGTGATCGGCGTCATCGTTCTCGACTTCGGAATTCAGAGCGCACTCGTGTCGAACCAGCATATTGTCTATGCGCTTGATCCAGACGCTCGCAGTCGGCTCAACACGATTTTCATGACGGCAATGTTCCTTGGCGGCTCCGCGGGTGCGGCACTTGCCTCGGCGGCCTGGAGCTATGAGGGCTGGATCGGTGTGGCTATCCTTGGTGGCGCACTCGGGATCGCGGCCCTGTTCATAAAGTCACTCGAACATCGTCGGGGAACCGAAGGTGATCAGCAGGGAAAGCGATCGTGAAAGCGCTGCGTATTCGAATAGTGGGTGGCTCGCTAGCTGGGCTTTTCGCTGGAATTCTGCTTGGCCGTGACGGTCATGATGTGAAAATTTACGAGCGCTCCTCGACCGGTTTCGCAGGACGAGGAGCAGGACTTGTCCCGCAGCAGGAGGTTTTTCATATCCTGCGCGAAATCGGTGTCGAGCATCTAGCTACGTTCGGCGTCGTATCCAATCATAGAATCTATCTCACGAAATCTGGCACAGTCAGCCAACGCATGCATACACCACAGATGCAGATCTCATGGGATCGCCTATATTCTGCTGTCGTGTCTAAACTCGGCAATGAAAAGTATGTCCTCGGCAAGCCGGTCCAAACGGTGCGAGAGGAGAATGGTTTTTCCCTAATCGAGTTCGATGACGGTACGAGTGAGGCAGCTGACCTAGTTATAGGTGCTGATGGCATTGGCTCCTTGGTGAGGTCGGCCATCAATGTCGATATCAACAGTCGATACGCAGGTTACGTCGCGTGGCGGGGTCTCGTCCCTGAGAATACGCTTCCGTCCTCCGCGTCCCCGTTACCTGGAAACTTTGCTTTCTACATCGCGCCTGGCAATCATGCGCTCGGCTATCTCGTGCCCGGAGCCGATGGCGAGATAGACAATGGTGGGCGGCGCTATAACTGGGTTTGGTATCGGTTTGTCGATGAAGCTGATCTAGAACGAACATTTACTGGGATATCCGGTAGATCCTCGAGATTCTCCCTTGCTCGCGGAGAGCTTTCGGAGGTTCGACGCAGCCAGTTGCGCGAAGACGCGGCGCGTTTGCTTCCACCTCAATTTGCCGTGGCAATCAACGCGGAAGAAACTCCATCCGTACAAGGTATATTTGATTATGAAGCAGAACGTATGAGCGGGCGATCGACGGCGCTTATTGGGGATGCGGCATTCGTTGTTCGCCCACATACGGCGATGGGTGTCGCCAAGGCTGCTGGCGATGTCATGTCACTTCGAACCCACCTTCGCAAAGGTGCTAATGTTGAACACGCTCTGAGAGGTTTCAACGCTGAGAGGATCGTCGTCGGTCACGAGATAGCTGCCTACGGACAGGAACTAGGGCGGTCGTCCATGCGATAATTTTTTCGTTTGCAGACGCCAATTCTTGAAGGTTGCCTCCGGCAATCCTTTTGCAATGACTACTGCGGCCGGTGAAGGGTGCATCCTAACGAAGGAAAGTAGTTGGAAACTTGAGGCTCCGGCTAGCCACTAAATTGAGATGGCGGGGTAATGCGAGGTCTATCCAATACCTTGAACATTTTTTTTAGGGCCGATTTGCGCAAAATGTTTCGATCTTGGGAAACCAGTTTGGTCAGGTCCGTAAATGTCGCGATTATCTCAGCCAAATCGGGTTCGAGGACTAAGTCGGCAGCCTTAGCGGGGGATGTCCAGAGCTTCTGGCGAAGGCCAGTTTCTGGATATATGTCTTGCTCCAATATCAACCGGAGCAGGTGGACGCTGACTTCAGTGTCTATGCCTCCGTCCTTAAGATACCGGTAGCAGCCGAGGGGCCGCTTCTTAATCTTTCCCTCCACTCCAGCCTCTTCAAAGGCTTCGCGTTGGGCACACCGGTAGGCTTTCTCCTTAAACTCAATATTGCCCTTCGGCAGGATCCACCGATTGGTTTCGAGACTAGAGATGAGAAGAACCTGGAATTCACGCAAGGACGAAATGCGGCAACACAAGGCCGCCGCTTGTTCCTTCTTCGTGGCTGCCTTCACTTCTCGCCAATCGATCACACGATCCTCCAGTCCGCTACAGGTCCAAATTAGTGCATGTGCGTATTTTGCAAGTCTCGCGGACAGATCGTACGTAAAAGCTAGGCTTGGTATTGAAGGAAACTCGGAAAACGCATCTTGATCATGACCTCGATGTGGGGGCTTCACGAACAGCGATTGCGCTCGGCCCAAGCTAGAGTTGATTGAATGAGCTGAGGTTTCCACGAATCCCTAACCCCGCCCTCCAGCTCGCCGCAACGGCCCCTAACGACGATGGTTCTGAGATCGATCAGTTCAGATCGACCTATACTCACCCATACCTCAGTCTAGTGTCGGACTTCTCATCGATCATATACACCTCGGACTGATGCCTTCGCTTGCAAAATGCGAAGCTACGTCGCGCTGCCTTCGCACGCGGCTGTTGAAACGCGTGCCGTAGTTACCGGGAGACGCCTATGACCGTTTCGGACGAGATCATGCTGCAAGTAGCGAACATGCGACCACAGGATGCTGGCGCCAGCATTGCGAGCCTACACTCGTACAATCGAGAACACCTAAACCGAGCTGGTGAACCGTCTACGATTCTCTGAATTATGTCGCCGATTAGCGCACATAGATACCTTCATACCGCATCCACAAATCGAGGATTTTCAAATGAAATCGCCACTAATTGTCGACGCCCTTGTCGCAGCTGTAAATGCAGAGGATACCGAGGGTTTCCTTTCCTTATTCGCGCCTAACGGCCGGATCGATGACTGGGGACAAGTCTACGAGGGACATGAAGAGATCCGTTCGTGGTCGCAGGAAGAGCTCATCGGAGTCCACGCGCGTCTCAACCCAATCGTTACATCGGGTGATGATCATTTCGCGGCAATGACCGCCACCCTGGCCCGTGACGGGTTCAATGGAACCGGATCATTTGCAATCGAACTGCATGATGGACTTATCTCGGAAATGACCATCGCAGGTTGAGGCACCTGACGAAATGGGCAAAAGGTCCCATATTCCCATTGCTTAGGACGTGGACATAGCGAGAGACTGAGTAGTCTACGGATGCAAGTCGCTAATCCGATGTGAACGTATAAGACGTCCGTATAGTCAGGCTGCACGTAGGTCCGATAGTAGCGGGAATGGCTTCAAGTAACATCAAAGCGCAATCGCCGCTGGTTGCACTTTCGATACTTACGGAGAAGCAGATGTCACGATTATGCTCTTATACCCGACAGTCGCTTTCGGCTTTACTGTTGGTTGTCTCGTCGGCACTCATCCCGATCCCAGCACTTGCCCACGACCATGGGCATGGTGCTCCTCAAGACCATCACGGTGGATCTCACCATGGGAGCGATGGGGGGGCCGGGTCAAATTGGTCTGGAAGTCGCTGGCCTGGTGGTCATCATCATCACGGAAACGCCCCGTTCGATCCTAATGCACCAATGCACTATCCAACCGGCGATCCTGGTAGCTATCGACCATATCCTCCGCGATGGCACCATCACGATCACCCCTTCTACTATTTTAACACCAACGTGGGGTACAGCGGTTGCTATCCAGAATGGCGCTACGATTGGCTGGGAAACCCATATCGGAAATTGGTGTGCGATTACTGAGACAGAGAGAATTGAACATAAAAGCAGCGCGAAACAATCGCGCTACTTTTATGTTCTGAACAGAATTTAAAGTTCGGCTGGCGCCTTCGGATCTCAGTACGTTCTAAAGAGCGACTTCAATCCGGAAAGCTGGCAGCGCAGATATTGTTTCGCGGCGGATACCTCGCAGCCGAGTGCCGCGGCGGCATGCCAGGGCCAGCGAGGGTCGTAGATGACGGCACGCGCGATACCAATCAGGTCTGCATCACCAGTTGCGATGATCGCCTCAGCTTGTGCTGGCTCGGTAATCAGGCCGACTGCAACGACCGGTATTTTTACAGCGGACTTAACTGCACGCGCGAACGGAACCTGATAGCTTGGCGATACGGTTATGTGCTGGTCCATATGAAGACCGCCACTCGATACGTTGATACCGTCGCAACCGCGGGCCTCTATAGCCTTGGCAAATGCCACCGTCTGCTCAATATCCCAACCGCCAGCATGCCAGTCTGTTGCAGATACGCGTACGGTGACAGGCTTTTCTACTGGGAAAACTCTACGTACTGCATCAAACACCTCAAGCGGGAAGCGCATGCGGTTTTCCAAACTACCGCCGTACTCGTCTTGACGAGTATTGGAGAGTGGCGACAGAAACTGATGGAGCAGGTAACCATGTGCTGCATGAACCTGGATGGCGTCTATTCCTATTCTGTCCGCCCGTCGTGCCGCGGACGCGAATGCGTGGACAAGCTCATCCATTCTTTCCCGGCTCAAGGCAGCTGGAGCAGGATTGTTTGGGTTGAATGAGATTGCGGATGGTGCCTCCGTCTGCCATCCATTCTCATTATCTTTCATGATTTGCTTGCCGCCATGCCAAGGTACGTCCGTTGAAGCCTTCCGTCCGGCGTGAGCCAGCTGAATTGCAATAGGTATATTAGACCATTTCCGAAGGCCCTCGAGCATCTTGGACATCGCCAGCTCCGTGGCGTCATCATACAGTCCCACATCCGCGTAAGTGATCCGCCCTTCTGGCACCACCGCCGTAGCCTCGATCGTCAGTAGACCAGCACCCGACAAAGCGAGTTGGCCAAGATGAATTAGGTGCCAATCGGTCATGCGCCCATCGAGGGCTGAATACTGACACATCGGCGCGATCACGATACGATTTTCGATCTCAAGTTCTCTTATTCGCAGTGGTGTAAAGAGAGTGGGGTGCAGCATGGTGCGCTCCATGATTATTGATTGAAAGGACGAATTTTAAAGTTGGAGCGGCGTCCGCAAATCTGTCCGATGTGGTCGGCGTGGTGCCAATCCGGCCGTTAGGACTGTTGTCGCAGCAATTGCGATCGCTATGAGCGCGAATTGCCGAGAAGTCATCCCGTCAAAGCCCTCGACCTGTGACAAGACGAAACTGGCGCTTGTCATTACCATTGCTACGAGGCCGGAATAGAAGACACCAGTGTTTGAAAATGCTCGGGTCGAAAGAACAATTACAGGCAGATATAGGATGCTGATGAATGGGTCGAATGGGCCCAGGATATCGAGCAGAAATACAGCTGTCATGGACAGCGGCACTACGAAAAAAAGAGCTGTCTTCGCTCGAAGATTAATGATCACGGGAAACTCCTGTTGTTCCGTTAGGTTTCTATCTCGCATCACGCTGCTTACGAGTTACGCCAGGCAATCGATGCCTTGCGACATGGTTGTTTGTGGTTACGCAGTCAGCTGGGAAGAAGCTTCGCGTCACCCAGAAGATCTTCCCAATGCTGCCATAGTGGCACGACAGCGACTAAGTCTCCGGCGCTCACCGTCGTCTTTCCGGCTCCGAGCAGAATGAATACTTCCGCTTCCGACAGCGCTCGATAGCTCGACGAGCTCTGTAGGGTTAGCGGTTCGACGATGATGGCATTATCGTGCTGCCGCCTGCGAAATTTTCCCATCAGCAGCTGAACCCGTTCGGCTGGCTTGGAATAGCCAACCGACAGAGGAAGGGCGATATATGAAGGGGTTGCGCATGACCTACAGACGAGTCCTTGGATTATTGCCCGACCCAGTGTTGCGAAACCGGCGGCTGCGGCAACCGGATTCCCAGGCAGCACCAAAACCGGGCAGTGCTCGATTTCTCCGAAACCGATTGGTTTCCCTGGACGCATGTTCAACTTCCAGAACTCAAGTGATCCATGCCGGGTAACGACGTCGCTTAGGTGGTCCGCGAACCCCTCAGATGCTCCTCCTGAGGTAATCAGCAGATCATGCGTCTTGGCTGCTGACGCCAACGCCGATAGGATTGAGCTTGGATCATCGCGAATGATCCCCAAGTCGGTGACGTCAGCACCAGCTTGGGCGAGCATCCAACTCAGCATTGGCCGGTTGGTGTCATAAATCTGACCCAGCACCAGTTTATCTGGGCTATCCGCCAATTCATTTCCGGTCGAAAGGATTGCTACCCGCGGCCTGACTGTTACTCGCACGCTGCGGAAGCCCAAACCGACCAGGAGCGAGAGGTTCCCTGGGTGAAGCTTTGTACCCGCCTTGAGGATTTGTTGACCTTCGCGAACGTCCTCACCTACTCGGCGAATGTGGAACTTGGAGTTATCAGTTATCCGTAAGGTTACCGCGGACCCGTCGATGACGGCATTCTCCTGCATGACGACGCGATCAGCACCAACTGGAACCGGCGCCCCGGTCATGATCCGAGCAGCGCTGCCTGACCGAAGCTCGAAGCCTGACGAGCAACCGGCAGCTATGACGTGATCTATGCTAAGCTTGGCGATACCTTCGTCATCGATATCGCTCTGCTTGAGGGCGTAACCATCCATCGCGGAGTTATCGAACCGCGGCAGCGATGCGGGAGCATGGATGTCTTCAGCCAATATATAGCCGACAGCTTGAGCGACATGCACGGTAGCTGTGGCGCTAAGCGGCATAATTCGTCTAGCGAGAAAGGCGATGGCCTCATCCAATGTAGTCGGCTTCATTTTCTGTCATCCAGCATCGGTAAAGCGTTAGAGAGACCAAGTCGGGGTTGTTGAGACGGGACTTGGTCTGCCCGCCATGCCTTCAGACCCTGATATGCCGATGACAGCCTTAGAAATCTTGCAGGATACGTTGACAAATTATCTGTCATGTCCGGATTGAGGCCCACGGCCAAAAATTACGAGGCACTTGCATCCCCATTTTTTAATCGCCATCTCTTGTTGTGCCCGGAGCGCAATTTTCCCCATCAATCCGGATCACCAGATTTCCTAGAGTGAGAGATTTAGCATGCAGGATGAGCCTAAGACGCTCTACGCAATGACCGTCTCCGAACGCGTTAATCTGATCACAACTGTTGTGAGCTCGTTGGAGGTTTACGGACGCATCGCGAAGGACGCTGGTGATTTTCAGTCCGAGAAGAACTCGCTTTTCGTTGCGGGATCGCTGAAGGCTTCCGCGCTGCGAAGCAGGACTGATTTACGAGCGACAGAGCTGCTCCTGGAACACGCAATCACGCTTATCCAGTCCTTCACGAAGCGCTTTCCGTTGGCGGATGCGAGATGAGAAGGATGTATTTGTTGGGTTAGCGGCTAGCAGGGGCCAGTTTCAAAGTGATTTGCTCGCCGAGTTCGACCACCCGGTCGCTCGGCAAGCCAAAGTAGTCCGATGGATCAACCGCGATCACCGAAAGCGCGATGAACAACCGGTCCTGCCATGCCGCACGTTCTGCAGGATCGCAAATGAACTTTCTTCGCCCGACGTAGAAAGAGGTTGAATTTACATCAAACTGAAATCCAGCACTCCAACATAAAGAGATTCCTTTCAGGACGTCATGCGGCTGCATGTAGCCGAACGTCAGCCGGATCATTATGAAGCGTGGTGAGATCGTTTCGATCTTCATCCGTTCCGATGTCGGTATGTAAGGGCGCTCACTCGTCCTCACGGTCAAAATCACATTACGCTGATGCAAAACGTGGTTGTGCTTGAGATTGGACAGGAAAACGGTAGGGGCCATGTTCGTCCTTGCGGTCAAGAAGACAGCTGTTCCTTCCACAATCGAAGGCGATTTCGCTGATCTCTGCGCGAGCTCCGCAATAATTGGTTTAAGCGGGATCGACCTCTCCGCATCTTGGGCTTCCACATACATGGCGCCGCGTCTCCAAGTCCGCATGGCGATGAAAAGCAAGCCAGCTATGAGTACCGGAACATATCCACCATCAGCAATCTTGAGAACATTTGCTCCGAAAAATATCGTTTCGAGAACAATCAACGGCGACAGCGCGGACAATGCCCAAATCAGCCGCCAGCCCTTGACGATTTGGAGGTAAAACAGAGCCAGCAACGTGGTCAGTACCATCGCGCCTGTAACCGATAATCCATAAGCCCCGGCCAAGGATGCGGACGATCTGAAGATAACTATCAAACTCAGTACGCCGATTGCCATGACCAGATTCACGATCGGGATGTATATTTGACCGGTGTTGAGGGGCGACGTGAAGCTAACCCTGAGGGGAGGTAGAAAGCATAGGTTCATGGCCTGCCGGGCAAGTGAAAACGTGCCCGAAATGACGGCTTGGCTCGCTATTATGGTCGCCATCGTAGCCAGTAGAACCATGGGTAGGATCGCCCATTCTGGATAAAGGAGAAAAAATGGGTTCACTACAGCGGCCGGTTGCGCGAGGATTAGGGCTCCTTGCCCAAGATAATTCAGGATTAGGGAGGGGAAGACGACCCAGAACCAGGCAAGTTGGATCGGTTTTCGACCAAAATGCGCCAAATCGGTGTAGAGGGCCTCGGCTCCCGTGACGGTAAGAAACACTGCGCCAAGGACCAGCCACCCCGCTCCTCTAGTATGAGCGACGAAGTTGAGACCATGGAGCGGGTTCAGTGCTGTAAAGATCGATAGGTCGTCCGCTATATGGATGATGCCGCCCAATCCCATGATGAGAAACCACAGCAGCATGATAGGTCCGAAGAACTTGGAAACCGCCGCTGTCCCAGTGGATTGAACCCGAAAGAGCACTACCATGATAGCAACCGCGAGCGGCAGTAAGTAGGGTGACAGCATCGGTGTTACCAGCGTAAAACCCTCTAGCGCTGAAAGCACGGAGAGTGCCGGAGTTATCATTGCGTCCCCAATAAAAAGAGCAGCCCCAAGTATTCCTATAAGGACGATGAGGTGGGAATGTCGTTTCGTTCTTTTCAGAATGAGCGCTACGAGCGCTAGCGTTCCGCCTTCACCGTGATTGTCTGCCCTCAGTAAGAAGAGGACGTATTTGATCATGACGATGATCGTCACAGTCCAAATCATCAGCGAGGTGACGCCGATGACGTGAAATCGTGAAATTCCCACCTCTGCTAGTGGTCTGAGGGCTTCGCGGAATGCATAGATGGGACTTGTCCCGATATCGCCATAGACGACCCCGATGGCTCCAAGGACTAAGAATGGAGTAGCTTTCTTAGACTTTGAAGAGCTGACATCACGCGCGGCGGTGTCCATGAATTATCCTGGAAAACGAGGGTATTATGCATCGTGCTGAATTCAGCCGCTGCGATGGCGCCAGACAATTGAAGGAGCACTCTTTGAAAATGATTTGGGACGGTGCACCGTCAGCGGATTGCTAGCTCCGAGGTATTTGTCGGGGCGGAAACTGACGAGGATAGCCCGTCCTGCCGCTTGCGCCACTTGCTAGGCGACATGCCGAAGGTTCGTCGAAACAGATTGCATAGATGGGACTGGTCAGAGAGGCCGCAGTCGATTGCGATCTCGCAGAGAGGCAGGTTTGTATTTTGTAGTAAATACTTAGCCATATCAAGGCGTTGCGAAATTATGTATTGGTAGGGAGAAATTCCGAAAGCGGTCTTAAATGTGGTTGTAAAGTAACCGGGGCTCAGGCGGACCAAGTCCGCAAGATCTTCGATTCGGATGATATTCGAAAGGTTCTCTTCGATGTACTGCGTCACACGTCGGCGCTGCCAAATCGTGAGGCTTCCGCAATACCTTGGCTTCGGTAGAGGTTTGATCTCAATTTGCTCGGGATACGAAGCAACCACGATCGGGAACGACAGGACCTGGTTCCGGACACTGTTATTGAATTGCGGATCCAAAACGTAATACCTCAGCTTATCAACACTGAGGCGATTTTGCTTCGGGACGGGAACCATTTCGATTGGACGATGGGATCGTTCACATGCACCTTTGTATAGGTGGGGACGCACCGCGGAGCCGTTGACAGGCTAGCCGTGTTTGACTAGCCGCAGTGTCCCTACGCTTCGATCGCATCATCTCTGGCGGGACGCAGCAGTAGCTGCCCTGTCGATGAGAATGCATGTCGCTGCATTAATGCAACGACGCCCATTCCAGATATCCCGGAGGCGACAAGAATCATAACGACTATCATGAACTGATAAATCCCGGCGTAAAGCGGACTGGAACCCGAAACCATCATGCCAGCCATAACCCCGGGGATCCAAACCAAGCCAAGCGATTTCAACATATCTAGTCTCGGTAGCAGGCTGGCGTACACAGCCGCCTGAACATAGGGCGCGGCGCTTTTAGATGGAGTTGCGCCAAGACAGAGGGCTGCTTCTATTTGGCCAATATGGCTGTAGACATCGGATCTGAAACGCTCAATGGCCTGTGCACACGCATTCATGCTGTTTGCAATGATCATACTCCCCACCGGCACCAAAACTGCGATACTCGGATCCAGGGACTTCGTTAGAAGCATAAACGCAATAGCTGTGCCGCCGCCTGCACCAATTGATATCAGCGAAACTTCGAATGCGTATTTGAGTTCTTTGAAACGGCGCGAAGCCGTCACAGCCGCGGCGACCACCATGCCAAGGAGGATGACTGCGCCAACAAGTAGATTTCCTTTTAGGAATACGGCCAGAAGTAAGCCGACAATCACCATCTGCACCAAACCACGGACTAATGAGATCCGCGTTTCGCTCAAAACGTCAACGTTGAAGCGGCGACAAACAGTGACCACAATCAACACGAGAACTATCGCGGCAGCGGCCTGAGCGAGCCCGATCAAGACCTGGTCGTTAATGAGATCCGTAAGCATCCAACACCTCGTTCGTGAGACCCAACTTCGCGACCTTTCCGTGCTCAAGAAAGAGCGTACGAGGCGCTATCCGTGCGGCTTGTTGGAGGTTGTGGGTAACAATCAGGCAGGCCATCGACCCAGTAGATGCAATATCAACGACCAAACGTTCGATTTCGCGAGAGGTTTCCTCGTCCAGCGCGGATGTTGGTTCGTCAAGTAAGAGAACTTCCGGTTTATTCGCCAAAGTTCGTGCAAACGAAACGCGTTGTGCCTCTCCACCAGACAATGTGTCGATATTCTTTGAAGCGTAGTGAGGGAGACCAACCTGTGCCAAAAGCTCGTCGACCCGATCATCGCTGATACTTTCGTTTCGCTGAGCGGGACCAAAAAGGAGGTTTTGCTTAACGGTCCCAGGGAAGAGGTTGGCGCTCTGCATCACCATCCCGACCCGTCTGCGCAAAGTTGTTGTGTCAAAGTCCCGGTAGTTTTTCCCGTATAGGAAGACCTCGCCAGAAGTCGGTTCATCGATACGGTTCAACAGTCTAAGGTATGAGGACTTCCCCGCTCCGCTTGGTCCCGTGATTGCTAGTATCTCACCCTTGGCGACTCTAACGCTGACGCTATCAACAAGCAGCTTTGAGCCTAGTTTACGGCTAAGGCATTTTGTCTCGAGCGCGACGTCTTCGACATCGAGCGGGACAGACTTGCTTTCCGAAATCGCACCCAAGATATCTCTCCAAGGTCAGGGGATTGTGGTAGCTGAAACTCAGGCACCACAAGCTGGGTCGTCGAATAGAAAGACATGCGGCCTGCCATTGGCTTGCCGCATGTCCGAGGATCTACTTGTTTACGCCTTGATGAAGGCAAGCAGATCCGGATTGATTACGTCGGCGTGTACCGTGAGCATTCCATGCGGATACCCTTCATACAGCTTCATTTCACTACCTTTGATCAGTTCGTGCTGCAGCAGAACTGCGTCCTTGTACGGAACGATCTGGTCATCGGTTCCCTGGGTTACGAGTGTAGGGACGCGAATAGCCTTGAGGTCCTCTGTCTGATCGGTCTCAGAGAACGCTTTGATGCCTTCATATTGAGCTTGTGCGCTGCCCATCATGCCCTGGCGCCACCAGTTATTGATCACGCCCTGAGATACCTTGGCGTCAGGACGGTTGAAGCCGTAGAACGGTCCTGCAGGCACGTCGATGTAGAACTGAGCACGGTTGGCTGCGAGTGCATCGCGGTAGCCATTGAATACCTCAATTGGTTCACCACCTGGGTTGCTCGCGGTTTTCAACATGATCGGAGGCACCGAGCTAACGAGAATTGCCTTAGCAACGCGTCCTTGCGGCTGGCCATGGCGGGCAACATACCGCGCAACTTCGCCGCCACCCGTCGAGTGACCGATGTGAACTACATTGCGCAGATCCAGGTGCTCGACGACAGCCGATGCATCCGACGCGTAGTGATCCATGTCGTTTCCATAGCTCGCCTGAGTCGAACGACCATGCCCACGACGGTCATGCGCAACCACGCGATAGCCCTTGCTAAGGAAGAATAGAGCCTGTGCGTCCCAGTCATCCGCGGAAAGCGGCCAACCGTGATGAAGGTGGATTGGCTGCGCATCTTTCGGACCCCAGTCCTTGTAGAAGATCTCGACGCCGTCTTTCGTCCTAACAAATTCTCCAGCCATTTCGCTTGCTCCGTTTGGTTGGTTTCTTGGTTTCTCCCTCTCGGCAGCTGCTGCAGGAGCTGCCACAGCCGCGACCGATGCGGTTGCACCTGCTAACAGTGCCCCTCGACGGGAGAGGGAAAGATTGAGTTCGCTTGTCATTGAGGGTCCTTTCAAGTCATCGGCATCGGGAACATGCCTTGGTTGATGACCGTCAAGCTATTTGGGTTGGAGGTTTCAGTTCTTGATGATTTCTCAGGTTTCCGATTTTTAGTTTGTCGAGGGGGCGCAATCGCCAATCCGATGCGCGAGATCGCATGCCGCTACAGTGGGTTACGCTCCCGATGGAACACTTCGCACGATCCGATCGGAACAAGGTATCTGAAGCATGTGTTCAAAGTTGAAACGGACCAAACCGAGACTTTGGTTTAGTTGTGGTCAGGCGCTTCGCGACTAATGTCCATCTTAAAATTCACGGGATAAGATGAACATGGCTGATCCTTACGAGACGTTAGATGTCGCGAGGACCGCGACACAAAAAGAAATTCAGAAGGCCTACCGCAAGCTCGCCAAGAAACTGCATCCGGACCTGAATCCAGGAGATAAAGATGCGGAGGAGAGATTCAAGCAGGTGTCCGCTGCGTATGCGATCCTTGGCGACGAAGAGAACCGTCGCCGTTTTGACCGTGGTGAGATTGATGGTGACGGCACGGAGGTACCAACTCGTAATGCGCATCGGCGTTCGCCCAAAGGCGGCGACACCGCGTTTCACCGGAGCTCCGGAGATTTCGCCGATTTCGGGGACGTCAACGATCTGTTCTCCACCTATTTTTCAGATATGGGACGTAGTGCGAATAGACCACGGCGGGGACAAGACCTTCGCTATAAGCTGGACGTGAGCCTCATTGATGCTGGTGCAGGAACGACGAAGACAATCAACGCTTCCACTGGAACGTTTGATCTCCAAATTCCTGCTGGCATTCGCGATGGTCAAGTTTTGAAGATAGAGGGCAGGGGGCAATCTGGTGCTTTTGATGGCCCAGCAGGAGATGCTCTGTTCGAGATCCATGTTTTACCTGATAAGCGCTTCAGTCTTGACGGTGATAACCTAAGAGCAGAGGTGCCAATCTCGATCCGCGAGGCGGTACTTGGTGGACGAGTGGAGGTGCCAACTATTACAGGCGCGGTAGCTGTAACTGTCCCACCAAATTCCAGCTCTGGAAAATCGCTCCGGCTGAAGGGGAAAGGCTATCCAAACAGGTTTGGTGGTCATGGGGATATGCTGATATCACTCAAAGTCGTGCTTCCACAGGTTCTCGACCCGGAGCTTGTCAACTTCATGGAAAACTGGAGCGAAGGCGAGCAGTTCAATCCAAGAGCCGTGCACGCGTGATAATCGGCGAAGGACCACGATACTACCGTGGAAGCTTTAACGGGTCGGCATCCATTCGGTTTGCCTTGCCGTTGCTGCCTGTCCGGAAATGAAGTGCCGATCCCGGCACCATTGTGGAGAAATCTCTGGCATTTGCGCCAATGACGCGTGAACGCTCCGTGGCGCGGACATTCGGAATCCAATGTAAGCGACATCGGTGACAACCACCAGCTTCTGCCCTCGATGCGTCTGGCCCCGCTTCTCCATAGACAGGCGAACGACCTCCGGGGCTTCATCGTCTGAAACATCAAGGTTCCTCAGGATGTCTCGCGCTTTAGTCCATTGGCCAAGGTAAGGGATTATTTCGCGGTTTCGTTCAAAATCCAACATCACGAACAACATGTTTTCGGGGTCAGCACCGCGGTTGATTCCTTCCCTATCGTTAAGCTCATGCCCCGCCATCGAGGTATGGCCACCTCGGCCTATTCCGTAGTAATGATAGTGTCGATGCATTTTAGTGAGATACTCTGTCTTCCAAATCACCTGATTGCAGTCAATTAAGTTCTCTTGAGCTTCGCAAACGGTGTGAAGCGTTTCGAGAAACTCGGCACGTCCGTTTCTGAACAGCATCGGATTACCCCTACGGTAACGGGTTTCTAGGGCTTTCACCTGGATGACTGAATGAGGCCAGGTTTGCTTACGTTGTTAAAGGGCGCAACTTCTGGCGCCCTCAACTGGTTGTTATGTTCTGTTCGCTAGTCGGCAACGGCTGCGTAAAGCGATGCACACGTTGTCAGTGTGCATCGCTTTACGTGGATGAGGCTTAGGCAGCCATCATCGAGCAGCTTTCAGCGCAAGCACGGCAAGCATCAACGCAGTCCTGCATTCCTCCAGTTTTCTCACAAGCCGCCGCGCACTCGAGGCAAATCTCTGCGCATTCCTTGCAAGTGTGCTTGTGGTGTGGGGTTTCGAGAATCATGAAGTGAGCTGACGTCCTGCACATTTCAGCGCACGCGAGCATCAGCCGGATGTGTGCGTTTGCAGCAACGGTGTCGCTAGTAGTCGGCTTAAACACCGTGGCGGTTCGCAGGCAGGTCGAATAGCAGGTGAGGCATTTCTCGATACAATCAGCTATTTCCGGATTTAGTTTATCCACCTTGAGCTCCTAGTTTGACGTTGGTTGATACCTTTCAAAGGCTAGCGCTCTTACGTTCCTGGTGATTGTAGAATCGGTGGTTCCTCGTCCAGATGCGTCGAAATCCCTGAGGTTAGCCTGGCTGCCCACCATATTTGAAGCAATCGCCTAAGGTTTTTGCGCTTGCTAATGCGACATTCCACTGATGACGTTAGACCAAAATATGATCACGAGGTTGAGGCGCTGAGGGAAGGTTCGTTTCGCCAACCGCACGTCGCATTTCGATCTCGATCGTCGTAGCAATCGCGCCGATTGCTAGCGTGTTTGGATGGTGACCGAAGGGATCTTCCAGTTCGTCCCCTAGAGCATCCAATCCAAAAAATGTGTAAGCAATCAACGCGGTTACGATCGGGGTTCCCCAACCCAAGGTGTCTGCAAAGCCGAAAGGTATGAGGAAACAGAATGCGTAGGCCGTGCGATGAAGCAAAAGTGTGTAACCAAATGGCAGTGGAGTGTTTTTGAGCCTCTCACAGGCAACCTGCATCTGGGTCATTTCTCTGAGCGTGGCATCAAACATCTGGAAGTCGTGATCAGAAATGAGCTTGCGAACTCGAAGTTCTGTGAATTCATCCATGATTGACGTCAGTATCTGGTCAGGTTCGAGACCCGATGCTGACTTAGACGGTTCTGGTTCTTTGGTCGCTCCGCTCGCCGTCGTGCTATACCCGCTGTCTGGACGAAGACGTGACACCAAAGAATGGGCGAACACATAGCAATTCTTCAGTACCCTCGACCGTGACCCCGATGCCTCGGGACCGAGGCGTTCGATGAAAAGCGTCTGTCTTGCAAGGGTTCTACTGCTGGTGACGAGTTGACCCCAACACCTACGGCCTTCCCACCACCGATCGTAGCAAGCGCTGTTACGAAATCCCAGAAAGATCGATAGCGCGATCCCGACCAACGAAAACGGAGCGCCGTCGAATTTGAAGGTTTTTGCTGGCCAGTGCTCTCGGGCAAATACGATCGTAATGGACAGCACCGTGATGAAGATCAGGTGCGGAAGGACGCGGGGGACAATCGAGCCTTGGACGATAAAAAATAGCCGTAGTAGGTTGGGTTTTTCTCGGACGATCATGGGGTGCTGCCTAAAAGTCGTGTTTCATGGGTTTTACATTGGAGAAAACCGGCTTCAGCCAGTGGGTCTTGCCAACGACCTCCTCGACTCTCTGGAATAGTTTGTCGTCACTTGATCTCAGTCGACATTGCTATTTTCAGGAGGTACGGTGATTGAAGGTCTACGGCGGGAAACGAGCGACGCTAACCTTTCCAGGTAGAGGTAGACGACGGGGGTGGTATATAGCGTCATCATCTGGCTGATGATGAGACCACCAACGATGGTGTAGCCTAGTGGCTGTCTAAGTTCCGAACCCGTTCCTGTGCCGAGCATCAGCGGAACGCCTCCAAAGAGGGCGGCGAATGTTGTCATCATTATCGGCCGAAAGCGAAGCAAGCACGCTGTCCTGATTGCTTCCTCGGGCGCCATTCCCTGCAATCTCTCCGCCTCGATTGCGAAATCGACAATGAGGATCCCGTTCTTTTTGACTATGCCTATCAGCAGAATTACGCCGATGAGCGCTATGATGGTGAAGTCAAAGTTGAAAGCCCAAAGAATAGCTAGCGCACCCAGTCCGGCCGAGGGGAGGGTGGAGAGAATTGTAAGTGGATGTATGTAACTCTCATACAGAATTCCAAGGATCACATAGATCACACACAACGCGGCCAACACGAGAAGCGGTTCCGACGCTAGTGACGACTGAAAGGCCTGGGCGCTGCCCTGAAAGGTGCCGGTGACCGTCTCGGGCGTGCTGATCGTAGCCTGCGCCTTCTCTATCGCAGCGACCGCCTCGCTTAAAGCGACGTTCTTTGCCAAATTGAATGATAGGGTTACCGATGGAAACTGGCTTTGATGAGTTACGGATAGAACAGCTGTCGGTTCAGTTGACTGGGTAACCAAGAGGTTCAAAGGCACCTGCTCTCCAGTGAGGGGTGACTTAATATAGATCCCGTCAATTGCTCTTGGTCCGGACTGAAACTGTGGCTCAAGCTCCAACACCACGTGGTAACTGTTTACGTCCGTGAAAAACTGAGCGACCTCTCTCTGGCCAAAGGCATCATACAACGTGTTGTCGATAGTTTGTGCCGTGATTCCAAATCGTGAGGCCTGGTCTCGATCAATTGCCAACGTCACAGTCGCGCCGCCGTTTTGCTGATCCGTGGCGACATCAGTTATCTCAGGCAGCGTTTTCAGCTTCATCAAAAGCTTCCCGGCCCACTGATTGAGCTCGTCACCATCGCCATCCTGCAAGGTGTATTGGTACTGGGTCGCGGAGCTGCGCCCACCAACGTTGATGTCTTGCGCAGCCTGGAGGAATAATTGAGCGCCGTTCAAATCCGCGAGTTTAGGCCGAAGCCGTTGAATGATCTCCGAGGCCGAAGCCGACCTTTGTTCCCTTGGTTTCAGAGTAATGAACATATGTCCGGTATTGACGGTCTGTCCGGCACCGCCACCTACAGCCATTCCAACTGTCGCGACATCTGGGTCGGTGGCGACGATCGCTCCAGCCTGCTTTTGGTGGTCAACCATCGCTTGGAAAGAGATGTCCTGCGCGGCCTCCAGTACACCGATTAGCAGCCCAGTGTCCTGAGAAGGAAAAAAGCCCTTTGGGATCTGGATGAAAAGAACTCCCGTCGCGACAATTGAAGCTAAGAAAACCGAGAAGGTGATGGCGTGAAATCTCAGTGCGAGGTCCAAGGTCCTGCGATAGCCGGAAAGGATCGCGTCAAAACCTCTTTCGAAGGCCAAGAAAAGCCTACCGTGTCTAACTTCACGCTCTGACTTGAGGAAACGGGCGGCCATCATCGGTGTGACGGTGAGAGACACTATGGCGGATACGATGATTGTCATCGTGACGGTGATAGCGAACTCTTGAAACAGCCGCCCGACAATTCCCCCCATAAGTAACAACGGGATAAACACCGCAACGAGTGAAGCACTGATCGAGATGATTGTGAAACTTATCTCCGAAGCACCGTCTATCGCGGCGCGGATGTGCGACTTCCCGAGCTCGATGTGTCGTTGAATATTCTCGATCATAACGATCGCATCGTCGACCACGAAACCAATCGCGATACTTAGTGCCATCAAGGATAGATTATCGAGACTGAACCCAGCAACGTACATGAGAGCTAGGGTCGTCATCAGAGCCAAAGGCACTGTGACACTCGGTATCGCCGTCGCCCAGAAACTACGCAGAAAGATAAAAATAACAATGATGACGAGGGCGATGGTGATTGCCAAGGTTGTCTCTACATCAAGGACAGAGGCTTGAATGGTTTCTGTTCTGTCGCTCAGAATGGAGAGTTGTATCGCCGCGGGAGAGATAGCTTCTAGATGCGGTAGCGCTGCCTTGATTGCGGCAACGGTATCGATGACATTCGCGCCTGGAAGCTTGAATATAGGCAACAAAATTGAGGGGTTGCCGTTTGCCCAGGCCGCTAGCTGCGAGTTTTCCGGACCGTCAATCGCTTGACCAATATCTCGCACTCGGATTGGAGCACCGTTCTTGTAGGCGACGATCGCAGAGTTCCATCCTTCCGCAGTCAAAAGCTGATCGTTGTCGTAGATCGTGTAAGTTCGTGCAGAGCCCTGAATTGTTCCTTTCGGAGCATCCGCAGACAAACCCGTCAGCGCCGAGCGGACATCCTCAAGCCCAAGATCACGTTCAGCGATCGCTGATGGGTTTATCTGAATGCGGACTGCGGGCTTTTGCTGCCCGAATACCACTACCTGCGACACCCCACTCAGCTGACTAATGTGTTGAGCCAAGACGTTCTCGGCATAGTCATCGACAGCTGTAAGGGGCATCGTAGTGGAGGTCAGCGCCAAGATGAGTATTGGCGGATCAGCCGGGTTGACCTTTCTATACGTTGGCGGTGACGGCAAATTCGTGGGGAGTTGTCCGCCCGCGGCACTAATCGCGGTCTGAACATCTTGAGCGGCGCTGTCCACATCGCGAGACAAATCAAATTGAAGGGTAATCGAGCTACTCCCAAGCGTGCTCGTCGAGGTCATCTGGGAAACGCCAGGGATCTGACCAAATTGCCGCTCCAACGGCTGGGTCACGGAGGTAGCAATCGTCTTTGGATCGGCGCCGGGCAATTGTGCGGAGACTTGGATTGTTGGGAAGTCGATTTGGGGAAGAGACGCAACCGGCAAGAACGGGTAGGCGCCAACGCCGACACCAAACAGTGCGACCATAAGAAGGGACGTAGCGATCGGACGATTGATAAACCAGGTTGAGATCGACATTTCAATCCTTCACCTGGGACGCGGCGACGTAGTCGGAAGGGGTTACTGTCACGTTGGGCGATAACCTGTACTGACCGGTGACGACTACCTTTTCTACAGATGAGATCCCTGACGTTACGACAGTGCGTTCATCCTGAGTTTCGCCTACTGAAATCGGCTTCACTTGTGCCTTGCCGGTGTCATCCACGACGTAGACGAAGAAGCCGTCTGGCCCCCTCTGAACGGCAGCAGACGGGATAGTTAAGGCGTTTACTAGGACTTTTGCACGCAAACTTATCGAGACAGCCTCTCCGGGCCAAAGAGAACCCTTGGGATTTGGAAAGGTCGATTTAATTCGGATGCTGCCGGTTGCCTCATCAATCACATTATCGATAAGTGACACTTTGCCAGTCGCCAACACCCTCGCCTGCCCTATGGACTTGGCGATCACAGGGACAGACCCCGATTGCATCGCGGCCTCGACCTCCTCGAGATCACCTTCTTTGAGGGTCGAGATAGTAGAAATCGGATCGACCTGCGTGATTGTTACGATTGCTGTTCCACTCGCAGCCCTGATTTGATTGCCAGGATCCACGGCAAGTATCCCCGTCACGCCATCGATCGGCGCCTTAATCTGCGTGTAGGAGAGTGAAACCTCGGCAGCTTCCTTAGCCGCTGTATCGAGCGCGAGTTGCGCCTCAAGATTTTCAACTTGGGCACGTTGTTGCTCGAGCACTTCTTGCGTAACGATTTGCTGAGCAGCGAGTGTGGTGTCTTTTCCAAGCAGGTATCTGGCATTTCCTAAATCAGCCTGGTCCTGCTGGATCCTGGCATTAGCCTGATCTAAGGCCGCTTGATATGGACGTGGATCGATGACGACGAGCAGATCACCTCTCGCGACATGCTGACCTTCAGTGAAATGAATACTCTGTATTTCACCATCGATTTGAGAAGTTATGGAAACTGTGTTCTCCGCCTGTGCGGTACCTAATCCAGTTAAGTAGACTGCGACGTCCTCGGCTGTCGGCAAGGTAACCTGCACCGGAATGCTCGTCGATGAAGCGCTGATGGCTTGCGCATGAACCACTCTCGGTATCTGCAGAATTAAACAAGCTGCGATAACTGCAGAGGCCGTACTGCGAGCGAAGATACGTCTGCTGTAGATCTGTCGACAGGGGAACATGTCTGTTGCTTCCTGATGCCGGTTTTCACCCGCTACGTCATTAATCCTGATGTGCATCTCGACAGCATCGGTGGTCCTTGACTGCCGAACCATGATGCAGAGCTCGCACTGGCTAGACTAATCGTCCAGTAGCGCTGGCGCATCTATACGCAAGTGTAGGCCTCGCATCGCGGGCGCCACGCGGCGTGCTTTCCTCGGGTCTCCTATACGTCTGGATGATTTTTCTCGATCTGACGACACGCAATACTCGACCAGTTCCTCAATCGAGAGGATTTTCGGAGCAACACGGAGATTAACAATGAGACACTTAGGGACTCTCATCCTTGCCACTGCCATTTCAACAGTTTGCCTTCCGCATTTGGCACAAGCTAACGGCGATGTCGTGAAATCACTTGGAATTCTCGAATGTGATATGGACGTGCCGATCTACGAGGCCATCCAGTCGCAAGAAGACGTCGCTTGCCAGTACAACGCGGATAAGGGCGGTATGCGCACGAAACTGGTGGGCACTATAACCGACGGGCTGATTGACAAGGCCGAAATCAAGGATGGAGTGATGCGATGGAGAGTGTTTAGCGCGTCGTCTCCCATGGGGTCGCTAATCGGCACTTACAAATCCGTGGAAGCCCCTGATGACTTGCGGCTGCCACCCTATTCGCGGGTCTTGGCAAAGAACACATTGTTCGATGTTGTATTGGAACCCGATGTCACCCCACAGGATGGCCTACTGAATTTCGCGGTTGGCATTTCTGCTCTGAGACTACGCGCCGAGTGACCTATACCAAGGAATATGCGGCAACACCATGCGTATGATTACGCCAAGGCCGTCCTGCAAGGCATGTTCACAACGACAACACCAAACTAGGAGAGTGAGCATGTCGAAAGTGAATTCGAGACGACCCGAAATTTATTCTATTTCGGTTAGCGCAGGGGGGCTGCTTTTGATGGCTGCAGCTCTCTCTTCGTGCGTGACCGAGTCCGGCACCCAATCGAAAGAAAATGACCTCGCGGCCGCTGGCTTCGTAGTCAGACCCGCGAACACGCCCGCTCGTCAAGCTATGCTGAATCGTTTGCCCCCAAACAAGTTCCTCACGAGGACAAAGGGCGATAACGTGAGCTACGTTTATGCCGATCCGGTCAGTTGCAAATGCATCTACGTTGGCTCCCAGACGGCATACAACGCATATCGTCAGGCTCGCCAGCAAGAGCGCATTGCCAACAAACAGCTTTGGGCTGCCCAAACTTACGCGGACGCGCGTTGGAATTGGGGACTGTGGGGCCCAAATCAGTTTTCTAATTTTGATGGCCCATGGGGTCCAGGTTACGGCTGGTGACTTAAAGGGTATCGTGCCAATCATGTTGTTAACTCAACTTGACGAGTTTTGCCGCACAGCGCTTGCGCACTGCTCGGAAGGTACCTCACCTGGTGGCGATGATCGTTGAAGTAACTACTATCGTCTCTCGGATCGGCCGGGGACCCTATCCTCCGGGTATGTCGCTCCAGATGCTCGCGCACGAGCAGTTGAAGGACTGTCTTACGAAAGCCAGGCCGTAACGCCGGGAATGATCGGAAACGTTCCGATCCAATGTTACGACTTGCATTGACATCCGCATGAATCTTGTTGCCGCACCAAAGGCATGCAAATCGCGCTTGGTTGCGTCTGTTTCGCTTGTCGACATAGCCGCAACAGGAACAGGTCTGGCTGGTATAAGCCGAGACGACCTGCGTGCTTTCGATGCCAAACTCCTGCTGGATTGCGACCAGCTTCGTGTTCAGCACGCTGCGACCGCAATTCTGAATGATCCGGTTTAGGCGTTTCGACAGGCCTGGAACGCGAAAATCCAGGCGTTCCAACACCAGTCTGGTCGGCTTGTGCGTCGCGATCAGCCTGTTGATCACCCGGTTGATTTCCGTCGTTATGAAGCCTCTGGCGCGGGTAACGTGGCGCCGATAGCGCACCGAAGTCCTTGGTTTGGCTCCGGACCGCTGGACGTGCCGGGCTATGCCGCTGATCGTGGCATCAAGCGCCTTAAGCCTGCCCAGAAAGTTCCGGCCAAGGAGATCACCGTCACCGGTGGCAAACATCGTTGTGAGACCGAAGTCCAGCGAAACGTTCCGCTCGGGGTTTAGCCTGTAGGACTCCGTCGATGCGGCAAAAGCCTTGCCGACGTCCGTGATGACGCCAACGGTGAACAACCCGGTCTCGCGGTCCTCGATAATCTGGAAAGACTTCTTTCGTTCCCCCCGTCGCTGTTTGAAGCGCTCATAACCGTTCACCGGGATCGCGAGGGACCCACCACGTCCTCTTCCCATCTGTAGTTTCAGCCAGAAATCGAACGATTTAGCTTTCTCGGCTGCAGCCATTGATGCGATCCGTTGATCCACCACCATCCCGATGCGCGAGAAGCTCGGCAGCCGGTGGCGCCGCAAAATCTGCCGCATGATGTTTTGCGCAAGGCGCCGGACCGACATCGCGATCAATTCGCCTTTGACGTGGAGCGGTCGTTTAAGGTCAAACCAAGCCTTCATTCGGTTGATCACGAAATGCGCATGTCGCTGATCGGCCGAGATGGTCGATACAAATACCGAACGGATGAAGTCGTTTTGTCGATTTGAGATGAAGCTGTTCAGAGTTCCCAGAACCTGCTCACGAACCATCTGGACCTGAGCAGCTCCAATTGAAGCCTTCATACTAGCCAGTGGATCGACCAGGCCACTGATCATCTCGGGCAGCCGCTTTTTGCGAGCTGCAGATGATTCAAGACTGTAGTAGCCAGAGATCTGGAGAAGGAGACCGAGCCTAGCTTCGGCGCCTTCTTTCCGGTGTCTCGTTGCCGGGTCATAGAACGGATCGAACTGCCCCTCTGCGAAGAAGCATCGCCACTGCAGTGCAGCCATCGCCGTCGCGCACACACGCCATTTTCGCAGCATATCCTTCACCAGGGCGTGCTTTGCGGCATTCATATGCGTAGACAGCTTGTCGCAGCGGAAGACGCTCGTGCATTTTCCGGCAGATACCTTTTTCTTGACCAAAACGATGAGACATATTGCGTTAGCAATATTGCACAGCGAAATCTCATAAGGCGTCAAGCCAAAAACGAATTAACAACACGATTGGCCCGATAGCCTTTTTTGTTAGGGAGCCGATTTGGATCGTCAGGCTTCCAACGTCCACTTCGGCAAAAGCAAGCTAGACCAGCTTATGAACGAACCGTACAGCGATGGAATTGTCCGAATAGCCGGAACTTCACCGGCCAAAACGGCAGCGAGGAATGGACATGTGAGCGCAGGACCCCGCGGGTGCCTGCCACTCGAAATGGTTCTCGCGACCTCTTGTGTTAGCGAAATTTGACACGCTTCATGCGACTTTGGGTTCGCCCTTTAAAATGTCATGTATCGAGATGACCAAGACTTCCGTGTCGAATGGTTTTGATAGAAAACCGACCGCGCCCTCGGCTATTGCAGCGTCGCGTATCCTAGCCTCGCAATGTGATGTCATCATTATGAAGGGCGGGCAAGTCCCACGGGATGCAAGACACTTTACTAGGTCAATCCCACTCATTCCCGTCATAACAAAATCGACTAGCATGAGGCCGATCCGTTCATGATGGTTTGACCTTAGAAACTCCTCACCCGCAGCGTAAGCCCGCGCCTCATAGCCCAAGGACATGATCAAATCCGCGAGCGCCTCGCGGATCCCAAGGTCGTCATCCACAACCGCAACTATTGGGGCATTTTCCAACATATTCACCTTTGTCATCAAATGGGGCGGTTAATGGAAATGTCGTGTGGCATCGCACAGATATTGGTTTCATTCCCGTGGCTTAACATGCGACATTAATCGATGGCCTGAAATTGTGCGTTCGTGTCGTGCACCTATACCAAGGTGCCGCTTAGCGTCGACGACTAGACTGGCGGCACAATGCAGCCTCTGGCTTGATTGAGACGTGCCAGGGGCCAGGGTAGACCAAAGGATAGCGTCAAAGACACTTGAGTATGATTTTTGCAGGTGAACTCAAATCGTAGAGTGAGACCGTTAAGGGACGTAGGACCTTCAGAGATCCACGTGATCCCGTAGCTGAATTTCGATCAGTATCTCACCGCCTAAACGGCCGTAACTTGAGGAAACCATCATGCGACACCTTCTCATCTCCACAGCGGTTGCGTCCGTAATAACGCTCGGCTGCGTGAGTGCCGCGGCCGCCGCAAGCACCGAAGTCGGACATCTCGAATGTGACGTCTCTTCAAGCATCGGAGTGATTATTGGAGGACAGCAAGAGGCGAGCTGTGTGTTTGTCCCTGCTGACGGTGCACCCACGGTACCTTACAAGGCAAAAATCACCGAGTTTGGGTTGGATATCGGTGAAATCAGCAAAGCAAAAATGACCTGGTTGGTTTTTGCACCATCATTTCGGGACCATGCTTCTCTCAATGGGACGTATACTGGTGTGAGTGCTGATGCAGCACTTGGCGTCGGCGCCGGGGCAAAGGTCTTGGTTGGTGGCCTCAATGGTACGATCTCGCTGCAGCCCATTACCCTTCAAGTTGAGGAAGGCATCAATCTGGCCGTCGGGATTTCCTCGCTTACGCTACACGCGGAAAAATGACCCTCCCCAGGGTTTATTCCCTGCGGTCGGACGACAAAATACCACCTCTGAAGGCAAACCGGGCTTCAGAGGTGAAGTCCTGTAGCCAATTGGCCTTGTCGTGTAATGCCAGGCCTAAGAATAGTGGATGCTTCATTGAAAGAGTCTTCACAACACGTGGTAGATGGCTTGTCGATTGATGCAATCTCGGGCGCTCCGATTTTACCGGAGCAAGTCCTTCTTGTGCACGATCTTCGCCCTGGATTGGCAGACTATCTTAAACGGCAGTACCCCTCTCTTCGGGCGGACGATTGCGTCGACAGGGCAAGCGTACATGGCCTTCTTCGGCAGTACATTCTCGCCCTTCTGAAAGAGGATAAGGGTGAACTCACGTCACTGGAGACCGAGGTCGCGGACAGTATTGCGTCAAGTGATACGCTCACCGAAAACACGGAAACGGAGTACGATGAGAACGAGACGCTTGGAAGCAAGGTCTCGGATATGGTGGCGAGTTTCGGTGGCAGCTGGAGCTTTATCATAGGTTTCGCCACGTTACTGGCTATCTGGATGGCAATTAACGTAATGCTTGGTCAGCAGAATGCGTTTGATGCCTACCCGTTCATTCTGCTGAATTTGGTCCTCTCAACCATTGCGGCATTCCAAGCCCCGGTGATCATGATGAGCCAAAGACGGCAAGAGGCTAAGGACCGTTTAAGGGCCGCCAATGACTATCAGGTCAATCTCAAGGCTGAACTCGAAATTCGAAGGCTCCATGAAAAACTGGACAGCCTAATTCCTCGCCTTGAAGATCGCATCGCGGTTTCTGGCCGGTTCGCTCGCGTGTCTGGACGTAATAATAGAACAGCCCTGCGTGCAGAGCGCAAGCAACCGAAAACGCCACATACGAACTGACGAAACGCTGGGTAAGCGTGGCGGATGAAGCGGAGGTCGCCAGACCTATCCCGCAAGTGAACTGTGACCACCAGTTTGCTGGGTCGCGTTGACCCGACACGAGCCAGTCTCGAGCTTAATCGGAACCTGTTGCTACGCTGATGAAGAACCTTCGCGTGGCTCAACATAGAAAATGAGGTAACAAATGACGACGATCTCAGCCAGTGCAGACCTAGAGCCTTCCGTTAAAGAAGCCAGGGCGAACTGGGCATGGTTTGTGGCTCTCGGCTTCGGCCTGATAGTGGTAGGCCTGATCGCAAGCGCCAATCTCTTCCTCTCAACTCTCGCATCCGTGATCTACATCGCGGGCATGATGTTGGCCGGAGCCATCATGCAGGTTGCCCATGCTTTCTCGACGAGTGGCTGGAAGCAAAAAACCTTCAGTGGCCTCAGTGCGGTTCTTTATGGCGTGGTGGGTGCCGTGCTGATCTATGACCCTCTTCTATCGGCACTGAATGTTACCTTGATCGTCGCCGCCTTCATGATTGCGGCTGGTATTGCCAGGATAGCAATCGGCTTTCGAGAAAGAGCGCAAAAGGGTTGGGGATGGATTGTTGCAAGTGGGGTAGCCTCGATGGCTGTGGGACTGCTTGTGGTCTCAATGTGGCCGGGCGTGGGTCTATGGTTTCTGGGCGCGATGCTTACCTTTGACCTTATTTTCCAGGGGCTTGGATTTCTAGCATTCGGTTTGGCACTATACTCAAAGAAATAGGTAGGCGCGGCCACCAACGAGCAACCCGCCGAGCATCGAATGTCTCGACCTGCTTATACGAATTGATCGGCAAGCTCGGTCAAATCGTCGCTTCAAGCTATCAACTTAGTTTCAGACACCATCGCTCATCAGGACTGAAGCAGTTTTTTGGCTTTGGTGGTGTCATATGGAGGCCTGACAATTGGCTAAGATCCTTTGCGTTCTCTACCCGGATCCCAAAACCGGCTATCCCCCGAAATATGCTCGTGATGAAATACCTGTCATCAGGAGCTACCCTGATGGACAGGCCGTCCCTACACCAACAGGAACGCTCGGGTTCAAGCCTGGCGAACTGGTTGGTTGCGTTTCCGGAGAACTCGGCCTTCGTCCTTACCTTGAAGCTCACGGGCATGAACTCATCGTGCTCAGTGATAAAGATGGGGCAAGTTCGGAATTTGACAGGCATCTTCCCGATGCCGACGTAGTTATCTCTCAGCCATTCTGGCCAGCGTATCTCACGGAGGAACGAATTGCTAAGGCAAAGAACCTCAAGTTGGCGCTTACCGCGGGCATTGGCTCTGATCACGTTGATCTGAAGGCCGCGGCGGCTCGAGGTATCACGGTTGCGGAAGAGACGTTTTCAAACTCCATCAGCGTCGCCGAACATGTTGTTATGACCGCGCTCTCCTTGGTCAGAAACTATCTTCCTTCACATGAGGTCAGCAACCGTGGCGGTTGGAATATCGCCGACTGCGTTTCGCGTAGCTACGATATTGAAGGAATGAACTTCGGGACGATTGCTGCGGGTCGTATCGGACTCGCCGTCTTACGGAGAATGAAGCCTTTCGACGTGCATCTCCACTATACTCAACGTCACCGGTTGCCGAGCGACATCGAGAGGGAGCTGAATCTCACATTCCACGAGACACCAGAGGCGTTAGTCAAGGTTTGCGATATAGTGAACCTCCAGCTCCCATTGTATCCCTCGACCGTCAACATGTTCGACGAAAAGATGATCGCTCTGATGAAGAGGGGGGCTTACCTGATCAACACGGCTCGAGGAGCATTGTGTGATCGAGACGCGGTGGTTAGAGCTCTGGAGAGCGGCCAATTGGCCGGTTACGGTGGTGATGTCTGGTTTCCGCAGCCTGCACCTGCGGATCATCCCTGGCGTACCATGCCAAACCAAGGCATGACGCCGCATATCTCAGGAAGTTCGCTCTCCGCACAAGCCCGTTATGCTGCAGGCACGCTTGAGATCCTTCAAGATTTCTTGGAAGGACGGCCAATCAGGCCAGAATATCTCATCATCGATCGCGGAAATCTCGCTGGAACAGGTGCTGCATCCTACAAACTAGCGTGAGCACAAACGCTCGCCGCCGTCGACGTTATCGCGGTTTCCCCACGTGCGAGGCAGCCGTTTCGCTGCACGAAAACTTAGGGTCGTAAAAGGTCTATCTTCTCATGAAAAAACAAATGTCTCATGTTCTAATCGCTGTCATTAGCACGGCACTCTGGTCCAGCGCAGCTTTCGCACAATCACCACCGGTGAATGCCCCACAAAAGAATATTGGCGAGGTGAGCCGTCCGAGTTCGGTAGCAACGTTGCTCGTGATGAACGCCGATTCAGCAACACTCGAAGGAGGGCAGCTCGTCCTTTCTAACGTTGCCAAAAATACAATCGCATTTGCTGAGCGCCCGGTGAAAGCGGCGGGACATTTGGTGACCCAAGACGTTATCTCTCAATGGGGCGAAGGACCGGATAATTTCGCCGAAAATCCGCCAAATGCGACGATCTCTGTGCTAAGCGGCGGTTCCAAAGCGATCGATGCCGTTGTGACGCTTCGGAATCCAAAGATGGAAGGCTCGAAGTTAACTTTCGATGTCTCTCTCCTGGAAGGCAAGTTGGATGGCGCTACTGGTCCAGCCGCGTTGTTTATCGATCACTGGCGAGGCTGGAGAAATGTCGGATGGTACGGTTTGGGCGCCGCCACAGGAGCGCTCGCCGGAGCTGCCGCGTTTGCTCCTCGACCACCAGTGGTGAACGAGGGGTATTATGAGTACCCACCGGTGGTCGAGCCCGTTTGCCCGTATGGGTACTACCGTTCGGTATATGGCGAGTGCCGTTACTCACTCTATTGAGCCTAAAGACAATTTCGGATCTTCGATGGACTAGGCAGCACGGTGTGCCAGGCTTTCTGGCACACCGTGCTGCGCATTCTCTGACGCATTTGGTTTGTTGCGATTGTCCCCAACTAATGTAGGGCCAAAATTTACAACAAACAAACCAAGTTACAAAACTCCTGCCCTAACGGACCGGAGATAGTTCATGTAACGGTCTCTACCGTGGAGAGCCGTTTTGCTGCTGAGACGTGCAGCGACCTTCGCAGACCAATCCACCGGATTGAGGTCCTGTTTACGTTGGAAGCTATTCATGACGCGGTTGTATTCAGCGATCTCAGCAGGTGTACTGGATTTATAAAATTCGTCATGCATTACCACATTCTGCGCTAACCGTGGCTTTATATCCGTATCCTGCTGCGGATCTGGTCGTCCCACCACCAGCCCGGTTACGGGTACACAGCGATCGGGAAGATTTAGCAGCTTTCCTAACATCTCCGCATTGTTTCGGACTGCACCGATGAAGCACGTACCATATCCCAGAGATTCAAATGCCAAGGCAGCATTTTGAGCAGCGATACACGAATCGACGATACCCAACAAAATTGACTCAAAATAGTCAAACCCATCGTGAGAAGCGGATTCCATTTCGCCGATCGCATAGTTTCGGCTCTGATCTGCCAGCCATATGAGCATCAGTGGCGCTGTGTCGATTTGCCTCTGACTTCCGCACAGCTTATTCACTTCGCTCTTACGTTCTGGGTCGGTGATCTTTATCACACTCCAACTTTGTAGATGAGAGGAGGTGGCTGCCGATTGTGCCGCCGCGATCGCGGTCATCGCGTCGTTCGCCTTGACTGGCTCTGACGTGAATTGCCTAATACTACGATGCATCAGCATATGAGTTATGATTTCATTTTCAGAAATTTTTAGACCGTGTGCGTCGCCGTAACGATCAGCCACGGCATCTTCGACCGGTCTGCAATATTCTACGGCGTAGTCTTCGGGTTTGGTCACGGAATTCCCCTTACGTTCAGTTATTACTGGATGAACAACCGCAATACTCATGCGTCGACCATTACGTAGTGATCTTCACCGACCTCTTCATAGACGCGAGGAGGAGACACGTACTCGACGTCTCTGATTGGGTTCTTGATTTCATGGCCGACCTCCTGCTTCCGCTGACCGCGACGTGATGGATCGGCGACTGGCACAGCGTTCAATAGTCTTCGCGTATATGGATGGCGAGCATTACCCATGATTGCTATCCGGGGTCCAATTTCCACGATCTCTCCGAGATACATGACGGCGACGCGATGGCTCACTCGTTCGACAACGGTCATGTCATGGGAGATGAAGAGATAGGAAAGACCAAGCTTCTGCTGTAGATCGAGTAAGAGGTTTACAATTTGAGCTTTAACTGAAACGTCCAAGGCTGATACAGCTTCATCGGCAATGATCACCTTTGGGGAAACAGACAATGCTCGGGCTATGCATACACGCTGCCGTTGCCCACCCGAAAATTCGTGCGGATATCGATCAAGCATTTCAGGCTGCAATCCCACGAGTGCCATCAGTTCAGGCGCCTTGGTTCGGGCCGTCTTTTCATCCATTCCAGCGCATAGCATTGGCTCCATTAGCGCATCGATGATTTTGAACCGTGGGTTCAAGCTCGCAAAAGGGTCTTGAAAGACCATTTGGATGCGTTGGCGTTCCTGTCGGAGTTCGGCGCCACTCATTTTTCCAAGGTCTCGCCCAAATAATTTGATCGTGCCTGATGCAGGCTTCACCAACTGCAAGATAGATCTGCCCGTGGTCGACTTCCCGCAGCCAGATTCTCCGACCAAAGAGAGAGTTTCGCCTTGGCGTATCTTGAAACTGACGTTCTCAACAGCGTGGACCTTACCCACCGCACGCCGAAACAGCTTGTCGCGGACCAAGAAGCGAGTTGTGAGATTTTCCACGGAGAGAGCAGGGTCTGCGGCGTTGTCAGTTACTCTTGGCTGTTCCTCTTCGGGACGACATATCCGTCCTTCCGCTCCGTACTCCGCATAGCGGACTGGAGTGGACCGGAACCTTGAACTATCCAGGGGGGCTACTGCAGCCAAAAGCCTCTTGGTGTAGGGCTCGTGAGACTCCGTGAATATGCGTGTAGTTTCGCCCTGCTCGATGAGCTCGCCATTATACATTACAACGGTTCGATCCGCGATTTCGGCCACAACACCCATGTCATGAGTGATGAACATGACAGCCATCTTCTCCTCATCCTGGAGTTCTTTGATGAGTTGAAGGATTTGGTTTTGAATTGTTACATCGAGCGCGGTCGTAGGTTCGTCAGCGATGAGGAGCTTTGGGCGACATGCAAGCGCCATAGCGATCATCACCCGCTGTCGCATGCCACCTGAGAAATTATGCGGATACTCGTCGATTCGACGCGCAGCGGCAGGAATCTTTACCCGATCCAATAGTGCCAGAACTTCATTTCGGGCACTCCTTCGTGAAAGGGACTTGTGACGGATTAAGACCTCACCAATCTGGTCACCGATTGACATAGTAGGGTTCAGGCTCGTCATGGGCTCCTGAAAAATCATAGCAATATCGTTGCCACGGACGGTGCGCATCTGTTCGTTGGAATAACTCGAAATGCGCTTTCCGTCGAAGTCGATACTTCCTGTGATTCGGGTAGTTTTCTCCGGGAGCAACTGCATGATCGCTAACGCCGTCACGCTTTTACCGGATCCCGACTCCCCAACTATTGCGACTGTCTCACCATGGTTGATGCTGAAGGTGACATTCTTGGTGACAGTCTTCCACGCTGGATCGCGGCCAAATGAAATGCCCAGGTCGACAACTGATAGAATCTTTTCCGTCATGGTCACGTACCGTCATTCAGGGTTTATTTTCTTCTTTGAGCAGATGCAAAGTTCACGTCTTAGCGAGAGCGCGACGCATTTCTTGGATCTAGCGTGTCACGCATGCCATCACCGATAACATTAACGCCCAAAACAGTGAGGGAGAGGAATAGCGCTGGAATCCAAATGTTATGAGGATAGATCTGAAAAAGGGTTCTCCCTTCAGCAATTGTATTTCCCCAGGTTGGTACATTCTGAGGCATGCCCAAGCCCAAGAAGGAGAGCGTTGCCTCCAGCAGGATCGCGGCGCTCATGATAAACGTCGCAATAACCGTCAATGGCCCAACTGCATTGGGCAGGATATGTCGCAGCAGCAATCGGGGCGTTGGAACGCCTAAGGATATCGCGGCTTCGACATATGGCTCTTCTCGGACAGACAGAACGACCGATCTGACGACGCGAACAACGCGCGGTATTTCTACTACTGTAATCGCCAGGATCACGGTCCAGATGCCGGTGCCGATCGCAGTCATTAGCGCAATTGCAAGGAGGATTGCCGGGATAGCCATCAAGCCATCCATGATCCTCATGATTATCCCATCCGCGGTTTTGAAAGAGCCGCAGATCAACCCCAATAGCGTGCCGATCAACACAGAAACTACGGTGACTGTGACGCCTATTAGGATAGACGTTTGCGCACCGTAAACTATCCTCGCGAAGATATCTCGTCCAAGCGCATCGGTTCCAAAGATGGCAAGCCTTGGAGATTTGTCCTCAAGAAAGGCCGTATTGACGGGTTTGAGCGGAGACAGATTGCGGTTGAAGGGATCGACGAAGTTGGGGTCGATCGACGTGAGTATTGGGGAGCAAATTGCCATGGCGACGACAGCGAAGACTATCGCGTATGATAGCGTGAGAATTGGTTTCTTCATGGTTGTATCCAGCAAATCCGGTTCAGGTGTTGACGCGTGGATCAAGAATTCCGTACGAAATGTCGGCTAGAAGGTTGATCACGATATAGAACACCGTGAAGATCAGGATTATCGCCTGGACCGTGGGGTAATCACGGGCGAGCACAGCGTCGACCATGAGCCGACCGAGGCCAGGAATGTTGAAGACGCTTTCCGTGACAACAACACCGCTGATCAGGCTGGCTAATCCCATTGCGATAACCGTTACGATCGGGGCTGCGGCATTGCGCAGAACGTGTTTGGTCGTAATTGGAAAAGGCAGGAGACCCTTCGCTTTCGCCGTTCGGACGTAATCCGCGTTCAGCACTTCCAAGACACTTGCCCTGGTAATGCGTGTTAGCAGGCCGATGTAAACCGTTGATAGGGCTATAGCGGGTAATACGGTGCTTGATAGGGTCCCAGAGATTCCGTTAGAGAGCCTTTGATATCCCTGTACCGGAGTTAAGCCCAATTTTATCGAGAACAAACCGATCAGGGCATAACCTACGACAAAGACAGGAACGGAGAACCCCATTACCGCAACAGCGGTGGAAAGATTATCCGCGACTGAACCCGCTCGATATGCTGCGGCTGTGCCCAGCGGAATTGCAATCATAACGGAAATCGCTAACGTCAAGAATGCGAGCACAATCGTTGGCTCCACACGCGACAAAATCAGCTGCGTTACAGGCATCTTGTAGTAGTAAGATACTCCGAAATCACCTCGCAGCGCTCCAGACAGCCAGGCTAGATATTGTTTCCAAAGTGGTTCACCAAGCCCGAGCTGCTGACGGATTGCAGCGATTTGTTCAGGTGTGACTGCATCCCCGCCCAAAATCGCAGCAGGGTCTCCTGATGAGACTCGGAGTGTTAGGAAAACCAGGATAGAAATGCCGAAAAGAACGGGTATCGTGGTGACAATGCGCCGTATCGCGTAGTTGAACATCGATCGCTCCAACTGTGACCTAAGACAGTCTTTGATGCGTCCGCCTCTCGCTGGTCAGGAGAGGCGGACGAAAGACATTGTCAGTTTTCCTTCTTGATGTTCCAAAATACGGCAGCGGGTGCCTTCAACCAGCCAGAAACTCGGTCGTTTCGATAGGCACCGAAGACATTGTAAATACCCATCGGCACGAAATGTGCCTGATCTACAATGCGCTTAGATATATCATTAGATATTTGCTTCGCGCTTTCGGGCGTATCCGCAACCTCAAATGCTCGCCTCATCTTCTCGAGCTCGGGATCACACATCCATCCAACGAACGCCTTATCACACGAGGCATCAGTGAAAATGTTGTACATGGGATTGGGCACATTGGTCATCAGGCTGACTGTGAAGAAAATGTTCCAGCCGCCACTACTGGCAGGTCCGCGATTATTCCGCCTCACAAAGTAAGTCTGCGAGTCCATTGACTGAACATCAACGGTGAAACCCACGCTGCTCAAGACGTTGCTGAGTACCGGCGCCATCTTGTTTGACGAGATGAGGTCAGTCTGATGGAGGATCGCGATCGGTGCTCCGCTATATCCAGACTCTTTCAACAGTGCTCGAGCTTTGGCTACATCCGGTTTGATCAGGAGATCACCAAACTGACCTTTATCTCCCACTTCGCATCCAAGGGGGTCGTTACAAACGCGAAAGAACCTCGCGTCACCATGTTGAGCAGTCATGAACATATCCTGCTGGATTGCATACATGACGGCCCGACGTGCATCGACATTGTCGAATGGGGGTTGGACATGATTGAAGCGAAGGACACTTTGTAAGCCAGCTTCATTCCATTGGAAAAGATCTATGTCTTCTTTACCTTCCACGATCGGAAAGAGATCGGGCTGGAGCGCTTCGATAATGTCAACTTCACCGGCGACCAGAGCGTTAACCGCAGTGAATTGGTCGGGCATTGTCACCCACTCGACTCTGTCAACATACGCAATTTTTCCTCCAGCAAAGCCAGACGGTGGTTCATTGCGTGGTTTGTAACTTTGGTTCTTCAGATAGACGATTTTTTCGCCAGGCTTCCATTCGTTTAACGCAAGCTTGAACGGTCCTGAGCCAACATATTCCTTGATTTGTTCCGTTCCGGGTGTGGCTGCTACGCGGGCTGGCATGATGAACGGTACGTTAGCATCCCCTTTGCCCAAGACCTCAATTACATGGCCGAACGGTGCGTTCAGGATGATTTGAAACGTCTTTTCATCCACCGGCACGATATCTTTCACAAATCCCAACAGCGCCCGTCCAGCTCTGTCTACTGACGCCCATCGTTTGATTGATGGGATGACATCTGCAGTTGTTACCGCCGGTCCGTCATGCCACGTAAGTCCGTCTCGAAGCGTGATCGTGTAGGTGAGACGATCATCACTGACCTTATAGCCCTCCGCCATTTGCGGGTGAATCTCTCCCTTCTCGTCCGTTGCGAAGAGAGTATCGTAAATCATGTATCCATGGTTGCGACTAATGTAGTTTGTCGACCAAATAGGGTCTAGGATCTTTGGATCAGCATGAGCGACAACCTTTAAAGTAGAGGCGCTGGCTGTTGAAACGGACATCGCTGAAAGTAGGGCGATGGATAAGAGCATTTTTCTCAGCATTGCATTACCCTCCGGATTGGTATCTGGGGATACGCATGAAATGCGTATCCCTGGACCATCATTTTTTATTTAACGTCCTTGATGAAGGTATCCTTGCAAAGGACCTGATTTCCGCGGAACGTATAGATATCAAGACCGAGCCAATCGAGTTTGTCGCCGGTCTTCGTCGTTGCCGTGCGGCGCCATTGCGCTACAATCGTGTTTCCGGAAAAGATTGGCTCGGCTGACTCTGTCCAAGCGACATCTGGGGTGTCGGCGAATAGCTTAGCGAAATAGCCCTCAATTGCCTTATGCCCCTTATAGACATCACCCATGGGAATTTGCCCGCGGCCGTTTACAAACGAACCATCTTCACAGAAGCGAGCTGCAATCTTCGCTGGGTCACGAGTTGCAAAGGCCTCCTTCATCAGCTGGCGACCTTCTTTAGCTGCAGCTTCCGCTGCGACCTTTGCGTCTACTTCAGATACCATTTCAGTCCCTTTCTCTGGTTGGTATTTCTTTGAGGCGGAGGCTCACATGAACGCTTCGCTTGTGTATTTATTCACCATGTAGCCTTGGAGGCCTTCGATCCCTCCTTCGGAGCCGAAGCCGCTTTCCTTGATGCCTCCAAACGGAGTTTCGGCTACCGTGATCGAGTATTGGTTCACACCGAACATCGCGACCTCTACATTCGAGGTCACTTCGTAGGCTGTCTTGTGAGATCTTGTGAAAACATAAGCCGCTAGCCCGTAGGGCAAGCGATTGGCCTCAACCAGAGCGTCTTCCATGCTTCCAAAAGGAGCCAGCATCGCGATCGGTGAAAAGGGCTCTTCATTCATCAGGCGAGCATCAGGCGACAAATCCGTAATCACTGTAGGGTTCCAGTAATAGCCCGCATTTCGCTCGGAGGGCCCGCCCGTTCGGATCTTCGCCCCTTTGCTTATTGCATCCTCGACCAATTCAGACGTAGCGGAAAGACGGCGTTGGTTGGCCATCGGTCCAACATCGGTTTCGGGGTTAAGGCCGTTACCGATGTTCAGTGCTTTGGTCCTGTCAACAAAGGCACTCACAAACTTATCGTAGATGCCTTCCTGGATGAGAAAACGCGTGGGAGCCAAGCAAACTTGACCCGCATTGCGATATTTTGACCTTACAGAAAGATCGATGATTGCATCGACATCTGCATCGTCGAATACAAGCACAGGTGCATGTCCACCGAGCTCAAGTGTTATCGGTTTAATCTCGTCGGCAGCCAATCTGCCAAGCAAGCGTCCGACAGGTAGTGACCCGGTAAAAGATATTTTCCGGATATGCGGTGACGAGATCAGCTTCTCTGATATCTCCGCCGGATTTCCGAAAAGAACGTTGACTACACCTTTAGGTAGCCCTGCATCATGAAGTGCCCGGACAATCGCCAAAGCCGTCGACGGGCATTCCTCCGCTGGTTTGATGATGCAAACACAACCCGCGGCCAACGATGCCGCGATCTTCCTAGTTGGGGTAATTGCTGGGAAGTTCCATGGAGCAAACGCAGCGACGGGTCCGATAGGCTCGCGGTTCACGGTTTGCCGTGACCCCGCATTTCGGCCCGGTATCGTTCGACCATATGCGCGTTTACCCTCTTCGGCAAACCAATCAAAATAGTCAGCAGAGGTGTAAACCTCATAGTGAGATTCATGGAGAGGCTTGCCTTCCTCCATCGTAAGCTGGCGCTTGATGTGGTCAGCGCGTTCGCGGATCAATTGCGCAGCTTTTTTTAGGATGGCTCCTCTCGCGAGCGGGCTCATCCTACTCCAGGTCCGATATGCTTCAGCAGCGCTTTGTAGTGCTTTATCGACCTGTTCTTTAGAGGCGAGTGGCACTAGACCAATTTGTTCGTAAGTAGCCGGGTTGTGAACGGGGGATGTGCCATCGGCACCCGCGACCCATTCACCGTGAATATACAGCTTCAGATCATCATATCCGTCCGCGGTCATCGTAACGCTTCTCCTTTGAGGAATATGGCGGAAATAAACACTAGGTAGCTAAATATCGCACAGCGATGCTAGATAACGCCCAAAGAGTGCGGTTATGAATAGATGCTTGTCAAGAAAATAAATTGAGGTTATTGATTTTATCTAGGTCAAGCCAAATATGAAGAGATCTATTGATTTCGGATGGCTAGCACGCGAAGGGCTGAGATGTGCGCGTGGAGCTATATCTATAAGTCTGTAGTGAGGTCGCAACGTCTCAGAGCTTGGATTGCAAACTGGCCAAGCAACAAAGTAAGCTGAATTAGTCAGCCTCGCTCGGTCACTCTTGCAAATCGCTTACTGATGAGATTTCAAAATACACGCTGTTTAGAGAGAATACGGGGCCCATCAAAGTGACAAAAGCAGACGAAGAAAAGCAGAAGCCCGGGTACAACTATGTTCAATCCCTCGCCCGGGGATTGAACATTATCAAGTCGTTTAATTTTTCCAAGAAAGAGCAGAGCTTAAGTGACATTTCAGAGCACACAAAGCTCGATAGAGCGGTGGTGCGCCGTAATGTTCTAACACTGATAAATCTTGGTTATATGGTGGGGAAGGGCGGTAAATATGCTTTGACCCCAAGAGTCCTCGACCTTGGCTTTTCGTATATTAACTCGTCACCCATTTTCAATCTATCGCAGGGTGTGATTGATCGCCTTGTAAGTCAATCAGGCAATTCGTGCTCAATAGCCGTGTTGGATGATTGTGACGTCTTGCATCTCAAAACATCTTCGATTCATCACAGTTCATTTGGCAGCGCACGCGCAGGCATAAGAGTGCCAGCCTACTGCACCTCAATGGGCAGAGTGCTTCTATCGCAACTCGATGATGACGAGGTTCGCAGAATATTAGCCCAGTCGGAAATCAAGAAACTCACGAGCAAGACTATAACGGATCCATCGAGCCTCGTGGAGGAGATTCACAAAGCAGGTGATAAGGGATGGAGTTTCGTTTCTGGGGAAATGGAGCACGATCTTAACGCCCTATCGGTACCAGTTAAAAATGGAGATGGGCATATCACTGCAGTATTGAATATGAGTGCTTACGGTGAGAAGATCGATCGCCAGAGTTTTATCGATAGCAATCTCGAAAATATGAGACGAGCGGCTCGTGAGATAAGCGTGCTGATCAACGGCTGAGTATTGTTCTTGACGACGCTAACAATCTACTGAAACATTCGACAAGATCTCGTGCGAGATCTGATCCGTTTGGTTTAACTAAGGGTAGGCGTCAGTGCGTCTGCTCGCTTTTGGCGTGTTCAGCTCTGTCGCTTATGATTTTGATCGAGTGATAAAGCCGTCGATCAAAGTCATGCCATAAGCGAAACCTCTATATGACCGAGGACGATCCGGATGGCTCATATTCCGACTCCATCGGAGGCTTGACATTGTACGACATCTCGCGGTCGCCATTTTAACACTGGAAATGGTGCGGGCTTCGATCTCACGTAGTTAGTCACGCCGAGCGTCTTAAAAGTTGAGAGTTGGTGACTGGATCGACTTCACATCTGGCCGTAGCGCACAAGGTAATTCGCTCGATGACCTGGGTAGTATACGAATTGTGGATAGCCTTTCAGCTCCTGAAACGGGTGTAAGAGCGCGTCTCATGCGGGATACATCTCAAGTAGTTTCGCTAAACTTTGAAACGGTGATTCCACGTCCCGTTGCATGATTGATCGAAACACTGAGTAAATATTGGGTTTAGCGCGGAGCGCATTGCTTCTCACTTAGCCCATCGAACTAGCTGAGGCGTGGTTTGGAAAGTCCAACTGGCTCAGCATACACCACGAAACAATCCCTAGCTTCGATTATCGAAGTCGCCTTCAACGAAATCGTCGTGTCTCCGGTCTTGCGGATAATCGGGATCGATCGTCCATTTTCCGGTTCTAGATTAGCGATTGATAATTTGGAGGATTTCATCTTTATCTCGCTGAGCTGGTCGTAAGTTGGCGATGGAAACATTTGGCGATGCCGCTAGGCTTCGCGGAGTGACTAAGTCGACGGCAGCTGACTCGGCTGTGAAGCACCTGCAGCCAAAGGCGCCTGCTTCCTGGGTGGAATGGTTGTGCTTAGCGTCTCATTTAACGTCAGAAAGCGCTTTGGAGTCTGTGGCTCGATAAACAACGCGCGGATCGGATATGACGATCGAATTGCATCATCAATTTCTTCGATGGTTCGCTCGACCTCTTGTTTCGACAAACCGTCAGCAAACCAAATGCTCAACGCTACCAGCAACTGATCGGGCGCAAGATGGACGCTCACCATGCCATTTACGCGAAGCACTTTTTCGTTCTTCTGAATATCTGCGATTATTGAGTCCGCGACTTCTCTATCGACCGGAAGTCCAATGAGGAGATTTTTGCTGTTTGACGCTAGACGGAATGCAACGATCGCAAGGATGATGGAGATAGTAATGGATGCAAGGCCGTCGTATCTGTAGTCTCCAGTAATCTGGCAGGCAATCAAGCCACACGCGGAAATGACAAGGCCCACCAGTGCTGCGATGTCACCCTCAATGATTGTCAGCGTGGTGTTATCGCGCCGTCTTCGTAACGCAGTAACCCAGTTGCCCCCGCTTTTGAGTTTGAGCTGACGCGTGGCTGCCCACAGTGCGAATGCCTCGACCGTGATTGAGATCACTAATACAATGTAGTTGATCCACTCCTCTTCAATCGGCTTTGGATCAATAATCTGCTTAAGCCCGCCATATACGGTGATGCCAGACCCAAGGGCGAAAATCAAAATCGCAACGATGAGGTTCCAGAAATAGATCTCTCTGCCGTAGCCAAGCTGATGCTGAGGTGTGGCGGTTCGCCTGGATGCCATAATTCCGTAGAATAGGATTATCTCCGTACACGCATCGATCAGGGAGTGTACACCTCCGCTCAACATCGCCGAGCTTCCTGTGAGAACTGCTGCCATGAACTTGATCACGGCAATGAGAAGATCCCCCGACAAACCTATTAGAACGGCACGAAGTCCCGATTTCGTATTAATATACCTGGAAAGCCTGGAAGCGATGGACGTCTTTAGCATCTTCTTACCGGATAGACGAGTTGCCCTGGAGGGGGCCGCCTCCGTTGATACGGAAGCGGCCCGCCAAATCACCCCAGACACCTGCGTGACAAAGGAGGACGGCTTGTCATGACAGTGCCTATTGCAGCAGGGCGCGATCTGGCTCGGACATCAAAATTAGCGATGTGGAAGTGTCGGCGTAACTATACAAACGTCTACTCGGCCCAATACCTGTGGCCGATGTTCCGCTTTGGTGATTGGGACTAACTTCAGCAATGCTCCCTGGATACGCAGGGCTCTCATCATTTCTGGAGAATGTTTTAATGACCCAGTCGCTCACCTCGCGCCGCTTGGCGCCGCTGGCAACCCCAACCGACCTTGAGGCTCACGCAACCAAGGATATCGCAGCAGCGCTTACAGCACTCCTCGCCGACGTCTTCACGCTGTATCTCAAGACGAAGAATTTTCACTGGCATATGTCAGGGCGGCATTTCCGGGACTACCACCTGCTCCTCGACGAGCAGGGTGATCAAATCATCGCTATGACAGATGCTGTTGCGGAACGCGCAAGAAAGGTCGGCGGGACCACACTTCGTTCGATTGGGCACATTGCCAGACTTCAGCGTATTCCAGACAATGACGCTGACTTTGTAACTCCGGACGATATGCTTGCAGAGCTGAGGGAAGATAACAAACAGCTCGTATCCATCCTGAGGCAGGTCCATCAGACCACGTCCGAATATGATGACTTCGCGACTACAAGCCTTGTTGAAGGCTGGATAGACGAGACAGAGCGCCGCGTTTGGTTCCTGTTTGAGGCGTCTCGCACAGTCTGAAGACGCTTGCCATACCGTAGGGCGCCCGGTTGATAAGAGCCAATCCACTTGGTGAGATTGGCGCCCGGGCGTCCTTGGATGTCGCTCCGTTCGAGTATCTCTTCAACGGTCGATAGTGCGGCTGCCTGGAGTTTTGGGAAACCCTAGTTTGGGAGTTGCGAGCGTGACAGAGATACCGACCAGTTCACCAAGCAGAAACGTCCTTTTTGCAGACCCATGTGCGACAGCAGACGCACCGATCGCACAAGGGTTGCGCCTCGAAGGCTGTCACGTTATCCTTGCGAGGACGTTGGTAATGGCTGAACGTTACGCCAAGTTAGACAGATTGGACTATGCGGTTGTAGAACTCCGATTTGACGAAGGCATTGGGTTCGATCTGATCAAGTCTATCCGTGACCGGTATCCAAACTGCAGGACAGTCGTTCATACCTCGTTTTGCAATATTCAAACCGCGGTTCTGGCGGTGAAAAACGGTGCTGCGGACCTGTATCCGAAACCGATGGATGTGAATCTCGTCATCGCCATGCTTCTACAGAAATGCACTCAAACTACTTCTGAGCTTCAGGAGTTGCAGCGGCCGTCCGATCTTCGGGACGAGTACATCAGGCAGACATTTCAATCCTGCGGCTCCAACCTGACGCGCACAGCGACCCATTTGTCGCTCCAGCGACGTACGCTTCAACGGATCATGTCTCGTCGCCCAGAACTGCGAACAGTTTCGGAAAGATCATCTTAGCCTGAAACTGCCTGGGTTCCGGTATTGAAAACGATTGCTTAGATGGACGCTCTCGCGGACGCTGCGGGGCGCAGATTATACACTCCTCTCCTCAAAGCTTTAGGAGACAGTGCATTCGAGGCATCGCTAACGTTAGCTCTCCAACTTGAGAAAAATGGACAAAGCCGCCTTCCTGTGATGGAAGGCGGCTTCAGCGGGTAGTTCCCGCAGTCCGAGGAGGGGGCGAACTCGGACTTACCTCGCCTCGGGCAAGTCGAGGTAACGATGCAACTTAGAGCGGTTTTAGAGTTGCTGAGCCACTATACTTAGGTGTCGGGTTGGGACGAAACAGCGCCTATTCGAAAAGGAGAGACGCCATTTCGAAATCGATTTGCTTGGGCCGTCGTCCGTCCGGTAGATTGATAATTCGCGAAATGGCTTCAGCCAGTTCAATGTCACCGGACATATCCCCGACCAGTTCTGGAGACCCTGCTATATCAAGAGCGGCGATGCGAGAAGGGACATTTGGTGGGGTGATGATCGTTGTCTCTACGCCGTGAATTTCGAGCTCCGCCGCGTACTCTGCTGCTATCGCATCCATTACCACTTGGTCACCAGCGATCCAGATCAATAGGCCATACTTCTGGTGGCACAACGTGGGGAATAGGAGGTCTCTTACAGACTCCGCATCCTGAAGTTCATTCTCGAATTCCTCGAAATTGCCTGGCGCCGGTTGTTTCGAAGCCAGCTTTCCGTTCGATCTATGGACGATAACGTCGATCCGACCATGATCGTCAACGATTTTTCTGATTACTTCAGACGCGTGCCGCCTGGTCGCCAAGTCCAGCACAATAGGGCGTAGGTCGAGATCAGTTGCCTCGGCATACTGTTCCATCTCCAGTGCTTTATCCAAGTTAGCTCCATGTCTGTCCGGCATCCCGGCGTAGACGACCGTCTCATTCCCTGAGACTTCGCTTGCGATCAGTGCGCCACGGCGGTCATTCGCCTGCGTTATCAGTATTATTTTGCCCATGAAACTGGCTCCGAAAATGTCAGTCGGCCGGTGAATTGCCAGTCCAAGAAAGTCGTAGTTGGTGCCAGGCAATAGCTCAGTCCCAAGCTACCGCCTCACTTAGATGATTGAACTATACATGGGTGTAGCTACGCCCGTCCTATGTATGATGGAGTGAGCAAGAAAACCCTCCTAACTTACGAGCGTCAATGGCGCCAAGCGAGCCACTAAGCGGCCCAGGCGCTCGTAAATGGATGCTGCTCAACGGCGGCCGAAACGAGTTAGGATACCAACCAATGCCGAGACTTTCGAAATCCTTTAGTGGTCATTTTGCCTGGCTGGGAAAGCCGGTGTTCAACGGTAAGGGCTCGTTTAACCAAGGGGGCGCCGCCAAGTTCAGCCTATCGGCGCTCGCCTTAGGAATCCTGTTATCAGCCAATGCGCCAGCGTTCGCCTCTGGTTTCCAATGCCCAGAACTGGGAGATCTGCCCACGACCGCCCTGGAAGCGAAGATCGATACGCTGCTTCCGAAAGGCGGCGTTCTTGCCGAGCCAGCTGAGCTCTACGAGGCTGCCGTTCTTCTGCGTGATCACGGCATGACGGCTGAGAACACAATCAATCATCTCGTCGCCCTGTATTGCCCTTCGGTGGCTTCCGACAGCACGCTCAGCGATGACGCTAAGACGAACCGAGTAAGGGTTTTTGCCGCAGAGGCTACACAGCTTGTCTTGCAGGAGGGTGAAACGGAGGAAATTCTCTACACCGTCAAGCTCGTCCCAGATGTTGCGGATCGTGTTGAAGATCTCGCAACTCGTGCAGGTCTGTCAGTCGAAGACTGGATCAAGAAGATCGTCACTGACAACGTGGAGTGATGTCGACTCGTCGCAACCCTTGCAGCCAAGCATCACAATTCTTCCGAAGGACGATCAGATCATGTCGCAACCGGTAACAACGGGCAACACGCAGATGGCCTTCGGCGTGACTCTTCGTCGGATAATCTGCCTTGGTCTAGTAGGAGGTTATCTCAATGCTATTGGCTTCATCGATCTTGGTGGCCTCTATCCCGCTGCAATGACAGGTAACACAACGCAGCTCGGCGTCGCAGTGGTGAAGTTGGAGTGGATGCGTGTATTCCTTATAGGCAGCACAGTCTTCTGCTTTTTCGCGGGCGGGATGCTTTCCAGTTACCTTCAGAGAATAATTGTGCATCCGTCCCTCGAGCTAGCCTTTATGATTTTGCTCGTGGCGACAGCTCAATTTGTGAGAGCGGTGACCAATGACCCCGTTCCATGGGAACTTCCACTCCTAGCGTGCAGCATGGCGATGCAGGGTGAAACCCTTTCGCGGTTTTCCGGTTCGTCGCTTCAGACAATAGTCGTTACCAACACTTTGCTGAAATTCGCCGATGCACTTGTGGGGCGCTATGTGAAGTACGGCAAAGGAGGACGTACCGCGCTTGGGGACGTCATCGTGCCTGGCGCGGCGTGGGTCGCTTATCTGATCGGAGCAGGCCTTGGTGTTATTGCTAGCATGTTTCTTCAGCATGCATTGCTGCCTGCTATCTTCCTCTTAGCCTTTCTGAGCATTGATGTCCTCGCGGTTGGATCGAGATCTCTGGCGCACGAAATCTGAAGTAAAAACATCTGAATGGAGATACTTTTTCGTAGCTATGACCTCTCAGCATAAGCTTACGAGAATGTAACCCTAAGATGTTGAATGTTTAATTTGAATTTCGCGAAATACGGAACGATATCTTGCTCAAGCAAAACGTTCCATTCGCGGATTACCTGTCCAGCCTGAAATTTTGGGTTGGAAACAAGCTGAAAACTACCGCCTGTCGCGCGTCGCCCCGGCTTTAAAGAGCCGTGTCGATGATGGTCTCTCACGTCCTAAGGATACCAATGATGTCCGGAATTCTCCGTAAACGCAAAGCAGCAGCATTACTCGGCGCAGCACTTGTTCTGGGCTCTATCGCTGTCCCGCTTCTGCCAGCAAAGAATGCAGCAGCTTCCGAGCCTGTTCATGTCAACAGCACGCTAACTTCCGAGCCGTCGATCGCTTCTGTTGTTGAAGCCGACAAGCCTGCTGTCGTAACAATTACGTCGACTATGAAGTCGGATGGTCCTGAAAACGCTAGCAATAGCGAGATGGATGAACAGTTTCGACAGTTCTTCGAGCGGCAGGGTATTCCGCTCCCTCAGCAGCAACAAAAGCAGAAGGGTCGCCAGAACGCTGTAGCTCTGGGATCTGGTTTCATCATTAGCTCTGACGGTTTTATCGTCACGAACAATCATGTGATCGACAAAGCCACGAGCATCAAAGTCACACTAGACGACGGAACAGAGCTACCCGCAAAATTGGTGGGCGCAGACCCGAAGTCCGATCTCGCCGTCTTGAAGATCGAGGCTGCTCACAAGCTTCCTACTATTGCATGGGGTGATTCCGACAAGTTGAAGCTCGGGGATCAGATCATTGCGATTGGCAATCCCTTCGGTATCGGAACAACAGTTACTTCGGGTATTGTGTCTGCCCGGGGGCGCGACCTGCATTCGGGTCCGTATGATGATTTCATCCAGATTGATGCTCCTATCAACCACGGCAACTCTGGTGGCCCGCTCGTCGATCTCGACGGTAAGGTAGTCGGCATTAACACGGCGATCTACTCTCCAAATGGAGGTAGTGTCGGCGTCGGGTTTGCAATTCCTTCCGACCAGGCGAAGGTTATTGTCGCCAAGCTGCAGAAAAATGGCGTCATTGATCATGGTTTCCTTGGCGTCTCCATCCAGCCAGTCACTCAAGATGTCGCAGATGCCATTGGCTTATCTAAAGCTGAGGGCGCATTGATCTCCGGCGTGAACGAAGATAGCCCAGCGGCTAGCGCGGGCCTGAAGTCCGGCGACATTGTCACTGCGGTTGGTGATAGCCTTGTCCGTACTCCAAAGGACTTGTCGAGGCTTGTGGCTGACTTGGCACCTGGCGACAAAGAAACTCTAAGCGTTTGGCGCGACGGTAAGTCAAAGAGCATCGAAGTTACAATTGGCGGCAATGAAAATGGTGTCGAGCACGCCGCTGCGATCGAGAAAGACGATGTAAATCGTCCCAGCATCGGTGTAGGTCTTGCAAACATCACGCCTGAGGTTCGCGAACAGCTTAGCCTGTCCAAGAATACCAAGGGTGCTGTGGTCGCGAGCGTCGACCAGGACAAGCCTGCGGCCGAGGCTGGGGTTCGTGAAGGTGATTTGATCATTTCAGTGAACAATAAGCCGGTAGCGAATGCGAGCGAGGCCAAGAACGCTGTAGGAGAAGCTGGTAAAAGCGGACGCAAGTCTGTGCTGCTTCAGATCGAGCGTGATGGCAAGGACTCGTTCGTCGCGGTTCCGTTCTCTGCTTCCTAATGTTCTGATCAAACCTTGTAATGGCAATACTGTAGGATTCGATTCCACGGGACAGGAGCATACTCCTGTCCCGTTTTCAGTTCGGGTATGGAGATTTGATCCAGAAGCGTGATTTAGAGTTTGCGTGTTTGCCGCACAAATTGATTGGCCGTCTCCTCGGCGGAAGGAGACGGCCAATTGCGGATCGCGGTCGTCCGCAGTTCCGAGTGGGAGGTTCTCGGAATGGGTAGCTGAGTGGTGCTACCGACCTCGTAGGAGTTGGGAGACGAGGTGAGATTAAAATACCTCAATAAAATCGACCCGGCACTATACATAGGTATCGGCCCGGTGGACCTTAATATCAGTCCCTATTTTATGACGCGGCGTTCTCAACGCGTGGGGGTATTTGAATGTCACTGATCAATATACGAGTACATACAGCGTATCAATTAACGTTTCTTGCAATCCTTTCTACGGCTTCGCACCTAAGCTTGTGTCTCTAAATGAGGGACTCAAGATTATGAGAAACACGTCAAGGTTTGTCACAGAGCTCTTACGGGCAGCCAATGATCCAACGCGTCACGATGCGTTTCATATTCCTTCCTTGCTGCAGGAGGCGATCGATACGATTACGAAGTTAAGACGGCAAATTGGTTTTCCGAAAGAGGGCATCGCTGACGACGCCTTGCCGAATTTGCGTGCGGTGGTTGAGACCCATGAGCCCCTTGATGTTGTTGAATTGAAATGGGCGCTCAGAGAGGCGGCGGACGCCATAAGAGCTCTCCAGATCCTTGTTGAAAGTGGCTTTTCAGTCGATCTCTCTAAAGCGCCAAATCGTAGCTAAGAGCTGATAGGATTGCGTCAATTGTTGTCACAGCCGATTTCGAAGCGGTCTGAACACCCAAGCAGACCGGAATATTCGGCTGTAACCTGGTCGTGATGGTGACGAGTATCGATTACAGGGGAAAGATACCGGAGAGGCATCTTGTGAGACTTCATTGCCCGGCAGACGGGCCTGGTAATAAGCCGCCGGAAGCGGGCATATCAATTAGCAAGATTACGCCTTAGAAACCCTCTCCAGCAGCAGCCCGTAAGCCAGCTTCGCTCTTTCAAATGCCTCGACGCGGTAAAACTCGTCCGGCGCATGAAGATTTTCATCCGCGTGGGCAAAACCGAACATCGTTGCATGCACCCCGGTTGCCTTCTGGAGCGTTGTCATGACCGATATCGAACCGCCTAGTCGGGTGCGATAAGGCTTCTTGCCGTAGATTTCTTCGAGGACTTCGGCGGCGATTTCGGTCGAGACGTGCCCACGCGGTACGGAGAAGGGATCACCCCAACTGCTGTTTCTTCTGACCTCGGCGCTCAGCCCTGCCGGGCAATTTTTTTCGACATGCGCACGAATGGCATCGAGAATCTTTCCTGGCTGTTGCGCCGCGACGAGGCGGCATGTCAATTTTGCCCTTGCTTCTGCAGGCAGGACAGTTTTGCCGCCATCGCCCTGCCAGCCGGAGGTCAGTCCGTTCACGTCGAGTGTGGGTCTTGCCCATAGGCGTTCGCGGGTGGAATAGTTCGGCTCTCCAAAGGTCTCTGTAGCGCCCGTTTCTGCCAGATAGCTTTCATCATCATATGGAACGCGGGCAATTTCGCTGCGGTCGTTACCGGTGAGGGCGATGACATCGTTATAGAAACCATCGATCGTCACGACACCGTCGAGGGATTTCATCGACGCCAGCAATTGCGCCAGTCCCATCGCCGGATTGGCTATGCCACCACCATGAAGCCCGGAATGCTGATCTGATCTCGGGCCACGCAAGATGATCTCGAATGCGATGATGCCCTTCAGCGCCTCGACGAGCTGTGGCTGGTCTGGTGCCCATTGGAGGCCATCGGCGGAGAAGATCATGTCGCAAGCCAGACGGTCTGCATAACGTTCGACGAATTCCGGCATATCCGGAGAGCCGATCTCTTCCTGACCTTCAAAAAGAAACTTCACGTTCACCGGCAAGCTACCCGTGGTCTTGAGCATGGCATCGACCGCCAGGATCGGGGCCAGCATGTTGCCCTTGTCATCGGTGGCACCTCGACCGTAGACGCGACCATCACGCACTTCGGGCTCAAAAGGCGGCGTCGTCCAGAGATCAAGCGGCTCCGCAGGTTGGACGTCAAAATGACCGTATATCATGACCGTTGGATTGCCGGGGCCAGCGCCCATCCATGAGCCAAAGGCGACCGGGTGTGCATCCGTCTCAAGAATTTCGGCATTGTTGATACCAGCAGATCTCATGCGATGAACAACCCAGTCAGCTGCACGGCGCACCTCTGGCATGTGGTCGGGCCGGGCTGATACAGAGGGGATGCGGATGAAATCGAGAAGGTCTTCAAGATCGGCATCCTGCCTTGCTTGAAGGTAGGTCCGCCAATTGTCTGTTGTCATGGCCACCAATCGCTCCTCAAGTTATCATCAGGAGGTTCCATCTACGCGACAGGGCCGAGACAGTCCACCGCAAGCCAGATGTTCGTTTAGGGCCGACATAGACTTTAGCCGTTTATTCGTCCGAAATTATTACGTGGACGAAGCTCATCGATGCGGCTCTGCCGGTGATCGTTGACGATGTTGGTGAGTGTTGCGGTTCGATGGGCCAGCAGATTTGAACCCTCCTGCTAGAGGAGTGCTGGAATCGGTCCAAATGCGTACTCAGTACGGCTTCGCCCGCTCACATTTCGATTGAGACCGTCGCAGTCATACCGGCTGTGAGCCTAATACCTGAAAGAAGGGATGGATCGAACTCCACCCGTACTGGGATACGTTGCGCCAAACGAACCCACGTGAATACGGGGTTAACCGTGGGTAGACCAACAGCATCCGGCGTAGCGTTGGCCACGGCAATCCCTCGGCCAATGCCTGCTACCACACCATTGACCGGCGAGGGATAGGCCATCAGTTTCACAACTGCTTTGTCACCGACGTTGATTTTGCGAATGAGCGATTCCTCGAAGTAAGCGTCCACCCAAAAGCTTCCGCTGTCCACTAGGGACAAAGCACGTTGCCCAGCAGTCGCATAGTCTCCAGGTTGGATGACCAGGTTCGTGATGTAACCGTCAACTGGTGCATAAATACGTGTTCGCTGCAGATCGAGATTGGCCTTGTCGAGACTCGCACGAGCTTGCTTATATGTGGCAGCAGCTACAGCCGCTGCCGTTAACGCGGACTGTTCGGTCTCTTGCGAAATTGCAAGGCCGTTCAACTTCACACGGCGGGCCGCCTCTGCCTGCTTGTTTTCCAGGTCAGCCTTGGCGATGGCCACCGCAGCTTCTGCGCTCTCGACTTCGATAGCATAGTCATTCGTCTCGACTACCATAAGGAGGTCACCCTTCTTTACGAATTGGTCCGACCTGACAGCCAGTTCAGCTAAGCGTCCGGAAACCTGAGGGGTCACCGTAATGGTATAGGCACGTATTGTACCGTCTCGTGTCCAAGGTGACTCCATATACAGCGTCCAACTTGTCCAGGCTCCGACGGACGCAGCTATCAACGCTAGTGAGGTCCACAGAACTGGGAGCAGCTTCGCGAGCCTAGACTGTGGGAGAGGCGTTCTTTGGCCAACGGACATTAGGCTACTCCAAAAGAAACGATGGTAATCGAGAGTACGGAAATGTAGATGCAGAGATTGAACAAGCCCCGGTGCCAAACTCTGCGGGTGAGGCCAAATCGATTGCTTACATGATGGATTGGCAACGTGATGATCCACGCGAGGAGCATCATCAGTACGATTGGCGCCAGATACACGCCTAGAACGTTGACTTCTTGATACATCACTATGCCCTCGTGCTGATGAAAGTTTGTTTGGACGGGTGGCTCAGCAATGACGCATGCTCTCTGATGATCTCAGACAGTATGACAAGATGGGCGCGTGCACCTGTGACCACTTTGGTAAAGGCTTCCCCGTCGTGGTTAGTAAGCTCCACATCGAGCTCCGCTAGCCGTTTCATTGCCATTTGGAGATTGCCACCAGCTAAATCCTTGTATGCAGTCTCCAGGTACGCAAGTTGAGGCTGTCCCTTCAATGCGTTGGACAGGTGATCTGCTGCGGCAACAGCAGCGCAGATAGCCATCAGTTGGCTGAACGGCACGTCGGTTGAAACAGATGGCAGCGCGCAGAAACGAGCGGCCAATTTGCTCAATCGTCTTTTCGAACTGCCATTCGAAGAGTGCTCCAAATAGTTCCGGAAATCCCTCAAAGACTGAGATATTAGGCGTTTTTCTTGAGTTTCCGGATCTAACGCGGGAATGATTGCAAAGAAGCATGTTCCGACAAGTGAACCGACGAGTATCGCTGAAGATAGATTGAGGAAATTGGTCGCATCATACGTTGTTGGATTCCCGAGCCCTAACATCGGAAGTGAGCAGACAGATATCGCAAGATAAGTGGTGCTGTGGGACTTACCGGTCTGCATGAAACCTACGACCAGATAGAAGACAATCAGGACGACAAGTAACTGGGAGAACCAAGTGAGAGATGGAAGGAGGCCAAAGTAGAGGATCGCTCCAATGACCATCATGCAGCCTACGCCAAGCGAATACTCTTTGGCCTTCAACAACGCTTGATCTGCGAAAGAAGCAAAAACCAAGGTGGCGATTGCTGCAAATACGGCGGCGAAATAACCCACGGGCCAAGCGGTTTCTACCCAAAAAACGAACGAAACGATGACGGAACAGAAAACCCTTAATCCCGCCAATGCAGCTGGTAGAGGATCTACAATCACAGGAAACGCATACGGCTGCCGCAGTGGAGGAGCGCCGCGTTCACCGAGGAGCGCTTGGCAACGTGCAATTTCCTGAAGACATTTGACTGTCTCGGTGGCTCCATCTGAAAAGATTATGTCGGCAGGATTTGTCTTTGCAACAGACTTGAATTCTATAAGCGCGTCTTCGCATAGTTCTACGAAACCGATGGGATTGGCCGCGATTGTAGTCGGATCCAATTTTCGAAACTCGGATGCGATTTGATGTCTTAAGGCAACGGTTTCCTCCTCGGTCACCGACTTAAGATGTTCTGTATTTCTCCAGGCAAGCAAAGCTCTAAGGAACTGCTTGAGACAGGAATTCAAGTTTCCCGCGCGAGTACGTATGTAGGAAGACTCTCCGATCGCAGCGTCAACTTGGGTTTGGAGGGTTGGAAACGAGCGGATCATCGTATGACGGAGGGCAAGATGGTCCGAACTGCTATCTTGGGGCTGAACAGTTTCAGAGAAGCCTTGCCACAGTTGAAGTGCAATTGCGGAGAGCGTCTTTGACAACTGGCCGGAAGCCGTATCGGCTTGAATAATAAGCGCTACAATGCACGCTGCTCCAATGCCGATGCATATCTCTCCAACGCGCGTCACAGCTAATAGAAACGCGCCACTAGGGTCGGAAAGGGAGTCGGCAAAAATGATCGTCGCAGTTATGCCAGAGAGAGCGGCGGCATATGATGCATTGTTGCGTAGAAGTACAGCAGAGCAACCACAGAGTCCGCACCAAATCGCCAAGGATAGAACCAAGATGTCTCGCTGTTGGGAAAATTGCGCGAGAAGCCCGACCACGACCATTGCACCAATGATCGTACCTATCACGCGGAAGCGGCCTTTTCGCAGCGATGCTCCAAGGTTGGGTTGGCAGGTAATCGCAGCAGTGGTTGCGGCCCAGAACGAATTTTGTAGTTCGAGCCAGTAAGTTGCGAATAAGGCAAGGCACACCGATAGAGAAAGTCGAATCGCGAACAGTGGCCGTGGGTTGACGATTTTTTCGCTGAGTTGGAAAAGCCAGTTGGGGGCGGAAAATAACCGACAAGTTCTCAAATGGTGGAGCGTTTCGGTCAGCATTCTCGCATGATCCAGCTTTGGTTCAACTCACCTGACTATAAGCGTTGGAGTCGAGCGGTGAACCATACGTAGGGACAAGCTACCTATACTTGGGTCAGGATTGCGTCGAGCCGAGAAACTCGTCCCTTGAAATATGCAGCGACGAAGACGATCACAAAAATTGTGTAACATCTTACTCGTCCATGGCTGCCGTTGTGCATCGCGAATCCGCAATGGTTTTCGTACTCATCCCGTCAGCTGCCAGTAAGACAGTCACATTCTTTTGACACCGTGAGGAAAAAAAAGAAGCGGATCGCATCCATGCACGGGCTAAAGCCATTGGGCAGATAATGCTTCATTTCGACGTGAAGTCGTTGCCAGGACCAGGTCGCGTTGGGAAGCCCCCTTCATGGAACCCGGTGTTCAAACGCAATAGACAGTGGTCTCAGCCGCCGGTTACACTCATGTGACGAGCAACACTCGGGCGTCTGTGAATTCGGTCGATGACAAAATCATGTCCCTTTGGCTTTCTACCGATGGCGTCTTCAATCGCCGCACGCAGATTGTAATTGCTATCGCTTGATCTCAGCACTGACCGCAAATCCGCTGCGTCGTTCTGGCCAAGGCACATATAAAGCGTTCCCGTGCACGTCAGGCGAACACGATTGCAGCTCTCACAGAAATTGTGGGTCATCGGCGTAATAAATCCGAGACGGCCGCCGGTTTCCGTCACTTCCACATACCGCGCGGGACCACCGGTTCGGTAGGCTAGGTCAATTAACGTGAACTGCCTTTCAAGGTCGGCTCTCAGTTCCGACAAAGGGAGGTATTGATCCGTCCGGTCTTCGTCGATTTCACCCATAGGCATCGTTTCGATGACTGTGAGATCCATGCCACGGCCGTGAGCGAAACGAATAAGGGCAGGAATTTCTACCTTGTTGAAGGCATTTAGCGCGACCGTATTCAGTTTGATTGAGATACCTGCATCGCGGGCTGCATCGAGTCCGTGCAAGACCTTTGAGAGGTCACCCCATCGGGTAACCTTGCGAAATTTTTCGGGATCGAGGGTATCGAGCGAGACGTTGATACGACGGATGCCGCAGTCGTAAAGCTCTTCTGCATAGCGAGATAGCTGGGAACCATTCGTAGTGATGGTCAACTCGTCGAGGCCTTGACCGATATGTCGGCCGAGTTGGCGTACTAAATGCATGATGTTCTTTCGAACGAGTGGTTCGCCACCGGTAAGACGTAGTTTGCGTACACCCATCGCGATAAAGGCAGAACACAGACGGTCTAATTCATCGAGGCTCAAAAGATCTGTTCTGGGTAAGAACTGCATGTTCTCCGCCATGCAATAGGTGCAGCGGAAGTCGCAGCGGTCAGTCACGGACACCCGCAAATAAGTTATTGAACGTCCGAAGGGATCGACTAGACCATCACCGGTCAACGGTTTCAGAGCCTGAGCAGCGTTACCAGCCATCATATCCATCGCTTCCCTCTACAAGGCTCTTCAATCTCGCACAGGAAGCATCAGGGCAACCATACTTACGGATAGGTACCTGAACGCTGATTGCTGTGAGCGCACCTATTCAATGGATCAGCGTACGCTGAGCGACACCTTGGTCTAGGTTTGCAGCAACGTGCGTATGATTGTTCAATTGCTTGAGTAGCGTAATTTTTTCCTGCCGAAACGTGTCGCGAAACAGCGCCGAAGTAAGCGAAGCCCATCCAGGAGAAAGAGAAGATACTCATGAACCGTCCATCGAAGCTCGCGATAGCAGCTATCCTCGCATCTATTTCGTTTTCTTCCATGAGCCATGCAGACAGCGTTCCTGCTGACTGGCAATCCCAACTTGAGAAGATCGTCGGTACCTTTCATGCCGATTTTGACGTTGAGTTCAGTAATGAGTTTAATCGTGAGGACTATCAGAACAACCCTTACGCATCCCCGCTGCGGGGCGATGGTGTCGCGAAGTTGCAGGCCGCAATTCGTAGGAACAAGTCCCTCTCCGAACGCCTAGAAGCGACCGGAATAAGGATTAATACTATCGTGAATGCGGCACCAGCTGGTGACGGTAGCCTTACCTTCTTTGCTCGCAAGGATATGGAATAACGCTACTTCTCGTCGAGCAAAAAACGGCCGGGTGAATGATATATCCATGCTTCCGGCCGCAATTTATTCGCTGAACGCTACCGCCGACCAGCTCGTTCGGCGCCTTCGTTGCTCGTCGGTTCAAATCGTCTCGCTCTCTGGGGCGCCTCCATTTGTAGAAAACCTCGCTTAGACGCTCGGGTGTGGTTTGGGACCGACTTTTCTCAAGATCAATGCTAGTGGGATCACGGCAGCTGATATCAGCGCGAGCACCTGAAACACGTCTATGTAAGCCAGGAAGCTCGCCTGTGACTGCACCTGCAGGCCGATCCACCCGATCGCTTGGTTTTGCGCATCAAGACTGTTGGACCCCTGCTGTGCAAAGAACTGCTGCACAGTGCGCAGTGTTTGATAATAAGCTGGATCTGAAGGCACAATATGTTCAATGAGTTGGCTCTGGTGCCATTGCTCTCGATGCGCCAATATATTTGTTGCGATGCAGACACCAATTGAGCCGCCGGTGTTGCGAGCAGCATTTATCAAAGCGGATGCTTGATCGGTCTGGTCCGGGCGAAGCCCATCGTAGGAAGCAGCGGTGATCGGAATGAAGATCAAGGGAAGGCCGATACCAAGGTAGAAGCGAGATTCAACAAAGAAAGCAAAGTTGGCGTCCGGCGTGATATTCGTAAGGAAGATCATCGCATAGGCGATCGTAGCCGCGCCTGCCGCTATCAGGTATTTTGGTTGTACCTTATTCACGAGCCGCCCAGTGATGAACATCATAACCATTGTCACAAGCCCCCCTGGAGAAAGCGCGAGACCTGCCCACGTGGCTGTGTATCCATAGTTTTCTTGTAGGACCTGAGGTACGAACTGGGTCGTGGCAATCAGAATGGCCCCGATAGCCAACATCACAATAAAGCAAGACCCGAACTGCCGTGTCGCAATAAGGCGTATGTCAATCACCGGATTTTTGGTCGCAAGTAGCCATGGGATAGCCGCGGCCAATGCCGCAACGCAAACGGCAGCTGTAATGATGATGAAACTCGAGTCAAACCAGTCCTCGGTTTGTCCACGGTCCAGTACGAGTTCCAGAGACCCTAAGAATGTTGCCAGTAGCCCGAAACCAACAACGTCGAACCGAATACCTTCGCGCTTCATACGGAGGCGTTCTTCCTCTGCGGAGGGCGGATCTTTCACCAGCATGTAAACCAGGAAGAGCGCAAAGACGCCGACAGGGCCATTGATGAGGAAGCACCAGTGCCAAGAGAGGTTATCGGAGAGGTAGCCTCCGAGTGTTGGGCCGATAACCGGCGCCACTACCACTGCGACGCCGAACACGGCGAAGGCTTGCCCGCGTTTTTCTGGTGGAAAGGAGTCCGTAAGGATCGATTGGGACACCGGTACCATGCCGCCACCAGCGAAACCTTGTATCATTCGGAAAAACAGCAGAGATTCGAGATTCCAGGCCATCCCGCAGAGGATGGATGCAGTGGTAAAGGTCGCAAGGCAGATCAAATAGAAGCGCTTGCGCCCGAAACGCTGGGCGATAAAGCTGCTGGCGATCAATGCGACGGCGTTCGATACGAGATAGGTTGTAACGACCCAACTCGCTTCGTCGGAACTTATGCCTAGACCTCCCGAGATGTAACGTAGCGCTACGTTAGCGATTGTCGTATCGAGCACCTCCATGAAGGCGGCCACCGCCACCACAATCGCGACTACCCACGGGTTTGTGACGCCAGGTGACGTCGCCCCGGAAAGACCGACAGCTTTAGCCATTCTACTACTCCGGTTGGACAGTCACGGTTGGGACCACGGACATGCCGGGGCCAATGGTGACATCGGCAGGCCATCGATCTACGGATATCTTTACGGGAACGCGTTGGGTTACCTTTACGTAGTTTCCTGTCGCGTTCTCAGCAGGAAGAAGCGAGAAGGCAGTCCCAGATCCTGGTTGAACAGATGCGATTTTTCCGCGAAGAATGTGATCGGGATATGCGTCGATCGTCATTTCCACTGATTGACCAGGGCGCATCCTGTTGAGCTGAGTTTCCTTGAAATTCGCAGTGACCCACATATCGTCGGGGACGAACATTGCGATTGCCTGTCCAGTCTCCACAAATTGCCCCTTGGAGCCACTGAGTTGCACGACACGACCCGGCTGTTCCGCTTTTAACTCAGTGTAGAGGAGGTTCTGCTGGGCGCTTTCTCGCTGAGCTTCGGCTTGCTTGAGGCTGGCCATAGCGCTTGTTTGCTGCGCCTGCGCGGCAACCTTGTTCTTCGTCGCCGAGGTCACACTGGCTGCGGCCTGATTGAGCGCAGCTTGGGACTGGCGCAAATTTGCCTGTGCTTGTTGGAGGGTTTGAATAGTTCCCGCACCACTCTGCACCAGGTCAGACTGCCGATTTGCTTCGTCAGACGCAAACTGGAGAGCGGCTTGGGCCGAAACTTGCTGAGCTTGTGCTTCATTGATTGAGGCGTCTGCAACCCCGATCTGGGCATCGGCACTCACAATTGACGCCTTTGCGGCCTCCACCATGCCGTTCGCCTGATCTAAAGCGATCTGATAGTCGCGAGGCACAATACGCGCGATGACTGCGCCGGTTTGAACTTGCTGATTGTCGGTGACGTCAATTGTCTCCAGATACCCGGAAACTCTAGCTGCAATTGGGAAGTTGCGAGCCTCGACAAATGCATCATCTGTCGATTCATACGGATGGAAGTATGTCAGCCAGATGAAATATCCAGCGACCAGGATTGCCACAAATCCTATGATCGAGATGACAATCCCGACCGGATGGCGGCGAAGCAGTGAATGTTTTCCATTGCCAATCTGTCCAGTCGGCTGCGATGTCTGGTTACCCGATGGCCCACCTTGAACTTCTTGCGTCTCATCACGCCCTCTATCGTCGGCGGCGCTGCCGGTTGCATGGTTTAAGATCTGAGCCACGTGATGCCCCTGTTTTCACATCGGAGTTTCGGATGGGAGACCGCAAAGCACGTTGCACTTTGCATCATCGCCTTCGAGAGATCGCTAGTTGCTACGACTGAGAGGATTTCGTCTTGGAGATATCAACGATTGCGACTGTTACAGTCGCATCTTGGACTATTCTGTATGAATGAAAACAGAGCGCCGTCGCTTTTAGAGATGTAACGGCATCGTCTTCTCGGACAAGATTTGATTCGGTTGTTCGCTGCCATGAGGAAGTGCGACCGACGATTCTGATCGCACTTCTTTCTCGTCAGGCTTAACGGAGCAAGGGATTTTGCCCAGTCGGGATTTTTTGGACTTCTTCGCTCGATAGATTTGTGTGTGCGCGAAGTGCTTGTTCCGGCAACGCCCGCATCCATTGGTTAAGCGAGATTTCCTGGAACTCTGGCGCCACAAACATCTCGAGGAACACCAGATCTTCGTCGCCAGTGTTTTCGATATAATGGCCCGCCATGTTGGATACAAAGCCAACGTCATTGGAGTTGAAGTCCATGGTCCGAGCGGCTTCCTGACCAGGGAAAACGGTCATCCTTCCCTTGCCCTTGATCCAGTATTGCCATTCGGATCCGTTCGGATGCCAATGGAGCTCTCGAATGCATCCCGGCTTCACCGTGACAATCGCTGCGGCGATCTTTTCGGAAGCCGGGAAGTTACGAGAGTCGATGATCTTTACCGATCCAGCGTCACTCTCTTTTGTTGGCTTCATGGAGCTAGCTTTGAACGTAAAAGAGGTCTGTGGTGTCTTTGAATACCTTGCCGCTTCCGCGACCTCCTCTGAGAGAGATTTCACCGGCTCCTCACTAGGGAAGATGTAGAGCGGCTCTCCCTTCGGCAGCTTCGAGATTGCGTCCGCTCCAAGGCGGAAGTTCTGCTGCAGAATCTCTGGCGGTGTGTGCTTCAGCCAGTCTGACAGAAGGAGTGTGCTTTCTTCGGAGAAGTTTCCCTGGTTGAATACCAAAAGAAATTCGCAGCCATCGTCTCCGAGTGCCTGGATGGAATGCGGTGCACCAGCTGGGAACAGCCACAAGTCACCAGCTTCTACATCATCGACGAACATCGAACCATCGGGTGTGAAGACCGTGATACGGGCTTTGCCAGTGAGCATAATTGCCCATTCGTCCGCAAGGTGCCAATGGAGCTCGCGGAAGCTACCTTTAGTCAGACGCATGTTGACGCCTGCCATATCTTTCGAGACAGGAAGCTCACGGGTGGTGACCTGGTGCGTCCATCCGCCGTCCTGGATGCGGCGGTGCGTTAATTCGAACGAGTACCAAAACGGTTCTACAACGCCATGATCAGTTGGCGGAGGAACGGCTGAGTTCGGATTTAGTGCTATCAAGGCTTGATTCTGAGGGCCAGGATTGCTGGCTGAGATATCTCGCTCTGCCTTATAGGTTTCCTTCGCAAGCGAACCGAACTGTGAGGTGTGATCGGCCGATTTGGATTCGGTCATGACGGTGCCTTCCATCGATTAAAGAAATACGAGCAGTTGTGCGCGACGTGAACCAAGCGGCCACAAGTCGAATTTCCTAAAGCTCTTCAGCACACGATTGCACTATACATTGGTCTGTCGCCTTCGAACCGAAGTATGGTTCCCGCGAGCACACTTAAGGCGTACGGCTCGAAGTACCCCAAAGCAGCACTGCTGAGCGTCGCAAAATCGATTTCACCAGATGAAATGCGAAGAGATGCTCAGACATGAGTGATCAGCAAGGGAGACTTATCGATCCCAAAACCGAGAGGAATATCACCAGATGTCCGGCTGCATTCACCAAGGAACCATACGCGAGGTCGTGCCACAAACCTACGGGTGCGAAGAGTGTTTGGAGAAGGGAATGGAGTGGTTTCACCTGCGCCTATGCCGGATATGCGGTCACGTTGGATGCTGTGATCAATCTGAAGGTAAACACGCAACCCGGCATTATCACGCATCCAAACACCCAATTATCGAGGCCTATGATCCACCGGAGGGGTGGGGCTGGTGCTATTTTGACGAAGTATTCGTGGATCTACCGAACCAAACTCCCCAAAACGGGCCGATCCCAAGGTATTACTGATTCGAGATCCACACATGGCCAACTCCGCATCATTCGAGACAGTTTACCCCGTCTTGGACAAGAAGCAAATCGAGGTAGCTCAACGTTTTGCATCTGAAAAGCCGCGGTTGTTTCAGAGCGGCGAGACCCTGTTTTTCGCTGGCGAACGCGACGCACCAGCCTGGTTAGTTGTGGAGGGACAACTCGAAATAATCCAACGCGCGGGAGTGGCTGGGGAACAGGTTATTACTCGCTTTGGTCCGGGACAATTCTCGGGCGAAGTGAGTCAGCTTTCAGGGTATCCAGCGTTGGTCAGCGGGAGGGCCGGGGCTAGCGGATGCTCCGCCATTCCATTCAATGCGTCGCACGTTCGTGCAATGCTCATTGGCGCCGCCGAACTGGGCGAGATCGTGATGCGGGCATTCATTCTTCGCAGAGCAAACCTTGTGGCAAACGGTGGCTCAGGTTGTGTGCTTGTCGGAAAGCGTGAAAGCTCACAACTCATTCATCTTGAAGGTTTTCTTCGGCGCAATGGTTACCCCTACACAGTTTTGAACTCCGCTCCTGGTGGCGACGGAGCGGCGTTGGTGGAACGCCTTGGATTCACTGAGCTGGATCTCCCCTTGATGGTCTGTCCAAGCGGGGAGGTGCTTAGATCACCCAATGAAGCGGCGGCTGCGCAGTCCTTAGGCATTACAGCAGAATTAGATTCTTTAAAGACCTACGATGTAGCGATTGTAGGGGCAGGGCCAGCGGGTCTTGCTGCAGCGGTCTACGCAGGATCGGAGGGTCTTAGCGTCGTCGTGCTAGAAGAAGCGGTTGCTGGCGGGCAAGCGGGTGCGTCGATGAGGATAGAAAACTACTTGGGCTTTCCTGAAGGCATCACGGGGCAGGCGTTGATGGAACGCGCACTCAATCAGGCGCTAAAATTCGGTGCCGCGATCGTGCTCCCTTTGGCAGTAAAAAAGCTCAAGCGCCCGGACAAGTTTGCAGGCACACCATATCAGGTCTTGTTGGCTAACGGCGATGTAGTCATTACAAAGACCGTCGTTATCGCGACAGGCGCTAGATATAGAAAGCCGGATATCCCGAACCTATCCAAACTTGAATCTTCGGGTATTTCTTACTGGGTCTCTCCAATTGAAGGTCAAATTTGCAGTGGCGAAGACGTTGTATTAGTCGGCGGAGGAAACTCTGCCGGGCAGGCTGTTGTGTACCTAGCTCCGCAGGTTCGGCGCTTGCGCCTAGTCGTGCGACGTCCGCTTGAAGAAACAATGTCCGCATATCTCATCGATCGCATATCCGCCTTGAAGAATGTGGAATTGCAAGTCGATAGTGAAGTGAAATCTCTCGCAACAGATCAGCAGGGGAGATTGGAGTTCGCTACGGTGCAGAATATCAAGACATATGAGAATTCCAAAGTCCGTCTAAGCCATCTTTTTCTTTTTATCGGCGCTGATCCAAATAGTGACTGGCTGCCTGTTGATTTGTCGATAGATGATCGTGGCTTCATAAAAACTGGCATGGATGTAGCTCGCGTTGAGTTTGAACCGGCGGAGCTTTTGTCACTTGAAACGAGCATGCCGAATGTGTTTGCGATTGGCGATATTCGCTCCGGATCCACTAAGAGGGTTGCGGCCGCAGTTGGGGAGGGCGCCATGGTAGTAAGCCAAATCCACCAAGCTCTAAAGCGTACAAAGCTTTGAAGCGACTTTCCCATACGTAAATTCAGATCACGCAACCATACCAACGTGTAGGTAGCCTACACCAGTAGCTAGGCATTGTGTCTCTTGGTTGAGTTGCTGTTCTGCAGCAGGGTTCTCATCCTGCGTGCTGAAATCAATGATGATATTCGGGAGCTTGGGGATGCAATCGCACTTCTCTGTTGGCAGACAGCCGTCCACTATCCAAATTCAAGACAAGACCTTCGGAATGTTTGACATCGAGCGCGACGACCGGAGGGACCATCATGTTAGGATTTTGGGCGACGTTGTCGGAGATAGCAGTGGTCGCAAGGATCGAGATAGGGACGTGCAAAGCGGCTTAGCGCCGTGGCAAATGAAGCGGGTATCTGCATTGATTGAGGCTCAACTCGGCGAAAAGCTTTGCCTGGATCAGCTTGCAGAGGTCGCGAAATTGAGCACGAGCTATTTCGCAACCGCCTTTAGGAGGAGTTTTGGAATATCGCCTTACGCTTTTATCCTGAGGCAACGCGTCGAGTTCGCAAAGCGCCAGATGCTACAAGGTGGCGTCCCTTTGTGCGAGATTGCCCTGAATTGCGGGCTCGCAGACCAATCGCACCTTTCTCGTGTATTTCGGCGAACAACCGGAATGTCTCCCACTAGCTGGAGGCACAGCCAACTCAAAGGCTTGGGTGCGGCTGAAACTTCCCATCGGCCTGAATGATCTACGCCAAGAGAACTGACAGCACCACGCTAGTGCAAAACCTCCTATTCGACGCAACACGCCTTTCACTGAGCTAGAAGACGAACATGGAACCGGGGTAGCTATGGCCTTCGGCGCCAAACGCCAGGTGGCACGCCAAAATTAGCCAGGAATACGCGGGTGAAGTGACTTTGATCCGAGAAGCCACAAAGCTCAGCAATCTCCGCGAGGGAGGCGTTGGAATTACGAAGCATATCGCTGGCTCTTTTTACTCTTGCTTCGACAAGCCAACGATGTGGTGTTGAACCGGTCGTCTCTCGAAACATACGAATGAAATGGCCTCGAGACATGTCACAAGCTACCGCGACGTCGGATATTGTGAGCTTACCGTCGAGGTTCGCCATGAGCATCTCTTTCGCCAGCTGCTCATGCGAGTGAGACAGCTTTCGCTGTCCCGACGAACTCGCAACTGGCTGCCCACCATATGATTGGACGAGATGAGTTGCGACTGCTGCAGTTATCTGCTCCAGGAAAAAAGGATTCGCCGCAGCGGGATTCTTCAAAGATGGAATTACCGCGCTAGCGAGGTTAGCGAGTATCGGATCTTTTGTAACAGCTACTGGAGTAAGCGTGCGGACAGACGGAAGTCCTGCATCCCGCGCGAATTGCGCTATCGTCGAGTACGGTACATCAAATAGTATAAAGTCAAACGCCCCAGAAATTTCTGCACCGTAGTCTTCGGATTGGTCGCGGATGTAAACTGACCCTGAATCAAATCGGTGGCTGTTGGCGTAGTTCTCGTTAGCAGTCCGACGGCTGTGTCCATTAGATAAAGATAAACCGACCAGCATCCCTCGATCTTTACCTTTCATCTCGACCCTGCCGAGGTCTCCTCCATCAGATCCTTTGCGAAGAATCGACATGTGGTGACTGGGCAGCTCTTGATTGACAGTAAGCTTATCAAGTTTACAGCCGAAAGCATCTGAAGAGAGTGTGCTGTCTCTGTTCATATTATTGGCGACCACGAACGAATCCCTTCCCGTCGGATAACAGGCATCCCTGAAGAAAATATGCCATCCCACCAAACTCTATCATTCAAGAATTGTATCTCAAAATTTGATAGGACTTCATGAGGTCGCAACGCTCGGAATTCAGCGAATTTTGAAAGTAACGAAGTTTATGAATGAAATTCCTATGCCTTCGGCTGAATGGAGCAAATGCTTCGGTCTGACAAGCCCCCCCGTAATGGCGGCCAGACCTCTTGGTGGTAGCGAGTTGGCCGCGGTGTTGCTTGAAGAAACAGATGCTTTAAGTCAGAGGCTGATTTCAATCCCAAATGAAAATTCTTACCTCGTGATGTTGTATTTTGCCGATGTAGAGCACAGGGATGTTCTGGTACATGGCAAACCAACTGAATATCGGACGTACCCCCAAGGCTCCATTTGCCTCGTCGATTTGGAAAATGGAGCGAAGATCGAAGTACGTGGAAGCCTTAATGCACTAGCGTTCCGCATACCTCGCAGCTTTCTCAAGGAGTTCGGCCCACATACGGGGCTAGGGGCCGTTGGGCTGAAGACGTGTCGAGGGGCCGGTGACATCATTATTCACCACTTAGGCGAAGCAATGGTTAGCATGCTTGATCTCCTGTCCAGCGAACGAAAACTACTACTCGAGCACGTGTTTCAAGCACTCGTGGCGCATCTGGTGCATCACTACAGTGATGCTCGAGACAATGGATCGTCAGCTTTTCTCAGACTGACAATCCACTAGGTTCATCAATCGAACCGATCAAATGAAACCTCATTGAGTTCTGCACAGACCCAGGTGAGAGTATCTCACGCTTACGCGCCCGCAACACCAGAGCCGATCATCTCCGCGGGGACAATTATCTTGTCATACTGATCCTCTGTTACATGACCGGAGGACAACGCCGCGTCTCTGAGGGTGGAGCCACGTGATGTTGCATCCTCGGCAATATGAGCAGCGTTCTGATAGCCGATCACCGGGGATAGAGCTGTAACTAGCATCAGATTATTGTCGAGGTAGCTCTGAATGCGCTTTCGATCGATTTCGGTCCCGTCGACAGAATAGGTCCTAAATTTTTCGCACCCATCGGCAAGCACGGTCGCCGAATGCAGAAAATTATTGATGATGATCGGCCTCATGGCATTCAGTTCGAAATTACCCTGACTACCTGCGAAGGCGGTTGCGGTATCATCACCGATGACCTGGATCGAGATCATGACCATGGCTTCGCATTGAGTTGGATTGACCTTGCCGGGCATGATGGAAGAGCCTGGTTCATTCGCGGGAAGTTTGAGCTCACCCAATCCACAACGTGGCCCGGAGGCTAGCCATCTCATATCATTTGCTATCTTCATCAATGCGACCGCGGCACCTCTCAGTGCTGCAGATGCACGCACCATGGCGTCAAGTGAACCTTGGGCCATGAATTTGTTCGCAGCGGTGATGAATGGCTTTCCTGTTAGCTCGGCGATCTTTGTCGCTACCTTGACCGAGAAGCCAGTGGGCGCATTAAGGCCGGTTCCCACGGCAGTGCCACCAAGTGCGAGTTCGTACAGCCCTTTCCGGGCATGTTTAATTTCGTCCACAGCCGCCCTGATCTGAGCGGCCCAACCAGACCACTCCTGCCCAACCGACAACGGCGTCGCGTCCTCGAGATGAGTCCGACCGACTTTAACTACGTCCATCCACGACTTAGCTTTCCTCTCGATCGTGGACGCCAGCCGTTCGAGTTCCGGAATTAGTCTTTCATCCAGGATAGTGATTGCCGCGATGTGCATGGCGGTCGGGAAGCTGTCGTTGGACGATTGGCCCATGTTTACGTCATCGTTTGGGCCAATTGGTTTCTGCGAACCGAGCTGACCTCCTAGTAGTTGGATGGCCCGGTTCGACAGAACCTCGTTAACGTTCATGTTAGATTGAGTGCCCGACCCGGTCTGCCAGACAAACAGTGGGAAATGGTCGTCGAGCTTACCTGCGATCGCCTCGTCCGCCGCCCTGACGATTGCTGCGGCTTTCCACTCGGGCAACCTTCCGGACTCGCCGTTGACGAGTGCCGCGGCTTTCTTGACGATACCGTACGCTCGATAGACTGCCTTCGGCATGCGATCGTTACCAATGGAAAAGTGTACAAGCGATCGCTGCGTCTGAGCACCCCAATATCTGTCCGCGGGAACTTGAACGTAACCCATGCTGTCAAATTCGGTGCGTTCGCCGACTGCATCGAGTCCAATAGGTGCGTCGTTCATGACTGGTGTGTTCACAGGGACTGTGTCCATGGTTCAGGCCTTTCGCTTTCGTGAGATTAGAGGGTCCCAAGGGGAGCTCGACAATGACAGCGCCAGCCCTATGCCAATGGCTATCGTGGTCACCGCGGTCGTTATTGCGAGGCCGAGCGTCGTCGCGACGAGTTCCGGGGAGGTCGCTCCGCCTTGCGCCATGATCTGAAGCCCGCCGATTCCGGCGCGAAAGCCGAAAGAACCGGGAATCATTGCGACGACACCAGGAAATGCGAAAACTACCGCTGGCACGCGATGGACATGGGCAGCTAACCTAGCGATGACACCCGCTGCAAGAGCTCCAATTAAAGATGCTATCGGAAGCGTCAGGCCTGCCTCCAGCTCAAGGGCAGTACGAAGCCCATGACTTGTCATACCTGCAAGGACGCAAAATGCGATACCTTTTGGAGGGACGTTGAAGAGAAGCGCAAAGCCTGCGGCTGCCACACCGGAGAAAAGCAAATCCTCGGGTACGTGTAACGTGCCAGGCCCGCTTCCAACGGGAAGTTCGGCACCAGTTACAAATCCAACTGTGAAAAGCGCGAAACCAATAGCCAACACGGCCGCCACGCCCATAGTAAGACGGGCTATGCCATTGCCCGCATGGCCGGAAGCGATTTCTCGGATGCCATTGATAAGCGGCACCCCTGGCACCAAAATCATACCTGCCGCGGTCAGCGCGAGGACCGGTGATTGGTTGGGCGTGAGGCGTAGGGTCAAGACAGCCACTAGACCGCTCAAAATAGCCACGAGAAAAGTATCAACGATCTGATTGGTGCATATTCTTGGCAACACTCTTCTCAGAAAGGCGCTAGAAACCCCAGTGACAAAAGAGGCGGCCGCCACCGTACTTGTGGAGCCAAAAAGCATGGCTAGGGAGCCTGTAGTGGCGGCGACGCCAATGACTACGAGGAGGGCAGGGTACCTATCGCGTGACGTCTCCACTTCGTCGATCTGACGTTCAATACTGTCAACGTCGCGCTGCCCATCTCGAATGTTGTCGACAATTCGTTCTATTGCCAGGAGCCGCCCCATATTAACCGCTGTTCCGGTTATCTCGTGGCCCACCTTTGTGCTGAACTGCTCGCTTGTGCCGATTGTGACGAGGATACCCTCTGACGTGACGAGTACATGCGCTGTTTGCCCAAGGTGCTGTGCTACGTCAGTGATACTGCTTACGACGTGGCGTGTGTCCGCGCCGTTCGTAAAGAGCAGTCTTCCAATCCGGGCGACAAAGTGGGCCGTTCGAACAGCTGACACTTCCGTTGCGGTTGTACGTTTCTGCGTCTCCAGGGCCTGTCTCATCTAGATAGCTCACTACGTTGACGGCACAATTGTGCTCGGAAGGCTGGCTTGATTTGGCACTCGGTCTACCTTCTTCAAAAGGCTTCCTCGGGCGGCGTGTCCCATGAAACTTAGGCGGACTTTTCGGAGTGCGTAACCAAGCTTTGGTATAGGAGAATCTCGCCGACATTGAATTTGAGGCGCGAACGCAAAGTGTGATCCACTCGGATTTGGTTTATCGAGGGCGCTAGCTGATCATGCGACGCAAAGGAGGCAACGCGTTTTGGCTCATCGCTGTGCCCAACGGCAGAAAATGGCAATACGATGTACCTAACCCCTTAAACCAACGTATGGTTTAGAGAGACGCCGCCGAACAATACGATCATGGCCATACAAACGCTAACGCTCTTCTACCGGGCGAGAGAGGCCAGAAAATGTACGAAAATTCGATTAGCTCGTTTTCCGAATCCGGGGCTCAGAAAGCGCAATCAATCAAGTCACGGTTCGTCGCATTTTTCGTAGGAGCCGCCATGGCGGGCGCGTATATTGGGTTTGGTGATGTCTTGATGTTCACGGCTGGTGCCAATGTAGACCCGGCGTGGGCGCATCTGATCATGGGAATGGTGTTTACGTCGGCCCTAACGATCGTTGTCTTCGCTGGCTCTGAGCTTTTCACCGGAACAGCGATGTACATGCCTTTGGCCCTCTTGACCAAGCGCGTTCGGATGTCTGACGTCCTCTTGGTATGGCTCGTCGCTTGGTTAGGAAACCTTTGCGGGGCATTGTTGTTGGCTGGTCTGATCTACATAGCTGGCGGAGGCGTGATGCTCGGGGACGGGAGCGCCACATTCTTTTCGATAGTATCCGCAAAAATGGCTGGTAGTTCGGAAGCGCTTCTCGCAAAAGGGGTGCTTTGCAACTGGCTGGTTTGCCTGGCGATCTGGATGGCCGGTCGAACAGATAATGCTGCTGCGAAAATCATGCTGATTTTCTGGCCAATCACAATCTTTGTAGCCTCCGGATTTGAGCACTCCGTTGCGAACATGTTCACTTTCGCACTTGCGTTGATCGCAGAGCATCCTGATGCCGTTACCTTTTCGGGCGCCGTGCACAATCTTATTTGGGTAACCTTGGGTAACTTGATTGGCGGCGCTGTATTCGTTGCATTGGGTTACTGGACCCAGTTTTATGGCAGTGGCCACGTTTCATTCGCTCCGACAGTGATGCCATTGAATGGCAATTCTAAAGAGGCACGAGCAAAAAACGAATAACGTGCGAGCTCGTCCCAGCTAGGTGCCTTCACCAAAATATTGAGATTTTATTCCTTCAAGGAAAGGATTCGGACATGGTACAGAACATGCCTATCCCGTCATCAAGTTTCTTCATGTCGGTGGTTGCGCCCACGCCAGTCCTTAAGGAACAGGCGGCGGCCATCACAGTTGGCGAACGAACCAATATAATTCAACGACTTTCCAGCAAGCTGACAGAGATGTCAGAAATAGCGCGATTGCAGCAGCGGTATGACCTGCACAAAATGTATGTAGAACTGTCTAAATCTTTTCTCCTGGACGCCGATGAAATTGCCGCGGCAGGGTTTGGGCCATTGTTGATAGAAAAAATGTCTCATTCGGTCAGCCGCTTGGCACGCAATTTCTCTCTTGAAAGTAGCTACTGACAGCGCATCGAATTGTAACCTTCCGTATCGGATCACTCTGCTAGTGATTGAGGGTACTTCGCTCATCTGCAGCGAGCAAGGAGTTACTTATCGTTCGCTTAGTATCTATCGTTGTTGACTGGAATACGTTTTTGTCAACGACGGCGCCCAAGTGGAGCTATTGCGGGAGTTTCAACTAAACTTTTGTATAGGTCCGAGCCTTCGCAATAGCGGGTATCGTCAGGGCGGTGAGAACGCTCACCCGCAGAGTAGGATGTTGGCTTAAAAGTGAAAAATTACGAGGAACGACACCAAAAACTGGCGTTCGGAGGCACTGCGATTTTAGTTGCGGGAACTGTCTTCGCTGTCGATACGCTGACTGACATTGAAGGTGCAATCGCCGTTCTATATGTTGTGGCTCTTATGTTGGCTGCGCAGGTAGTGGGCCGACGTGGTTTGGTGAGCCTCACTATCTTGTTGGTTTTCCTCGCCCTCCTGTCGCTTTTTCTAACGCACGGTCTCACAACCGATTATCAAACAATCCTTCGAGTTGCTGTTGCCATCGCAGCCCTCTTTGTCACCTCAGCATTGCTTCTAAGGGCGGACCGTGCCCGGCTCGAGCTCGTTCAAACGAATTCTGCTCTACGAGAAAGCGAATCTCGCTACCGGTCGATTTTTGACAACACAAATGTCGCGCTTTGGGAGCGGGACTACTCAAAAGTACGAGCGCATCTCATGGAACTGAAGGCAAAAGGCCTGGATGACGTAAAACGGCACGCACAGGCCCATCCAGATTTCATTCGCGAGTGCTTCGCGATGATTGACATCGTTGATGCAAATCAAGCGGCGTTCGAGCTGATAGGGAAATCTGCGTACTCAGCACCCGGTGGCTTTTTCGATCGCTTCCTCCCCAAAAATAGCGACACTTTCGCGAAGATTTTGCAGACTATTGTTGATGGCGATAGCTTGGTCGAAGCTGATGCTGACATAGTTCGCGATGACGGTGAGCGCCGCACTGTTATCTTTAACATCAGCTTTCCGAACGAGGCTTCGGCGTACAATCGGGTTATCTTGAGTATGGTGGATGTCACTCAGCGTGAAGAGGCTCGCAAAGCCTTAGCCGACGCACAAGCTGATCTCGCCTTTGCCTCAAAGGCCGCCACCATCGGCGTGCTTTACGCTTCCCTTGCGCATGAGCTGAATCAACCACTTGGTGCTATCGGGGTTAACGCCCAGACACTCACTCGTTGGCTTGACCGTACTCCTCCCGATGTCGAGGCGGCAAAACGATCTGCGGACCGTATAGTGAGGGACAGCAGACGGGCTAGTGACATCATCAAGAACAACCGCGTCGATCATACTTCGGCTCCGAGGGAAACCGAGTCCATCGAGGTTGGAGCCTTGGTGAGTGAGACATTGAGCCTAATGGAGCATGATCTGCAACGGGAACACACGGATGTGAAGGTTGTACAACGCGCAGAGCTGCCAGAAATAACGGGCGTGCGGGTAGAGTTGCAACAGGTGTTGATCAACCTAATATCCAATGCTGCTCAAGCAAACACCGCAGCGTCGGTGGACCAACGCCTTGTAACTATCCTCTTGGACGCGGCGGATGACGGTGACGAAGTGTCCATTTCTGTGCGCGACAGCGGAAGCGGTTTATGTTTAGAGGCGGAGCAGAAAATTTTCACCCCTTTCTTTACGACTAAGTCGAATGGGATGGGGTTGGGTCTCTCAATAAGTCGGAGCGCGGTGGAGGCCGTAGGTGGTACGCTTGAAGGTCTAAACCACCCGGAAGGCGGTGCTTTGTTCGAAATACGATTACCTAAGGGGACGGCCAGTGCGTGAGCCAAAGACAAACAAACGAGATCCGAACCAGCCCGTGATCTACGTTGTCGATGATGATCTATCCATGCGAGAATCGCTCGTGGATTTGTTTCGGTCGATGCATCTTGATGCCGAAGCATTCGGCAGTCCCGATGAGTTTCTCAATCAAGCCGACTTCACGCGCCTGGGATGCATCGTTTTGGATGTAAGACTTCCGGGAGTGAGCGGGCTCGATTTTCAAGCGCACTTAGAGAAAGTGGGAAGCCGCCTCCCCATAATATTTATGACAGGATACGGCGACATATCCATGAGTGTTCGTGCAATGAAGGCAGGTGCGGTGGACTTCTTGGCGAAGCCATTTCGTGATCAAGACCTACTTGACGCCGTGCTTGCAGCAATTGAGCGTGACACGATGAGGCGGCGTGAAATCGAACGATACTCCGACGTCGCGGCACGGTTCCATACACTGACGATCCGGGAGCGCGAAGTGCTGGAGGCCGTGGTCCAAGGGCTGATGAATAAGCAGATTGCGTTTAACCTTGGAATCAGTGAGATCACTGTCAAGCTCCACCGCGGAAATGTCATGCGAAAAATGCAAGCCAAATCACTTGCAGATCTCGTCCGCACGATGGAGCAAGCGAATGAGCACATTTCTCTAGTCGCACAAACAACAAAGCGGATGGCTTAAAGCTACCGCGCAATGCACGAAAGTTGGAATACGTGTCCCATTCGTCTTTAATCGCAATTGTCGATGATGACTTGGCAATTCGAGAAGCGCTGGATGACCTGGTGAAATCGCTAGGCCACAAAAGTTTGCTTTTCTCCTCGGCTGAGGAGTTCCTCCAATTCCAGCCACGTGCCTCGATCGACTGTATGCTCGTCGATGTGAAGATGAGTGGGTTGAGCGGGATCGAACTGCAGAGCCGCCTTAATCGAGACGGCGACCGCCCACCTATGATATTCATGACGTCTTATCATGACGATCGAACCCGAAAGGCCGCACTGGATGGAGGGGCGCTTGCGTTCCTCGGAAAGCCGGTTGACCTGTCCAGGCTCATTCAGTGTGTTGAAAGTGCTCTCACAGATACCTCAGGGACCTAAGCGGACAGCTAGGGCTTGAAAGACCGTACGGCTTGAAAAAAAGCACCATAGCTCCCTGGGTTGATCACTTTCGGGGTGGCAACGTGGTGTTCATTGGGTCCACATTGCTCGCGTAATTCGGGCAAAGTCGCTTCGAGACCAGCTTTGTCTGCTCCTTGGGCTAGCAGCTCCTACGGCTCGTCCACCCTATTGGCGAAGTACGAGACCGACCAGCTAGTCGAGACCATAACTTTCTCAAATTCCTTCGCACATCATTGTCGACAGCACGCATGTATCCGCAGGCCGATACCTCGTGTTCTCGTGCGGTCCTACAGACCAACACCAAAGGATAGTGTGGGAAGCCCTCCGTATAATTGAGCCGCTAACTAGGTGATGCGAAATTTGGGTCAGCAAATGATGGATTTGCTTCGACCGAATTCCCCTCTGGGCGCATGACATTCGCCAATCCGTTTCGCGGTGTCGCGGTTAAGAAAATCAACCAAAAGGACAAGACCGATGAAAGTTCTGACCGACAAGCTGTTGTCTCTCTCCGCCTATTCGCATGAAGTCGATGTACCGCTCGACCAGATCGATATTGCCGATTGGCTCTTCAATCTGCCTGAGGCCGAATACCAGCGCTGCTGCGCTCCTGATCACGTTGCATGTGGAGCGACTTTCACTGACGACGGCCGGAAGATGTCGATCAACGTCGAGAAGATCGGAACTGGATTGGTCATTCAGCACTATGTCGCGGAAGAAGCCACTCCTTCCTACTGCAAAATGAACTCGATTTCGGACGTATTCACGCCGACCGGTGAACGCACTCAGGTGAATGTAATCTGGGAGCTTATTGCTGAAGCCATCGATGGCAATCGCACCCGTTATACGAACAAGGTTACATGCCACCCGACTGATGCTTTCATGGCATTTATTGAAAAGCATGGCCAGTCATTCGAGGACGCAGCGGCAGCTCGCCAGGCCGCCGGTGGGGATCACAATCATCGTGAGACGCCACTTTTTGCGGAAAGCATCGCGCGTAAGGCTCGCGCAAAGGCCGCCGCTAAGTAAGGCTTGAGGAAGTTATTGTCAGCAAGGCGGGCAAAACTCGCCTTGCTGACGTGTTTCTAGTGGCGTTCCGGAGCCGGGCAGTCTGCTATGTGCGCCCTTTGTGGTGCTCGTGATTGCATCTCAGACAGTAACAATATCGATTCTATGTCGATTCCAATCAAAGCGGGCTGTTTCCACGTAAAATAGTCTGTTTAGCTGAAGGAGCTGGTCGTGAGTGATCAACAAAAATACGCGGTCAGGTTCGTACGTCCGGTCGTGGATGTTGTTTCTGAGCGGTATGGAGATGGATACGGCCCGGCCATATCGAATAACCAGATAATCGACCATATCCTTATGCATAGGAGCATTAGAGAGTTTACGGCGGATCCAGTAAGCGAAAAGGATGTTCGGACAGCGATCGCCGCCGCACAGTCGGCTGCGACGTCGTCTCACCTCCAGAGTTGGAGTGTAATCCGGGTTTCCGATCCTGAAAACAAGCATGAGGTAAACAAGCTTTGTGGGCGGCAGGGTCAAATTATGGCGGCGCCTCTGATGCTAATCTGGCTTGCTGACCAGAACCGAAATTACGAGATCGGCGAAGCCGAAGGGCGTCCTCGAGAAGCTTTTGATTATTTCGAGAGCACTATGCTCGGCGTGGTAGATTGTTGCATGGCAGCGCAAAACGCTGCGCTTGCGTTTGAGGCATTGGGGTACGGCACCTGCTTCATTGGAGCGGTAAGAAACAACGCGGCACTGCTTGCGGATCGTCTCGGGCTACCGAAGCGGTGCATACCTGTCGTCGGGTTGGTCGTAGGACGACCGGATCCCAGACATGAGACGGATATCAAGCCCCGGTTGAGTCAAGACATCGTTCTGCACGAAGAGACATACCGGGCGGTCGAAGGGGACGAGATTGATCAATACAATCGAGTGATGAACCGCTTCCAGCAGAAGCAGTGGCTATCGACGGTCAATTGGTCGAGCAAGGTTGCCGTTCGTCTCAGCACTAGAACTTCTCTCGATGGACGAGACCGTTATATGGACTTCATCAAATCCACGGGGTCTGGCGTGCGGTAAGCGCTCTCTACGGAAAGAGGGATTTCTGAGCCGCCGGGTCGTATTCTCAGAGACCGCGTCGATCTCAGCCTGGTTCGGCAGATAGATTGATTTGTGAGATACGCGGATGTCCATTGAGCGAGAGTACGAGTTCCTGATCGGTTTACTGATGGCAGTGATCGTGCTTGCTCTAGCCGCACGAAAACTTCGCCTTCCACCTGCTACGGCATTGATCAGTGGCGGTGTAGCGTTGGCTTTTATTCCCGGGATCCCAGCAATTGCCGTCGATCCGAACCTTATTATGGTAGCGTTCCTGCCACCGCTTCTCCTAAGCAGCGCCTACCAAACGGTGTGGCTCGATTTTAAGCAATATTTCGCATCGATCACATCACTCGCGATCGGTGCGGTTGCATTCACTACGCTAACGGTGGGGTGCGTTGTTCACTGGCTACGACCAGATCTTCCTTGGTCTGCAACGTTCGCGCTTGGGGCAATTGTTTCGCCTCCGGATGCGGTAGCTGCTAAAGCTTTGCTCGAGAGAGTACGGCTGCCCAACAAGGTAACGGCGGTCCTAACCGGTGAAAGCTTGGTCAACGATGCGAGCGGCTTGGTCCTTTTTCATTTTGCGTTAGCCGCCACGATGAGTGGCTCGTTTAATGCGCCCACTGCATTCGGGGAGTTCTTGCTTGTATCTCTGGGTGGCATCGCTGTCGGAATGGTGCTCGGCTGGCTAGCGCTGCGCCTTCTTCAACAATTTGGAACGAGCGAACTGGTCGTAACGGGTACGTTACTTCTTGCCGCGATCTCGTACATGATTTCTGACGGACTGGGTTTCTCAGGTGTCCTGGCGACAGTGACAACAGGACTAATGCTGGGATGGCAACAGCACGAGATTTTTTCCGCGGTGGTACGTATCCGGACGCAGGCGTTCTGGCGCATTTTGGTTTTTCTACTGCAGTCGTTGTTGTTCATATTGATTGGATTATCACTCCGTGAAGCTCTCCATCGTTTCGAAAGCGTCGGCGAGGGAGTTCGGGTGCTCGCAGTCCCTGTGATTTGCGTTGTCGTCACGGTAATCGTCGCACGATTTACATGGATGATAGGATCAGACCTCTTATGGGCAGCGCTGCTTCGTCTCGGTTTCAAGCTAAAACACCGTCCGTCGATACCTGTAACTATTATCGTGAGTTGGGCGGGCATGAGGGGCGTTGTTACCTTGGCCGCGGCGCTCTCGCTACCGATGACCTTTCCGGGACGTGATCTGATCCTTGCATCAGCCTTCGGTGTAATTTTGGTGACCGTGCTGATCCAAGGCTCCACCTTGCCCCTATTAATCAGGCTTATTCCATCCCTCAAACCTCAGAGCGCTTCTCGGATTGCCATGGAGGAGGAGAAGGTTCGCCTGCGTGTGGCTAGAGTTCAGGCCCAGTTTTTTGCTTCACATTTAGCGAGCACTGAAAAGATTGCGGACAACGGGTCTAACCCCCTCGCGGGAGCCAAGAGCGATGATCCTGGTGAGATGTGGCCCGATGCGGAAGAAAAGCGAACGCTCACTATCGAACACTTCCACGCGGTGCTTGCCGCGGTACGGGCTGCTCGCGCGGAGGTGCTATCGATGTATCGCGCCGGACAGGTATCGGACAAAGTCATGAAGGATATCGAAGAGGATCTCGATCTTCAGGAGATTGCAGCCGAGAAAAGGGTCTCCGATGATCTCGCGTGAATGGTCCCGCAATGTCTAAGACAAAGCGTTGCGCGTGTTAAACCTAAAGGGGCCGCCTATCAGCAAGATAGGCGGCCCCTTTGTACATATCCCACTGCGCTACTGTGGAAACCGTGCTGCTAACGCCTCGAGCGTGAACTCGCGGTTAGGGGAGCGATCGGCGGGCTGCGACCTATATGCGGCCGTTACGGTATTGATCATGATCTCTGAGACGCCGAGCTCCGCAGCCAAGGTGGCCACTCCCTCTGCCGCACGATCGGGTGAACCAATTATCCAAGACTTCCGAAACATTGCGACGAGGCCATCGTATCTACTGGGAAAATCTACATCATCCGCCTCTTCGACAAGCATTTGGGACTGAACTGGTTCCCCTGATCGGAACGCGCACATGAAGTGTAATTGTGGCAACGAAAGCCTTTGAGCTTCCTCGTCTGTCTCGCCTACTACAACAATCGCGGATACTAGCACCTTGGGTTCGGTCAGAAACGAGCTTGGCTTGAAGCGAGCCTTGTATAGAGCTATGGCCTCTTTGGCGCCTTCCGCTCGGATGTGATACCCAAAGGCATACGGTAGGCCAAGCTCGGCAGCCAACTGTGCCGAATACATTGAAGTACCTAGTATCCAAGGAGAGGGTGCACTATCGGCGTTAGGGACCGCATTGAAATGGTAGCTCAATCCGTTTTGTTCGACTGACACACCTTCTCTACGCGTAAGTGCTAAGAGATTTGTTAGGTCGTTGACATAACCTTCTTCGGAAGTTGTTTCCCGACCTCCCCGTAAGAGCGAACTGGTGGCCCAGTCGGCACCAGATGAGCGCCCGATCCCCAAATCGACTCTTCCAGGAAAACAGGCTTCAACGATACCCATCTGTTCAGCGACCAAGAACGGTGGGTAGTGAGCCAGGAGTACACAGCCGCCGATCCGGATATAGTTCGTGTTCGCGCCGATGACCGGCGCAAAAACCGAGGTATGGCTTGCAGCGACCGCGGCGACATTATGGTGCTCGGCCAGCCAATACCTATGGTAGCCAAGCCTGTCACCGAGGCGTGCGACCTCTAGCATCGAATTGAAGCACTCCGCAGCCGACTGGTTTGATCTGATCGGGCCAATATCAAGAATGGAAAGTGTGAGTTTGGTGTTCATTTCTCTCAGCTCACAATTCTGTCGGCAATTTGATGATAGGCGCGTATCTTGTCTTCAATGTCGAAGGTCATCATCGTCAGCATAACCTCATCGGCATCGTATGAGTCGGCGCGATCGTTGATTTGTGCCACCACCTCATGGACAAGCCCGGTAACTTCCCTTTTCGCAATCTGAGCGAGATAGGTATTCTGGGCATTTGAAAACGTGACGCGTTCCAGTGTTTCAGGCGACGGTACTGCCTTCGGATAGTTCCCGCTGTCTCGCATGAGCCGAAAGTAATCAGAGGCTTTCTTAAGCTCCGAGAGCTTCTCTGGAGTATCGCCTACAACGACATTCAACGCTATGAGGACACGCGGCTCGGGAAACTCAGGTGATGGTTTAAAATTGCGGCGATAACTCTCGACGGCCGCTCTGGTGGCGCTCGGATTAATAAATAGAGCGATAGCCAGCCCCATACCACGCTCAGCAGCCAGTCGCCCGCTATCTGGGTGCGATCCCGCTGAAAGAAGCCACAAAGGTGGCGCGTTCAAAACTTTGGGCATCGCGATTGCGCGTTCGTAATCGTCGTGAAAAAAACGTTCCAGCTGTGTAACCTGATCCGAGAAGTCTATGTTCTCTGGCGGGTTCAAAAAGGCCGTCGAGTATGCATCCCCGCCGCTTGCTCGCCCGATGCCGCAATCAATTCTGCCGGGGAACAGAGCCTCGAGAACACGGAAATTTTCCGCAACTTTGTAGGCGCTATGGTTAGGCAGCATGACCCCACCCGATCCTAGCCTGATACGATCGGTTTTTGCCCCCACGGCGGCAAGCAAAACTTCCGGAGACGAGCCTTGAAGGATACTCATGTTATGATGTTCAGATAGCCAGAGTCGCTCATAGCCAAGGTAATCGGCCTCTCGGGCCAGCCAGACGGTGTTCTGGATGGCATCCGTTGACGAGCCATTCTCTGATAGTGTCGACCAATCTAGAATTGAGACTTTCACCGCTATTCCTCGTTTGAAAGGCGCGACTTATCTCAAGCTGTTTGGCGATGGCCGCCGGGCTGTTGAGACCTCAGTCGCTCGAAAAGATGACTCAGCGTTGACCCCGGACTAATTACCCGCATCAACCGATTGATCCGCACATGGGTAGATCATTCATCTGGACGCAGTAACTATACGACAGTGTAGGGCGGATTAGAGCCGTATGCTCCAGTGGACCATCCGAAAGCGAGGAGTCTGGATTGTCCCTAGAATATGCAATTGAAGCAGACATTTAGCTGGCCGTGGTTTTCTTTGCGAGATGACGTAAATCGTTATGGCGACCTACCTAAAGGTTTAGTTCGGGGTCAGGCATAGATCGCGAGAAGACCTCTCGCGTGACGTCGAGCGCAAGCTAAACATCTGAGACGGCGCTTATGAGATGCCGTCACTCGTTTGATGAAAGTTGCAGGTGCTTCGGAGCTAGGCTGCCCCCTCCGCATCAACGTGCTGTGGAGGGAGCGAACCGGGTCACCGGCGATATAAGACTTCCCCACCTTCGGCGTCACGAGCAAGCGCAACTTAACCGCACCGAGAAGGCCATCGTCACGGAACAGATGCGTAAGGAAATCAGACGCACCGGCGTGCATTGCTTAACGCTCATTGGGATGTCACCGAAGCCGGTATTTAAATGATCGGCATCCTGGTGCCCGTGGCGTTCAGATGAACTTGGAGGTCGACCACGTTCAGGTCAGGGAGCCGAACAGCCTGACTTGGTCTAGCCACCGCGAGGAAAGACGAGGTGCTTTCGAACGCGACGGCTTCGAGCAATATAGAATGGAAGAGATTGTCGCCCCGCGCATAGAGATGTCATCGTCAACCATATAGAGGATTTTATTGTTGCTGCGCGATGGAGGAGACCGGGTAAACCATGCGGTCAGCCTCCCAAGCCACGTTTTCTACGAAATCACGCCAGCGATGCCCCAGCGCGGACAATCTTCACAGGAACGCCCTTATACGCTGGCGTTCCAGACTTACGATCATAGTGACTAAGCGCTACAATCGCGTTCATTTCGGGATAGTAACCACCGACCGAGCCTTTTGGAAGATTATAAGTGATTGCGGTGTACCCTCGAACGGAGCGCTGCGGGCCATCCTTCGCAACTGCATGGACATCGATAAGATCCCCATCCTCAAGCCCCCGTGCGGCTAGGTCCTCGGCACTCATGAATATCACGTCACGCCTGCCAAAAACTCCACGGTAACGGTCATCCAAGCCATACACGGTAGTGTTATATTGGTCGTGGCTGCGCATCGTGGCCAATACGAGCATTTCTGGATCCTTCAGTCGTGGATCTTCATCGAGGCCTGGTGCGATTAAGAAGTTTGCTTTGCTGGTTGCCGTCCGCCATTCTCGATATGATGCGGGAACGTCTAAGCGAAAGCCTCCGCGTACCCTGACGCGTTTGTTGAAGTCTCTGAAATCAGGGAATACGATTTCGATCTTGTCGCGTATGCGATCATAGTTCTCAATTAGGCCATCCCAATCGATGTCGTATCGAGCGCCGAGAGTTGCTTTAGCGATCCCAGCCAGAATCGCCGGTTCTGACTTCAGGAATTGGCTAGGGGGATTAAGGAATCCTCGCGACGCATGGACCATGGACATCGAGTCTTCGACTGTCACCGACTGTGGGCCGGATGACTGGGTATCGAGATCCGTTCGACCCAAACACGGAAGAACGATGCAGGTCTTTCCCGCCAGGAGGTGGGAGCGATTAAGCTTGGTCGAGATGTGAACCGCCAGATCAAGTTTGCGCATTCCCGGAAAGGTAACGGAAGGATCTGACATAGCGACAGCGAGGTTGCCGCCCAAACAAATGAGCGCTTTTGATCGACCTTCGGCGATAGCCTCAATAGCCTCGATCGCATTATGGCCCTTATCTCCGGTTGGTCGGAAGCCAAATGCTTTCTCCATCCCATCCAGAAGGCTGGCATTGGGAATTTCAGTGATTCCCACAGTACGATCGCCCTGAACGTTGGAGTGACCTCGAACCGGGCAGATGCCAGCACCTTCGCGCCCAATGTTGCCGCGTAGCAACAACAGATTAGTTGCCTGCTGAACATTATGCGTGCCGTTGGCATGCTGTGTTAAGCCCATCCCGTAGCATAGGATAACGTTCTTCGCCTTGAGGTAGACATCGACAGCACTTTCTATCGCATCACGAGTAAGCCCTGAATAAAAGAGGATATCATTCCATTGGGTGGCTTCGACATCACGGCGAAGGTCGTCAATCCCGTGTGTATGCGCTTCAATGAATGGGCGATCGAGGACGCCGGGTCCCCCCTGCTTCAAATCCTGTTCGTCCCGCTCGAAGATCAGTTTGATCATGCCTTTGATTGCTGCGAGATCTCCACCGGTTCGGACCTGATGATAAGCGGATGCGATTTCGGTCGACGAAAACGTGGCCATCTCAATCGGGTTTTGAGGCGCCGCGAACTTTTCGAGCGCACGCTCCTTGAAGGGGTTGAAAACGACGATCGGCGTACCTCGACGAGATGCCTCATGGAGAGTCGTCATCATGCGGGGATGGTTGGTGCCCGGATTGTGGCCGAAGCTGAAGATGGCATCGCAATGGTCAAAGTCTTCAAGCGTGACGGTTCCTTTGCCCACTCCGATTGACTCGGGGAGGCCAACACTGGTCGCCTCGTGACACATATTCGAACAGTCCGGAAAGTTGTTCGTTCCGAATGCGCGGACAAACAGCTGATAAACGAACGCAGCTTCGTTAGAGGCGCGGCCAGAGGTGTAAAACTCCGCCTGATGGGGGCTTTCCAAGGCATTGAGCTTGTCGCCGATGATCGCGAACGCCTCATCCCACTCAATGGTTCGGTAGCGATCGTCGCTCGCCTCATAGATCATGGGGTGCGTGAGGCGTCCCTCATTCTCCAACTCGTGGTCAGTCCAATTCCAAAGCTCGGCGACTGTGTGGGTTGCGAAAAAATCGGGGTTCACCCGTTTAGCTGTAGATTCCCAGGTAATAGCTTTCGCGCCATTCTCACAGAACTCAAAAGACGACGTGTGCTTTGGGTCCGGCCAGGCGCAACCAGGGCAATCAAATCCCTCGGGTTGATTGGCTTTAAGCAATGTTGCGGTGCCCTGTGCAGCGATCTGCTGCCTCGCCAACGTTTCAGCTACGGCTTTCAACGCGCCCCAGCCACCGGCGGGTTCGTTATAAGCTCTGATGCCTTCTGGCCGCTTCTTTGTCATCGGGACCTCCAATCTGACTAAAGTCAAGCCTAGCAGGAGGGCCTGGAGGCCGAACCTATACAGTAGCATAGGTTCGGCATGCCTTCGTATCGATAGCAGCGACACGACGGCGGCAAAGCTTCATCGATGGCGAACCCATCAATTCGGTCGTCCAGAGACCAAGGTGATCCTCAGTCGGTCGAGTCCCAAAAAATAGATGAAGGGATAGACTACCCACACCTTAGTCTAGGCATGAAGCCACCTCAGTATGATTTCGTACCTTTGATCACAACCTTAACTTTCCAATCACCGCACAGGGCGGTCACGCAATATGGCGCCGTCAAATTACTTGGGACGCGCTTAAAGCTTAGCAAAAAAGGAAAAGTTATGAACCGTGTAATCAAACTCGCCGCCGCCGCTGCTATTGCCTCGCTGTCCTACGCAGGCATCAGCTATGCCGACAGTCTCGAAATGAACTGGGCACCGGAACTCGAAAAGACGCTCACCACGTTCAACGCGCCTTTTAACATCGAGTACACGGATGACTACAACACCGGAGGTGGCGACGACACGAACCCGGACGCGGTGGCCCTTCCCGCGAACGAAGTTCCGAAGCTTCAGGCCGCCATTGAGTCGAACAAGTCGCTGAGCCGTCGTCTCGTGCGCCGCGGCGTCATTCTCGACGACGTTGTCAATGCTCAACAGGCAGCTGACGGCAGCGTGACTTTCTGGATCCGCTAATATTTCGATAGCAAGGCGATTTACAACTGGATCACCTGCTATCACCGCACCGAATAGCGTTTGCGAGGATGCCGTCTTCGCAAGCGCTATGTCTGCTTTCACGGGCATTTGCGATTAGTATCCGAGATGAACTGTAAATGAGCTCGGCTGCAACTGCAGCAATTTTGCCCACGCTGACAATGTCTGGCGAATAGGAGAAGGTCATGTACACAGAGTTGACATTGCCCCAGGTCCTCTCTGACCCCCTCATTCACATGGTTCGAAAAGCCGACGGTGTGTCGATCGACGAGTTCAGATCGATCTTATTAAGCGCGGCTGTTCGCCTTGCGGGTTACGCTCAATACTCAGAGGAGCCGAAATTTTGCTATGCCACTTTTTTGGGACAAAAGGTCTGTGGAGCGATTGCCTTTGATGAACCGGTAAGCGGTCCAAAGGCTCCAGAGGCTCTTTACGCGTGAAGCCCGATAAACGCTCAAGGCGTTTCTCCAGGAAAAAATTACAAGCCAGTGTCTTATTCAATCCGGTTTTCGGCCCCTGGATCTTCATTGTATCGCGAGGGATTGAATTGGAGTTGCCTTAGGGCATTCGTGTTCGCGGTCACAAAGCCTTAATTGCTGCCGGTGGCATCAGTCTGATTGCGCTTGAGGCCATCGAACCTCGGGTGTAATGGCCCCATAGGCATGCTTCCCATGAATGCGACGACGGCAACGCCGATGATAGCCGCCCAAAATGATAGTATGAAAAGATCCGCGTACGCGAGAACGTTTGCTTGTGCGCGTATCTGCGCTGCGACGGTCGAGAGGCTTTCAAGATAGCTGCGGACGGTATGTCCAAAAAGGCGCTGCAGGTCGCCCAAAACGACATGAAGATGTTGTGAGGCAGCTGAGATCGGGCCATCAAGAATGTTCGAATGATATTGCTCACGTTGGCGCAGCAACGTCGCCATCGCGCTGGTGGCTAGCTCCACACTTCCAAGCCGCATTACCTGAATATATGCCGATACGGCCGTTGCTCGAGCGGGGTCAGAGTTCGCTATCAAGTACACGACGGTTGCGAAAAACGCGAATGACTGTCCGGCGGTGTGCAGTATGACGGTAGGGAAGAAGTTCCAGGGCCCCCAGTCGAGTGTCAGTCTCGATCCAAGCTGCGAGCCAAGCGCCATTAGTGCAAGCCCTATCAGTATGCATAGGCGGGCATCGAACCTTCGCAACAATGTCACGGCGACTGTTATGAATATGAAGGAAGGGACAACCGCCCCGAGAAAGTAGAGGCCGGAGATTGCGATTGGACGTAGATTCACGACATTTTGTAGAAAGCCTGGAACGGAGATCGAGCTTCCAGCGCTTGAAAGAGAGAAGCATATGATAACCGCGTAACCAAGGCCGATGTTTCGGGATAGGATCACACTGGCATGGGCCCACGGATGAGCGACGAGGCTTTCATTGATGAGGAAACCGATCGCCAGGAGAACTCCACCGACTAATAGTGCAGTTACCAATCCAGACTGAAACCAGTCTAGACGGTTGCCTTGATCTAGGCCGACGTAAATCAGTGTCATTGACGAGCCTAGCAAAAGCATCCCGCCCCAGTCGGCATTCCTAAGAAGGCTGAAATTGATCTCTTCTTTTGGTGCTGCAGCAATCAGGAGCGCCGCGATCATTGGGGCGACGATGACGTCCTGCCAGTATGTCCACTGCCAACCTAAATAGTCTCCATAGAATCCCACAAGGACGAAGCCTAGATTTTGCGATAACGGAACTCGGAGCGCGTAGATTGCTATGCCGATAAGCCAATATTTCCGGTCTAAATTCCGAAAGATCACCATAATCGTTGCAGGGATAAAAACTCCCAGCAATAAGCCTCGAATGCCATGTAATGCGAAGAGAAAGGTGTTGGTGTGCACCAATGGTATTGCAAACGAGACCCCGGCGTAGATCAATGTGGTGGGGATCATCACGCGACGAACACCAAAGACTGTAGCGAACCACGCCACAGCGGAAGCAACCAAGATCTGCGGTGCATTGGCTACCGTGTTAAGCCATGATGCCTCGTCCACGCTGAGAGAATACGCAGCTCGTAAATCAGGAAGACCTACGACGAAAACCCGTGTGTCAAACCCGACAACGAATGAGGCAAGCAGAAGCGCAGATACGATCAGAACCGGTCGGGCAGCTGTGGTCCCGCTGGTGAGCGGACCGAAAGAGCGAACGGTAGCTTTCATCTTTGAGATGTCCCGGGAGTGTCAACTTTAACCGTCGCGGACATGCCCGGCCGCAGGCTCCGAATCAAAGACTGATCTGGATCAAACGATATCTTTACCGGTATACGTTGGACGACTTTTGTGTAATTTCCGGTAGCGTTGTCTGGTGGAAGTAGCGCTGACACTGATCCACTGGCAGGTGCGACCTCTGCTACTCTCCCTCGAAGTGTCTGTCCCGGGAAAGTGTCTACCGAGATTTCGGCGCTGTCACCAATCCTCATCCGAGAAAGCTGCGTCTCTTTGAAATTGGCCATTACATAGACGTTCGGTAATGGGATTTCTGATACGAGTCCCGTTCCCGTACTTACGTAGTCGCCGACATGAACCAATCGTTTGCCCAATAGGCCATCGAAAGGGGCATAAACGGAAGTGTAGCTCTGATTTATTTCTGCCATCTCAAGGTTGCCAGCTGCGGCGTCGACCTGTGACTCCAAAAGTGGCTTCTGACCTTGCAGCACCTTGAGTTGAGCCGCTTGTTGCTCCATCGCTGCAGCAGTGGAAATAACTGCCGCCTGAGATTGCAGGTCCACAGCCTGAGCCTGTTGGAGCATTTGCTTTGACGTTGCCTCACCAAGATTGATTTGACGTTGATATTCTTCATCAGCTTGGTTTTGCTCGGCCACCGCTGAGGAGTTTTGCGCTGCCGCCGCCGCTATCACTGCCCTCTGTAAATCAATTTGGTTAGAGAGGTTCGCGAGTGTGGCCTTCGCGGCATCAAGGTTCGCCGTCGCTATCGCTACCGCCGCCAGATAACCTTTAGGATCAATCTCGGCGATGAGTTGTCCTTTGGTCACGCGCTCATAGTCGTTAACGGGAAAACTCTTAATGGTCCCACTTACTTGTGCACTCAAGGTCGAGATATCAGCACTGACGGTGGCGTCATCCGTTGATTGGCTAGAAGCCCCTGCAATCCAAACGTTCCAATCAGCGACGACCGAGATAATGGCGGCTCCGATCACTGCTACGGCTAGAATAGGAATAGCCATGCGCTTGAGAGCCTCTAGAACAGCCGACGCACGGGGCGTTGTTGCATCACTGCTGATGCCTAATGAAGATTCAGTCATTTGGACACAACTGTCCTGCTTGATGGATTCTATGTTCAGTAGGATAGCTGGGTACAGTGGAGGCGCCCACTATACACAAGCATAGTCTCTCTAATTCGGAGTTCTCATAGTTGAGCAGAAAGCGGATTTGTGGCTGCTTGGACCTCAGGGGGCACGATGCAAATTGAACAGAGAACGCTGGCGCTCACGTCGCCATGCCGAAGGGGGCATTCCTTTTGATTCCGAGAAAGAGCGGGTGAAATGAGCCTGATCCGCATAACCGCACTTAATTGCTACCTCAGAAAGGGGGATTGTCGACGACTTCATCAAGTCGACGGCCATGTCGATTCTGCGGTTAGCTAACCATCGATGGGGGGTTAAACCCGTTGAAACCTTGAACGCTCTGGCGAAATAGGTTGAGGATAGTCCACACGTTTGCGCGATCTCCGCCAACGAGAGGGTACCGCGAAGGTTCGCGTTGATCAATTCTGTCGCTTGGCTCAGCTGTCGCGGCGTAAGGCCTCCACGCAGCAATGGAGTTTTTGGCGTTGCCGAGGAGTAGTGCGAAACCAAATGGACCAATAGACTTGTACCAATATAGTCGAGCAGCATCTTGTTGGTTTCGTACGTTCCATCAAACACCGGCAGGGTGGCGCCTATGATCCCTGCTATGACAGGATCATCAACATCTGATCCTGGGGCTATTATAAAATCAGCGATCCTTTTCACCCCAATCTCGTCCTGAACGAAGGTAAGGGCAGACCGCGGAATATGTAGGTTCACGCAGTCAAACGCAGACTGCAAATCCGCTCTCCACTCACGTGAATAGTCATAAAATGTAAAGTTGCCAGCGCGGCTCCCATTAAAATCGACAGGCGAACCATCAACCCAAAGCTTTCCCTTATAGTCTTTCACCTGAAAGGAAAGCATAAAAGCGTCCTCTTGGACGTGCTCCTTAGAGATCCCATGACCAGGAGTTGATCGGCGAAACCGCGTAGTCGCCAGTAATCCCCCGTTAAGATGTGAGGTCGAAAGCTCTGGTGTCGAATAAGTCCTTAGGAAATCCATATCACGGTTTGTTCGGGTAGCTTTGTTCCGCAATGTTCTGCCTCCATTTTGCGGTGCCAGTAGGTGGCTAGCAACACTTGAACTCGTGAGGGGATCAGCGCATGCTGTCCCTTGGGTTGGCGTAATGACAACCTTAACTTGATCTCGTCAACCCGGAAAGTAGCTAATCCATAAGTCTCGCAAACCGTTGAAGCTGATCGGCTCGATCTGCAGGTAAGTTACCTACTTGCGCAACACCTTCTCCCTTTAGTGCTTAGTTGAAAGCGTCCGTCGGAACTCTCAGGATCATTATCATCTCGCCACGATCCGTACGTTTGATGTCAAGTTCGCCGCCCTGCAATTGAGCGATTGTCCTGGCTACGGCCAGCTTAATTCCCTGTGCTCCCCGCTTAGTTATGAAAATTGGGTCGAAAATCGCATCAGCGGAGTTATCGCAAATGCCTTCTCCGTCTTCCCCAATTGCGAGTGTTAACGAGTTCCCATGGGCTTCGCTCGTAATGTGAAGGATCTTTTGGTCCTTCAGCGAGTCGGTTGCGACGCTCATTATATTGATAAGCGCCTGGATGAATTGGCTTCTCTCTGCGTGCACGAGTATTTTTTCGGTAGACCTCGATTGGCAGACTATCCCGCACTCTTCCAGTTGTGGGTGAAGAAGGTCGATCGCTTCTGTGACCGCCTCTTGAAGGCTGAAGCTTGTGTAACTTGACGAATTAAAGTGCGCCGCCGACTGATAAGCAGAAAAAATCTCACCTACACGGAAAATAGATGATGTTATTTTGCCGAAAGAATGCTTCGCATTATCCAACTTAGGATCGTCATGGTCTAACCATCGCAGCCCCGCACTTGCGTGCGCTGAAACAGCCGAAAGAAGATCATTAACTTCAGTCGCTATCGAAGCTGCGACACCACGAAGCACGTTTGGATTTAGGCCATTCATGATGTTGTCTATAGCGGTCTCTGTGCTACCGAACGTTTCGGTGGTGCTATCTGGCTGCTTGAACATAGCTCCGCTAAATTGGAGTCCTCTTCCCAAGCCAAGGGTAAATAGTTGAATTCCTTCAGAGACATGCTCGTCGATACTGTCTGCAGATTGGTTCAATTCGAGATACAGCAGAGCGATTACTTGCCCATAAGCCTTAATTGGTGCGCAAAAGAATGAAACCGCACTTTCTGCTGAAGGACGTGTTGGGTTGTTTTCGCAGCACAAGCCTTGGCCTTCTCCAGCGATCACGCTCCCGCTCACTATGGCTTGCTCAATGAACTTTTGGCAGAAGCGGTTGATGTTGACCGGAGGTGTTTGCGTTACCGTGATAGATCCACCATTTACCTCCGCAGAGAGCTGAAACGCGTACTTTCCATCCTCAACGCTCAATAAATGGCCTCTTCTCGCGTGTGAAAATGATACCGTTGCAACCAACAAGTCCAAAGCGCCGGAAAAGAACTGTCCAATGTCATTTGTTGGTCCGTCTCGTAATTCTAGGACTGGATCAAGCATCTTTACACCCTGAGTTTTGGGATTTTCACACCGTCACGCGAACCAAACAGCGGGTACCTTCGGTAGTCAACAGGCGTCACTTTGCGTGAATGATTTTAGGACCGGAGGTTTCAAGTGGGCGCGAATTGAGAGCATTTTTGTTCAAATGGCGGCGGCAATCGCTCGTAGAAGGCTCATCTGACGACGAATGAGCGGGATCGCCCGGCGCCCTTAGGGACGAAACGATGTGGCATTGGCATAGGGAAGCTATACCAACGTTCAGTTGCCGCTATCGCCGGAAGCCGCAATCTTGGAATGGTCCGGCCAATAAGGCCAAAGCGGCCCGGAGCTTGCTCGCTCGTTGCCGACCTATTTTAGCGAAGGGAGTGCTCAAATGCTGGGTTTCAGCGCATTGGAGCTCGCGCGATTGCAGTTCGCATTCACAGTCTCGTTTCACATCATCTTTCCTGCTATCACTATTGGCTTGGCAAGTTTCTTGGTCGTCCTCGAAGCTCTTTGGTTGATCCGGAAAAAAACAGTTTACCTCGAACTGTTCGACTTTTGGTCAAAGATCTTTGCCGTCAATTTTGGCATGGGTGTCGTATCCGGGTTGGTCCTAGCTTACGAGTTTGGAACAAATTGGAGCGGCTTCTCGCAATTTGCAGGTGCCGTCACAGGGCCGCTGCTCACCTATGAGGTTCTAACAGCGTTCTTTCTGGAGGCTGGATTCCTCGGCGTGATGCTCTTTGGACGGCAAAAAGTTGGCCCTGGTCTGCACATGTTTGCGACCGCGATGGTGGCGTTAGGAACGCTGATTTCGACGACATGGATACTTGCATCAAACAGCTGGATGCAGACGCCTCAGGGTTTCGAGATAATCAACGGAAGAGTGGTTCCTACGGACTGGTTGGCCGTCATTTTCAATCCGTCGTTTCCGTATCGATTGGCTCACATGACCTTGGCGGCATATCTGTCCACTGCGCTTTTCGTTGGAGCAGGAGCGGCGTGGCATTTGCTACGCGGTCACTCCACCCCTGCTATCCGCAAAATGCTATCCATGGCGCTATGGATGCTTTTATTCGTAGCCCCGATTCAAATGTTCGTCGGTGATGCCCACGGCCTCAATACGCTCAAGTATCAACCTGCTAAGATCGCAGCGATCGAAGGTCACTGGGAAAACGATCCCGGAGCGACGAGCTTGCCGCTCATTGCGTTCGGTATTCCTGATATGGCTGCCGAAGAGACAAAGTATGCCATCGAGATACCATATCTTGGCAGCCTAATTCTGACCCACACACTTCATGGGAAAATACCTGGGCTTAAGGAATTTGCTCCGGAGGATCGACCAAACTCGACGATAATCTTCTTCACTTTCCGCATCATGGTAGGTTTGGGGATCTGCATGCTCTTGCTCGGAGCCTGGGGCGCATATTTGCGCTGGCGTGGTAAACTGTATGAGAGCAAATGGTTCCTGATCTTTGCCCTCTGTATGGGCCCTGCCGGTCTGATTGCTGTTCTGGCCGGTTGGATAACGACAGAAGTAGGGCGCCAGCCGTGGGTTGTATATGGCATCCTTAGGACTCAGGATGCTGCATCGAACCATTCCGCATTGACCTTGAGCATCACGCTCATAATGTTCATCGTAATCTACTTTTTCGTCTTCGGCACTGGCATCGCGTTCATGCTCAAGATGGTTGCGCAGGGACCGAAGGAGTTTGGTGATGACGGTCCACCGCACGCAGCGGGACAAGTCGGCCGACCATCAAGACCTCTTTCCGCCGCCCCCGACAATATTGACCCCACCCCAGTGCATAGAACCTCGGAGGTTTGAAATGGGTATCGATCTTCCTCTGATTTGGGCCGTTATCATCGCGTTCGGGGTCATGATGTATGTCATTATGGATGGCTTCGATCTTGGGATCGGAATTCTATTTCCGTTTATCAAGGATCGCCAAGAGCGCGATGCCATGGTCAACACAGTTGCACCCGTTTGGGACGGCAATGAGACTTGGCTTGTCTTGGGAGGGGCTGCTCTTTTCGCAGCATTTCCGTTGGCATATGGGCTCCTGCTGAGTGCTCTCTACCTGCCCCTAATGTTCATGTTGGCTGGTTTGATCTGGCGAGGTGTTTCGTTCGAGTTCCGATTTAAGGCTTCGGATCGCCACAAGCCATTTTGGGATAAGGCGTTCGCCTGTGGTTCGTACGTGGCGACCTTCTCGCAAGGGGTCGCGCTCGGGGCCTTCATCAACGGATTCGAGTTGGACGGAACGACATTCACCGGAACCGCCCTCGATTGTTTCACGCCATTTAGCATCTTTACGGGTTTCGCCTTGCTGTTCGCTTATGCGCTGCTCGGTTCGACCTGGCTGATAATGAAAACCGCGGAAGATTTGCAAAGGCGCATGCGCTATCTCGCACAATGGATTTCGATCGCGTTGTTTTTCATAATCGTCGCCGTGAGCGTCTGGACACCGATTATGCACTCGCAAGTCGCCGAACGTTGGTTCAAATGGCCAAATATCTTCTGGTTCGCACCTGTGCCGCTGCTGGTCGTTGCCACGACTTGGCTTCAGGTGCGTATTTTGCAAAAACGCGAGCCGCACGCGACGCCATTCGTCCTGTCCCTTGTCCTGATCTTTCTTGGCTACAGCGGCCTAGCGATAAGCATGTGGCCGTACGTAATCCCTCCCACAATAACAATATGGGCGGCTGCAGCGCCTCCTGAGAGCATGGGGTTTGCCTTAGTCGGAACTCTCCTAATCATTCCAGTCATTTTGGTTTACACAGCCTGGTCCTATTACGTGTTTCGTGGAAAGCAGGCAGTGGGTGAAGGATATCACTAATGACCAGTAAAACTCAGTCATATGAACCGCTCAGGCGAGTAGGCTGGATGATCGCAATCTGGGTACTATCAGTTGTTTGCCTGGGCGTGTTTGCCATGGCATTTCGCTTCCTTATGTCCCTTGCCGGACTTACATCCTAGCCTCTTTATCGCGATGAGAATTCAAAAGGCTGCCTTACGCTGTAAGGCAGCCTTTTTGCGCGTTGCTAAGCACGGTGCCTAAACCAAGGTTCTGTTGGAATAGACTTTGAGCCAATTGGCGAGCCCTTCATAACCCAAGTAGCTTTTGATCTCCTTTAACAGCTTGGAATGTAGCCATGACAGAGAAAACTCGTCCGCGCGATGCTGCGAAAGCGTTCACACCGGCGCTCGCTGATTTCGTCGATGATCCCCTTTTTGCAAAGGTCTGGGAACGCGTAGGGCTCTCCAAGAGGGACCGTAGCCTTATCACAGTCGCGGCGCTCGTGGTCATGTACCGACCAGAGGAGTTGGGAGCACATCTTCGGCGGGCAGTCGAAAATGGTGTCTCTAAGGGGGAGTTAAGCGAGGCGATTACTCATCTCGCATTTTATGGTGGCTATCCGGCCGCAATTAGCGCCTCAGCGATTGCGCACGACGTGCTCGGTGCACTTGAGGGGTAGTTGGGATAGCGGAACTGACATTCGCCAGCCACAAACTTCGGTGGTCAATTTCGTAGTTGTCTCGCGGTATCTGAGTGTTGATTTCTCGGGTGTGGCTGCATGTCGCGGTTTGACCCGAGGATTTCTTCGGCGCTGGAATTGACGTATATCAAGTCCAGCGCATTGTTCCGGGTATTTTGAGCTAGCTTGTGACCTAAAGTGTCGGAGCGCTACACGATGGTATAGTTGCTTACATTATCGTTGAAGGTGAATCTGACTGAGGCTCAGAGCTCAGGCTTGTGTGAGCCGATGATATAAGAACTCGCAACCGCTAAAGATCAAACACGTAACTACCAACATAATCGCATATCGTTTGGCCTGTAGCTGTACGATCCGTAAAATTCATTAATCACCGGGACAGAACCGGACACACTCCTTCCAAGTGTCTCTGGAAGGTGGTGAGGGCTTATGTCTCCTGACCAAGGATTCCTTTCATGACCACCGAAGCAGTTCAACCCATTCGCGGAATGCGTGGTGCCGATGATCCAGGCCCGCGGAATATCGAACTGGATATTCAGAACCCTGATATCCTTATGCCACCTGAGACAGACAATGGTTCAATTCCAAACCTGAAATTTCCGTTCTCAATGGCGCATAACCGACTTGAGGATGGTGGATGGGCGAGGGAAGTTACAATTAGAGAATTCCCAGCCGCCAAATCGATGGCAGGCGTTAATATGCGCCTTGGGCCCGGCGTAGTCCGCGAACTGCATTGGCATAAAGAGGCGGAATGGGCATACATTTTGAGTGGGACAGTCCGCCTGACGACAGTCGACCCTGATGGCAATCTTTCCATTGACGATCTCGCGCCAGGAGATGTTTGGCTCATTCCGGCTGGTATCCCCCATTCGATCCAAGGCCTAGAGGAGGGTACAGAATTCCTTCTGGTATTCGACGACGGCAACTTCTCAGAGAATGAAACTCTTCTGATAACCGAGTACATGGCACATACACCACTCAGCGTGCTGGCTAAGAATTTTGGTGTCCCTGGCGAGAATTTTGCAAGTCTGCCAAAAAAGGAAAAATACATCTTCCGGCTGCCGATCCCGGAGGCATTGGAGAAGGTTAGAAGTCAACTACCGGACAAGCCGGTACCCACACCTTACGTTTATGCCTCGTCCAAGCTAGAGGCAAAGCGCTTCACCGGTGGAACGGTGAAGACCATCGACTCACGCAATTTCCCCGTTACAACGCTCTCAGCGCTCATCATCGAAATTGAGCCAGGTGGTCTACGTGAAATGCATTGGCATCCAGATGCTGACGAATGGCAGTATTACGTTGCAGGTGAAGCCCGTATGACCGTATTCGATGCAACATCGAAAGCTCGGACATTCAACTATCGCCCGGGCGATGTTGGCTTCGTACCGCGCACCCTCGGTCACTACATCGAAAACACCGGCACGACACCCGTCATCGTCATTAACGTATTCAATAGTCGACTTTGCACGGACATCTCCCTGAACCGTTGGATGGCATTAACGCCTCCGGATTTGCTTCGTGGCCATCTCGATCTCAACGAGACGGTTATGAAGGCGCTTAATCCAGAGAAGAACTCAGTGATAGGCTGATCGGTAACGTATCCTGGGCTGAGGACCTACCAGGCGAGCTGGTAGGTCCTTTCTTTGAAAGCTATGAGACGGATTCGGGCCAATTTAGAACGCCGAGGCTCGTACATTGCAGTCATTCTGGTGGTGATGAAAACTAAACTATCAGCGAACAAAGACCGCAAGGGCGCCGCGATATGCCAACGAGAATCTACCAGTCCACTCCGCTTATTCGCCCAAATTGATACGCGATGAATCCCAAGATCGATAGACTGTCAGCGGCGTTGGTAAGTTCATTGCCGTTGCTTTTTTGAACAAAAGGAATTGGTTTTGAACGATGATTACCAAATGTTTCAACCTTCTCGGATTTCGCTTTGACAGCCCGATCGCGGAATGTTTTTTCGAGTGAGATTTTATGAAACATACTGTGGTAACGGATGACATACGTTTTTGGAAACCGCCAAATCTTTGGTAGGGAAACCGAACTGGGCGTGCTGCAGCACGCCTACGAGCGTGTGTCGCAGACTGGGTATGGCGAGATCGTTTTGATCGGTGGACCGGTCGGCTCTGGGAAAACGTCTGTTGTAAATGCATTTCTAGCCGCAAATCCAACTCTCAAGTTTACTGTCGGAAAAGCCGACCAGGCGTTACGTTGGGTGCCTTACAGTGCGGTCCTTAAAGCCGTGAGTGCGCTGTTGCCGCCAGGCGATATTGAAGACATAACTTCCGTGCGTGACGCTGGAACGCCAGGGGCGCCCAACCGTGTCAGAGATCGTCTGATCAGCGCAATTCAGTCGACCGTATCGCCTAATAGTCCGCTTCTTCTTTTCATCGACGATCTGCATTGGCTTGACGACAGCTCAATGCAGCTTATGCGAACGATATCCGAGCGAGGAATAAGAGATGTCCTGCTTGTCGGGACATATCGCACCGACGAAGCAATCGACTTCCGTGAAACGGGCCTATCAAGCTTCCTGGGCGACACGGCAGTCAAAGTCACAGATATTCTATTGAATACTCTCGCGTATGATGCTGTCGAAGGGCTTGTCTCGGCGCAGCGGTACGGCGAAACAAGTAAGCAATTGGCGAGGCTGGTACAGTCGGTGGCTGGGGGGAATCCATTCCATATTCAGCTTATTTTGAACGTCCTTGATCGCGCGGAGACTGCTCCCGACATCGCACACTTCGTTTCAGACCAAAAAAACTGGGGTTTGAATTCCCTGCTTAGCCGTATCGTTGCCGAGTTGCCCTCAGACACACGGCGGATTGTGCAGTTGGCTTCATGTATTGGCTACACAAGTGAACGGACACTGCTCACTGAGGCAGCAAAAGTCCTTCCAGACCGGTTCTTTTCCCATCTTGAGCCTGCCGTGGCATTAGGTTTAGTGCGCACTGATGGGGCTCTATGCCATTTCACGCACGATGCGGTGAGAGAGCATATCCGCGCTAGCCTCTCAAAAGAGGAGAGGACAACCCAGCACGCGCTTCTTGCCAGGGCAATGCTCAAATCAGAGCCTGTGTCGACGGATCAGCACCTAGCATTGGCCGAGCAGATCGTAAAAGCAAAACAAAATCCGATTCTCATAGAAGAGTTCGAGGCTCCGCTTGAAGCACTGATCAAAGCCGCGAAAATAGCGAAGGCAGTCGGAGCATTGGACAGTGCCCTCCGCTATATCGAGAAGGGCATAGAACTTCTGTCGCTTAGCGAACAATCGGGCGGGTTCAATTGGTCGCTGGCGGAGCTACGTTGTTCAACCCTCGTCGAGGCGCTCGGATCAGCGATCGACGACAAGGAACTTGAACAGCTTTCGGTTCAGGCGGTGTCCGCATTGGAGCGTGCGCGTGTCGTAAGGTTGAAGGCAGCCGTTCTCATCCTGCGTGGCCAGTTTGAAGATGCAATTGATCTGGCATTGGGAGGGCTTGCCAGTCTGGGTATCGATTTACCAAGGCGGCCCACGAGACAAGACCTAGATTCTGCATTCAATGCGACTACGTCGGCACTTGAAGGCTTTTCGCTTCGGCAAATCTGTGAGCATCCGCGGTTGAAGGATGAGACTATCGTCGTCGCAATGGACCTTCTTGCAACGCTGCAGTCCTCCTTCTTCTCGGATGACGGCCTGAAATTCCTCCACGTTGCAAAGATTGTCGAGTTGTCAGCGAGGTACGGCGTTTGCGAGGCTACCTGCTATGGACTCGCCTGGTGCGGCGTTTGCGTTGCGAGCGACTATTCCGACTATGCGATGGCGCTGTCTATGGCGGAAGCGGCCGTAGCACTATCAGAAATGCCCTCGTTTCAAGCCTATCGGACGGCAGCGTTGGTTGCTCTGGATCAAGTTGCTGTCTGGCGACGTCCTCTCTCATACGCATTGTCCCGGGCGAGGGAGGCATTTGAGCATGGTAAGCGAAGCGGCGACGTTAGCATGGCATGCTACGCCACGAACCATATTGTTTCAAATCTCCTGGTAATGGGAGCACCTCTACCAGTTGTTATGAACGAAGCGAACCGCGGTCTAGCCATGGCACGCAAAGTTGGCTTCGAAGAAGTGATAAGGATCCTGCAGGTCCAGCAAGAGTTCGCGAACGGCCTGAGAAATTCAGATCTTGAAAGAGGCAGGATTCTCCAGATCGCGACGTCGGACAAGGCGTCTGAGATGTCACCACTCGTTTTTTGGGGGCACCTCTACGAAGGAATCACGGCGTTCTATTCCGGGCAAATCGAGGCTGCCTTCGAATTTTTCATTGAGGCACGGAAGTGGGCCTGGACAACTCCGGCACACATTCATTTATCTTGCCTCCATTTCTATTCTGGCTTGTGTGAGCGGATACTTGGTATCAAGAATTGGACGGCTCAACACAGAGAAGCCCTAGCCGATTATGCGGAAAACAACCCGGCGACATTTACCAACAAGTTAGCACTGATCGACGCCGAGGCTGCCCGCGCAGCAGGCGACCTTTTCGGCGCATTGCGATTTTACGAGCAGTCGATCCAGGCCGCGAGGGATGGCGAATTCTTTCACGAGCTCGCTCTTGCTCATGAACGAGCTGGAAGACTGTCGCTTGAAACGGGTCTGATTTTCGCGGGCGCCGAACATATCAGGCAAGCACAAGTACACTACCGTAAATGGGGCGCGATCCAGCATGTTGATCGACTTGAGGCCGAGTTTGCACCAATCTTCACGCAAAGGGTCGATAACGAGGCACAGAGCGCAAATATCCCTCGCTTAGATAAAGCTGACGAGTTGACGAACGACCTTGTTATAGCAGCGATCAAATTTTCTGGAGCTATGAGGGGCCAGCTCATCGGCATCAATGGCAATGACCTGGTTATCATCGCCAATACATCGTTACGAGATGGCGTGACGAGCATCGCATCTGAGCCTTCACGGTATACAAATGAGATGGCACCCTCATCCATCATTCGGTATGTGGTTGAGTCCGCGCATTCTCTTCGCTATGGCCATGCCACCGCTGAAGCAGGCGACGCTCATGCTACCAGCTTGAAGGAATGCCCTGTTAGATCGCTTCTCTGTGTCCCACTAAAAGAACAGGACCAAGTGTTCTCAATCCTCTACCTGGAGAACAATGCGGTAAGCGACGCTTTTTCTTACGAGACAGAGCAGGCTATCGAATTATTTGTGCTTGCCACGGCAGAAGCAATCCGCCTGAAGGCACAACTTGACGATTACAAGGTCGCTGCCGGTGAACAGAAGCGACGGGATGCAGCTGTGGGAGGAGGAAGGGCAGACCTTATCAAAAACTCGCACATCACCATACTCGGAGGGATGGCCGCGTCAATCGTCCACGAAGTCAACCAGCCCCTATCCGCAATTGTTACGCAGGCAAATGCAGGTATTCGATGGCTGCGCCAGTCTCCCCCACAAGTTGACAAGGCGATTACGAATTTCACTAAGATTGAGGAATCAAGCATCCGCGCGAGCGGCATAGTCTCCGCGCTTCGCTCTCTTGCGAAACAAGCCCCAGCAACATTGGAGTTCTTTGAGCTCACGGATGTTGTAAGCAGCGTCCTTGATATCGTTGAGACGGACGCGCGAGCGATAGGTGTTGACATTGAATGTGAACTGGCGGGCGGGACGCTATTCGCGGATGCAATACAGGTTCAACAAGTCGTTTTGAACCTCATGACTAATGCACTCGACGCTATGGATGGGCTAGAAAACCGACGTCTTCGTATCTCAAGTGAAGTGCGTGATGCCTATGTGGTGCTGGCCGTTTCGGATACTGGAACAGGTATCCCAGCTACCGCGAGAGAGAGCATATTCGACCCTTTCTTCACCACAAAGGGGCATGGTTTGGGGATGGGGCTGGCGATCTGTAAGACGATCGCTGAGGTCCACGGGGGCGGTTTGAGCATCGGAGCATCGAATTCGTCGGGAACGACAATGACCTTCCGTCTTCCAATCGCGGCCAACTGATTAACGCATCGCCGAACGGGCAAAAATAACGCATTTTTCGTTGGATTGACCAATCCCTTACGTCCCAGAGCAGATACCTGCGCTCTGACTGCCATCTCGCCCGCGCTCCCTATCGTTAGCATGTAGCTAGTTGTTGGAGTGATGGCGATCTGTGCCAAAAAGCCGCCGCGTTAGACAGGGGAGGAAATTTTACGCATGATCGCCGGTGTCACGATCTCACTGTTTTTCCTCTTGGCGGTGGTTGTCAGTGGGGTATTCGCTCGACTTTCGCCAATTGCCATACCGTTGCCACTCGTTCAAATAGCACTGGGGGCCGTGATTGGAGCGGTGCCAGGATCGGCAATCAGTATCGATCCAGACCTGTTCTTCCTATTGTTCTTGCCTCCTTTGCTTTTCTTGGACGGATGGCGGATACCGAAGGAGGGTTTGCTCCGCGACCGTGCCACGGTTCTGGAAATGGCGGTTGGATTAGTCATTTTCACGGTCTTAGGGATCGGATATTTCGTAAACTGGCTGTTGCCTAGCATTCCGCTTGCCGCCGCGTTCGCGCTCGCCGCTATACTCTCTCCAACAGATGCCGTCGCTGTGTCCGCAATCACATCGCGTGCCCCCATTCCCAAAAGGCTGTTGCGGATTCTGGAAGGAGAGTCTTTGCTAAATGACGCATCCGGATTGGTATGCATGCGTTTTGCCGTGGCAGCAGTCCTCACCGGAACATTCTCCGCAGGCGAAGCGACATTGAATTTTCTACAGCTGGCAATCGGCGGTGTCGCAATCGGCCTCGTTCTCACGTGGGGGGTAACGAGAGCGAAAGATCTGGTGTCGATGAAGCTTGGCGAGGAGACGGGGTCCCAAATTCTGATCAGCATACTTATACCGTTTGGCGCCTATCTTGCGGCGGAACACCTTCAATGTTCGGGCATACTCGCAGCTGTCGCAGCCGGGATTGCAATGGGCTATGAGGAACAACGTGGAAAGGTGCTTGCGGTCACCCGTGTCCGCCGCGCAGCGGTTTGGGATACGATCCAGTTCGCGATGAACGGGGTCATTTTCGTTCTTCTTGGCGAGCAGCTACCAGGTATCGCGATGGGAGCAGCCACCGTGGTATATGAGACAGGACATTTCCATCCGATCTGGTTGGGTTTTTATGTTCTTGCCATAAGTGCTGCTCTTGCAATTCTAAGGCTCATTTGGGTTTGGATATCACTGCGCTTCACACTTTTCCGTGCGGCACGTCGCGGGGAGACAATCGTCCGGCCAAGTTGGCGGCTGGTGGTTGCTGCATCGTTGGCTGGTGTTCGCGGAGCGATAACGCTTGCTGGTGTCCTGACACTTCCGCTTGTTATGACCAATGGTCTTCCGTTTCCCGCTCGCGAACTTATTATCTTTCTAGCGGCGGGCGTCATTATTGTATCGTTGCTCACGGCAACTATCGGCTTGCCACTTCTTTTGAAAGGACTTGAGTTGCCACGTGAACTCTCTGATCGTCAGGCAGAGGATGAAGCGCGGGGAATTGCTGCACAGGAAGCTATCAAGGCTATTGAAGCAGCACAGCATAATATGGGCGAGGGTAAGGACGATGCCGATCTATATGCGGATGTCGCAACCCGTTTAATGGAAATCTATCGGAACCGAATTGACGGTCGTCCGGCCATGTCTGATGCGCAGGCGATGCGGAAGTCTGAAGAAATCGAGCGAAGACTACGACTCGTCGCAGCTCGGGCTGAGAGAGACGCAATTTTTAAACTGGCGCGGGAGAGAAAGCTACCTGATGAGGTCACCCGTCGTCTCGTTCGGGACATCGATCTGACTGAGACTCGATTGACGACTGTGTAGGGCGGGTTCGGTCACCGAGGAGTCGGATATGCCTGTCGCAGGTCAACTATGGAAATTGCCGATACACCGAGAGCTAAAACGGGATCGGTACGCAGCACCCCAATGCAACAAGGATGAAAGATGATGTTGATTTATCGGGTAGGAATGCATGATGGTGGATGGGCTTACCAACTTGACGGCACCTGGTCAGAGACCTTCTCCACTCACGAGGATGCACTTTACGCTGCCCGAGATGCCGCGGCCCGCCAGCGCGTGGGAGGGAACGATGCCGTTATTACGTACGAGACAGCTATCGGAAAATGGCACACTGAAGTCGCTCATGGTGATGATAGGCCTGAAACTGTGGTCTATGGTAGTATCCACTAACGATCCTCGATCTCGGGATCCCTACGCTCTTCTGCTTTTTCACTGTGCGCGGCGGTTCGTCCGAACAATCGACCCAACATGGATTGACGGCAAATGCCCGACAACGAGATAAACGTTGGTGGTGAGGGCAGTCGTTGTCCGTGGAACGATGCATAGATGTTCGGAGGATTGGATTGAGCGTAGAGAAGCAAGTTGACGAAGTCGCAGCTATTACGGAGTTACTGCGCCCACGCCTCACGTTCGAGGAGATAACTTTTTCTGATGGTACATCCCTTTCACTCGATGATGACGATATTGTTGTCTTCGTTGGGCCAAACAATGCTGGGAAAAGTGCCGCGCTTCGCGAGCTGGAGGCCTGGGTAGCGTATTCTCAGCCAGGCCAAGTGATAAAACATGCGGAGATGCGCAGAGTAGGGACTTCCCAAGACCTGCGTACATATCTTGATGCAAAAGCCCAAAAAACTGGGGCCCCGAATGAATTATATTATGGCGGAATTGGATACAATATCCATCAATCGCATCTAGATTACTTTGACAATCCAGCGGACCGACATCCGGTGGCACCGTTTTTTTCTAAGCGCATATCAACTGAAGGGCGCATCCAAGATGCCAACCCGGCGCCAGCGCTAGCGCTTTTTCGGTCGCCACCAACCCATCCAATTCATATTCTTCTGATGGATCCTGCGATTGCAGATGACATCAGTGAAAAGTTTCTCCACGCCTTTGGTAAAGACCTCACTCCATTTCGTGCTGGTGGCAGCAACTTCCCCCTTTTCGTTGGCAAGAAGCCTTCTGTACCAGCTGGCAAAGACGAGCTGTCGAAGGAGTTCGTTGAATCTCTTCAGGCGACTAACCTCGCGTTGGAGCTTCAGGGTGATGGGATGCGCAGCTTTGCTGCGGTCATGCTGCATGTACTTGCCGCTAAGACGCACTCCATACAATTTCTTGATGAGCCTGAGGCTTTCCTGCATCCGCCGCAGGCGCGGCTCCTTGGACGCTACATCGCTGAAAACAGGCTGGGAAACTCACAGCTTTTCATTTCAACTCATAGTACAGACGTCTTGGATGGTTTGATTGAAGGCGGCTCGGACAAAGTTCGAATTGTGAGACTTCGGCGGGAAGGGGACATCAACCCTGTAAGAGAACTCAGCAAAGAGCAGACGAAGGCTGTAGCCAAGGATACCTTGGCGAGGTTTTCACGTGTTTTCGATGGGATATTCTTCGAGCACGTTGTGATCTGCGAAGCTGACGCAGACTGCATGTTCTACCAATCTCTCCTAAATCTGCGGTCTATATCTGGAGATCGGCGACCCGACGTTCTTTTCGTGCACACAGCCGGAAAGCACAGGATGGCTAAGCTTGCTCAGACGTTGCGTTCTCTGGATGTGCCTGTTTCAGTCATTGCGGATATAGATCTCCTCAATGATGAGGGTACCTTTAAGAACCTTTTTGAGAAACTGGGTGGTAATTGGGAACATATCAAGAACTCATGGAAAGCCGTCAATCATGCCGTTTTGAAGCAGCGACCGCCCCTTAGTGCGGAGCAGATCGCCACCCAGATCGCAGCGCAATTGGAAGGCGTCTCTGGAACAGGTGAATTTCCCGAAGATAGAGAAAGGGCTATAAAGGAGGTTTTCAGAGCGGTCTCGCCTTGGAGCTCCATAAAGAGGAGCGGTCGTAGTGCGTTACCTGGCGGCGAGCCTATCAAGCAGTTTGACGCCCTCAATGCGACATGTGAAAAGCATGGCCTCTGGATCGTACCCGTAGGAGAAATCGAGGGTTTCTGCAGAAGTATCGGGTCGCATGGTCCTGGCTTCGTAGAAAAGGTCCTCGAGGAGAGGAACCTTGAGACAGATCCTGAGCTGAAAGACGCCCGTGATTTCATACGCAAGATCTGGTCCAAGGCAAGACCACCATCAAGCTTGCAGGAAGCCGCCAGCGCAACTGTTTGAGGTTGTGAGTTGACGAGAATTTCTGAGGGAAAAATCGTGTCGATGACGGATTTCGATCAAAGGGTGGCTTTGATCGAAATCGAAAACCGCACTGTTTCGGGCTTCGCCGGAGTGCCCTGTTGAGCTCTTGGTTCGTAAACGCTTCAGGTACCTAACCGAGTGTTTGGTAGAGCAGGACAACATTCAGCCCGATGATCAAAGCCGTTGCGATCACCGCAAATAAGTTGGTCAGAGAGCTGTTAGCGAACGAACCCATGATCACACGGCTACGGGTGAAGATCACCAGCGAGATCATTGGGATGGGCAGTGCGAACGAGAGGACAACCTGACTGTAGACGAGAGCGTCTGTCGAGTTTACTCCCATAATCACCACGATAAAGGCTGGCACCATGGTAATCAGGCGCCGAAGCCAGATCGGAATATTGAACCCGACGAATCCTTGCATGATCATCTGCCCAGCCATCGTACCGACGGTTGATGACGAGATGCCGGAAGCCATCAGCGAGATGAGGAAGAAGGTCGCCGCTGCACCTCCTAATACAGGGGTCAATGTATGGTAGGCGGTCTGTATTTCCGCCACTTCTGGATGGCCAGAATGGAATGCTGCTGCTGCCATAACCACCATCGCAATATTAACGGCGCCAGCGAGGGTAAGGGCTACAATGCATTCGATATTCGAATACCGGAGGATCTTGGCTCGTTCGTTGTCATTTTGGCCGGATGCGCGGTGTTGGGTGAGACCGGAATGAAGGTAAAGAGCGTGGGGCATGATAGTGGCACCAATGATCCCGACAGAGATCGCTAACGCTTTGCTGTCAGGCATAGTTGGCGTAACCATCCCTAATGCGACGTCTTTCCACGAGACCGAAGCAAAGAACATCTCGGCCACGTAGCAGAGTGCGATAACGGCAACTAGCCCACCGATGATTAGCTCCAGCGGACGAAATCCTCTCCCTTGGACCAACAGAATTCCATAGGTGACGATTGCGGTCACAGCCATACCGGCCAAGAGAGGCATATCGAAGAGGAGCGAAAGGCCAATCGCGCCACCAAGGAACTCGGCTAGATCCGTAGCCATGGACGCAATCTCGCTGACGATCCACATTGCAATTCGGGTAGGCGTCGAAAACTGATCATGGCACATCTCAGCCAGGTTCCGCCCAGTGACAATACCGAGTTTTGCTGAGAGCGCCTGAAACAGCATCGCCATTACGTTCGCCACGAACACGACCCAAAGGAGTGCGTACCCGTAGCTCGACCCCGCCTCAATGTTTGTGGCAAAATTGCCTGGGTCCATATAAGCGATCGATGCGATGATCGCCGGGCCACAAAAGAGAAAGAACGAGCGAGCTCCGTGGCGTTTTCCTGCAAGCACTTGCCTGATCTCGTCATCGGTTCGCTGTGACAAGGTTTGTCGGGCTGTAATGCTCATTGGAATTAGCTCCTGATAGATGTGTGTATTTCTCGGCTCTCCGAGAGAAATGGATGTGAAGGTACCGTTCCAGAACGTGGCCGGAACCTGGGTCTATCGAGGCGGCCTGTTCCGCCACTCATGGACCCCCGATACCCCTAATTCCAACCCGTGGTCACCACGGTCCCAAGGTGTTGAGGTACTCTTTGAGCGCGACAGCATTGTTGTGCTTCTCGTCATGAGCGGCATAAAGTAGCGTAATCGGGCTACCCGCTCGGACATAGCTCATGAGTCTTGCGACTGCGTCGTGCTCCTGGCCGAGTTCCTGAAAATACAAATGTTGAAACGACGGCCACTTCTCGATGTTATGGTCAAACCAGTGGCGAAGTTCTGCACTTGGAGCAATGTCCTTCATCCACTCTGTGAGTGATGCCTGCTCTTTGCTAACTCCGCGGGGCCACATCCGATCAACAAGAATTCGAGCTCCGTCATTTTCGTCGACCGGCTCGTAAATTCTCTTGAGGCACACCTGGGATCGTTCATTCACCGCAGCAATCTCCTGCAATCAGCGCAGTGTTAAAACGCGCATTCTAGTCACACTCGGCATCTCAGTATTGATGATTCCTGTGGGTCGGCGACCGCAGCGGCGATCGGCGATTTAGTGGTGCCTGGACGGCCAAGCTTCCATTGGGAGGTCCAGGAAGGCATGAAGCAATTTCTTGCGTTCGGCTGCTCTCGCTTTGATCTTTAAGTTGTGGTGATCGTCGTGAGTTTGCTGCGCGAGTTCCATTGTCGAGGCAAAATTCTGGCGGCTCACGCCGTCGGCCTGATTGAGGAGGGCGATGAGCGGGTCTGCCAAAGCTTCGGCCAAGGTCAACTCGACAATGTCTGAGATGTCCGCCTCCATTTCCCCCATAATCTGGGGGAAGAATGGGGCAATCTGCGTGCTGGTGTCTCGTGTCTGCGATGGCAGGTGTACGTGCGTAGATGAGCGTTCGATTGGTCGGCTGTTTTGTAATGCGTAGTGAAAATCGCTGTCACTCGTTGCAGCAGTCAGCGCGTTGTTGGTAGGGTAAGTCGGGTTTTCCAGCATCTTGACCTCGTATCGATTGATGGCCAAAGAATGACTGCGGGTGGAGAATGCGTCGACTGAACACTAGGATGATCATTCATACCCTTTGGTATGGTGTACCTCGACCAAGTCATGGATGCCGTTCGTTATGTGAGGGACGATCGGCTATACTCACCCCGCCCTGGAACGCCACAATCCGAATATGATCAGGGCGATCCACGGAATGAGACCGAGACAACCTGCAACGGAAGTATGGCAGAGTAGGCCGTTATCCGCGCTGCGTTTGAATCCAAGCCAGTTGAAACCGTCTTCTTGAGAGTCAGCGGTTTGAACTTGAACGGTGCCCAGGGAGATGATGGGTAGTGTTACTTTCGCCGTTGTGTAACCAACGACCGCCAATAAAAAGTTCAGAAAAAGCACGTTTATACCCTCCGGGTTCGTTTGGTGAGCGGCTACGCTCGAGTTCACCGCCTGCTACCAGTCGTATTCCTGACCGGCTCGCCGACTAAACTCGGCGCCTTCGAGCTCGCTCGGGAGCATGATGATATCAGCTCCTCGTCAAGTTACTTCCGTCAATGGGGATCGATTACCTGGACCTTCGTATAGTTTCGGCCGAAGTGCGAAGCTTCGTCAGCCGTGATCGTTTCGCCATAGCGCCGATAGGAGTTGCGGGGGAATGGACGTAGATAGCGACATCTGATGGGTTTCCTCCGGATTGATCGTGGTGTCGGGCGAACGACCATGCAGATGGTTGTTTGATATTAGCTACTTACGATGAGGGTTCGAAATCCGATCTTCGTGTATGGTGTGATATCGGACGGCCTTGGTGTTTGATCCGCCCACCATCGGTGTCTAATCAGGTCGGAGTTCTTCAAGGAGATTCGCATGAGCGCTGATAAGCGGAGGGCGCTATTCAACAGCCTTCGTCAAAAGATGATCGACGCGGGTCTGGGCTTCGAGAGTGATCCCTCGTTTGAAAATGCAGTCGAGCAATGGATAGACGGTGAGCTCCCGATAGCTGAACTACGAAACGAATATCTCAATCTGCTAGTTAGTCGCGAAGACATTCGGCGGCTTGAGCAGAAGGCGCGTAGGCCGTTGAGATCGCCGAAAACGCCGTAAAATGCGTCCGCCGTAAGTTGGGAATTTAATGTCGTGATGCTGCGGCAAATGAGAGGGCGGAGAATCGATGGAGGCTACGATGCAGCTGCTGTTGGGCGATCGTATGGTAGTTGAGAACGTTTAGGTGATCCCTGCGGGCGGGAGCATCCGGCGGAAAATCGAGATCAAGAACTGGATAGCTCCTTCATTCCAAAAATGTTAGGCCTACTCGATCCGCTCCACAGTTTCGCAAAGTGAACTTATGAAAACGCAACAGCGTAAATTTGTCGTCGAGATCAAGGGTAGGCGCCGATCGGCTGTTCCGCCGAAGTCCATATGGGGATATACGGATTTCAGTGCATTGGCCAAGGAGGCCGAAGCTGAAGCGCCAGAGCTATTTGGGGCGGAGCCATCAATTGAGGTCGTCGCGGACTTCCCGGACCCAATGCAGACAACTGATCCGCTACCTGGTGTAGATACGAGAGCCGAAACAATCCCCGACGAAGCTGATTTGGTTGCGGCAATGCCGGAGCAAACTCCGTTCAACCCGGTTCGAAGCAATTCCGAAATACCACGTCGCCGGAAAAAGAGGGCTAAACAGTCTCATGGTAAGGCCGCCAGTGTCCGTTCCAAGTCTGTGACAATGCAGACTTTGCGAGTTTCCGCGAGTGATGTATCCGACCATGACATCGAGATGATCATCGCAGAAAATCAGCAGCTTCGGGATTCGTGGCGACATCAGCTGGCACGAGAGAATGAGATGCTTACTCAAATGCTTGCCCGTTTCAGCGCCGACTAGGCCTTCGTCTAGGGCACCTCGATGCTTGCGACCAACACAAAAATCCAAAGGAAGTTTGTGGCGATCATTGTGCATTTGAACAAGGTATGGAGGGCAATCGTTGCAGGCTCGCGCTCTCAGCGGCGGACGACATCTGGTGGCGACTACCATTCGAGTAGCGCGGTGATTTTGGAAGGTTTGGCAACTCCGAGGGCACGGCCGCGTTACTATCTAGTGGGGGATTTCGAACATGCGGATCCTCGAAACGAATTCGATATACTGCATGCAGTCTCGAAGCGCTACTTGTCGATTGAGGATGCCGCTGCAAGGTTACGCAAGTCCACCGATGAAGTGGTGAGGCTCACTTTGAGCGCTGGTCTGTCCCTGCCGACTGAGGAAATTCTATCGAGGAGTACGGCTGCGGCGATGTTGATGGTCTCAGTCTATGGTGTTGAAGAACGGCTTCGTGATGGCAGGCTCCTTTCCTTGAGCCGCGTAGATGTGGAATCTCGAAAGTCGTTTGAGGACCTCATTGGACAGGGAGGTGGGTGTTGTTGAAAGTGTTGCAAGTCTTGATGTCGATTGAGACAGGCCGACCTGCGCGACGCACGTAACCAACGATTATCCGCGGCTGTAGTGAGACGTGGACGACCACGCGAAACATCGCTTAACAAAAGCGAAACATTGAACGAGGATAATAGGCTCCTAGTTACGGCGCTATACAAAACAGGAGTTGACTTATGGCCGACGTGAACAATGCAGATGTGGTAGCAAGCGCTACTTCGGTTGACGCAGCAGACACTGCTCCGGCAACAAAGAAAACCCGTAAACCTCGCCGTCCCAAGACCGTAGTTAGCGACGTGGTTGTTTCTGATGCACCTGTCAAGAAAACCCGCGCCAAGCGTGGTTCAAAGACAGAAGCTGTGGTTGAGGCAAAGCCTGAGGCACGTAAGCAAGTCAGGAAAAATTCGCGCACCGCACCGGCAGTCAAAACGGCGCCGACGGCCGCGGAGCCTCTCGACGACATCGCTTCTCTTTTGAAGCTTGAAGAAGAGAACAAGACGCTTCGCAAGCAGCTGTTCGACAGGCTCCATGCTGAAAACGCCGACTTGCGTAAGCGTTTGGGCCAAGGCTGACAGCCTCCAGCGCTACCCTATATGTAAGCTGATTATTATGAGTAATTGTGCCGGACCAATTATATTGGTCCGGCACAATTGATTCGGCCGCGCGGCCGAGCGCATGAGGATACCGACGCTATGAGAACCCCTTGGAGATATTTAGCCGATCTGGTTTCTAAAAGGCCAACTGAGGCTCCAGCGTCCGGCGAGAACATCTTGGCCGTAGAATATTTGCCTGCACCTGAAGAGAGCGTCGTGGAGGACGCCCAAACAGTGCAGGATACCGAGACCTCTGTACCAACCGCGGAATCAGACGAGGGCATCGAGCAAACGACGCAAGCCGAACATATTGCGGATGTTGCCGATAATGAAGGCCACCCCTCGTCATTCCAAAAGCCAGTATTTGCGAACGAGGAGGTCGAGCATCCAGCGGATACTGCCGAAGCAGGCTCTGGCGCGATCTCCGAGGCGGCGGTGCTGCCAGTAAGCGTGTTGGCTAACCTGCAAACTGATATCGACCCCGCCGAGCCAGTTGATCAAAAGCAGGTCGCCAAAAACGCTAGGCGGACGGCTGAGAAACAAGCTACGCTGACTACCTCAAGCGAAACCGCTGCTGTTGTTGTGAAGTCGCCATTGGACGAGATGCTGGAGTTGGAAAGCGAAATCCAAGACCTGAGAACCAAGCTTTCTGCCAAGCTCGCTGTGCAGAATGATCAGTTGAGGAAATTGATCGGCCGTTTTGACCGAGAGTAGGGGCTCGTTTACGTCGCGATGCAATCAACGCGACGCAAGAGGCTGACCGATGCTGCCAAAATTAGGATGAGGCAGGATCTCGCGTCGACTACATCAAGGAGCCCGCAGGATTCACTCCGTCGTCAAGACTCTAGAAGCCTCACACTCAGGTAGCAGTAGCACAAGTCCGGGGCATCGTGACTACTTCGAGCGCTGGTGCTTCGCGGGCTTCTTCGCCACAATACCAAACTCGCGGTTCAGCTTCTTCTGTACCAGCTTTCGCGCACGACGAATGGCCTCTGCCTTCTCACGGGCACGTTTCACGGAAGGTTTTTCGAAGTGCTCGCGTAGACGCATCTCGCGCATCACGCCTTCCTGCATCAGCTTCTTCTTGAGCACGCGCAGTGCTTTGTCGACATTGTTGTCACGAACGATAATCTGCACGCTATGCTCCGGCGCCAATGATTTTCTGGGAAACGCATAAACATGGGGCCGAGTATTTGACAAGATGATTTCGTCGGTTCTCTCGCGCAGTCGTCGCTTCTTGAATATTTTAAGCCATGTTCGAGGCCCTTAGGCAGGGGACAGGAGTTTCAAGTTAGCTCCACGAGCTTGTCTCGAAACCGGGCGACCCCGCTGCACGTGCCCGCTGCTTAGCCTCACAAGGTGCAAGAGTACTTAATGGACAATAAGCCGGGCTGAGATTGCATCATCTGGTTTCGGGCCTATTGTCTAGTCGAAACGACCTGATGCTATCGGATCGCTGGCTGGAAACGTCTCAAGCAAGGCCTCGTCCAAAAGTTCATCAGTTGATGGCGATTTCTCAGGCTCAAGTTCAAGCTGAAGATCGACCATCTCCGGGAGCATATCGATGCCGTCCCGAACAGGTTGAAGCTCCTTTTTTTTAGAAGTGCTCATCGTACATACCTTGTTGATAGCGGATTTGTCGTCGTGCAGCACGCTGCTGCATTCAGATTTCCAGTAGCCTCTTCGACGTTACACAGATGCTCAGCGCTGGCTGGCGGAAGACAACCTGAAATGTGAACTCGCCTGCCAGAGGTAGAAGCCCGTATCATCGAGGCCCAGCTCCACCTGCTCGATTGCGTCAGATATGCGTTGGATCAAAGCAGGTGCGTGGTTGCTTATTGAAATTTCTCTTAACGAAGTCATGACCTCCGCTGCCGTTTTCAGCAATGCGCATTCAAGGCTGTGTTTGTGGTGCGTGCGGGCGTCATTAGCGAGGACCGCGAGCTTCGCGCACATCCGCTGGATAGTCGTCTTTCGCTCGCCATTGCTCATCAAACGGGCAACGGGCTCCTGGTCGCCAACGATTAGGGCGGGCGGGACTTCGACTGCCGAAGGGCTTGAAAGCAGTGTCATGGGAGTTCTCCATCAGAACGGTTTCATGATGGAAATTTACCGGAACAGCTCTGCAATGTAATTGTACCCCGGTATAGGCCGACGATACACAGGTACACAGTCAATGCAGACCCTCTCCGGTACCTACTCGAATGCAAGGGCCACGCCTTGTCGCGGGCCGCTGCCCCCAGGTTACCCTTTCTCGGTAATGCAGTCGAAGCGGCCTTGAGGCCCACCGTCACATGGAATCCACAGAACAACCAGCTCGCCGAAGTATAGTTGTGTCCTTCGGGTATTCACAGTTGACTCGGCCTTTACTAATTGCAATCCAAGATACGGGGATAATTGAATTTTATAGGCTGCGCTTACGCGTGGGTTGGGGCACTAGCATTCGATGTCGGTTTTGCTGCGGACAATTTCGGCGTTTCCGACAGGTCGAACAACTAGCGAGCTTTTCGTACTTCTCGACATCGATTTCGATCCTCGCAAGCGCACTGAAATCTATGCCGAGCTTTCGTCACTCAGCGAGGCTGGGAAGGTAAGCAAAGGGCGAGATGGGCGGTGGAGGCCGGTTGCAACTTCGAAGAAGTTGGCGGCCGCGGCGCCGCAACGTCATGCGACCGAGATTGCGGCTACCGAAGATCAGCTTCTTCGCCCTGTTCATGCGACCTTCCGTAGCTCAGCGGCCAAAACCACGGATTTGGAAGTCACAGAAGGCGCAGTCTCGTTCGATCCCAACGCATTACTGCGATATTATCGGTCCGCGCTAAGGTCAGATCCTCGCGGTGCAATTACTCAGGTTGAGGATCGCCACGCCGTTTCCTGGCAGTTATTCACGGGCCTGGGACCACTGACGCCTGTTGAAGGTGAAGTCCTCACGATCTCGATTCCGTTGGAGGAGTTGCCGGACGAATTTCGGAAGGCACTGGTCAAGCGGGAGGCGAATGAGCAGACACTGGCTGTCGGTTGGCCGATAGGGGTAGGCAAGAAACAAGGCGTACCGGTGGTCTGGCCCGTCGGACTTATCAGCGCGGAATGGACCCGCTCGTCGACCCATCTTGAAGTCTCGATTAACACTGATGACATCGTCGCAAATCCGGATTGGATCAAGGGAGTTGCTCGAACCGCGAACTGGAAAGAGGCCGGGCTTCGTGAGGTTTTCACACAAGCCGAGGGGCTTGGGTTTCGGCAGGATGAGTTTCTGGCTCGGCTCAAGGAAGCCGTCGCCGGAACATTTAGCGGAGCCGTTTCTGGCCAACAGATGCGGATTGAGTTGGATCCCAACAACGTTGGCATTCACGATATCGCCGCACTGTTCCTGCCGACCGACACGACGTTCACCGCTGGCGCCGTCCGCGACTTGGATGCCATCGCATTCTGGTCACCGGAGAGGCTGGCTGCCACGGCCCTTGCGCCAATACTTGGCTTGGAAGCACCTGCACCCATGCGGGCTACTCCGGTCATCAATACGGGCGACCTGAACAAAGAGCAGATCGATGCCGTCCGGCAATCCCTATCTTCACCACTAACGGTTGTTACGGGGCCTCCGGGAACCGGAAAAAGCCAAGCTATCGTTTCGATCGCCGCCTCAGTCCTTGCCGATGGTGGCAGCGTTCTGGTCGCCTCGAAGAACCACCAAGCACTTGATGCCGTGGAAAGTCGATTGGGAGGCATCGCTCCGAAAGCTCCATTTCTTGTTAGGACACTGGATCCAAATCGAGATATCGACCAATCATTCGACGAGGTGCTTGGTCAGCTTATCAGTGAACCGACAAAAGGTGCAGCTGATCCCGATGTCGTCCTGCGTTCGAAGCTCTCTTCATTGGCTCAGATCCGGACCCGTGTCCTGGACCAGATTGACGAGCAATCTCGCATCCACAGCGCAATAGCTGAGGTGTTGGAGCGTATTGAGGCAGAAAAGGTAAAGATTGTCGAACCGGTGGCTCCGGTCGAGGCATCCGTTCAGCGTGGGGCCTTTAGTCGTCTGGTCGAAGCGTTTTTGAGAGCTTTGGGGCTGCGCAAGAATTCGCCAGGTACAGATGCTTCTGGCGGTGAAGGTGCGACCCTAGTGACGCTGATGCGGCGCTTAGAACAGCTGCGCTCGGATGTCTCGAAAATCGACATTAAGGGAGATCCGGTCGCAATCACGCAGGAAATCGGCGAGTTGTCCCGGGAATTCCTTCCCCGTGTGCTAGCCTCGGCAGTCAATCTGACTGAGACTGATCGACGTCGTCTTGGCGAAGAGCTGGCCAACCTTCAGCTAGCACAGAGTTCTGGTCCGTTGCCGCAGTCGCTTGCTGGCGACGTGGTCGGTCACCGGCCGCTCTGGCTTGTTTCGGTTCTTGGGGCATCCAAACGCGTTCCGCTCTCGGAAAGTCTATTCGATCTCGCTATTTTCGACGAAGCGAGCCAGTGCGACATCGCCTCGGCGCTACCGATTTTCGCCCGCGCAAAGCGAGCAGTCGTCGTTGGAGACAACCGACAGCTCTCGTTCATCAGACAACTTGGTATCGCTCACGACCGAAACTTGATGCAAGCGCAGGGTCTGCCCATAGGCAAAATGGGGCGGTTCGCGCAGAGTCGTCGATCGCTTTTCGATCTTGCAGATCTCACGCCCGGTGCCTCCAAGGTAATGCTTAGGGACCAGTATAGGTCTGCGGCTGACATTGTCGGGTATATTAACGAGCATTTTTACGGCGGTCAGTTAAGGGTCGCTGGCGATCAGGACAAACTGAAGGTTCCGAAGGGTGGGAAGCCGGGGATCGAATGGGCCCATGTGCCAGCTCCTACCGCACCTATGGTCGGAAACGTAAACGGCGCGGAAGTCGCCGCCATCACGAAGCACTTGAAGTTCCTACTCGAAGACCAAGCCTACGCCGGATCGATTGGCGTGATCGCTCCCTTCAGGCCACAAGTCTACGCCCTGGAGCAGTCGATCCTCGCGACCTTGCGTCCCGAGTTGGTCGAGAAAGCCGAGCTTCGTGTTGGCACCGTCGACAGTTTCCAGGGACAGGAACGAGACCTGATCCTATTCTCGACCTGCCTTGGGCATTCGAGTGCGACCAGTGCCATGACTTTCGTCCAGAAGGATTGGCGCCGCCTCAATGTTGCTATCAGCCGAGCGCGGGCCGTGGCGCATGTGTTCGGCGACCTGTCCTACGCACGATCCGGCAAGGTCAGGAGCCTCCAGAGGTTGGCCGCTGCTGCCACTGAACCCAGAGGCCGGGTGGGCGAGGGTACGTTTGATAGCAACTGGGAACGTATTGTCGACAAGGCGCTTCGCGATCGTGGCCTGAACCCGATCCCTCAGCATGAAGTGGCAGGCCGCCGTCTAGACTTCGCACTCTTTGGTCGTGGCAATATCAAGCTCGACCTGGAAGTCGATGGGCGCCATTGGCATTCGGATACCGACGGCAAGAGAAAACTCGCTGACTATTGGCGCGACCACCAACTGCAATCACTGGGCTGGACGGTCCAGCGTTTTTGGGTGGACGAATTAGAGAGAGATTTGGAGAAATGCATTGACCGCGTCGCAGAACAACTTTCCTAAATCGCGCCGCTTCACTTACGTCGCCTTGGCTCTTGGCGCGTGTTCAGTGGTAGCTGTTTGCGTCGCGCTCGTTCAGGTCAACGCCCTGGAGCGTGACTATGGCTCAGTCCGGTCCGATATCCAGCGGTTCAATAATGAACGTCAGGAGGCTCTGGGTCGACGCGACGGTATTCTTTCCGAGATTTCTCTTCGCAGCGTCGAAGCTGATGGTGTGCGCAAAACCATTGCTGACCTGACAGCCGACCGTGATCGCCTATTATCCGAGATCAAGCAGCAGACCGAAGCCCTTGCCGATGGGGCGGAGAAACTTCGGACGAGTCAGTCGCAAGCCCAACAGGCGTCAGACACGATCGCTACAGCAGCTCAGGCAGAGAAGACTCTGGCGACCCTACGCTCACAGAGCGCAGAACTTGAGAAAAAGATTTCTTCTGACCAATCCAAGGTCCTCCAAATTAACGGTGATGTTGCTGAGGCCGAGAGAAAGAAGCGGTCGGCTGATGATGCACTCGCTTCCATTGAAAAGACACGCCAGGATCGAGAGGCGGAAATCAAGCGGTTGAACGTCCAGATCGACGACCTTGACGACAAGCAGCGCCAGGTCGCGGATCTGACGGCAAGGGAGGCTAGTCTGGCTTCGCAAATTACTAAGATGACAAAGGACCTTGCCGATAAAACACGGGCGTCTCAGGATTTGGACGCCAGCATCGCTAAGCTACAGGACGTCGCAGCCAAGGCTAAGGTATCTGCTGCGAAAACCGATGCCGATATGGCTCGCCAAGAAAGTAATCGAGCAGATCTCGCCAAGCAGGTCAGCGACCTGGAAACGAAGAAGGCATCGCTCAGCGGCGACTTGGCGAGCCTGACAGCCGCCGCAGCTCGTGCCCGCGAAGATGTAGCGGCGGCTGAGGGTAGGGGCAAAGCTGCTCAGGACTCCGTATCTGAAGCGGAGCGGACGCTGCCAACACTCAAAGCTCAGTTGAGTGACGTCCAGGCGGATATTGCAGCATCATTGATTAAGCGAGATGGCTTGAACGGCGAACTGGCCACGCTGCAAGCATCAAAGGCTGCGTTCGTTGCAAACCAGTCTGATGCTGATCGGGCCGCTTCAGAAAAGGCAGCGTTGGAGAAGGCAGTTTCCGATTTGACCAACCGTCATGCCGAGCTGCGGAAAGAACTGGAACTGAGGCAGGGTGATCTCAACTCCGTGAGAGCCGAACTTGCTGACATGAATGGCCGGAAAGGCGTTTTGATGCAGGAGATTGCCGGTCTTTCAGAGGCTAACCAGCCGACTCCGATGGAACCCAGCTCGGCGCAACCGCCAGCCGTTGTACCGACGACCGAACCCGCGCAGCCAGCACAGCCGTAATCAGGAATCGAGAAAATGCTTACCGGAAATATCTTGATCCTGTTGTTTGCCGCGCTTGCGATTGTCGCATTGATCGGCGTGCAGACTAGCTTTGCAGTCTTACATGATCGTACCGTGACCGCTGCCGGGCCGATGCGATCTCTCGAGTCGCTGGAGACAGCTATCGCGGATAAACGCATGGCTCTGAGCGACATTGAAAACGAGCTTGGAGAGCGCCGCAAGGCTCTGGCAAATATCGCCGACGTCCAAGCCGATTACGATGCCACCAAGCGTCAGCTTGACGAATTGAACGCTGAATGGCTCCAAAAGGACGAACGGCGCGATGAAATCAGGGCGATCCGCGAAGAGATCGAAGCCGAGATAATTGAGAAGCAGGCGATAGATGCCGAGCTCGCATCGGCTCGTGCCGATCTAGATGCGGTCCATGACCGACTTGCCGCTGCTGAGCGCCTATTTGCTCTCAACGATGAAATGAAGCGAGAGCAGGCCGCTCTCGAGGCCAAGATCGCAGAAATGCGCTCGGAGGCGATGGAACTCAGCGAAGCACAGGAACGCGTCAAGCGGCTGGAAAATCAGGCCCAAGAACTGGGTCGTGAGATTGCGCGATCCGAAGGTCTTCAGCAATCGGCGTCCGCGCAGCTTGCACAGGTCCAGGAGCAGTTGGCCGCTGAACGCCAAGCTACAGCGTTGGCGCACTCCGAATTCACACAGACCGCGGCGAGGATCGCTGCCGCTGAAGAGCGTTCCCGGGCGATTGACAATGAGATCGCCACATTGGAACAGCGCCGATCCTCCTTGATGGCGCAGGTTGCCAAAATGGATGATGATGTCGCCGGGGCAGGCGGCGAGGATACTCAGAGCAAGGAACAGTTGGTCGAGGAGCGGCTGAAGGAATTGAAGGCAGTTCCTCCCGTACTTGCCCACATGAAGGATTGGAAGAAACGCGCGGCAGAGAACGAGGCCGAAGCCGTTCAGCGCGTGATCCAGCGTCTGGATCAAAGCGGACTGCACTACGACCGCCGTATCGTCCATGCGTTCCACACTGCTATGAAGATCAACGATACCACTCAGATGGCAGTTCTGGCGGGTATTTCCGGAACAGGTAAGAGCCAGCTTCCTCGCCAGTATGCGGCCGGAATGGGGATAGGGTTCCTTCAGGTTCCCGTCCAACCTCGATGGGATAGCCCGCAGGATCTGATGGGCTTCTACAACTACATTGAGAAACGCTATCGTCCGACGGATATGGCACGAGCTTTGTTCCATCTGGACGTTCTCAATAACCGGAAGAGCGAGTTCGAGGATCAGATGATGATGATCCTACTGGACGAAATGAACCTTGCTCGCGTTGAATACTACTTCTCAGACTTCTTGAGCCGCCTCGAGAGCCGACCGCCTGTGGATCGTGTCACTGATGTGTCCCTCCGCAAGGACGCGGAAATCGAACTCGAAATCCCGATGCCAAAGGGAATGGACGCTCCACGTATCTTCCCAGGCTATAACTTGCTGTTCGCCGGAACTATGAACGAGGACGAAAGCACCCAGTCGTTGTCAGACAAGGTCGTCGACCGTGCCAACGTTCTGCGCTTCTCGGCCCCGAAGACTATCCGCACAACCACGCAGAAGGGCCTCATTGCTGATCCTGAAGCGCTATCGGCTAAGCGTTGGCGCTCTTGGGTGAAGCCAGTCGCCGCTGTGGAGAACGACGCAACGGTCGTGGAAAGCGTTGATCGGATGGTCAACCTTATGAAGGGATTCAAGCGGCCATTCGGCCATCGCCTGGGTCGTGCAATCATGTCGTACGTCGCGAACTATTCCTTCGACCAAGCAAGGGATCTGCGCATCCCGCTGGCGGACCAAGTTGAGATGCGCTTGCTACCGAAGTTGCGTGGTATCGAGGTTGAAGACGGAAACGATCCGGCATTCTCAGAATTGAAGAATTTCGTGAGCGAAACCCTTCGGGACGATCAGCTTGCCAAAGCGATCGAGGATTCGGTTCGCTCGGCGAAGGAAGGCTCGGGTCAGTTCGTGTGGAACGGGGTCACTCGGTGATGCTCCATCTGGGCAGACCCTGGGACCGTAAGGCGGTTGTTGACGCCAGGTTTGGTCCGGCTGACTGCTTGGTCAGCGAGGTGCGCGGAGCGGCTCCCAAGAATGGTGGCCACTCGCGGCTTATGTCTGCCAGTCTTCAAGACGGCCCGGTGGAGTTAATACTCCATCCTTATCCCAAGAGCGCGAATGCCCAACGACCGGATCGTATCGGATTCCCGGTCCGCCCCCGTGGTGTCAAGGAGCACGAAACACCGGATGATGTGAAGGCGAGAGAGCTTCTTCGTCGAATGAACGAAGTCCTGGCCAGGGTCCAGGAACTTGGAGAGGCGCTCGAAGATCCTCTGCATGTGTGGCCTCGACTGCGGGATGCCTGGCAACGCGCTGAGGACGAAGCCGATCCCCGTATGGCGGAAATCGTCCGACAGGCGCAGGAAATTCTTCCACGGTTAAAGGCTTTAGAGCCAAGAATAAGGCGAGTGCTGCGCCGAACCCGAGAGTTGACGTCCCTAGATCGCGTCCAGGAAATGGACCGTGCATCAATGCGATGGCTTGTCCGACAGCCCGGCCGAACGATCGCGGAGCGAGCAGGCACCAGTCAGCGTATCATGGCGACGGTCCGGCGAGAGAATTTCGACACCCCGGAGAACCGGGTGCTGCATTCGTATTCCAAGTTGGCGTTCCAGGTTGCTCGGGAATGGATGAATGAGCATCCGCGGGCCAAAAGTAGTCGTCGATACGCTCAGGTTGAGCACTTTGGCCGTTTCTGCAAGGCGTTTGCCCAGATGCTGGCGGACCTCGATGTAAGCTCTGCAGAGGCAGGCATCGTGCCAAACTACGTCTTGATGCAAGAACCGAGTTATAATGCGGTTTATGAGGCATGGCGTCGTCTTCTTGAGGAGGATAAGGTTCTTGATGACCTCTGGGCATGGCAAGCTGAGACCTGGACAGACTTCTCCGTTTTGGCTGTGGTTCTTGCGTTGAGTGAACTTGAGGAAGCTGAGTTAGTCGCGCAGTCGCCGATCGTTTGGCGGTCGGAAGCTACACTAGGAAGATGGTTCGAGCAGGATCGTCCCATTGCCGTCTTTTGGCTCAAGAACACCGGCCGGATTGTCGAGGTTCAATCACGGCCGGAGGCGCCAGGAAGGCTCCTCGCTTTGACGAGAGCGCATGTTTCCCTTCGAATCTCCGATATCCGGACAGGTGGGATGCCGCGAAGGGTTGCAGTCTGGACGCCACATTCACTGACACGAATAGATCTGACAGATGCCGTGCAGAGAGCGAATGAGCGGTTGGTGGAGATACAACCGCTCAGCCAGACCGAAGTATTGCTCAATGGTTTGATCCTCACGCCTTCGCATGGAGAATTTGAATCCAGTGTGGCTACAGGAGCCAGAACCAGGGTTGATGGGATCGCATTGGAGGCCTCGGGTGACGGGTTGCGTAAGGGATTAGACGCTATCCGCGCTTTTGCTCGCGGCGAAATCTACGCGAAGACGACATGAAAAAGCTGTGCGGTTACGATCTGAATGGCTGGTGGGACAGAGCGGCTAGAAACTGGGTCGTTCTTGCCGATGGTGAGGAACAGGAGGTATCGTCTTCAATCGTTGAAGGAGGTATCTTCAGCGTGGTCGTCGAAACCGGTGCGAAAGCCGATGGCGGGCTTGTTGGAGGCGCTCAGGCCTCGGTGTCTCCCCATGGCCTTGGTGCTGGATGGGGTGCAATAGGAGCTTCGGAAAAGCGTACCAGGATCACGGAACTGTTGAGTGCCGATCCTCCGTTAGAGCATTTGACCGCTGCTTTGAAAGGTATGTCATCTTCTGCTGGATTTGGGGTGGCCAGCCTCGATGATCACGCAGAAAGTAAGGAACTCCTTCAAGAGCGTCTTCTCAATGCCTTGAGAAAGGCAAAAATATCGACACCTCTGCTCGTTTGGCGATCGGTGCTAGCCACGATTTTCGCCATTGAGAACGGTGTGGTCTCAGAAGGCCAGATCGTGGGCGTAATCTCTCAAGCCGCTGAAGGAATAACACTGCAGCGCCTCCGCATTCGGCGAGAACGTAGCCATGGCGATACCGTTCTGGCTCCGGAACGAAAGTCGGCCGGTCGACTGATCCGATCCGACTGGGGGTATTCCGAGTTGGCGCGGCGGGCTAGAGAGGCAGTCTTTGCTGCTTCGTCCAGCGATCGCAAGGACCACCTGACGTGGGCTCGGTCCCAAGGCCATCTCGCTCTTGGTCTGGCTGTCGAGCCGGAGGTCCTACGCCAAAGCAATGGCGACTGGGAGGTTCTCCATCCGCCGTCTTCGTTGAAATTCGATCACTGTGCTGATTTGCCAGACCTTCGCGCATACGTTGATGGTTGCGATATTCTATTGTTCGAGACGCTCTCTGAAGGTGATGTCAAAAAGGCGATCAGTTCAGCAGTCACTAAAAGTGTCGGACGGGATATCCATTTACTCAACGCGAATGCTATTGCTGACGGTGCATTGATCGCCGCACGGCGGTTGAGCAGGCGTGATCCGATCTATTTCGACTTCCTACCGCAAATATCGACAATTGTTCAGCGTCGAGACGCCGTGGAAAGCTTCGATCTCGTCGATTCAGAAGAGACGCTTCCCGCGGGCGAAGTCTACCGCAGTCCGAAACCAGCTCGTCTAGCAATCCAGGCAGGTCAGGACCGGTTCTCAATCTTCATTCGAAAAGAGACGTCTGAGCTTCCTCGAAAGGCTGAAGTGAACATCGGGGTGAAGGTCGATCAGGCGATCCCGGTGGAGCTTTGGGTCGAGCAGAGCCCAGCTTCCGGCCGAGCTAAGATTCTGGTGCATTCGCAAAGCCTCGGTAATCATTTCCAGGTGGACTGGGATGGGGCGATCGAACTCGACCAGAAATGGCAGGATCTACTCGATGGGTTTCAAAAGCCAGCGCCAACGATTCCTGCCCGGTTGATACTCGCCTGCGGGATCGATGCGTGGAACGACAGCCCTCGTGGCGATGGTTTGTTCACCCTACTAGATAGGAATGTCGACAGGGACGTGGTTGACTGGGGCGCGTTAGCGGACCGCTTGTCCGCACGACCCGGTGGAAAATATGCCATATCCAGTGATGGGACGATCCCATACACGGTTAATCATACCTCTGTTGCAATGCTTGATCGACTCGTTGAACGGGCGTTGGACGAGGTCCGTCGCGGATTGAGGGGTGGTGACGTAGGAACCCAGTCCTTCCGGTTCCTCACGTGGCAATTTCGGCGTTGCCCGAGCGAAGCCTCTAAATGGCTTCTAGATGCATGGGACCGGGAGGTGCGCGGACATCCAATCTTCAAGCTAGGTGCCCATTGGAAGCTTGCCTACCAGGGGCTTGGTCGAATTGCTGGATCCCAAAACGTCGAGCTTCAAGCAATCCATAAGCTTCTGAGGAAGACGGTCGATACGTGGAAGTGGCAGAAAGAAACCGCGGCAATGGCGTTCTTGCTGTCGCGATCTGAGTCTGCGCCGAAGCTTTTGACCCGTAAGGATGTCGATCGGATAGCCAGCCGTGTTCTGATCGAATTCAAAGAGAACCTTGGGTCAACCTACACGCGGTTTCAATACGCACCCATGCTGCTCGTGGGATTGTTGCGTTGGCGAATTGTTGAGCCGTTTGCACTTGTCGAAGGTCAGGATCCGGTTGCGGACAAGCTGGTCAGAGCGGTCCAGAAGACGATCGCAGATCTCAATCATAGGGAGCGCGTGAGGGAGCTCGCGAAGTACGGCCGCATTCTTGAGCAGGTACTCGAAGAGTTGAGAGGTGAGGGGTCTAATCCAGAGCTGCTGCTTGATATTTATGGTGGAGCGGGTGGTGGAGACAGCGATTGAATTGGGGGTAGGCGATACTTGAAGGTCAACTTTTCTGATACCTATGAATACCTATTTGTTGAAAATTAAACGTAAGGTTCATCTGTGAGGCGCGACGCCGCGGTCTGCTCATGGTCGTGATTGGAAAAACCTTCGGCTCACCTGTATCAGCCCATCGCGGATATCGGGCGGTTCAGTGAACCGGTCAAGAACAGCGACCAGCTTGTGATTTGGGCACATTATGATGGGGGAACCGGCCTTGACCATACAGTAGAAGAAATTGCAAGCGAAGTGGTTTGCTTACTTTTGATGAAGCCAAGTGATCGAAAATTTACACATCTGGCACATCAATTGGAAACAAAAAATACGCACAGCGGTCGGGAAGAACCATCTGACCGACGGTGTGTTGACGCGACAATAAACTCTAAGTTCCAATAACTTTCCCGATTAAAAGAGATTAACAATGATCACTGCCAGCGAGCAGACCGTGTATGATGTGCTTGGTGATAGATATCTCCATGAAATTCCGCCCTATCAACGTCCCTACGCCTGGACAGAAGAAGAAGCTCAGCAATTGCTGGTCGACCTCTTGGAGGCAATGGATGCGAACTACGACGAGCCGTATTTCTTAGGGAGTATCGTGCTCATCAAACCCGAGGGAGAGACCGTCGGACAGGTTGTTGATGGACAACAGCGCTTGACCACCCTGACAATCCTTGGTGCAGTATTGCGTGATCTTGCAGTTATACCCAACGAAAAGAATGCTTTAGATTCTATCGTCTACATTCGCCCCAATCCGTTTCTCAATCAAAAAGAAGCGGTTCGCGTTCGAGCTCATGAAGACGATCGGCTGTTTTTTCGCGAGTCGATTCAGACCCCTGACGCGACTGCCAAATCGGAGCCGTCGGGAACGCCGAAAACTGAAGCTCAGGCGCATATGTGGAAGAACGCCCAAGCACTTCGTAAGATGGTTTCAGAGTTGAATGAGCAACGTCGACAAGGCTTGGTAGGATTCCTTCTGAAGCGCTGCGTCCTTGTGGTCGTCACTACAGAATCCCGGGCCGCTGCTCTTCGGATTTTTAAAGTTCTGAATGATCGCGGGCTGGATCTATCAAATGCCGACGTCATCAAAGCCGAGCTCCTGGCGAAGTTCCCTGATCAGGATGAGATGAGGTTCCAAGCGCGACGGTGGCGCGAGTATGAGAATGATCTTGGCAGGCAGGAATTTGAAAGCCTTCTGGAGACCCTTCGTTTCATTCGGGAGGAACGGAAGAACACTCAGACGCTTAGTGACGCGTATTCAGCTCGTTTCAAAAACGCGGACGCAAAGGGCGTCAGGGAGTTCTTTGAGAGTGAACTTGCACCCGCGAAAGAGCAATATGCACGACTTCTCGAAAAAGATGTGAGTAAGCTGCCGTCAGACGTCCAGGCAGCCGCAGCCGAAGCTCTAGCAGGATTGGAGCTAGTGCCGAACAAGGATTGGGTGCCGGTCGCGCTGGCGTCATTCATGACGCTGAAACCTGCCGAGTTGATAACGACCCTGGAGCGTCTAGAGGGACTCGCATGGGCAATGCAGCTGGCGCGACGTTATGACACCCAACGAATGGGGCGCTACGTTGACGTACTAAAGGCTCTCCGTACTGATCATTCTCTGCTTGGTGCATCGCTGACATTAACGACCGAAGAAGCAGCTGAGGCCAATGACGCACTCCAGGGGGCACTTTATGCCAAATTCCCAACCCGCGTCGTTCGCGCGATGCTGGAAAGATTGGATCGGCTGTTGGCAGAGCAGCCGGTCGAGTGGACTGGGCAGAAGACCGTTGAGCACATCTTGCCGCAGAACCCGAATGCTGGTTGGGAACATTTCGGTGAAGAACAACGCCTGCTGGTGACCCATAGCCTCGGCAATCTCGTTCTTCTGACATCTCGCAAGAACTCTGGTGCGTCTAACCTCCCCTATGCTGAAAAGCTCAAGGTATACTTCGGATTAGGACAAACTGCTTCCACGAAAAAACGCGCGACATATGCGAGTGCTCAAGAGCTTGCACATGTCACCACATGGACAGCCGAAGCCTTCAAGGAGAGACATGCGCGACACGTAACGTTGTTGCGTAAGCGGTGGGGTTTGTAGCGTACTTTGGTACTATGAGATCTAGGGCGCGGGCTGGACTGAGATGGGCTTCGAAGTCCAGCCCGCGCCCCGTTTTGCTGTCGATTTACGAGTTTCCCCGGTTACCCATCGACGCCATGCTAGTCTCTCCGAGGTTCTCTTCACTACAGTGGGGTGCTGCTTCGAGACCGGCTCGAGCCACGCGACGAAATGTCGGATTTTGTTGACGTGGGACAGCTCTGTCATCGTGGATGCGAGAGCTGTCACCATCAGTAGCCGAAGGACGAGATGTTGAGCACGGGGTGTGCTGCGAGGGCTTACGGGCCAACGACGCCCGTTGCGTTTAAGTTACGGTCCTGAAATCGTCCCCTTGATCGCCAGTCCTGCCTCCTCGGCGGCTTGAACGAATGCCGTACGGGCAACATCAGGATTGGCATCCGAGGTGATACAGTCGAGACATGCCTTCACCGCTTCGTAATAGCGGTCGCTGTCGTCGATTGGCCATTCTGATAAAAGTTCCTCGGCAGCTTCTTCTACCGAATTAATTATCAGGTCCGCATTCGCGTCCCCGATAGAGATTATGACCGGATTGAAAATGTGCAAATTGTCTCGTTCCAAAACACAGCCTCCTCGTGCACTTCATCAAACGTTTACCGAGCAATAACCGTGCCATCGATGAAAAGCTGGTGCGGTTTTCACTTCGGTTTGTAGGGGGCTGCAGGTAACGCGACTCCAATCCAGCACTGCGAGGCTGTTACGCAGGAGGGGCTGCAATACTAGACTTCTTGTGGACATTGCCCGAATGGTCGGTCATCCACCATTGGAGACCTGCGACGGAAGCGACGATTATTGAACTGACGATAAGGGTAGCTAGAATTGGGTGATGGCGTAAATGTCTCATGCGCTTCTAACAGTCCCCGCGATCCGCAGTTCCTAGAAGCGCAGATAAACATTCTGCATGAACTGTTTGGTTTACTGCTAGGAAGTCATGTCATCCGGTGTAGCATTGCTAAAATTTCTTGGTCATTTCGAGCGATTGATTTGCCAGCATAGGCTCTTAGCCAGGTCGATAAGGGGGCGGCGGCCTGCATGGTCCAGGCTTTACTGACAGCATAGTCAAGAACTTTATCGTAGGATTATTGGTACGCCGACAACTCGCTTTAGAGAGATTGTCGGATGCTTCGGGCAAGGCGGTTCTAAACCGATTTTTGCTGCCACATTTGAAGTATGCAGCGTTCCTGTTTGAGGCCAGCCAACAACCGATGGCGAAACATCGGCGGCTTCGATGAAGCACTCCCCATCCACTTTAGTGAAAAGCCCGCCGAAAAATCCGGCGAGCTCTCTAGGCGAGGTGCCGATTAGTTTCGGTTCACAGGCACCTCAAGGACCATGTTCTGGCATTTGTTTCAGCTGGTCCTTGGTCCAAGCGGTTACGGCGTGGACATCGCCGTCCTCATCACGCATGAAGTTGAGATCTGTCAGGAGGACTGCGACAGGCTTGGCTCCGATGCCGAGGAAGCCGCCGACGTCGATTATTGCAGTGCTATTAGCTCCAGCGCCATGTACATGGTCGACCTTACCGACCCTATTGTTGTCTACTCCATAAACAGGTGCGCCTTCGAGGACGGATGAGACGAGTTCGGTGTTAGTAAGACGAGCATGATCTGCCTGTTTCATTGAGGTCTCCTATTTGACGATGACTCAACCGCCAGAAGCGAGGGATAGTTCCGTCTTCTGCGCAGGTCGTTGTAAAGACGTCATGGCACTGGCAGAAGCCCTCTGAACAACCCATATTCTTCACAGGATTTTCGTTCGGAGATTTGACATGACGACAGAACGCGCTGTTTTAGCTGGTGGCTGCTTTTGGGGAATGCAGGATTTGATCCGGAAGCTGCCTGGCGTCATTTCGACCCGGGTGGGCTATACGGGGGGCTCGGTGAAAAACGCTACTTACCGAAACCACGAAGGTCATGCGGAAGCGATCGAAATCAACTTCAATCCTGCCAAGATAAGTTTTCGCGACCTTCTTGAGTTCTTTTTCCAGATTCATGACCCCAGCACCTTGAACCGCCAGGGCAACGATATCGGGACAAGCTACCGCTCGGCGATTTTTTACACATCGGACGACCAAAAGCAGGTGGCGATCGATACCATCGCCGACGTTGACGCCTCGGGAATTTGGCCGGGCAAGGTGGTGACTGAGCTAGCGCCTATCGGCGAGTTCTGGGAAGCTGAGCCTGAACACCAGGATTATCTCGAGCGCATTCCTAACGGATACACGTGCCACTTCCCGCGCCCGAATTGGAAACTCCCCAAGCGTAAGGTTGATGTGCCTGCTTAGTCTCGGAGCGAGGGACTATGGAAAGAGGTGTGGGGCATCTTAAGTCAGCGTATCGGCAATCTCAACTGCAGCGAGCCTTGCCTCACCGTGCCGAGGCAAACCGCGATAGTGGCGGGGCCGGTGCTTGGAGCAGAGCCAGCGCGTGACCGTACGGCTTTCCTCAAAGCCATAGCATCCCCATTCCTTATAACACAATGTCGCTCCTGTCACATAGTGACTCACTTCGCCCAAGGACTAGGCATGGCCCCCATTCTTCCGCGTATTCTATCGGAGCTGCAGACCAAGACCGAAGCAGCCCGCGCCAACACCCGCTCGGCGACCAAAGACGAGCTGAAGGTTTATTTTCAGGCCAGAAACCGAGCGCGGCGCAAACCGATCGTTTTCGATCTAACGAAGGAAGACTATGATGTCCTCGTGACGAGAGCCGCTGGGCGATGCGAGGAGACAGATAGACGCTTCGAGCAAGCGACGAACTCTACTGGCCGTTACCGCGACAATTGGATGAGCCTTGATCGCATCGATTCCAAGGGCCCATACGGTCGTAGATACCATGTCTGTCGCAGCGACTGCAGGACATGTCTATCTTCTCAGCGTGGTAGTCCTTGAGGCGAGGCAAACTCATGTCGCTGGGCAATCTGCTTTCGGCTGGATGCCATTCCTCCCGAACTCACCGGGATACATTCGGTAGAACTCCAGGGTGTCGAAATAGTAGCCGTCCAGGGGAGGGCCGTAAGCTTTGGCGTTTGCCTCTATGCGTTGAGGGAGTGAGATAACGTCGTGGCTTTCAATCCAGCCATAGTTGGCGCTCCTCGCAGCTTCCAGCGCGGACACGCCGCTGCGCCACAGAACGAAAGCACCGCCCAACTGACGGCTGAATGCGATCTCTACCCACGAGGCGGTCGAGCCTTCGTCGGTCAAGATATCGGCTTCAAGGAATTCGAAATCGTAAAGGTCGGCCTTCCAGCCAATCAGCACAAGCAGGTCTGGATCAGGCTCCTCTTCGAGAGGAAACACCTCGCCTATTGTGAACATTTCTTCTCCTTTGCGTAAACGCAGGCAAGGGAGCGACTGCCGCCAAGCGGCTCCGTATGTTCTTATTATGTTCTGTTTTGGTGTTGAGTCAACATGGAAGGAAAAAAACGATCCAAGGGGATGGGTGTCGCGAGAGTGAGTTTGATAGGGGACTTAAACTCGTGCGGGGGACGGGGGCTACTCTCGCGACGCGGGTAGAACACCGCATTTGCGAATTCGTTCCGTGAGAAGCGGCCAGAGCAGCACATTTGGCGCTCCGGCCACACTCGTCCCCACGAGGTCTCGAAGAAAATACGAGATTGCTGGCGGTATTTCAACATCTCTGCGCCTCCGCTGCCTGCGGAAAGCGCCTTTCGTTTCAGGCAGCTTTCTTGGTGCTTTTCGATGGAGTGGCAGGCACGTTGCAGCCCTTGCTCATCATGGCCGACTGGATTGCCTGCACTTTGCCCTTCGCAACCGCGACCTGGCCCTCTTTGTCGCCCCCAAAGGTGGAGGACATCGGCACACCAATCAGGAACACGCCGAAGGCGTCACCATTTGCGGCGTCGTGTTGCTGCTTTGAGACCGCGGTGAGGCTGGTTTGCTCCTTCAGATATTCCTGAGCCAACTGCTCGCACGACAGATTGGTATAGGCAGCCATCGGAATGTCGGCAGGGACAATCGCGTCAGGTCGTTTTGCGCACGCAGACAGGGCCAGCGCGAGCGCCAGCATCATTACTTTGGTTTTCATAGTTTCCCCATTACCCCGGCGAAGATTCGCCGCACACAAATCTGCCAATAGCGGGGAATCTGTCAATCTGGTGTGGTAAATTTGTACGGTGACGATAGGTCGCGTTCTTGAATCTCAAGGGTACGCCCCTCGTTTCTGTTGAAGTCACTTAGTCTTTTCGCTCGTCCTCTTTTGTGTGTGAGCGTATGCTTACATAGTCTTGACCGGAGGAGGTGCCCGCAGTGGAGAGCGAAGCGCAATCACTGTTCGGCGAGGCCGCTCGCCTCGCCTCTGCCTTCCGTCTGGCTGAGCCGGATTTGCACCGTCCTTCAATGGACTATCAGGAGTGCCTCGCGGCACTTATGGAGGATCTGCAGGAGGAGAGCATCGCCGCGGAAGACGTTCTTCGCAGACTGGTCGAAAAGGCAGAACCGGGGCTTCACCAAATGATCCGCCCTCGGTTTTTCGGATGGGTCATTGGAGGATCGCATCCGATGGGGGTTGCTGCAGATTTTCTGACAAGTGCATGGGGGCAGAATGCTGGCAATCATACAGCGTCGCCCGCCGCGGCATCTTTCGAGAAGGTCGCTGCGACCTGGCTACTTAGCGTGCTCGGGTTGCCCGATTGCTCATCTGTGGGTTTCGTGACGGGAGCCACGGTGGCAAATTTCACCTGTCTTGCGGCCGCCAGAGGCGAAGTCCTTCGGCAAGTCGGATGGGATGCCGACGCTCAAGGTCTCTTCGGAGCGCCGCCTATCACGGTGTTAATCGGCGATGATGCCCACACTACCATCTTTTCTGCCTTACAATTTCTGGGGCTAGGGCATGATCGCGTCGTCCGAATACCAACCGACCAACAAGGGCGCATCAGGGCTGACAAGTTTGAAAGAACACTCCATGATCTCTCCGGTCCAATCATCACCATCCTTCAGGCGGGTCAGATCAACACAGGAGCCTTCGATGGCTTCGCCGATTTGATTCCACTAGCCCATCAAAAGCAAGCCTGGGTGCATGTCGATGGAGCCTTTGGTCTCTAAGCTGGAGCCTCTCCTTGTTGGAGGCATCTGTGCTTAGGCGTGGAGCTCGCGGATAGCTGGGCAACCGATGGACACAAGTGGCTGCAGACCCCCTATGACAGCGGCTATGCCATCGTTAAGGACGAGGTGGCACACCGTCGAGCGATGACGATTGCAGCGAGTTATCTACCAATCGCACAGGAGGGCGATCGGGATCCGTCGCATTACGTACCGGAGCTCTCACGGCGTGCGCGGGGTTTTGCAACATGGGCGATGCTGAAACATCTTGGCCGAAGCGGCATTGGCACACTGATCGATCGATGCTGTCTTGCTGCACGCACGATTTCTAAGCGCATTTCGCGGGAACCGGGCATAAAGGTTGTGAATGATGTTGTCCTCAATCAAGTCGTCTGCCGTTTCGGTGCCGAACTCTCCTTGATTGATGCGGACGACCTTACCAGGCGGGTGATCAATCGTCTTCAGCGCGATGGGATAATCTTCGTGGCTGGCGCGAAATGGAGAGGGCGCGAGGTTCTTCGGATATCGGTCTGCAATTATGAGATCGATGCGAAGGAAGCAGTGTTGGCCGCGGAAGCCATCGTCGCCGCGTTTGATCGTGAGCGCAGCGCCAGCTGACTTAGTTAAATCGGTGCGGTGGTATGCAAGCTGACGGCTTTAGGTGCAGAGTTAAAACCGTCCTTTACCCTCTATACGAAGACAACAGCGCTAGCATGGACGCTCGTCTGCTCGGAACAGCAAGGGCAATGGCAGGCATACTCCAAAAGCACCCAATCCCCACAGTGGCAGGATTTTCCTAACGTCCGTCAAATTTTGTAAATCCGTTCCTGTTAGTCTACTAAAACTATAAATTATATCGTCATTGTTCGTTGCCGTTTCAGGCCGCTCTCCAAAGACACTGGAAGCAAACTTCATGAGCGATACTATCACCGGGCTTGATGTAGCCCGACAGCGGGGCGCAAGCCGACGCGATACAACCTTGGTCCATTACACCGTAGTCCGTCTTCTCTTGGCGGTTTTGACTGTATGGCTTGTAGCAAGCCTGGTCTTCGTCTGCCTCACGGCAACCGGGGACCCAGTGTCGCTCATGCTCGACCCCGACACGTCAGTGGACGAGCGTGCCAGGGTAGCGGCAGTCCTTGGATACGATAAATCGCTTGGCGAGCAATATGTTGGCTTCCTCTGGGCTGCCGCAAGTGGCGACTTTCCAGTTTCGCTTCGCTATCAGGAAAATGCCCTTTTCGTCGCGCTAGATCGACTTCCTGCAAGCCTTCTCCTTGGAAGCCTTGGACTTCTTGTTGGTGCCACCGTTGGCATCGTTCTCGGCGCAATATCGGTTGTCTCAAAGAACGCCCTTATTGCGAATGTCCCGATTGTCTTCGCAGCGATGGTGGATGCGGTGCCCACATTCTTTCTTGGTGTTCTACTCATATTGTTGTTCGGCATCTTCCTGCGATTGGTGCCCATCAGCGGTAGCGGATCCCTTACACATCTACTTTTGCCAGTAGGACTGTTGGCGACAACTGTTGCGGCGCCGATTGCACGCGTTTTCCGTGCTGCGCTGCTGGAGGCTCGTACGGCGGACCATATCGTAGCGGCCCAGGCGAGGGGGCTGAGTGCGTCGGCGGTGTTCTTTCGACACATCTTCATGAACAGCCTCATCCCAGTCGCAAATGTAGGTGGGGTACAGGCGGGCATGGTGTTCGGCGGGGCCGTGATCGTCGAAACTCTGTTCCGTTGGCCGGGTATCGGCCAGTTGATCATCGGCGCAATCCAAAACCGTGACTTTCCGCTGATTACAGCTTGTGTGTTGATCCTCTCGGTCGGCTTCGCACTGGTGACATTCATTGTGGATGTCATTGCTGTCAAACTAGATCCAAGGACCCGTCAATGACTGTTATCGAGTCCTCTTATGCGGGCCAGCGGCGGAAGCTCGTGCGCGGTGCTGCAACACTGACCGCAGGCGGCCTTCTCTTGGGTGCCATCGCTACTTCGACACTGCTTGCATCTGTACTTGCTGGCTGGGATCCACTGGATATCGACATCGTCAACGCTGGGGCTGCTCCATCTTTCAGTGATGGCCACCTCCTTGGAACCGATGATCTAGGCCGAGACATTCTTTCCCGCGTCTTGTACGGCGGTCGGATTGCCTTGGCTATTTCCTTCTTCGGTTCGTTTTCTGGCTGCCTAGTTGGTACCGTGCTTGCATTCGCGTCTGTTGCCATTGGTAAGAAGGACGATCACTTCATTCCAAGACTTGCCGATGCACAATTGGCGATCCCAAACTTGATATTCGCGATCGTGCTGGTCGCCTTTTTCGGCTCGGAGCCTGCTGTTCTTGCTCTCACAATCACGCTCGCAACCTGGGTACTGCCTTTCCGCATAGCCAGGGCAAGCTTTGCCTCCACTCTGACCCAACCTTACGTGGAAGCAAGCCGCATGGCGGGCCTATCGATCCTAGAGATCGCGCGTCACCATCTGACTCCGGTGCTTCTACCGCAGCTGGCCGTAACAATGTCGATCGGCTTCAGCACGGCACTGATCCTTGTTTCAAGTCTCGGCTATCTCGGTCTCGGCCCCCAACCGCCAGCACCTGATTGGGGACGCATGGTTGCCGAGGCGCAGGGACAAATAGGCCTAGCCTGGTGGGCATCGGTATTCCCCGGTCTGGCGATAGTTCTAACGTTGGTTGGCTCACAGCTCTTTGGGGACGGTGTGGCGGAGATCCTCTCGCTGTCATCGGTGAAGGAGCGCGATGCATGAAGCCGCTCCTGCAAGTGACCGACCTGACTATTGGAAAACCGTCGGGCCCACCGATCGTCGATCATGTTTCTTTCTCGATATCAAAGGGCGAGTGCTTCGGCATTGTTGGTGAATCCGGATCAGGAAAGTCGTTGACCGCATCTGCCATCGGTGGGTTGCTGCCGCAGGAGCTCGGCGTGCATTCGGGAGAATTGCTGCTTGATGGCCAACCGATTGATACGAGCACCGACAAAGGAAGACGTCAGCTTCTGAGGGACAAGCTCGGCTTCATATTCCAGAACCCATTTACGACCCTCAACCCTCGGCTCACCGTCTATGACCACCTTCGTGAGGCCCTCCCTCGCGAGGGCAATGATCGCATGGCGGCGCAAGCACTCCTCAACGCTGTGGGAATTCCATCATACTCCAGACTTCTTGATGTTTTCCCGCATCAACTGTCTGGCGGCCTCAGCCAACGTGTGATGATTGCTACGGCAATCGCGCGAAAGCCCTCACTTTTGATCGCTGATGAGCCGACCACCGCGCTCGACGTAACAGTACAAGCAAAAGTCCTCGATCTGCTCGACGACATACGATCCCGTACCGGCGTTGCGGTCCTTCTGATTACTCATGACATCGGCATTATAAAGGACAGGTGCGATAGGCTGGCAGTGATGAAAGCGGGTCGTATCCTGGAAAGTGGCCCAGTTGAACAGGTGATCGCACACCCTTCAAGTGATTACACGAGGCGGCTGCTCGATGCGCATCCCAGTAACCTGTCTCTTAGTACACCCAACATAGTCACATCCGATACGGTCGTCCTTGAGGCGAAAGGTGTTTCGCAAAGCTATGGTCGCAGGCAGGTCCTCTCTCCCACCGATTTCGCGGTCCACCGTGGGCAATCGGTCGGAATCGTTGGCGAATCCGGATCCGGAAAAACCACACTTGCTCGTATTCTGAGCGGCTTGGTGAGCCCCATCGAGGGGGTCGTACAAATTCGAATTGGGGATAACACCCGGGAGATCCGAAACGCGGCAGATCGCGCCAGTCTCTGGCAGAATGTCCAGTATGTCTTTCAAAACACCTCTGGCACGTTCGATCCGCGGCTATCGGTCGAAAAGGTCCTGAAGCTAGCGCTTGGAGGTCGAGGCCAAGGGAAAGACATCGAAGCGCTTCTGCGCACTGTTGAGCTTGATCCCCAACTGGCTTCACGTCTTCCCTCAAGCCTCTCGGGCGGGCAGCGTCAACGACTGACAATCGCGCGTGCGCTTGCACGAAATCCAAAGGTGCTGATTGCGGATGAGCCTGTGTCTGCTCTCGACCAGACCGTGCAGGCGCAAATTCTCAAACTGCTTGCCCGACTTCGAGCCGAGCGGGGCATGTCGCTTGTCCTGATCTCGCACGATCTCGAAGTGGTTCGGAGCCTTTGCGACGACGTTTTGGTCATGACCGAAGGCGAAATTATCGAACGAGGGTCAGCCGCCGCGATCTTCGATGCTCCTGCCAAACCCTACACTCAGGAGCTCATCGCGGCCATTCCAGGCGCTCGGAAAGCCTCCCCCAATATTAGTTTCAGTGAAAAGGTCTCATAAATATGAAAAAGCGATCATTCCTTGGTCTCGTCTCAGTGCTGGTTCTGTCCACCATCCTGGGAGCCGTATCGGGCTCTGCGGCTTTGGCCGAGGATGCCAGCACGACACTCCGAGTTGGACTTTATAGGCCTATTCCAGGGATCGACCCATCGACCACGGGTGGAGAACTAACCCTGTCTATCTTTGAAGGTCTTACCCGACTCGATTCCAACGCACAGCTGCAGCCGTCGCTTGCAACGGAATGGAAGCGGAAGGACGATCTCACTTGGGAATTCAAGCTTCGCGAAGGCGTACAATTCTCTGACGGAACTCCGCTCGATGCGCGGGCTGTTGCCGACTACATCACACTGCTGACAGCGGAAAAGTCCACGTTGTCGACATCAGGCCGATGGCGGCCGCTCCTGGCAGGCACCAAGGTGGTCGATCCGACCACAATCCAGGTGATAACGAAGTTCCCATATCTGGGGCTGCCGGACCGCTTCACAACCCTCTACATCGGACGTCAGGTCGCGACCGACGGCGATCTAGCTCGCAGATGGGTCGGTACGGGTCCTTATGTACTGGATCGCGTCGACTTGGAAAACGGTGCATCGGCCTTCAGAAACGAGACTTATTGGGGGACCAGGCCAGCGTGGAAGACACTGAAATATTCCGTTTTCCCAACTGAGGAGGCTAGGCTGCTTGCCCTTCACGCCCACGAACTGGATATGGTCGTTCAGATCGATCCGAAAACAATCAGCCAAATTGCCAACGACGATCACTATCGTACGGGATCGAAAGCCTCGACCTGGAATATTGTTCTGCGCATCAAGGAGAACGAGGGGAAGCCACTCTCTGATCTGCGGGTAAGGCAGGCCCTGAATTATGGGATCGACAAGGAAGCGATTATTCGCGGCTTGTTCAATGGATCGGTCGAGCCAAGCCCCGGCCAGTTTCTTGTAAAAGGCTGGGACGAGCTTAATCCCGATTTGAAAGCATTTCCGTATGATCCGGAAAAGGCAAAGGCTCTGCTCGCCGAGGCCGGATATGGCAAGGGATTGCGATTGCGGCTAGATGTCCCCACGGGATCCTATCTCGCCGTCGGCCCGGCATCGCAGGTCATTGCCGCCCAGCTTTCCAAGATCGGTGTGACGATCGAAATCAACACTCTGCCTTTCCCGGCCTGGGTTGATCTCACTCGTAAGCCGGATGGCGATCTCGTGTATATCGGCCATAGCCCTGCCTATAGGTTCACCCCTGAACGGTTCACCCAGTTCAAGAGCACATATGATCAATCCCATTGGATTGATCCTGCGTTTGATGCTGCTGCCGACAAGGCGCTCGCTGCCCAGACGCCCGAGGACTTGAAAAAGGCGACCAACGAGGCAACGCAGATCTTCCACGATAATCTGCACGCTGTTTTTCTTTACCCCCAGCCAGTCACTTGGGCAGTACGCTCGGACATCGACTGGGAGCCACGGATCGACCAGTCAATACTGCCGCAGTTTGCGCGTCCTAAGACCGGCCAGTAAGGAGAGCAGCTGTGCAGTCTTCCAGACGTATCCATCTCAATCTTTCTCTGCACATTTCCGGTCGTAGGCGGGAAGTTGATGGTCGCCTCGAATGGGACGACCGGTTCACCGATCTCGAGGAGTATCTGAAGATTGCTCGTGCCGCTCAGGCTGCGCGGATTGATGCTGTGTTTCTTGCGGATCATCCGGTCCTGTACCGGAACGTGACCGAGCCGCCAAAACATACGCTCGACCCACTCATCATCCTTTCGATGATCTTGGCAGCCGTTCCGGATATAGGCGGTATTTATACTGCCTCCACGACGCTGAACCACCCTTACAATCTCGCTCGGCGACTCCAGTCCCTCAACTGGTTATCGAAGGGACGGGTCGGTTGGAATGTCGTTGCGACTTGGAATCCCGATGTCGCCGAAAACTATGGAAACCAGCCGCTCGGTGACCATGCGAGCCGCTATTCCCAAGCGGATGAGGCGACAGACGTCGTGCGCCGACTTTGGCAAAGCTGGGATCAGGGGGGTGAAGGCGACCATACTTTGCGCGGACAGCCGATCGACCATGACGGAGAATATTTCTCCATCAAAGGGCCACTGACGGTCCCCAACGCGCCGTTCGGCCCTCCGGTTATCTGCCAGGCTGGTGCCTCATCACAGGGTATTGCGCTTGGCGGGACGCATGCCGACATCATCTATGCCGTTGCGCATAGCAAAAAGGGAACGCTGGCCTACCGCCAGGAGCTTTTGGCAGCTGCCACAAAAGCAGGGCGCAGTGACCCTACGATCCGCATCCTGCCTGGCCTTCGTGTGATCACAGGTTCAACGTCGGAAGAGGTTGCCCGGAAAGCCGCGGCAGAGGACGAGGCAACGCCCGTAGACGGCCCAAGAGCTGAGCGACTGGCCGAGCAGCTGTCTTTGAACTTTGGGCAATTTGATCCTGATGCCCCATTGGTCATTGAAACGCTCAAACCAGGCGGGAGCCTCCCTCAGGGATTTTTCCGAGCATTGGTCGATCTCGTCGAAGAAGAGAACCTCTCGTTCCGCCAGGTTTTGCAGAGGCGTGCTGAAAATCATCGCCTTGTTGTCGGTACGCCAAACGAGATTGCCGACGATATCGAAACCTGGTGGCGATCTGGGGCCGTGGACGGGTTCACATTCAATCCGCATTCCGTTGGTGAGGACTTATCGCTGATCCTGGAAGAAGTCGTTCCGATCCTTCAGAGCAGGGGGCTATATCCGAGAGAATACGAGGACGCCACACTGCGTGAACGCTATGACCTTGAGGGGCGGCCGCGGACTACGGTCCAAGAAAAGCGGCTTGTCGATGCCTGATCCATAGGGGAAGGTTTGATAGCTATTAGCCCGTCAGGGAGCTGATGCCTCGAGTCCGCCCGTCGGAAAGATCCGGCGGCATATCTAGGGCTGTCTGCCTGTGTGCTCGTCAAACGGGACGGCGACATCATATCTGTTGTATTACCTTTTTACGTTCTGACAGTGCAAAGATTCCAGATCCAACGATTATGATTGACCCTACCACCGTCCAAAGATCTGGGCGTTCTTGGAAGACGACGAACCCCGCGACGATCGCGAATACGAGGCGCGTGTATCTAAAGGGTGTTACCGCTGCTATCTGACCAGTCCGCATAGCCGTGGTCAGTGCGCTGTAAGCTACGATGCCAGAAGCCGACCCGAGTAACAGGATCAGGATGGTCTTGACCTCCGGAATGACCATCGGTCCTGCGAACGGAGCGGCAATCAAGCCAGATATGACAAGCACTGAGAAACCCAACACGCCTAGTTGCCGGTGAGACATGTGTAGGGGCGCGGCACGGGTCGCCAGATCTCGACCAGCGAACCCAAGCATTGCAATGACCGCCAGCAAAGACAAAATGCTAAAGCCCTCTGCGCCAGGTCTGAGTACGCAAACAACGCCTCCGAAACCAGCGAACACAGATAGCCACCGTCTGGCGCTGACGCGCTCGCCAAACAGACCAGCACAGCCGATTACGACCAATGGAGTGGCCTGCAGGATGGCCGATGCTGTCGAAAGCGGCGTCAGCGCGATTGCCAGCATATAAAAAAGCCGACCCATCGTGTCGGATAGTGAGCGGGCCAAGATTAAGGGGGAGAGGGCGTTTGCTGCCAGCGGTCTTTCTTTGGCCCTTAACGCAAGCCCACTGAAGACGAGAACGCCGACGGTTCCAAACAGGATAAGGATCTGGCTTACTGGTAAGGACGCTGCGACAGCCTTCAAACAGGCATCTTCCACGGCAAAGAATGCCATCGCGGCGATCATGAAAAGCGCACCACGCGAGTTCAACGATGCATCGCGTTGCATAGAGGCTTGCGACATTCACTGGATCCACATTCAAATGAATGTCCTTCTACCGGTTATCATCGCGCTTTGACTAGAGACTGATTGTAGTCGAGTGGCATGGACAGTTTTCCAACTTCACACCGTTTAGTTGCGGACGTTCGGTGGATATTCACGGTATATCCTGTTGGTGTTCTGCTTCCTGGTAAGCAAAGGGGACTACAAACATTGCAGGAACCTCTTCTCGTCGACGACTGTTCGGCAGTGAGGAGGATTTATTATGCACCATCAACATGAGTTTGCTTTTTATTGCGGCTTGAATGCCGCTCTTCTCGTGATCATAGCGCTTTCACTGTGGCTGATCTGGCCGCTCCAATGAGATGGCCGACTACCTGATGATCTTGTTTGTAATGCTTGTGCTCGCCGTCGCAGCGTGGGCACCGTAAGCATGCATTGGCGCGTATCTCGCTCCAGCAGGACGCTTTCGTCTCGAATTTGCCTTGGTGGATTAAGTAGTCATCGAGCGGCTTGAGCATCGCTCTCAGTTCCTCGTGATCCAAAATCTGCGTGCCATAGGTTGGCGAGGTCGTTGGTCAGAGCTTTGGCTCGTATTGCCGACGGTAATCGCGCGTTCTTATCGGATGCCGTTCAGGACGCTTTCAAGCACGCTGAGATCGCGTGATTGCAGCGCTTCGACAGCTGTAAAGCACATTTATCGACCCTCTTTGGACCTAAGCCAGATCACAACGATGCGTGGGAAAAAGATTCGAAGAGTTACAATGGCGTAGAATTGGACCAGCTTATCCACGTTGACTCAGTTTCCCAAAGAGAACATAAAGTGAACATTACCCTGTCAAATGGAGGCTTGTGATGTCTGCTGTTAACCGCATCGAAGAGGGCGAAATCGACCAGGCTCAAGCTGTACTGGATGCTTTCGGCGGCAATGCGTTAGCTGCACTGCGTTCAGTTATCGCGGATGCAGAATTCCTGTGTGAGCAGTTGGAGACGGCGTCACTATATCTGAGTAGTGGCATCGTTCGTGGCTGGCTCCCGAAATTCGAGCGTGACCACTGATATGATCGATGCGGTCTTGGGGCAGCTTCGTTTGTTGGCAGCGATGCCTGAAGTATGCATCAGTCTATATGAGGTCAGGCCACCGCTAATGAGGGCAGGCTATAGCCAAAACCAAATTCTGAACGCTTTGCTCTATCTGGAGAGCCAGAAGAAAATCGAACTGGTACCGGGGAACCGGCTGAGGATGCTCACGTCGCCGTGACGGACAGGACGCACACGCTCAGCACACCTACTGCAAAAATCACTGACATAATCGCCAAGAGTAGTTTCCGATAGTTCGTGATCGGCTTTGGCTGTTCGGTTTCGGGGGAGTGACGGCTGGCAAGGTATGGCATAGTTTCTCCTTCATGAGGGAAACCGATCGAAGCTCACCTTCGTTCCCGTAATTCTACTAATGTCCCGGACGCTGCCGTGAGAAAGTTGGGCGCCAAGGAGCAGCAACAGCCCACCATCGAGGGGGACGGGCCGCAAGGGGGGCAGGCTGAGCGTCAGGGGCCAATGCTTCTTAGGCAGTAAGATTTTTATGAGGTGCGGCGCATTTAGCGTGCATCCCTTGGGCTAGTTGCTCGTTAGTCAGCATCGTGAAAATCAAGGCAGCACAAATGAGCAACGATACATCCCAAGCGATAGCACTGAGGTTAGACGATGCCGAATGCTCGACTGGCAACAAAACTCGTGTGTCGGGAGGCGACTGCCGTGGTCGAGCGCCGACATGGTCGGTAACCACGTCAGATGTTGGATATGGGGATACACTTGCTGGAGAATGGTTCAGTGCGCCTCATGAGCCTTCACTAGCAATTCAGGCTTCTACGTGACCACTGAATTCAGTTCCTTAGCTCCTGTAAAATAGGCGAGAGGTGAGTTGTCTTGGATTTATGCTATCCTGGGGCAGTCGTGTAGCTGCAATTCAAGCCCGCTGAAATCGGCGGCGACCCATTGAGAGCGCGAAGGAGGGAGATATGTTTAGAGACCTAAACGGATACTATTCCCGCCCCGAAAGGCCGCGGGAACCGCGGAAGCTATCCCGGCTGGAGGAGAAGGTCGTGATTTGGATCCTTGCGTTCAATCTCGTAGCTGCCATCGTGGCGCCAATCGGCGGCGCTTCGCTCATTGAAGCCTTAATCCGATAAGACTGTTCGTCGCGATCCGACATAAGTGGATGGCTTACCTGCGATGTAGTGGGCGTTCCGTGCGAAATACGTAGCGATCCCAGATCAGGTTTGGATGTGCCATGCTCTGCGAGTGATACGATCGAAGACGGAAGCCAATGCGACTGTCGTAAGCGAAATGGCAGGAGGGACGATCAGACCGGCCCAGAGAAAATGCTCGTCGAACTTCATCGTTGCCAAGGCCAACGTGGCAATCACCGATACCGCCAGCAGAACTAGAAGTCGGAGAAGTGCGCCAGACCGCAGCGCAGCGATCATAACCATCACCAGTGTAAAGGTGTAGACTAGGCTCCAAGCCATTTCGCGCTTCCCGTTGTTCTGCTGTCGTAGCGGAGCGGCGTTAGGATTTCGTTTCTCGCCTTACCGCCATGCATCCACCAGGAAACCTTGCGAACCAAAAAGGGGGTCTGTTTTAGGGACTGGCAACGATGCGATTTTCTCCAGCATTTCCGCAGTGGCCGCGCTCGTTTGAATGTCGGCTTTGTCAGATCCAGGATATGCGCCGACAACCTGGAAATCAGAGGACGATTCGAGGTTCTGATGACCCGTCCCAGCTGGAAGGATCAAACAGTCCCCTCGTGACACATCGATGGCGCGACCGTCTGGACCTCCGATAAGAAGTCTGGCTCGACCGCGACCTATGCCCAGGACCTCATGTGCTCCCGCATGGTAGTGCTGATAGTCAAATACACCATTGCGCCAGACACCAGTCCATCCGTTATCCTCGAAGGCTGCTTCAAAATCCGATGAGCTGCCACTGATCAACGCAGCTTTGTAGACAACGACCGGACGTCGCTGGTTGTTTGGCACCCAATCGCTCGCTTTAAAGACAACTTGCTCGATTTCCATTGCTCACTTCCTTCAAGCTGAGCGCTGACCGGTCATCCGGGCCCCGGCTCATCGCTTTCATCGTTTAAAGTGGGAAGATAGGTTTCGACATCGCGGCGTTCCCGGTCGGAAAGCGAAGCGATGTTCTCTCGCCAGAAGGCTGCTGCTTGAGGTGGATCACCATCCCAGTCTCGCGAGGACCCCAGATTGTCATCAATTACCGCGACCCTGCGGCCACCTAACTCCTGGTAACGTTCTGCAAGTGCTTTCGATGAGTTTTCCATATCTATGCCTCCATTTGAGATCCCGGCGAGTAAACCTCAAATGGCGGCGGTGGTTCCCTGTTCTGGGAGCAACGAAATGCGGGATTGACGCTACTCTATGCCGGTTCCAGTCATTCAGGATGTTCTCCATCGTCGTCAAATCCGTCGTCATCGCGCACGTCAACGACCTCGGGGTCGTCGTCCCTAGAAGTTACGTCGATAAGAATGACTGAGGTTTTGCGTCCGACTTGGATCTGGAGATCAAGACCCCGGGTTTGGCCTTTTACTTCTTCGACGGCCTCCTCCTCAGTCGCGGCTGTAACCCAGTAGGTCGCCATCGAATAGGCGTCGATCAAATATTCTGGCATCAATGATCGTCCGTGTTGCATTATCTAAATTGTCATTCGGATTTTGCATCGGCGCAAGTCGGCTGCTCAGCGAAGGGACGGCATTCGCAGGTCCTGACGCGTAGCAATGGGTTGATATCCCATTCCCGAGTCTGAGGCGACCTGCGCTACAAGTGCCCGGACATTAAAGAGCTCTCGCCCAAAGACCATGTTCACAAGAAGTCGTCTGCTGCCGCTTGGCCTTCCGAGCAGATTTTGCAGTAGGTTGCTGCAAAATTTCCATGCGTCCACAATTGCGGCCTGATCGATAATGCGTAAGATCCACAAACTCGAGCGTTGTACGCCAGAGCCACCTGAGAGAACGGCTGGAGCAGAGTTGTTCTCAATCTGTCTGCTCAATCGGCGCGGTCATATTGAGGCCTTCGATAAGCTTCCCTTTTGCAGGATCTGCTTTTGCTCGAACTATTTACTGACGGTTCCTACGACAGAAAAACCCAGATCGGCGGATGGGCTTTCGTCGCTTATCTCGATGGGGTGGAAAAAGGCCATCAGTGTGGAAGCGATGAAGGCGATTCAAACAATAGTTTCGAAGTGCTCGCCGCCTTGCATGCCGCACAATGGTCGGCGTCGATGGCATTACAAGACCAGGTCTTGGTGTGGACTGATTCATTTTATGTGATGGAGGGCGTCCAGCGTTCGCTACCGATCTGGCGAAACAACGGCTGGAGGAAAATAGACCGCAATCCCCGAAATCGGCGGCGACCGTCACCTGATCGCGATATTTGGAAGCGCCTAGATCGTGTGCTAGCTGAAAACGCGTACATCCACATCAAATGGTGCAAAGCGCATGAGGGCCTTGTTGGCAATGATCGTGCCGATTTTCTAGCTGGAGCGAGCCGGTTAGCTCACGCTGCAGCGGCCCATCGTGGCGGCTTCTGACTAAGCTTGGATTTCATTTTGAATTCAACATCTGTCAGCATTATCAATTGCGTCCATGAAAATTCTGGGCCGCAATTTTGATGTGGCTCATATGTGAAGAGGGTGAGTGATGGCTTCTAATGACGCGAATGCTTATTCGTTAGTGAACCAGATACCTGAGATCGAAGACTATATGCGTCTCCGCAAAATAAGTGGCCTGACGCCTTTCTCGAAAGAGGCTGCTGAGATTGGGCTAAAGGGCACGATCTTCGCCGCCGTCGTACACCATGAAGGAGTCGCTGTCGGCATGGGGCGACTGATCGGCGATGGCGGATGTTTCTTTCAGGTGACTGACATCGCAGTCCATCCTGACCATCAGGGGCGTGGCCTCGGTAAGATGATCATGGCCTCGATTATGGACTTTGTGCAGAACGAGCTGCCGACTACGGCGTATATCAGCCTGATCGCGGACGTGCCTGCGAATAAATTGTATGAAAAATTCGGCTTCAGGCCCACCGCGCCGCGGTCCGTCGGGATGTCACATCTCGTAAAGAGGTGACGGTAGGCGGTCACGTTTTCGCCGAAAGCTCTCTCTTCAAGCTCTCATCTATAGCCCTGCTGGAGAGTCTCAGGTCATCCATGCCGCTGGAAAACTGGACAACGTCTTGATCGCTTCAATGTTGTTCACAGTGGGGAACAATCGTTCGTAGCTATCGTTCTCTGGCGTCACAGAGGAGTTCAAAATGGCGCACGAAGAAGATCAAATTTCGATGGTTTGGGACCTGGCGGAAAAAATCGGGTTCTGCATGCTGACGACGCAAAACGGGTCCGATCTCCGATCTCGTCCAATGTCGGCATACAGCGAGCGCATCGACAATGCGTTCTATTTTTTGACCGACGTGGCGAGCCATAAGGACGAAGAGATCGCACGTTATCCAAATGTGTGCCTCGCCTTCGCTGACTCGAAGGGCCAAAAGTACGTTTCAGTCTCCGGAACCGCTGAAATCCAGAATGACCGTGAGAAGATCCGCGATCTATGGGCGACGCCTGCGAAGGCCTGGTGGGACAACGCCGACGATCCGTCGATCCGCATTCTCAAGGTGACGCCGTCCTTCGCAGAATACTGGGACAGCCCGGGCACCATCATCAGCTATATCAAAATGGCGGCGGCGGCTGTTAGCAACTCACGTCCAGACATGGGCGACAACGCCAAGGTCCAGATGTAGCGGCGGAGTTTGATGATGCTTTTTGCTAGCGATGAGATCAGCGCAGCTGGCATTATAATGAGCCTTCCGCTCGAGGCGACTAATGTGCGAGGAAACCTGGCTGAGGATAGACCGGCCATAACAGAATGGCTGGAACGCATCCATGCTCGGCTTGCTCATCTCAACGCGCTCGAAGAGGGCGGTCCCTACGTCTTTACTGAATAAGTGTGATCATGGAAGCTTTCGTGCAAATGATGATGCAGCGCCTTGGCCCATTCGGCATTGGCCTGCTCATGTTCCTTGAGAACGTTTTCCCGCCAATACCGTCCGAGCTGATCATGCCTCTTGCGGGTTATCTGGCGACGCGCGGTGACATGAATATCTTCGTGGTGATCGCCGCCGGAACGGTAGGTTCTCTGTTCGGTACGCTCCCTTGGTACTATCTTGGGCGTCGGTTCGGCCACGACGGCGTTCGTCGTCTGGCGGATAGCCATGGTCGTTGGCTCACCATGTCGCCATCCGATGTCGATGCAGCATCTGACCGTTTCAAGCGGCACGGAAATTCTTCGGTCCTGCTGGGGAGGCTCATCCCCACGGTGCGGACACTTATCTCCGTACCCGCTGGCGTCGCCAACATGCCATTGGGGACTTTTCTCCTTTTCTCGTCGATTGGCACGTTCGTATGGACGGCGGCGTTGGCTTTGGCAGGTTATCTGCTGGGACAGGCATACAGTGTGATCCAAGACTTTGTGGATCCCGTTTCGACTGCCGTCCTGATAATTTTGGTCGGCTATTACCTCTACCGGGTTGTTACCTTCAAAAAGGAGCGAACGTGAGCGAGTGGTTGGCTTCTGTGGGCGTGGAACTCAACATCGTCCCCCATTTGATCGCGCTGCTTGTTGCGTATGTCCTTGCGCTGCCGATCGCTTGGGATCGTGAGAAAAATGAGCGGAGCGCGGGTTTGCGCACCTTTCCTCTCGTCGCTATTGCCGCCTGTGGGTTCGTTCAGGCTGCGGAAACCGTTACTGTTGGCAATGCCGAGGCGACGGCTCGCATCGTTGAGGGTATTATCAACGGAGTCGGCTTTATTGGCGGCGGAGCCATCCTTGTAGGGAAACTTGGAACACGCGGGACGGCGACTGCCGCGAGCATATGGGCGACGGGCGCGATCGGTACCGCGGTCGGACTTGGAGCCTATGACACCGCAATTGTTCTTTCGATAGTCACCTTTGCCACTCTCCGAATTATGGCGAACTTCAAAGCAGCCAGAGACGAACCGGATGATGGCGGATGATAGCGAAGGCGAAATTGCGTTTTGGGAGCGGTCGATTTGGCAGTATCGAGCCTCTGCGTAAGCGTGCTCGCTTAATCATCTTTTGATGGTATGCTCGTTGATCCGATTTGCACGTGACGCCCACGTTCTCTCATATGGTGATCAAGCGCCGCGATCAGACCATCGACATCGTCATGTTCAACGTCGAACGCTCTGATCAGAAATGCTGCGGCTTCTTCCCCCAACGGGCTTTGGGGGGCAACCGAGTTTTCAGCGCACCACTCCAGGTGGGCGTCCCTGATTATATTGAGTTGGTCCACATTGAAGACCGATGACGAATTCATGTGTTCTTCTCCTCCAGGCTTACGCGTAAGGGCTGTCTTAGCGGCGTAAGTTCATGGGCACCGCACGTTTCACATCATCGAGCCTTGGCTCTTTGACGGTGCGATAATGGGCAGCAATTAAATTGTAGATCCCAAATGCCGCTAGGCCGATTGCAATGACGACATAAAGAACGGAGCCGAAAGGCAATTCGCGAAGCCACTCTAGCGCGTCAGAGATACCGCCTGCCTGATCCGGATCGACCTTGAAGCCAGCGTACGCAAATAATACCCCGGTAACAGAAAAGACGGCACCGCGTGCGATAAGACCGTATATACAGATATAAGAGAGCAACCCATTCCGATCGGGGAAGTGGATATACTTCTCGAATTTCCGAAGAGCGCCTTTAGCTCCAGTGACAATGCCCCCCACGATCAGTCCAATCCCGATAGCGATTGCTACATATGAGCCGAAGGGCTGCGACATCACCCACTGGGCGAGCCCTTTCTCCCCTGATCCACCGCTATCGCTACTCGCACTCACCGCATGCCCAAGGGCGAAAAAAGCGAGACCGGTGTAGGTCACTGCGCTACCGAGGAGCGCGGCCCGTATCACCATGGCTTTGCCGTCGTTGCCCTGCCCATCGGCATCAGCGATCGACTGAGCCAGCCGCCAGGCCACAAATCCAAGGAGACCAAGACCAATCAACCCAACCCAGACGCGGCCGAGTGGCTGTTGCAGCAGGGTGGAGATCGCTGTTTTCGTTTCTGGCTGCCCACCGGCTATCCCCGAGAAGAGTGCCAGAGCCGCAACCAGAAGAAACACAATGCCGCGGGCGGCATAGCCTAGTTTTGCCAGTAGTTCGAAACGCATCACTTCTCGCATATCCACCTCCCGGTTGTTCGGCATGTCAACGCGCGAAAGCGACTGTCGTTGCCAAAGGGCAGGGGACTATCCCGCCTACGGCCTTTTGTTCGCTATTCTGGTTTGTATAGGTTCATGCTGCGGCTCCTATTGACCACTCGGCAAGCCTGGAAGACACTGCCTCCACAAGATTGGAGAATTCAGTGGTAGAGCAAAGTCACTGGCGACACATGCGGACTGCGCCAAAAGATGGCAGTCGGATACTTGTGACGATCTATCCTTCAGAGCAGGGGCCTGGAGCTGTCGATCTCGCCTATTGGTCGAAAGCTGATCAATTCGGTGACGGTGGCTGGCGTTCCTCGGATTCCGCACCAGGATTGATCATTGAATATGCTGAGCCTGAACTAAAATGCTGGATGCCGATGCCTGCAGCCGAGCTCGATCATATGACCGTCCCCGCGTGGCAAGGTCAGAGCGACGAAGAACTTGATGGATCGGGAATCTAGTCGGCGCAGCCCCCGAACGGCCGTGAGCTTCTGATCTTCCTAGCGGGGAATTTGACTTTCGCTAAGGCGGTAGCCTCCATTTATCTTACTGTTCACGGGCTCATGATTGCTACAAGCGTTCGGGGCTTAAGGGGGGGAGCCCCCTTCCGTCCGGTAAGAAGAGCATCGCTAGATGGGCAGGACGCGACGGCGATGGGAGAGCGGTTATGACCGGAACTTTCAAGAATTACGCCGCACCGCTTGGAAAGCGTCGCCGAAGTTCGTCCAGATCTTGTTTCGGTTAGACCGCTCCTCCAGCTACCGCATCTACCCCGGCAGGTTCACACGCCCGTTTTCTTCTCCGTCCCAATATTCGATTGATCTCGCCGAGACCTTTATGAGAACAAGCCCAGCTGTATCGGCGCCCTCAGGAAACCATCTCTCCAACTCACTCACCCAAGGCATCAGGTTGATCAGGCTCTCGAGATCGACAGCCCATTTCCGAACCCAGTCCATGTGATAGAGATTGCACATCCGTGGGCCCTCCCGTCAAAACGCGGGAGAACTTAGCTTATGGACCGGATGGTGCCAATCAAGATCAGGAAAGTCCGGACCGTTAAAGGCAATCTCGAAAGCTGGCGAGAATAGCCTGATCCCCACCGGGTGGGGCCTCGATGCGTCCACTGATAAACACTCCCGAAGCTGTGTAACTGTTCACGGCAACCATTCCACTTCCACCGCCCAAAGCTCTGGCAACCTTGGGATCGATGACCAGAGAGGCCAGCAGTCTCTGGTTCGGATAGAGGCGAATATTGTCCTTGCCGTACTCGTAGCTGCCAGAAATCGTATCTATCCGGAAGCCGTCAATGTGGGTTGTCGAGCGGGTTGCCATTTCAGGAGACAGCCCTTGCCCATCTTCGACCGCATAGAGATTGATGATAGGACGCTTCTTCCAGCAGAGGGTTTCGATCTCGTAGAGCCTCTCGAGGGGGCCAGGATTTCGTTCGTTCACTGCTGTTGCGACGATCAAACCATCTTTCGGCATCAGCTTGAATTCATGAAAGCCTAGCTGCGGCACGATGTTGAGTGCGGAAAGCTCTCTGGCACTCGGGACGAACATGTTCTCCGGCGATGTCCCGGACATGTGTTCGAACAGCTCAGGCTTTGCACCCATGTCGCGCAGGTAGCCAGCAAGGAAGGCCGAGATGAGCTGGGTCGTCTCCATGGCTTCCGTTGCCGATGTGCTGGTTCCGCCAGAGAACTGGTGGAACCCAATCTTGCCATCGTGCGCGACTTCCCGTTCCACTCCGCCCATGAAGGCAAGAGCACAAGCTGAGTAGCATTCTGCGTCGGGGCGCTCCTCGCGGTAATACTGGCCTGCTATCTCAGGGGAATATCGGCGGATCTCGGTATGCGCACCATTTTTCCGAATGAACTGTCCGATCTCGATACCGTCCATCAAACTGCCGCCGGGGCTGTCCAGCGACACGATGAAGTTCCATGAGTCGTAGGCGTTCTCATCCCAGAAATCCTTGAAGCGCTTGGCATCGCCCCGCACGATAGTCCCCGTGACAATTATTTTTGAAGTCGCATTTCCACGCTCCATTGAAATCTCGATAGCCACTGCCGAACTCGCACTCATCGCGGCTATCGCCGCCAAACACCCTGCAATGATACTTTTCATTTCGCCCCGCATTCCCCTGATCGATGACCGAGCATTTGCATCGGCAGTCTCTGCCCCCTGTACTGCAAATGCAGCAAGGTCCGGCCTACATCCTCTTAGCTCGGCAGATCAATGGCCTTCAGCTCGTTGAGACGCTGCTCATAGACCGCGTTCAGGCATCTCGCATGACCGCCGCAATCGTTGCGATCCTTGAGCCAACTGCGCTGAACCTCAGGAAGACGCTTGCAAACGGATTTCTCCACGTTGTTGCGGCCCCCCATTTAGATGGCCTGCAGCTCAATTGGTTTGCGCCGTCGGTTCATAACCGTTCGGTTGCAGGCTCAAGTCCTGCTGGGCACACGCGTCAAACGCCGTCCCTCACATCCCAGTGAGTCCGGCGTTGGCGTAGAGCGCCGTCGAGGTTAGTTTTTGGCTTTCTGCGATCTGCTGAGACCTGCCGCATGAAGAGTGGCGACGTTTCTTGCCCAGGCGTCATTCACAAGGTCCTGCCACTGTATAACCTCGATGGTCGAGCCCTTGAATTCATTATCAAGAGCGCGGATCCGGCCCTCGCCGTTTGCGGTGGTGGACCAACCAGCTAGCTGCTCCTTCAGATCGCCTTTAATGTCAGCGATCACATAGCAGTGGAAAATGCAATCCGGGGCAACTCGCACGCTCTGCCGGTTGAACGCTTCGATTTCGCCGCTTTTTAGCTGCCGGAGGTATTTGGTGATCTGCAACTCCACTAAATCCTCAGCCTTCTTGTACTGAGTGCGACCTGGCCGCTTGAATTCTACGATCATCGCTTTTCGAAGCGGCTCGGAAGCGTCGAACTCGGCGCCGTCATCGGATGGATCAACCACGCCCAAGCCGTGAGCAAGGTTCCAGACCAAGAGGTCAGGGCGAACGTCGGTCCCGCCGGACTTCAATGTCTCCGCAAGTCGCTGATCGGAAGAGAAGGACCGCGTGAACGCCAGGCGTTCGTCGACCATCCATAGATCATGGCCGCTGGCCTCGGCCTTGGTTGGGTCACTGCCGTTTAACCGCATCGGGACGATGAGGGAGTGCAGGGTGCTCTCCAGGTGAAAGTCTTCCTCTCTCTCTCCGCGATCTCGTATCCGCCGAATGAGACGTTCAAGCAGCTCCAGGACCAATTTTCGGCGGACGACGTGCTGAGCCAAAGCTAGCCGCTCAGAATTCTGTACCTCCTGTGCGGCTTTGATAACAGTCTCAGCAAATGTCGCGGAAACGTTCTGACCGTCCTCCAGGAGTTTGATCACCGTCTCGATGTTATTTTGACGAGCCTCATCGCGTCGGATTTGGTACTTAACCAGCCCGGTTGCGAATTCTTCAGGGCTACGGGCGCCAAACGGAACACGGTCCAACTGGGTATCTTCGTCAGCGAAATCATAGATAGGGTACCTCTGAACGAAACCCCGATAATCCTCGCGCCGGGCCTCGGAATACTCCGCGATCTGCTCCGTCAAAAATTTATCTTTGATGAACTCCGTGCAGAACCGAATAAGTTCTTTGATCTTGGACTCGGCGAGATTGAAAGCCGTACGGCCCTCATTCACATGTCGGTTCAGATAGTCGCCTGTGATGCATCCGTGAAAAACGAGGTCATCTTCGCCGTTGCGATGCACACGGTCGATACCAAGCAGCTTGTCGATTTTGCGAGGCTCGACGTTTCGACCGTCGGCAAGGAGATGCAGCTGATGCATTCCATCCAAGCCCGTACTGGCCTCCGGCTTGCAGGTGAAGCCAGTGATTTTGACGACGCCGAACTCCTTATGCTCGTCGGTGCTGGCCTCAAATGGCTTCCCGACCACCAAGCCGGACACCGCCTCCGGGTATCGCGCTTCTTCGCCATCTATGTCCAGACGGACTTTCGGGCCCTTCGCCATAAGGAAATCAGCGATAAAGTGGGCGCTAAAGTACCTTTTGAAAAGCTCAGCGCTTGCGGGGAACTGCTTTCTGTAGTTCGCTTCGCGAAGGCCTTTGAAAACGACGACGGTGCCGGTGTTCCGAACTCGTGACAGATGTCGCCGTTCTTCGTCCTCGCGAAGTTGCTCGTCGTTGTTTAGAAGAAATGCGAACGCGCGTTCGTGAAATTTGTCGGCTTTGAGGTACTTACTCTCAACTCGCACATCGCTAAAGGAATCGAGCCAGAACAAGCGCCCAACGCCTTTGCCGCCGCGTTCTTTCTTGAAATCGGTGTCGAGCTGGCAAAAGGCTTCATATCGGGTGTCGTCCAAGCCAATCCCGTTGTCGATCACTTCGATATCGAGTTTGTCCGCGTTGCGAAGACCGGTAACGTAAATGTCCACGGTACCCGGGTGATCGGATCGGGTCTTTTGGACGTCCTCAATGGCGAAAATCGCATTACTTACCGCTTCAAAAAGCGGCTGCATGGCCTGAGCGGTATTTGAAGGCTTCGGGAGTTTGTCGACGCGATTGATCACGTTAGGTGCAAGTGTCGGCATGTATCCCCCGGAATTTGCAATTATCGATAGCGCAATGAGTTTCGGTCTTCAACGACGAAGACTACGCATCGAGCAACAATCCTGGATCTCGTTATGTCGAAGACCCGGATGGTAACGCCAGAAAGGTCGCATTCAACCCGGTTTGGAAGATCGATGATCAGGGGCATGTGATTTTCGGGCTGTAGAAGCCGCAGCTGCCTGGCAAGTGCTCCGTTTATGGCAGCTATGGGATTCATCGAGAAGGAAACTGGTCAGGTCCTGTCGCTCCTTCGCAACAGAATCGGCGTAAATCAAAAGGCTGTCGAGGTTGAAGTCGAGGGATAACTCGATCAGCTCGATCTGCCGTAAGCGGTCGAGGGCCGCCTTGCGGCTTTGTGAACCGCTGCCCTTGGGTCGAATAGTGTCCATGTAGCCAAAACGCTTGAGATCCAAAAAGGATCGCGATTGCTTGCGTCCAGGTCTCTAGGAAACGGTAGCTACAATTCGAAACTCGCGCCCCAAGCTGTAATTGGCCGATGGTCGTTCGCCCCCTGAGCAACGGTGAAATGGAAATTGGTCAACATCTTCTCCTTGAATAGCCAAAGCATTTCCGTGAATTGAGGCCTTGTAACTTCGAGCCCAAGGTTGAATGAGGGCATGTTTCCAGACCTAAAAATGAATCCAGCTTCAATTCTTTCCGGGGTGAAAGGCGTGCGGACCCAGAACGAGATTACTGCGGGCCACTCCATTTTTGCGGGCGAGATTACGACTGCTCCGCATATAAGGTAGGTGAATTCTACCGACATCTGTGGTGGGCCAGGCTGGACGTGATGGCCAATAGAGCCAGAAGGGCGTTTAGCAAACTCGCCCTTCCAGTTCCCGGGCTCCGCCTCTGGCCACTTGGTTGTTGCCGGTTCGCCAACTTTCTTCCGGGGCATTAGAACCTCACCATATGATAGCTCAGCATAGCGCCAAGTTAGTCGGAACCGTTGACATCACAAGGTTCAAGCGCTTCGCCGATCTGATGTGGGGATAGTTTTTGAGAGTGATAATCTGATTGGGTGATTTTGTTTAGCAAATCAGGTAGTTGGCGCGGGTCAGTTGCGGCTCTGGAATCATGTCAGTTTACGTCGCGTGAAATGCAGTGAGGTCAGCTTGAAAAACCAGTTCGCGGTAGCCGATGCGACGGAGATGTTTACCGTTCTACGCAAAACCGAATGCCTGAAACGGTACCAGGAGATCAGCCACCAACTCCTCAGCGAGTTGTTAGTCGCCATCGCGACCGAGGGAGAGGTAGTCGGCGGCATAAGTATTCCAGAGGACAAGCGGGTCTGCCTCTGGCTTGGGGTCAACCATACTGCGCTGCAGAAGATTGTGCGGCTGCCAGAGCTTTCCCGATCTCGCGCTTCTTAGCGTCGAGAGTGGACATCTTACCCTTGACGGTCTCGATGTCGACCTTTGAGTTGGCGATCTGCTCAGCAACCAGTGCCAAGACCTTGTATTGATCGGCTATGATTGGATTTATGACATCATCCTTCAGCCTCGCCACGTTCATCGTATCCTCGCTATTGCATCCATCGATCATCTCTCTGATCACAATACCGATTTTGAGGTCGAGGTTGAGGATTTCCCGATAATATTCGCTGTGCAGACGGGTTTCGAGCTGTTTAACACCGTCGATTTTGAAGTTCTTAATGCCAATTTCCATGAGACATGTTGCGCTCAGGATGGCCAGGATGTACCGCTGCAACAGCAAGCCCTTCCAAGTCTCCTTCGGGAACTGCTTGAACGTCTCGTTCTCGGATACGAGATGCGCCCAGACTTCAAGCGAAGGAATATCATTGGTGCAAGCAAATACGTCGCTCCAACCTTCTTCGACGAGAACGATCCTCAACAGCATGGCCCGCTGAGCCTGCCAGGTCTTTTGACTAGCGATCTCATCGAGCTGAATGGAGAAGGTTGAGCGCCAGTGGTCAAGGAGGGAGACGCCCTTCTTCCCGACCATTGTCGCTGCAGCCTCATACATCGCATCCGGGAGTGGAGGCTTGGTCAGGTGTTGCTCCGCCATTGCATGCAGAGCGTCAGAAGTGAACGGTCTCTTGAGCAAACGTTTCATAAATGACATGGTGAAGTCCTAGCAAACGAAGAATTCTTACTTACTAAGGATTTGCGACGCTATTGGCTGCGCCGATATGGGCAGCGAATGACTGGTCCGATTTCGGAGTCGGAAAGAAAAAAGCTAGTTGCATTTCTGCACAAAACCGAGTGTCAGGAGGCACTACCATGTTAAAACCACGCGAGGTTGACGGGCAATAATAATCCATCAGTGTTGGTCCCAGACCGCACCCTAGCCGATAGTCCTGTATCTCGTTAAAACTCCGTTGCTGGGCAAGGTAGAAGCGGCGGGAGGAAGCAAGTGCAGCGTAAGAAACTACCTCGACCCCGTTGCTTCTGGAAACTTGTGGCGTCGAGATCACTCAGGACGCTCGCCCCAGAGGGAAGCGCCCGCGTGTCTCTATAACGGCAAAAACCGATCTCTCGGCAGGCCATTCGCATGAGGGCTTATTTATCGTTTGGCCCCGACCTGCATAACAGCTGTTCCGCAATCCATTCACGCAAGTTATCCAGTTTCATCGTCACCGCTAACATCGACAACCTCTGGATCGTCGTCTCAGCAACTCACGTCGATAAGAATAACGGACGTTCTGCGCCCGACTTGCTCGTAGAGATCGAGACCTTTCGTAATGCCTTTGACCTCATGAATTGTCTCTTCTTCAGTGGGTGCTGTGACCCAAAATGTCGCCATTGCATATGTGTCTAGCAAATATTCCGGCACTAGGTCGTTCCGTAATCGCTCTAAGAAAAGTGTGTATCGGATTTTTTCTCGGCGCAACAATTGATATCGACAGCGCCCAATTACGGGGACCCATTCCCCGAGCAGCGATTAAGCCGGTTGTGTCGTGAGATTTTTGCGGTGACACTTTTCACAGTGAAATCGAGACCTGCAAAAATGCAGATGTATTCCGCCGATGGTTTTATCTCCGCTATCGCCATTTTTGTCGCTGAAAATGAGCTTGATGTCAGGCAGATGAACGATCAGACGAAAGAGACCGCGCTTACCGTCCCTCAAAGTGACTTCTTTACAGATCGAAGCTTCAGCGATCCCCTGCTTGCCAACCTGACACTTGCAACCGCCTTCACGTACTGGACACTGCTTGAAAACAAGCACCTAGTCGATCGTGGACCGGCCGAGGCATTCTTGCGGTCCGACCGTGATATTTGCGCACGTCCGAACTATCGATTGTTTTCGGGGAGTGTCATGATCGGCGCTAGTGTCTACAAAAAAGCGGTTCGGCGAAGCGAGGCAGAGCTAACATTCAAAGCGCTCGACCAGACGTCCTTGGGTTTCGAGACAAATGGCAATGGTGTAGCTTTGCTTGGCTTGAGCGAGCTGACCGGTATCTGTTTCGAAGATAGGTTCACTTGTCACATCTTGGATCAGAATAGGCTCAATCATCGCGGCGCCTGCAACTCCATATCAAGGCCTGACTGGTGGGCGTCAGACCACAGGGAAATTGACTAGATCGGCAAGATCGTGCGGATAGGGGGCCCGATTTCATCAGGCGGTGATTGAAACGGTTCAGATGACAGTCGTTGACCTACTTCGATTATCAAATGCACAGTACGATCGATTATTCCGTTTAAGGTATGAATGAGATGGATTATACCTTAAGCGGAATAATCGATCGGGAAGGCTGCAATGATTTTCGGTGTCGACTTCAGCAGGTTTCGCATTGTGCGTGAAGCGGCGGATATGAGCCAGGCAAAGCTAGCGGACCTTGCAGGTATTTCTCAAGGGAAAGTTTCCACAATTGAGGCAGGCAAGGCAAATCCAGAAACAGCGACATTGAACGCGATATGCGCTGCGCTGGATGCCGAATTGATATTGGTTCCGAGGCGTATAGGCGGTGACGTTCGAGCGTTGGTAGATAGGCATCTCAACCGACCGACTTCAGTTGGTGGCCCGGTTATGTCGGTCCGGGATGAACTTTTCATCCCGGACGGTGACGACTGATTTTGGCATGGCGATCTCTATCTGAGGGCCATGACGCGGAAAATGTTACCAGGACAGCGCACGTTCCGGTCCGAATGCAACGTACCTGAACTGCCCGTATTCGGATGAAATCCAGTCGCTGGCATAGCTACACCCTTCATCAAAACCTTCAATGCAAACAGGGGAGCAGCGGTGTAAGAGGATATCTTGATCCTCCTGATGACGACCATACAGGAAGGCGCAGTAACTTTGCAGTTCACCTGGCCGGTCATCGTCACGCTGGATTATCCAGTAACCCTTTGCTTTTGTCTGCACCTGGATTTCTTTGAGAGTGATGCTCTCTCCTAACGGGAGCTCGATTTTCTCTTTGAGGCTTCCGGTGGTCTCATCGAAGCGCTGGTCGCCGAGCAAAGCAATTACGTAATCATGCATGTCCGCTCGGTCCTCTTCGTTCGGCATTGCTTTGATTGCGACCTGCAACTGTGAGAAGGCAGTCGATACGGGTATATCTAGGTCGCCGCTAAGAACGGATTTGAAGTCGCCGAGAGCGGTGTCCACTGCCCTATATGTCTTCAGGTACTGGTCGTTCTGGTCGCCGCCTTTCCAAAGGTGCTTTTTTCGGTGGCTGATAACCCCGCCCAACGGAACATAAACCACGGGGTATCCCGCGACAGTTGGGTGCCAAAGGAAGCCGCTCCATGAATAAAAGCCACTTGTGAAGGGGTAGCTCATGAAGCGGCGGATGGCACGCTCGGATTCAGCCCGAAAGACATCAGCCGGTCCGCTCGCTAATTTCTCCGCTTCGATTTCCTCGTACGCGAGGTATTCATTCTCTTCGTCGGTCCAGAAAATGTTCGCTTTTGAAGGTTGCACCTCCGTCTGCCCGTTAGAGCGGTCGATACGGATGATGTAAGGTCGAAACAAGGGATTTATATCGTAGTCAACATGGTACCACTTGCCGATGAAGACGACGATGTCTGAGACGTTCGTTGCCAATTTTTCCGCCGCTGTGAGAACCGCGCGTTCCTGACGGCGAACGAATTTGTGAAAGGCGGAATTCAGCGTGATTTCACCCATCATATAGAGGGTTATCTTGCCGTTCTTCACCTCGACGGCGGCGTCCGGACCAAACAGTACGTTTTGCGAGATGTAGCCTTGGCCTGCGGGCATCGGTGGCAGTGTTGTTGAGTCATTGAATGCGACGAGATTTAGCGAGTATCCATCACCAGATGAATCGTTAAGAATAGTGGGGTGCATGAAGGGGGAGCCAGTTGAGATGGCAAAATGGTTGTGCCGAAACGGTCCCACGTCAAGGGGGGGCCCCTAAAGTTACTCAGGGCGTCTGGTGGTCGGATAGATTGAGGCCCCAAGAACACTCGGCGCCCTATGGGACCCTTCTGACGGCGGATCGGTGGGACGCCGTACCCCACGACTTCTTGGATTTTGCGGGCTGGGATGAACTAGAAGATTTCAGGACACAATTGGCCTTCACAGCGTTCAATAACGTGAATGCAAGCCATTCTTGTGTTCGTGGAACTTGCCGCAGGTTCGCCCCGACACGAATACCGTCAATGAACTACCAACGGTACGTCCTCAAATGCGACCATCCCTTCCTCCTCGACCGTGGACAGGAACTCCGCGTACGCTTCCTCATCCGTTTCGAAGGGATCGTCCCACACCGTCGATGTGTTTTGCGCGTTCACGACCTCTAGATGCCAGCCAGTCTCAATCTCCAGTCGAAAAATGTTCACTTCAACAACCTGACCGTCCTTGGAGAACTTCGTGCACAGGGGAGAGTAGATAATCTTGGGATCAGCTTCCATGTCTCATTCCTAACAAGTTCTATCCGAACGGATGCAGCCAAGGCATCTAACGTTACGAAAAGGCCCCGATCAACCTCTTTTTCGTCGGGAAATGTGCCAATCGTAGGCAAAGGTCGCGCCATCAAGAGAGCTTCCCATCCGTCGTTTGAGGAAAGCCGTTGCCTTATGACAAGAGACTTTATCTAGCCTTTGCGGGCCTGTCGGTTTCTGAGGCCTGGCCTACGATTTCTCCGATTTAGCAGACGTATATGAGCCGACAGGGGCGGGGATGCGCTGTCCGTTATGCTGCTGAAGAAAATGCAAGCTTTCCGCCAATATCTCGCGGTACCGCTGAATTTTGGTGTTTCTCAACGTAGCTAAGTCTGCTTGAGATGCATTCGGTTGCGAGACCGGGATATGGGCTTCGTTCTCGATTAGATCCAGCAAAAGATTCCGCATGACTGCATTCTCTTCCCTGAGGCGTGACAACTCCAGGGCATAGTCGCTCGCCGCGAGTTTCCTCGCGATAACCTTATCGATCTCTTTCTCGACAAAGCGGGTCTTGATCGCGTGGTGCCGTGCGAAAAAAAGCGTTGCGACGACGACGCAAAGCGCAATGAGGACGTAAAACATGCAAGCCTCCAAGGTTACCCTGAAGGTCGGTATTTGCGACCCGGATTTCAATATGGGGTTCGAGTTCGTGGTGCTGGGAGCGCGATTGCTCTGTGTCAGAGACAGCAATGTGACGGAAGCAGCCACCGATCGATCAGCAATAACCACTTAATTATGTTTGGGATCACATCGTTTACCTTCCTGTTGAGTTCTTGCCCTTTCGATCTGCGTTGACGCCAGAGTTATCGAACAATTCACGGCTTTTCCCCGAAGTACCGGGACTTTCGGGGGAAGGGCGTACATGTTGCAGACATTTATTCGTGATCGGTCAGGAAATTTCGGCATCATAAGTGCGTTGCTTATGGTTCCACTTATCGGTGCGGCGGGGCTCGCGATCGATCTGACAAATGCGATGACAGCAAAGGCTACACTTCAGGCAGCGGCTGACGCGGCCTCTCTTACCGACGACCTCGCTGCAGCCAAAGGCAAGGCTTCCCTTATCGACCTAATGTCCATTCCATATCAGGGCTACAATAACGACCAGCAGACCGACTTCGATCTTTCCTTTAAGAGCATTGGCGAAAAGATGGGTTCGCCCGGGACCGGCCTAAGCGCTGCGAGCCCGGAAAAGATCTTGTTCTTCGTGTCAGACGGTGTTGGTGACAGCAAAAAGCCTAACGGCTGCACCAAAATGCTCACTGGCAGCCGGTGCCAAGAGCCGATCGACGTGAAAGCCTGCACCGCGCTTAAGCAGAAGGGATACAAGATCGCCGTTTTGTATACGACCTATTTGCCGTTGCCGACAAACAGCTGGTACAACTCATGGATCAAGCCGTTTCAAAGTGAGATTTCGACCAAAATGGCCGATTGCGCCACTTCCGGTTACTTCTTTGAGGTAAGCCCATCGCAGGGTATTTCCGAAGCAATGAATGCTCTTTTCCTCAAGATCGTTTCGTCGCCGCGGCTCACCAGCTGAACGGGGCAGAGCAAACATATGCTTGTCTGGAGACAGGCTCCGCCGACAAAACCATTGGTGGTCTTTACAGATAGATACCTTCCGACCGTTTGCGATCGATATCAAAGGCAAGCGCATGTCCAGCAACATGGCGATTTCTGCAATGCCTTCTTAACGGGTACTCACGAGGCTAGCGAGAAGGGGTTAGCTGACCGACTAGATCGCCCCTTACTCCCCACTAGGGCAACATTAGAAGACGATCGACCTCTGCAGCCATCTCTACGAACTGGCGTGCAAGATCTTGGATCTCAGGATGGTCCTCGACCCGACCTGACGGGCTCTCAAGGATCAGACGAGCGCAATATTCTTGGCCCCAATAGCTATCCACCAGCTGCTTACGCCAAGGCCAAAATGGTGTTTTTTTCCCGCCGGGGATTTCTCCAGTCATGTTCTCCAGCTTTCGACGCTCTGGACACGCGTAGTGGCGCTCTTTGAGCGCAATTTTCGCTTCGTCGGGAGCCTTAACTCCGAAGATGATCTTGTCCAGCCAGCCACCGTCCACTTCTACCGCCACATGGCAGTTAATGGGCCAGCTTGGGCGCCTAACACCATATGGTATCCAACGATCCCAAAGGCACACCGACATCGTAGGTGTTACCCCTTCGTAGTCCGTGGATGCCACAAAATCGGGATTTGCTCCCTTCTGAACTTCGCCTAGAATAAATGTCCCAATCTCATCGAGTATCCTGCAGTGCAGGGCTTCTTGAGACAATAGGACAGACGCAATCGCCTTACGTCTATTCAAGTGGTCGAACTCAGCACTAACGGCGTCGATGTACGGCATATCGCTTGCGTTCTCCACGTAAGCATCACCAAATGAATGCTCGATGTAATTTAGAAAATCTGCAACAAAAGCTTTGGGTCCATTGGCTTTGATCTCCAACGCTGAGCTCTTCAGCAGACCATGAAGGCTAGTCTCATTCGGATCCGCGGCGTAGTACGGTAGCCGTATGGTTTCATCACTTGCCGTCTTCGCGGTTTGATCAGATACAAAAACAAGGATCGGCTTTCTTCCCCGAAGGTCTGCCTTCAACTCAGTCAGATAGTCTTCAAGCTGATTTTTCTGTTGGACGGCCCACGGCTTATTTTCGATGCCTATTACGTAAAGAGACGTTTCGATCACAATATCGACCCGACGATTTGATCTTGTAAGCACCTCCCGTCGAACCTTGATGTAGTCCATGCGATTTAGGCGCGGAACCCCTATCGCAGATAGCAGGCTGTTTAAGAAAAGCAGACCTTGTCCGTGTGTGCCGGTTGGATCAAGGAGCTCCGCGATCACCCTGCTAAGCGCATTCTCGTCAGGGTCGAATATAGCGAACGGCGAAAAGGCTGTTGCCCCGTACAGATCGATGCCTTCTCGCATCGCTGCCAATCGCGGGATCATATTCGAAAAATCGTCAATGAAATCTGAGAGATCAGATGATGGGTGAGTTAAGGGCTGCGTTGGCATTGACGCTCTGGTTGTGGCCGGTGATTGAGATTTATTCGAGATGGTCTCTGTGTTCAAGCGCCTCGCCTTCATCTCTTAAACATTACCCTCCGCCAAGCGAACATAAGATCGCGTGAACGACTGACTAGGAACGCCTCTTCTTGTCTTAGGGACATTTTTTGCTTCAGTGCGATGCGGGTAATTTCACCGTTTAGCAACCCTTACACCTCCGATCTTAACCGTGAAGCAGTCTTTGAGCGAGATAGTGCAGCGCAACTCAGGGGTGCACATGTTTTTCAAGCTGCAAAATAATGACGTAGAGATTGATTCTAAGTTCGAATATTGGGTGTGCGGACGCCGACGTTTCGAAGTATGCCAATGGTCAACTGGCGGCGACAAAAAACGCGCCAACAAGCAATACATGCCTGCGCAAGAGCTACTGCTTCAGCGCTTCAACGAATTCGGCATGAAAATCGAAACGATCGCATTAGTCAAAGGGAAGAAACAAAGCCAGCCTTACGAAGATGTTTTGGAAATCGACCTGGCATCTCTAGATGGTCTTCAGGACCCGAGAGCATTGAGAATTCAGATAAGCAAGTTGACTAAGGATGTTGATCGCGACACTTTAAAAGCTGGCGGAAATCCCACGCGGAAGGTTCTGTTCGGTATCAAATGGCCGGGCGAAGGGAAACTCCTTGACGATGACGTAAGAAATGCGCTCGGTTTTAGCCCGGTAGCCTATTCTGCAAACGAGACAAAATACTCCCCTCTCGGAGTCTATCTCGCATCTGTGCAGACGGACATCGTTTCGCTTTCGTTAGAAGAAATAGGCGAGATGGTAGGCGAGCTTCCCAAGAGTGCAGCATCGCCACAATTCTGGGCAAATGCCCAGGGCTTCCATTGGAGCAGGCGTAGGCATTGGCTCTCAAATGGCTTTGAAGCGTTCTGGAACTCAAAAGAGCAGAAGGTTCGTTTCGTACGGAACAACCTTCCTACCGATGACGCCACACTATTCAAAGCGAGAGTTGAGTTTGAAAGAAAGCGGCTTAAGGCCCAGGGAAAGGGCCTAGATGAGCCGCCGTCCGGACGAGCTAGGCCAACAATAGTGAAATCTGTGATCTTCCGGTACCAAAGAAGTCCCGCAATTGTTGCGTGGGTTTTGGAGAAAGCTACCGGCCATTGTGAGGCGTGCTCGAAAGAGGGGCCATTTATTAGTGAGAAAGACGAACGATATTTAGAGGTCCATCATCTACGTCCACTTGCCGAAGGTGGTCCCGATACAATTGACAACGCTGTCGCGCTCTGCCCCGACTGTCATCGAGAGCTTCATTTTGGCATTGAACGGGAGATGAAGCGAGACGGCCTTCTGAAGAAGGTCGACCGGCTCATTGATCATCCTTTTAGGGATCGTGGTTAGTTTGGTACTAAATGAGCCCCCAAGATCTAGTGGACTCAGCAGGGCATTGCGATTGCCTGGTGTGGGTCAAGTCATCCGATCGAGCGGTTCAAGTTCCCGCTAGTCGGCATTCTGTTGCCAGCATCCACGGCTTCAGCATGGTCTTGTTTGATCATGCTTGCTCATCCGCATTAGCGCGTTGTGGTCGTGCGACGATACACCGCGTTGCTGGCATCAAAATTATCTATTGGCTGCGGCTGAGATGTTACCTGATGTGAACTTAGTCGGGATATATAACAAAGCTCGTGAGGCGTCATCAAGGTTCAGATGCCTAACTAATGCTGAATAGGAGCCGAGCTTGGGATTGAAGATTTATCGATTACCTCGTGAAGTTGGGATTGGCCTTTGGTTGTTCGTGAATGACGTCAAATATGACGGCGCATTTCCGAACTGCAGTCAAATGAGGGAATGGTTCAGGACGCGCCCGAAGCATCTGGTCGGCTACGAACTGTCTGACGATACCGTAATTATCGACACCGAAATAATTCAATCTTACGGGCAGGAAAATAAACACCACGTGATCAGACCAGTTGGTCAGGCGGCACCGTACATGGTCATCGGGGCCGGTACGTACATGCACGATGAATTGTTCGATAATGGTATTGATGCATTCGACCTAGCGGCCGCGAAGTCTGAAGACTACGACAACAGCTAAGGCACAACCGGAGGACATGGTACTAGACCCCAACGTATATTCTGCGCGTTTAGCGGGTCTAGTAACGAACCTTCGCCGTCTCGCATTTCGATACGCCAAGCTCTCGACGCTCTAACCATTAGATGCGCAAAATCACGAACGACATCGTTATCCTTGCTGTCGGCGACAATTGCGCCCTTGTAAAGGACGTGAGACCTCAGGGTTCGATAGTCTCCACGTTTTTCGCTGTTCAGCATAGCATCCAGTAATTTCCTATCCATCAACTCAGTCATAGTCATCCTTTTCTTCATCTCACTGAAATGCGTTGCCACGATCAAAATCTGCATAAAAATGATTGTGGTTCCGAAAGTCTGTCGGCGCAAATTGCCCATCGGGGACCACGAAATGGATTGTCGGGTCAGGAGGGATTGCAGCAGGCGACGAGAGAATTGATGCCTGACCCACGCCCAGCATCTGGTATGCGCTTTTGATTAATCGCCACCTCGGTCGGTAGGATCAGAGGGCGGCGCATCTCGTGGTGGCCATCACGCCACCGAACTGCTGACGTTGCTCAACGTGTGGAGGCTTTTCCTCGCCAACGCAGACAAGCCGGAACAGGGCGTTGTTCATCCATGCGCTCGCGTAGCAAAACGTAGGTTGCCCACCTTCCGAGAGTTGGATGCGACAGGGATGCATCACCGTTGCACCCCAAATCCGGTTGTCCTCATTATCAAAAGAGTACATCTCTGGTTCATGGAATACGCTGCCCAGATATAGCTGTATTCCAAATGTTTCCGAAAAGCCGCGCTCTATGAGGGTGTGGAGTGTAGTCGGCGAAAGCCGGGGCGGAGTGCTCGTTACAACTTTCGGTTCTGTTGCCGTCATGGATCTGGTCCAGTGGTATCCATGAAGAGTGTGAAGTCGAATTCTCGTCGGCGCAAGATGATTAGGTCGGCGTGGCTCTGGGGAGGCGATGTTTGGCGAGACAAATGCCCGTGGTGTTCCGACGATCACAAGTCCCGGGTTGGCGTTCAACGCATATCGAGATAGAGTCTGCTGGTGAGCACCGTTATCGATCCAGCTCGCTCAATGCGGAGCGGACGCGTGGCCTCAAACAATTCACGAACGCATTAATTCGTTCTCGAAGCCAACTAATCGCTTTTTCCCGCTCGCCGACATCGTTGAGATCTCGCAGGACCAGCCTTTGCGAGATGTCTGGGCGATCCTCGGTGAAATCGACAGTGGCGCCGGGCAATTCCCGCGCGATTTCCGTCGCCTGCTCGGATAGCATTTGGGATGCACGTTCGCCTGGTGAGTTGACGTTCGAGGACAGAGTAAGCCCAACCGCATTGAAGCGTACATCGCGGTATACAGTTATCCAACTTGACCCGCCTGGTGCGCCGAGTTTGAAGACGATGTGCCCTCCTAGCGAGGGGGAAGGCAACATTTGTTCGGGGTCATCGAGTTTCAGGCCGTCCAGGAAGTCAGTCCAAAACGAATGCCGGATTTCCCGGCGTCGTTCCCGGATTTCCCTCCGTTCCTGCGTCTCGGGCGGATTGAAACCGTTATCTCCCTCTTCGTCGTCAGCATCGGCGAGAACCATCCCGTCTGGAAGGCTCACGACTGTTCGAGTGATCATCTGGGTCCTTGCCAGCACCCGTGGTACAACCAGTTTCTCTCCGGACGGTGTCAAATAGATAGGCATTTCCACCAGACCAAGTGTGAAGTGGAGACCCGCGTGTGCCTGAAGGTATTCAGCGATCGATTCCACACCCTCACGGATGCCGTCTCCGACGATGAGGAGAAGGAAGCGGCCCCTGCGCAGATTGAAGGTCAAGGCGTCGTTGAACGAGATCTCATCAACTTCGTGACCAGCCTCCCGTACCAGATCCAGCACAACGTTGCCCTTGCGTCCCGTCCGTTTGCTGGCCTCGCGCTGCAAGTCGGACGATGACCATCTCGTCAGCTCTTTCGAATAGTCGAGGATCTGCCCGATCACCTCGCGCCGACCCTCGGGATTGCGCCAGAGCTTGCACTCCACAAGAACGGGTAGTCCCGAGGGGGTCACCAAGAAATTGTCGATCGGCCCCGCTGGGGTCGCGAGCTCGCGGCAAATCGCGATCGCCCCCGCGAACATAGGATCGATTTCGCTGATGGGCAGGCACGAAGGGTAGCGATGGACGAGTTCCTGTATATCGGCCTCGCTCATACCATGTCCGCCAAGTGCCAGGCCGAGCGGCGCCGCCGATGACACCGTCGCACCGTTGGCGGAGATTATAAGCGGTGTCGCATGCTGCCTGGTCATGGGTGATCCTGTTGTCTGTCAAGCGAGCAGTAAGGCTACGTGAGTCGGCTGCGGTTGAAGAGAGCAGGCCTGCGGTCGCAGCTACCGGCGAACTACTGATCCCGAACTCGCTTGATGGTCGACAATGGAAGCGTCTTTCCTACCGCAGCTTTCGCGAAACTGCGCCCGATGACGGCTTCGTCACCGCCTGCGGTTACAGCTTCAAAATTGACGCTCCAGCAATCCCTCAGTCACTCTCTCTCATTTTGGCGACACCTCATGGTCTAAGAGTACGCGTGAAAATGGTTTGCGAGGCGGCTATCAAAACCTAGAGTATTCTCGGATCACAATGTCGCGCAGCGCCACGGAAAAGTGATCAAAAAGGCCAAGTTATTGGAAAGTGGTCGTAACAAGAGGGAATTGTGGCAGGCGAAGGCGGATTCTGTGGGCGAACCAAAAGAGCTTGTCTAAGTGACCACGCGTGTAAATGGTTCGCGTGACCGCCGGTTCCGTCGAGGCAACAACTAAGCATCAAGCGGCTCAACGGATATCAGTTGATCAAAGGTCCACTCCTGTCCGTCGGAGCAGACCAATAGGACTTTTCCGTCACGGGTGAGGGTCTCTTGGGTGTCCCAATAAACCTTCGTACCTCCATCGTACTCAGGGTCTGCAGTCTCTGGATCGATATATGAAATCCACGCTGTTGCGAGAACGGTTTCTGCCGTGCCGACTATACGTTTGCCATTCGGTGCCCTGTAGTTGGGTAGGCTCATATTTTGATTGAACCAATCGCGCTGGCCTCCATTACCTCACGGATTTGCGTCGGCGGCAATACGGCAATAGGGCACTTGCCATCGTGTCGATAGTGAAAGATCGCGGGACTTCAATAGAGAAGTCGGTCCATGAAGATCGAAGAGTGGCTCGACGCTGGGCGAATTTTTTCCAATTCGCCAAACCTACAAGGATTCTCTTTAAGTCGCCCAAAATGGGCGATTTCAGAGTGCTGTCCGCAAGCTAGGCGAACATGGTGCCGGTGCCAAGCCGACTTCGGGTAAAAACCAACCGGACATTACTACGACAAGAAGCGATTGACACCCTTTTAGTCGCGTGTTTTGCTATGATGTCAGACCAATTTGGCTTGCATGGTGTTATGACGAGAGCGACGTTATCCGCGACACTTCAACCACTGCCGACACTGGATCGCGCCCGGCAGGTGACTTCGGCGCTTGCGCATTATATCGCCGATGTTCAGCTCAAGGCCGGTGACCGACTGCCGGCAGAACGCGAACTCATGGCAACGCTTGCCGTCGGCCGCTCGACGATCCGGGAAGCCATCCGCCACTTTCAGGCGCTCGGCGTCATCGAAACGCGAAAAGGCAGCGGCACCTATTTGCTGCGGCCGATTTCTCCCGATACCGTGCATCTGCCGCTGTCGCTGGACACGACACGCCTGCGTGACGTGCTTTTGCAGACGCTGCAAGTACGCCGGGGCATCGAATGCGAGGCCGGCATGGTGGCCGCGCAGATGCGCACCGCTGATGATCTTGTGATCATCGAGGACAAGCTGGTGACGATGGAGACCGTGCATCTGGAAAAGGGCTCGTCCGGCCCGGAAGACCTTGCCTTCCATCTCGCCGTTTATGACGCCACGCATAATCCGCTGTTCCGGCAGATACTCGAGCAGATGCGCGAGAGTTTCGAGCATTTCTGGGCTTCACCCTTCGATCGCAAGGATTTTGCCCGACGCTCCTTTCCGTTTCACCGCACGCTTTTCGACGCCATCGCCGCCCAAGATCCCGAGGGTGCAAGGCGCGAGACATTGAAGATCCTCGCCGTCGTCGAGGAAGACATCAAGGAAATGTCCCAATGAACGAAATGTTCGATCCGTCGCAATTCGCCTCGCTGATTACCGCCCATGACGACGGAAATTTCGCCGATGCGGTCGTGCCGCCGATCTTCCAGACCTCGCTCTTCACCTTTTCCGACTATGACGAGATGATCGCTTCCTACCGCGGCGAAAAGGTGCGGCCGATCTATACGCGCGGCCTCAATCCGACGGTGCGCATGTTCGAGGAAATGCTGGCCAAGCTCGAAGGTGCCGAAGATGCGCTCGGTTTTGCCAGCGGCATGTCGGCGATCTCGTCGTCTGTCCTGAGCTTTGTCGAACCGGGTGACCGCATCGTTGCGGTCAAGCATGTCTATCCCGACGCATTCCGCCTGTTCGGCACGCTGCTGAAACGCATGAAGGTAGAGGTCACCTATGTCGACGGCCGCGACGAAGAAGCAGTCGCAAAGGCGTTGCCGGGGGCCAAGGTTCTCTATCTGGAAAGCCCGACAAGCTGGGTGATGGAAGCGCATGATGTCGGCACACTGGCGGCCTTGGCGAAAAAGCACGGCGTCGTGTCGATGATCGACAACAGCTGGGCAAGCCCGTTCTTCCAGCGGCCGATCACACTCGGCGTGGATCTCGTCATCCATTCGGCCTCCAAATATCTCGGTGGCCATAGCGATGTCGTCGCCGGTGTGGTTGCCGGATCGAAGGAAATGATCGCGCGGGTGAAGGCGGAGGCCTATCCCTATCTCGGCGGAAAGCTTTCGCCCTTCGATGCCTGGCTGTTGATCCGCGGCATGCGCACGCTGCCCTTGCGCATGAAGGCGCATCAGGATGCGGCGCTCACCATCGCGCGGCGATTGAGCGAACTCGACGTGGTGGAAACCGTCTGCCATCCGGGTCTGGCAAACCGACTGCCGGCAGGTCTTCACGGCACGTCGGGCCTGTTCTCCTTCATCTTCAAGGAAGGTGTCGATATCCGCGCCTTTGCCGATCATCTGAAACTCTTCAAGCTCGGCGTTAGCTGGGGTGGCCACGAAAGTCTGATCGTTCCGGGCGAAGTGGTGCTGCAGCAGAAGGCCCAGCCCAATTCCGCGCATACGTTCGGCATCCATGCGCGGTCCGTACGCCTCCATGTCGGCCTTGAGGGAACCGAGGCTTTGTGGAGCGATCTTCAGGAGGCAATCGCTGTCGCCTCATAACGCATGAAACCAAGACAACTGGGAGCAGGACAATGAAAACAATCATAACGACTGCAATTTTCGCCACTCTGATGGCAAGCAGCGCATTGGCCGACACGACATTGAAGCTGGTGGAAGTCATCACCAGCCCGGAACGCACGCAGACGCTGAAATCACTGGTCGGCAAGTTCGAAGCCGCCAATCCCGGCACCAAGGTGGAAATCATCTCTCTGCCCTGGAACGAGGCCTTCCAGAAATTCGCGACCATGGTGTCTGCGGGCGATACACCGGATGTGATGGAAATGCCGGATACCTGGCTTTCTCTCTATGGCAACAATGGCATGCTCGAAAGCCTCGAGCCCTATCTGGAAAAATGGCCGCACACCAAGGAACTAACGCCGCGCGCGCTGGAGCTTGGCCGTGACGTCAAGGACACCGCCTATATGCTGCCCTACGGCTTTTATCTGCGGGCGATGTTCTACAACAAGAAGCTGCTTGAACAGGCCGGCGTTTCCGCGCCGCCGAAGACCATGGACGAGTTCACCAAGGCGTCCGAAGCCGTCTCCAAGCTTCCGGGCAAATACGGCTATTGCATGCGTGGCGGCCCGGGTGGCCTCAATGGCTGGATGATCTTTGCCGCCTCGATGGCCGGCGACAACAAATATTTCACGGAAGATGGCACCTCGACCATGAACGGCCAAGGCTGGGCAAAGGGTATCGAGTGGATGGTCGATCTCTACAAGAAGGGCCTGGCACCGAAGGACAGCGTCAACTGGGGCTTTAACGAGGTCGTCGCCGGCTTTTATTCCGGCACCTGCGCCTTCCTCGATCAGGACCCGGATGCGCTGATCGCGGTTGCCGAGCGCATGAAGCCGGAAGATTTCGGCGTTGCGCCGCTGCCCAAGGGCCCGACTGGCAAATCCTTCCCGACGATCGGTTATGCCGGCTGGTCGATGTTTGCCAAGAGCGAAAACAAGGACCTGTCCTGGAAGCTGATCGAAACGCTGCAGAGCCCGGAAGGCAATATCGAGTGGAACAAGAAGATCGGAGCGCTGCCGGCCTATACGGCGGCAGAAAAGGATCCGTTCTACGCCGGTGACCAGTTCAAGGGCTGGTTCGAGGAACTGGCAGACAAGGACACCGTTCCGACCGTAATGCCGACCTTCCTCGAGGAATTCGCCTTCTTCAAGGATTCGCTCGCCATTAAAACCTCGCAGCAGGCTCTGCTTGGCGACATCACGCCACAAGAACTGGCCGATGAATGGGCGGCCTATCTGACCAAGGCACAGCAGAAGAACCTCTCCAAGAAGTAATCGACGCCGTGGCGGTGCGAGAGGATCGCGCCGCCACCCCGCCTTCCTTCATGAAATGACGGCGCAAATCCTGCGCCGCAAACGGGAAACTGTCTGATGTCCATGACCGCCGACGTCTATGACCGTCGCCAGGATCGCAGGCCGTGGCAAAAGCGCCTTGCCGATGCCTCGGAGCCTTATCTCTACAGCGCGCCGGCGCTGATCCTCATTATCGTCGTCATGCTGGTGCCGCTTGTCATCGGCATTTCCTACGCGTTTCGCGATATCCAGCTGCTCAATCCGTTTTCCGGCGGGTTCATCGGGCTCGAACATTTCGAGACGCTGTCGAAGGACAGGGCGTTTTATACGGCGTTGAAAAACACGCTGTGGTGGACGGGCGCCTCCGTGTTCTTCCAATTCGCATTCGGCCTCATTCTGGCACTTCTGCTCGACAAGCCGTTCATGGGCCGTGGTCTGGTTCAAGCACTGGTGTTTCTGCCCTGGGCGGTGCCATCCTTTCTCGCAGGTCTCAACTGGGCGTGGCTGTTCAATCCCGTGATCGGGCCGATCCCGCACTGGTTGTTCGATCTCGGCCTGATGAGTCAGCCGGGAAATATCCTGTCCGATCCGCAATATGCGATGTGGGGTCCGATCATCGCCAATGTCTGGTGGGGCATTCCGTTCTTCGCCATCACGCTTCTGGCAGCCCTTCAATCGATCCCGCGCGATCTTTATGAAGCCGCCTCCATCGATGGCGCCACATGGTTCCAGCGCTTCTGGTCGATCACGCTGCCATTCCTGGCGCCGACCATCGCCATCACCGTTCTGCTGCGCACCGTGTGGATTTCCAACTTCGCCGATCTGATCGTCGTCATGACCGGCGGGGGACCTGCCGACCGCACCCAGATCGTCGCCAGCTACATCTTCACCCAGGCCTTCAAGGCGCTCGATTTCGGTTATGCCTCGGCCATCGCGCTGGTGCTGCTGGTGCTGCTTCTGGCCTATTCGATGTTGATCATCCTGCTGCGGCAGACATTGCTGAACAAGGGGTGAGGGCCATGAAAACGTCGCTTCTTGCAACCATCGCGCATCGTCTGGCGCTATTCGGTTATATCGTCTTCGCACTCTTTCCGCTGTTCTGGCTGCTGAAGGTCTCGGTTACGCCCAATGACCTGCTTTATTCCGAAGGCGTGCGCATGTGGCCGTCGCGGACCACGTGGGAACATTATTCCTTCGTGCTGCAGCACAGCGCATTTCCGACCTTCTTCAAGAACAGCCTGATCGTCTCCAGCTCGACGGCCATCATCGTCACGGTTTGCGCGTCACTGTCCGGTTATGCGCTCTCCCGTTTCAATTTTCGCGCAAAATACTGGATCGTGGCGCTGATGCTGCTGACGCAGATGTTTCCGCTGGTCATGCTGGTGGCCCCGATCTTCAAGATCCTTACGCCACTCGGTCTCACCAACAGCCTGACAGGCTTGATCGTCGTCTACACCGCCTTCAACGTGCCCTTCGCGACCTTTCTGATGCAGTCCTTCTTCGACGGTATCCCAAAGGATCTCGAAGAAGCGGCGATGATCGACGGCGCCACGAAATTCACGGCGTTTCGGGAAATCATCCTGCCGCTGACGCTGCCCGGCATTGCTGCGACGCTCGGTTTCGTCTTCACCGCCGCATGGAGCGAGCTTCTGTTCGCGCTGATGCTGATCAACGGCAACAATGCCGCGACCTTCCCGGTCGGGCTGTTGACCTTCGTCTCCAAATTCTCGGTGGATTTCGGGCAGATGATGGCGGCGGGCGTGCTCGCGCTCATCCCGGCGGCTCTCTTCTTCCTGCTCATCCAGCGCTACCTCGTCCAGGGCCTGACGGCCGGCGCGGTCAAGGGGTAATCTTATGGCTTCGATCGATATCCAGAACGTCAAGAAGGCTTATGGCCATGTGCAGGTGCTGCACGACATCGACCTGCAGATCAGGGACGGCGAGTTCGTCGTGCTGGTCGGCCCGTCCGGCTGCGGCAAGTCTACGCTGTTGCGCATGATTGCGGGGCTGGAAGGTGTTACCGGCGGTGAGATGCGCATCGACGGCAAGCGCGTCAACGAGCTGCATCCGAAGGACCGCGACATCGCCATGGTGTTTCAGTCCTATGCGCTCTATCCGCATATGAACGTCGCCGGCAACATGAGCTACAGCCTGAAGCTCCGTAAAACGGCCAAGGAAAAGATCGCTGCTGCTGTTGCCAGTGCCGCATCCAAACTCGGGCTCGATCCGCTGCTCGACCGCCGACCGAAGGCACTCTCCGGTGGCCAGCGCCAGCGCGTCGCCATGGGCCGCGCCATCGTGCGCCAGCCCAAGGCGTTTCTGTTCGACGAACCGTTGTCGAACCTCGATGCCCGCCTGCGTGAGCAGATGCGCGCCGAAATCAAGAAAATGCATGGCGACCTCAAGGCCACCTCAATCTATGTCACCCACGACCAGATCGAGGCAATGACCCTGGCGGACCGGATCGTTGCCATGCATGGCGGGGTGGTCCAGCAGGTGGGGGCTCCGCTGGAGCTGTACGACCGTCCCGCCAACCTCTTTGTTGCCGGTTTCATAGGCTCGCCGGGCATGAACTTTCTCGACGCGATCTATTCCAACGGCAATGTGACGCTGAAGGATGGAACCGTGGTTGCCCTCCCGGCGCCGCTATCGCTTGGCGATGGCGCAAGAGTGACGGTTGGCGTCCGACCCGAGCACGTGGTGATGGGCGGGGAGGGCGCCGGCATGGCGGCGAGCGTCGATCTTGTCGAGCCGACCGGCTTCGGCATCATCCTGCACCTGTCGCTGCACGGTCTGGCATTCAAGGTGTTTACGCTAGACCGCGCCGCACTCTCCGCAGGTCCCATGGTCCATGTCAGTTTCCCGCCGCAACATATGCATGTCTTCGACGAAAATGGGGAGCGGTGCGTTTCGCGCCAATAGCGCTTGGTCAGTGGCTGCGGGTACGGACATTTCTGCCTGCTGCCTGCTGCCTGCTGCCTGCTGCCTGCTGCCAGCTTAGCTTATGTCGCTTTCCCGCAAAGCAGCGAGTGCTCCGTTTCCAGATCAAAGAGATGCATCTGGTTCATGTTGATGGAGACCGGCAGCATTGCTCCGGCTGTAACCGGAATTTCACTGTCGAGGCTGGCGCAACATATGTCTCCGGCAACGTTGAAATAGACCATGTTGGTCGACCCAAGCGGTTCGACCAGTTCGACATTGGCATGGAAAGGTACCCAGCCGAGCCGCTCCTGGCTGCCGGAAATGGCTTCGGGGCGAATACCGAACGTGACGTCTTTTCCGCCGGCGGAAGCGAACCGGGATCTCCTGGCTTCCGGAATGGCAAGACGGGTTCCGTCCTTCAACTCAACAAAGAGGCTTGTCCCCTCCACAACGAGTTTCGCGGGCTGGAAATTCATCGATGGCGATCCGATGAAACCGGCAACGAATTTGCTCACCGGGTTGAAATAGAGTTCCTGCGGCACGCCCTGCTGCTCTACCAGCCCCTTGTTCATCACCACGACCCGGTCGGCCATGGTCATGGCTTCGATCTGGTCATGCGTCACATAAACGGTCGTGGTTGGCAGCAGATTGTGCAGACGTTTGATCTCCGTCCTCATTTTCACCCGCAGTTTTGCGTCGAGATTGGACAGAGGTTCGTCGAAAAGAAAAACCTTCGGATTGCGAACGATGGCGCGGCCCATTGCGACGCGCTGCCTCTGGCCGCCGGACAGTTGGCCCGGCCGGCGCTCCAGAAGTTCGGTGATATGGAGCGTCTCGGCAGCCTGTGCGATCCGCTTGTCGATCTCGCTTTTCGACAGGCGCTGCTGTTCGAGGCAGAAAGCGATGTTGTCGCGAACCGTCATATGCGGATAGAGCGCGTAATTCTGAAACACCATGGCAATATCGCGTTTGCCCGGCCCAAGACGGTTGACGACCTGATCGTCGATGACAATCTCGCCGCCGCTTATATGTTCAAGCCCGGCGATCATCCGGAGCGTGGTCGACTTGCCGCATCCGGAGGGTCCGACGAAGACGACGAATTCCTTGTCCTTTATATTCAGGTCGATGCCACGGACTGCATCGTAGATACCGTAGGATTTGGTGACGTTGCGAAGTTCCAAACGCGCCATGTGTTTCTCCTATCGTTCCGCCAGCCAGACCTGCATCGCGCCTGCGTCGCGATTGGCCCAGAGATGGTAAGGGATGGCTTTGAAACGCCGCGGCCTGAAAGCGGCGGGGCTGTTTCGATAAAGCCCTGCCTTCCAATCCTCCACCTGCGCTTCCATCGCCTCGCCCTCCAGCACGACTGCACCACCCAGTAGCTCCTGATCGAACCGTGCTTCAATCAGGCCGGAAGCGGACAGGCGAAGCCGCTGCGGCTCCATGCCGATATCTGTTTCTTCGATGCAATAGACGACAGGCCCGCGCTTCAGTGCAACCCGGTCCGCATCTTCGCCCACTGCCGGATGGGCGTAAAGCCGCTCGACCGGCATGTCGAAGGACAGCCTGATTTCATCGCCATCCGCCCAGGATCGGCGGATCGTCGCATACCCTTTTTCGACAATGCCGTCGGCATCAAGGGGCACGCCGTTGATGCTGATTGTCCAACTGCGGCACCAACCGGGGATACGAAGCCTGATGGAAAATTCCGCTTGCCAGGTTAGGCCAAGCTGGATCCTGACGTCGCCGTCCCAGGGATAGAGAGTTTCCTGTTTCAGGCGAAGATAGGTGTTTCCAAGATCCAGTTCGGCCGTGTTTGCGCCGTAGAGATGAACCGCGAGTTCCTCGGCCTTGCCTGAATAGAAATATTGGCCGAGCGAGGTGATCATGCGGGCGATATTGGTCGGGCAGCAGGGGCAATAATGCCACTTCCAGCGGCGGTGCTGACCATGGCTTTCCAGCACGTTTTCATAGAAATAATGCTCGCCATCGCGGGATATGCCGGAAAGCGCGCCATTGAAGAGCACCGTTTCCAGCGCATCGGTGAATTTTGCGTCGAGATCGATCTGGGCCATGCGATGGCTCCAGAAGCCGAGCGCTACGGCGGCGCAGGTTTCCGCATAGGCGGTTTCGTTCGGCAGGTCGTATTCGCGGGTAAAGCCTTCATTGGAGGCGGATGGCCCAAGCCCACCCGTCACATAGAGCTGGCGGCTCGTGAGATTGTCGAAAAGCCGGTCGCAGGCCTGCTTAAGGGTCGGGTCGTCGTTTTCATGGGCGAGATCGGTCATGGCCGAGAACAGATACATGGCCCGCACCGCGTGACCGACGACCTGCGACTGCTCGCGCACCGGCCGATGTGCCTGGCTGTAGGCGTAGGTCTTGTAGACATAATCAGCCGGATCCTCACCGCGAAGCCGTGCTTCCTCGTCATAATAGGATGGTATCTGGCCGCGCTCGTTGATGAAATAGGTCGCGAGCTTCAGGTGCCGGGGATCTTTTGTGATCCGATAGAGCTTGACCAGAGCCAGTTCGATTTCCTCATGGGCATCGTAGCCGCGCAGTTGGCCCGGTTCGGAGCCGAAGGTTGCGCCGATGTGATCTACGGCGCGGATCATCACATCGAGGAAGCGGCGCTTGCCGGTCGCCTCGTAATAGGCGACGGCACCTTCCAGCAGATGGCCCATCGAATACATTTCGTGCAGGTCGCGTAGATTGGTCCAGCGCTTGTCAGGCTCGCGGCGAATGAACCAGCTATTGAGATAGCCGTCCTCCATCTGCCCTTGTTCGAGCTTCTCGACGATCGCGTCGATCTGTGCTTCGAGTTCGGCGTTCGCGGTATTTTTCAGAGTGTAGCTGGCAGCTTCGATCCATTTGCCGAAATCGGAATCGAAGAAATGCTGCATCGAAAGCCCACTGGGCTGGATCGGGCGCGCAAGCGGTGCCGGTGGCTTGTCGAAGTCCAGCACTTCGAGGAAACCTTCCTCTCCAAGCCGCATATGCTGCGTCGGGACCGTCGTCTTGCGAACGGTTTCCGACCAGCTTTTCCAGAAACCGTCCTGAAAGTTTACGTGGTGGTGTTCGATAGGTACGAGCCTGTCGAAATGGCGTGCGACATCGGTAGCCGGCTTCTTGAGGGAGGACGACATTAAAACTCCTTTCGCATTGAACTGCGGCTTATTTGACAGCGCCGGCGGTAAGGCCGCGCACGTAGTAGCGTTGAAGGGCGAGAAAGAGCAGGATGCAGGGGATCATCGTGACGGTGATGCCCGCCTGTAGCGCTCCCCAGTCGATGATCCCGTAGATGCCGGAGGAGACGTTCACTAGCATGATCGGCAGGGTGAACTTGTTCTGATCCGAGATGAAGATCAGCGCTGCGAGGAACTCGTTCCAGGAATTGAGGAAGGCGAACATCGCAACGGTTGCGACACCGGGAAGTGCCAATGGCATCAGGATGCGCCGTAGCAGAGTCCATTGCGAGGCACCGTCGATACGGGCAGCTTCGACCAGCGCGGCGGGTATCGCATCGAAGGCGTTGCGCATCATGAAGATCGAAAATGGCAGCTGGAATGTCGTGTAGACAAGCACCAGTCCCAGCAAGCTGTTCTGCAGACCCAAAAACTTCAGGATGAGAAACAGCGGTGTCAGGATGGACTGGAACGGGATCATCATCGTGGCCATGACCAGAACGAAGATCAGCGATTGGCCGGGAAAGCGGAATTTCGAAAAACCGTAACCGGCAGGCACCGACACCAGTATGGTGAGCATGATCGTGCCGGCCGCGAGCAGCAGCGAATTCATTGCGTAGATATGCCAGCCGGCGCCGACATCTTCCAGCCGCCGATAATTCTCCAGCGAAAAGGCCTTCGAGAAAAGCGCTACCGGATTGGCAAGCGCTTCCGCTGCCGGCTTGAAGGAACTAGCCACGGACCAGACAATCGGCATCAGGAAGATGATTGCCAAAAGCAGGGATACCAGAAGGAAGGTGACGTGTCCGATACGCTCCGAAAACGGCCTGCCGGCTGCAGCATTCGCATGTGTCATCGGCCTTCCTCCGGGCGGTGGCGCATGAAGCTGAGCTGGATGGAGCTGATGGCAACGAGAACCACCAGCAGTGCGAAGGAGAGGGCGGATCCGTAACCCAGCCGATAGGACGAGAAGGATGCTAGGTAAATGGAGAACACGGCGGAGATCGTGCTATTGCCGGGGCCGCCCTGGGTGATGATGAAGAACTGGTCAAAGGCGAGCATCGAGGATGTGATGTTGAGGATCAGTGCCAGAAGCAGCGAGTTGCGCATCAGCGGCAGGGTGATACGGCGAAACCGGCTAAACACGCTGGCGCCGTCGATCTTGGCAGCCTCGATGACCTCGGCGGGTATGCTCTGCAATCCGGTGAGCAGGATGACCATGGTGAAACCTGCTGTCTTCCACACGACCATCAGAATAATCACGGCGAGCGCCGGCCAAAAACTTTCGAGCGGGCGAGGTGCTGCATCGACAACGCCGAGGCTGAGAAACAGGCGGGAAAAAACGCCGTTGTCAGGGTTGAGCAACCATGTCCAAAGCGTCGAGGCGGCACCGAAGCCGATGACGACGGGCATGAAATAGATCGTGCGGAAAAAACCGGCGCTACGGAGCGGGCGGTCGACCAGCAAAGCGAGCGGAAAAGCCACTGCCATGATCGCTGCGGTAACCAGCAGCGTGTAGAGAAGGGTAAATCCCAGTGAGGACCAGAGTTGGCTGTCGCCCAGAAGTTCCGCGTAGTTTTCCAGGCCGATGAACTTTTTCCGCCCCAGAAGCGGCCAGTGATAGAAGCTCATCCATACGGTCATCAAAAGCGGGATGACGAACAATCCAATGATGAACACCATACTTGGCGCGATGAAAAACAGGCCCAGCCAGCCATGCGGTTCGCGGCTGCCGCCCAAGGCTGAGACAGGGCGCGCGACCGCGCTCGGCAGTGTGGTCTCTACCATTCAATCCTCGTCGTCATTTTATCAGGCTGTCGGTGCCTATGGTGGAGCAGGTGGATTTCGGCTGCCTGCTCGCTCATGCGTCAGGGATTCGTCCGCTCGAGAATCTTGGTAAAGTCATCCTGCGCCTTCGAGATGGCTGCATCCACATTGCCATCGAAGATGCTCGACTGGACAAGGTTCAGGAAGGGGCCGGTCCGGCTAACGAAAAGCTCATCGGAGGAGAAGGTATAAGGCGTGCGTGCCTTCGTCAGGATCTCGTAGGAAACAAGGTTTCGCTTGTCGAATTGGGCATAGGCATCCGCAGCGAGATCGGTGCGCGATGGCATGCCGGATTCCTTGGTGATGAACACCTGCTGTTCCGGCTGCATGTAGAAATCGACGAAGTCGAGCAGAACCTTCTTCTTCTCTTCGCTGATGCCGGCAATCAGTGCCAGTGTGTCACCACCTGCAAAGCTTGAGGCGCCATCCTTCGGTCCGGGTATGGGAGCAACGTTGAATTTCACATCCGGATATTTGGCGGTCAGAAGATTGACGATGTAGGAGCCGGTCATCAGCACGCCAACCTTTCCGGAGGCAAATGCCTCCACCGCGTTGTTGCCGTTGCCGGAGCGCGATGTCGGGTGGATGGCGCCGGCCGTCCACATATCGCGATAGGCCGCGATCGTTTCGCGCATGGCCGGTGTATCGACCGTCGCCTCACGACCGTTTTCGCTCAGTATATCGGCCCCGGCCGCCCACTGGTGCGGCAGGAAGTCATAGATCAGCCAGCTTCCGGAATTTGCGACGAAATAGAAGCCGTAGGTATCGGGTCCAAGCGCTCTAACCTTTTTCGCGTCTTCTGCAATTTCCGTCAGAGAGGCAGGAGCCTTGTTCGGATCAAGGCCTGCTTTTTCGAAAAGGTCGGTATTCCAGGCGATGATCGACGCGTCAGGCAAGGCGGGGACGCCGTAGATCTTGTCATCATATGTGGCCAAACGAACATGAGACGGGCTGAGCGCATTTGCATAAGGCAGCCCCTTCACGAAGTCGGTAATGTCTTCGAGGCTCTCGTTGGCGGCAAAAGTTGGCAGGTAGATCAGATCCAGGACCACGCCTTCCGGCGGTGCCCCGCCGGCAATCGCGGCGCCGAGCTTTGGCACCATCTGTTCCGCCGTGATTTGGGTGACGATGATCTTGTCGTCGTGCTTGGCGTTGTACTGCTCGGCAAGCGACTGCAAGACAGCGCCGGACGAGATGCGAACCCAGAGATTGACTTCCTCGGCGGCAGCAAAAGAGGTTGTCGCAGCAAACGTAATTGCTGCGAGCGCAAGGCTAGCTTTATGCATCACGGTTCCCTTTTTCTATTGTTCGTCGCACTTTCCCGATGGACGTGAACAAACGGTAGGGCGGATTTTTTTGCCTGTCGACAATTTTGAGTTCGTTTTTTGCAAAAACGTTTTTGCAGATCTGAAATCGCTTGAGAAATCGTTTTTGCAGGCCCATTCTTGCGGAATGTTAAAGCCGTTATCTCATCGAAAACGAACACTTCGCGATGTCGCGAAGGCGGCTGGTGTCAGCTTGTCTACGGCCTCAAACGCACTGAACGGTGTTGGCCGTGTCAACGCTGAAACGAGTGAACGTATCAACAGGATTGCTCGGGACGTCGGCTTCAGGCCCAATGCGCTGGCGCGAAGCCTGCAGAGCAAGCGCAGTTCCACGATCGGCATGCTGACCAATGATACATACGGGCGGCTCACGCTTCCCATGGGAGCAGGGGTCTCGGAAGTTCTCGTTGATCAGGGCGTGTCAGTCTTTCTCTGCGCCACCAACAACAACCCCCGTCTTGCACAGCTTCACCTGCAGGCGCTTCTCGACAAGCAGGTCGACGGCATCATCTTCACCGCAACGCGACTGGATCTCGAGCAACCTCGGGAGCTTCTGGCATTGCCTATTCCGGTGATATACGCCTTTGCCGAAGGTCCTCCGGGTAGCGTCAGTTTCGTGCCCGACGATGAGCATGGCGCACGCCTGGCGATGGAGCGCTTGAGGAAATCCGGCTGTTCGCGCATCCTTCATATCACCGGTCCGAAAGACTATCTGGCTGCCAGACTCCGCGCAGCCGCCTATTGCAATTTTGCCGAAGCCTGTCGGGAACCGATGTTCGGAGACTGGTCCGAGGAGTGGGGACATGAGGCAATCGCCCGGCTGGTTTCAGACGGAGACCAATTGCCCGACGGTATTTTCTGCGGCAACGACGAGATCGCCAGAGGCGTCATCGATGCCCTGCGTGATCGCAGTATTCTTGTGCCGAGGGACATATCCGTCGTCGGTTTCGATAATTGGGAAGTCATTTCGCGGCAAACCCGGCCGCCCTTGACCACTGTCGACATGGAACTCATGGAACTTGGCCGGCAGGCGGGCTTGGCCATGCTGAGCATTACCAGAGGTGAGGCTATTGAACCTGGAACCCGCCGCTTGCCCTGCCGATTAGTCGAACGGCTCTCAACGGCGAACAAGGCGAATGAATACTAGCAGGCTTCGCCGAAACCCAAGAAACGGCAAAAAGCCGTCACTGATATAATTGGCGCGAACTGCTCGGTGCACTCGTGTCAGGCCACAAGCCTTGTTACGTTTTACATGATCCGAACAGGAGAGCTCTGTCGAAGCCGACTTAACTTTATCGCTAGGGGCAATGTCGCGAAACAAGTCCAACTAGCGAAGTCCGTTCTGCGCCTGGACATAGCTAAGGCTACGTGACGGTGAGCGCAAGGCTGGGTCGAATGGATTGATCCGGCGCCCGAGTTCGCGAGCCTCGGCCGAGAGAATATCCACCATCGCCTGCAATCTCTCGCCTTCGGCGCGTTCGGCAAGCGTACCGACGCTCAAGGCCGCGACCGCCGTGCCGTTCGCGTCGCAGACGGGAACGGCGACGCCCGCCATGCCTGGAATGAGACCCGCATTAAAGCTGACGAAACCCTGTTCGCGGGCATTGGCGAGAAGAAGTCGGAAGCTTGCCTCGTCGAGATGGCTGCGATCGAGCAGACGCGGCATGTTGAACCGGATAACGGCTTCCCTTTCCGCTTCCGGCAGGTTGGCGAGGATGGCGGTACTGCCTTGGCCGATGCCGAGCGGCACCTTTCCGCCGATGTCGCCGGTGAAGGAACGGATCGGGAAGGGGCCTTCGACACGGTCTAGGCAGACCGCATCATAACCGCTTCGCACGAGCAGGAAGATCGTGTCCGTCAGGGTTGACGATAGGCGAAGCAGTGCCGGTCTGGCCAGCTCGCGCAATCCGTCGGAGCGTCCGGCACGGGCTGCCATCACGAAAAATTCGAGACTGAGACGGTAGCGTTTGCCGCCGGACACTTGTTCGACGAACCCCTCGGCCACCAGATCTTGCATGGCGCGATGGGCTGTCGGCTGGTTGCAACCCACTTCCTTTGCCACATCTATCAGCCGCACCCCGGCAGCATCTGCCGCGCCAAGCGCCTTGAGGATGATCAGCGTGCGCCTTGCGCTTGAGATCTGGTGAGTGTCTTCATCCATTAAATGTAATCCGGATTGAGCTGATCTTCCATAAATTTCATATAATGGAATATTTCAATGATAATTTTCCTAATTGGAATTTTTTATTGACCATAGGCAGTTTTCTACTGTCTCCTTCGCCTGGGAACGAAATTAGAGAAAGCGCGAAAACTGGCGCAACTGGAGTGGACATGAGCTTTCTGACGCTCAATTCGCTGTCGAAAATCTATGGCAATTTCACCGCTGTCGATGCGGTCAATCTGGAAGTCAGCAAGGGCGAATTCGTATCGCTTCTGGGGCCTTCCGGCTGCGGCAAGACCACGACGCTGCAGATGATTGCAGGCCTCGCCGAACCATCGGCCGGCTCGGTCATGCTCGACGGGCGCGAGATCACCCGCGAGAAACCGAACCGCCGCGGGCTAGGCATTGTATTCCAGACCTATGCGCTCTTTCCGCATATGACGGTGGCGCAGAATGTCAGCTTCGGGCTGGAAATGCGCAAAGTCGGCAGAGCCGCGCGCGATCGGCGGGTGGCCGAAGCGCTGGCGCTGGTCAAACTCGACCAATTTGCCGATCGTTATCCGCGCCAGCTTTCCGGCGGTCAGCGGCAGCGCGTCGCAATCGCTCGTGCCCTTGTCATCGAACCGCCGGTGCTGCTGCTCGATGAGCCATTGTCCAATCTGGATGCCAAGCTGCGCGAGGAAATGCAGTTCGAGCTTCGGCGCATCCAGCAGACGGTCGGCACGACGACGATCATGGTGACCCATGACCAGGGAGAGGCGCTGTCGATCAGCGACCGTGTGGTTGTCATGGAACACGGAAAGATGACGCAGGCGGATGTGCCGGCGGCAGTTTATGATAATCCGGCGACGGAGTTCATCTCCTCCTTCATTGGCAAGATGAACAATATTCCCGGTATAGCACTCAGGCTTGGCATCCAGTCTTCCGGCGTCATCCTGCCGGCAACGGACTGTCCCGCCACAGAGGGCGAGCCGGCCATCCTGTCGCTTCGCCCCGAGCGGATTACCATCGTGCCGGCGGGCCAGGGGCATCTGCACGGAGTGGTCAGTGCAAGGTTCTTTTTCGGCAGCCACTGGCTGTTCAACGTCGATACGGCGGTCGGCCAGATCATCGTTTCCTGGCCGAATACGGATGGCTCATTGCCTGCATCCCAGGGACAGCCCGTTGGGCTCTCTTGGTCGCCGGAAAGCGCGCGTGTCTCGGCCCGGACACAGGAGACTTCGAGGATTGACGCATGACGGCGCAGACATCCTCGACGCCGTGGTTCCTGTCTTTCCCCGGCCTGATCTTCTTTCTCGGCATGGTGGTTCTGCCGCTGACGCTGACTGCGGTGCTTTCCTTTCATGCCTATGATTTCAATATAGGTGTGCTCGACAGCTACACGCTGTCGAACTACACGACGGTTCTCTCCGACCCCTATTTTCTTTCGATCTTCTGGCGAACGTTGAGGATCGCCTTCGTCACCACGGTTCTGTGCGTCGTCATCGGCGTACCGGAAGCCTACATCCTGTCGCGGATGTGGAACCCGTGGCGGTCGATTTTCCTGCTCGTCATCATAGGTCCGCTGCTGGTTTCGGTCGTTGTGCGCTCCTTCGGCTGGAGCATGCTGCTCGGTTCGACGGGGTTGATCTCCAAGGCCAGCATCATGCTCGGTCTTGGCCCGGTTCGCATTCTCTACAGCGAGGCGGCGATCGTGATCGCGCTGGTGCATGTGATGCTGCCGTTCATGATCATCCCGGTCTGGACGGCGATCCAGAAGCTCGATCCTGGGCTTGAACCGGCCGCATGGTCGCTCGGCGCCTCGCGTTTCACTGCAGTGCGACGGATCATCCTCCCGCAGATTTCGCTCGGCGTTCTTTCCGGCAGCCTGATCGTTTTCGGCCTTTCTGCAAGCTCTTTCGCCATTCCTGGCCTGCTCGGCGGGCGGCGGCTGAAAATGGCGGCGACCGTCGTCTATGACGAATACATGCACGAGCTGAACTGGCCGCTCGGCGCCGCCATTGCATTCATCGTTCTCGTAGCCAACCTTCTGATCATGCTGGCCTATAACAGGATGATCGAGGCCAAGGCGCGCAAGGTTCTGGGCTGAGGGGGCAGGATATGGATCGCAACGGACCAATCGCCCTCATCTTTCACACGCTCGTCGTATGCTTCATGCTGGCACCGCTGGTGATCATCTGTCTGGTCGCCTTCACGCCCGACAGCACGCTCACCATCCCGACGACAGAGTTTTCGCTGCGCTGGTTCAAGGCCGTGTTCGTCCATCCGGACTTCATGGCATCCTTCTACAACAGCCTGTGGCTGGCGACGCTTGCGGCAACGATTGCCGTGTTGATCTCGCTTCCGGCCGGCATCGCGATCTCCCGCTACGAGTTTCCGGGCCGCGGTTTTCTCAACGGCCTGTTCTTGTCGCCGCTGATCATTCCGCATCTGGTTCTCGGCGTCGCTCTTCTGAGATTGTTCACGCTGATCGGCGCAACGGGCAGCTTTGGGTGGCTGGTGGCAAGCCATGTCGTTGTCGTCACGCCCTATGTGCTGCGGCTCGTGATGGCGGCGCTCACAGGCATCGACCGCAATGCTGAACAGGCAGCACTGACGCTCGGTGCCGGGCCGCTCACGGTGTTCCGGCGGATTACCGTGCCGATGATCCTGCCCGGTATTACCGGAGGCTGGCTGCTCGCCTTCATCAACAGTTTCGACGAATTGACCATGTCGATCTTCGTCACCTCACCCCAGACCGTCACGCTGCCGGTCAGGATGTACATGTACGCGACGGAATCCATCGATCCGATGATGGCAGCCGTTTCCGCGCTGATGATCGCCCTGACCGGTATCGCCATGCTCGTGCTCGACCGGGCGTTCGGACTGGACCGTATTCTTGTCGGGCAGAAGTGAACGAAAATGCCGCTCCTGCATCGCGTTGCGCGACAGAATGAAGTTCCGATCAGTTTCTCGCTGAACGGCAAACCTTGCGAGGGACGGCACGGCGACACGCTGCTCAGCGCCATCCTCACCGTGGACGAACGGCTCAGGCCCAGCGATTTCAGCCATGAACCGCGGGCCGGTTTCTGCCAGATGTCGGCCTGCCAGGATTGCTGGGTCACACTCACAAGCGGTGAGCGGGTGCGTGCCTGTTCCACCCCGCTCGCGGAAGGCATGCAGGTGATCACCCAAGCGATCACTGGGGCGGGAGAGGCCGCATGAGTGACGCTTTAAAAGATCGTGCCCAACCTCTCATCGTCGGCGCCGGACCGGCCGGTATCCGTGCCGCAGCCACACTTGTTGCAGCCGGGCTTCGGCCGATCGTCGTCGACGAAGCGCCGGCCTGTGGTGGACAGATCTATCGCCAGCCTCTCGTGCCGGATGGCCGCGATGCGAGGGCGCGGTATGGTTCGGAAGCGCCCAAGGCCGAGCGACTGCATGGAGAATTCGCCAATCTGCATGGCAAGCTCGATTACCTGCCCAACACGCTGGTCTGGAACCTGTCGGACGGCATTGCCGATGTGGCGACGAATGGCGGGCATCGCCGGGTTGCCCATGATGGGCTGATCCTTGCCACCGGGGCGATGGACCGCATCCTGCCAGTGCCGGGCTGGACCTTGCCCGGCGTGTTTTCGCTTGGAGGTTCGCAGATCGCCTTGAAGGCGCAGGGCTGCGTCATCGGTTCGCGCGTCGTCTTTGCCGGCACTGGGCCGCTGCTTTATCTCGTTGCCTGGCAATATATGAAGGCGGGCGTGACGGTGGCGGCGGTGCTGGATGCTGCGCCGTTTACTGCGCAGATGGCGATGATGAAGGCCTTGCCGAGCTTTCCCGCCGTCGTGCTGCGCGGCACGCGCTTCGTTGCCGAGATGATGATGAAGGGCGTCGCCTTCCATTACGGAATCAACAAGCTTCGCTTCGAAGGAACGAGCCGGGTCGAAGGCGTGTCCTTCGAAGTGCGCGGCAAACGCCGGCATCTTGCCTGCGACGGCGCGGGTTTCGGGCTTGGGCTGAAACCGGAAACGCAGCTTGCCGATCTTGCCGGCTGCCACTTCGCCTTCAATGAACGGGATCGCGTTTTTCTGCCGCAGACTGATGCCGCGCGCCGATCCAGCGTCCCCGGTGTCTACCTTGCCGGAGACGGATCCGGCATTGCCGGCGCAGACGCGGCGGAAATGTCCGGTGAAAGAGCAGCGCTATCGCTGATCGAGGATCGCGGCCTTGCTGTCGATCGGGGCCGGGCGGGCGTGCTTGAAAAAGAGCTCCGCCGAATCTCGGCCTTCCGCACCATCCTGGAACAATCCTTTCCTTTCCCGTCGCACTGGATTGCCGACCTGCCGGGCGACACGATGATCTGTCGTTGCGAGGAGATCGATGTTTCGGCCATTCGCGATGCCACCGATCATTTCGGCATTTTCGAGATGAACAGGTTGAAGGCGGTGAGCCGGGTCGGCATGGGCCGTTGCCAGGGGCGTGTCTGCGGTTCTGCTGCTGCCGAACTGCTCGCAGCCTCGACAGGCCGGCCGATATCTGCCGTGGGTCGCCTGCGCGGACAGGCGCCGGTGAAGCCGCTGCCCATGTCCTATGCCGCGATCGCGCCCACTATGAACGGGGAGGCCGCGGAATGAAGGTTGATATCGCTATCATTGGTGGCGGTCTTGTCGGTTGTTCCGCAGCATTGGCCCTGAGGCAGAAGGGCCTGTCGGTCGCCTTGCTCGAGCGCGGCTTCTGCGGCGCGCAGGCGAGCGGTGTCAATTATGGCGGTGTGCGCCGCCAGGGCCGGCCAATCGAACAGTTGCCGCTGGCGCAGCGCGCCCACGCGATCTGGCCGAAGCTCAGGCAACTGATCGGCATCGATGGCGAGTTTCGTCGCACCGGGCAGCTGAAACTTGCCCGCAACGAGCCGGAAATGGCCTCGCTCGAAGCCTATGCCAGGGCCACCGCCTCGACCGACCTGAAGCTTGAACTGCTTGGCGCCAATGCGCTTGCCGAGCGCTTCCCGTGGATCGATCGCGATATCGCGGTCGGCGCTTCGTTTTCAGCCGATGATGGGCAGGCCAATCCGCGCCTCGTGTCTGCCGGCTTTGCCGCCGCTGCAAGGCGGGCGGGCGCCGAAATTTACGAACAGACGCCGGTGCTTGGCGTTTCGAAGGAAGCCGAAGGGTTTCTCGTCGAGGCGCAGGGTGTACCGGCTATCCGCGCTACGCATCTGGTCAATGCCGCCGGCGCTTGGGCGGGGCCGTTTGCCGACACTTTCGGGGAGGGCGTGCCGCTTGGCCGCATCTATCCGTCGATGATCGTCACCGAGCCGATGAAAGTGTTCATGACCGTCAATACCGGCGTAGAGGGCGGCGAGGTCTATGCCCGGCAGGTGGAGCGCGGCAATTGCATCATCGGCGGCCAGCGGGGAGTTGCCCGCGCGGACAATTCCGATTTTTCCCGCCCGACGGATGTCGGCGTCACGACAGTGATGCAACGCGCAGCGCGGCTTTTTCCGTCGCTGAAACATGCCCATGCAATCCGGTTCTGGTCGGGAACGGAAGGGGCGATGCCGGACAAGAACCCGGTGATCGGTCAAAGCGGCACCACATCCGGCCTGATCCATGCCTTCGGTTTTTCCGGTGCTGGTTTTCAGATCGCGCCAGGGGTCGGCGAGGTCATCGCCGAGCTGATTACCACGGGTGAGACGACCACACCGATCGATGCCTTTTCGATCACTCGCTTCTTCGTCGACGCCGCCAAGGGCTCGGGCGCCGGCGCTCCACCGCAGAGCCCTCAATCAAGGGGAACGTGAATGATGAAATCCATCCATGCGGCACTCGCCGCCAGCATCGCATGCCTGACCGTTGCCGGTTCGGCCCATGCCGAAACCAAAACCCTTTATGTCGGGATGAACGGCGGCAATCTGGAACGCACGTTCACCCAGGCTGTCTTCCCGGCCTTCGAAAAGGCCAATGACGTGAAGATCGTCGTCGTGCCGGGCACATCCAGCGATATTCTCGCCAAGGCGACCGCTGCAAAGGATGCGCCGCAGATGAACCTGATGTTCCTCGACGATGGCATCATGTATCGCGCCATCGGCCTCGGCCTTTGCGAAAAACTCAAGGAAAGCCCGGAGCTTGCCGAAGTTGACAAGGCAGCCCGGATGAAGGACGACATGGCCGTCGGTGTCAACATGGGCATGACCGGGATCGCCTATAACACCAAGCTGTTTGCCGATAACGGCTGGGCCGCCCCGACCTCTTGGATGGATTTTGCCGATCCGAAATTTGCCGACAAGGTGGTCTTCCAGTCGGCCTCCGCCTCGTCCTTCGGCCTGCACGCCTTCCTGATGTTCAACCGCATCCAGGGCGGTGACGAAACCAATGTCGAACCAGGCTTCACGAAGTTCGGCGAGACGATCGGCAAGAACGTGCTCGAATATATTCCGAGCTCGGCGAAGATTTCCGAAATGACCCAAGCAGGCGAAGCGGCCATCTTCCCGTTGACCCCGACGGCGGTCAGCACACTCAAGGCCCAGAGTATTCCGGTCGAATACGCTCAGCCGAAGGAAGGCTCCGTGGTGCTGATGTACACGGCCTGCACGATCGCCAAGAACAACGAGCCGGAACTGACGCAGAAGCTTGCAGCCTATCTGCTGTCGGCCGATGCGCAGTCCGCGGCGCTCGATGCGGGCGATGTCTACCCGTCCAACCCGAAAGCTGTTGCCTCGACGCCGGAAGGCAAGGTGAAGCTTGATGCATTCCAGACCTACATGAAGACTGCCGTCGTTCTTGATTGGGATGCGATCAATGCCAAGCGCGCCGAATGGAACAGCCGCTGGAACAAGATGATCGAACAATGAGCCGTTCGTCCTGACCTTCATGTCGCCGGAAAGCTTTGCGGGAGCTTTACATCCCGATGGCGCTTTCCGGCGTCTTTTTGGATGCGCTTGTGGAGTGCCGCGTGAGCCTCGTCATCATCAGAAAAAACGCCCCGACGGCTCCCTGGCAGCAGGCATTCGCCAGTCAAGCACCCGATCTTGTCGTCCATGCCTGGCCCGAAACGGGGCCGCTGGAAGAGGTTGACTACGTGCTCTGTTGGGCACCGGGCGCCGGGGAGATTGCGCGTTACCCCAATCTCAAGGCGGTGTTCTCGCTGGGGGCGGGCGTCGATCATCTCCTGAGCGACGACACGATCCCGCTACATTTGCCGATCGTACGCATGGTCGACAAATCGATCACAGATGGCATGGTGCAATACGTCGTCATGGCGGTGCTCAACCATCATCGCCGCATCGATGAGATGCGTGCGAACCAGGCTGCAAAGATCTGGCAGAAACTCGATCTCTCAAATCCGCAGATCGGCATCATGGGCATGGGCGGTCTCGGCAAGGCTAGCGCCCGGGCGCTGGCGGCGATGGGATACAGGGTTCGCGGCTGGAACCGAAGCGGGCGGCCGGTTGAAGGTTTAGACGTTTTTGGCGGAGCGGGTGGTCTTAAGTCCTTCCTGGCTGAGACCGATATCCTGATCAGCCTTCTTCCGCATACCGAAGAAACGATCGGCATCCTCAATCGAGAAACATTCGCAGCGTTGAGGCAAGGTGCCTACGTCATAAATGCCGGGCGTGGAGAACAGTTGGTCGAGGAGGACCTGCTGAGAGCGTTGCGCAGCGGCCAGATCTGTGGCGCCATGCTCGACGTATTCTGCAAGGAGCCATTGGCTGCAGACCACCCTTTTTGGGGCGAAGAGAGGGTTACTGTGACGCCGCACATTGCCAGTTGGGTCGATCCCGCCGCCGGTACGGCGCATGTTCTGCGCGCGATCGAAGCTATCAAGCATTGCGAGATTCCGGAGGGTCAAGTTGATCGAACCGCCGGTTACTAGCCCCTCTCAACGAATACGGGCAGGGGTCTCCTAAGAGCAGAGCGGAACCCAAGCGGCCCGTATCGACAGATAATTTTACAGAGGCCGAACTTCTATGTCGAGGTATCGAAAGTGATGCCTGCTGATTGATGCTTGTTACCATAAGCAGCTCATTAGAGAGTAAGGCATTTACGCCATCTGTTCATGATTATTTTGCTGTCAATGATTGACTAATCGGTGAAGTATAAATTCCCATCGCTTTTTCAAAATAACCTTTTTCGACTCCTGGGAATTAAAGTGTAGATTATTTTTTTATTTCCTTTATTAGTTTTGCAGGGGAGAAGGAATATGCGTGTTTCAGTATTTCTTGTGAGTGACAGCACGATCGTTGCTTGTGCCATGGCACAAGCCATAAGAACTGAGTTTGCGCATGTCTCACACTCTCCTTCCTTCTCAAGCGTGGCGGACCTGGTAATCGACTGGGACGACACTGTCGTCATCATCGACGCGGTCAATCCGAAAGAACTGGTTGCGCAACTCAATCGTGACAACGACGCCGTCGACACATCGCACATTATCGTCTTGATGCGGGCAAACCAAAGTGTCGACGAGTATCGATCAATCATCGGCAAAGTGGGAGCGTTGCTGCCTGATGGTGCCTCGCTGCAGGAAATAGCGCTTGCTGCGCGCATCGTTCGTCATGGGATCACGCTATTGCCGACGGTTGCCGTTGCGGGCTTGGGACATTCCGGCGTCGCCGACGACATGAATGCCCGGGCCCTTGAGGGATGCTCTTTTACAGATCGCGAACATGCTGTGCTCGGACTGATTTCGAAGGGTGCTAGCAACAAGGTTATCGGCCGAAAACTGGATATCACAGAAAGCACCGTTCGCGTCCATGTTCGGGCCATCCTGAAAAAGCTCGGAATGCAGAATCGCACCCAAGCGGCGCTTTATGCCGTGGGTCACAAGGGCATTCAGGTTGGCTCGGATCTCTTCCGGCCGGCAACAACCGTAATGTCGGCTATTTGCGGCTTTGTTGCCGTCAATCTACGAACATTCATGCCCGAATTCACCCAAACGCTCCTACTCCAGGCATCGATTATCGCCTGAGCATGCGTTTCCCGCGCCGCTCGGCGCGATTGCGGGACAACCATCCCATCTGTCTTATCCCGTTTGAATTATGGTTGTTCGAATTCAAGACGTGAACAGGATCTTGCTATTGCCGTCGGCTTCGGTTCCGCGCTTGCGGCGTCTCAAAGGTCTCCAGATAGCCCCATCCTTGGCGAGCCTGCCGCTTCAGCTCAATAGATGCTCTCTTTTGCCCCGCTGCGACTGCCAGTGGGGCTTTGCCCGGTTTCATTCAGAAATTGGCGTTTCGGGTAGGGGCTGCGCGTTTTGTTTAGTCGTTAATCATTCGTTTACCTCAATTGACCAAGCGCTTCGGCCTTTTGGGATGTTTGTGATCGCAATCGCCTCAAGCACACTGCGGGGTGGGGACAAGCCCGGACAATCACGGGCTGTCGGAGCACTTCGAGCGCGATATCAGCGCTCTTCCTTTTAGGGGCGATCATGGATAACGAAAGCAAATCCGGCAAAATCATCGTGACTTCCGTTGCTGAGCTGACATCCCCGCTGGGGGTAACTGTCGGCGAGGCAGCCGGGGCCAAGGGCTTTCTTCTCGACGTGTCAGTCGGTGGCCTGCAGGAAATCCTGATCGCCTTTTCCAACGGTCGTAACGAACCTCTTCGATCGACATTGTCCGTCGGTGGCCAGGTGCCGGAAGTCATCGAGTTTGAGCCGACCGGCTCTTGGACGACCTTCTCCAATAGGGTCCTTCATATCGATCTTGCAGAGGGCATGCATGTCCTGACCTTCTCGTCGCTCAACAATGCCGGTGCGGAAATTGCCAGCGTCAGCAACCTGGGCCCTGCCAGTGGCGGCAAGTCCGGCCGTTCGCTCCTGACATCGGCAGCCCTTGCCGGGTTGAACATTGCCGCCGTCGGTGCGGTTGCGCTGGCGCTGAGCCCCAGTGTCCAGCACGCGACGGAGGAAAAGCCGAGGGCTGGTGCTGCCCCGGACGAGACGCCGCCTGCTCCGCGGGCCGAAGAGGTTGCAAGTCTTGCAGCGACACCTTTGTCTCCCACCGCCAATGCATCGAACGAAACCCAGGAAGAGGCGTCTGCAACACCGGATGGCAAGGCGAACCTGACGACCGGCACCGTACCGCAAGCTGCGCCAGCTGATTTGGCTTCCGCTGCAATACCGGAAACGAGCGGGCGCGATTTCCGCTTTATCGGCGCCGGTGATATCTCGTCTTCCGGCCGCGAGGGCGGTCCCGTTTCGTATGTTGCGCCGATCGAGATCGGAGGACAGGCGGTTAACCGCTCCGTAGCTGCGCTGGTCACGGTCGAGCCTTCGGTAGACAGCCCGGCTCTGGTCGCAGACGAACCTTCGGAGAACGTGGTTGAGGAAGTGGTCGAGCCGTCGGTGGAGCCACCAGTCGAACCGGTGATTGAGCCGCCGGTCGTAACCGCCATGCCCTTACGCATTCAGGCTGAAGTCGCCACGCTCGGCAATTCCGGTGGCAACGTGACCACCAATCCGAATGTCGTTCATAAGGACACTGCCGGCGCGACCGATATTCCGAATGCGGACGCGGCCGATGGCGACGCCTATGTCGATTTTGCCGGCGTCGGGACCAACAACAATATCGGCAACGGCCAGTATATCGAATGGACATTCTCGGTTGGCCAGGCGGGTTTCTACGACATTGGTTTCGGTTATGCGTTTTCCTCGACCGTTACCACCCGTCCGATGCGTCTCGACGTGAATGGCCAGCTTTGGGATCGCGTCTTCGACTTCAATGGCACGACAAACAACGCCACCTATTCGGAGAGCGGGACCCGCGTTCTGCTGCAGGCCGGAGAGAACACGATCCGCCTGACGGCGAATGGCTTTTCGGGGCCGAATATCGACTATCTGGAAATCCGCAATGCCGATCCGAACATGATCGTAATCCAGGCAGAAAGCCTTGTGACCCAGGTCGGCAACAATTCCAACGGCGCTATAAATCGGCCGATCAATCTGTCAAACACGCCTGCGAGCGAAATCTTCCGATTTGGCGCCGAAGGCGAATCCTATCTCGATTGGGCGCAGAGTGCCGCTGCGCAGGTTTCGATGACATTCGACGTTCCCGTTTCCGGCACCTATTCGTTCATGGTCACCTATGCCAACGGCGGCACAACAAACCGGCCGTTGAAGCTTTATAGCGACGCGGTCGCAGGCGATCCGCTACACACGCTCAACTTCGCCTCCACTCAGGCCAATGCGGTGAGGGCGCGCCCGAGTGACCTTCCCACCAATGTCCAGACAGCGCCGGCCGGTGCCACCGGTATTGGTCAAGGCTGGGAAGGCTGGTCAGTCGAAACCGTCACGGTGCATCTTGAGGCCGGCTCCAACACACTGATCCTCAGCGGCGCTGGCGTCACGACCGGTCCCAATATCGACAAGTTCGTCATCAAGCTTTTGGAAGCCGATCCGACGCCGGTCGAAAATACCGCTCCGATTGCGCTCGACCTGACGGTTGAAGGCGTCGAGGACACGTCGATCACGATCGACGTTGCGGAACTGATTTCCGACGCCGAAGATGATACGCTCACCATCATCGCAACGGTGCCGGCAGAACAAGGCACCGTCTCGGTTCTTGGCACCGTCATCACCTTCACACCGGCTGCCGACTTTAATGGCTCGGCATCGATCAGCTACACGGTGACCGATCAGGACGGCCTGAGCGATACGTCCACCGTTACCGTCACGGTTGCTTGGGTGAATGATACACCGCTGCTGTTTGGCAGCGTCGCCCCGCAGAACGTGGTCGCAGGCAGTGCGCATGTCATCGAGCTTCCATTGACGACCGACGATGTGGATGGCGACGATGTCTCGCTCGTCATCGCCAATGCCGAAGACCTGCCGGACGGCTTTTCGATCGTTGCGGGCAAGCTCGCGATTGCTGCAAGTGTCGATCCGGGCTCTTATTCGGTGGAGATTGTCGGTTCTGACGGTACGCTCAGTTCGACCCCGATCACGGTCAGCATCACCGTTGCTGCCGAGCCAGTCGACCCTGTCGATCCCACCAATACGGCGCCGGAAATCTCCAGCGATCCGGGCTTTGTCATCAGCGAGAACAGCCTTGCTGTCGGCCAGATCAGCGCCTCCGACGACGATGGAGACCTGCTGCAATATGCGCTCTCCGGTGCCGATGCGGACAAATTCACCATCGATGCCAACGGTAATCTGTCGCTGATCGCAGCGCCCGATTTCGAAAACCCGAACGATGCGGATGGCGATGGTGTCTATTCCGCGACCGTGACCGTCAGCGACGGACAGACCAATACGGCGCAGGCCATCACTGTCACGATCGCCGATATCAACGAAGCGCCGACAAGCATTTCGTTTACGGGCGCAAACACATTTGAGGAAGACGTGGCACAGGGCACTGTGCTGGGCACGGTCGGCGGCTCCGACCCGGATGGCGACGTGCTGTCCTATGCGGTCAGCGACGCACGTTTCTTGATCAATGGCGGCCAGCTGATCGTCGCACCGGGCGCCAGCTTCGACTTTGTCGCAGAACCGTCTGTCCAGATCGTCGTCAGCGCCACCGATGGCCAGTTCACGACAACGCAGGCCTTTACATTCGGCGTGACAGACGTTCCGGAAGTTCCGGTCGAACCGGCTGATCTGCAGTCACTCGTCTTCAACCAGGCCGGCCTGACGCCCTACAGCGCGCAGGACAGCGGTCCCGGCGGTGTCATTGCCGATGGCGGCAACACGCTCACCCTCAACGGTAATTTCTGGAAACGCGCTTCTCTTGGCGAAAGCTATACGATCACCGAAAATACCCAGTTGATCTTGAAGGTCACAATCGGGAGCTCACTGTCGGAAATCATCGCCATCGGTTTCGATGACGACGAACTGCCTTTCGAGGCTAGCGACAAGTCGATCTACCAGATCGCTGGCAATCACAACCAGTCTTCCTTCATCGACCTGCGCAACGGCTCGGCCGGAACGCCCGGTCAGGTGATGACCGTCACCATTAATCTTTCGGCCCATGCCGGCAAGACGATCAGTTCACTGGTCTTCATCGCCGATGATGACCAGGCCAGCAACGGTCTCGGCTCGGTCAGCTTCTCCAACGTGCAGCTTGCCGAGATCGAACCGGAAAATACCGTTCCCGGCATTGTCGGCGGTGGTTTTGCCGACATGAGCATCAACGAGCGCGGTTTGCTCGAAGTCGACCTTCCCTTCGTCGATGCGGATGGCGATACGCTGACCTATACGCTGGACGTTAAGACTGCTCAGGGTACTTCTGCTCAGGGTTTTGCCGGCCTCGTCTTCGAGGACGGGGTTCTCTCAGGCCCGATCGCGGCTCTGCCGGGAAGCTATACGGTTACCGTTGTCGCGACAGACGGCCGTGGTGGTTCGACCAGCAGCGATTTCGTCCTGACTGTTGCCGACGTCAATGATGCCCCGCTCGCCGACACGTCGATCCAGTTCGAGCCGATGGAGGCGATGACGGGAGACGACGTTTCCGTCGACATCTCGTCCTTCAGCGATGCGTTTTCCGACGTCGACGGCGATCAGCTAACCTTCTCCGTCGAAGACCTTCCGCCCGGCCTCAGCCTGAATGCTGAGGGCGTCATTGTCGGCACACCGACGCAACCGGGCGAAGGATTCTTTACGGTTGTCGCGACCGACCCTTCCGGTCTTCGGGCGGAAATCCAGGTTCCGTTCCTGATCGGCGGCGAAGCGGTCGGCGAGGCTAGCTTCTTGGTCGAAGCGGAGGCCTTTACCGGTCTGGGCTCGGCGACCGGCTTCTATCTCTCAGCTGCCCCCGCCGCTTCCGGCGGCCAGCTGATCCGCGCCAATGCCAACCAGTCTGCCAATGTCACCACTGTTCTATCGCAGAATGGCGTGACCGAAGGCTGGTACACCGTGACCATCAGCGTCTTCGACGAGACAGACGGCAGCGCCACCTTCTCGCTGAAGATTGGCGACACGGTTCTGGCCACCAATCTGAGCTTCGACAACAACGGCACGTTCGACAATCCATCGGCAACGCGTGGTAACGCCGCGCAGGCCGGTAACCTGAAGACCATCACCTTCACCAGTCCGGTCTTCATAGATGGCGCAACCATCGCGCAGCTTTCCGGCCAGTCCGACAGCGGCGAGCATCTGCGCATCGACAAGCTCACTTTCACTCCGACCGCAGGACCGGTACAACAGGCTCCGAGTGCGGTGATACTGACCGGCGGCACGATCAACGAGAATGTCATTGCGGGCGTCATCGGCACGCTTTCCGCCACGGATCCGGATGGCAACAGTGCGTCGATCGTCTACACGACAACCGACACGCGGTTCACCATTCAAGGCAATACGATCCGTCTCGCCGATGGCGTGAGCCTCGATCACGAGGCGCAGGAGACCGTGACCGTCTCGGTCAAGGCAACCGACACGCAGGGTCTTTCGACCACCACGAACCTGACGATCAACGTTGGTGATGTCAACGAAGCCCCGAAACTCGTAGTGGGAGCCGATATCGCCGATGTCGTGCTGGATGCCGGCGAGGGGACAACGATCAACCTTGCAACGGCACTCGGCGCTACCGATCCGGATGCGGGCGACAGTGTCAGCTATGTCGCAACGCTTGCCAACGGCTCTGCGCTGCCGACGGGTATCAGCGTTGCCGGTGGCGTGCTGACCGTCGCGACCAATGTGGCCGCCGGTACCTATGCCATTTCGGTTGCCGCCAGCGATGGTGAGCTTTCGAGTGCACCGGTGACCTTCTCCGTCACGGTAGGCGAACCGGTGATCCTGGTGCCGTTCTCGACCACGATCCAGGCGGAAGCCGGCTCGATCACGCTGCTGGACAATGGTTCGAACACGACAATCACGACCATCCGCGACCCAAGCAACCAGGAATCCCCCGGTACCGTGGGCCTCGTCAATGGCCTGCGTCCAGGCTTCTCCGGAACCGGCTATGTCGATTACGGCGACACGGCGGGCGATCGCCTGAACTACAGTGTCGATGTGCCGGCAGCCGGCACCTACACGTTCAGCATCCGTTATGCCAGCAACAGCGCCCGCCCGCTCAATCTCGTCGTGAATGGCGGCACGGCGCAATCTCTGCCCTTCGTCGCCACCGGAACCAGCACGTCCGGCCCGGCGGAAGGCTTCAACAACTGGTCGTTCCAGACGGTTACGGTGACGCTGCAGGCGGGAACCAATACCTTCTCGCTCGCCATCCCGCCGGGTGCCACGACCGGCCCGAATCTCGATTCCATCGAGATTACCGGCAATGTGCCCTCGACCGGCGATACATCGGCTGATGCGGACGAGATTCCGTTGTTCCTCACCGGCCCGCAGGGCCCCTTGAGCGGCGCCGGCGCCGATTCCATCAACTTCAACCTCGCCGGTATCGACGACGATATCGTCAAGGTGGAGATGAGCTTCGATGGCGGTGCGACGCGTGTCACCGTCAATCCGGACGCTGACGGCGACTATGCGGTCGACGGTTCGGCGCTCGCGTCGGGCAATTACACGGCGATTGCCTATGTGACCGATGCTGCGGGTAACGTTGCGCAGTCGCAGATGAACATCACGATTGCCGGTCCGGTTGTCGTCGCCCCGTTCACCATCCAGGCGGAAGACGAAACCAAGGTCACCGTCAATGATACGGGGACCGGTGACAGCGACACGTCTTTGACCCGCGAGGTCAATGCGACCCGCCCCGATGCAACGGGCAATTATCGTCCCGGCGCGACTGACGGCGCATACATCGACTTCGGCTCGAATCCGGGTGATGCGATCACCTTCAACGTCAACGCGCCGGCCGCGGGCACATACCTCGTCACGTTCCGTTACGCGAACGGGGCGACGACGGATCGTCCGCTTCTCATAGCGGTCAACGGCGAGAGCGAAGGCTCGGTGTCCTTCATCCCCGGTCCGATCACAGGCACTGGCGCCAGTGCCACGGGCTGGACTTCCTGGATCGAAAAGAGCGTCGAAGTGACATTGACGGCGGGGGCAAACAGCATTCGCCTCGAAATTCCGGCGGGTGCGGTCGGTGGCCCGAATATCGATCAGGCTACTTTCGAATATCTCGATGGTGAGGGCCCGCAGAACCCGACGCAGCCTTTCTCGGTCACGATCGAAGGCGAGACGTTCACGATCACGGATATCGAGGCGAATGCCCTGACACCGGCCGATACGGTCTATCGCACCCCCGCCAACAAGGAGGGCGGAGCGAATGCCGGCAATAGCGGCCCCGGCCTGACCTATGACAGCAACGGCCTGCGTCCCGGCTATGAGGGCAGCGGTTATCTCGATATGGGCGGTGAGGTTGGCGACAAGGCCGGCTTCAACGTAACCGTCGATCAGGCGGGCACCTACCAGCTGACGATCCGCTATGCCAATGGTGGCACGACGGATCGCCCGATGGTGCTGTCGATCAACGGCGAGAACCAGACCATATCGATGAATTCGACCATCCCGACCGGTGGCACCGGTGACCAGGGCTGGGCGAACTGGGTGGAGGTTACCTACGACATCGAGCTTGACGCCGGCGTCAACGCCATTTCGATTGCCAACACGACCACCAATGGCCCGAATATCGACAATGTCACGATCAGCCGCGAGGGGGACGAGGGGCCGGGGGAAACCCGCGATCTCATCCGCTTCGAGCCGGTGGTGAAGATCAACTTTGAACCGGCTCCGGGCCAGACGACGCAGGGCCTGCCGACAGGATACCAGACCCCGACGGGTTATCTTGCCGATACCGGTGCCGCATATGGCAACCGCGGAAACGGCTTCTCCTATGGCTGGGTAACCGAGGCAAGCGTTGCCGACGGAACCGCCAACGGCACGATCGCATCCGCCCAACCGGCAAATGCCCATTGGTACAAGGACACCGTTTCCGGCGCGTCCAGCCTGCAGAAGACCTACGCCCATTTCGAATATCCGGGTGCCGGAGCCGCCGGTGCGCGTGCCTGGGAAATGGCACTCGAAAACGGCACCTATCAGGTGACGATGTCGGTCGGCGATACGGCAGGAGCCTTCGATTCCAACTACATCATCAACCTCGAAGGCGTGAATGTCATGCCTGAGTGGACGCCGGCAAACCCGATCAACGGCAGCCAGAACGGCGGCGGTTTCCGCTCGACGCTGGTCACAGCTGTGGTGACGGTAACGGACGGCAGGCTGACGATGGACTCCATCGGCGGCGTCAACACCGAAATCCAGTATCTCGAAGTCGAGCGCATCCCCGACCTCACACCCGGCGATGGCCGAAGCGCCGACAAGGATTTCTCCTACTTCGTAGCCCCTGTCGCTGCCTCGCTGGAAGACGGCCAGGTCTCGATCGCGATCGGTCCGGATGGCGAATTGCCGACCGGCATCGACCCGACCTCGACCTTCGTCGTCGGCATCAACCTGCAGGCAGAAGGCAATCGCGGGCCGAACATCACCCATACCGACAATATCAAGCTGATCGAGACACTCACCGGCATCGAAGTGCCGGTTGCGATCCAGATCAGTGGTGGGGCAGATACGCTCAACATCCGCCCGCTTCAGGATCTGAAGGAGAATACCAGCTATACGCTGAAGGTTCAGGACGTGATGGACCTCGGATCGATCACCGATCCGAATGGGCCGCTTCGCCAGTTCCAGGACCTGACGACGACCTTCGTCACGGGGACTGCGCCGGAAGACGTGCCGCGCGAGGTCGCCTTCTCGACCGACGTCATTCTCAACGGCTTTGCCGATGGCGCCTTCGGTTATACGACAATCGAGTTCGGTCCGGACGGTAAGCTCTATGTCGCCACGATCACCGGTGAAATTCATCGCTGGGATGTCAACGCCAACGGCACGATCGACAAGGCCTCGCAGGAAACGCTGTCACTCAGCTATCTGGAAGCGCCGGGCGGCGAACGTCGCGGCATTGTCGGATTCGTCTTCGATCCCGAAGATTCGAACACGATCTGGATTTCCGACAACGCACCGATCCCGCGTGAATCCAAGGCTTTCGACACACCGGAATTTTCCGGTCGGGTTAGCAAGGTCACGCTCAGCGAAGTCTTCGAAAATTCGACCGCGGAGACCTATATCACTGGCCTGCCGCGATCCGGCGGTGACCACCTGACCAATAGCCTGGAATTCCGTCGCAACCCCGATTACACCGCGACGAATGGCGAGCCGGAACACCTGCTCTATCTCAGCCAGGGATCCAACTCCGCGGCTGGCGCTGCCGACGGCGCGTGGGGGAACCGTCCAGAACGCCTGCTCAATGCCGCGATCCTGGAAATCGATCCGACCCGCAATGCGCCGGCCGGCGGGTTCAACGTACAGACCGAGCCCAGTGTCGCCGGAAACCCGAGCTATCAGTCGCCGGCTGCGAGCTTCAATGCGAACGGCACTCATTCGACATTCTACAATCCGTTCGCTCCGGATGCCGTGCTGAGCATCTATGCCACCGGTGTGCGTAATGCCTACGACCTTGTCTGGCATTCGAACGGTAATCTCTACGTACCGACCAACGGTACCGCCTCGGGCGGCAAGACGCCGACCGATCCGACGCAGCCGGGCCTCGATACGACGATCGCCAACTCGCCAAAACAGTACGACTACTTCTTCACCATCGACGAGGGCGGTTATTACGGCCATCCCAACGTGCTGCGCGATCAATACATCCTCAATGGTGGCAACCCGACGGGTGGCCGAGATCCGAACGAGGTTGTCGGCGGCAATGACGGCAATAGCAGCACGGATGGATATCAGACCGGCGTCCAGCCCGATCCGGACTACGATCTCGATGGCGTCTACAATCTCGGCTACAACCAGTCGCCGAACGGCGCGATTGAATATACCGGTGGAGCCTTCGGTTCCAACCTCAAGGGCGCGGTCCTCTTCGCCCAGTTCTCGACTGGCGATAACGTCCGCTACATCCGTGTCGATGCCCAGGGCAATATCATCGACGACGACGTGCTGCGTCGTCCCGACGGTTCGGTCATCGACGATTATATCGATCCGCTCGACATCATCGAAAACCCCGTGACCGGCCAGCTCTACCTGATGACGCTGAACCGCAGCACGGGTGCGAGCCAGCTGATCCTGCTTACCCCGGCGCCCGGTGGCGTTACGCAGGATCTGACGGCCGACGAGGGCAACAATCTCGCCCTCGTCGCCGTCGACGTTACCGATCCTGAAGCCGCGATCTTCCGCATCGATGGTCTAGACGACGATATCACGGCGATCCGCATTTCCTTCGATGGCGGGCCGAAGCAGACTATTACCGTCAATGCGCAGAAGCAGTTCACCATCGATCTCGGAACAACCTCGGGGCCGGTGACTGCCAGCCTTGAAGTCACGGACGACGCGCTCAACAGCAAGACGGTGACCTTGAACTTCGTGCCGGGCGAGGAGCCTTCCGGCGAAGACTTCGTGCTTCTCACCACCATTCAGGCCGAAGACAGGACGCCGAATGACGGCACCTCCGTCGTCGTGCCGACGGGTACGGCACCGCAGATCCAGATCCGCGATGCGTCGAATATCGAACCAGGCACTGTCGCCGGCACGGTGAACGGCCTGCGTCCGGGCGCTTACGGCACGGATGGGAATACCAACAGCAATGATGGAATTCCGGGCGGTTATGCCGATTTCGGTTCCACCAATGCCGATTTCATCAGCTTCAACTTCTCGGTTCCGTCGGACCAGGCCGGCAATGCCATCCTGCGCTTCCGTTATGCCAATGGCGGCACGACGGACCGGCCATTGCAGCTTGAAATCAACGGCACGATCATCAAGGTCCAGTCTTTTGCGCCGATCACGGTAACCGATGGTTCCGACCCCTGGAACCAATGGCGGACGGTCGAAATTCCGGTCGTTCTGACGGCAGGTGCCAATACGGTGACCCTGCGCTCCGTCTCCAATACCGGCCCGAATATCGACCAGCTGGAAGTGTTGGTGGCGAGCGAGAGCAATGCCGTTCCAAACGACGGCGAGATGGTCGTCGACGGCACGACCTATGTCAAATACGAGGCGGAAAAGGCAGATCTCGGCGGTGCGGCAATCATCACGGAAAACCGCAACCAGTCCGGCGGCGCCTTTGTCGATTATGTCGGGACAGCCGACCAGTCGGTCAGCTGGACGATCTCGACAGGCACCAGCGGCAGCTACGGCCTCGATATCCTCTATGCGCTTGGTGCGGGCAAGGCCGCGCGCCCGATGACTATTCTCGTGAATGGTGTCGCGGTCCAGACGCTACCTTTTGCCGCCAACTCGAATGCCGGGGAAACCGTCTGGGGGCCGCAGTCGGTCACACTCGACCTGTCTGCCGGCACAACCGTTATTACCCTGAAAGCGCCGGGCGGTGTCGGTCCGAACATCGACTACATCCGGGTCACCAAGGATGCGGTCGCCATCTTCGAACCGGATTACGCCGAGATCGACGGCTCCGGCCGCATAGAGCTTGAGGCGACCGATGGCTCGGCGCATACCGTCAACGGCAGCACCGTCGACTTCTACTTCACCGTCGATGCGGATGGCACCTACAAGCTGGATGTCGCCGCCAATGCGAACGCCGCCAACGGCCAGTCGCTAAAGTGGTTCCTCAACGGCGTCGAAGTGGATATCAGCGCTTTCCCGGGGGCGGGCACCGCAGGGGAGGAGTCCGTCTATCTGGTGCTTGAAGCCGGTGAGAACTACCAGCTCCGGATCGTCTCAAACGCACCGGGTGCCAACGGTCTCGACTATCTCGATATCCAGCCGGCGCCGGGCAATCCGAATGCCGATATCGCGGTCCAGAGCCTCGATGCCGCCTATTTCGACGACCGGCTGCATTTCTCCTATATCGAGGACCCGGATGCCGTGGAACCCGGCGCGCCGCGCGACTTCAAGGATACCGGTACGGTGCGGTTGAGCAATACCGGCACCGAGCCGCTGACCATCAGCGACTACCAGCTCACCGGCCCGTTCGTGTTGCAGAATCCGAATGCGCTCAACGGCGCCACGATCGCGCCCGGCTCCTTCCTTGATGTGATGGTCGTCTTCAATCGTGCGGCCTATACGCCGCCGACCACCAATGTCGATGCGACCTCGACCGTCTTTGAAGGCCAGTTGAAACTCATCACCAATGATCAGGACAGCCCTGTCGCAAACATAAAACTTGCCGGTTTCTGGCAGGCACGCGACGAGGGTGGCCAGGAACCCAATGTCAACGAGATCTGGAAGATCTTCGGCTTCGGTAATGTCATCGAGGGGTTGAGGCTGCAGGGCGGTGGCGAGAACTCGGTTCTCTCTACCGACGACGTCTTTGCCAAGACCGATGAGACGGAAGTGCTGTCGCCCTACTGGAAGCTCGCCGATGGCGTGACAACCGCGAAGATCACCCAGATCGCAGCTTTCCACGGCCCCGGCGGTGCGACGATCGGCATCCACAATCCTGGTAACAAAGGGCAGGGCACGACCTTCTGGAACCACGAAGGCAACGACAACCAGCGGCTTCTGCCCAATGCCGGCAATGACAACACCTTTGCCACCCGCAACTTCACCAACAACGATATACCTGACGGCTGGGCGGGCAACGAAATCTTCGGGATAACCGTGGCCGGCCTTTCGACCGACCCGCGGCTCAACCCGACAGGTGGGGTCATCGTTCCTGGCGCCCAGCAGGGACATACCGTGAAGATGTTCCAGGCGCTCGACGCCAATGGCAACGTGATCCCGAATGTCTATCTCGGCATCATGGACTATACCGGCATCAACTACGACTATAACGACAACCTCTTCGTCATCGAGGGCGTCCAGCCGGTCGGCTTCGGCGCAGATATGGTCATCGCCGGTCTCGACGATGCGGCGGCAGACGACCGTCTGGTCTTCACCAATATCGACCAGCCGGTGAATGCCGCGCAGACCTTCCGTAACGAAGCGACGTTCACCATCACCAATGACGGCTTTACCGCGCTGACACTGACGAGCCTTGTCCTGTCGGACACTTCGGCCTTCGAGTTTGTCGGCACGGTTCCGACGAGCGTTGCCGCCGGTGCCTCCGTTCAGGTGACCGTCCGTTTCAAGGGCACCCATGCTGGCAATACTGCCGGTGCGGATATCTACAAGGCGACGCTGACGATCAACTCCAACGATTACGATGGAGCGCAGGTCATCCAGCTCGCCGGCCTGGCGCAGGAGTTTTCCGAAAACAACTCCGAGCCGACTGTCGCCCAGATCGTCGAGGCATTCGGTTACTCGACCGATATCGCGCAGGGCCAGCTTGCCAATGGCGGCAAGGTGGAAACGATCGGCGACGAAGTGCTGATGCCCTATCTGCAAAAGCTCGACCCGTCCAAGGGCGTCGAGGTCATCCAGATGGCGGCCTTCCTGCAGCAGGGCAATGTCGCTCGCCTCGGCTATCACCAGGTCGGATCGAGCGCGGTCACCAATCTCTTCGCCAATGACGACCAGCAGGGCCAGACGGTTCTGCCGGACCAACTGGTGACGGGGAACGGTGCCGGTGCATCCGTCGCCCGCGGCGTTATCAACCAGAACACGCCTTTCGGCCTGTTCATCTCGGTCGATGGCCGTCCGACCTACGCTTCGTGGACCGACCCGGAAGCCAACAAGATCGATCCGAATTTCGGCCAGCTCGTCGGCGAGGACCAGGGTCACCTGATCCGCTTCTTCGAGGCGCTCGATGCCGATGGCAACGTCATTCCCGGTACCTATATCGCCATCCAGGATTATCCGGGCGCCGGAAATTACGACTACAACGACCACATGTTCATCATCAAGAACGTCAAGCCGCATGTCCTGACGGCTGCCAATGACGCCAATGGTGACGGCATCAACGATGCGCTGCGGCTCGATGCGGACAATGACGGCACGGTCAACTTCTTTGACACGACCACGCCGCCGCCGACCGGACCGCAGACGCCCTATGGCGGCACGGCTCCGAGCTTCACCAATGGCGTGCTGACTGTCGACGCGACGAACTTCGACAATGGCGGCCAGGGGATTTCCTGGAACGACAATACAGGCCTCGACAACCCGACAAGCAACCCGACCTTCCGGCCGGGCCGTGATGTTGAATTGGTCGGCTCGGGCCTCGATATCGGCCATGTGAAGCCGGGCGAGTGGGTGGAGTACACGATCAATGTGCCGACGGCCGGAACCTACACCTTCTCGGCCAATGCCAAGACACCGGTGACCGGCGCCACCATCTCCGTCTCGCTGAACGGCCAGACGCAGCTTGGGACAGTCACGCTGGCCGACGGTCATGCAGGCGGATCGAATTTCGGCAATGCGGCTTTCGCCGACAGTGCGCCGGTCTCGATCAACCTCGGCGCTGGCGTGCAGACGCTCAGGCTTACCTTCAATGGTCCGCTTGCATCGAACGGCTACGTGCTGGATCTGGCTTCGTTCAAGCTGACGGCACCGGTGAACCAGCAGACGCCATATCCGGGAGCTGCCCCGACCTTCACCAACGGGGTGCTGACCGTTGACGCCACGAACTTCGACAATGGCGGCCAGGGGATTTCCTGGAACGACAATGCCGGCCTCGACAATCCGACGAGCAACCCGACCTTCCGGCCGGGGCGCGGTGTCGAGCTGGTCGGTGCGGGTCTCGACATTGGCCATGTTAAGCCGGGCGAGTGGGTGGAGTACACGATCAACGTGCCGACGGCCGGAACCTACACCTTCTCGGCCAACGCCAAGACGCCGGTTGCCGGCGCCACGATCGGCGTGTCCCTCAATGGCCAGGCCCAGCTCGGCACGGTCACCCTTGCCGACGGCCACGCGGGCGGTTCGAATTTCGACAGCGCCGCCTTTGCCCAGAGTGCGCCTATATCGATCAATCTCGGTGCAGGTGTGCAGACGCTGCGGTTGACCTTCAACGGTCCGCTTGCGTCGAACGGCTACGTGCTGGATCTGGCATCCTTCACGCTGACGGCGCCGGCCAGCCAGCAGCCCTTCGGTGGTGTGGCTCCGGCACTCGGCGATGCGGGGCTCGTCATCGACGGCGTCGAGTATGACAATGGCGGTCAAGGCGTCGCTTACAATGATGCCGCCGGCCTTCAGGGTGGCACCAATGGCGGCCGCGCAGGTTCGTCGGTCGAGATAACCGGCGGCGGCGACGTGGGCTGGATCGCCAATGGCGAGTGGCTGGAATACACGATCAACGTGACCGAGGCCGGCACCTATGACTTCAACCTGTCGATGTCGCTGGGTGAAACCGGTGGTCCGAACCGCAGCGTGACGGCCACCTTCACCAACGGTTCGGCGGTCGACACGGTGACGGTCGCGACTCCCAGAACCGGGACCTGGTCGAACTTCCAGGACACCGAAACCGTCAGCGTCGCGCTCGATGCCGGCACGACGGTCGTGCGCCTGACCTTCAACGGCGGCTCGCAGGACTTCTCGTCCTTCTCGCTGGAACCGGCAGGTGCATCCGCAATGACGCTAGCGAGCCTCGGTCTGGATAGCGAAACCTCCACTATCGACGACACGCCGCCCGCCCCGGAGATCGCGGATCTCGGCATGACGCCGCTCGACGAGCAGGAACAGAACCACCTGCAAGGCTACGACATCGTCATCTGACGGGATCGGGCGACGGCGCCGGTCAAAGGCGCCGTCGCCAATCAAGGGGGAATGGCCGGCATCCAAGACCGGCCGGACACTGGGGCGAGTTCATGTTGAAACGTAATCGCAATCTCTCGGTCGCCGACGCCATCCGCACATGCCGCTCGGCATTCTGGGGTATTTTCGTCATCAGCGCCGTGCTCAACATCCTGATGCTGACCGGGCCGATCTTCATGCTGCAGGTCTATGACCGGGTGCTTTCAAGCAGCAGCGTGCCGACATTGGTTGTCTTGTCGATGATCACGTTGTCGCTTTATCTCTTCAGCGGCATGCTCGACATTCTGCGATCCAAGGCACTTCTGCGGATCAGCATGCGGGTCTATACACGGCTCTGCAATCCGTCGCTGCGGGCCAATATCCGGCTTCCGGTGCTGCTCGGCTCGAAGGGTTCGGGTGTTCATCCCGGGCGTGATCTCGATACGATCCGCCGGTTTCTCGGCTCGCAAGGCCCGGCCTCAATCTTCGACCTTCCCTTCATGCCGCTCTATTTTGCGCTGGTCTTCATCATGCACAGCGCGCTCGGTTATCTTGCACTTGCCGGCGGCGCGCTGATCTTCGTGCTGGTCATCTGCAACGAGTTCGCCTCGCGCAGCCCGACCAAGGAAGTGGGCATGCGTACCGCCGCGCAATCGAAGATCATGGACAGCGCGAGGCGCAATTCCGAAGTGGTCAACGCGATGGGCATGCTGGGGCGGCTGTCGGACCGGTTTTCGGAAATGGTCGAGCCCTATTATTTCTCGCAGCAGATGGCGACCGACCGCAGCAATTTCTACTCATCGGTCATCAAGCTCCTGCGCATGATCCTGCAATCGGCCATGCTGGCGCTGGGCGCCTATCTGGCGATCAAGCAGGAAATCTCCGGCGGGGTGATGATCGCCTCGTCGATCATCATGGCCCGCGCCATCGCGCCGATCGAACAGGCCGTCGGTCAATGGCCATCCTTCATCGCTTGCCGGCAGGCCGCCGGTCGCCTCAACCAAGTGCTGCTCCAATGCGATGTCGACAAGGGGCTGGAAGGTCTGCCGCTGCCGAGGCAGGAACTGACCGTTCAGGATGCCGCAACGAGTGCGCCGGGAGAACCTCTCGTGCTCCTTCAGGGTGTCGAGTTCTCGCTGCAGGCGGGTGACGGGCTCGGCATCATCGGCGGCTCCGGCTCCGGCAAGACGAGCTTTGCCCGCGCCTTGGTCGGGGTTTGGCCGGTGCTCAAGGGTGCCATCCGCCTCGACGGTTCGACGATCGACCAGTGGAGCGATCAGGATCGCGGCCGCTTCATCGGCTACCTGCCGCAGGATGTCGAGCTGTTCGAGGGAACGGTTGCGGAAAACATCGCCCGCTTCGACAAGGATGCCGATGTCGTGGCAATCGTCGCCGCCGCCAAGATGGCCGGTATCCACAATCTCATCGCCGGTCTGCCCGAGGGTTACAACACGATGATCGGTGAGGGCGGCGCGCGCCTTTCCGCCGGCCAGCGGCAGCGTGTCGGTCTCGCCCGCGCCCTTTTCGGCAACCCGTTCCTCGTCGTTCTGGACGAACCCAATTCCAATCTCGATGTCGAGGGCGAGCAGGCGCTTTCCCGCGCAATGATGGATATTCGCGAACGCGGTGGCATCGTCGTCGTGGTCGCCCATCGGGCAAGCGCACTGGCTGCCGTCAACAAGGTCCTGATCATCCAGAATGGTCAACAGGTGGCTTTCGGCGACAAGGACCAGGTACTCTCCAATGTCTCGATGCTCAGCGGCTCGCAGCAGCCCGGAAAGGTGGTCGCCAATGCGCTATGACACACTCGACAAAACCATCACCAGTGCCATCCGCAAGCAACTGTTCCTGGCAATCGGTGTCGGAGGGCTTTTCCTCGGAGGCGTGTGCACCGCTGCGGCCTATGCCGAAATCAGCGGCGCCGTGATGGCCGCCGGCAAGATCATCGTTCTTGGCCGCGCCAAGCAGGTCGAACATGCCGATGGCGGTATCATCTCGGAAATCGTCGTCAGCGAGGGAGATCGCGTCGAGGCCGGCGCGTTGCTTTTCCGCCTCGATGGGACGACCGCTCGCGCCAATCTCGGCATCATCGAAGGCCAGCTTGCGCAGCTCATGGTGCAGGAAGCGCGTCTTCTTGCAGAACAGGCGGGGCGCACAGGCATTGATCTTCCAGCCGAACTCTCCTTCGTGCCGACCGACCGGCGTACCTTGCTGACCGAGGCGCAGATCATGCTCAAGCTTGCCCGCCAGATGACGAGGAGCAGCCAGAAGGCGCAGCTGGAGAAACAGGTAGGACAATTCGCGGAACAGATCTCGGCGCTTGAGGCGCAGCGCAAAGCGGTGGACGCCAATATGGCGCTGCTCGATGATCAATTGCGTCGCTACGACAGCCTGAATGCTCGCGGCCTGATCACTCAATCGCAGCTGATCGCGATGCAACGCGAGAAGGCTTCACTCACCGGCAGCCAGTCCGCATTGACGGCTGAAATCATCGAGACGCAACAGGCCAAGACCCAGGCGGAACTGAAGCTCATCCAGGTGGACGAAGCTTTCTATGAGAGCGTGCTGACCGAACTCGACCAGAAACGTCCCGAGATCGCCAAGCTGAATGAGGAACGCGTGGCCGCCCTCGACAAGCTGCGCAAACTCGAAATCCGCGCGCCGATTGCCGGATCCCTGCATCAGCTCAATGTCCATACGATCGGCAGCGTTGCTGGTCCGGGCGAGACGCTGGTCAACATCATCCCCGAAGACGACGAACTGATCGTCGAGGCGATGATTTCGCCGGCCGATGTCGATCAGGTTTTCGGCGGTCAGGATGCCCGCGTTCGCCTGAGTGGGCTTAACCAGAGGGTGACGCCGGAGCTCGGCGCGCTGGTTATCGACATCTCGCCGGATCTGACCACCGACGAAAAGACCGGTGCGAGCTATTACCTGACAAGGCTGCGCATCCCCGAAGCCGAGATCGCCAAGGTGGGAGACACGATGCTGAAGCCAGGTATGCCGGCGGAAGTCTTCATGCAGACCGAAAACCGCACGATCCTGTCCTACATGATCAAGCCGCTTTCCGATCAGCTGCGTCACGCAATGCGCGAAAGCTAATCGCGACTGGAACCGTTTCTATCGAGAATGCCTCACGGAGTATTGAGGGAGTAACATGGACAACAGACTTTCGGACGTACACTCAATCGCCGGCGAATTGCTGCGCCGCGGAGACATCGGGCAGGACAATACGGCGCAGGAAAGCTCGCGTATCGTGCGTGTCGAGCGCCATACCGTTGCGCGCAGCCCGGCGGTGATACCCGCAGCCGCACCGCCGGGATTTGATGAGGAAATACGCAAGCTGAGCACCACCATCGAGGCGATACGTCGCTCGGTCGAATTTACCGAAGCGCATGTCGCGCTCGGTGCAGGTCCGGCGAAAGCGTTGGAAGGCGATATCGAACCTGTAGTCTCCGGTCATCGCAACTGGGCCAAGCCGTTTTTGATCACCGGTAATCTGGTCCTTTTGGTAATGCTGCTGGTGGAAATCCATGACAATCGCGTTGGGACTACTGTTTTCTCACTTTACGACGCTTTTGTTGCCATGCTGATTGGCTGAGCTTGCGCTGCGGTTTGGAGGTCTGTGAGTCTGCTATTCCGTGCACGCCGTCGCCCGCCACCGCCATTGCCGTCAAGGCTGCGGACATTGCTTTCTCATAGACTGTATGAAGTTCGAATTGCGCTCGTTCAAAAAATGGTTTTCGGAAGAGCCTGAGCGAAAAACGAGCTGTCGCGATAAACTGAGATAAGCGACGGGATACCCGCCATTAGAAAGCCGCGTATCGGCCGACTGGCTTCATCTGGTACGGAAACAGCAATCACGCGTTCGGCTCCCAGCGTGAGATAGGGATGTTGAGGCATTTCTGGGTTGAGGCGACACATGTCGCGCAGCCGTTATTATGGCCCATGCCTTTCGACATGGGCCATCGCAATGATTAAAGGCGACGCAGGGCCTTGGTCAGGCCATCGACGATTTCCTGGCCGGCCTCATCGGCCGTCAGCTGGCCATAAGCAAACTGCTCGATGACGTCCTTGAACAGTTCCTGCACCGTCGGATGTTCGATCAGCGGCGACATGACCGGGCCAGTCGAAGCTGCAACGATCTTCGCGCCTTCGAGACGTTCCGGTGTCAGCTTGCCTGCGGCTTCAAGCGTCGACTTGGCAATAGCCGAAGCAGGAAGGCCGCGGCTGTCGCCAAGGATCATTATGGCTTCCTTGTCGTTCAGCAGGCAGTTGACCACCTGGGCTGCGGCTTTCGGATCCTTCGAATGCCTGGAGATCGAGAAGACCATTGACGGCTTCTTGTAGACGCCATCCGATTTCGCGCCTGGGATTTGCAGCGGAGCGGCCGGTATCAGCTTTCCGACCGTCAGCGGATCATCGTATTTCGAATAGGTCGAATCCCAGAAATAGGTGCCGCCGATTCTGCCCGTGACCCAGGCCGGATCGTCGAAGATTTCGATATTGCCGACACCGGCCGCATCCTTGGCGGAGCGTACGATACCGTTATCCACCATCCACTGGTAATGCTTGAGCGCACCGGCGATGTCTTCTGCAGTCCAGGCCAGCTCATTGGTGCCGGGCTTGACGAATTCCTGACCGGAGATCTGTGCCGCAAAGGCTTCGACCATCAGCATCAGGATGACGCGGGTGGTATCGAACGGATAGAGGCCCTGCGGGTTCAACTTCTTGGCCGCTGCGGCGAGATCATCCCAGCTTTTCGGCGTCTCAAGGCCGGCCTTCTTGTAGATCTCGTCATTGAAGTAGAAGGTGGCGCCGGTAACGGAAACCGGTACCCCGTTGAGCTTGCCGTTGATCATGGCAGGCGCCAGCTGGCTGTCGTTCCACTGGGTCAGGTCAAGCTCGCCGGCAAACTGCTTGAGATCGGCAAAACCATCGCCGTTCTTGGAGAACTGGAAGAGCCAAGGCCAGTCGACCTGGATGATATCGGCCTCGGTGCTGCCGGCCATCTGCGTAGTCAGCTTTTCGAGATAACCTTCGAAGCCGGCAAACTCGGCCTTGACCTTATGCCCAGTCTTCGTCGAGCAGTATTCCAAAGCCTTCTGCGTGGCGACATGGCGACCATCGCCACCCCACCAGGACATGCGCAAATCCGCCGCCGAAGCGAAGCTTGTGGCAACCACGGACGCTGCCAGTGTAACAGATAGAACCTTCAGTATCGATTTCTTACTCATGATGCGTTTTTCCTCCTGAAACCCTGCATCGGTGACATAGTCGTCGGCTGCGCCCTCAAGCTAAGCTGACGTTCAAACCGCTTGCGCGGTCGAAGATGAAAACCCGTTCCTCTTCCGGGCGAATACGGATGGCGCCGTCAACGACAGCCTTGCGGAAGTTCTCGACAGGCAGAACGATGGTAAAACGCTGACCGCCGATGGTAATGTGCACATCGACTTCATGCCCAAGGAAATCCGCCTTGATGACCTTCGCTATCAAGGCATCCTCACTCGGTTCTGCCAGGCGGAAATGCTGCGGCCGCACGCCGAAGGTTACATCGCCGTCCACACCCGATTGTAGGCGCGCTGCGAGTTCCTTGCCGAACTGGATCGACTGGTCTCCGAAGGTGACGACCGGCCCGCTTTCGCCGCGGCTCAAGCTGGCACTGACAAGGTTCATTTCCGGCATGCCGATGAAACCTGCAACAAACGCATTTGCCGGCCGGGCATAGAGCGTTTCGGGATCATCCACTTGCATGATGTGGCCGTCCTTCATGACGCAGATCCGGTCGCCCATGGTCATGGCCTCGACCTGGTCATGGGTAACGTAGACCACGGTGGACGATTGCCCCTGCTCCTTCAGCCGGCGATGCAGATCGGTGATGCGTACGCGCATGGACGCACGAAGCTTGGCATCAAGGTTGGAAAGCGGTTCGTCGAACAGAAACACTTCCGGCTTCTTGATCAGCGCACGCCCGAGCGCCACGCGCTGGGCCTGCCCGCCGGAGAGCTGCTTGGGCAGGCGGTCTAGCAAGGGCTCGATTTCCAGCACTTCGGCGACTTCAGCAACGCGCCTTGCAATCTCCTCCTTGCTTTCCCCGGCCAGCTTGAGCCCGAAGGAGAGGTTCTTGCGCACCTTCATATGCGGATAGAGCGCGTAGTTCTGGAAGACCATGGCGATGCCACGGTCACCCGGGGGCAGGTTGTTGACGACCTTTTCGCCGATTGTGATGTGGCCGCCGGAAACGGTTTCCAGGCCTGCAATCATACGCAGCGTTGTCGACTTGGCGCAGCCGGAAGGACCGACCAGCACCATGAATTCCCCGTCCTTGACTTCGAGATTGATGCCGTGAAGCGCCTTGATGGTGCCGCTATAGACCTTTTCCAGGTTACGGATAGTCAATTGTGCCATTGGATTAACCCTTTACGCCACCGGCAGAGATGCCTTCGACGAAGTATTTCTGAGACATGAAGAACACCAGCAACGACGGCAGAAGCGCCAGCACTGACATGGCAAGGATGCGGTTCCACTCGAACGATTCAGCAGTATCGATCGACAATTTGAGCGCCAATGAAACAGGAAATTTTTCAACCGAAGAGATGTAGATCAACGGGCCGAGAAAATCGTCCATGGTCCACATGAACTGGAACAGCCCGACCGAGATCATCGCAGGCACCAGCATCGGCACGACCACGTAGATCAGCGCTTGAAAACTGGTGGCGCCATCCACGCGCGCCGCTTCTTCCATGTCACGCGGAATGGAACGCAAGAACTGCAACAGCAGGAAGACGAAGAACGCATCGCCGGCGAAAGCGGACGGCACCCAGAGCGGCAGGTAGCTGTCGAGCCAGCCGAGTTCGTTGAAGAGCATGTATTGCGGGATACGGGTAACAACGTTGGGCAGAAGTAGCGTGCCGATCACGGCGGCAAACAGAATCTTCTTGCCGGGAAAGTCGAAACGGGCAAACCCGTAGGCAACGACCGTGCAGGAAATCACCGTGCAGATCGTTTTCGGCGCGATGATCAGGAACGTGTTCCAGAAGAAGCGACCGAATGTGTAGGGCGTCGACGTCTGCCAGCCTTCGATATAACCGTCCATTACCGGGTTCGCTGGCATGAAGCCGGCGCTGCCAAAAATTTCCTCATTGGTCATGAAGCTTGCGCCGACCAGCCAGATCAATGGATAAAGCATGATGAGGCCGACAACCGTCAGGATGGTATAGCGGATGGTCAGCGTTATCTTTTCGCGGCGCCTCTGCACGGCAAGATACTGTTCGGCCTCTTCGAAGGCCTTGTCGTCGGAGTGAATGATACTGTCACTCATGGTCAGCTCCTCTTGTCGCCGGCGTAATAGACCCAGTATTTCGAAGACCAGAAGGCGATGAGCGTCAGCACCATGATGACTGTGAACAGCACCCAGGCGATGGCGGAGGCATACCCCATGTCGAATTTCTTGAAGGCCATTTCATAGATGTACAGCGGCAGCAGGTAGGTGGATTTCAAGGGGCCGCCGCTGGTGATGACATAAGGTCCGTTGAACTCCTGGAAGGCCTGAACCATCTGCATGATCATGTTGAAGAAAATGACCGGCGTCAGAAGCGGCAGGGTGACGGCGAAGAAGGCCCGCCACGGCTTTGCGCCATCGATGGCCGCCGCCTCGTAAAGCGACTTGTCGATCGATTGCAGCGCCGCCAGGAAGATCACCATGGCCGAACCAAACTGCCACAAGCGCAGGATCGTGATGGTGAACAGCGCCGTACCGGGATTGCCGAACCAGTTGATGGCTTTGAAACCAAGGCCGGTCAAAGCCATGTTGACCATACCGACATCGGCAAACATGTAGCGCCACAAAACCGCGACAGCGATCGAGCCGCCAAGAATGGAGGGCACGTAATAGGCGGTGCGGAAAATACCGATGCCCTTGAGCTTGGAGTTGAGGATACTGGCGATAAAAAGCGCGAAGGCCAGTTTTAGCGGCACGGTTAGCGCCACGAAGAGCATCGTCACGTTGAAGGACCGCGTGAATGTGCGGTCACTGGTCAGAATGTCGATGTAGTTTTGCAGTCCGACAAAATCCATGCCCTGCATCAACCGGTAATCGGTAAACGACAGGTAGAGCGAGCCAAGAAACGGTATGGCCGTGAAAACCAGCAGGCCGATCAGGTACGGCAGGACGTACCAGAAGCCGAGAAGTCGACTATCGCCACTCATGCAGAGAGCCTCCTCAACTTCTCCGGCAGGCGCGCGGCTGTCGCGGCAACCATGGCCCGGAACAGTTTTGCGGCACGGTCCTGACCTAGCGGTGCAACCAGCGGGTCGGAAAGGAACAGGCCTTCGAGAGTTGCGCCGTCACCAGCGAGGACCGCCTGCAATACGGTATTCTGACGCTCCGCATGTGGTTTTACCAAAGCCTCGACGGCTGCTGGCAAACGTCCGGCATGTATCGGGCGCACCCCATGACCGGAAAACAGCACATTGGTCTCGACGACAGTGCCCGGTGCAAAGCCTTGCATCTGACCGATGTTGGGCATGTTGGCGTTGACGACCAGCGTCTCGCCACGGGTCAACGCGCGGATCTGCCCGACAAGGGCCTCTTCCGAGACTGTCCGTAGTGGTGGCACTTCGTTGCCAGTCTCAGCCAGGCGTGCGTCTTCCCGGCGTTTGGCCTGATCGCGGCGGCGCCAATCCACCGGTGTCAGGCCAAAGCCCCATTCGGATGCGCGGTTGAGATACCAGCTTGCGGGCAGGAATTCGGCAAGATGCCTGTCACCCGCCGCAGCCGCGATGCCGAAGCGCGAGGCCAGATCGAACTTGACTCTGTTGATGTCTTCGAAATAGCGCTGGAATTCATCGTTCGGATCCAGGGGCTTGGCGCGCCACCCGTTTTCGCGATTTTCCGCCGCGAAATTCAGATAGTCCGGTAGCCAGTCCCGGCCACCGACGAAGGCGCGGTCGACCCAGGTGAAGTGGTTGATGCCGAGAACATTAACCTGCACATCGCGAAAACCGTAACGGATCGCACCTTCTGCTCGATTGGCGAGCCAGGCGATAATGTGGCGCAGCTTGGTGACTTCGTGGCATTCGCCCCATGCCCTGATATCGGGGAAAGCGGCGTAAAGCGCGCCCGTCAGGACCGACATAGGGTTAGTCAGGTTGCACACATAGGCCTTGGGCGCATATTTTCGGATCGCTTCGGCGATTTCGGCCATGGCGGGGATCGCACGCATGGCGCGCACCAATCCGCCAGGCCCGACGGTATCACCAACCGCCTGAATGATGCCCTCGGCTTCCGGCAGTTCGAGATCCTTTGCCATGTCGTCGAACGACCCCGGCAGGATCGATACGACGACAAAATCGACACCGGTCAAAGCGGACGCGATTGTCTCGCTTGCGGTATAACGAATAGAAAGCCCGTGGGCTTCCGAGAGACGATTGCCGATCGCTGCGTTACGCTGCGCGGCTTCCAGGTTGAGGTCGAACAGACGGATCTCGCCGGCCACTGTACGGTCGTGAACGAGATCGGCCATCAGGACCTGAGCCCAATTCAGTGAGCCGCCGCCGATATAGGCTAACGTGATTTCGGAAACTGATTGCGAATGCATGCTTTCCTCCTCCTAAAAAGGACAGCGTTCATCGGCCCGGCGACAGGCGCCGGGCGTATCACAAGGTCATGAAATGCCCGGAACCCCCGGGTTGGTCGTTAGATATAGGAACGCAAATATTCCGACAGGCATAGGATCGCCATCGCCTGCCCATACGGCATCGCCGTCAGCTTGATCTGGCGGTAGTAATCGAGATCTGATCCCATGGCCGTGCCGAAGGACGTGTTCTGCAATTCACCGGCCGCATCGATATGGCCGATCACACCCTTTACCGCACGTTCCGCCACGGGAAGATATTCCGGACCGAGGTAACGCTTGCGTACGGCCTTCATAAGCCCGTAACCGAAGCCGGCGGCAGCCGAGGATTCCACATAGCTTTGCGGATCGTTGATCAGCGTGTGCCACAGACCGGACGATGATTGATGTTCTGCCAGCGCTTCAGCCTGACGTTTCAGCGTCGAGATCAGGTGACGCCGGAACGCGTCGCCTTCCGGCAGGTCGAGTAGATCGAGAAATTCCGGGATGGCGATGGTGATCCACGAATTGCCGCGTGCCCAGAGCGCTTCGGCAAAATTGTGCTTGTCCTCGAAGGTCCAGCCGTGGAACCACAGGCCGGTCTTGCGGTCGGCCAGATACTGGGTGTGAATGAGAAACTGGTATTTCGCCTCTTCCACATATTCAGGCTTGTCAAGCAGCAGGCCAATCTTGGCTAGCGGCATGACGCTCATCATCAGCGTGTCATCCCACATCTGCTGATGATTGACGTTATTATAAACGATGTGCTGGATGCCGCCTTCGCTCGTGCGCGGCATTTCATGCATCACCCACTCCGCCCAAGTTTCCAGGTAGGGCCTCCAGGCCGGGTTCGGATTGAGTTCATAGAGGCATGCAAGCGTCAGGAACGGGCAGACGGTATTGACGTTCTTCGTCGGGGTGCCTTCGGCCAGACGCGCATCGAACCATGAGGTGATGATATCGAGCGCCTTCTGGTCGCCGGTCTGCTGCCAGTAATTGAACAGACCATAAAGCCCGATACCGTGGGTCCATTCCCAACCGGCCCAGCCCTTTGTGTCGATCACCCGGCCATCTTCAAGACGCAGAAGAAATTCGCCCGTCTTGTCTTCTATGGCGACGAGATTATCCGCGAGTCGCTGGATCAAGCCCACGACTTCCTGTCTCGGCGCCACGAAATTTTTCTGCCGCAGAAGCGCATGCATAGTCAAAGATACTTCCCTCCAGTGCCGCCGGACCTCCGCGCCCGGCCACGAAATCGGAACGCGATTTCATTCTGAAATTGAAGGAAGCATACAAAAAAATGAAATGCAATGGGCGCTCAGGATTTATCGATAGAAACCTCTCAAACCGCAAGAACTAAGGTTTTTAGGGGATTTTTCGTCGGTACGGCAGAGGTTGACAATGCGATGCAATATTTTCAAAATGTAATTCTATTTTTTTGGAGTGATCGATGTCTGACGCCTCGCGCAACAAATCTGACAATGTGGCTGCGGTTTTGAAGGTCTTTTCGGTCCTTGAAACGCTGGCTGAGGAAGGGCGCTCCAGCCTGGGCGATATCGCTCAAAGAGCCATGACCTCCAAGGCCACCACACACCGATTGCTGCAGACAATTGTTGATCTCGGCTATGCCGAACAGGAGGAGGAGACCGAAAAATATCGGCTGACATTGAAATTGTTTGGACTGGGCGCGCGCACACTGCGTGGCCAGACACATCTGCTTCAGGCCGCAGACCGTGCTATGGGCATGCTCTCTCGTGAGACTGGCGAGTCCATAAATCTTGGGGTGATGGACGAGCGAGAACAGCGCGTCGCTTATATCCACAAATACGACAGTGCCTATAGCCTGTCGATGAACTCTCCGCTCGGCAAACGTAATCCGTTGCACAGCACCTCTCTTGGAAAGGCGTTGCTTGCCTATCGCGATGAAACGGAAATCGCCGAGCGTTTGTCTAAGATGACATTCGAGAAACTGGCGCCAAAAACGATTACTGATGTTCAGACACTGCGTGAACAGCTGATCCGTATCCGCGAAGACGGTTATTCGGAGGAACTGGAGGAGAGCGAGGTAGGAGTACGATGCATGGCTGTACCCATTCGCGATCATCTGGGAAAGTCAATCGCAGCAATCAGCATCTCATTTCCGCTATTCCGCTTCGATCCGGCGCGCAAATCCACATATGTTCGGATATTATTGGAGGCCGGACAGATGGCTTCGAAGAGCCTCGGCTTTAGCGGCTGAACGGCTAAGTCACCTTGGGCAAACATCGTCGAATCCACCCACTGGAGAAGCTAATCCAAGTGCATCATGTATGTTTCGCAGGGTAGGGGAGTCGGCCTCCTCCTGCAAATTGGCCATGAACGCTTCGGTCGGCGTCCTGTAGCCTAGGCATTTTCTGCGTTGAGAATGCGTGCCATCTGGTTCAGCATTGCTTGGGACATCTGGCTGAGGTCTGGCGGCAAGAAGCGGCGTATGCGCTCGCTTGTGTTTCTATCGCACCTTTCCGCCATAGCGCGCTTGGATCGTAGAACCGGCTTCGTACGTCGATATCATCTTCCAAAGCCGGCATGCAGCGAACTGCGTGCCGCGATCGAAAATAAAGCTCTCACGTGCAAAGCGCTGTACTGAGGAGACTCGTTGTCATGGAAGGTGTTGCGACGGATCTCGCAAGAGATAGTTCAACGATGACGTCGTTGCCGTAGCGGCATCTCGTTGACCGCGACTTTCTGCTCAAACAAACCAGTGAAGATGATGCCGATCGGTGAGGGTCAGTGGCCGGTACTATCGGGGCATGCGAAAGCATTCAAAGCAAAGCCATTGAAATTGCTGGTATGATGTACTTGGCGACACATTGATGTCGCATAATATGAATTATGGAACTTTATTGGCTTGTTCTCACCGTTCGCATTGCTAGCTTTCGTTCGTGCACTGCAACGTTTAAAACTCAGTGCAGGATCTGGCTGAGGAAGAGTTTTGTGCGCTCGTGCTGCGGATTATCGAAGAACTCGGCCGGCGAATTCTGTTCGACGATCTGGCCCTGGTCCATGAAGATGACGCGGTTTGCGACCTGGCGGGCAAAACCCATCTCATGGGTCACGCACAGCATGGTCATGCCTTCTTCGGCAAGCGAGACCATGGTGTCGAGCACTTCCTTGACCATTTCCGGGTCGAGCGCCGAGGTCGGCTCGTCGAACAGCATGATCTTCGGCTTCATGCAGAGCGAGCGGGCGATCGCCACGCGCTGCTGCTGGCCGCCGGAGAGTTGGCCCGGATATTTGTTCGCCTGTTCCGGGATCTTGACGCGCTTCAGATAGTGCATCGCGATCTCTTCGGCCTCCTTCTTCGGCATCTTGCGGACCCAGATCGGAGCCAGCGTGCAGTTTTCCAGGATGGTCAGGTGCGGGAAGAGGTTGAAGTGCTGGAACACCATGCCGACTTCGCGGCGCACCTCGTCGATCTTTTTCAGATCGTTGGTAAGCTCGATGTTGTCGACGAGGATATTGCCCGACTGATGTTCTTCCAGCCGGTTGATGCAACGGATCATCGTCGACTTGCCGGAGCCCGAAGGCCCGGCAATGACGATGCGCTCGCCCTTCATCACCTTCAGATTGATGTCGCGCAGCACGTGGAAATCACCATACCACTTGTTCATGCCGATGATTTCGACTGCAACCTCGGTCGAGGAAACGGTCAGTTTTTTCAGTGCTGCGCTCATGTCATATCCAAATGGTGTTGTGTCTTGGCTGGAGCTCAGGCTTCGACCACGAGACCCTTCGCCTTCAAGACCGGCTCGAGCTTGCTGACTTCGATCACCGATTTGCCGGCCTTGTAGGCTTCGATGAAACCGGCTTCGGCGTCTTCGCGCTCCTGAGACAGCTTTGCCGCTTCGGCGACTTCGCTACGACGAACGACGACAAGACCATCGGCATCACCGACGATCACGTCACCGGGATTGATGATCTCGCCGCCGACGATGATGCTGTCATTCGTCGTGCCGATCGTTTCCTTGACGGTGCCCTTGATGCAGGTACTGAGCGAGAAGACCGGGAAGCCGAGTTCGCGAAGCTGCAGCGTATCGCGCACGCCGGTATCCGTAACCAGGCCGCCGATGCCCTTGGCAAGGCAAGCATTGGCCAGAACATCGCCGAACGAACCGGCTTCTTCGTATTCACCCGCCGAAACGACGATGATGTCGCCGGGCTTGGCGTAATTGATCGCCAGCTGCAGCATGATGTTGTCGCGCGGCGAGGATTTGACCGTGAAAGCGGGACCGCAGAGTTTCATGCGGTAATCGACCGGCTTCAGCCGCGACGACAAGGCGCCCCGACGGCCCTGTGCTTCGTGAATGGTGGCGGGCGAAAATTTTGCCAGTGCATCAATGTCCGATTTGCTCGGGCGGGCGGGAATATCCTTGATATGGACCATGTTTTGCTCCTGTGATTTCAATGATTTTTACGAACAGCCGAAAGGAAGTTGCGAACATCCTGATGGGCATCGTCCGAAAAGAATTCGGTGGGTTCGGCGTCGAAGGTCAGCGTGCCGTTGCGCAGGAACCAGATGCGATCCGCCACTTCGCGGGCGAAACCCATTTCGTGGGTGACGCACATCATGGTGATGCCATCGGCCGATAGTTCCCTCAGCAATTTCAGCACCTCGCCGACCATTTCCGGATCGAGCGCGCTGGTCGGCTCGTCGAGAACAAGCACTTCCGGCTTCAGGATCAGCGAGCGCGCAATCGCGACACGCTGAGACTGACCACCGGAAATGTCGGCAGGAAGCGAATGGGCCTTGTCGGCGAGCCCTACCCGCTCCAGCATCTGCATTGCCACAGACCGAGCTTGGGCACGCGATTGCTTGCGGATGCGCAACAGCGGCAACATGACGTTTTCCGCGACCGAGAGATGCGGAAAAAGATTGAACTGCTGGAAGACGAAGCCGATGCCGCTGCGCAGCACGTTGACGTCGATATCCTTCGCGTAGATGTCATGCCCGGCCAGCGTGATCTTGCCCTGCTGGATCGGTTCCAGCCGGTTGACGGTGCGGATCAGTGTCGACTTGCCGGAGCCGGAAGGGCCGCAGAGAACGGTCGTGGTTCCCTTGGCTACCGTAGCATTGACATCGCGCAGCACCTGCAAGGCACCGAACCACTTGGAAACGTTTTGGAACTCGATCATGCTACGGCCTCCACAACGACCTGCCCCGTTCTGCGGGACGAAATGCGGCGTTCCAGCCAATTGGTCGCCTGGCTGAGAGCGAAGCAAAGGACGAAATAGACCGCAGCGAGGATGCCGAAGATCTGCAGCGGCTTGGTCACCTCGTTGGAATTGACCTGCAGCATGACATATGAGAGTTCCGAGACAGCGATGATCGAGCCGAGCGAGGATTCCTTGATGATCGTTGTCAGCTGATTGACGATGCCCGGAATGACATTGAAGATCGCCTGCGGCAGGATGATCCTGAACATGGTCGGGATATAGCCGAGGCCGAGCGCTGCGGCTGCTTCCCGCTGCCCCTTCGGCAGCCCCGTGATACCTGCTGCGATGATCTCACCCAGATAGGCCGTCTGATAGATGACGATGGCGACGATTAGCGTGAAGGCAGCATCTATCGGAAAGCCGATGATCATCGGCACGGCGAAATAGGCCCAGAAGATCAGCATCAGCAGCGGAATGGCGCGAACGCTGTGAACGAAACCGTTGGCAATCGACTGGATGATGCCAGGTTTTCCGGTTCTGGCGAGTGCGATGAGAACTGCGCAGGGAAATGTTACGATGAGGCTGACGAAGGAGATGATCAGCGTCATCGCCAGTCCGCCGAGCTTGCCGTGCGGATATTCGCCGATCAGCAGCAGAAGCCAGTATTCCTGAATGATTTCCAGCATTACTTCACCCTCAGCTCATATCGCTTGGAGAGGATCGACGAGAGCCACATGATCGCAAACGAGATGAGCATGTAGATTGCCGTGGCGATGCCGTAGGCCTCGAAGATGCGGAAGGATTGTTCCTCGATATAACGGGCTTGGTAGCTGAGTTCGGCAACACCGATGGCGGCGGCAAGGCTGGTACCCTTGAAGAGAATGAGGGTCTGCCCGAGCAGCGCCGGGAGCGCCAGGCGCCAGGCCTGCGGCAGGATCACCCAGGTCATGGCACCAAGATAGGTCAGTCCGATCGAGCGCGCCGCTTCCATCTGCGCCGGATGGATGGAGCGCAGACCGCTGCGGAAATCCTCGGACATATACGCCGCCTTGTTCAGGGCCAGCGCCACGATGGCATATCCGATCTCCGCTCCGATATCGTTCAGATAATCGTTGACCGCATCCGGCAGGACGACGGCAAAACCGAAATACCAGACGAACAGCTGGATCAGCATCGGCACGTTGCGATGATATTCAACGAAGGCAGCGACCAGAAACTGTGTCGGCTTGAACTCGATCGCTCGAATGACGGTCAATACGACCGCCAGAACCAGACCGATAATCCAGGAGAAAACGAAGACCACCATCGTGGCCTGGAGACCCTCCAGGATGAGTTCGAGATACTCACCCTGCAGGACCTTACCAAAGTCGAATTGGTAACCCATGAAAGTTGACCTGTATGCAGTATGCGGAGGAGATCAGTTCGTGAACCAGGTTTCCTGGGGTTTGCCGAACTCGAACTTGCGCGTGGCCTTCAGGTCAGAATCCTTGCCCAGCCACTTGTCGTAAAGCTTCTGGCCGTCCCCATTGGTCTCCAGTTCGGCGAGGAATGCGTTCGCCTGCTTGACCAGTTCCGGCGATCCCTTCCGGAAGCCGAAACCGGACGGCATGGAGAGAAGCGGTTCGTCAAGGAAGCGCAGCCCCTTGATCTCGGAGCCAGCATTACGTTGCACGGCCTTGCCTTCGGAATAACGATAGACGGTCGCCTTCACCTTGCCCTGCTGCAGGGCGAGGAAGGATGCGGCACTCGTTTCGAACGAGAGGATGCGGGCATCCGGAAGGCGCTTTTCCGTCAGGGGGATCAGGACCGAGCCCTTTACCAGCCCGATGCGCTGGCCGGAAAGGTCGGCAACGGCCTTGATATCAGACTGATCAAGCACGACGAAATTGAAGTCCTCGGCAATATAGGCGCCGCTGAAATCCACCTGCTCGGCGCGTTCCTTGCTGTAGCTCAGAAGCGATGAAAGGATGTCTACGCGTCCCTGGGTCAGTTCGGCCATGCGGGTCTGTGGCGAGACGGCCGTCATCTTGGCGCTGACGCCGAGATATTTGGCGAACATACGGCAAATCTCGATCTCGTAACCGTTAGGCTCACGGGTCTTGGGATCCTGGAAACCAAGCGGCGGCGAGTTCGTCAGAACACCGCAGTTCAGAACTCCAGCCTTCTTAATGTCATCCAGCTGCTCGGCGGCGGCGACATTTGAAAACAACGCAGCGCCGATCGCGGCTAGCGTCATAAGACGAGCAAATTTCATAGTGTCCTCCTTTTAACAGCGCTTCCTCTCGCTGCATGGAAAACCTAGGCCAAGCTCGATATTCGAACAAATATATATTGCAGATACGTACTATATCTTTACGGTATGGAAGGTGGAGGGGATGCATGGTTCTCGATCTTTTAAAGATGCGCTATTTTTCCAAGATTGCGGAAGTGGGGTCATTCACTAGGGCATCACGGGAACTGGGTGTCGCTCAACCGCCGCTGAGCCTGCACATGCGCTCGCTGGAGGACTATCTGGGCGTCCAGCTTCTCAACCGTACATCCCGCGGAGTGATACTTACCGATGCGGGACAGACGCTGCTCTCTCACGCCCAGTCGATCCTGCGCGCGGTCGAGCAGGCTGAGGCGGAAACCAGGCAACAGGATCTGACGCCAAGGGGAGATGTCTCGCTTGGCATGCTGAGCTCGCTCTCCCCGATTCTCTCCGTTCCCGTGTTGGAAATCTGCGAGAAGATGTTTCCGCAGATCCGCCTGACGATCAGCGAGGGCGACAGCCAGACGTTGAGAGCTGCGATCGACGCGCATCTGCATGATCTTGCCATCAATCTCGTTGATGTCGCCAAGGCAAGTTCACTGCCCCTTTTCGACGAGCGGCTTTATGCCGTGGGAAGGATCGGCAGCTTTGACGACATAACCGGGCAGATGTCGGTCGAGGACGCACTTTCTCTGCCGCTGATCATGCCGACCCGCCGTCACGGCATTCGTGTCCTGCTTGAACGGCAAGCTTTGATGCTGGGCCGCGACCTCAACATTGTGCGCGAGATCGAGGGCTTGGCGAGTACCAGGGCTGCCATTCGCGCAGGCCTGGGCTTTGCCATCCTCGGCAGGGGTGCCGTGTATACGGATATGCAGCAGGGAAACCTTGCCGCAATTCCCCTCTCCGCCCCCGTACTCTCGCGCCGCCTCATACTCGACATGCCGGTCAACCACCCCCCGACCCGCGCGATGATCGAGGTGCGGAACATTCTGACATCTGTGATAAAGACGCTGGGCCAAGAAGGGCATTGGACATGCTTGCCTTGACACGCGCCCGAAAGCACCCTTTCAGCTGGATCATCCCGTAACAGGAGAAAAGATGTCGATCGAGCAGGAGCCCCGACCAACCGAAGCCGGTAATGGTCCACCGACAATGGCGGATGTCGGGCGAGTTGCCGGCGTATCCGCGATGACGGTGTCGCGTGCCCTCAAGGGCAATTCCTATATCGCCAGGGGCACGTTCGAGCGCATCATGGCGGCAGTTGACCAGCTTGGTTACGTTCTAGATCAGTCGGCCGGTACCCTGTCTTCACGCCGTAGCGGCTTCATCGCCGCAATCGTCCCCTCGATCGACAATTCGAACTTCGCCGACACCGCACGCGGGATTACCGATGCGCTTGCGCAGACGAGCATGCAGCTGCTCCTCGGCTACACGAATTATTCGGTCGAGCGCGAGGAAGAGCTGATTGAATCCATGCTGCGGCGTCGGCCAGAAGGTATCATCCTGACGGGCGGAGAACATACGTCGCGTGCGCGATCGATGCTTGCAAATGCCGGAATTCCGGTGATCGAGACCTGGGATGTGCCGGAAAACCCAATTAATGCCGTCGTCGGTTTCTCCAACGCCGATGCGATGGAAGCACTTGTCGACACTCTCGTCCCCCAAGGCTATTCGCGTTTCGGCTTCATCATTGGGACCGAAGCTTCCGATGCACGCGGGCGTCAGCGTCATATCGGGTTTGACCGCGCCCTGCTGCGGCATGGCCTGAGCAGCCACAGAGTTGTATCGGTGGAGTCCACGCCAATGCGCATGGCGCATGGAGCAGAAGCTATCCGCCAGTTGCTTCGCAATTTTGCGGACACCGATATTGCTATCTGCGTCGGCGATCTCCCTGCTTTCGGCGCAATGATGGAATGCCGTAGAATGGGGCTTTCTGTGCCGGGAGACATCGCCATCGCCGGCTTTGGTGACTACGAGATCGCTTCGGTGTCTGAACCCGGAATAACCACCGTCAATGTCGACAGCTACGGTATAGGCGCGCAGGCAGCCGGGCAGATGATTGCCATGCTTGAAAAGCGCAGCACCGCCGCGACCATCAAGACGAGCTATCACGTGCTGCTTCGCGGCAGCACGTGATAGGTTTCATTCGGCTCAGAAGCTGAGCTGGACCTTCATCGAACGGCTGCGATCCCCCGCAACCTCGAATGCCTTAACCGCATCAGCGACCGGGTAGATCTCTGACAGGAGTGGTGAGAAATCGACGCGCTTCTGGTTGATGAGATCGACCGCCTGGCCGAATTCCTCGTGGAAGCGGAACGTGCCCTTCACCTCGATTTCCTTGGCGACGATCGTGTTCTGCGGCAGCGAGATATCACCGCCGAGGCCAAGCTGGACGAGAATGCCGCGAGGCTTCAACACCTCCAGGCCCGAGCGGACGGCGCGTTCATTGCCAGAGGCCTCGAAGTGAACGTCGAAATAACCCTTGTTGGCCGTATAGGCGCTGAGGGCATCGGGGTGTGACGCGGTGTTGATGGTACGATCGGCGCCGATTGCTTTCGCCTTTTCCAGCACGGCATCCATGATGTCGGTCGCAACCACTTCGCGTGCACCATGCAGGCGGGCGGCGATGATCGACAGGACGCCGATCGGGCCGCAGCCGGTGACCAGAACCCGCTTGCCCTGAAGCGAACCGGCGCGAGAGACCGCATGCAGCGTCACGGCAAAAGGCTCGGCGAAGGCTGCCTCGTTGATGGAAATGCCTTCGTTCACTTTGTGGCACTGCCAGGCTTCGGCCACCAGACGCTGGCGGAACGCGCCCTGGATATGCGGCATGGGCATGGCGCTGCCGTAAAAGCGCATGTTGAGGCAGTGGTTCTGCTGGCCCTTGAGGCAATAATCGCAGCTATTGCAGGGACGGCTCGGCGAGACGGCGACACGATCGCCAACTGCGAGATGCGAAACGCCGCTTCCGAGCGCAACAACCCGGCCGGCGACTTCATGACCGAGGATCATCGGCTCGCGCACACGCACCGTGCCGAAACCGCCATGGTGGTAATAATGCAGGTCGGAGCCGCAGATACCGCCGGCTTCGATGGCGATATCCACCTGTCCTGCACCAGCAACCTCGACTTCACGACCCTCGACCCGAAGGTCCTTGGCGGAATGGATGACGACAGCTTTCATGACACGACCTCAGATGACCGGAGTGGGAAGGGGCTGGCCGGCAAAATGCGCCGCCAGATTGTCTCGCACGAGCTTGCCCATCGCCTTGCGCGTCTCGATCGTGCCCGACGCATGATGCGGCTGCAACAGAACGTTTTCGAGTTTGAGGAAGCGCGGGTTGAGATTGGGCTCGCCATCGAACACGTCGAGCGCTGCCGAACCGAGCTTGCCATTTTCAAGCGCGTCCAGGAGTGCTGTCTCGTCGATGTTGGAGGCGCGAGAAATGTTGATCAGCATGCCTTCCGGGCCAAGAGCCTCGATCACCGGCTTCGAGACGATATGCCGCGTGGCAGCGGAAGCCGCCAGCGTCACGAACAGGAAATCCGAATGTTCGGCAAGCTTCACCGGATCGGCATTAAAAGTCATGCCCTCGGCATAGGACTTTTCCGACACGTCGCTATAGGCGATATCCATATCGAAACCGCGCAGGCGCTTGGCGACCTCGAAACCGATGCGGCCAAGGCCGAGAACACCGGCCTTGCGGCCCCAGACTTTGCGCTTAAGCGGGTAAAGACCCTTGGCGGCCCAGCTTCCGTCCTTCACCCACTGCTCGGCGCCGATCATGCCGCGCGACTGGCAGAGCATCATAGCGACGCCGAGATCGGCAACATCGTTGGTAAGCACATCGGGCGTGTTGGTGACGCGAATACCGCGTTCGCGGCAGGCGTCCAGATTGACCGCGTCATATCCTACCCCGTAGACCGAAACGATCTTCAGATTTGGCAACCTGCCGATCAGCTCCGCCGAGGCGCCGAGTTCACCGCGCGTAGCAATTGCCGTTACCTGGCTGGCTTCATTGGCGATGAAGGCGTCTCGATCGCTGGCTTCATAGAGCTTCTTCACATCGTAGCTCTTTTCGAGCTCAACCATATCCCACTCCGGATAAGGGCCGATGACGAGGATTTGTGGCTTCATTTCTCACTCCCGCGTTTGGTTTTTGATTGCATATGTTATCGATAACATCTATGTCAACGTCAAAGAAGCTTATGAACCGGGAGGAATTTCTGATGTCATTTCCGCTGTTCGATCTGACGGGTAAAACCGCGCTGATCACCGGCTCCAGCCAGGGCAT
>NZ_JACIGW010000002.1:0-1188158 GCF_014198105.1 Aliirhizobium cellulosilyticum | reverse complement strand
AAAGGTTTGCGCTTGGCGCGGGGTGGAGCAGCCCGGTAGCTCGTCAGGCTCATAACCTGAAGGCCGCAGGTTCAAATCCTGCCCCCGCAACCAAAATTATCCAATGCAAAACCAAATTACGCACGGCTGGCAAAAAGATGCCAACGGTCACTGTACTCCGCCGACGACAAGAATAACACGACAGTCACCGAGGATGGTCTTATCCGCCGCTTTCTCACTAACCGAAAGCTCGCCGTTGTATCGCAGCCTGTGCCATAGTACCCAAGCCATGAAAGCGAGGGAACATTCAGGACATGCAAAGCGGATCCGTCATGCCTACAGGCGGCCATGGGCGCAAAAATCCGCTGGAAGTGCTGCGAAGGATCTATGGTTATCCGGCCTTTCGTGGGCAGCAGGCACACGTGATCGATCATGTGGTTGGTGGAGGCGACGCCGTCGTGCTGTTTCCGACCGGTGCGGGCAAATCGCTGTGTTTCCAGGTACCCGCCCTTTGTCGGGACGGCGTCGGTATTGTCGTTTCGCCACTGATCGCCCTGATGCGCGACCAAGTGGAGGCATTGAGGCAGGTCGGCATACGGGCTGCCGCCGTCAACTCGTCCTTGTCGCGCGAAGAATTCGGTGAGGTTCGCCGCGATCTGGCCAGCGGCACGCTCGATCTTCTTTATGTCACGCCGGAACGGATCGTCACTCAAGGGTTTCGCGACCTGATCGGTAATGCCAAAGTTTCTCTGTTCGCCATCGACGAGGCCCACTGCGTCTCCCAATGGGGCCATGATTTTCGTCCCGAATATCGTGAACTCGGTACGCTTGCCACGCTATATCCCGGCGTGCCCCGCATGGCGCTGACGGCGACCGCCGATCCGCATACGCGCGACGACATCATCGAACGCTTGGGCCTCGGCGATGCACGCGTCTTCACCTCATCCTTCGATCGGCCGAATATTTCCTATGAGATCGTCGAGAGAAACCAGCCGCGTCAGCAGCTTTTGCAGTTCCTGTCACGCCACAAGGGTTCGAGCGGCATCGTTTATTGCCTGTCTCGCGCCAAGGTGGAAGAGACGGCCGATTGGTTGAATGATCAGGGTATCTACGCACTGCCCTATCATGCCGGCCTCGAGCGCGATATCCGCGATAGGCATCAGGATGCGTTTCTCAAAGAGGAAGAGCTCTGCCTCGTCGCCACCGTCGCCTTCGGCATGGGCATCGACAAGCCGAATGTGCGTTATGTCGCGCATCTCGATCTTCCGGGCTCGGTCGAGGCCTATTACCAGGAAACCGGTCGCGCCGGCCGTGATGGCCTGCCCTCCGAGGTCTGGATGGCCTATGGCATGGCGGATGTCATCCAGCGCGGGCGGATGATCGATGGCGGAAATTCAGCAGATGAGGTCAAGCGCGTCGAACGGGCCAAGCTGAACGCGCTTCTCGGCATTTGCGAAACCGCAGGCTGCCGCCGGCAGGCGATCCTTGCGCATTTCGGCGAGCCGCATGCGGGTGGCTGCGGCAATTGCGATACCTGCCTGAAACCGGTGGATACCTGGGACGGAACGGAAGCGGCGATCAAGGCGCTGGCAGCCATTTACCGGACCGGCGAGCGTTTTGGCACAGGCCATCTCATTGATGTCCTCATCGGCAATGACAACGAAAAGACCCAGCGTTTCGGCCACACCGAAATGCCGGTTTTCGGCGCGGGCAAGGACTTACCCTTGAGGACCTGGCAATCGGTCTATCGCCAGCTTCTCGCCGCAGGCCTGATAAGGGTCGACCACGACGCCTTCGGTGCGCTGAAGCTGGAACCGGAGGCGCGGGCCGTGTTCCGGCACGAGCGGGAAGTCCGTTTCCGCAAGGATCGCCCGACCGGCCGCAAAGCGGACAGAAATCTTTCAACAAGCGCGAAAGGCGCTCGCGCCGACCTGGACGAGGCGGATGCCATCCTGTTCGAGGCCCTGCGCAGGAGGCGGACGGAGATCGCCAAGGAATTGTCCATTCCGCCCTATGTCGTGTTTGCCGACACGACGCTGGTCGGCCTCGCAAAACGCAAGCCCACGAGCCATGACGCCATGCTCGAAGTCTCCGGTATCGGGCAGACGAAACTGGAACGTTATGGCGACGCGTTTCTGGATATCATCCGGGCGCATGAATGATAGCCGCAATCGCTTTTCCGAAAGCCATTGCGGCGGTTTTCATGCGAAAGTTTAGAAACCCCTTGAAAAGAGGGAGTTGACCTGACGGCGCTTGCCGGGAATTATCCTGCCGCTTTTACCCGATCCACGCCTGTTTATTTTCATAGCCGGCAGTTTATGGAGCATGTTCAAGCTCCTCTTTCATTCGGCTTTACGGTTCAATCCACCCACAAAATGGAGAGTAAAGATGAGCCTACGCATCAACGATATCGCACCCGATTTTCAGGCCGACACGTCCAAGGGCCCGATCTCTTTCCACGACTGGATCGGTGACAATTACGCGGTCCTGTTTTCGCACCCCAAGAATTTCACCCCCGTCTGCACCACCGAACTCGGCACGATGGCAGGCCTTGCCGGCGAATTTGCCAAGCGTGGCGTCAGGATCATCGGCATTTCGGTCGATCCGGTCGAAAGCCATGAGAAGTGGAAGGGCGACATTCGCACCGCCACCGGTTTCGATGTCGACTACCCGCTGATCGGCGACAAGGATTTGAAGGTCGCCAAGCTTTACGACATGCTTCCGGCGGGCGCCGGCGACAGCTCGGAAGGCCGCACGCCTGCCGATAACGCAACCGTCCGCTCGGTTTTCGTCATCGGCCCGGACAAGAAGATCAAGCTCGTCCTCACCTACCCGATGACGACAGGTCGCAACTTTGATGAAATATTGCGTGCGATCGACAGTATCCAGCTGACTGCCAAACACCAGGTCGCCACGCCGGCGAACTGGAAACAGGGCGAGGATGTCATCATCACCGCTGCCGTCTCCAATGAAGACGCCATCCAGCGTTTCGGCTCCTTCGATACCGTCCTGCCCTATCTGCGCAAGACAAAACAGCCGACAGCCTGATCGGCCGAGTTACGAAAAGGAAGGGGAGCTGTGGCTCCCCTTTTTTTCTTCAATCGATCGTCTTGATGCTGGTATCGGCGGCACCGCGGGTCCAATAGCCGGCTGCCTTCAGCCACGGAAGCGGGTGGTTGCGGTTTGTCGTCAGATAGGTCTTGATCGCGCGGGCGACGGATGCTTCCGCTGCCACCCAGACGAATGTATCGGCCGTCAGCTCTATTGTATCGAGTACGGTTATGATCGGCAGGGGATCGGTGACCGATGAAGCCGGGCGATGCACCCAGCGTGTTGTGAGATCTGCGGCACCCGAAAACTGCTGCTCCTCGCTCTCATCCGTCACCGCGCCGATAGCCGTGATCACGTCACCTGTCTTGGCCTCTTCGATCAGGCGGCCGATTGCCGGCAGAGCGGTCTCGTCGCCGACCAGAACCCATTTACTGACGCCGGTAATGACGGCAGAGCCGCGCGGCCCGGCAATCATCACGGTCGATCCGGGTTTTGCCTCCATCGCCCATCTGGTTGCCGGCCCTGCCTCATGTACGGCGAAATCCAGCACCAGCCTGCCGGTTTCATTGTCATAGGAGCGCGGCGTGTAATCCCGCATTTCCATCTCGCCATTGGCGCCCGGCACCACCACTTTCACATGGTCATCGGCACCGAGACTGGCGAAATCAGACAGGGATTCTCCGCTGAGGGTGATGCGCAGCATATGCGGCGTGATGCGATCGACCGTATCGACTTTAAGCTCACGTCGCTTGAGTTCGTGGCGAACGCGCTCGATAACGGGATAGATCGGGGAAGAGGTCGTCGCTGAGGTGTCCATCAATTGTCCTGTTGTCGGGAGGAGAACTGAAGGCCTGCCGGACATGACCGCGCAGACCGTTGGTCCTCCAATCGATCCTGCGCGTTGATTGACGTGAACGCTTACGTGCCGAGCCTATGCTCGACAATATGGATCTGACCTATCGTGGCTGCGCCGGGCAGGCAAGTAGGCTCAAAAAGAAACCTTCAATAAATTATCAAGTTATCTTGAGCAAACGTCAGCCGAGTTCCAGCGTCGTTACCCCGAAAACACCGGCAGTATCGAAAGACGGCGGTGTCCCGCGATACATCCGGGTCGTCTGGAAACCACGCACGAAACCTTCTCCATCGAGAAACCCGGAAAATTCGATCTGGGTGGCGGGCACGTCGATATGCAGAACATCGCCTTTCGCCTCCATCGCGCAGGCAAACAGCAAATCCCTCGCCACGCCGAAATCCACAGCAAGGATCGGCCCGATCTTGTAACCCTCATGGCATTGGCGCGTGACGGCATAACCGGCGATGATGCCGTTGCGAACGAACACCTTCGCCTGCCTCGGAACATCCAGCCACGTCTTCAGGAATTCCGGGCGGCTTTCGGCAAAATACCGCCTGTCGAATTCGATCAGGGCCAGAAGATGAGCCTCTTCGAACGGACTGACCCGCGGATGAGACCGGCCTTCGAGTGTCCCGCTCCAGCGAAAGGTCTCGTAATCGGGCGCGAACCCCATGGATCGATAATTGGCCTGCTGCTCGGGCACACCATCCAGCCCGATCGTGCGGCTTGTCAGATGCGCCATGCCTGCATCCCACACCAGCCGTCCGTAACCGCGCCCGCGAAAATCCGGATGGGCGATATAAAGACCGATAAAACCGAATGTCGAACCATAGCGAACCGCGGAAATGCCCGCAGTCATAACGCCATCGACGAAACAGCCGATAAAGCCTTGCGCATCGGTGGCCTGAAATGGTGCCGCATCGGCAAGTCCGGGATTCCATCCCTCGGCTTTCGCCCAGCCGATCAGTGTCTCGATTTCCTTGAGATCGAGCGGACGGATCACGACCTCACTCATAAGCACGTCAGCCGGGTCGGTTCGAAAACTTCCAGCATGCCGCGATAGGATTTTGAAATCGGTGTCGCATAGGCACCGCGCTTGGCGGTCGACAGGCCCAATGTCACAAGTGATTCCGCCTGTTTCACTGCGGCGGCAACGCCATCCACCACCGGCACGCCGAATTCGGCCCTCAATTCGGCCGTAAGGTCCGCCATGCCGGCGCAACCGAGCACGATCGCTTCCGCCCGATCTTCCTTCAAAGCAAGCGCAATTTCGCTGCGCAACCGGTCGCGGGCGTTGGAGTTCGGATCTTCCAGCGAAAGCACGGGAATGTCGGCGGCGCGCACCTTGCAACGCGACGACATGCCATAGCGATGCACGAGATGTTCGAGCGGCAGCCGTGAGCGTTCCATCGTCGTCACCACGGTGAACTTCTGGGCTATGAAGGCGGTGGCCGAGACCGCCGCCTCGCAAATGCCGATCACCGGTACATCGGCAAGCGCGCGTGCCGCATCAAGCCCGGTATCGTCGAAGCAGGCGATGACGACGGCATCTATGCCTTCTCTTTCGCCGATGGCAATCTCCTTGAGCAGACCGGGAATGGCGAAAACCTCGTCATAATAACCTTCGATCGAAACCGGTCCCATCGATGAGGTCACGGCGACGATTTCCGTCTCGCGCCCCGCAACGCGGCGGGCGCTATCGGCGATCGTTGCGGTCATGCTTGCGGTCGTGTTCGGATTGACGACGAGAATGCGCATGGGCTGCATGTCAGCTCCGCTGTCTGCGGCGGTTGAGATGGACGATCAGGCCGAGCGTGCCGGCAATCACCAGGAAGGAAAAGACCGTGGTGACCGTGCCGAGCGCATAAAGCACCGGCGTCGTCACATTGGTCGTCATGCCGTAGATTTCCAGCGGCAACGTGTTGAACGAGCCTGATGTCATCAATGTGCGGGCAAATTCGTCATAGGAAAGCGTGAAGCCGAACAGGCCGACGCCGATCAGGCTCGGCGCGATCATCGGCAATACGACATTCGAGAATGTCTGCCAGGAGGATGCTCCAAGGTCCCGCGCCGCTTCCTCGTAAGCTGGCGAGAAGCGGTTGAACACCGCGAACATGATCAGCACGCCGAAAGGCAGCGTCCAGGTCAGATGCGCGCCGAAGGCCGATGAATACCAGGCCGGTTGCAGGCCGAGCTGGCTGAACAGCACGCCGATGCCGAGCGAAACGATGATCGAGGGTACGACGAGGCTTGCGACCGCCAGATAGAACAGTGCCGTCGCGCCGATGAATTTTCGCCGGAAGGCAAGCCCTGCCAGAAGCGACACGATGACGGTCACCAGCATCACCATGATACCGAGCATCGCCGAGCGGCGGAACGAGCCGCCGAAATCGCCCACCGCCTGGGTCTCGAACAGGTTGGCGAACCAGCGCAGCGACACCCCGTTGAGCGGGAAGGTCAGGCCGCCATTCGGCCCTTGGAAGGACAGGATCAGGATCGCCGACAGCGGCCCATAGAGGAAAAGCACGAAGACGGCAAAGAAGATGGCGAGAAGGTAGAATTCCCGGGAGCGTTTTTCGCGGTACATCTTTAAAGCTCCTTCCGGATATCGACGATCCGCAGGATGCCGGCGACCATCATCAGCACGAGTACCAGCAGCACCACGGCATTGGCGGCGGCGGCGGGGTATTGCAGCAGCGACATCTGGTTTTTCATCATCAGCGCCACGGACGCGCTCTGCCCGCCGGACATGACCTGCACGGTGGAGAAATCGGCCATGACCAGCGTCACGACAAAGATCGTGCCGATCGCCATGCCGGGCTTGGCAAGCGGAATGATGACGTTTGACAGGATCTGCCAGGAAGAGGCGCCGGCATCGCGTGCCGCCTCGACCAGCGATTTGTCGATGCGCATCAGCGTGTTGAAGATCGGCGTCACCATGAACAGCGTGTAGAGATGCACCATGGCGAGCACGACGGCGAAATCGGAATAGAGCAGCCATTCCACGGGCTCCGAAATTACCCCGGACCCCACCAGCGCCGAGTTGATCAGCCCGTTTCGCCCGAGAACCGGGATCCACGAGATCATCCGGATGATGTTCGATGTCAGGAACGGCACGGTGCAGATCAGGAACAGCACCATCTGCATCGATGTCGTGCGGATGTGAAAGGCGAGGAAATAGGCGACCCAGAAACCGATGAACAGGGTGATCGCCCAGACCAGCACGGCATATTTCAGCGTATTGAGATAGGTCTTCCAGGTAACCCATGAACCGAGCGTTTCGGCATAGTTCATCGTCAGGAAGTCGGGATACATCTGGGCGAAGTCGTAGTCCCAGAAGCTGACGACTGCGATCATCAGGATCGGCAACAGGAGAAAGAAGCCGAGGATCAACGTCAGCGGAATCGCCTGCAGATATGAGACGACGGCAAGCGACAGCCGAAAGCCCTGTCTGCGAACCCGCCCCGCATTTTCGGTATCCGTCGATGTGATCGTCGCCATTGCATATTCTCCCTCGGGAACTGCCAGTTTTGTCGGAGCAAGTGCCCCTCATCAGTCTGCCGGCACCTTCTCCCCGCAAGCGGGGAGAAGGTGGCAAGCCGTGATGTCTCCCATTCTTCGCCAGCGTCGAGCGAGGCACGTCCCCTCTCCCCGTAAACGGGGAGAGGGCTAGGGTGAGGGGCAGCTTTTTGGCGCTGCCACAGACTTTTAAGCCGCGATGAACTCGTTCCAGCGGCGGACCATGTAGCGGTCTTCGTCCATGACGGAGTTCCAGCAGGCGACATGGCCCATGCGTTCCTCGAAAGAGCCGCCGTCGCGCACGGCGCCGGCCTTTTCCATGACCTTGCCGTCCGGTGCGACGATATCGCCGGCCGCGGCCTTGCCTTCGATCCAGTAGCCCCATTCGTCGGCCGACATGTGTTCCTTGGCGGTTTCCATGCAGGCGGAATAATAGCCCTGGCGGTTGAGATAGGCGCCGACCCAACCGGATGTGTACCAGTTGATATATTCATAGGCTGCATCGAGCTGTGCGCCGGTCAGGTGCGCAGCAAGGCCGAGACCGCCACCCCACGAGCGATAGCCTTCCTTGAGCGGCTGGTATTTGCAGGCGATGCCCTTGGAACGCACGGCGGCAACCGCCGGCGACCACATGGACTGGATGATCACTTCGCCCGAAGCCATAAGGTTGACCGACTCGTCGAATGACTTCCAGAAGGCGCGGAACTGGCCGTCCTGCTTGGCCTTGATCAGGAAGTCGATCGTCTTGTCGATCTCTTCCTTGGTCATGTTGCCCTTGTCGGCATATTTGATGTTGCCGAGCGCTTCCATGATCATCGCGGCATCCATGATGCCGATCGACGGGATGTTGAGGATCGAGGTCTTGCCCTTGAACTTCGGGTCCATGATATCGGCCCAAGTGGTGATCTCGCGACCGACCAGGTCCGGACGAATGCCGAGCGTATCGGCATTGTAGATCGTCGGCATCATGGTGAAATACTGGGTCTCTTCCTTGGCAAAGGTCTTGTCGCCTGGCTTTTCGACGAAACCGACCGTATGCGGTGCAGTACCCTGGGCGATGACGCTGTCGGGCTTGAGCTTGCCGTTTTTGAACAGCGGCACGACCTTGTCGTAATATTTCAGCTTCTTCGTATCCATCGGCTGGATTACGCCGGCGGCATAGACCTTCTTCAGAATCCAGTATTCGATATCGGCGATGTCATAGGACTTCGGCTGGGTGACGGCGCGCTGGGCGGCGGCATCCGAATCCGTTGCCGTCATTTCGAGCGTGATGCCGAGATCGGCCTTGCACTTCTCGGCGATCGCATTGAGGTTCGAAACCCCGGTGCCGAACTGGCGAAGCGTGATCGGGTTCTGCGCCCAGATTGTCGGGAAGCCGGTAATCGCGCCCGAACCGGCCGCAAGACCGGCAGCAGCCGATGCCGTTTTCAAAAGCGAGCGGCGGGAAATGCCCTTCGTCGTCTTGGTGGTGTCCGTCATGTCAGTTCTCCTCTTGAGGTTTATTGTTATGTTTCAATGCTTCAGCCGCCCCAGTACGAGAGCGTCCTGACGCTCCCAACTGAGCGGAATCGCGTCGCCCACCTTCACCGGGTTGGCGAAAAAGTCCTTGTCGCTGAGGATGGCGGTAAAATCCTCCACACCGGCCCCATTGACGGTGAGCTTCACCGAAGAGCCGCGATATTCGACATTGGAGACCGAACCGGTAAAGCCCAGCCCCGCCTCCGTGGCCGGCGCGACACGCACGTGATCGGTGCGCACGGCAATGTCAGCCGTGTCGGCCAGCCCGACAATATCGGCGCCGATAGCGAGAAAATCACCGCCGGCCGGCACCGAGATCATCAGTGCGTCGCCTTCGCTTTTCGTCACACGGCCGGAAATCACGTTATGGTCGCCCATGAATTTTGCGACGAAGGCGGTGGCCGGCCGCTCGAACACGGTGCGTGGATGGGCGGCCTGCTCGATGCGCCCGTCATTCATGATGACGATGATATCGGCCAGCGCCATCGCCTCTTCCTGGCTGTGGGTCACATGCACGAAGGTGATGCCGAGCGAGGTCTGCAGCTTTTTCAGTTCAGCCCGCATGCGGATTTTCAAGAACGGATCGAGCGCCGAAAGCGGTTCGTCGAGCAGCAGCGCTTCCGGATCGGTGATCAGAGCGCGGGCAAGCGCCACGCGCTGCTGCTGGCCGCCGGAAAGCTGCGCCGGGCGGCGCGTCGCATAGGCTTCGAGCTGCATCAGCTTCAGCATGTCGAGCGCCTTGGCGCGGCGCTCGTCCTTTTCGACGCCCTTCATCTTCAGCGAAAAGGCGACATTGTCGACGAGGTCGAAATGCGGAAATAGCGCATAGGATTGGAACATCATCGCCGTGCCACGCCTGGCCGGCGGCAGGTCGGTGACGACGGCGTTGCCGAGACGGATATCGCCGGTCGAGATGCTTTCGTGCCCGGCGATCATCCGAAGCGTCGAGGTCTTGCCGCAGCCCGAAGGACCGAGCAGGCAGCAATAGGTGCCGCCCGGGATCTTCAGGCTGATCTCATGAACGGCCGTGGTGGCGCCATAGATCTTGGAGACGGATACGATGTCTATTTCAGCGGCTTTGCTCATAGGCATTCTCCTGCGATTATCTTGGTGATGCAGGAGCCGTGCCAGTTCAATTCTCCTTTGAAGATCAACGATATTTTCGATCGCGGCGTCTTTCGATATTTGCGGTTGCGCAAAATTGCAGCGATAGTTTTCGATCGCCTGTTCAAATTGTATGCAATCTGAATCTGGGATTGCAAAACATCCCACTATGCAGAGGCCCCTGCAACGCGTTAGAACAAGGGCATGCCGGACGAAAACCTATGACCTTGCTCGAAAAGACCTCTCCTTCTCCCGATACCTTGACTGAAGACCGCTCGATGGCGATCCGCGAATCCTTGCGCAACGCCATTATAGACCGGCGGTTGGCACCGGGGACGAAACTGTCGGAAGCGGAAGTTGGCGCGCTTTTCGACGTCAGCCGCACGGTGGCACGCGCCGCCCTGCAGATGCTCACTTTCGAAGGGCTTGTGAAGACCGAGCGTAACCGCGGTGCCTTCGTTTCGAACCCGACGCCGGATGAGGCGCGGCAGATTTTTGCATCCCGTCGCCTGATCGAGCCGGGCATCGTTACCGGTGCCGCCGAGCGGATCACGGCGGAAGACATCGCCCGTTTTCGCGAACAGCTGGTCGAGGAAGAGCGTTACATGAACGAGCGCGGCCCGGCAGCAAGACGGGCGGAAATCAAGGCATCTGGCGATTTCCATCTCATGCTGGCCTCCGTTGCCGGCAATACAATCCTGCAGCGCTTCATGGATGAACTCGTGGCGCGCTCATCGCTGGTCATTGCGCTTTACGGCCGCTCCGGCGTGTCGAGCTGCGGCCACAGCGAACATTTTGCCATTCTCGACCTGATCGAACGCGGTGATGCCAAACGTGCAGCCGACCTTATGCTGCATCATATCGACCACATCGAAGCCGATCTCGACCTGCAGCCGAAGCAAGGCGTGGCGCTGAAGGATGCGCTCGCGATCACATAGGCCTTTTTTCGTGGCCGACTGTCATGTCACTGTAAATGTCGGTCTTTAAGACATTTCACGCGGTCTGCACGGCTGTGCAGCAAACAGGCGTGAAATGTAGCATGAGAGACGACAGGAAAATGCGCTTTGTCAGCGCTGAACAGGTGGCGCAGCTCGCGGGTGTTTCGCGTTCAGCCGTATCGCGAACCTTCACGGAAGGCGCAAGCGTTGCACCCGCGACCCGCGAGAAGGTTTTGAAAGCGGCCGAGGAACTCGGTTACCACGTCAACGATCTTGCCCGCGGTGTGCTTGCCAACCAGAGCCGGCTAGTCGGCGTGGTGGCGACCAAGCCGGAAATCGGTTTTCGTGCGCATCTGACGGCGGCACTGACCAAGGCGCTCATTCGCCGCGGCTCCATTCCCGTCCTCATCAATACCGGCGAGACAGAAGAAGAGCTTCTGGCCGCCCAAAAAATGTTGATCGGCCATCGCGCGGAAGCAACCGTCATCTTGTCCGGCTCGCCGCCGGCGAGTTTTTTCGAACTTGCCCAGCGCAACGGCCAGCCGCTTGTCGTCATCGGCCGCTCCGAGCCCGATGCCGACCGCGTTCTCGCCGGCAACGCCGAGGCTTCGCGGGACGCGGCGGACACTTTCATCGCCGCCGGACGCCGGCGGCTGGCGGTCATCGGCTCCCGGTCCGCCACGCCCAGCATTGCCGAACGCGAAAATGCATTCGTTGCCGCCGCCCACGCTTTGGGCTTCGAGGTCCGGATCGCCCATGGTCGCGATTCCGACTATGACAGCGGCATCATCGCGGCTCGCACCTTGTTTTTCGAAGGCGAGCGTCCCGACGCGATCTTCTGCGCCAACGACCTTCTGGCATTCGGCGCGATGGATGTGATCCGTCAGGAGTTCGGCTTGTCGGTGCCGGATGACGTGGCACTGATCGGCTTTGACGACGTGCCGGAGGCGGCATGGCTGAGTTACGGCCTCACCACGTTCCGGCAGGATCCGGCAGCGATCGCGGCGCGCGCCGTGATGCTGCTCGACCGGCGGCAGCAGAACCCGGACGAGCCGCGCGCCTGTGAGCGGGTCATCCCGCAGATCGTGTTCCGCAAGAGCTTTTCCAAGCCCTGACGGTCAGGCGACCGCATTCCTCCTTTTGCCTTCGAGCAGGTCGATGATCGAATTCGCTGCATCGAGGACGTTGGTGCCGGGTCCGAATACGGCTGCGACGCCGTTTTGCAGCAGATACTCGTAATCTTGCCGCGGAATGACGCCGCCGACCACGACGATAATGTTTTCTGCACCCTTGTTCTTCAGCGCTTCCACCAGTTGCGGCGCAAGCGTCCGGTGGCCGGCCGCAAGCGACGACATGCCGACGACCTGCACCTTTTCCTTCACCGCCAGATCGGCCGCTTCTTCCGGCGTCTGGAACAGCGGGCCGGCCAGCACTTCGAAGCCGATATCGCCGAAGGCCGAAGCAATCACCTTGGCACCGCGGTCGTGCCCATCCTGGCCGAGCTTGGCGACGAGGATCTTCGGCTTGCCGGTCGATTTCCCGTAATCGGATAGCCGGCTCACGATCGTCTTGTATTCCGGATCGTCGCTATAGGCCGGGCCGTAGATATCACCCACCACTTCCGGCACGGCGGCATGATCGCCGAAGGATTGGCGCATAGCATCGGATATTTCGCCGACTGTGGCGCGCGCGCGCGCCGCCTCGACTGCGGCTTCCAGCAGATTGCCGGTGCCGGATTTCGCAACTTCGGAAAGGGCGGCCAGCGTCTCTTCGACCCGTTTCGGATCGCGCTGGCGGCGAACCTTTTCCAACCGATCTATCTGCGACTTGCGCACGGCCGAATTATCGATCGCCAGAATGTCGATATCGTCTTCGTTCTCCAGCCGGAACTTGTTGACGCCGACGATGATCTCTTGTCCCCGGTCGACCTTGGCCTGGCGCAGTGTTGCCGCCTCCTCGATCAGGCGTTTGGGCAGGCCATCGGCAACCGCCTTGGTCATGCCGCCGAGTTTCTCGACCTCTTCGATCAGCTCCCAGGCTTTTTCCGCCAGCTCGTTGGTCAGGCTTTCGACGTAATAGGACCCGGCCAGCGGATCGACGACCTTGGTGACCCCCGTTTCGTGCTGAAGAATCAACTGGGTGTTGCGGGCGATGCGGGCGGAAAAATCCGTCGGCAGCGCCATCGCCTCGTCCAGCGCGTTGGTATGCAGCGATTGCGTGCCGCCGAGAACGGCAGACAGCGCCTCATAGGCCGTGCGGATGACGTTGTTGTAAGGGTCCTGTTCCTGCAGCGAGACGCCGGATGTCTGGCAATGGGTTCGAAGCATCAATGATGATGCCTTTTTCGGTTCGAACTCTTGCATGATCCGCGACCAGAGCAGGCGCGCGGCCCTGAGCTTTGCCGCTTCCATGAAGAAATTCATGCCGATGGCGAAAAAGAAGGACAGGCGTCCGGCGAAATCATCGACATTCAGCCCCTTGGCGAGTGCCGCCCGCACATATTCGCGACCATCGGCCAGCGTGAAGGCCAGTTCCTGTACAAGCGTCGCACCGGCCTCCTGCATGTGATAGCCGGAGATCGAGATGGAGTTGAAGCGCGGCATTTCCTTCGCAGTATATTCGATAATATCGGCAACGATCCGCATCGAGGGTTCGGGCGGGTAGATGTAGGTGTTGCGGACCATGAACTCCTTGAGGATGTCGTTCTGGATCGTACCCGAAAGTTCCGAGCGCGCGCATCCCTGTTCTTCGCCGGCAACGATGAAGGAGGCGAGGATCGGTATGACCGCGCCGTTCATCGTCATAGACACCGACATGTCTTTCAGCGGAATACCGTCGAACAGGATCTTCATGTCCTCGACACTGTCGATCGCCACGCCTGCCTTGCCGACATCGCCCTCGACGCGCGGATGATCCGAATCGTAACCGCGATGGGTGGCAAGGTCGAAGGCGACGGAAAGACCCTTCTGGCCGGCGGCGAGATTGCGGCGATAGAATGCGTTGGAGGCTTCGGCGGTGGAAAAGCCGGCATATTGGCGGATTGTCCAGGGTCTTCCGGCATACATGGTGGCGCGCGGTCCGCGCACGAATGGTCTGATACCCGGCATCGTATCAAGGTGATCGATGCCTTGAAGATCCGCCGCCGTGTAAAGCGGCTTGATGTCGATCCCTTCCGCCGTATGCCAGGTCAGCGTTTCGGGCGATGCCTTCAGTTCCTTTTCGGCAAGCGTTTCCCAATCTTTCTTATTGGCCTGCTGATGCGGCTTCGAGCTGTTATCCGACACCGGTTTCCTCCTGAACATGCGGTTTCGTTCACGCGCGTTTTAGAAACGCCGTGGTGATCAATATAGAACTTGGACGGGGCGCTGAAAGCTGCCTCTTAGTTTAAGTTTATAGGTGACACCTCTCAGCGCCCCGTTCGGCAGTTTTTATCCGCGACTCCGGTCCCTCTGCCGTGGCCTTGCCGGATGATCCTTTACCGCCGGGTTTCCCGCTTTCACGGGCGGACTTTAAAAGCCCGGCGAAACCATCCTTCAGGCCACCATGTGTGCCGCACAGGCACATCCGACGCGCCGTTCGGGCAACAGAAGCGGAAAGGTCCGGTCCGAAACCTCACCGCCTCCCCCGTGTCGTCGGAGGGAGACCATTTTCCGCGGACCCCGGCGGTGGAGATTTACGTCCTCCCTCCATCACCAGAACCGATCCCGCCTCGCCGGCACGACTGCCGGTGTATCCGTGACGGAACGGAGGGATTGTAGGCATGGGATGAGAGAGCGGGGACGATTGAGGAAATGATTTTAGAGGTTTTTTTCCTGAAGCGCCGACTCCGCAAAGGATTCTGCTTCAACTTTTGCAGGCACCAGGGTCTCCACCGCCTTCGCACCATCCCCGCTTAGGCCATAGACGCCTTTGTCGATCTTCTCAAACCAGCCGTAATAGTTGTCGCGCAGCATCGCGCCAGCCTTGGGCGTGATGGCTTTGAGATCGCGCGGCCGGAGTGGGCCGTCTACAAGTGCCGCGGCACAGGCGAGCGCCTGCTGACGATAGGCGGTCATGATCGGGACCTTGGTCGAGCCGCCAAGCGCCGGGTCGCCCTGTCGTTTGCGGTGCTCCTTGATGAGCTTGGTGCGCCGTTTCGGATTGGTGCGCGGCATCGGCGAGACGGAGCTGACGAGGATGCTGACCTCTCCCTTGTCCGACACGCCGAGCATGCCGATGCCGAGCCGGCGGCAGAGATCGCGGTAACGCTTGTCGGCCTCCCGGCCGCGGCCCTTTGCCGAGACACGGGCGGCGATCCACACTTCGTCGGCCGAACTCGCGCGGTCGACCGCCTGCAGGATCAGTTCGAGATTGAAGCTGAGTTTCAGCTCGCAGACGACCATTACGGTCGGGTCGCCTTCGCTTAAGCCTATGACATCGCAGCCGCCGATCTCTCCCTTGACCGAATAGCCGCAAGTTTCGAGGAACCGTTTGACGGGGAGATAGAGCGAGGTTTCCATGCCAGCCTGATATCGGTGATCAGTGACCGATAGCTGATTTGCATCTACAAACCCACCCTTGTGCCGACCGTCTGCCGATCAGAATTCAACGGGATGCGGGTTCGTCCTCGGACTTGTCCTCCTCGTCTTCCTGAAACTTGCTTTCATAGGGAAGCGTGAGAATGGCAGAGGCCGCAGCCGCCCCGCCAAACAGGCAGGCAAAGGGCACCAGCACGAGGAAAAGCGGCAGGATCGGGTTTGTTGCCCGCATGATAAGCCCCCTCAGGCCGCCGATATCGAGCGCGATCAGGGCAATGCCGACGCTGATGCCGATGGAAATGCCGAGAAGCGCATTGAGCCCGAGAAACCGCAGCATCTCTCGATGATCGCGGCGTGCTTCTTCCGGCGTCAGCTTGGGCTTGCGGGAATTGTGAAGGATGGCATTTCGCGCTTTTTGACGGTTTGTCCACCGCTTGAGCCAGCGCGGTTTCAGCCAGTCGAAGGGATCGGGCAGTTTTGCCATTTGGAGGAAGAATGGGAGCGGCATCGGGTTCAACTCCTCTTCGGCGTTTCCAGGGTCGAGCGCCATTTCCTCATCGTCTCAATAAGCGAGCCCGAAATCAATGCGAGCAATTGGGTGTGTTGCGTCGGCGCAGTACAAGCACCGCATAACCCGCAAACCCGGCAAGCCAGAAACCCTGTGCACCGTGAAGCAGGCCAAGCCCATGCTCGGGATAGAGCGCGTAAGCGACACGCAGCGCGAGTGCGCCGGCAAGGCAGAGATAGGTTGTCGTGCCGAGGAACGAGCGCTGAAAAGACTGGCCGTTGCGCTTTCTGACCATCGATGTGGCAATCGCGACGGCAAGCGAGGCGAGCCCGCCGATTGCCAGAACATGCTGAGGCACGGCAAGCGGCATCGTGCTTCCCGGCCATGCCTGTATCGCAAGAAGCAGAAAACCGACGCGTTTCGACAGCATTGCGAAACTCATGAAGCGCACGCCGCCATATTGGAAGGCATGCCAGGGCGCAATTTGAGCGAGCCAGATGATTCCGCTGATGCTGGCGAGTGCAGCTGCAAGCGCATAGGGGAGGTCGAAGGCCCAGAGAAGCAATGTCAGCAGGCTGCTGATCCGCTGGGTGAGAGAAATCCATTTCGCCGGAAGCGGTCGCGATGGACGGCCGTCGCGCGTGCGGCCGGAATCGATAACCATCGGGAAAATGCGGTTGCCGACCTCGAAACAGATCGCAAGGATCAGGCAGAAGCCGAGCATGGTGGCGCCCGGCCAGAGATCGAAGGCTGCAATGACGCCGGTGCCTGCATGGGCGCTGGCAAGCGCCAGCAGCGGAAAGGCCATGATTGCCCGTGCCCGGATCGTCGTGACGGAAAGGGCAATGACAGCCGCAAGGCCGATGAGCGACCGAAGCTGCGCGCCGAGGACGAGATCGTAGATGCCGAGCAGAAAGGCGATTGCCTGGGCGAAAAGAAACAGCCGGATCAACGGCGGTGCAAGGATCGGCCGACCGACCCAGCGCGGCAGCGCTTTCAGCATGAAGCCGAACAATTGCACCAGCATGAAACCGAAGATCAACTCGTTGGCGTGACGAGAATAATCGCCCTGCCAGATCTCCGAGGGGAAGGCGATCGCCCGGATGGCGGTGAGTGCGGCCAAGAAAAAGGCGATGCGGAAATAGTCGAAAGGCGCTTGTGTCTGCGCGTTTCCCTCAGGCATTGCCGTCCCATTCGACGGCAAGTGGCGACTGTCCGAGATCAAGCTGGTCGATGGCGCGGGCGGCGATGTGAGTGACGATGTCGGCGATGGTTTCCGGGCGCCGGTAGAAGGCGGGGACGGGAGGCATGATGGTCGCTCCCATCTCGGTGACCGCGACCATGTTGCGAAGATGGCCGAGATGCAGCGGTGTTTCGCGGGCGAGCAGGATCAGCTTTCGCCGTTCCTTGAGGTGCACGTCAGCGGCACGGGTGAGGAGATTGTCTGAAAGGCCGGTGGCGATTGCTGCAAGCGACCGCATGGAGCAGGGCGCGACGATCATGCCAGCCGTCTTGAACGAGCCGCTGGCGATCGTGGCTCCGATATCATTAGCCGAGTAAATGTGTCTTGCGAGTTTGGCGAGATTGCCGAGCGCATCCGGGCCGAGTTCATGGGCGATCGTTCGTTTTCCTGCGTCGGAGACGACGAGATGCAGCTCCACATCCGGGAGGTTTGCAAGCAGCTCGCCGATCCGCATCGCGATCGCCGCTCCCGAGGCTCCGGCGACGCCGAGCACAACGCGCTTCACGGGTTTTCTCCGGCAGGGCCGAGGCCGAGTTCGCTCCACATGGCTGAAACGCGGTCCCTGACCTCGGGTGTCATGGTGAGAACCCGACCCCATTCGCGGTCGGTCTCCGCGCCGATCTTGTCGGTTGCATCGAGGCCGAGCTTGCCGCCGAGGCCGTGTTTCGGCGAGGCGAAGTCGAGATAGTCGATCGGCGTATTGTCGAGCACCACCATGTCGCGCGAGGCGTCGAACCGGGTGGACAGCGCCCAGATGACGTCCGGCCAGCTGCGCACATTGACGTCGGGATCGACCGCGATGATCAGTTTGGTATAGCTGAACTGCGGCAGCATCGACCAGAGGCCAAGCATGATCCGCCGCGCCTGGCCGGGGTAACGCTTGTCGATCGACACGACGATGGCGCGGTAGGAACAGGCTTCCGGTGGTAGCCACAGGTCGACGATTTCCGGGAACTGCTTTTTCACCAGCGGGATGAAAAGCTCGTTCATCGCCTCGCCCATAACCGACGGTTCGTCCGGCGGCCGGCCGGTATAGGTCGACAGATAGACGGGCTTCTTGCGCATGGTGATCGCGGTCACCTGCATGACCGGGAAACGATCGACGGCATTGTAATAGCCGGTATGGTCGCCGTAGGGCCCCTCATCGGCCATCTCGGACGCCGAGACCGTGCCTTCGATGATGATTTCCGCATTGGCTGGAACGTAAAGCGGCTGGGTTTTCGCCTTGACGACACGGCTGCGGCGACGGCGCAGCACACCGGCGAAGGAAAGTTCGCTCATCCCTTCAGGCAAGGGCATGACGGCGGAAAGAATGGTCTGCGGGTCGGCACCGATGGCAATCGCGACCGGCATGTCCTGCCCGGCCTTCTGCCATTGCCGGTGGTGTCCTGCGCCGCCGCGATGCGCAAGCCAGCGCATGATCAGCCGGTCGCGGCCGAGCTTTTGCATCCGGTAGACGCCGAGATTGACGTCGTTCTCGTCCTCGAAGCCGCGGGTAACGACGAGCGGCCAGGTGACGAGCGGCGCGGGTTCGCCCGGCCAGCACCACTGGATCGGCAGTTTGTTGAGGTCGATCTCGTCGCCGATCAGCAGCTGTTCCTGGCTGCGCGCCCAGCTGGTCTGGCGGCGCACGCCGAGCGACAATGCGGAGCGCAGCATCGGCAATTTGCCGACCGCATCTTTAAGCGATGCCGGTGGCTTGGGTTCGCGCAACTCTCCCAGAAGCTTTGCCAGGTCACCGATCCTGCCCGGCTCCAGCCCGAAACCGAGTTCGATCCGCTCGCGCGTGCCGAACAGATTGGCGAGAAGCGGGATTTGGACGACGTTGCCATCCGCATCGACCGGCTTTTCGAACCACAGGGCCGGGCCACCGTCTTGAAGGACGCGGCGGTGAATTTCCGTCACCTCGTGCACCAGGCTGACCGGCCGGGATATCCGCTTCAACAACCCGCGATTTTCGAGTTCCCGGGCAAAATGCTGCAGGTCGTCATGGCGCCTGAGGGCTGGGGTCAAGGCTCGGGCGGAGGCGGTTTGTTGGGTCATGCCTTTCTGTGCCGAGAGATTTTCCAATCGTCCTTGTCATAGCTCAAGTGGTTTTGCGGACGAGGGATTTACCTTCCATGGAACCCTGAAACGAAAAATGTCGTCCGCCCATGCTGATACCGCCTATTCTTTCCGCGCCACTCCATATGATCCCGATCCCGCTGATCGAGCGGATCTGCAGGCTGATGTTCGGCCGTATTTCAAAGGCGCATCCGGGCCTGTTCGAACGGCTGGACGAACATGGGGACAAACGCTTCGCCTTTTTGCCGACCGATCTGCCGCTTGCCTTTGTCGTGGTGCCGGGTAGGGAAGAGATCTCGGTGCTGCGCAAGCCGGTGGAAATCGAGGCGGATGCGGTGACAGAGGCACCGCTTTTCCTGCTTTTAGGCCTGATGGAAGGGCGTTGTGATGCCGATGCGCTGTTTTTCTCGCGTGATCTTTCGGTGACCGGAGACATGGAAGCGATGCTGGCCATGCGCAATGCGCTCGATGCCAGCAATATCGATCTGCAGAAGGATCTGGCGAAGCTTGCCGGTCCGCTGGCGCCGATTGCAAGGCGGGTGATCGGCGAGATCCGTGACCGTGCGCTGAAGGATCAAAACAGGCCCGCAGGAGAAGCCGCAGCATGGAACTGATCTGCCCCGCAGGCACGCCGGCAGCCTTTCACGAGGCCGTCGATGCCGGTGCCGATGCCGTCTATTGCGGTTTTCGTGACGAAACCAATGCCCGCAATTTCCCCGGCCTGAATTTCTCCCGCGAGGAACTGCGGGAAGCGATCGCCTATGCCAAGCGCAAGGGCACCCAGACCTTCGTGGCGCTCAACACTTTTATGCGCGCAGGTGCAGAGGAGATTTGGTACAGGGGCGCGGCTGATGCAGTGGCGCTTGGCGCCGATGCGCTTATTCTGGCGGATTTCGGCCTGATGGCGCATGTGGCGGAAAAATATCCGCAGCAGAGGCTGCATGTCTCGGTCCAGGCCTCAGCCTCCAATCCCGACGCGATCAATTTCCTCGTCGATGCCTTCAACGCCCAGCGCGTCGTGCTGCCGCGCACCTTGACGATCGCCGACATCGCCCGGATCGGCAAGAATATCCGCTGCGAAATGGAGGTCTTCGTTTTCGGCGGGCTCTGCGTCATGGCGGAAGGCCGCTGTTCGCTCTCGTCCTACGCGACGGGCAAATCGCCGAACATGAACGGCGTCTGTTCGCCGGCAAGCCATGTGCGCTATCGCAAGGATGGCGGCGAACTGGTGTCCGAACTCGGCGAGTTCACCATCAACCGCTTTCCGGCAGGCGAGGCGGCCGGTTACCCAACGCTCTGTAAGGGCCGGTTCGATATTGCCGACAGCAATGGGTATGCCTTCGAGGATCCGGTCTCGCTCGACGTGATGGGGGAACTGGAAGCGTTGAAAGCCGCCGGCGTCAAGGCGCTGAAGATCGAAGGCCGGCAGCGCGGCAAGGCCTATGTGGCCGAAGTCGTGTCGACCATAAAGGCGGCGCTGAACAGCCCGCCGGATCGCCGCGCGCCGCTTCTGGCGCGCCTGCGGACCATGAGCGAAGGACAGAAAACGACGTCCGGCGCCTACGAGAAACGCTGGAGATAAGCGTCATGACCGATATGAAAAAAACCAGCCTGACGCTCGGGCCGGTCTATTATCTCTGGAATGCGGAAAAGTGGCGGGACTTTCACTTCCGCATCGCCGACGAGGCACCGGTCGATCGGGTGGTGATCGGCGAGACCGTCTGTTCGAAACGCCAGCATTTCATCGAGCCGCATCTGGCCGAGGTGGTGGAGCGTCTGGAAAATGCCGGCAAGACGGTGATCCTGTCGACGCTGGCGCTGGTGACGCTCAACCGCGAGAGCAAGCAGATCCGCGAAATGGCTGAGGTAAGCGAGCACCTGATGGAAGCCAATGATCTTTCGGCGCTGGCGATCCTGAAAGACAAGCCGCATACGATCGGGCCGCTGGTCAATGTCTATAACGCGCCGACCGCAAGGCTGCTGGCCGGCCGAGGCGCAAAACGCATCTGTCTGCCGCCGGAACTGCCTTTCTCGTCGGTGAAGGAAATCGTCGCCGAATTGCCGGATATCGATTTCGAGGTCTTTGCCTTCGGCCGCATGCCGCTCGCCATTTCCGCACGCTGCGCCCATGCCCGTTCCAAGGGCAAGATCAAGGACAATTGCCAGTTCGTCTGCGGTGAAGATCCCGATGGGCTGCCGGTGCGCACGCTCGACCGACAGTCCTTCCTGGCGCTGAACGGCGTGCAGACCGTGTCGCATGCCTGCCAGTCACTGCTGGGCGAACTGGATCATCTGGTCGAAGCCGGGGTGCGCTCGTTCCGCCTGTCGCCGCAGGATTGCGACATGGTGGCGGTGGCAAAACTGCATCGTGCTGTTCTGGACGGAGCGGTGGATGCGGATGCAGGTGTTGCAAAACTTCGGCAGCTCTACGCCGCAGCCCCGCTCGCCAACGGTTTTCACCACGCCAAGGAAGGCGCGGTCTGGGTGGCGCGCACCCGCAGCCTGCAGGCCGCATGGCCGGCTTGATTACAGAAGTGAGTTGCGGGCAGCCCCGTGAAGGGCTGCCTCAGACTTCAAAAATCTCGTCGAAGCTTTCCGGAAAGTTCTGGCGGGCGACTTTTTCGTTGATGACGAGCAGCGACTCGTAGGACAGCGGATCGAAATCCTTGTCCGCCGGCATCACTTCACGGCCGAAGAGCAGGCAGAGCCGCGCGGCATCGAGATTGCCGCGCTCGAAGGGCTGGTCGCCGAAATAGAACCAGAGTGCATGCAGGAAGGCCGCATCGACGCGGTGTTCCTTGGTGCCCGGCCGCGCCTTACGGGGGATGGCCTTGAGCGGCGTGACCCCCTTGGGATTGGCGCGACGGATGGTGAACTGGGTTCCAGTCCCTGGCAGGCCGCCCGGAAAACCGCGATGTTTGGTCATTTCGGGCAGGTTTGCCATGTCTCGGTCCTTTACGTTTTTGCGACCTTATCGGCCGTCTTGGTGTCGAAATCGGCAGCGTCGTGACGCTCGTGCAGCTGTTCGGAGGGATCACCCGACATGCGGTTGACCATGCGCCCACGCTTTACCGCCGGCCGGGCGAAAACTTCCGCCGTCCAGCGCTGCAGGTGCGTATAACTCTGAACGTCGAGAAAGTCACCGGCATCGCCATAGGCCTGGCCGAGCGCCAGATTGCCGTACCACGGCCAGATCGCCATGTCGGCAATCGTGTATTCCTTGCCTGCCATGAACTGGTTTTCGGCAAGATGCCGGTCGAGCACGTCGAGCTGGCGCTTTGTTTCCATCGCGTAGCGGTCGATCGCATATTTGATCTTGATCGGTGCATAGGCATAAAAATGGCCGAACCCGCCGCCGACGAAGGGCGCCGAGCCCATCTGCCAGAACAGCCAGTTCAGCGTTTCGGCCCGCGTGCGAACATCGGTCGGCAGGAAGGCGCCGAATTTTTCCGCCAGATAGGTCATGATCGAAGCCGATTCGAACAGGCGGATGGGTTTGCCGCCATCCCTGGGCGCATGGTCCGTCAATGCCGGGATCTTCGAGTTCGGATTGATATCGACGAAGCCCGAACCGAACTGGTCGCCCTCACCGATCCTGATCAGCCAGGCATCGTATTCGGCGCCGGGATGGCCTGCCGCCAGAAGCTCTTCGAGCAGGATCGTCACCTTGACGCCGTTCGGCGTGCCGAGCGAATAAAGCTGCAGCGGGTGTTTTCCGACCGGCAGTTCCTTGGTCTGGGTCGGGCCGGCGATCGGCCGGTTGATATTGGCAAACTGGCCGCCATTACCCTTTTCCCAGGTCCAGACCTTTGAAGGTTCGTAGCCTGCGGGGAAATTGTCGGCGGGGGATTTATCGGTCATCGAAATCTGTCCTTGCTCATCGCGCCATAAAAGCGGCTTGCGCCGGGTCCAATATAGGAACTGGCTGGCCACCTGCTACCGCCGACTTCTATAAAGATGATAGCTGTCAGGCGAGGCGCATTTTTTCATGCGGCACAAGGGAAATGAGCAAAAGTTTGCTCCCTGAAATATTTCTCATTTGTCAATCAAGCCCAGTCGCATAACTGCTTTTGCACGGTTATGGTTGTCGAGGCTGGAATGAACACCCCATGACCTGGCCTGCCGAAACGGCGGCCGGGCGGTTCCGGGCAATAGGGAAGGAAAACGAAATGCAGGCTCTTGTACTGGAGCAAAAAGGCAAGCTGGCGCTGAGGGAGATCGATCTTCCGCTGGAGGTTGGGCCGGGCGACGTGAAGATCGAGATCGACACCGTCGGCGTCTGCGGCAGCGACGTGCACTATTACACTCACGGTGCGATCGGCCCCTATGTGCTGCGCGAGCCAATGGTGCTGGGCCACGAGGCTGCCGGAACGGTGGTCGAGATTGGCTCGGAGGTGAAGAACCTCAAGGTCGGCGACCGTGTCTGCATGGAGCCGGGCATCCCGAACCTTTCGTCGCGGGCCTCGAAACTCGGCCTTTATAATGTCGATCCTGACGTGCGCTTCTGGGCCACACCGCCGATCCATGGTGTGCTCGCACCCTATACCGTCCACCCCGCCGCCTTCACCTACAAGCTACCCGACAATGTGTCTTTCGAAGAAGGCGCAATGGTCGAGCCTTTTGCGATCGGTATGCAGGCGGCGACCCGCGCCAGATTGCAGCCGGGCGATGTGGCGGCCGTCATCGGCGCCGGCCCGATCGGCATCATGGTGGCGCTGGCGGCTCTGGCCGGCGGCTGCGCCCGCGTGTTCGTTTCGGATCTGAGCGCCGACAAACTGAAGATCGCCGCGCAATATCCGGGCATCATCCCGGTCAATGTTCGTGAGCAGTCGTTTGCCGATGTGATTGCAGAGGAAACGTCCGGCTGGGGCGTCGATGTCGTGTTCGAGGCAAGCGGCAGCCCCAGGGCCTATCAGGGCATGTTTGATCTCGTGCGGCCCGGCGGCGCCTTCGTTCTGGTCGGCCTGCCCGTTGAGCCGGTGCCGTTCGACGTGGCAAGCGCGATCTCCAAGGAAGTGCGCATCGAGACCGTCTTCCGTTACGCCAACATCTTTGACCGGGCGCTGGAACTGATCGCCTCGGGCAAGGTCGACCTCAAGCCTTTGATCACCGGCACGTTCGATTTCAAGGAATCGATCGCCGCCTTCGAGCGTGCTGCCGCCGGACATGCGTCCGACGTCAAGCTGCAGATCAAGGTGAAAGCTTAAAAGCTCGATCAGGCCGCCTGCCAGAAACGGCGGGCGGTCGTTTGCTCCGAAATCGGCTTGGTGCCCCGGAGCGGCACGTGCCGCAGCATTTCGAGCGCGAAATTGCGGGCGTTCTGCCTTGCCTTGTCGAGATTGCTGATCCGGCTTTCGTCCATCGTGTGCAGCGTGCCGCCGAGATCGAAGATATCGCGGAAGGCGGCGCGTTCGATGATCGGCGTGCCGAGCACCTCGACGCCCCGTTCCAGAAGCAGCATTTTGACAGCCAGAAGCGCGCGCGTCGTCACCATCGAGTTGACGCGGGTGAGCACCACCGAATGCGGAACCTTGATGCCTGCCTTGTCATCGAGGAAGCGCAGGAGTTCCAGCACGTTCGCGCCGCCCTGGGCATCCATGGCGCAGCCCTGGATCGGGATCAGCACATGGTCGGAAAGGCCGATCGCCTTGGCTAGCAGCGGGCTCTGCGCGCCCGGAAGGTCGACGATGAAATAATCCGTCGTGTAGCGGTTGTCGGCGATATGCCGCTCGATCGATGCCTGCGTCACATAGGAAATCACGTTGAGGCGCGGCAGGCCGGGCGAAAGCTGGTGCCAGCGCGAGATCCAGCGCTGCGGATCGGCATCGAGCACGGTCACGCGGTAACCGACCTGTGCAAGCTCGGTTGCAAGCAAAAGCACCGCAGTCGTCTTGCCGGCGCCGCCCTTGGTATTGGCGAAAGTGATGACGGGCATTCTTAAGGGAACCTGTTCGGCTGCGAGCCGATAATGGCTCTGGCCGCACCCTCATGATGCGCGGGGCCTATTGTTGGCAGATATGGTTAATGTGGGGTGAAGATTGGGGTGTGAGGTTTTGTCGGAGGCTGCTGTCGGCCTGACAAATCCATTCCATCTTCCTCCTGCTGACGAGCAAACCACTATCTTGATGCTGGATTAGTATGGTTTCGCTGTGGGGGACGTAGCGCGGATGGAGACGCTTCGCCCAATTTGCAGAGATGCCTAAGATTCGCCGGTCTGGATGGCTCGACAAGGGGGAATAAGTTGTTTGCTTATATTACCAAGTCCTTGAGGTCATCTTTTCCACAGCTTGCTCAATGCCATTTAGCGGATAATCAAAACCGTTGAAGGCACTGCAGAGTGCGTCCGTAGCTTCCTTTACGTAAAGTGCGATTGCGGACGGAGAAGTTTCATTAGGGACTACCGTATACCCATCTAGAACGTTATCATGGGCGATACCCCATGATGAGAAATACCGCATCGGATTGGCTCATGCGCGAAGCTCGCGTCCTGAGATTCCATCCCACCTGAAAGCGAAAGCAAGACGCGTATTATCAGAGACATGAAGTGCTTTCGCAAAAGCGAGACCTACCGCAATGGTTTCAGCTACTCGATAAATCGTTAGCCCAGCGTCGAACGCAGTGTGCGGTTCCACCTTGTCGGTCAGATCATCTTCCATGACGCGTGACAAAAAGAAATCTCCCCGTGCATGAAATCGATAAAAATCGGCATGGTCCGACCAACTTTGATTGTTGCTGACAATAACTGACTCCCACCCCTTGTCCTTTTTGCGCGGGCGGTACTCCGCTACTGCAAATCCACTAGAGTCGAGCCAAATCGGCCATCCGGTATATCTAGGATTGGAAGAAGTTACGGTTCGGTAGAACTCAAGGGATGAATCATCCGCTATAAGTGGTGGGTCCAAGACAAGTGCCGCACTCCATCTGCCAAGCTGGTGAAAGCGAGTCGATCGTTCTTGAAACTCCTCACTTTCGAATACTGCTTTTTGTTTCTTCAGACCGCTGTCCAATAATTCGAACGCGCGGCGACGAAGAGCAGCGTCGGGTTCTTCAATCGGTTGACCCGAAAAAAGATGGGCTGAATTCTGACCAAGATGCCTGCGTAGGAACCTCCCTATGTCTGCTTCGCGGTTCTCGAAACAGATATCCAAGATGTCATTCCAATCGGCATGCGTAGCCGCAGATGAACTGACCATCCCATTAGACCTTAATGTGCGGAAATATACAGCATCCTGTCTGACGAGATGTCTGGTTTTCGCTTCATCCATCAACTCGCGTTTTGCGGCGACGGGCACTCGAACACCTTCATCTACTATGAGGACTGGGTAAAGCAAGCCGTCTCTCACTCCATATCGAACTTTAATCTCGAACAAATCGGAGGAGTGACGAGAAACGATCTCCTGAACCTTGTCAGGATGAAAGGCGGCTTGAACGTCGGCAGGCCTATCAGCCTCGTCAGGCGACAATGTCTTGTCATCGAAGCCTATGATGAGATAGCCGCCGTCTCGGTTGCGCAGAGCCATGCAACCGATAGCAATCTTTGCTTGACCCCGCGAACTATCGAGGTCAAGCCATCTTTTTAGCTCTACTTTCAAACTCTCGGTCGGCGCTGCAACCAACGCGTCAATCGCGGCTTGGGAGACATCCATAGGAGACTCGCGAAACATTTTGTCGCCAACTGACATAACATGAGTCGGGAGGCTGTCATGCGTGGCTTAGCCTAAAAAACTTGATGATCACTTGCTGTGATTACCGATGCGATAGATGCGGGTGAGGCAACGCCCGTTTAGACCGCAAAGCAAATATTACCTCTCATTCCTCTCGGATCGAAATGTAAAGCAAGCTTGACATGATGATTGTCTCGCTATGTAAAGGACGCTTTACAGGAGCGAGATATGCACAGAGGTCGTTTCATTGTCGAATTCAGCGCGAGCATGGCCGCCTATATGGTCGTGCTGGTCGGATCCGTATGGTTTCTCAATATCAGCGAGATTGAGGGTGGTTGGAAAACCGTTGTTGCGCTGACGCCTATGTTGCCGGGGGCGGCTGTGGCGCTGTCCGTCATGAGGCAGGTGAGGTCGTCTGATGAACTTCAGCACCGGATCCAGCTGGAAGCACTGTCATTGGCCTTTGCTGGAACCGCTCTGGTCACCTTCAGCTACGGGTTTCTCGAAAATGTCGGCTACCCGAAGCTTTCGATGTTTTTCGTCTGGCCGCTGATGGCGGTGCTTTGGATGGTCGGCGGCCTGATCAGTGCCCGGCGCTTTCGATGAAGAACAGGTTGAAGGCTCTCCGCATCGAGAAAGGCTGGTCGCAGAGTGAGCTTGCGGCTCGGCTTTCTGTATCGCGCCAGACGGTCAACGCGATCGAAAACGAGCGTTACGATCCAAGCCTGCCGCTGGCATTTGCCATTGCCCGCGTGCTGGAGCGCAGGATCGAGGCTATTTTCGAAGAGTAAGCTGCGCGGCGTCAGGCGTTACCGCCGCTTGTCCGCCGCCAGTATTTCCCGCGCGATCTGGTCGAGCGGGACGATCCGGTCGACGCCGCCATGGGCGATGGCTTCCTTCGGCATGCCGAACACGACCGAGCTTGCCTCGTCCTGCGCCACCGTGAATGCGCCGGCCTGGTGCATTTCGTTCATGCCGCGCGCGCCGTCGTCGCCCATTCCGGTCATGATCACGCCCATCGCGTTTGCGCCGGCGGAACGTGCGGCGGAGCGGAACAGCACGTCGACCGAGGGCCGGTGCCGGCTGACCAGCGGGCCTTCCCGGACGGAAACCTCGTAGCGTGCGCCGCGGCGCTCCAGCAGCATGTGCTTGTCGCCCGGCGCGATCAGCACATGGCCGCGCAGGACAGGGTCGCCGTTGACGGCTTCCTTCACCTCGACTTCGCAAAGACTGTTCAAGCGCTTGGCAAAGGCGGCGGTAAACTTTTCCGGCATGTGCTGGACGATGACCATGCCCGGCGAATTTGCCGGCAGCGCTTCCAGCAGTTCGCGCAGCGCTTCGGTGCCGCCGGTCGAGGCGCCGACGCAGACGACCATTTCCGTCGTCTTCGCCATCGCGCCGATCTTCGGCGGCGGCAGTACGGCATCGGCCGTCAGCTTGCCCTGGACGGGACGTTCCTTCAGGCGGCTCGCCCGCAGCTTGGAAACGCTGGCGCGCGCCGCACCCTTCACCGTCTGGCGGATCTGTTCGGCATGTTCGGCCAGATGGTCGGCAGCCCCGATCCTGGGTTTGAGGATGATATCGACCGCACCGGCCTCAAGCGCCTGCATCAGTGTCTCCGAGCCGGTTTCTGTCAGCGACGAGCACATGACAACCGGGATAGGATGTTGCGACATCAGCTTGCGCAGGAAGGTGATGCCGTCCATCTGCGGCATCTCGACATCGAGCGTGATGACGTCCGGTATTTCGTCGCGCAGTTTCTTGGCGGCCATGAACGGGTCGTTGGCGACCCCCATGATCTCGATATCCGGGTCTTCCGACAAAAGAGTCGAGAGCGTCTGCCGCACGCTCGCCGAGTCGTCGACGATCAGGACACGAATTTTACCGCCCATGCTTTGCCTATATCCGCTTGAAGATTGTGTTGGCGACCTGCCGGATGGGCAGATCGAAGCCGCTGACGGTTTCCGAATGACCGATGAACAGGTAACCGCCAGGTACCAGGCTGTTGCATAGCCGGGTCAGGACCTGCTGTTGGGTCTGTTTGTCGAAATAGATCAGCACGTTGCGGCAGAAGATGATGTGCATCGGATCGCCGATCGGATACTTTGCGTCCATCAGGTTCATTCGGGCGAATCCGACCTTCTGGCGCAGCATCGGCGCGACCCGCATTTCCTGCCGATGCGCATTGGCCGCCCGCATGACATAGCGGCGCATCATGTCGGGCGGTACAGGCGCCATCATGTCGGACGAATAAATGCCCTTCTGCGCCTTCTGCAGCACATCGGTGGAAAGGTCCGTCGCCAGGATGAAATAGTCCCGGTCCGGCGCCTGCGATTGCAGGTAATCGGACATCACCATGGCCAGCGTGTAGGGCTCAGCCCCCGTCGAGCAGGCGGAACTCCATATGCGGAGTCGTCGCTCGGAAAACTGCCGCATGATATCGCCAAGCGCCACATCCCGCATGTAGTCGAAATGCTTTGGCTCACGGAAGAAGTCTGTCTTGTTGGTCGTGACCGCATCAATCAGGTAGATGGCCTCGCGCTCGATGCCGCCCTGATTGAAGAGATAGTCGCAATAGTCGTCGAAAGTGGCGATGCCCGTTACCCGCAGCCGGCGGCGAAGCCGGCCTTCGAGCATGGTGGACTTGCTCAGCGGCATCTTGATGCCGCTGTAGCTGTAGATGAATTTCGACAGCGCCTCGAAATTGCGCTTGCTGAGCTGATCGTCCAGTGGCTGTGTCTTTAATGCTGCGTTCACGCTGGGATCCGTCATGCAACCTGTGATCTGGGCGCGACGCCGGCAAGCGCCGGGCCGGTATCGGAAAATAGCCGCGCGAGATCGATGATGACGACAAAGCCGCCATCCTTGCGCACCACGCCGGCGATATAGTCTGATCGCCAGCGAATACCGATATCCGGCGCATCTTCGATCTGCTCGGACCGGAACGGCACGACTTCATAGACGCGATCGGCGACCAGCCCGAGCGCCAGAACCTTGTCGCCGATCGGCACGTCGAGAACCAGCATGCGCGTATGCGGCGTCCGTGCGGTCGGGCTCATGCCGAGCCGGATCCGAAGATCGATGATCGGCACGCCCTGTCCGCGGACATCGCGCAGGCCGAGAAGATAATCCGGCCCGTGCGGGATCTTGAAGGCGTCCTCGTGGTCGAGGATTTCCCGCACCACCTCGACAGGCACGGCGAAGATCTCCTCGCCGAGACTGAAAGTTACGAACTGGGATTCAGATGATGCGGCCATGGTTTAAGCGCTTTCCCGGAAATCGGCGTCGTCGCTATCGGGGCCACCCATCGACATGTCGAGGGCAAAACCCTTGGCGCGGGCCTGTTGCGACTTGATGCCGTTCGCCGATGAGGCACTCGTCCGCTGTGCCTGCGGGGCAGGCTTGTAGGCCGGTGCCTTGGCAGCCGGTGCCGCGCGGGTGCGGGAGCCGGCCTGATCGACCTTGAAGAAGGAGATCGAGGCCTGCAGCTCTTCGGCCTGGGCAGCAAGTTCTTCAGAGGTCGAGGACATTTCCTCCGACGAGCCGGCGTTTTGCTGGGTCACCTTGTCGAGCTGCTGGATGGCTTCGTTGATCTGGCTGGCACCGATATCCTGCTCGCGGCAGGCGGCGGAGATTTCCGAAACCAGTTCGGCGGTCTTGTGGATCGCAGGCACCAGCTTGTTCAGCATGTCGCCGGCTTCGGCAGCTGTCTGCACCGTCTCGCCGGAGAGCGAGCTGATTTCGGCAGCGGCAGCCTGGCTACGCTCGGCGAGCTTGCGGACTTCCGAAGCGACGACGGCAAAACCCTTGCCGTGTTCACCGGCACGCGCGGCTTCGACGGCGGCATTCAGCGCGAGAAGGTCGGTCTGGCGGGCGATTTCCTGTACGATCGAAATCTTCTCGGCAATCGTGCGCATCGCGCCGACGGCACGGGCCACCGCCTCGCCGGATGCTTCTGCATCCTTGGAGGACTGGCGGGCAATCTTTTCCGTCTGGGCAGCGTTATCGGCGTTCTGCTTGATGTTGGCGGCCATCTGTTCCATCGAGGCGGAAGCCTCTTCGGCCGACGATGCCTGCTCGGTTGCACCCTGCGAGAGCTGTTCCGAGCTGGAGGACAGTTCCTGGCTACCGGACGAAACGTTGTCGGCAGCGGCAAGCGCGTCGGCCACGACGCCGCGCAGGCGCTGGACCATGCTTTCGAGTGCGATGCCGAGCGTATCCTTGTCGGAAAGCGGCTTCGGCGTGACGGTCAGGTTGCCATTGGCAATCTGGTCGGCGATATCAGCCGTATTGCGCAGATTGGCGGTCATCACGTTGATGGTGTTGACCAGATCGCGGATTTCATCGTTGGACTTGATCTGGACGTCCTGGTTGAGATCGCCGATCGAAACGGCCTCTGCAACGCCCATGATCTTCCGCAGACCGTTGCTGATGCTGAGTGCAATCCACAGAGCTGCAACGATTGCGATGAGCAGTGCGATTGCGGCCAGGCCGACGATGAAGTTGCGGGTTGTTGTATACTGATCGTTGGTGTCCGCATCGGCCTTCTGCATGGCCGCGCGGCTTGCATCGGCGCGTGCATTTGCCAACTCTTCGATCGCGTCGACCGTTGAGCGACCTTCGGTCGTCGCCAGCCGCACTGCTTCGGCGCCGTTGCCGGATTTAGCCAGTTCGCGAATTTTGTCATCGATCGCAAACAGCTTGTCACCGAGATCGCCGACATCCTGCCAGGACTTGCGGCCTTCATCGGAAGTTGCGGCTGCAATCAGCCATGCGATCTCTTCCTTGAATTTCACACGGTTGGTGTCGCTGGCCTTGAGATAGCTGTCGACATCAGCGGAGGTGGTCGCTGTGGCCATGTTCATCTGGGCGCGGACGATGCGCAGCTGCAGCGCGCCGACATTCTGCGCATGTTCGAGCCGCTTTGCGGGGCCCGCGATGAGTTCAGAGATCGCGGTGTTGAGGTTGGAGAGGCTGAAGATGCCGTAACCGGCGGTCAATGCCAGAAGGACAATCATCAGTCCGAAAGACAAGGCCAGCTTGAGTTTGATGGTGAAGCGCAAGGAAATACCCCGATATGCATGGATGGCGACGTGGAGCTTTCAACCTCGATGGTGAAAGCTGAATGGATCGGTATTCGGGCAAGACATTCGCCCCGGAACCTCAATTCAAACCGGTCTGACGTCGACGCATACACACGGCGGCGGTGGTCCGGGCCACAAGGGCGGCCCGGACCAGCTAATTTGTCTCAAGCGCTTTCGCGGAAGTGCTGGTCGTCCGCGTCCGGGCCGCCCATCGACATGTCGAGCGCAAAGCCCTTGGCCTTGGCCTGTTGAGCATGGACGGAATGGCCGCTCTGAGCCGGTGCCCGGTAGGCGGGCTTTGCAGCAGCGCGCGGGGCAGGGGCGGCAGACCGTTTGGGTGCCGGTTTTGCGCCCGCCTGATCGACGCGGAAGAAGGCGATCGATGCCTGAAGCTCTTCAGCCTGGGAGGCGAGCTCTTCCGACGTTGCCGACATTTCTTCCGATGCGCCGGCATTCTGCTGGGTCACCTTGTCGAGCTGCTGGATGGCTTCGTTAATCTGCGAAGCACCAATATCCTGCTCGCGGCAGGCGGCGGAGATTTCCGAGACCAGTTCAGCGGTCTTCTGGATGTCCGGAACGAGGCGGTTCAGCATTTCGCCGGCTTCGGTTGCGACCTGAACGGTATCACCCGAAAGCGCGCTGATTTCAGCGGCGGCAGCCTGAGAACGCTCGGCGAGCTTGCGCACTTCCGAAGCAACGACCGCAAAGCCCTTGCCGTGTTCGCCGGCGCGTGCAGCCTCGACCGCGGCGTTAAGGGCCAGAAGATCTGTTTGACGGGCGATTTCCTGAACGATGGAAATCTTTTCGGCGATCGTCCGCATCGCGCCGACGGCACGGTTGACGGCCTGACCAGAGGCTTCTGCATCCCTTGAGGATTGACGCGCGATCTTTTCCGTCTGGGCAGCGTTGTCGGCGTTCTGCTTGATATTGGCAGCCATCTCTTCCATCGAGGCGGAGGCTTCTTCGGCCGAGGATGCCTGTTCGGTCGCGCCCTGCGAAAGCTGTTCGGAGCTTGCCGAAAGTTCCTGGCTGCCCGAAGAGACGTTGTCGGAGGCCGACAGCGCATCACCGACCACGCCGCGCAGGCGCTCGATCATCGTGTTGACGTAAGTGAGCAGGTCGCCGATCTCGTCCTTGCTGGAAATTGTCGCAAAGCGGGTAAGATCGCCTTCGGCAACGTTCTGCACCGCGCTGACTGCGTTGCGCAGACCCTTGTTGATGCTCAGCGCGATCCAAAGCGCGGCAAGCGTTGCGATCAGAAAGGCCGCCGCAGCAACCGAGATCATGATCATCCGGGTCTGCGCATAGTCGACATCAGCCTGTTCGTCAGCGGCCTGAAGGCGGCTGTCCTCAAGCTTGATGACTTCTGCGAGAAGAGCGTCGATCTGGTTGATCACTACGCGTGCTTCGTTGCTGGAGACCTGATTGGCACCGGTCTGGTCGCCTGCCAGCATAAGGGCGCGGATGCGATCGTCCTGTTTGCGGAATTCTGCGGTGAAGCCAGAAAGTTTGTCCCAGTAGACCTTGCCCTGCTCGGTCGCGCGCGCCTGGATCATCTGAAAGCTTTCGTCATAGGCCTTACGTGCCGCGTCGTTGCTTTCGATGTAGCGTTGCATGTCAGCATGAGTGGAAGCGAGCAGAAGGTTTTTCTGCTGGCGAAGCTGCTGCAATTGTTCGGCATTGAGCGTCTGCGTCAGCTTGAGACGCGTCGCCGGACCCTGGATAACCTGTTCCAGAGTATCGTTGAGGTTGCCGAGGCTGAAAATGCCATAACCGGCAGTCACAATCAGCATCATGATAATGAAGCCGAAGGCCGAAGCGAGCTTTAACTTGATCGAGGCACGCATATGTAATCTCCGTCAAATATGATCAACCGTGGGTCGGCGCGGTTGCGGAACGCTCGTGTCTGGCCGAAAAGATGACCTGCAGATTGGGAACGATGATGAATTCGCTTCCCCGCTTCACGAGGCAGTTGATGAAATCCGGGCGCCAGCGCATGCCCACACTTGGCGGCGGTTCGCTGGCGGATTGCAAAAGCGTGGTGACTTCATTCACCTTGTCTGTGCGGATACCTGCAAGTACCGGCTCCCCATCGATTTCGATCTCGATGACGATGATCCGGCTGTCGATGGTCGGCTTCGTCGCCTCCATGCCGAAAGCGAGGCGGATATCGGCAAGCGGAATGACCTTGCCGCGGAAGTTGATCACGGCACCGACAAAGGCCTTGGCGCCCGGAACACTGGTTTCCGGCAAGAGATCAAGGATTTCCTGAACGATGAAGGCTTCGAGCGCGAAGGTTTCGCCGGCGATCTCGAAGGTAAGCACCTCGAGTTCGTCGCGTCCTTCCCACAGATCTTCCGAAAGTTTTGCTAAGGCTTGGTTCATCCGGCTGCGCGCAGATGCGCCTCCTGCTGCTGGCCCTCGGCGACGAGGTGGCCGACATCGAGAATAAGAGCGACATCGCCGTCGCCTAGAATGGTGGCGCCTGAGAAGGTCGCCACGTCATGGTGAAGCTTCGACATGCCCTTGATGACCGTCTGATGGTCGCCGATGATCTGGTCGACGACCAGGCCGACGCGTTCCGAACCGGTGGATATGACGACCACCTTCTGGAAGGGATCGGGCGTCGTGTTTGTGCGGAATAGATCGCGCAGGCGAAGGAAGGGAACGAGGCTGTCGCGCAGAGAGATGAAGCTGCGACCGCGAGAGCGCATGTCTTCCTCGATCGAGAGCTCGAGGCATTCCTCGACCGCCGAAAGCGGGATGACGTAGCGGCCGTTTCCGACACGCACGAGCAGGCCGTCAATGATGGCAAGCGTCAGCGGGATGGCGAGCGAAATCTCCGAACCTTCTCCCGGACGGCTGACGACATTGATCGTGCCGCGGAGCGCGTCGATGGTGCGCTTTACCACGTCCATGCCGACGCCGCGGCCCGACAGGTTGGTGACCTGGCTCGCTGTCGAAAAGCCCGGCTGGAAGATCAGCTGGTAGAGTTCCTGATCGCTGAGGCTGGCATTGGCGGCTATGAGACCGGAGGATTCCGCCTTGGCGCGAACCCGCTCCTTGTTGATGCCGCGACCGTCATCCTTGATCGTGATAATCACTTCGCCGGCCTGCTGGCGGGCGGACAAGTGGATATGGCCGGCTTCTGTCTTGCCCGCTGCAAGTCGATCTTCCGGTGTCTCGAGACCGTGGTCACAGGAATTGCGGACCAGATGCACCAGTGGATCTGCCAAGCGTTCGATGACGCTCTTGTCTACTTCCGTGGTTTCGCCCTCGGTGACAAGTTCGATCCTCTTGCCGGTTTCGTTCGCCAGATCGTGGACCAGGCGGCGGAAGCGGCTGAACAGATGCGTAACCGGCACCATGCGCAGGACCATCATCGTGTCGCGCAGCTCGCCGGAAAGACGTTCGACGTCTTCGGACACGGCACGAAGCGTGAGATCGCCGCTGCCGCCTGCCAGCTGAGAGAGTCGCGACTGGGCAATCACCAATTCACCGACCCGGTCCATCAGTTCGTCGAGCTTTTCGGCCGGAACGCGGACATTTTCATTCGCCTTGGCGGCCTTGGCGTCGCCCGGAGGCGGTGCCGTTGTTGCCGCGGCTGTCGGTGGTGCGGAAGCAACCGGTTCGGCCGCGACGGGCGCAGCCGCTGCAACAGGTGCCGGTGCTGCGACAGTTGGCGTTTGTGCCGCAACTGCGATCTCTTCGACGGCCAGTTCCATATCGTCCATGACGAAGATGAACACGTCATCGATCGCGGAACGCGGCTGATCGGTCAGAAGCTCGACATCCCAGGAAACATGCAGGTCGGTCGGCACGAGTTCATCGAGCGCGGGAATGCCGGAACGGTCGGCGACAATGCGGCAGGTTCCGAGATCGCGCAGCTCGTCGAGCAGCGGCAGCGGATTGGTGCCGTTGGCCATGGCATTCTGCGGCAGGCTGAAACGGATCTTGAACAGTGTCTTGGCTGGAGCCGCAGAAACAGATGCTGCTGCCGGATCGCCGCTGCCGTCGACGGCGTGGCGCAGATTGGCAAGCAGTACCTCGCTCACTGCTTCATGATCGCCGGCAGGTGTCTCCACCAGCGCGCGCATGTGATCCTTGGCTTCGAGAACGGCGGTAACGAGCGCATGGGTTGCCGGAACCTCGCCCTTGCGCACCCGGTCGAAGGCCGTTTCGCAATGGTGGGTAAAGGCCGCAAGCGCCTCGAAGCCGAACATGGCACCGGAGCCCTTGAGCGTATGGAGGCCGCGGAAGACCGCGTCGACCTGATCCTTGTCGCCGAGATTCACATTGAGATCGAGAAGCCCTGCCTCGATCTGTTCCAGAAGCTCGGCTGCTTCTGTTCTGAATACCGCGATAGGATCAGGGAAGCTCATTTGCCGAGCACCTTCCTGGCGATCTTGACCAGGCTTTCCGGGTCGAAGGGCTTGGTGAGCCAGCCCGTTGCACCGGCAGCCTTGGCCTGCTGCTTGATTTCACCGTCGGACTCGGTGGTGAGGAAGATGACGGGCACACCCATATGTGCGGGCAGCTTGCGCAATTCCCGGATCATCGTCAGGCCGTCCATATTGGGCATGTTGAGGTCGGTGATGACCAGATCGAACTGCCCTGCATTCAGCTTGGCAATGCCATCGACCCCGTCGACGGCTTCCGTAACCTGGTAGCCGGCATTGGTCAGCGCGACCCTCGTGGTCAGGCGAATGCTCGCCGAGTCATCGACGGTCAGGATGTTGGCACTCATTGAATTTTCCCTTGATGAAGCCAGAATTTCGCGTCGTCGTCCGACATGCCTTCCAGGAAGCCGCTTCTGCGGAGCGTTTCGAGAAGTACACCGCTTGCCGGCTGCGCAAGCGTGATGATCTTGCCAGCCGTCCCGGCATAAACGCGGGCGGCCTCGACCATCTGAATGAAGCTGATATCGACCTGCACCTCATCCGAAAGCTCGATCTTGGCGGCCTCGTGTGCATCGATGAATTTCAGCATATCCTCGCGTATGGGCACGATAGCCCGGACCGTCAGATTTTCGGGCAAGCGGAGGCATGCTTCATTTTGACTGGCAATATCCATACCTACTCCAAAAGCCTTAGAATGTGCTGAAATGGTCTGCCAAATTTGAGACACTATGCTTAACCAGAGGTTAATTGGTGCCAGTGAGTTTTCATGTGCATTAGTCACAATTAGCGTTTAGCTAATGTTCATATCTCCCGAAAATTAACCACGAGCACTGAAACCAAAGGGGTGTTTTGACCCGGTTAACTGTCGCCGGGGCAGATTTCTTGCATGTGAGGACAACCCGTGCCCGGCTTTCACTGCCGGCGGAGAGTTGTCCCATAATGAACAGGGCAAATCGTTGCCGATAAGGGTGGAAAACCCCGGCAGAACGTGAAGGGTGGCCGAAGTGGCAGTTGCGGCAGTTTTGGTGAACAGAGCTGAGCCTTATGAAGGCTCGGCCTCGGTTTCTGGTCTTGTTGAGCGAATGGAGACCGCGAGGTCCCGTATCGAAGAGCGCTTTCTCGACGGGGGGGCAGCACTTCTTTCCGTTCTCGACGTTCTCAACAAGCTGATCGGATCGCTCGACCAGATTACCGGATCGCTCGACGAGGAAACGGCCAATGCCACCATGGCCGAATTGCAGCAAACCGTCGGCCGGCTTTCCGAACTCAGCGCAATCGAGACCGCGCGTCAGGCCGGTTTTGTCGATATTTCCGGGGCGGAACGCAATCTGCGACCGCATGTGGCGGATATGCAGGAAACCATGCGCTACCTGCGCACCTTTGCGGTGACAGCCAAGATCACCGGCGCGGGCATTCCTGATTTCGCAGGTTTCGCTGAAGAAATTCTCGAACGCATCCAGACCGGGACAAGGCAGGTGAACGAGTTCGGCGACAAGTTGAAGTCTCTCGGTTTGGGCCTGGGTTCGGTCATGGAGCGCGGCGCCGCAACGGTTGAGCGTTATGAAGCGACCATTCCGGGCATCGTGACCGGTCTTTCGACCGGGGGCGCCGAGATCAGCGCTCAGCAGAAAGTACTGGTCGAGCGCGCGGCGCGCGTGCGCCAGATCGCGGCCGGCATTCAGGGCAAGCTGGCTTCCGTTCTATCTGCCATGCAGATCGGCGATATCACCCGCCAGCGCATCGAACACTGCCAGAGCACCTTGACGCTTCTCGACGGTTACCTTGAAACTGAGGCCGGAATGCTGGCGCCGGCCGACCGGGAAAACCTGTCGTCAATCATCACCAATCTTGTCGCTCTGCAGCTCAGCCAGTCAATCGACGATTTCGATCGCGATACGATGACGATCGTCGAGACCGTAGCAAGCTTCCGTTCCGATCTCGGGGAGATTGATGGTTTGCGCCGGATGATGACCGAAGGCGGCGGCGATAACGCGATGCGCCGGCTTGAAGCCAATGTCGGCGTAGCGCGCGAGGCTGTCCAGGAAATCGAGGCAGTGGCGCTGGAGGCGGGCGAACTCAGCCGCTCGACCGGAACCACGGTTCGCGAACTGATCAATGGTGTCGGTCTGCTCCAACTGGTACGCACCGACATTCATTATATGGCGCTGAACACCAATTTGCGCTGCGGCAAGATCGGCGAACACGGCAAGGCACTCAATGTCGTCACTGCCGAACTGCGCAATTTTGCGGCACAGCTGGACGAAACGGCAGAGAAGGTGCTGGCCGAGCTGAAGACCCTGGAAACGGCTTCCGACAAACTGAATATCGGTCATGAAGGCGATAGCCAGGAACTGCTGGACGATCGGCTGGCAAGGGCAATGCAGAGCATCCGCGACGTCGGCGATCGGATGGATGCAGAAATGGATGGGCTGAGCGAGCAGAGCGGCGTCGCCATCGATCAGATGGAACACTCCTTGTCGCGCCTTAATTTCAAGGCGGAACTCGGCGAAGTGCTGCGCAATTGCGCCGACGAGATATCGATGGTCGAGGCGGCCGAACTCTCCGCCGACCTGGAACCGGTACTTGCCGATCTCGGCGCCCGCATCGGCAAGCTTTACACCATGGTTTCCGAACGTGAACTGCATGCGGCTGTTCTGGGCACCGCGCCTCCTGTCGAAGCGGCCGTTGTTGCGGCTGTCATGAGCGACGACGATATCGACGACGCCCTGTTCTAATAAGGCCTGACCTCGTCATCCGTCTCTGAGGGATACAACCTGCGTCCTGCGGTGGCGGGGCGCGATTTATCGGCACCTGCGCCTTGACCTTTGGCCGGCTCTGGGTCATTTGACGCCCTTGATTGAAAAGGCGCCCAAGGGTCTCACCCTGGCGGGACGAACCCCGGCGGCGTTAGCAAAGAGAACAAGACATGGCAAAGGCTACATCTTCGGCGCCGTCCCAGCGCATGCTTCGCGTTGGCGAACAGGTTCGCGCCGCCATCACCCAGGTCCTGCAGCGCGGCGAAGTGCGCGACGACCTGCTCGAAAAGACCGTTATCTCCGTTTCGGAAGTGCGCATGTCACCCGACCTGAAGATTGCGACCGCGTATGTAACGCCGCTCGGTCTTCCAGACCATGAGGCCGTGATTGCAGCGTTGAACCGTAACGCGAAATTCATTCGCGGCCGGCTCGGCGGCCAGCTTCGGCAGATGAAATACATGCCGGAAGTCCGCTTCCGCGACGATACCAGCTTCGACAACTACAAGAAGATCGATGAGCTCCTGCGTTCGCCCGAGGTCCAGCGGGATCTTGGTGCGACAGACGAAGACAAAGAATAATCTACTAAAGAGAACGCATGTCCAAACCACGCAAACCCAAGGGCCGGGCGGTTTCCGGCTGGCTTATCCTCGACAAGCCGGTGGACTTCGGTTCGACCGAAGCCGTGTCCAAGATCAAGTGGCTGCTCAACGCCCAGAAGGCCGGTCACGCCGGCACGCTCGATCCGCTTGCCTCCGGCATGCTGCCGATTGCGCTGGGCGATGCGACGAAAACCGTGCCTTACGTCATGGACGGTCGCAAGATCTACGAATTCACCGTGACCTGGGGAGAGGAACGCTCGACCGACGATCTGGAAGGCGAGGTGACGGCTTCCTCCGACACGCGCCCGGCCGAACAGGCGATCCGCGATCTGTTGCCGAACTATACCGGCGTCATTCAACAAATCCCGCCACAGTTTTCGGCAATCAAGATCGCCGGCGAGCGCGCTTATGATCTCGCCCGTGACGGCGAGACCGTCGAAATCCCGGCCCGCGAAGTCGAAATATTCCGTCTGACGCTGCTTGGCGTGACGCAGAACGAGGCGCATTTCGAGGTCGAATGCGGCAAGGGCACCTATGTGCGCTCGCTTGCCCGCGATTTCGGCCGCGAACTCGGCTGCTACGGTCATATTTCCAATCTCCGCCGCACCTTCGTCGCGCCCTTCGGCGAGGACAAGATGGTGCCGCTTGCCGATCTGGTGGCGCTGGAAGAGATCGAGGACCGCGACGAGCGGCTTGCCGCTCTCGACGCCTATCTGATCGATACCGCCGAGGCGCTCTCCTCATTGCCGCATCTGCCGGTGACGGAAGAACAGGCGCACCGCATCAAGATGGGCAATCCGATCATCCTGCGCGGCCGCGACGTGCCCGTCGAAGAGCCGGAAGCCTATGCCACCGTCCGCGGCAAGCTGATCGCCATCGGCGAGATCGGCCAGGGCGAGTTCCGCCCGAAGCGCGTGTTCGGCTGATCCGGCGTGGCACCTCTTCCAATTAGAGCTTGAATGGTCTATAGGCAGCGCCAGCCAAAGGGCTGCCTTCGGGCAACACTTTGCATTCACGGCCAAGGCTGGACGACATCCCGGCCTTTGGCGACCCTATTTCCTCTCCACTATAAAGGATCAGACGATGTCGATCACTGCAGAACGCAAGGCCGAACTCATCAAGGAATACGCAACCGTCGAAGGCGATACCGGTTCTCCGGAAGTCCAGGTTGCCATCCTTACCGAGCGGATCAACAATCTGACGGAACACTTCAAGGGTCACAAGAAGGACAACCACTCCCGTCGTGGCCTTCTGACCATGGTTTCGAGCCGCCGTTCGCTTCTCGACTACCTGAAGAAGAAGGACGAAGCCCGTTACACCAAGCTGATCACCAGCCTGGGCGTGCGCCGCTAACAAGTTCTCGGCGGGTTCCTCCTCGGAAGAACCCGCCGGATCGCTATTTCGGCCCCTTTTGGGGTGCCAGACTGAGGCGGACCCGGATGGGCCGGTTTCGCCACCAAAACCAGACCTGTCATGGGGCAGGATTGCAGGATGCTTTTGACCGGAGCCGAAAACGGCTTCGGTCAGTTCAAAAAGCCTCTCGTTGTCTTGCCCGTGATGTGTCGCAATGACTGCGGTGAAGTGTGTTGCCGCCCCTTAGCTGGAAAAGCCGGGGCGAGACGCCGTTTCCCGCGTTGAAGGACAATATATGTTCAATACCCACTCCGTCGAAATCGAATGGGCCGGCCGTACGCTGAAGCTGGAAACGGGCAAGATCGCCCGCCAGGCTGACGGCGCCGTTCTCGCTACCTACGGCGAAACCGTCGTTCTCGCCACTGTCGTTTCGGCCAAGGCGCCGAAGCCGGGCCAGGACTTCTTCCCGCTGACCGTCAACTACCAGGAAAAGACCTATGCCGCCGGCAAGATCCCGGGTGGCTACTTCAAGCGCGAAGGTCGTCCGTCGGAAAACGAAACGCTGGTTTCGCGCCTGATCGACCGCCCGATCCGTCCACTCTTCCCGGAAGGCTACAAGAACGACACCCAGGTCGTCGTTACCGTCGTCCAGCATGACCTCGAGAACAACCCGGACATCCTGTCCATGGTTGCAACCTCTGCAGCGCTTACCCTGTCCGGCGTTCCCTTCATGGGCCCGGTCGGCGGCGCACGCGTCGGCTACATCAACGGCGAATATGTCCTGAACCCGCATCTCGACGAGATGGAAGAATCGGTTCTTGACCTCGTCGTCGCCGGCACCCAGGACGCCGTCCTGATGGTTGAATCGGAAGCCAAGGAACTGAACGAAGACGTCATGCTCGGCGCCGTCATGTTCGGCCACAAGGGTTTCCAGCCGGTCATCGACGCGATCATCAAGCTCGCTGAAGTGGCTGCCAAGGAACCCCGCGACTTCCAGCCGGAAGACTATTCCGAACTCGAAGCCGAAATGCTCAAGCTGTTCGAAGCCGAGCTGCGCGAAGGCTACAAGATCACCCAGAAGGCTGATCGTTACGCTGCAGTCGACGCCGTCAAGGCAAAGGTCAAGGCTCACTTCTTCCCGGAAGGCGTAGAGCCGAAGTACACTGCCGAAGTCATCGGCTCCGTCTTCAAGCACCTGCAGGCGAAAATCGTTCGCTGGAACATTCTCGACACCAAGAGCCGTATCGATGGCCGTGACCTCGTCACCGTCCGCCCGATCGTCTCGGAAGTCGGCCTCCTGCCGCGCACCCACGGTTCGGCTCTGTTCACCCGCGGTGAAACGCAGGCGATCGTTGTTGCCACGCTCGGCACCGGCGAAGACGAACAGTATGTCGATAGCCTCACGGGCATGTACAAGGAGCGCTTCCTGCTCCATTACAACTTCCCGCCCTATTCCGTTGGTGAAACCGGCCGCATGGGCTCCCCGGGCCGCCGCGAAATCGGTCACGGCAAGCTCGCATGGCGCGCTATCCGCCCGATGCTTCCTTCGGCTGAACAGTTCCCCTACACGCTGCGCGTCGTCTCCGAGATCACCGAGTCGAACGGCTCGTCCTCGATGGCAACCGTCTGCGGCACCTCGCTCGCTCTGATGGACGCCGGCGTTCCTTTGGCAAAGCCGGTTGCCGGTATCGCCATGGGCCTGATCCTCGAAGGTGAACGCTTTGCCGTTCTCTCCGACATCCTCGGCGACGAAGACCACCTCGGCGACATGGACTTCAAGGTTGCAGGTACCGCCGACGGCATCACCTCGCTGCAGATGGACATCAAGATCGCCGGTATCACCGAAGAGATCATGAAGGTCGCACTTGCCCAGGCACAGGGCGGTCGTACCCACATTCTCGGCGAAATGGCCAATGCCATCTCCGAAGGCCGTTCGCAGCTCGGCGAATTCGCACCGCGCATCGAAGTGATGAACATCCCGGTCGACAAGATCCGTGAAGTCATCGGTTCGGGCGGCAAGGTCATCCGCGAAATCGTCGAAAAGACCGGCGCCAAGATCAACATCGAAGACGACGGCACCGTGAAGATCGCATCTTCGTCGGGCAAGGAAATCGAAGCGGCCCGCAAGTGGATCCACTCGATCGTTGCCGAGCCGGAAGTCGGCGTGATCTACGAAGGCACCGTTGTGAAGACCGCCGATTTCGGCGCCTTCGTCAACTTCTTCGGCGCCCGCGACGGTCTGGTCCACATTTCGCAGCTCGCTTCCGAGCGAGTTGCCAAGACCTCTGACGTCGTCAAGGAAGGCGACAAGGTCTGGGTCAAGCTGATGGGCTTCGACGAGCGCGGCAAGGTTCGTCTCTCGATGAAGGTCGTCGACCAGGCCACCGGCGAGGAAATCAAGAAGGCCGACGGCGACGCAGCCGCCGAATAAGCTTTCGCTTGATTGAAATCAGGGGCGCGGAAGTTTCTTCTTCCGCGCCTTTTCTTTATTCGTAGACGCACACACTACTCACTTAAGGTCCGCATCCATGAGCCGCGACGCCCTGAAAACTCTCTTCCATCCCTTCGTTACCGATGCCGTACCCATGCCCGGCGAAGGCGAGCGGGTGATCTTTCTCGGCGCCGAGGCCGGCAATGCAAGGCCGGAAGGCTTTGACGCGGAAATCACCTCCGTACAGCCGTTCCGCCCGCTGTTCCGCGCCCTGCGCAACGACGCCTTTCCTGAAGCAGAGGGCGAGGATTATGACGGTGCGCTGGTTCTGTGCGGCAAGCATCGCGGTGACAACGAGAACCGCATTGCGGAAGCTCTGGCGCGCGTAAAGGTCGGCGGCCTGATCGTGGTTGCTGGCGGCAAGGAAGACGGCATCCAGCCGATCCGCACCATGCTGCTAAAACTCGGCATCATTCTCGACTACGCACCGAAATATCACGGTGTCGCCATCTGGTTCGCACGGCCGGAAGACGCAAGCGATGCGATCAAGGCGTTGAAGAAGACCGCTGTAACAGTCGAGGGGCGCTTCCAGGCGGCTCCGGGCATGTTCAGCCATGATCGCGTTGATGCGGGCTCCGAGCTGCTCGCAAGCCGCTTCCCGACCGATTTCGACGGCAATGTTGCCGACTTTGGAGCGGGCTGGGGTTATCTCTCGGTGATGCTGGCGGAAAAGTCGCCGCGCGTGAACCGCATCGACCTGTTCGAGGCCGATTATCGGGCGCTCGAATTCGCCAAGCAGAACCTTGCGCATAATTGCCCCGATCTGCAGGCACGCTTCTTCTGGCAGGATCTCGGAGCCGAGCCGCCGAAGGAGAAGTATGACATGGTCATCATGAACCCGCCCTTCCACGAAGCGCAGGCTGCCGATCCGGAACTGGGTCGCACGATGATCCGCACCGCCGCTGCCGCGCTCAAGCAGGGCGGTCGCCTGATGATGGTCGCCAATCGCGGCCTGCCTTACGAGCCGGTGCTCGCCGAAGCCTTCCGCGAATACGGCGAAACCTGCCGTAACTCGAAATTCAAGGTCATGTGGGGCAAGAAGTAGCCGCCAAGGCGCTTCGAGAAAGCTCGATCGTTTCCATCCCTTGCCTAATTCACCGAATGCAAATTAAGGTTGCATTCGGTGGTGTGGGGCGCGTGAATGAAACGGTTGATCGCGGTTATTGTTATATGGCTTGCCGCCACGAATGCGGCCTTCTCTGATTCCGCGCGTATCACCTGGGAATGGTATAACGCCGCCGAGATGCATCAGGGACGCAAGGCGGCGGGTCCGGCCGACCAGAGGCTTGCTGCCCACTATTTCCGGCTTGCCGCAGACAAGGGCAATATAGCCGCCGCCTACAAGCTCGGTGAGATCTTCGAAAACGGCCAAGGCCTCGCTCCCGACCCGATACAGGCATTTCAGTGGTACATGAAGGCGGCGGCCAGGAACGACAAGCATGGCCAGCTCAAGGTCGGCTGGTGTTACCAGAAGGGCATCGCTGTCGCAGCCGATCCCGCAATCGCCGCCATCTGGTATCGCGTCGCGGCCGAAAACGACAATATCTGGGGCTATCACATGCTGGCCTTCATGCTTGCCGATGGCGAGGGCATCAAGAAGGATGTCGCGCTTGCGCGCCGCTATTTTGAGCGCAGCCTGCCGAAGACAAATGATCACTGGGCTAAATGGAAGCTGGCGCAGCTAATCGAAGCGGAAGATCCGAAGAGAGCCAAATTGTTGCTGAAAGAGGCCGCAGAGGCGGGGAACGCCCAAGCCGCTGAGGAGCTCAAACGGATTGATCTCAAGCCTTAGAACGCAATACGAGAAGCTTGGCTTACTCGGTGTCGGCCCGGCGCAGCTTGTCGAGGGTCGGCAGCGAGGTGATGCTGTAGCCGGCATCCACGTAATGCACTTCGCCGGTCACGCCGCGCGAAAGGTCGGAGAGGAGATAAAGCGCAGAGCCGCCGATATCCTCGATCGTAGCGGTACGGCGTAAGGGGGCGTTTTCCCGGTTCCAGGAATAGATCGCACGGGCATCCGAAATACCCGCTCCGGCAAGCGTGCGCACGGGGCCGGCGGAGATCGTGTTGACGCGGATGTCACGCGGGCCGTAGTCGGCCGCCAGATAGCGCACCGAGGCCTCTAGAGCAGCCTTGGCGACGCCCATGACGTTATAATTGGGAATGACGCGTTGCGAGCCGTTATAGGTCAGCGTCAGCAGCGAGCCGCCGTTAGGCATCAGCTCGACCGCCCGCTTGGCAATCTCGGTGAAGGAAAAGCAGGAAATCACCATTGTGCGGGAAAAGTTTTCGCGCGTGGTGTCGGCATAAAGGCCCTTCAGCTCGTTCTTGTCGGAAAAGCCGATCGCATGAACGAGGAAATCGAAGGAGCCCCAGCGCTCTCTGATCGCCGCGAAGGTCGCGTCGACCGAGTGCAAGTCTTCAACGTCGCAGGGGATGACGAAATCGGAGCCGATTTCTGTCGCAAGCGGCCTTACCCGCTTGCCCAAGGCCTCACCCTGATAGGTGAAGGCCAGTTCCGCGCCCTGGGCGGACAAGGCTTTTGCAATGCCCCAGGCGATCGAATGGTTGTTCGCGACCCCCATGATGAGGCCGCGCTTCCCCTGCATGATACCCGTCATGGGTTTATCCGTTGTAGCGCTGGAATACGAGCGTTGCGTTGGTGCCGCCGAAACCGAACGAGTTCGACAGAACCGTGTCGATCTTGGCATTGTCGATGCGCTTGCGCACGATCGGCACGCCGTCGAATTCGGGATCGAGGTTCTGGATATGCGCGCTTTCGCCGATGAAGCCGGCCTGCATCATCAGAAGGCCGTAGATCGATTCCTGCACGCCGGCAGCACCGAGCGAATGGCCGGTCAGCGACTTGGTCGACTGGATATGCGGGATCTTGTCCTTGAAGACTTCGCGGATCGCACCGATTTCCTTCGAGTCGCCTACCGGCGTCGAGGTGCCGTGGGTGTTGATGTAATCGACTTCGCCCTTCACCGTTGACAGTGCCTGGCGCATGCAGCGGATCGCGCCTTCGCCCGACGGAGCGACCATGTCGTAGCCGTCCGACGTTGCGCCGTAACCGGTGATTTCGGCATAGATCTTGGCGCCACGAGCCTTGGCATGTTCCAGCTCTTCGAGAACCAGCACGCCTGCACCGCCGGCGATGACGAAACCGTCGCGATCGGCGTCATAGGCGCGCGAGGCATTGGCTGCGTTATCGTTATACTTCGAAGACATGGCGCCCATCGCGTCGAACAGGTTCGACATGGTCCAGTCGAGATCTTCGTGGCCGCCGGCGAACATGATGTCCTGCTTGCCCCACTGGATCATTTCAGCAGCATTGCCGATGCAATGTGCCGAGGTCGAGCAGGCCGACGAGATCGAGTAGTTGACGCCGTGGATCTTGAACCATGTGGCAAGCGTTGCCGATGCCGTGGAGGACATCGCCTTCGGCACGGCGAACGGGCCGATACGCTTCGGGCTGTTGTTCTTGAGCGTGATGTCGGCGGCTTCGATCAGCGTGCGGGTAGAAGGACCGCCCGAACCCATGATGATGCCGGCACGCTCGTTTTCGGCATAATCTTTTTCTTCCAGGCCGCTGTCTGCCAGCGCCTGCTTCATCGCGACATGGTTCCAGGCGCCGCCCTGGCTAAGAAAGCGCATGGCGCGGCGATCGACGAGTTCCGTCGTGTCGATATTCGGCTTTCCCCAGACCTGGCACTTGAAGCCGTGCTCCGCGAAATCGGGAGAAAAGGAGATGCCGGATTTCGCAGCCCTCAAGGATTCGGTGACTTCGCCTGCGTCGTTACCGATCGAGGACACGATACCGAGGCCCGTGACAACTACCCGTCTCATTTGCTGTAACCCTTGTTGTTTCCGTCAGTTGGCCTTGAGTTTGCCTCAGGCCGTCTTGTCCTTGGACAGGCCGACGCGAAGGTCGGTTGCCTGATAGATAGTTTCTCCATCGGCCTTCAGCCAGCCGTCAGCGGTGCCGAGCACGAGCCGGCCTTTCATGACGCGCTTGAAGTCGATGCCGAATTCGAGAAGCTTGGTGGTCGGGCGGATCATGCCCTTGAACTTCACTTCGCCGGTCGAAAGCGCCATGCCGCGGCCTTCTTCGCCCAGCCAGCCGAGGAAGAAGCCGGTCAGCTGCCACATGCCGTCGAGGCCGAGGCAGCCCGGCATGATCGGGTTGCCTTCGAAATGGCAGGGGAAGTACCAGTCGTCAGGCTTCACGTCGTATTCCGCGCGAATGTAGCCCTTGTCGAAAGCGCCGCCGGTCTCTGAAATATCGGTGATACGGTGGACCATCAGCATCGGCGGCAGCGGCAATTGCGCGTTACCCGGCCCGAAGAGCTCACCATGTGCGCAGGCGAGAATTTCTTCGTAATTGAAGCTGGATTGTCTGGTCGTCATCGAATTCCGCATCCCCTATGATCGCTAGGTCAGGCGGGCCAAGCCCTGTTTCAGGCACAGCCATGATTGAAGCGTTGAACATTCCGGGTCCGGGATATTGGGCCTTGGAACATCATTTTGTCACGTCCGCATATAGGAACCGGAGCGTGCAAACCAGAGGGACGGGCATAAAATCCGAATATTTGCGGCATTGCGTGCGCATCCGACGCGGGAAACTGTTGAAACTCAAGCCGCCAAAAGTTATATCCGAAACTTGAGAAGTATCGCGAGTTGCAGGAGCTCCAGATCAGAATGGCAGAAGCCATACCCGAAATCGAAGTGAAGTTGCGCCATCATGGCCTGCGGCCGACACGGCAGCGCGTCGCGCTGGGCGATCTTCTTTTTGCCAAGGGTGACCGCCACCTGACGGTCGAGGAACTGCACGAGGAAGCGATCATCGCAGGCGTGCCGGTCTCATTGGCAACCGTCTACAACACGCTTCACCAATTTACCGAAGCCGGCCTGATCCGCGTTCTCGCCGTCGAAGGCGCCAAGACCTATTTCGACACCAACACGTCGGACCACCACCATTTCTTCATCGAAGGCCGCAATGAGGTCATGGACCTTCCTGTTGGCAACCTGGAGATCGGCAACCTGCCGGAACCTCCGGAAGGCATGGAGATCGCCCATGTGGACGTCGTCATCCGCCTGCGCGAAAAGCGCTCCTGACGCTTGAGGGCATCCCGGCAAAACCGGGCACCGGTTTTGCTGAAATTGCATTGAGGCAGCTCTAGCGGCGTTTTTTCCTTTTGCTTGACTTCAGAGCCTCTTCGGGAGGCCTGCCTGGTCGCGACATATAGCGCGGCAGGGTCCAGCCGTAGTGGAGCGCGCCGCCGCGGAGCGCAAAGGAAATCACCACACCGCAGCCGGCGCTGACGAAAAGCGGCTGGCCCATGGCGTGTACGGCCGTAAAGGTTGCGGCTCCAGCAAGCGCTGACGTGATGTAGATTTCCGGACGCAACAGTACCGAGGGCTCGTTTGCCAGAACGTCGCGTAACACGCCGCCCAGGGTCGCGGTCATCACGCCGGTGACGATCGCAATCGTTGGCGATCCGGTTGCGGCCATGCCCTTGGCGGCGCCGAGCACGCAGTAGGCGGCAAGGCCGATCGCATCCAGCCACAAAAGCAGCTTGTAACGCGATTCCACGTAATAGGCGGTGAAATAGACGAAGGCGCCGGTGGCGACGCAGATGAGAATGTAGATCGGATCGATGACCCAGAACACCGGGCGACCGAGGATCAGATCACGCACGGTTCCTCCGCCCGATCCGGTCACCGCGGCAAAGAAAAGGAAGCCGATGAGATCGAGTTCCTTGCGCGAGGCGGCAAGCGCGCCGGTTGCTGCAAATACCGCAACGCCCATATAATCGAGTATCATCAGCAGCGGCATGTCATTCTCCAGCGTCGCGCAAGTGCTCGGGGCTAATGGTTGAGGACAATAATTCGTGTCCTGCATATACGTAATTCGTGCTGCAGCGTCATAAACAGATCAATTTGCCTGTGGTGAACGCCGTGAAGAAGCATTTTGTCGCGATAATCCAAGCCATTGCCCTTCTGGTGATGATGCCCGTGATGGCATCGGCCCAGCAACAGCTGCTGCAAGATCCGGAAATGTTCGAAAAGGGGTTCTTCAGGAAAAGCTGCAAGACGGTCGATTTCGGGCCGAATTTCGTCAAGCGCTTCGATATTAACAACGACAATATTACCGATGTCGTTATCGATCACAGCGACATGACCTGTGACGGCGTTCGCGGACCAAGATGCAATCAGGATGGCTGCCCGCAGAATTTCTATGTCCAGGCCAAGGAGGGCGGTTACATCATGATCGCCACCGCCCAGGTCTACGGCTACGATTTCGTCCAGTATTTTGGCAACATGGTCTTCATGTTCCAGATGCATCCACGCTTCTGCGAACGCACCGATGCGGTACCTTGCGAAATGCGCGTTCGTGTTCGCGGAACGAAATTCGTCACGATCTCCAAGAAATAGCTATCGCGGCAAGAACGAGCCGATCCGGCCCGTCAGATAATAGGCGGCAAGGCTCATCCACTCCCGCGCGGCAGTCGTGGTGATCTGGGCGTTGAGCGCCGGCTGGGTAAAGTCCAGGCCAAGTCCCACTACGCCGCTGGTGCGATAATCGACCGGCCAAGGCGTGATCGTGATACCGGCCTTGGCGAACAGCCCGACCGAGCGCGGCATGTGAAAGGCCGAGGTGATCAGCAGGCAGTTTTCCAACCCCTGAGCTTTCAAGAGTTCGGCTGTGTTGAGGCTGTTCTCGTAGGTCGTGCGCGACGTGTTTTCCTTGATCAGCCGCTCGGGAGAAATGCCGAAGGCCGAGAAGAAGCGTTCCGCCGTCTGCGCCTCGCCCTCGAAAGTGCCGCTGATCGACCCGTCACCGCCTGAAATCAGGATGCGTGCTTCAGGGTAGTTGCGAGCAAGCCTCAGGGCCTCGACGAAGCGGTCGGCCGACTGGTTGAGCTCCATGCCGCCCCGCGCCGTGTTGATCTCGTTGTCGAAGGCGCCGCCGAGGATGATCATGCACGAGACCTCGGCAAGATCCTTTGCTTGTCTTTCAAACCGTGCTTCGAGAACCTGCAATGCCACCACACCCGTTGTCGTGAACAGCGTGATGAAAAGCACAAGCGCCGCAAGACATGCCGAGAGGCCGGAAAGCCTTCGCCAGCCGACGAAGGCAAGTGCTGCCGCTAGCGTCGCTAGCAGGAAGGCGATGGAAAGCGGTTGGGCGAAAACCCAGAACAATTTGGAGAGAAGAAACATGGACGCTCGCGAATTCGATTCGCGCGCAGTTTACAGCGCGTCGCGGCGGCGGTGAACGATCGGCTGCTGGAAATGCAGGTGAAGCGGGCGTGGCAGCGCCCTTGTGGCAAGTGCGACGACGATGGTCAGCATGGCGACGATAGACAGAGCATCCTTGCCCATTGAATGGGTGATGAAGGCTCCGGTCACGGCGCCTGCCGCCATGCCGGTCCATGGCACGGTCTGGATCAGCCAGCCGCGCGGATTGCGATCGCCGATCATCCATCGCCCTATGCCACGGCCGAAGCGGGACAATGCCCCGGTAATGTAGGTCAGCCCGATCGGCAGGCCTTCGATCTGTTCAACGGTCGCGTTGATCAGACCCATGGACAGCACGACCAAATAGAATTGCACGCGCAGGTAATCCGCCGGCAGTACCGAGGCGCCTGCAAGCAGGATTGCCACGGTCGACAGCACCACGAAGGCGCGCCGCGCCGAGACACGGTGGGCAAGCACGATGCCGAGCGCATTGCCAAGAATGAAGACCCATATCGCGCCGAACAGGGTCAGTGCGTGAGTGTAATCGCCATCGGCAACGGATATTGCCGCGCGCGTTGTGTTGCCGCTCATGAAGGAGACGAAATCGCCGGAGAGGATGAGGCCGATCGCATCTGTCATGCCGGCAATGAAGGAAACCGCAGCCACAAGCGCCAAACCGGTTGTGGTCCGCCGTTTGCGGATGATGTGTCGACGTCTCTGGCGTGTCATCTGACGAGCGTGGTTGGGGTGTATTTCCGGGCAATCTGCCGCAAAACGGCTTCACGGCATTGATCCATGACAATAGCGGCAGAAAGGGTCGCAGTCCTGCCCAAACTAACTGTCCGACAGCCAGTCCCGGATGCCGCGTGCGGCCGCCCGCCCGGTGGCAAGGCAGGCTGTCAGAAGATATCCGCCGGTCGGCGCTTCCCAGTCGATCATTTCACCGGTTGCGAACAATCCGGGGCGGGATTTCAGCATGTAGCGCTCGTCGATGTCGCTCCAGGCAATACCGCCAGCCGACGAGATTGCCTCGGCAATCGGGCGGGGGCGCAAAACCGGGATCGGCAATGCCTTGATTAACTCGGCGAGTTGTTCCGGCGCCAGGCGATTGGCATTCGCGGATAGTTCGCGCAGCAATGCGGCCTTCACGCCATCCAGCCCCGCCCCTTTGCGCAGCCGGTTGGAAAAGCTCGCCTTGGCATCCTGTCTGGCAAGATCGCGGGCGAGGCGATCCTGCGTTCGGCCCGGCATCAGATCGACGGTAAGCGTGGCCTTCCCGTCACGCAGAACCCGGTCGCGCAGTGCGGCCGAATGGGCATAGACGAGACTGCCCTCAATCCCGTGTTTCGAGATGACGAATTCGCCCGGATTGGTGCCGGCATCAGATGTGGTGGAGACAGATTTAAGCGGTGCCCCGGCGAAGCGCTCGACGAAGATTTCGCTCCAGCCGACATCGAAGCCGCAATTGGCCGGCTGCAGTTCGCGAACGGCTATGCCCTGATCCTTCAGCCACGGCACCCAGGCGGCGTCTGAGCCAAGCCGCGGCCAGCTCGCGCCACCGAGGGCCAGAAGCGTGGCGTCGGGCCGGATGGTGACTTCGCCATCCGGGGTCGCGAAGCGATATCCGTCTGCATCAAAGCCGGTCCAACGGTGCCGGGTCTTGAGTGTGACACCCTGTGTTTCCAGCCGCTTCAGCCATGCGCGCAGCAGCGGAGAGGCTTTCATCACCGTCGGGAAAACCCGGCCGGATGTGCCGACGAATGTTTCCGTGCCGAGCTCCGCCGCCCATCGGCGCACATCATCCGGCGTAAACGCATCGAGCGCCGGGCGCAGGCGAGGCGAGGCTTGGCCGAAACGTTCGGCAAAACGAGCAAAATCCTCCGAATGGGTGATGTTCAGCCCGGACTTGCCGGCCAGCAGGAATTTGCGCGCGAAGGTCGGCATCGCGTCGTAGACAGTCACGGCAAGACCAGCCGCGGAAAGCTGTTCCGCCGCCGCAAGCCCGGCCGGGCCGCCGCCGATGATTGCGATTGTCTTGGTCATGGGCTCAGTCAGTCAGAGGCTTTGCTGTGGTGCTGCGGGAAGTGGCCCGCGGCTGCGTCTAAATTCGACGAAGATGTGCCCGAAGAGCGCGACAAGCACAATGGGGCCGCCGATCAGAGTGGCCTGTGGTGGTATTTCGGCCATGAACATCCACACCCAAAGCGGCGTGAGGGGCACTTCCAGCGCAATAATGAGGCTGGCATCCGCCGCCGGAATGCGGCGTGCACCAAACGTGTAGAGAATGAGGCCAAGCGCGTTCTGCATGATGCCGAACAGGAAGATCAGCGTCATATCCTGCCCGGTGGCGGTGCCAGGGCTGGCGAACCAGAAGGTGACGGCCGAGCAGAGATAGGCGGAAAACGCCATGGCCGGCAGCATCGGCACATCACGGTGCTGGCGCATGATGACGGCAAGTGCTGCGACCGTCAGCGTCATGATGCCCGCCAGTCCCTTGCCGAGCATCGATCCGCCACCGCCTGCGTCCGTCAGCATGACGGCGACGCCGGCGAAGGCGATTGTGCTGGCGATCAGGGTCGAGCGGCTGGCCCTTTCACCGATGACCAGGAAGGCGACCCCGGCGGTGACGAAGGGCACGGTCGCATAGATGACCATCGCATCGGCAACCGAGGTGTAGTAGATGGAGCCGAGGCCGGAAATCATGCTGCCGGCGGAAAACAGGGTGGCGAGGATCGTCGGCCAGCGAATTGCCTTCAGGATCGGCCAGGCGCGGTCCCGTTCCAGATAGAAGAAGAACAGCAGCGTCGCCGTGCCCGAGACCAGCCCGCGCAGAAATATGATCGTGGGAAGATCCGTCTCGATCGCCCGCATGAACAGGCCCGACAAAGACCAGGCCAGCGCCGACAGGCCGACATAGATCACACCGAGGCGATACTGGCGGTCTTCGCTGGACATGATTGTGGCCCCGGCAGGAATGAAAGAAAACCGGGACGTTAATCCCGGCTTCCAATCGTCACAAGCGCCGCTTGCGCACTCCCATGCCGCAAACGCATCATACCGGACCGGCGTGCACAGGTTCTCACGTCAGCAGTGCTTCCGTCAGCGGGTGATGCGGATCGGCAAGACCGTCGAGAATGTTGAAATGATGACGGTCGGGCTCCTCGACGCAATCCGTTTCGGCTCCCAGCCCCTTCCAGATATTGGCGAGAAGTGCGTTCTGGCGCAGGAATTCCGAGCGCTCCGCTCCGCCGACCCAGCAGGTAACGCGGGTGCGTGACAACGGTTCGAGAAGGACGGGGCTCTCGAGATAGGCTTCCTCGATATCGATCTGCTGCATCTTGTTCATCTGCGTCGTGATGAGCGGCCGCAGGTCATGGACGCCCGAGATCGACACGACATTGACGATCCGCTTGCGGACTTCTTCCGGCAGAGGAGACGTCGCGCTGACCATGCGGGTGACGAGATGCCCGCCGGCGGAATGCCCGGTGAGCCGGATCGGGCCGGAGACGATCCCCGCTGCGGCCTCGATGGCTTTTCCGATCTCTTTCGTGATGCCCGAGATCCGATTTTCGGGTGCCAGCGTGTAGCTCGGCATTGCCACGGCATACCCGGTTTCCACTGCGCCATGGGCGAGATGCGAAAAATAGCTGTTGTCGAGCCGGATCCAGAAGCCGCCATGGATAAAAACGACGAGGCCGATCGGATCACCGGCCGGCAGGAACAGGTCGAAACGATTTCGCGGCTTGTCGCCGTAGCTCAGGTTGAGCTTTGCCTGTCCGGTCTCGGCCATGCGCTCGCGATAGGTCTTTGCCGGTTCCGCCCAGGCATCCGGCCAGCGATCGCCCTGCGGAATGTTGATGCCGTTGGCATAGGCGTCGTCCCAGTCGATGATCTTGTGGCGCATCCGGCTCTCCTTGAACGTGCTCTCGTGCCCCAGACATACCGCATTGCAGGCCGCTGGCTAGCCCTCCGGCTCCAAAGAATGACGCGAAAACAGATGCTTCCGAAAAATATTACAAACTTAAAATTTCTCTCTTGCCAGTCCCGGAACTCGGTGCAATTCTGGACAAAAGGCAAAAAGCCACATCGATAAGAATAATGGGAACGTGATTATGCTGGGACCGTCAGGCCATCAGGATACCTATGCCCGCGATAACCTTCCGCCCATCGAAGAATGGCCGGAAATAAGGCTCGATGGCTTCCAATACCCCGAATGGATGAATGCCGGCGTCGAGCTGACCGACCGTATGGTCGAGCGTGGTTTCGGCGACCATACGGCGCTGATCGGCAACGGCCGGCAACGCACCTACAAGGAACTGACCGACTGGACGAACCGCATCGCCCGGGCGCTGACCGAGGACTATGGGGTCAGACCGGGTAACCGCATTTTGATCCGCTCGGCCAACAATCCGGCCATGGTCGCCTGCTGGCTGGCTGCGACCAAGGCCGGTGCCGTCGTCGTCAACACCATGCCGATGCTGCGCGCCGGTGAACTCGCCAAGATCATCGACAAGGCGCAGGTGACGCTGGCGCTGTGCGACACTAGGCTAATGGATGAGCTGATTGCCGCCGCCAAGGAAAGCGACACTCTTACTCAGGTGATCGGCTTCGACGGCACAGCCAATCACGATGCTGAACTCGATCGTGCGGCTCTGAACAAGCCGGTGAAGTTCGAGGCGATAAAGACCGGTCGAGACGACGTGGCGCTGCTTGGCTTCACCTCCGGTTCGACCGGCGTGCCCAAGGCGACAATGCATTTCCATCGCGATATCCTGATCATTGCCGATGCATATGCGCGTGAAGTCTTGAACGTTCGCCCGGACGATGTTTTCGTCGGCTCGCCGCCGCTCGCCTTCACCTTCGGGCTTGGCGGCCTGGCCGTCTTCCCGCTGCGTTTCGGCGCAAGTGCTGCGCTTCTCGAAAACGCATCGCCGCCGAAACTGATCGAGATCATCGAGACGCATAAGGCGACCATCTGTTTCACCGCGCCGACTGCCTATCGCGCCATGCTTTCGGCAATGGATAGCGGCGCGGATTTGTCGTCGCTCCGGATCGCGGTCTCCGCCGGCGAAACCTTGCCGGGGCCGGTTTTCGACGAGTGGATGCGCAAGACCGGCACGCCGATCCTCGACGGCATCGGCGGCACAGAAATGCTGCACATCTTCATCTCCAACCGGCTGAACGACTTTCGAGCGTCCAGCACCGGCAAGCCGCTGATGGGTTATCAGGCGATGGTGGTGGATGACGATCTGAACGAGGTGCCGCGCGGCACACCCGGCCATCTCGTCGTGCGCGGCCCGATCGGCTGCCGCTATCTCGCCGACGACCGCCAGAAAAACTTCGTCCGTGGCGGCTGGAACGTCACCGGCGATACGTTCGTAGAGGACGTGGACGGTTATTTTCATTTCGCCGCCCGTTCCGACGACATGATCGTCTCTGGCGGCTACAACATTGCCGGTCCCGAAGTGGAGGCGGCGCTTCTGAAGCACGAGGCGGTGCAGGAATGCGCGGTGATCGGTGTACCGGACGAGGATCGCGGCATGATCGTCGAGGCGCATGTGGTGCTCGTAGCAGGTTCCGACCCGTGCGACGCCATGGCGAAGCTTCTGCAGGAACATGTGAAGGCGGTGATCGCGCCTTACAAATATCCGCGCTCGGTCATCTTCACCGACACGCTTCCGAAGACCGAATCCGGCAAGATCCAGCGCTTCCGTCTGAAGCAGGCTCTTTCGGCGTAAATTACGCTCCCACCGGCGAAATCGTCCTTTTCGACGGTGGAAGTTTCTGTGTGAATGTGGAAGGTAACGGTTCCGCCACGGTGAACTCGCCGGGCGACAGGGGAACGACAAAAAAGGGGAGTACCGCAATGAAGAAAATGCTGGCAGCCGCCACGATGGCGCTCAGCCTCGGTGCATCGGGTCTGGCAATGGCCGAGCCGCTCAAGATCGGCATGATCACCACGCTTTCGGGCGGCGGTGCAGGCCTCGGTGTCGATACCCGTGACGGCTTCATGCTGGCGATCAAACAATCCGGCAACAAGGACATCACCGTCGTTACCGAGGACGACGCGCAGAAGCCGGAACTTGCGGTACAGATCGCCGACAAGATGATCCAGAGCGATCAGGTCGACGTGCTGACCGGCATCGTCTGGTCGAACCTTCTGATGGCGGTCGTGCCGGGCGCGGTCGCGCAGGGGAAATTCTACGTGTCCACCAATGCAGCACCTGCGGCACTCGCCGGCCAGGGCTGCAACAAGCTCTATTTCAACGCCGCCTACCAGAACGACAATCTTCATGAGGCAATGGGCGAATACGCCGCCAAGACCTACAAGAAGATGTTCATCCTCGCCCCGAACTATCCGGCCGGCAAGGATAGTCTCACCGGCTTCAAGCGTTATTACAAGGGCGAGCTGGCCGGCGAAGTCTATACCAAGGTCGGCCAGACGGATTATGCAGCCGAAATCGCCCAGATGCGCGCATCCGGTGCCGATGGCATCTTCGTCTTCCTGCCCGGCGGCATGGGCATTTCCTTCATGAAGCAGTTCGCCCAGTCGGGTGTAAAGATCCCGGTCATGGGCCCGGGCTTCTCCTTCAGCCAGGACGTTCTTCCGGCGATCGGTGACGCGGCGCTCGGCGCCAAGGCATCCGGCCAGTGGGCGCCTGACTTCGACACCGACGTCAGCAAGAAGTTCGTTGCCGATTTCCAGAAGGAATATAACCGCCTTCCGTCCATCTACGCCGTGCAGGCCTATGATGCGGCACAGCTGATCCTGTCGGCCGCCGGAAAGGCCAGCGTCAAGGATGCCGATGCATTCCGTAACGAACTCCTGAAGGCCGACATCCAGTCGCCACGCGGAAACTTCAAGTTCAACACCAACCAGCATCCGATCCAGGACATCTACCTGACGGAAGTGGTGAAGAAGGACGGCGTTCTGACCAACAAGACGGTCGAAAAGATCTTCACCGATCACGGTGATGCCTATGCCAAAGACTGCAAGATCTAAGGCCTAGATGTGACCATCGCACTTGCTCTCGAGCAGTTGCTGAACGGCATCCAGCTCGGCGTCATGTTGTTTCTCATGGCCGCCGGGCTGACGCTGATCTTCGGCGTCATGGGCCTCATCAACCTTGCTCACGGTTCTCTCTACATGGTCGGCGCTTTCGCCTGCGCCGCTGTCGCTGCCTGGACGGGATCGTTCTGGCTCGGCCTGATCGCCAGCCTCGCCTGTGCCGCCGCGGCCGGTGCTGTCGTAGAACTCGCCGTCATCCGCAGGCTTTATGACCGCGATCATCTCGATCAGGTTCTGGCGACCTTCGCGCTGATCCTGATCTTTTCCGAAGGCACCCGCTGGCTGTTCGGCGATTTCCCGCTCTATCTCGACATCCCCCCACTGCTGCAGGGTATCGTCAGCCTGCCGGGAGACGCGAGTTATCCGGTTTACCGTCTGGCGATCATTGCCGTCGGTGCGCTGATCGCGCTCGGCCTTTACTTGCTGATCGGAAAAACCCGTCTCGGCATGCGCATTCGCGCCGGCGAAAGCGACCGCGAGATGATCGGCGCGCTCGGCGTCGACATCCGCACGCTCTACACGCTGGTTTTCTCGCTCGGGTCGGCACTCGCAGGCCTCGCCGGAGCACTCGTCGGCGCGCTGCAATCGGTGCAGGTCGGCATGGGTGAGCCGGTGCTGATCCTCGCCTTCGTCGTCATCGTCATCGGTGGCATCGGCTCGATCAAGGGCGCGCTTTATGGCGCGCTGCTGGTCGGCGTGACGGATACGCTCGGGCGTTTTCTTCTGCCGCAGTTTCTGGCGCTGTTCGTCGACCCTTCTCAAGCCGGCATGATCGGCGGGGCGATGGCCTCGATGCTGATCTATGTCGTCATGGCCGTCATTCTGGCCGTCAAACCGCGCGGGCTTTTCCCGCCGGCCCATGCGTGAGGCCAAGACATGCTGACACGCGAAAATACCGTCAATCTTGTGCTTGCCCTTCTGCTGCTGGTCGCTCCGCTCGCGGCCAATGCATTCGGCCAGCCTTTTTACGTGACGCTCGCCACCCGCATCGCCATTCTGGCGCTGGCAGCGCTCGGTCTCAACCTTGCGCTCGGTCTCGGTGGCCTCGTCTCCTTCGGACACGCCGCCTTCTTCGGCATCGGCGGTTATGCGGCGGGTATCCTGTCCAGCCACGCGCTCTCCTACGAGCCGATGATGTTTGGTCTGTCGGGCACGGTGCAGATGCCGATCATCTGGATCGTTGCAGCGATCGCTGCGGGCCTTGTGGCACTGGCGATCGGGGCGATCAGCCTGCGGACTTCGGGCGTCTACTTCATCATGATCACGCTCGCCTTTGCCCAGATGGTCTATTATTTCGCCATTTCCTGGCCGGCCTATGGTGGCGAGGACGGGTTGTCGATCCTGGTGCGCAACCAGTTTCCCGGCGTCAATACGATGAAGCCGCTGAGCTTCTTCCTCGTCTGTTATGTCGTGCTGCTCGCCGGCATCGCACTGTTCGCCCTGATCCGTGCCTCGCGTTTCGGCGCAGCGCTGCAGGCGGCACGGCAGAACGAAACGCGCGTCGCGACCGTGGGCATCCACCCCTATCGTATCCGGCTGACGGGTTTCGTCATCTCGGCGATGGTGACCGCGCTTGCCGGCGCGCTTTATGCCGATCTCAACCGCTTCGTCAGCCCGTCCATGCTCTCTTGGCACATGTCGGGCGAACTGATCGTACTGATTATTCTCGGCGGCACCGGGCGGCTGTTCGGGCCGTTGGCGGGGGCAGCGCTTTATGTCGCCTTCGAATTTGCGCTTGGTGGACTGACGGAACGCTGGCAGTTCTTCCTTGGCCTCATCCTCCTCGGTGTCGTGCTGTTTGCGCGAGGCGGCCTGCTTGGTCTTCTGGCCGGAAAGGCGAAACATGGTTGAGCCGGTTCTGCAGATAGACAATCTCGTCAAGGCATTCGGTGCCTTGCGCGCCACAGACGGTGTTTCGATCGATCTTCGACCGGGCGAAATCCACGCGCTGATCGGCCCGAACGGGGCCGGCAAGTCGACGCTGATCCACCAGATCTGCGGTACGGTGAGGCCGGATAGTGGCACGATCCGGTTTGCCGGTGAGGATATCGGCGCGCTGAACACAGCCGAACGGGCGCAAAAAGGCCTCGGCCGGACCTTTCAGGTCTCGTCGCTGGCACCGGAATTTTCCGCGCTCAGGAATGTCATGCTGGCCGTGCAGGCCAAGCAGGGTTCCAGCTTCGGTTTCTTCAGGCCGGTGATGCGGGATAGTTCATTGGTCGACCCGGCAATGGCGATCCTCGAACGGGTAGGGCTGGCCGACCGCGCGCGCCTGCCGGCAGCCGAACTTTCCCACGGCGAGCGCCGCCAGCTGGAAATTGCCATGGCGCTTGCACTGCAATCCAAGGCCTTTCTGCTCGACGAGCCGATGGCCGGCATGGGGCCGGAAGGTTCGAAAAGGCTGACGGGCTTCCTCGACGAATTGCGCAAGGAAGCGCCGATATTGCTGGTCGAACACGATATGGATGCGGTCTTTGCTTTGGCCGACCGGATTTCGGTGCTCGTTTACGGCAAGGTCATCGCGACCGGCACGGTGGATGAAATCCGCAGTAACCCGACGGTGCGCACCGCCTATCTGGGGGATCACGCCTGATGCTTCTGGATGTACAGGATATCACCACCTATTACGGCGCAAGCCAGGCACTTTTCGGCGTCGAATTCCGTATCGACGAAGGCGAGGTCGTGGCGCTGATGGGCCGCAACGGCATGGGCAAGTCGACGACGATCAAGTCGATCTGCAATCTGATGCCGCCGAAGACCGGCCGGATATTCTTCGGTGGCAAGAGCACCGAGCGGATGGCGCCCTATAAGGTGGCGCGGCTTGGCGTCGGTCTGGTGCCGGAAGGACGGCGCTGCTTTCCCAATCTTTCTGTCCATGAAAATCTCGTGGCCGCGGCAAGGCCGGGCGAGTGGACACTCGCAAAGGTCAATGCGCTTTTCCCGCGGCTGGAAGAGCGACATGCGCAGATGTCGAAATCGCTTTCCGGCGGCGAACAGCAGATGCTGGCGATCGGCCGTGCGCTGATGACCAATCCGCGCCTGCTCATTCTCGACGAGGCGACGGAGGGGCTGGCTCCGGTCATCCGGCAGGATATCTGGCGGGCGATCCGGCAGTTGAAGGCGGAAGGCCTGTCCATTCTCGTGGTGGACAAGACGCTTTCGGAGCTTTTGCCGGTTGCGGACCGTTGCGTCATCCTCGAAAACGGGCGAAGCGTCTGGCAGGGATCAAGCGGCGAAGTGTCGGCCGATATCCAGGATCGCTATCTCGGAGTATGACAATGGAAGCGGCAAGCGCGGATCTCGAGCTTATCGTTCACGACGCCCACGGCAACAACAAGCCGGAGACGCGGCTGTGGCTGCGCATGCTCTCGACCACCAAGCTGATCACCAACGAGATCCGTCGCCGCCTGCGCGCCGAATTTGGCGCGACGCTGCCGCAGTTCGACCTTCTGGCGCAGCTCTATCGCGAGCGTGAAGGCCTGCGTCTCGGCGAGCTGTCGAAGCGCACCATGGTGACCAACGGCAATGTCACCGGACTGGTGGAGCGGCTGGAGGCGGATGGGTATGTGGAGCGCGTCACGCCCCATGCCGACCGCCGTGTGACGGTGGCACGGCTGACGCCATCGGGTATCGAGTTTTTCACCGGCATGGCCGCAGCGCATGAACGCTGGCTGAAAGACATCATGGCAGATGTCGAGCCGGACATGGTCGCTTCGCTCTGGAGCGAGATCGGTGCGGTCAAGGCATCCGCCAGCAATCACCTTTCCGGCAGCGCCGACGAATAGGGGCTTTTCATCGGCCCCGAAAACACTCTAGGTGTTTCAAAAGCATTGTTCCCGGAGCCGCAATGAAAGACGACCTGCAGGCGATCGTTGAAGACATTCATTCAAAGCTGCAGAAGCGGCTCGGCGAAGGCAAGGTGGCCGACTACATTCCCCAACTTGCCCATGTCGACCCGAAGAAATTCGGCATCGCGGTCGTCACCGTCGACGGCAAGGTTCACAGCGCAGGGGATTGCGACGAGGCCTTCTCGATCCAAAGCGTCTCAAAGGTCTTCACGCTGACGCTGGCGCTCGGCAAGCATGGCGAAACGACGTGGAACCGCGTCGGCCGCGAACCATCGGGATCGGCCTTCAACTCCATCGTCCAGCTGGAGCATGAGGAGGGAAAGCCGCGCAATCCTTTCATCAATGCTGGCGCGATTGCGGTGAGCGATCTCGTGCTCGCCGGCCATACGCCGCGCGAGGCGATCGGCGAGATCCTGCGTTTCGTCCGTTATCTGGCGGATGACGAGGAGATCGCGATCGATCCCGCGGTGGCGAAATCCGAAGAGGCGACCGGTTACCGCAATTTCGCGCTCGCCAATTTCATGCGCTCCTTCGGCAAGCTCACCCATCCGGTCGAACACGTGCTCGGCGTCTATTTCCACCATTGCGCCATCGCCATGACCTGCACCCAGCTTGCGCGCGCCGGCCTGTTTCTGGCTGCTAACGGCTGCAATCCGACGACCGGCCACACGGTCGTTTCGAGCCAGCGGGCGCGGCGCATCAATGCGCTGATGCTGACCTGCGGCCATTATGACGGGTCGGGCGAATTCGCCTATCGCGTCGGCCTGCCGGGAAAAAGCGGCGTCGGCGGCGGCATCATGGCGGTCGCGCCGGGCCGCGCCTCGATCGCCGTCTGGTCGCCGGGGCTCAATCACAACGGTAATTCGCTGGTCGGGTCTCTGGCGCTGGAAATGCTGGCGGATCGGACCGGCTGGTCGGTGTTCGGGCACTGATACACCGGACGCCGTCATCCTCGGCCTTGTGCCGAGGATCTAACCACGCTTCCAAAACTGATAGGTCTGCAGATCCTCGGGACAAGCCCGAGGATGACGGCATCCTGAACGGCATACATAAAAAAGCCCGGCACCTCTTCTCGACGTGCCGGGCTTTTTCGTCCTGGGAGGACTTGTTCAGTCTTCGCTGGCTGCCATCTGGGTCAGCACGTCGCCACGACCACGCATGCGCAGGACCAGCGGCAGGATCAGCGCTGTCGCCGCGAGAAGCAGCAGCACGGCGGCGATCGGCGAGGTGAACAGCACGGTGAAATCACCCTGGCTGATCGACAGCGCACGGCGCAGCTGCTGTTCCGCCAGCGGCCCGAGGATCAGGCCGACGATGACGGGTGCGATCGGATAATCGAAGACGCGCATGACGTAAGCGATCAGGCCGAAGAGAAGCAGCATGCCGAGTTCGAACACCGATGGGTTGGCGCCAATAGTGCCGAGCGTCGCAAACACCAGAATGCCCGCATAAAGCCAGGGCTTCGGGATGGTCAGCAGCTTCACCCACATCCCAACCAGCGGCAGGTTCAGAACCAGAAGCATCAGGTTGGCGATCAAAAGCGAAGCGATCAGGCCCCAGACGAGCTGCGGATTGGTCGCGAAAAGAAGCGGACCGGGCTGCAGGCCGTATTGCTGGAAGCCGGCGAGCATGATTGCAGCGGTCGCAGACGTCGGCAGGCCGAGTGTCAGAAGCGGCACGAGCGTACCGGCGGCAGACGCGTTGTTTGCAGCTTCCGGTCCGGCAACGCCTTCGATCGCGCCATTGCCGAATTCTTCCGGATGCTTGGAGAGCTTCTTTTCCGTCGCGTAGGAAAGAAACGTGCCGATCTCAGCGCCGCCGGCCGGCATTGCGCCGATCGGGAAGCCGATCACGGTGCCGCGCAGCCAGGCTTTCCACGAACGCGCCCAGTCCGATGCCGTCATCCACACGGAACCCTTGATCGCTTCCACCTTGTCGGGCGCCTGCGCGCCCTGGGCTGCGATGAACAAGGTTTCGCCGATCGCGAACATCGCAACCGCCATGGTCGTGACTTCGATCCCGTCGAGCAGGTCCGGCACGCCGAAGGAAAGGCGGTTCTGGCCGGTCAGCTGATCGATGCCGACGAGCGAGAGCGCCAGGCCGATGAACAGCGAGGTAAGGCCGCGTAGCGTCGAATTGCCGAAAGCGGAAGACACGGTAACGAAGGCGAGCACCATCAGCGCGAAATATTCGCGAGGGCCGAAGACCAGCGCCAGCTTGACGATGTAAGGCGCGATGAAGGCGAGCGCCAGCGTCGCGATCAGGCCGGCAACGAAGGAGCCGATCGCGGCTGTCGCCAGCGCCGGTCCGCCGCGGCCCGCGCGGGCCATCTTGTTACCCTCGAGCGCGGTGACGATCGAGGCGCTTTCGCCGGGCGTGTTCAACAAGATCGACGTCGTCGAGCCGCCATACATGCCGCCGTAATAGATGCCGGCAAACATGATCAGCGAGCCGGTGGCGTCGAGCTGGTAGGTGACCGGCAGAAGCAGCGCCACGGTGGTCGCAGGCCCGATGCCCGGCAGGACGCCGACCATGGTGCCGAGTGTGACGCCGATCAGCGCATAAAGCAGGTTCATCGGCTCTGCGGCGGATGCCAGGCCCTGGAGGAGGAATTCGAATGTGCTCATGGGATGTCTCTCCGGCTCCGGTTACTGGAGGAGCAGGTTTTCAAGCGGGCCGGCGGGAAGCGAGAGCTGTAATACGCCCGCAAACAGCCACCAGATGGCAAGACAGATGGCGATACCGACCGGAATGCTGATATGCAGCTTGCGCGCACCGAAACCGCGGGCGGCAAGGCCGAACAGCAGGCCGGTTGCGATGGAGAAGCCGGCAAGGCGGATCAGGATCATCTGGGCGAGAAGGCCACCGACAACCCAAAGGACCGGGCTGATTTCCTGACGCTCGCGCTCGGGAAAATCGTGACGGAAGGCTGCAAATACGGTCCAGATGGCAAGGCCGATCAAGCCGAAGCCGATCCAGTAAGGAACCGAAGCCGGGCCGATCGGCGAATAGCCGGTCGTGGCTGTCAGGCGCGATACGTCGACGAAGATGACGCCGGCAACGATGGCGAGAACGGCTGCGATGACAAGCGCCGCCCAATCAGGGCGGCGCTCGCTCGAGCTCTTTGGTGTGTCAGAACTCATTTAACCAGTCCGATTTCTTTCAGGATCGTCTCGGTGGAGGCGATGTCCTTGGCAAGCTGTTCGTCGAAGGCCGCGCCCGACAGATAGGTGTCCATCCAGCCCTTGGTCTTCAGGTTTTCCTGCCACTTGCCCGACTTGGCGAGCTTTTCGATATCGGTGGCGATTGCCTTCTTCTGCTCTTCGGTAATGCCCGGAGCAGCGGCAACCATGCGCCAGTTCTGCAGCACGACGTCGAGACCGCTTTCCTTCAGCGTCGGCGCATCGATGCCGTCGATCTTTTCAGCCGAAGAGATCGCCAGAAGGCGCAGCGAACCGGCCTTGATCTGGCTTTCGAACTCGCCATAGGACGAGATGCCCGCCGTCACCTGGCTGCCCAGGATTGCGGCCAGTGCTTCGCCGCCGCCGGAGAACGCGATATAGTTGATCTTGGTCGGATCGACGCCGGCAGCCTTGGCGATCAGGCCCGCGCCGATATGGTCGGTACCGCCGGCCGAACCGCCGCCCCAGGAAACCGAACCCGGATCAGCCTTCAGCTTGGTGACGAGATCGCCGATCGACTTGATGTCGGACGAGGCCGGCACGACGATGACTTCGTATTCGCCGGTCAGCCGCGCGATCGGGGTGACGTCCTTCAGGGTGACGGGCGACTTGTTGGTGAGGATCGCGCCGACCATGACGTAACCGCCGACGAGAAGCGCATTCGGGTTGCCCTTCTGCTGGCTGGCGAACTGGGCGATGCCGATCGTGCCGCCGGCGCCCGGAACGTTCATCACCTGGACGCGGTTGGAGATCTTCTCCTGCTGCAGCACGGTCTGCATCGTGCGCGCGGTCTGGTCCCAGCCGCCGCCCGGTGCTGCCGGCGCCATGATCGAATAATCGGCGGCAACCGCCGGAAGGGCGATTGCACTTGCGAGGAAGGAAGCGAGCAAGAAATGTTTCAAGGTATGTCCTCCGTTGTCGTCCCGCGAGACGAAGTGTTTTTACGCAACGGAAGGATGTTTTGGGCGCAGCGACATGTCGCCCGCCATTCTCCTCCCGTTATCGACGGCCCCACCTCCATGGAGGCCGCATGCGCTCAAGCGATCACAAGAACCTGACATTTACCTGACATCGCTTGACGACAGTCATTCTTGCAGAAAACCAAGTAACGATGCCAGCTTTTTCAAGTCCTATTGATGTCGCAGTTCCTCGTTCCATTTCGAGATCAATCGCGCTCGCTTCACCTGATCAAGATAGACCATCAGACCTAGGCTGACAGGCACCGGCTTCAACTGTCCGCCGAGCATTTCGCGCATCGTCGTCGCCGTATTGTTGCCGGCGACTTCCGGGCTGACGGCGGGGATCTGCAACTCCCGAGCCATGATCGTCTGGCCTTCTTTCGACATGAAGAATTCCAGGTACCGCTTGCCGAGATCGGCATTGGCCGCAGCCTGCGGAACGAGCCCGATGCGCGACATCACGACAGTATAATCCTTGGGTAGGACGATGCCGACATTCGGGTAACGCGAGGCCCAGTCGGCGGCATAGGAGCCGACGATATTGTAGCCGAGCAGAAACCGGCCATCGGCCACGCGTTCGAGGATCGCGCCGCTTGTCGAATAGAGTTTTACTCCCGCCGCGCCCATGGCGCGCACCACGGACCAGATATCGCCGAACTGTTCCTGGTCGCGCGACATGAACAGAAAACCGACGCCGGAACGTTCGATGTCATAGGTGCCGATCCGCCCATGGACCGAATCGCCGTGTTTGTGCAGGAATTCGATGAATTCGGCTCGGCTGGCGGGTGGGGCCTCGTTCTTAAAGCTCGGCTTGTGATAAACGAAGACGGCCGGTTCGAAGGTGAGCGCATAGACGGTATTGCGCCAGTTCGCCCATTGCGGCCAGCGCCCGCTCATCGGCAGGTCGCTCGCCTGGGCATATCCGTCATTGGCGAGTTTCACCTGCAGGTCCATGGCCGAGGAAAAGGCGAAGTCGGCTGTCTTTTTCCCCGCATCGGTCTCGCGCACGATCCGGTCGTAAATTTCGCCGGTCAGCATGTCCTCATAGGCGACCGCGACATCTGGATTGGCAGCCTGGAAACCGGCGATCATCGGCTTTGCAAGCCCCTCGTCCAGCGATGAATAGACGGTCAGCACTGCCGCATTCTGTTTGCCGGAGAGAGCCGGAAACATCAGCACATTCGCGGCGCTCGTTCCAGCCAGAAAGGCAGGACAGAGCCCGATGAGACAGAGACAAAGGAATGTAAGGCGCGTCATGTACGGACAATGCCTGAGGCCGAAGCCTGCGGCAAGCTGCCACGGGCGTGTCCGCCCGGCCACAGGCGCAACGCATTGTTCGAGCATCCTTGTTCGGCCGCTACGACTGCCTACCTGATGCCGGTAATTCTTTCTCTGCCCCCAACGAGGTTCCCCATGTCTCTCTCGCTCTACGACGTCTCCGTGCCGGCCTTCCTGCGCGGCTTTGCCAATCTCACCGAAATCCTCAAGAAGGGCGAGGCCTTTGCCGACGAGAAGGGGATCGCCCACAAGGAGCTTCTCGAAGCCCGGCTGATCGAGGACATGTTGCCGCTGACCGGCCAGATCCAGCGTGCAAGCGACAGCGCCAAATTCGTGCCTGTTCGTGTCGGTGGCGTCGAAAACGTGCCCTTTTCCGATGACGAAGTGACGTTTGCCGATCTTCACGCGCGTATCGAAAAGACCGTGGCTTTCCTGAAAGACGTCGTGCCGGCCTCGATGGCGGATCGCGAGGATATCGAAGTGGTGCTGAAGACCCGGTCGGGCGAGACCATTTTTAACGGCAAGAGCTATGTGCTCGGGTTTGCGCTACCGAACTTCTATTTCCACGTCACGACCGCTTACGCGATCCTGCGCCACAAGGGCGTGCCGGTCGGCAAGATGGATTATCTTGGTCGTCCCTGACTATCAGCGCCTCGCCATCGTGACATCTCTCCGCTTCACCGATTATAGTCGGCGCTGAAGCGGAGGGATTTCGTGCGTATATTGCTGGTCGAGGATAATCTGGCCCTGGCCGAGGGCCTTCAGGCCATTCTTCGCAGTAGCGGTTATGTCGTTGATTTCGTCGCAGACGGCGCCTCCGCAGAGGCCGCCGCCGCAGCTCAAGCCTATGATCTCGTTATTCTCGACCTCAACCTTCCGGAAATGGATGGTCTCGATGTGCTGCGCGCCATGCGCGCCCGGCAGAACCGCGCGGCGGTGATGATACTGACTGCGCGAGGCCTGCCGGAAGAGCGGGTACGCGGGCTCGATCTCGGTGCCGACGATTACATGATCAAGCCTTTTGATGTGCCGGAATTCGAGGCGCGCATCCGCGTCCTACTCCGTCGACAGGCAGGGCTGCGAAGCTCGGTTATCAGCCATGGCGGCGTCACTTTCGATCTGACATCTCGCACCTTTTCATGCAGCGGCACGCCGCTCGACATTCCGGCCCGCGAGATCGCGCTGCTCGAACTGCTGTTCCTCAGAATGGGAAAAGTCGTCTCGAAGGAGGCGATCGTCGCCTCGCTCACCGGCTTCGACGACGACCTGTCGGCCAATGCCATCGAACAATATGTGAGCCGGCTAAGAAAAAGACTGTTGCCGCATGGGCTGACCGTGAAAACTGCCCGCGGCATCGGTTATTATCTCGAAGCCGCGAGGGCCGCGCCATGACGGGCGCTGCCCTAAGCGCCTATTCCCTGCGCCGTCGCCTGCTTGCCTGGCTTCTGGTCTCCACGGCCGCAATCGGCGCGATCGCTATGATCGACACTTGGGACGAGGCGATCGATACCGCGAACGAGGTTTCGGACCGTGTTCTGGCAGGATCGGCGCTTGCCATCGCCGAACGGGTGATCGTTTCGGAAGACGGCTCGCTGGAGGTCGATATTCCCTATGTCGCATTGGAAATGCTGACATCCGCTGCGCAGGACCGTGTTTTCTATCGGGTCGACGGACCGCCTGGCACTTTCGTCACCGGTTACCAGAACCTGCCGTCGATCCAGCGACGCGAGGGACAGGCGGCGGCCTTCGGTGATGCAGTCTTTCGCGGCGAGCCGATCCGGGTTGCGGCACTGGCGCGTTCAGCCTCTACCGGCATCAATTCGGTACCCTTTACCGTGACGGTAGCCGAGACGACGATTGCCCGCCAGCAGCTGACCCATGCGATCCTGTTACGGTCCGCGCTGCGTATCCTCTTCATGATCCTGGGGGCGGCGGCGATCGTCTGGGTTGCCGTCACGCTGTCGCTTCGTCCGCTCTATCGCTTCAGTGAAGCACTGTCGGAGCGCAGCCCCGATGACCTGCATCCGATTACTGAGCGGGTTCCGAACGAGGTGCAGGGACTGGTCGATACCGTCAATTCCTTCATGGTCCGGCTTGAGGGTGCGCTCGATGCGCTTCGCCATTTCACCGGCAATGCCGGGCATCAGTTGCGCACCCCGCTTGCGATCGTCCGCACCCAGCTGACGCTTGCCAGGCGGTCAGGTGATCTGAGCGAGGTTCAGCAGGCAGCGGAAAAGGCGGATGAAGCCGTGGGCGATGCGGAGCGTATATTGGCCCAGCTTCTCCTCATGGCGCGGATTGATGCCGCCAGCCGTTCGACCGCAATGCGCCAAGTCGATCTCGTGGATCTGGCCCGCACCGTCACCGCCGAGCATGTGCCGCGTGCAGCCGAAGCGGGTATCGATCTCGGTTTCGAAGGAGAGGGAGAGGTCACGGCCATCGTCGAACCCATCCTGATTGGCGAACTGGTGAAAAACCTGGTTTCCAACGCGCTGCTTTATGCCGGTGCAGGTGCTGAGGTGACGGTGCGTGTTGCTGGCCAGCAAGGCGGAGCATGTGTTGAGGTTGAGGATAACGGGCCGGGCATCCCGCCTGATCGCCGCGAAACTGTGCTGAGGCGCTTCGAGCGCGGCGATGTAAGCGGGCAGGGGCGACCGGGAACCGGGTTGGGCCTTCCGATCGTGGAGGAAATCGCGCGGCTGCATGGTGCAAGCCTCAGCCTCGAAGATGGCGCTGGAGGCAAGGGTCTGAAGGTGCGCGTTGTTTTTTCGGTGACGGCCTAGGCAAGCCGCCAGCCCCTCATCCGTCTGCCACCACCTTCTCCCCGTTTACGGGGGAGAGGGCTAGGGTAAGGGGTAAATCCCAAATCTATGCTTGATAAACGATGACGCCGCCGATCCATGTGCGCTGCGGGTGAAGGCTTGCGTCCAGCACCACAAAATCGGCATCGAACCCGGGCTTGAGCGATCCCTTTTTATCCGCAATCTGGACAGCATCCGCCGGATAGGCCGACGCCATTCGCAGCGCTTCCTCCAGCGGCAGATCGAGCGTTTCGTGAACCAGCCGCACGCAGGCAGCCATGTCGATATCGGCGCCGGCAAGCGTGCCGTCGGCAAGCGTGAGACGGCCGTCATGGCGCAGGATTTCCCGGCCGTTGAGGGTAAACGATGTCATGTCTGTGCCGATCGGCGACATGGCGTCGGTCACGAGAAAAATCTTTCCCGGTCCGTTCTTGGCGCGCAGGGCTGCCGCCATCGCTGCCGGATGCACATGGATGCCGTCTGCAATCAGGCCGGCATGCAGGTTTCTCGTATCGAGTGCCGCGCCGACCATGCCCGGCTCGCGATGGCCGAGCGGGCTCATGGCGTTGAACAGATGGGTAACGGTCCGCGCTCCGGCGGTGGCATAGAGGCGAGCCGTGTCGTAGCTGGCTTCCGTATGGCCGAGGCTTACGGTGATGCCGGCGCGCGCGAGCGTGTTGACCTGTTCGGGAGAAACGCTTTCCGGCGCGATCGTCACCATCAGCGCGTCGAGCGCCTCACCGCAGGAGAGGATCAATTCGAGGTCCTGCTCCTCCATCGGCCGGATCAGCGCCGGATCATGCGCGCCCTTGCGGGCAAGCGAAAGATGCGGGCCTTCCAGATGCAGGCCGAGAAAACCGGCAACACCCTGTTTCTTTGCCTCGATCCCGGCCGCGACCGTGCGGCTGGTGATCTCGAACGTGTCGGTAATCAGCGTCGGCAAAAGTGCCGTCGTGCCGAATTTTGCATGCGCGGCGCAGATCGTGGCGATGCCTTCGACGGTCGGCTCTTCATTGAGAAGCACCCCGCCGCCGCCATTCACCTGCAGATCGATGAAACCGGGTGCGATGATCTCGCCGCCTTCGATCGTCTCCATATCCGCAGAGAGCAGATCGACCGGAAGAATGCCCGTAATCTTTCCGCCTTCGAAAATAACGGCAGCATCCTCATGCCAGCCCGAGCCGTCGAATACACGCTTGCCGATGAGAGCCTTTTGCTGGGTCATAGCGTTTCCGTGACCTTCTTCAGAGCTGCAGGCTGATCGGGATTAAAGCCCTTGGACCGGGACCATGCTTCGACGAAACCATAGAACGGTACGATCAGCGCCAGTGCATCGGTCAGCGGATGGCCGGTCGCGATGAAAGGCAGCTTGTTGGCGGCTTTCACCTCGCCGGATGTGGCGAAGGCCATAGCCCGTTTGCCGGCAAGGCTGTCGACGATCTCGACGATGGAAGCCTCGGCCGCATCGCGCGCGGCAAAGGCCAGCACCGGAAACCTGTCTTCCACCAAAGCCACCGGGCCGTGCAGCACCTCGGCTGCCGAATAGGCCTCGGCATGCATGTTGGAGGTTTCCTTGAATTTCAGCGCTGCTTCGCTGGCAATCGCCAGCGCCGGGCCGCGGCCGAGCATGTAGAGCGATTCCGCGTCACCAAGTTGACCGGAAAATTCGCTCCAGTCGAGCGTAACGGCTTTTGCCAGATGGTCCGGCAAAGCGCGAACCGCGGCCTTGAGCGCATCGTCGCCCGTCCATTCCGAAAGAAGGGCAAGACCGGCAACGATGGAATTGACAAAGGATTTTGTTGCCGCGACCGCAAGTTCGGGGCCGGCGTTGATATCGACTGCATGAAGCGATGCTTGCGTGATCGGCGAAGGAAGCGTGTTGGTGAGCGCGACGGTCACCGCACCGCTCTTGGTCGCCGCTTCAGCCATGGCGACGATGTCCGGGCTTTTGCCGGACTGCGAGATGGCGATTGCCGCTCCGCCGCCAAGCTTGAGGTCGGCGCCGTAGATCGAGGCGAGCGATGGTCCGAGCGAAGCGACTGGCCGGCCGGCCGTCAGTTCGATCGCGTATTTGATGAAGGTTGCGGCGTGATCGGAAGAGCCGCGGGCGATCGTCACGAGGAATGCCGGATCCTTGTCGCGGAGCGCTCGACCCGCCTTGGCAAGGTCTGCAGCCGATCGGTCGAGCAGTCGGGTCGCCGCTTCCGGTATCTCGTTGATCTCCTGGCGCATATGGGTCAGCATCTTGCAATCCTCGACTTGTCAGTTTTCTCCGAGCGAAAGCTCGGCCACGAAATCATAGGCGTCGCCGCGATAAAGCGAGCGCGTCAGTTCCACCACCCGGCCGGATGCCAGATAGGAAACCCGCTCGATAGAAAGGCCGGCGGCGTCGATCGGCACTTCCAGAAGCCCGGCATCGGTCTTTTTCATGTTGGTGGCGGAAATACGCTGGATGGCGCGCACCGGTCGCGCATTCTTTTTCTCGAGTTCGGCATAAAGCGAACCCGTGAGCGAAACCGGATCGGGCAGGAATTCGGCGGAAATGCTGGCCCGCTCGATTGCGAGCGGCATGTCGTTGCCGAAACGCAGGCGGCCGATCCGGGCGACCATCGTGCCGGGGGCGAGGCCCAGCATCATCATCTCTTCCGGCGAGGGATGAAAAAGCCCGCGCTCCAGCCATTCCGAGCGGGAAACAAGGCCGCGCCGCGCCATGTCCTCGGTAAACGAGGTGAGCTTGGTGAGCGGCTGCTCGACCCGCGACAGCGGCTTGACCACGAACGTGCCGGACCCGTGCTTGCGCGTAAGCAAGCCGTCCTTGACGAGATCGTCGACCGCCTTGCGCACAGTGACGCGGCTGACATTGGCATAGTCGGCAAGGTCGCGCTCGGCCGGCAAGGCGTCGCCATGGCCGAGCTTGCCGGAAAGAATGGCCTCTTCCAAGCTCTGGCGCAGTTTCAGGTAAAGCGGCCCCGACCCTGCCGATTGCAGGCCGTCGAGCGGCAGGATCGCGGTCAGCGTATCGCTCATGCGCGCACCTCCGCCTTGTCCGCATAAGCCTTCACTGCCAGCTCGACGGCACCCGTCAGTGCATCGGCACGCGGTTCGGAAAGGTGTGTCCGGTGCCGTTCGGAAAGATAGGGCGGATAAAGCGGTGCCAGGCCGCCGAGCAGGCAGAGCTTGCCCTTCGCTCCGGTAACGGCGCTGACTGCATCGAGCGCTTCGTCGACGCCGCTTGCGCCGGTTTTCAGAATTCGCAGCGCGGTCTGATCGTTCTGGCCCGCAAATTCGAACACCTTAGGCGTATAGCGGCCGAAATCACCCGGTTTGGCCAGCCGCGCGAAATCAACGATCAGTTCGGGATTGCCGTCGAATTCCTCAAGGATGGCTTGAGTCAGAGGGCTCACCGGCCGGATCTTGTCGAAGGCGAGCAGCGTTTCCTGCAGCGCCAGCTGGCCGAGCCTTGCGCCGCTACCGAGATCGCTGACCTGAAAACCCCAGCCGGCTATGGATTTGAACTGGCCCTGATCTCGAATGATATAGACGGTTCCGGTTCCCACGATGCCGATCGCACCATCTTCGTCGCCGATGGCACCCTGCAGCGCGATCACGCCATCGGAAACGATCTGAGAGGCTTTGAATGGAAGCCGTGTCATCACATAACCGACAGCATTGCCGACATTGTTGCCGGCCAGCCCGAGAATGGCCGATGCCGAACCGAGATCCGGTGCCAGCCCCGCATCCTCGAAGGCGAACCGTGCCGCCTCGGTAATATGTCTGAGCGCGGTATCGGGATCGGTCAGGATATTGGATGCACCGCTCTTGCCGCGGCCGAGCATGGTGCCGGCCTGATCGGCCAGTGCTGCCCGGCAGCTCGTCCCGCCGCCATCTATCCCGAGAATGTAACCCGTCATTGGTACCTCCAATGTCGATGATACCAAAAAAATACCATTTACCAAGAGCGAAATGGCTGGAACGAGAAAATCGACGATAATTGCTAGATTTCCTTAATGTTTTGGCGGTTCTGCAGGTCGCTACGGCCTTCGATGGTAACGATTATTAATTTCCCGCTGGACAATTGGTATTTTTTTGGCATCATTTTGATCAGAGGGAGAAACGGATGAGCCAAAAAGCCACCGAAGCCAGACACAAGAAAGCGGAAGGCCTCGATACGCGGGCGCCTGAGGATATTCTTGCGCTTCTGGCATCCGGCCAGCAGGACGCGGCCGGGGCGGTTGATGCGGCCATCCCGGCTTTGGCTGAGGCGGCTGATCTCTTGGCTGATGCCCTTCGTTCGGGTGGAAAACTCGTTTATGCCGCCGCCGGCAGTTCGGGACTGATGGCCATGGCTGATGCGCTGGAGCTTCCGGGGACCTATGGCATTCCTCGTGATCAGATCGTGCTGCTTTTGGCCGGCGGGCTATCGAGCCTCGGCGACATGCCGGGCGCACCGGAGGACGATGTGGTGCTCGCTGAAAAGGACGCATCGGTCATCACCGAAGGCGACTGCGTGCTTGCCGTATCCGCAAGCGGCTCCACCCCTTATGTGCTGAAGATCGCTGAAATCGCCGGCAGCCGTGGCGCAAAAGTCGTGGCGATCGCCAACAATCCAGATGCTTGCCTGTTTGAAGGCGCGGATGTTGCCGTCCTGCTTCAGACGCCGCCGGAAGTGGTGGCTGGCTCGACCCGCATGGGCGCCGGCACCGCCCAGAAACTGGCCTTCAACATGTTGTCCACGCTGGCAGCCATCAAGCTTGGCCATGTGCATGACGGCCATATGGTCAATCTGCGTGCCGATAACGAGAAACTGCGCATCCGGGCTGCCGGAATGGTGGCCGAGATTGCCGGCATCGGCTTCGATGAAGCCCGTGATTTTTTTGCTCGTGCCGATGGCTCGGTCAAGGTCGCGGTGCTGCTGGCAGCAGGGGCTGCCGATGCAGTTGCTGCAAGGGAATTGTTGAATTGTTCCGGACAGGTGTTGAGGAAAGCACTGGCGGAACTGAACGTGACGGAAAATACCGTGAAATGCGCCGCAAGGCGCTAACAAACAGGGAGAACATTATGACCCGTCTACTGAAAGGCATGCTTTTCGCCACGACCATGTTTGCTCCGGCAGGCGCGGTTCTGGCGCAGGATGCATCGCTGACCATCGAAAGCTGGCGTAACGACGACCTGTCGATCTGGCAGGAAAAGCTGATCCCGGCCTTCGAAGCGAAGAACCCCGGCATCAAGGTGACCTTCGCACCGATGGCGCCGACCGAATACAATTCCGCCGTCAACGCCAAGCTGGAAGCAGGCACTGCCGGTGATCTCATCACCTGCCGCCCGTTCGACCTGTCGCTGGCCATGTTCCAGAAGGGCCAGCTCGCGCCGCTCAACGATCTCGACGGCATCAAGAATTTTTCCGACACGGCCAAGTCCGCATGGACCACCGACGACGGCAAGACGACCTTCTGCGTGCCGATGGCATCGGTCATCCACGGCTTCATCTACAACAAGAAGGCGTTCGAGGAGCTGAAGGCCGAAGTGCCGAAGACCGAGGACGAGTTCTTCGCACTCCTGGACAAGATCAAGGCGGACGGCAACTACATCCCTCTGGCCATGGGCACCAAGGACCAGTGGGAAGCCGCCACCATGGGCTATTACAATATCGGTCCGAACGACTGGAAGGGCGAGGAAGGCCGCAAGGCGCTGATCGCCGGCACCCAGAAGCTGACCGATGCTGACTGGGTCGAGCCCTACAAGACGCTCGCCAAGTGGAAGCCCTATCTCGGCGACGGTTTCGAAGCCCAGACCTATCCGGACAGCCAGAATCTCTTCACGCTGGGCCGCGCCGCCATCTATCCGGCAGGTTCCTGGGAAATCGCGCCATTCAAGGCGCAGGCCGATTTCGAAATGGGCGCCTTCCCGCCGCCGGTGAAGAAGGCCGGCGATACCTGCTACATTTCCGACCATAACGACATCGGCATCGGCCTGAATGCCAAGGGCAAGAACCCGGAAGCCGCGAAGAAATTCCTGGCCTGGGTCGCATCGCCGGAATTCGCCACGCTTTACGCCAACTCGCTGCCCGGCTTCTTCAGCCTGAATTCGACGGCGGTAAAGATGGAAGATCCGCTGGCCCAGGAATTCGTCTCCTGGCGGCAGAACTGCAAGCCGACCATCCGCCCGAGTGCGGCAATCGTCGGCCGCGGCCAGCCGAACCTCGATCTGGAAATGTGGCGCGTGTCTGCAAACGTCATCAACGGCACGCAGACGCCGGAACAGGCAGCGGCAGAGACCCAGAAGGGTCTGGACAGCTGGTACAAGCCGGCGAAATAAGCTTCCACGAAGCTTATTTTCTGTCGCACAGGCGGCCCCTCACCCTAACCCTCTCCCCGTAAACGGGGCGAGGGGACGTGGCTCACGCTGCGTTGCGATTGGGAAAGACGGCGCGGCATATCTCCTTCTCCCCGCGAGCGGGGAGAAGGTGGCGGCAGCCCGACGAGGGGCAGTCACATCCTCGACCTTGACAGCGAATAATCGGAACCGACCTATGAGCGACATCGACACTGCCGATCCTGAGATCGCTCCGATCAAGCGGCCCGCCCGCTGGCACATTCTCGTGTTCCTGGCGCCGGCATTTCTTGTCTATACCGCGATCATGATATTGCCGCTGATCGAGACGCTGCGGCTGTCGCTCTATAATCTGGTCGATGGCGAGACCGTGTTTGTCGGCCTCGCCAATTTCGTCACGCTGTTTTCCGATCCACGGCTTGCAGCCAACTTCTGGAATGCCCTCGGCAACAACCTGATCTTCTTCGTCATCCATATGCTGGTGCAGAACCCGATCGGCGTCGCGCTTGCCGCCATGCTCTCGGTGTCGAAACTGCGCTTCGCCACCTTCTATCGCACCGCCATTTTCGTACCCACGCTTCTCTCCTTCGTTATCGTCGGCTTCATCTGGAAGCTGATCCTCTCGCCTATCTGGGGCATTGCGCCGGGTATGATGGATTGGGTCGGGCTGAAATGGATGTTCGCCCCTTGGCTCGGCAAACCGGAAAGCGCTCTGATCACCGTGTCGCTGATTTCCGTCTGGCAATATGTCGGCATCCCGATGATGCTGATCTATGCGGCACTGCTGAACATTCCCGACGAGGTGCTGGAAGCTGCCGAATGTGACGGCATTACCGGCTGGAGCCAGTTCTGGAAAATCAAGCTGCCGCTGATCCTGCCCTCGATCGGCATCATCTCGATCCTAACCTTCGTCGGCAATTTCAATGCTTTCGACCTGATCTACACGGTGCAGGGCGCGCTTGCCGGGCCGGATGGCTCGACCGATATCTTGGGCACGCTGCTCTATCGCACCTTCTTCGGCTTCCAGAACCAGATGGGCGACCGCTCAATGGGTGCGACGATCGCTACCGTGATGTTCCTGATCATCCTCGCCGGCGTTTCGCTTTATCTCTTCGTCATCCAGCGGCGCATGCGTCGCTATCAGTTCTGAGGAGGTCAAAGACGATGGCAACAGCCCGCACCTCATATTTGCGCATCGGACTGATCCATGTCGCGCTGATAAGCTACACTCTGATCGCGCTTTTCCCGGTATTCCTCACGTTGATCAATTCGTTCAAGAGCCGCAACGCCATCTTCCGCGAGCCAATGGCGATCCCGACGCCCTCGACCTTCAGCCTCGTCGGGTACGAGACTGTCCTGAAACAGGGCGATTTCATCGGTTATTTTCAGAACAGCCTGATCGTCACCGTCGTCTCGATCGCGTTCGTTTTGCTGTTTGGCGCCATGGCCGCCTTCGCGCTGTCGGAATATCGCTTTCGCGGCAACCTGCTGATGGGCCTCTATCTGGCGCTCGGAATCATGATCCCGATCCGGCTTGGCACCGTCGCCATTCTGCAGGGGATGGTCGCGGCCGGTCTGGTCAATACGCTGACGGCGCTGGTTCTGGTCTATACGGCGCAAGGCCTGCCGCTCGCCATCTTCATCCTGTCGGAATTCATGCGCACCGTGTCCGACGACCTGAAGAATGCCGGGCGCATCGACGGGCTGTCCGAATACGCGATCTTCTTCCGTCTCGTCCTGCCGCTGGTGCGGCCTGCCATGGCGACGGTTGCCGTCTTCACCATGATCCCGATCTGGAACGACCTCTGGTTCCCGCTGATCCTGGCACCGGGCGAGGAAACCAAGACAGTCACCTTGGGCGCACAGATGTTCATCGGCCAGTTCGTCACCAACTGGAATGCAGTGCTTTCTGCCCTGTCGCTCGCCATCCTGCCGGTTCTGGTTCTCTACGTCATCTTCTCCCGCCAGCTGATCCGCGGCATCACATCAGGAGCCGTCAAATGAGTGGAGAAAAGCCGATCCGAGTCCTCGTCGCCGGTCTTGGCAATATGGGCCGCAGCCATGCGCTCGCCTATCACAACGATCCCGGCTTCGAGATTGTCGGGCTGGTCAATCGCTCGACGCCGAAGCTCGATCCGGCGCTCGAAGGCTACAAGATCCATCCGGATTTCCTGACCGCGCTTGAGGAGCTGAAACCCGATCTCTGCGCGATCTGCACCTATTCCGACAGCCATGCGGATTATGCAGTTGCCGCTTTTGAGACCGGCTGCCACGTCTTTGTCGAAAAGCCTCTGGCGACCACGGTTGCAGATGCCGAACGCGTCGTAGCAGCCGCGAAGGCTTCTGGCAAAAAGCTGGTCATCGGCTACATTCTTCGCCACCACCCGTCCTGGATCCGGCTGATCGAAGAAGCGCGAAAGCTCGGCCCGCCCTATGTCTTCCGCATGAATCTCAACCAGCAGTCCTCCGGACCGACCTGGGACGTGCACAAGGCGCTGATGAATACAACGCCGCCGATCGTCGATTGCGGCGTGCATTATGTCGATGTCATGTGCCAGATCACCGATGCGAAACCCGTCGAAGTGCGTGGCATGGGCCTGCGCCTCTCCGACGAGATCGCGCCGGACATGTATAACTATGGCCATCTGCAGGTGATCTTCGAAGATAAATCCGTCGGCTGGTACGAGGCCGGCTGGGGACCGATGATCTCGGAAACCGCCTTCTTCGTGAAGGATGTCATGTCGCCAAAGGGCTCGGTGTCTATCGTCATGGACCCGAATGCAAAGTCGGACGATATCGACACGCATACCAAAACTTCGGTCATCCGCCTTCACAGCGCCGAAACGGGTCCAGACGGAAAGTTCTTGTCGCCCGACAAGGATATGAAAATGGCCGGTGAGCCGGGCCATCAGGAACTCTGCAATCTGGAACAGGCCTACATGCTGCGGGCCATCCGCGAAGATATAGACCTCACCCGGCACATGGACGATGCGGTGCAATCGCTGAAGATCTGCCTTGCGGCGGACGAAAGCGCGCGCACGGGCAAGCCTGTCCATCTTTGACGCCGGTACGGAATTTTAAAGGAAGACGCTCTTGGGTTCGCTGCAACTGACATCCATCCGCAAGGCCTTCGGTGACCACGAGGTGCTGAAGGGCATCGATCTCGACGTCAAGGATGGCGAATTCGTCATCTTCGTGGGCCCATCGGGCTGCGGCAAGTCCACGCTTTTGAGGGTCATCGCAGGCCTTGAAGACGCGTCCTCCGGTTCTATCCGTATCGACGGTCAGGAAGTGGCGACCGTGCCGCCGGCCAAGCGCGGTATCGCCATGGTTTTCCAGTCCTATGCGCTTTATCCGCACCTGACGGTCAAGGACAATATGGGGCTTGGCCTGAAGCAGGCCGGCACACCGAAAGCCGAGATCGAGGATCGCGTGACGAAAGCCTCGTCGATGCTGTCGCTCGATCCCTATCTCGCCCGTCGCCCGGCAGAGCTTTCCGGCGGCCAGCGCCAGCGCGTGGCGATCGGCCGCGCCATCGTGCGCGAACCGAGCCTGTTTCTCTTCGACGAGCCTTTGTCGAACCTCGATGCGGCATTGCGCGTCCAGACGCGGCTTGAGATTGCCCGCCTTCACCGACGCCTCAAGGCAACGATGATTTATGTCACCCATGACCAGGTCGAGGCGATGACGCTGGCCGATAAGATCGTGGTCCTGAACGCCGGTGCGATCGAGCAGGTCGGTTCGCCTATGGAACTATACAACCGGCCGGCCAACATCTTCGTCGCCGGTTTTATCGGTTCGCCGCAGATGAATTTTATCCCTGCGGAAAAGCTCGAGGAAAGTGGCTGCAAGACGATCGGCATCCGGCCGGAACATATCGCCCTGTCGCGCGATGCAGGCGACTGGAAAGGTAAGGTCGTTCACGCCGAACATCTCGGCGCCGATACCATCCTCTATCTCGAAACGGAGCAGGCGGGCCTCGTGACAGTGCGCCTGTTCGGTGAGCATCGCTATGGTGCCGACGATATTGTCTTCGCCACGCCGGACAAAGCTTTAATGCACCGGTTTGACGCAAACGATCGGGCAATCGCGTAAAACCTGCTCTCGTTACGGACATCACCGATCTGTGAGACCCGGACTTTGATCTCGATCGAGAACCTTATGCCATCCTCTGCGTTAATAAGGCAGAGGAAAGGTCATGATAACAGCATCTGTACTGCTCATCACTTTCGGATTGTTCGGCACTCTGGTCGCATTGGTAATCCGCCAAAAAGCAATCGCATATCGGGACGATTATCGCGATGAACTTGCCTTGGGCGAACGCGCGCTTAAAGGACCTGCGAACACTCGGCAACATCTTAAGGCCGAATCGACTCGTCTTCGAAATCCTGCCCTTGCAAGGAGAAAAGCCGACCTTGCCAGCGTGGCCCATGCGCGCAAGTTAAAGCATGCCTGAATTCTAGATTTATCGTTCGGGAAAATTGGTGGAGCTAAGCGGGATCGAACCGCTGACCTCTTGCATGCCATGCAAGCGCTCTCCCAGCTGAGCTATAGCCCCATCAGGGTGGTCCGGTATTTTTTCCGGTCCTGGGAAACTTCGAAGCGTTGTTTGCTCCGGAAGTGGCGGCTTATTACTTCGTGATTTTTGGAAGTGCAAGCCGAAAAATCAAACGCCCGACAATTTTTCTGAAATTGTCGGGCGTTAGCGTCAATTACTGTTCGTCGTCGTCGCCGCCCACACCGATGATGCCGGTCATGTCGTCGTCGTCTTCATCTTCCTGCTCGAGGAAGGTGTCGTCTTCGTCGTCGCCGATATCAACGTCATCGTCATCGCCGATATCCGGGATATCGTCGCCGCTGTTGTCGCCGTCGGCGTCTTCCAGCGAAACGACTTCGGCTTCCTGGCTCTCGCTGTCGACTTCCTTGATGTCGTCCTCGTCTTCGGCTGCCTCTTCCATCTTGATGGCGGCGCTGTTTTCAGCAAAGAAAGACAGCGGCCAGGACTTGCCCGTATAGGGGGAGACGACCGGGTCACGGTTCAGGTCGTAGAACTTCTTTCCGGTATCCGGGTCGGTACGTTTGGTTCCGAGTTCCGCTTTTGCCACTGTTAAGCCTCATGAGCCGGCCGATCAGATCGGCGCGCCGCGGGTGCGGCGATGGATGAATGGGTGAAAAATCTAAGCCGGTCCCCTTAAGGCTAACGGGACTTCATGTCAAAGCCAAACTTTCCGGGCTTTCTTGGCCGCCTTGAGCCAACAAGCGGATGACCGCCAAAACACTTTATGATAACGACGGCGCAAAATTCGCAAACGCTTGAGGAATAGGGACACTCAATGTCGCATGGTATCGCGTTGAAGCCGGCAAAATCGGCTCGCTCGGAAGCTCTCAAAGGTACGATCCGGATTCCCGGCGACAAATCGATCTCGCACCGCTCCTTCATGTTCGGCGGCCTCGCTTCGGGCGAAACTCGCATCACTGGCCTTCTGGAAGGTGAAGACGTCATCAATACCGGCAAGGCGATGCGCGCCATGGGCGCCCAGATCGAAAAGGTCGGTGCTGAGTGGATCATCCAGGGTACCGGCAATGGTGCGCTTCTGGCTCCTGAAGCGCCTCTCGATTTCGGCAATGCCGGCACCGGTTGCCGTCTCACCATGGGTCTGGTTGGCGTCTACGATTTTGCCTCCACCTTCATCGGCGACGCATCGCTTTCCAAGCGCCCGATGGGCCGCGTACTGAACCCGCTGCGCGAGATGGGCGTGCAGGTGACCTCCGTCGAAGGCGACCGCCTGCCGGTAACGCTGCATGGCCCGAAAGTGCCGAACCCGATCACCTATCGCGTGCCCATGGCGTCTGCGCAGGTGAAGTCGGCAGTGCTTCTCGCCGGCCTCAACACACCGGGCATTACTACTGTCATCGAACCGGTCATGACCCGCGACCATACCGAAAAGATGCTGCAGGGTTTTGGCGCCGACCTTTCGGTCGAGACCGATGCGGAGGGCGTACGCACCATTCGTCTCGTCGGCCAAGGCCAGCTCAAGGGCCAAGTCATAGACGTACCGGGTGATCCGTCCTCGACAGCCTTCCCCCTTGTCGCAGCACTCCTGACGCCGGGCTCCGACGTCACCATTCTCAACGTCCTGATGAACCCGACGCGTACAGGTCTTATTCTGACGCTGCAGGAAATGGGCGCCGATATCGAAGTGCAGAACGCACGGCTCGCCGGAGGTGAAGATGTCGCCGATCTGCGGGTAAGATATTCCGAGCTGAAGGGCGTTACAGTCCCGGCCGATCGCGCGCCGTCGATGATCGACGAATATCCGGTTCTGGCTGTTGCTGCCGCTTACGCATCCGGCACGACCACCATGCTTGGCCTCGAAGAATTGCGGGTGAAGGAATCTGATCGCCTTTCGGCTGTCGCGGAAGGTCTGAAGCTCAACGGCGTCGATTGCGATGAAGGCCAGGAAACACTCGTCGTTCGCGGCCGTCCGGGCGGCAAGGGCTATGGCAATGCGTCGGGCAAGGCCGTCGTCACCCATCTCGACCACCGTATCGCCATGAGCTTCCTTGTACTCGGCCTGGCCTCGGAACATCCGGTCACTGTCGACGATGCTTCGATTATCGCCACCAGCTTCCCGGAATTCATGGATCTGATGACTGGTCTCGGCGCGAAGATCGACGCCGTGGATGGTGAGGCAGCCTGATGGGCGTCGTCATCGCCATTGATGGGCCGGCGGCAGCAGGCAAGGGTACGCTGTCGCGTCAGATTGCCGAGACCTATGGTTTCCACCATCTCGACACCGGCCTGACCTATCGCGCCACGGCAAAAGCGCTTCTCGATGCCGGCTTGCCGCTCGATGACGAGACTGTCGCAGAAAAAATGGCGCGCGAAGTGGAACTCGCTGGCCTCGATCGCGACACCCTGTCGGCCCACGCCATCGGCGAAGCGGCATCGAAAATTGCCGTGATGCCGAAAGTGCGCCGCGCGTTGGTCGAAGCCCAGAAGGCTTTTTCGACAAGAGCCCCGGGAACGGTGCTTGATGGCCGCGATATCGGCACCGTCGTCTGCCCCGATGCGCCGGTAAAACTCTATGTCACGGCATCAGCCGATGTGCGTGCAAGACGCCGTTATGACGAGATCATCGCCAAGGGCGGCGAGGCGGAGTATGATGACATCTTCGCGGACGTGACGAAGCGCGACGAGCGCGACATGGGCCGCGCCGACAGCCCGTTGAAGCCGGCGCAAGACGCGCACTTGCTTGATACGTCCAAAATGAGTATAGAGGCCGCGTTTCAGGCCGCAAAGTCGTTGATCGACGAAGCTCTGATCAAGAATTGACGAGTTGCCGGGAAGCTGGCTTTTCGTTCGCAGAGATCCCGCAGTTCAGTCCCAGCGCCGGATAGCCTCCCACGGTATGACCGATTGAGAGAGGCGGGCCTGGATTTCGGGCGTGTTTAACACGAACCACCGGCGCATGCGTGTCCTTGAATTAGGACACGATCAGGAGATTTCATGGCAGTAACTAACCCCACGCGCGAAGACTTTGCAGCTCTTCTCGAGGAATCCTTCGCATCCAACGATCTGGCCGAAGGCTACGTTACCAAAGGTCTGGTAACGGCAATCGAGAAGGACATGGCAGTTGTCGACGTCGGCCTCAAGGTCGAAGGTCGCATCGCGCTTAAGGAATTCGGCGCCAAGGGCAAAGACGGTTCGCTGAAGGTCGGCGACGAAGTCGAAGTCTATGTCGAGCGCATCGAAAACGCTCTCGGCGAAGCCGTTCTGTCGCGCGAAAAGGCTCGCCGCGAAGAAAGCTGGGTCAAGCTCGAAGCCAAGTTCGAAGCTGGCGAGCGCGTTGAAGGCGTTATCTTCAACCAGGTCAAGGGTGGCTTCACCGTCGATCTCGACGGCGCCGTTGCCTTCCTGCCGCGTTCGCAGGTCGACATCCGTCCGATCCGCGACGTTACCCCGCTCATGCACAACCCGCAGCCCTTCGAAATCCTCAAGATGGACAAGCGTCGCGGCAACATCGTTGTTTCGCGCCGTACGGTTCTTGAAGAGTCACGTGCCGAGCAGCGTTCTGAAATCGTTCAGAACCTCGAAGAAGGCCAGGTTGTTGACGGCGTCGTCAAGAACATCACCGATTACGGTGCGTTCGTTGACCTCGGCGGTATCGACGGTCTGCTGCACGTCACCGACATGGCATGGCGTCGTGTGAACCATCCGTCGGAAATCCTGTCCATTGGCCAGTCGGTCAAGGTTCAGATCATCCGCATCAACCAGGAAACCCACCGCATCTCGCTCGGCATGAAGCAGCTCGAGTCGGATCCGTGGGATGGCATCGCGGCCAAGTACCCGATCGGCAAGAAGATCTCCGGTACCGTCACGAACATCACCGATTACGGTGCATTCGTAGAGCTGGAGCCGGGCATCGAAGGCCTGATCCACATCTCCGAAATGTCCTGGACCAAGAAGAACGTACATCCCGGCAAGATCCTGTCCACGAGCCAGGAAGTCGACGTTGTCGTTCTCGAAGTCGACCCGTCCAAGCGCCGTATTTCGCTCGGCCTCAAGCAGACGCTGGAAAACCCGTGGCAGGCATTCGCCTACTCGCATCCGGCCGGCACTGAAGTCGAAGGCGAAGTCAAGAACAAGACCGAATTCGGCCTGTTCATCGGCCTCGAAGGCGACGTTGACGGCATGGTTCACCTGTCGGATCTCGACTGGAACCGTCCGGGCGAACAGGTCATCGAAGAGTTCAACAAGGGCGACGTCGTCAAGGCTGTCGTTCTCGATGTTGACGTCGAGAAGGAGCGTATCTCGCTCGGCATCAAGCAGCTCGGCAAGGATGCCGTTGGTGACGCAGCCGCTTCCGGCGACCTGCGCAAGAACGCTGTCGTTTCGGCTGAAATCATCGCCGTTAACGACGGTGGCATCGAAGTGAAGCTCGTTGCCCACGAAGACCTCGTAGCCTTCATCCGCCGCGCTGACCTCGCTCGCGACCGCGACGACCAGCGTCCGGAGCGTTTCTCGGTTGGCCAGGTTGTCGACGCCCGCGTCGTCAACTTCTCCAAGAAGGACCGCAAGGTCATGCTTTCCATCAAGGCGCTCGAAATCGCCGAAGAGAAGGAAGCAGTTGCACAGTTCGGTTCGTCCGACTCGGGCGCTTCGCTCGGCGACATTCTGGGCGCAGCCCTGAAGAACCGTGGCGGCAACGAATAATCGTTGTTTCCTGAAGAATAAGAAGCCGCCGGATCGAAAGGTCCGGCGGCTTTTTCATGGTCACTTGCAGAAGCCGAACACGTGCTCGGCAGATTTCCGGATTACGTCCAGCCGGCCATCCGCCAGTATAGATCGCTCGGTTGCACCTCGGGCGCGTCCGCTTCCAGCCTGACCTCGCCGGCCCTATATCCGGCCGCCCTCTCCGCTCTGGTCATCGTATCGCTGACGATTTCCTCGCCTTCCGCATCGTTGTCCTGCGGCTCCTCACCTTCCGGCTCATGCTCGTCGCCAAAAGTGTGCTGCTTTGATGATTCGTCCTGCTCTTCGTCTTCCAGCGCCTCGATCGGTTCTGCCTGCCGCTCTTTATGTCTCGGTTCTTCATCGGCAGGTGGATAGGCTGCGACATAGGGCCAGGGAAGAGCTTCACGTGCCTGGGTCGGCACGGTGTTCGCAGCAACCGCCAGCGCGGCCATATTCTGTTCCGGCGCATCTGCTCTCGCCGCCGCCGCGGCACGGGCGGCATCCGGCATGGCGCCATTGGTGGTTTGCGGTGACGCCGCCGCCTGTCCGCCATGAGATGCGCTTGCGGAAGGTACGTTGCTGGTCGCACGCTGTTGGTCGCCAAGCCCGTCATCCGCTGTAGCCTGGACCGCAGGCGAGGACATCGGCAGATGCTTGCTTTCCGGCAGATCGAGTTCGGACAGGACCGTTGCCAGCCAGTTTGCCAGTTTCAGCAACGTTTGATCGGAAAGCGCCGACCAGAGACGCGCGGGCACCGGTATGTCCAGCTTGAACATTTCCACCGCGGTGCGCGCCAGAACCTGCATTTCTTCGGGCTCGGCTGCCACTGCCTGCTGGGCGACCTGGGCTGCCGAGATTTGCAACTGATTGCTGATTACCGCCGCTGGTGTGCTGACACTGCCGGGATTGATCTCGGGTCGCACCGCATTCGCCTGGAATCCATCCTTCAAGGCAGTCATAGACATTGTCGGCTTTGCTGCAGCAACTGCTTCACTTGTCGGGGTAACTGGACGACTTGTTGGGGCTTGCGACGCCGCTGTATTGGCGGGGCCGGTCAGTGAGCCTGCAGGCTTTGACGCCTGCTCCGCCTGTTGCGGCTTGAGTTCAGGTGATGCGGTGGCCGGGGCTGGTGAACGCTGATTCTGACCTTCGCCAAGCTTCGGCGAGGCTGCGTTCCCGGTCGGCTGGCGAAGCGAGGCAATATGGTCGTCGTTCGAAGTTGTTTGTGATGGACCTATCTGGCCGATCTGTGCAGTCGCAGGGCTCGCACCTTGCTGCAGACGCGGACCATTGCCCGCCGGCGGTGAGTCAGCACTTGCATTCTGCCGATAGAAACTGACGACCGTCTTGGCCGCGAGATCGCGCTGGGCAATGTTCGCGGTCTCGATATGGGCCGCAAGCCGGGCGGCTGCCGGGCCTGAAGGTTCTTTTAGGATCTCAGCCATCAACCGCAGGGAAATGCCCTTGACGATCTGGTTGAGCAGCCGCTCGACATTGGCGACCTCTTGCGGCTTCAGCGCCTGAACGGCTTCGAAAAGGCGTGCCGTATAGTCGATCAGCGTCTCGTTTTCTCGCCGCGGTGTCTTCAACAGCTTGCCGATCGTCTCGGCAAGGATGGAGGACCCCTGCGCCAGCTTGAGTTGAGCCGACAGGGAGGCGGCATCGAGCCGTGCGCCTGAAAGAGTAGCGTTGCTTCCTGACTGCGACTGTGCGGTCGTCAGTGATGAGGTCACACGCGCAGGAGTGACTGCAGCCTGCGTCTGGTTATGGTAATCTGCAGTCGAACTCAACGCGGCACGAACGGGTGGCAGCATCGCATGCTCCATCTGTTATCTGCGACGGTGGAACAGTTCGGCCGTGTTTGGGTAATGGTGCGACGGCTGTCGCTACGCCTCATGGCGGGATGATGCCGATTGACAGACGTTAAACGAAAATGGTTAACGGTCGGCTAATTATCATCGAATTCGCGTCGGGAGCCCGGCAAACTGAGAGCGCCGCCTGCGGGAACAGGCGGCATGGCTCAGCTATGCGCGAAAATATCGGTCTCTTCCCAACCAAGGAGATCAAGCCTTGCGCGTGTCGGCAGGAACTCGAAGCAGGCGGCGGCAAGATCCGTGCGGTTGTCGCGGATCAGCCGCATGGTCAGCTTGTCGCGCAAGGCATGCAGATAAAGCACGTCCGAGGCCGCATATTCGAGTTGCGCCTGTGATAGCGTTTCGGCCGCCCAATCAGTCTGCTGCTGGGCCTTGGAAATGTCGACCTCGACCAGTTCCCGTAGATTGTCTTTTAGCCCGTGACGATCGGTATAGGTTCGGGTCAGGCGTGAAGCGATCTTGGTGCAGAAGACCGGCGTGGCCAATACCCCGAACGTATGGAAAAGCACGGCGATATCGAATCGGCCATAGTGAAAGATTTTCTGCCGCGACGAATCAGCCAGAAGCGCGACGAGGTTGGGCGCCTGATTCTGTCCTGCTGCAATGCGAATGACGTCGGCCGTGCCGTCCCCGGGAGATAATTGCACAACACATAGGCGATCACGACGTGGGATAAGGCCAAGCGTTTCGGTATCGATTGCCACCGCACCCGTATAGTGGGCCGCTGCCGCCGCCGGAAGATCTCCCTCGTGATAGCGAATTTCAGCCATAATCCCGCCTTTCCAAGCATTTGAATCGATATTGCCTATAATCCAGCTTTGCGCATATCGATATAGCGATGATCCCTGCTATGATATCGACGCTATGGGCAAATGCTCAGCAATGCACCTATTGCATTGCTGCATTGCGCCTAACCGGCTTGGCGAGCATACCAGTATTAGCCTATATGTCAGTCATCGAACGACGCACTCCTCCTCCCAGTGTCGTTCGATACGGATCGACAACATCCTCCTCCTCCCAGTTGTCGATCAAGTTTAAAGCCTGGCGCATCCTCCTCCCGCGCCAGGCTTTTCGCTTTTCTGGAGGTAATTTTCCCGAAAGACAGTTGAACGACAGCGTTTGAAGCGCCTGGAGCCGGCGCCTTATGCATCTATGTCGCTTGGCGGCCCTGGCCCCTCCATGCGAGGTTATCCCAGGGTGCCGCGTTATCGTCTTGCGATCAGCGAAGCGCGTCGATCGCCTTCAATACGTCGTCCTCGACTTCTATTCCATTTGCCATGGCATCAGCCCTCAGGCCTTTTCCGCGGCGGCCTGGAAGTCGCACGCCATCCTGCCTGGCCATCTCTTCGGCAAGGGCTGCCATGCGCATGGCTGTACCGCCGCCATTGGCCGCGTCCGGGTCGATTGCGATGATCGAGTGGCCGAGTTCCGGCGGCGGCCCATTTTCATCGAAGAGCGAGCTTGCCTCATGGGAGAAATTGGCGCCTGCAAGGCCCGCCGAGAGCACTTCCACCATCAGCGCCAGTGCAGCACCCTTTGCACCACCAGAAGGCGCCATCGTGCCTTTAAGCGCCTCTGCAGCGTCTGTGGTGGGGTTTCCATCAATATCGAAGGCCCAGTCGTCGGGTATGCTCGTTCCCTTCTGGTGGGCTTCCATGACCTTGCCACGTGCGACCTTTGAGAGCGCCAGATCAATGACCAAGGGATCGGCATTTGCGACAGGGACTGCGAAGGCAATCGGATTGGTGCCGAAGAGCGGGCTTCTGCCGCCCCAGGGCGCCATGGCGGCCGGTGCGTTTGCGAACATCATGGCGATCAGGCCCTGCTCGGCAAAACGCTCGACCGTCAGCGCCATCACCCCGGCATGATGCGAGCGGCCGATGGCGGCAAAGGCGATACCCTGTTCACAGGCTATGGCAGGAAGTTCGGAAGCCGCAAGATCAAGGGCTGGATAGGCAAAGCCATGCGCGGCGTCGATCGACAGCACCGCAGGGCGCGGTCGCGAGAGGATCGGCTCCGCCTTGCCATCCACTTTGCCGGTACGAACCTGCTTCACATAGGCCGGAACGCGGCGCAGGCCGTGGCCGGATTGGCCGGCAGCTTCCGACTGCACAAGGGCACGGGCGACGGAAAGAGCAGTTGAGGGCAGGACGCCATTGTCTTCGAAGATGCCGCGGACCAGCGTCTCGGCATCGGTGAGGCTCATATGCATGCGGGCTTCCGGGATTTGTTAGGTTGAGGGAGCCCGCTTATAGCGTTTTGTCAGGAGCAGGTCAGTGCCTGCGTGAGGAAATTCGGTACGCCTGCAGGCGGCGCCGGGATAGGCGAGGCACGGCGAACGATCGAAACTATATAGTCATCGATCTTCGAATCGCCCGAAGAGCGCTGGAGCGACACGCTGGTCACGTTGCCCCCATTGTCGAAGTTGAAGCGCACGGCGGCCGTGCCGGTGTTGCCGCCGGGGCAGCGGCGGGCATTGCGCGCCAGCCGCGACTGCACGCGTGACTTCCACGTTGCCGGGGAAAGCGACGAAAAGCGCGAGCCTGACGATGTCTGGGTGGCGGCATTTCGATCCGACTGCGTGGCTTCGGCCTTGGCTTGCGCCATTTCCTTCTGGGCCTGCTGCTGCTTGGGGCGTTCCACGCGCTTGACCGGCTCCTTTTTCGGCTCTGGCTTCTTCTCCGCGACTTCGGGTTTTTCTGGTGGCGGCGGGCGCACGACCGGCAGCGGCACTTCGACGTTATCGAGCGCAGCCATGACCTGCTGCTCGATCGGATCGGGCTGTTCGATCGGCTCCGGCAGTGTTTCCGGCAAAGTCTCGGCCACTTCCGGCTCCTGAGGTGTCGGCTCTTCGACGGGTTCCGGCGGCGGAGGCTCGGGGAGAGGCTCGGCAATTTCCGGTGGCGGTGGTTCGATCGGATCAGGTGTCGGATCGGGCTGGGCCTCTTCCACCGGCTGCATCTGCTCGCTGTCCACCTTTTCGGAATCCACGGCGTCGGGAGCGATCTGCTCCTCTTCCGTCTGTGTGGCCTCAGGCTCTGGAGCCAGTTCGATCATGATCGCGGAAGGCGGTAAATTATCTGCCGGCATAGTCGGCTCTTCCTGCATCATCAGGGCAGCAGCAGCGATATGCGCAGTCAGCACGAATGCGCCGGCGCCTGCCCAGAGTGATATTTCGCCGATCTTCTGTACCCGGCTACGATAGGGGGCGGCTGGGTTCATCGCGAAACCCCTGGTGCTGGCGAAGCCGGTGCGGCAGGCTGGGCAGCGGGTGCTGCGGCACCCGGAAGGGTTTCCAGTCCGACCAGCGCGATCTTCAAATAACCGGCATCACGCAGAAGGTTCATCACTTCCATGAACTGGCCGTAGCCGACAGCCTTGTCGGCACGCAGGAAGATGCGGGTATCCCTGTTGCCGCCGGTAATCGTGTTCAGCCTGGTCGTCAGCTGCTCGCGCGCAACCTGGTCATTGCCGAGATTGAGCGTGAGATCTTCCTGAACTGTCAGATAGAGAGGTTCTTCAGGCCGCTGTGCGGGCTTTGCACTCGATGCGGGCAGGTCGACATTGACATCGACCGTGGAAAGCGGCGCGGCGACCATGAAGATGATCAGGAGCACCAGCATGACGTCAATAAAGGGCGTCACGTTGATCTCGTGGTTTTCCTGCAATTCCTCGCCGTGATGTTCGCGAATGCCGCCGGCCATGGACTTATTCTCCGGCCATCAGGGACATCGGGGTTGCCTTGCGGCCGCCCGGCGGAACCTTGCGGAAGTCGAGGTCGCGGCTCACCAGTCGCTCGACGCCGCTGGCTGCATCGGCAAGAAGCGCGCGATAGCCGGTAACCGAACGGGCAAACAGGTTGTAGATCACGACGGCGGGAATGGCGGCGACGAGGCCGATGGCCGTTGCAAGTAGCGCCTCGGCAATGCCGGGCGCGACGACGGCAAGATTGGTCGTCTGCGTTTCGGAAATGCCGATGAACGAATTCATGATGCCCCAGACCGTGCCGAATAGGCCGACAAAGGGAGCGACCGAGCCGATCGTCGCCAGAATGCCGGTGCCGCGGGCGATACGGCGACCGGCAAAGGCCTCGATGCGCGACAGGGAGGAGCCGACGCGTTCCTTGACGCCGTCACCTTCGACATGGTCGAGCGCATCCGCGGACATCTTTATTTCCTCGGCTGCGGCCTGGAGCATGTAGGCGGCAGGACCGCCGCGTCCAGCGGAGGCATCGACAGCTTCGGCGAGCGTACGGGAATTGCGGATGATCTTGATGATGCGACCGGCGCGGGTGCGGGCGCCGGCAAGCTCGAGCGTCTTAACCAGCCAAACGGTCCAGGTTGCCAGCGAAGCGATGGCAAGCCCGATCATGACGCTTTTAACAACCCAGTCCGCCGCCATGAACATGCCCCAGGGCGAAAGGTCGTGCGGGATTGTCAGTACCGGCGTTTCTTCTTCCGCCGGCACAAGGTCGGTTACCGTTTCCTGCGGCGCAGCCTGGGCCTGTGCGGGCTGGGATACGCCGGGAGCCGTTGTCTCGGTAGAGGGAGCAGGCTGGGCGGATTGTGCCGGAGCCTGAGCGGCGGGAGCCCCCTCTGTGGCGGTCGAGGCAGCCGGCGCTGCAGGGCTGGCCGGTGCTGCATTTTCCGCCGGAGCGGAAGGCGCGGTCGGTGTCGTCGCCGGCGTTGTGGCGGGAGCCGTCCGGCCGGTGGTTGGTGCTGCAGACGAAGCCGGAGCCTGCTGCTGTGCACTATCCGCCTGCGAAGTGGTTTGTGCCTGAGGAGCCGGGGCAGGGATCTGAGCCATCGCCATCGCGCTCAGAAGCGCAAGCGTCGCAGCCGTCATCCCGAGCTGTTTCGCGACCTTGCCAAGGTGGCGGTTTCCGGCAACGGCAGGGACAAGGGCAGCAGACATTTTAGGCGATACTCCGACTATTGCCGAAAGGCATTTTTGCCGGCTCGGCACGATATCATCAGGTCGCGGCCGGCATCGAGGCCAGCAACAGACTATGCTGCTATGCGATAATAAACATGAGTTCAAATGGCAACTAATAAATCTTGAGTGAAGCTGCCAATTTTACCTTCACGACGTCGGGGATGGCAGAGCTCAAGGCGAAAATGTATCTGCGCCACCGGAGATGGCGCAGATCAGGCATTCTAAAAGTGAGTTCGCGTAAAGACTTAGCGTGCCAGCCAGCCGCCATCCACGGGCAGCACGGTGCCGTGAATGTAGTCCGAGGCCGATGATGCGAGGAAGACGGCTGCACCACCAAGCTCTTCCGGTTTGCCCCAGTGCCCGGCTGGAATGCGCGCCAGAATGGCGGCGTTGCGGTCCGGGTCATCGCGAAGAGCTTCCGTATTGTTGGTCGAGAAATAACCGGGAGCAATGGCGTTGACGTTGATACCCTTGCCGGCCCATTCGCAGGCCAGGAGCCGGGTCAGGCCTGCAAGGCCGCTCTTGGACGCCGTATAGGAAGGAATGCGGATGCCGCCCTGGAAGGAGAGAAGTGAAGCAATGTTGACGATCTTTCCGCCCTTATCGGCTGCGACAAGCCGCCGGGCGAAGGCTTGCGACAGGAAAAACACGTTCTTCAGGTTCACATCCATCACCGCATCCCAATCAGCCTCGCTGAATTCGAGGGCATCGGCGCGGCGAATAATCCCGGCATTGTTGACGAGAATATCAGCACCTCCAGACCAGGAAGTGGTTTCGTCGAGAATACGTTCGATCGGTTCGAGGGTGGAAAGGTCGGCCGATATGGCGAGGCTCTCGCCGCGGCTAGCGCTGATTGCGGCCTCGGTTTCCGCCATCGATGAGCGACCGACCAGCGCCACCTTGGCCCCGGCCTGGGCAAGGGCAACTGAAATGGCCTGGCCTAAACCGGTATTGGCGCCGGTGACAATCGCTGTCTTGCCGGTCAGATCGAACGAAATAGCCATAAAAACCTCCACATAAAAAACCGCCGGGAATTTCTCCCCGGCGGTTCCTAACATGACAATTGTCAAGCTTAAAGCGTGCGCGTGATATGTTCCACGCGGAAGCACTCGATCGTGTCGCCGGCGCGGATGTCTTCGTAGTTTTCGAAGGCCATACCGCATTCCTGACCCATCGGCACTTCGGCAACTTCGTCCTTGAAGCGCTTGAGCGTCTTGAGCTTGCCTTCGTGGATGACCACGTTGTCGCGGATGAGGCGTACGCCTGCACCACGCTCGACCTTGCCTTCGACCACACGGCAACCGGCAACCTTGCCGACCTTGGTGATGTTGAAGACTTCCAGGATCTCGGCATTGCCGAGGAAGGTTTCGCGGCGTTCCGGCGACAGAAGACCCGACATGGCTGCCTTAACGTCATCCACCAGATCGTAGATGATGTTGTAGTAGCGGATGTCGAGGCCGTTACGCTCGGCGATCGTACGAGCCTGTGCATTGGCGCGGACGTTGAAGCCGATGATTGCGGCATCCGATGCCTCGGCGAGCGAGATATCCGACTCGGTGATCGCGCCGGCGCCCGAATGGACGATACGGGCACGAACTTCGTCGGTACCAAGCTTGTCGAGCGACGCGATGATCGCTTCGACCGAACCCTGCACGTCACCCTTGATGACCAGCGGGAATTCCTTGAAGCCGGTATTCTGCAGCTTGCTCATCATCTGCTCGAGCGAACCGCGCTGGCCGGACTGGCGAGCAACCGCCTTGTCGCGAGCAAGACGCTGGCGATACTCGGAGATTTCGCGGGCACGAGCTTCGTTTTCGACGACGGCGAAGCGGTCACCGGCAGCAGGCGTGCCGGAAAGACCGAGCACTTCGACCGGGGTTGCCGGACCGGCTTCCTTGACGTGGTCGCCCTTGTCGGTGACGAGAGCACGAACACGGCCCCACTGATCGCCGGCAACGATGATCTGGCCCGGCTTCAGCGTACCCTTCTGGACGAGCACGGTCGCAACCGCACCACGACCGCGGTCGAGTTGTGCTTCAATGACCGTACCTTCGGCAGTACGCGTCGGGTCGGCCTTCAGGTCGAGAATTTCGGCCTGTAGCAACACGGCTTCGAGCAGCTTGTCGAGGTTTGTCTTGTTCTTGGCCGAAACCTCGACGTCGAGCACTTCACCGCCGAGCGATTCGACGAAGACTTCGTGCTGCAGGAGCTGCTGACGAACCTTGTCGGGCTTGGCTTCATGCTTGTCGATCTTGTTGATTGCCACGATGATCGGTACACCCGCCGCCTTGGCATGGTTGATGGATTCGATCGTCTGCGGCATCACGCTGTCGTCGGCTGCAACCACCAGGATCGCGATATCCGTCGCCTGCGCACCACGGGCACGCATGGCCGTAAAGGCGGCGTGGCCGGGGGTGTCGATGAAGGTGATCTTCTGACCGTTCTTCTCGACCTGGTAGGCACCGATATGCTGGGTGATGCCGCCGGCTTCACCGGACACGACATTCGCCTGGCGGATAGCGTCGAGCAGCGAGGTCTTGCCGTGGTCGACGTGACCCATGATCGTAACGACCGGCGGGCGCGATACCATTTCGCCCGCATCGTCGGCCTTGTCAAAGATGCCTTCTTCGACGTCGGATTCCGAGACGCGCTTGACGGTATGGCCGAATTCGGCGGCGATGAGTTCTGCCAGATCGGCGTCGATGACGTCGCCCGGCTTCATCATCTGGCCTTCCTTCATCAGGTACTTGATGACGTCGACCGCGCGTTCGGACATGCGCTGCGACAGTTCCTGAATGGTGATCGTTTCCGGCAGGATGACTTCGCGGACAACCTTCTCACGGGTTTCCTGCATCTGGCTGCGGCGGAATTTTTCCTGACGACGGCGCATCGCGGCCATCGAACGGCCACGGGCGTTACCGTCCTCGTCCGAACCGGCAGTGGTGATGGTCAGCTTGCCCTGGCGACGGCCTTCGTCACCCTTCGGGCGTGCCGGCGGCTTGGCAGGAGCTGGAGCGACCACGCGGCCACGACCGGGCGCACCGGCGCTGCGGGACGGGCCACGGTCATCATCTTCGTCATTGGCACGGCGGCCACGTACGGCACCCGGCTGCGCTGCGGGAGCATCGGTGCCTGGGCGCGGCGACTGCGGACGACCGTCCTGCGGGCGGCCAGCGGCTCCACGATCGGCAGGTGCGCGATCGGTGTTGCGCTCGGGCGCACGGGCAGCGACCGGGGCCGGCTGAGGCGCGACGGGTTCAGGTTCCGGCTCTGGAGCCGGTTCGGCTGCACGACGAGCTGCTTCCGCAGCCTCTTCGGCCTTGCGGGCCTCTGCTTCGGCTGCACGGCGGGCTTCGTCTTCAGCGCGCTGCTTGGCTTCGATGACTTCGCGTGCCTGTGCTTCCACCAGAGCGCGGCGACGGGCTTCCATTTCGCCGGCGGAGAGATCGTGAAGCACGTTCGGGCGGTTCTGTTGCGGACGCTGGCCGGACTGCTGCGGGCGTTGACCCTGCTGCGGACGCTGGCCCTGTTGCTGGCCGTAGTTGGAGCCCGGACGCTGACCCTGGTGCGAACCGGGGCGCTGACCCTGCGGCTGTGCAGGGCGCTGTGCCTGTGGCGCAGGCTGGTGCACCGGCGCTGCCGGTTGCGGGCGCGGCTGCTGCGGAGCAGGTTGTGCTGCGGCTTCAACCGGGCGCGGAGCCGGGGCTGCAGGGGCCGCGATCGGGGTAATAGGCTTTTCGTCCTGCGGGCGGGTCGGGCGGCGTTTCACCGTTTCGACGACGACCGCTTTCGTGCGGCCGCGACCCATGTCCTGGCGCACAGTACCCTGGTTCATGCCGGATGGCTTGAGCGAGAGGGTCTTCTTCACGCCGAGTGTCTTGTCGTCTTTGTTGTCGGTCATTCCGTTCCTGTTCCTTCGTACAGGAACGGATGGAAGCCATCAGAACCTGTCGTTCAAGTCGTATAAATCGATCTGCGTCCGGCTAGAGCCGGTGACAGCGTCATGGTTTAGGCATGTCAAAGACATCCTTTGTCTGGGGCAGACCGCCTTTACGGTACTGCTCAAGTAGGTTTGCGCGCTTCACTACACCCTCACCCGCCTGCCCTGCAAGCGCGCAAGCATGGATAAAAGCATTCTCGCCCATCACTTCGTCCAATTCCGCCCCGGTGAGGAGCAAAAAGGCCGGAATGTCATGTTCGGCATCGGTGCCGAGCTTAAAGGCCTTTCGGGCCTGGTCTATCTTTCGAACGCCGTCTGCCGCAGCATCGGAAGCATGGAAAACGCCGGCGGCGGCTCCCGAGCGGACTGCGGCATCGACCTTCATCGCGCCGGAAACGAACTGACCGGCCTTGCGCGCCATGTTCATCATTCCGGCAAGGTCGGCGACCAGAAGCCGATCGACCAGTGCGCCGAGATCGTCCGCCGCTTTCGTCTCGCTCTTGAAAGCGCGAGAAAACAGCTTCCGCTTCACCGCCCGGTCGACAAGCTCTCGTTCCGCCTTGATCCAGCAGCCCCGTCCGGGAAGCTGCCGTTTCAAATCCGGAACCACGCTCCCGTCGGGAGCGCGGACGAACCTGATAAGGTCCTTCGGGTCTGTCGCCTCGCGGGTGACGATGCAGGTACGGTCGTTCACGACGAAATCGTCCGGCCAAATATCTGCATCATCCGCACCATTGTCGTCCGCAATCATTCCTGATCGGCGGCGACGGCCTCCTCCTCGGCCTCATCATCAGCCCGTTCGTTGGCGAGATCTTCTTCGGTGATCCAGCCTGCGAGCAGACGGGCCTGAACGATCATGTTTTCAGCCTCGACGCGGGAAACGTCGAACTTGGAGAACGTGCCTTCGAACTTCTTGGTCTCGCCATCCTTGCGTTCCGACCAGCCGACGAGATCGTCAGCAGCGCAGCCGGCGAAGTCCTCGACCGTCTTGATGCCTTCTTCGCCGAGCGCAACCAGCATCTGGGCGGTAAGGCCTTCGATCTGCTTCAGCTCGTCCTGGACGCCGAGAGCAACGCGCTTGGCATCGTTTTCAGCTTCGATACGCTCCAGGTACTCGCGGGCGCGGGTCTGGATCTCGTTGGCGGTGTCTTCGTCGAAGCCGTCGATCGACGAGATTTCGTCGAGGTTGGTGTAGGCCAGTTCCTCGACCTGGGCAAAGCCTTCCGAAGCAAGCACCTGGCCGACCATTTCGTCGACATCGAGAGCTTCCATGAACAGGTTGGTGCGCTCGTTGAATTCCTTCTGACGGCGTTCCGACTCTTCGGCTTCCGTCATGATGTCGATATCCCAGCCGGTCAGCTGCGAAGCGAGGCGAACGTTCTGGCCGCGGCGGCCGATGGCCAGCGACAGCTGCTCATCCGGAACCACGACTTCGATACGCTCTGCATCCTCGTCGAGAACGACCTTGGCGACTTCAGCCGGCTGCAGGGCGTTGACGATGAAGGAAGCCGGATCCTGGCTCCACGGAATGATGTCGATCTTTTCGCCCTGCAGTTCGCCGACAACGGCCTGAACGCGCGAACCACGCATACCGACGCAGGCGCCGACCGGATCGATCGACGAGTCGTTCGAGATAACAGCGATCTTGGCGCGGGAACCCGGGTCACGGGCAACCGACTTGATCTGGATGATGCCGTCGTAGATTTCTGGAACTTCCATGGTGAACAGCTTCACCATGAACTGCGGATGGGTACGCGACAGGAAGATCTGCGGGCCGCGCTGTTCGCGACGGACGTCGTAGACATAGGCGCGGACGCGGTCGCCGTAACGCATGTTTTCGCGCGGGATCATCTCGTCACGACGGATGATGCCTTCGCCACGGCCGAGATCCACGATGACATTGCCGTACTCGACGCGCTTGACGGTGCCGTTGACGATTTCGCCGACGCGATCCTTGAACTCGTCGAACTGACGGTCACGCTCGGCTTCGCGCACCTTCTGCACGATGACCTGCTTGGCGGACTGTGCGGCGATACGGCCGAAATCCATCGGCGGCAGCGGGTCGGCAATGAAGTCGCCGATCTTGGCATCAACATTGCGGTCGCGGGCCAAAACCAAAGGGATCTGCGTTCCGTAGTCTTCGGCGACTTCAACGACCTCAAGAAGGCGTTGCAGACGGATTTCGCCGGTCTTGGAATTGATGTCGGCGCGGATATTGGTTTCCGAACCGTAACGCGAGCGGGCGGCCTTTTGGATGGCGTCAGCCATCGCAGCCAGCACGATCTCGCGGTCGATGACCTTTTCGCGGGCCACAGCGTCTGCGATCTGCAGAAGTTCAAGCCGGTTTGCGCTCACTGCCATTGTCGTTGGTCTCCGTAGGTCCAATTCTGGCGGCCCTCCCTCCTCGGAAAGGCCAGTGTGTTGGTCGATTATTCTTCGTCTTCAGCTTCGTCGTTCTGGTTCGCGGCCTGCTGCTTGGCGAGCTTGTCGGCGCGCAGCGCATCGCGGATCAGATCGTCCGTCAGGATCAGCTTGCCTTCGGCCAGCGCCGAGAACGGGATCGTTACGCGTGGTTCCTCACCATAGGCGACCTGGTCGCGCTCGACGGTGAAACCTTCTTCGTTGACTTCGGCGATCTTGCCGCGGAACCGCTTGCGGTTGTCGATCATGATCGACGTCTCGCATTTCACCAGATGGCCGGTCCAGCGTGCAAAATCCGACTTGCGCACCATCGGCCGGTCGATGCCCGGCGAAGACACTTCGAGATGATACTCGCGATCGATCGGATCTTCTACATCAAGAACGGGTGAGATGGCGACCGATACGGCTTCGCAGCCTTCGACATCCATCGTGCCATCATTGCGCTCGGCCATGACCTGCAGGGTCATGCCGTTCAGGTTCAGCATGCGCACCCGGACCAGACGGTAATCCATGGCGGTCAGTACCGGCTCGATGATTTCGGCGATCCTGAGGTCGAGACCAGTCTCGACGATGAGACGCGGCTCGTGGTCTGTCTGCTGCATAAGCTCTCCGGTTCAATCCCCGCTCACAGTGCGGGTTGAAGCGATCGCCTAACAAAAAAGAGCGGGTCCGGTGTGGGCCCACTCTTCATCGGACGATCAAGAATATGGGCTGCATATACGCGCTTGGACCGGCAATTGCAAGACTTCCGCATTTCCGCCATTCAAAGCTGGAATTAGCCTGTTCGACGTCTATAACCGGTTCAGAGAGTCGGGAAGAGGAGCAAGAGCCACATCGTGCCGGACAGGATAGCCACACTCGCGCCGTTCAAGAACCAGACCTTCCGCACAATATGGATAGCGAGCCTTGCATCGAATTTCGGTGGCTTGATTCAGGCCGTCGGCGCCGCCTGGATGATGACCTCGATCTCCAATTCCCAGGACATGGTGGCGCTCGTCCAGTCTTCTACCACCCTGCCGATCATGTTGTTCTCGCTGATTGCGGGGGCTCTCGCCGATAATTTCAACCGACGCAGTATCATGCTGACGGCGCAGCTCTTCATGCTGGCCGTCTCTATAGCGCTGACTATCTTTGCCTATCTGGACCTGCTGACGCCCTGGCTGCTTCTCTGTTTCACCTTCCTGCTCGGGTGCGGCGTGGCGCTCAACAATCCCGCATGGCAGGCGTCCGTCGGCGATATCGTCTCGCGTGAAATGCTGCCCCAGGCCGTGACGCTCAACAGCGTCGGCTTCAACATTACCCGCAGTGTCGGACCGGCGATCGGCGGCGCTGTCGTCGCAGCGGCAGGTGCTGCAGCAGCCTTCGCCCTGAATGCCGCAAGTTACGTTGCGCTCATGTATGCGCTGTTGCGCTGGAAGCCGGAGCGTCGCGACGATGCGCTGCCACGCGAAACGCTTTTGAGAGCGCTTTCGGCAGGTCTCGGTTATGTTTCCATGTCGCCGAACATCCTCAATGTTCTTTTGCGCGGCATGCTATTCGGCTTCTCTGCCAGCGCCATTCTGGCGCTTTTGCCGATCGTCGCGCGGGATCTCGTTTCGGGCGGGCCGTTGACATACGGCATCATGCTCGGCTGTTTCGGTGTCGGCGCGATCGGCGGCGCCATGTCGAATGCGCGGCTGCGCGAAAAGCTGACGAGCGAGAGGATTGTCCAGTTCGCTTTCCTCGGTTTTGCGGCAAGTTCCTCCGTCATAGCGCTCAGCACCAATACCGCGCTGACGGCGCTCGTGCTGATCGTGCCGGGGGCGTGCTGGGTTCTGGCCCTGTCGCTTTTCAACACAACCGTGCAGCTGTCGGCGCCGCGCTGGGTCGTCGGCCGCGCACTATCTTTCTACCAGACGACCACATTCGGCGGCATGGCGGTTGGCAGCTGGGTGTGGGGTGTCGGTGCCGAAAATCTCGGAGTTTCCATTTCCCTGAGCCTGGCAAGCCTTGCAATGCTTGTAGGTGTACTAGCAGGTTTGAGGAACCCGCTGCCGCAGTTTACCGATATCGACCTGAGCCCGCTGAACAAGTTCAACGAACCGATGCTGCGGCTCGACCTGCAGCCACGAAGCGGCCCGATCGTGTTGCAGATCGACTATGAGATCGCCGAGCACGATATCTCCGAATTCCTCACCCTGATGGCGCGCCGCCGTCGGGTACGCATTCGTGATGGCGCACGCCAATGGGCCTTGATGCGCGATCTAGAACATCCGGAAATCTGGACGGAGACCTATCACACCGCCACCTGGGCAGATTATGTCCGCCATAACCGCCGCCGCCTGCAGATAGATGAGGAGATCTGGGATGCGATCCGAAAGCTTCACAAGGGCGTGGATGGACCACGGGTCCACCGTATGATCGAACGGCAGACCATCCCGCCCAAGGACGATATCTTTCACAAGCATCATGTCGATCTGCATTGAGGCAAAGGGATGTTCCGCAATGCAAGCTCCACCGATCTGCCGGCAATCATCACGCTTCTGGCGGATGATCCGATCGGCGCAACTAGAGAGGTTGCGTCCAAGGAGATGGATCAAGCCTACTTGGAGGCTTTCGCCGCAATCGAAGCCGATCCCAACCAATTGCTGGCCGTTGCCGTCGATGACGATGGAAAGGTGATCGGCTGCCTGCAGCTCTCCTTCATTCCCGGCTTGTCACGCAAGGGCATGTGGCGAGGCCAGATCGAAAGCGTGAGGATTGCTGCAAGCCATCGTGGCGGCGGATTGGGCGCCGCCATGATCGAGTGGGCGGTCGAGCAGGCGAAAGAAAAGGGCTGCGGCCTTGTGCAACTGACGTCGGACAAACGGCGGCCAGATGCTATCCGTTTTTATGAAAGACAAGGTTTCGTCGCGAGCCACGAGGGGCTGAAACTCGACTTATCTTAACTTGGCCTTGAGCGAGGCATCCGGATAGCATGTTGGAGAAATGCCGGCCTTTGCCTGCCAGTCGCCGAGCGAGCGGCGGGTCTTGAAGCCCGGCAATCCGTCGACATTGCCGACATCATAACCCTTGGCGACCAGCGCCTTCTGCATCGCAAGTACATCGGAGCGCAGCATCTTGCCGACATCGCCCCACTTGGCCTGGAACGGGCCGCCACCGTAAGCGATGCGATCAGCCAGATTGCCGATGAACAGCGCATAGAGGTCGGAATTGTTATATTCCTTCAGCACATAGAAATTCGGCGTGACGATGAATTCCGGCCCGTTTCTCCCTGCGGGAAGCAGCATCATCCCCGGCGCTTTCATTTCCGAAGCCGGAAAAGCCTTGCCGGAAATCCGCGTGATCCCGGTCGAATTCCAGGCGGAGATCGGCTTGGCAAGGTCCGGCCCTTCCTGCGCGCAGGAGACATTGGCGGGAATCGACACTTCGAAGCCCCAGTCGCGACCGCGCTGCCAGCCTTCATGCCTCAGATAGTTGGCTATGGAGGCGAGCGTGTCCGGCACCGAGTTCCAGATATCCGGATGGCCGTCCTTGTCGAAGTCGACGGCATATTTCAGATAGCTCGTGGGCATGAACTGCGGCTGGCCGAGCGCTCCGGCCCATGATCCCTTCATCGTCGCAGCACTGACATCGCCGCGCTCGATCATGGTCAGCGCCGCGATCAGTTCTTCACGGAACATCGGCTTGCGGGTCGACATGAAGGCCTTGGTGGCCAGCACCTCGACCGCTGAATAGGGCAGTTTCGCCTTTCCGAAACCGGATTCACGGCCCCAGACAGCGATGATGATCTCGCCCGGCACACCATAGGCCGCTTCGATCTTCTTCAGACCGGCGGCATAGGTGCCGGCCAGTCCGCGCCCGGCCAAGCCCAGCGTCTGCAGCCGGTTCTCGTTGAAGTAAGCGCCGGGAGAAGAAAATTCCGCCTGGCTCTGGTCCTGCTGCTTCGGCGGTTTGGAGCCTGGCGGAACGAGATCGGGCAGGCTCCAATTGAGCTTGATCCCGTCAAATGCCGCGCGCAGCGTCTTGTCCGAAATCCCCGCCTTTCGCGCCTCCGGTCCAAGATCGGTCGCGATCCACTGCTGGAACTGGCGCTCAACATCCGGCCGGTTCTGGGCGAAAGCGGGGAGAGGCGAGACGATGGCGGTGAGGGCCAGAAGCAGTGCTGCGGCGCGACGGCGGATACCCCCCTCTGCCCTGCCGGGCATCTCCCCCACACGGAGGGAGATCAGATGGGCGCGCTGGCCTGCCTCGTTCAACGGCAGTGCTGCCGCACAGCGTTTCGAAATTTGGGAATGGTGGTCGTGATGCTTGTGATCTCCCCCCTTGTGGGGGAGATGCCCGGCAGGGCAGAGGGGGGCTTGCTTCACCATCGTCGTCCTCCTCGAAAAATGTCAGATCGCCGTCCGTGCTCGCAGCGCTGCCGTCAGCGTGCCCTCGTCGAGATAATCGAGTTCGCCGCCGACCGGCACGCCATGGGCAAGCCGCGTTATCTTGACGTTGAAATCGGAAAGCTGGTCGGTGATGTAATGGGCCGTCGTCTGCCCTTCGACAGTCGCATTGACCGCGATGATGATCTCCTTCACCGTCCCTTCACTGACGCGATCGACAAGTGCGCGGATGTTCAGGTCATCGGGACCGACGCCATCGAGCGGCGACAGCGTGCCGCCAAGAACGTGATAGGCGGCGTTCATCGCGCCGGCGCGTTCCAGCGCCCAGAGATCGGAAACGTCTTCGCAGATGATCAGCATCGAGTGGTCACGGCGAATGTCGGTGCAGACGGTGCAGGGATCTGACGTATCGACGTTGCCGCAACGCGAGCAGATCTTCACCTTGTCATAGGCCTCGCCCATCGCGAGCGAGAGCGGGCCGAGCAACTGATCTTTCTTCTTGATCAGATGCAGCGCCGCCCGGCGGGCAGACCGCGGACCAAGGCCCGGGACTTTTGCCAGAAGCTGGATGAGTTTTTCGATTTCGGGGCCGGTGACTCGCTTTGCCATGTGCTTCCTTTAGCCCATATGTCGGTTGAACGGAAAGACCGAAGGACCAGGACCCGCATGAAACTTGTCGCGATCTGCATCGGCCACGCGCAGCGTTTGCCGGGAAAGAGTTACAAGACGGGCATCTACAAGGCACCGGTCAACGGTCAGGTGCTGATCGACAAAGTCGGTCTGGTTGGAGATGCCGTCTGCAACAGGAAACATCACGGCGGGCCGGATCAGGCGATCTTGCTCGAAGGATCGCTGACACTTGACTGGTGGGCGGCAGAACTCGGGCGCGACCTGCCGCCCGGAACATTCGGCGAGAACCTTGTCATCAAGGGCCTCGACAATCGGGACGTGGCGGTGGGAGACAGGTTTCATGTGGGCGATGTCGTGCTTGAAGCCACCTCTCCGCGTTCGCCCTGCAATACGCTTACTGCTCGAATCGGCGATCCGGTATTTGGCAGGACCGTTCTCAAATCAGGTCGCCCCGGCATTTATTGCAGGGTTATCAACCCGGGGATGATCCAGGCAGGACACGATGTGAGTTACGAATTCTATCGCGGCGAGCGTGTACCTGTTGCCGAGCTTCTGGCGTCGATGGGGCAAAAGCTGTCTGAGGCCGAGACGCTCCGTTTTCTGTCCGCGCCGATCGCGAGCCGCTGGAGAGAACGGTTTCAGCCGACCGTATAATATATCACGAAACCGTGATCTATGGTGATATGGTTGCTTAGGTTTAAGGCCCTATACCGCTTGATTGATGGCTATGCGGAGCTTTGTATGAGTTTTTTGAGACGCATCCCTTTCGGGTTCATGTCCGGCGCGCTGGTCGCGTATCTTGCGGCGTCAGGTCTGGCTGCGGCCGAGGAAACCGATGTAGAGCATTCGATTTTCGCATTCGGCGGAGCGATGGTTGATGGCGACATGGCCGAAGCGGCCAACCCTTTCGGCGTTGGCTACGAGAACCGACCGATCTTCGGCATCGGCTACCAGTTCCTTCCCTATAGCATCGGTTCAGTAAAGCTGGGCCTTGAGGCAGGCCTTGCCGGGCGGTTCAACGGCAATACCAATGCGGAGATCTGGGGCGGTGTTGTCGGTCGTTACGATGCGATCGAGATTGCCAATACACTCCGCATCATTCCCTCATTCACCTTCGGCATCAGCCATGTGACCGGTACGATGAGCGGGCGTGAAAGACGCAATGAAATCGAGCGCGACGGCGATGCCTCGACGCTTTTCTATCTTGGGCCGGAACTGAGTTTCAGCAGCGTCGCGAAACCGGAGCTAGAGCTTTTCTGGCGCCTGCATCACCGCTCCGGCGCCTGGGGCACGCTTGGCGACATGCATGGCGGCTCCAACGCCAATGTCGTCGGCGTCAGGTATAATTTCTGAGTTTTATCGGGTCGCGATGGCGGCAGCCGCACCGGCCATGGTGCCGGCCGAGATGCGGTTGGCAAGCTTCAGCGCGCGCGGGCTTTTCAGAAATTGCCGCGCCTTGTTCGCCAGCGTGATCCAGACGATATCGACGGTCGCAAGCACGATCAGCATGGCGGCGACCAGTTCCAGCCAGCCGATCAGCGTGACGCCGTTAAGATCGATGATCGACGGCAAAAGCGCGACATAGAACATCATGATCTTCGGGTTGCCGAGTGTCACGGTCAGCCCGGCGAAGAACATCCTCGCCGCAGAGCGGCTTTCCGGCAGTTGGCCGTCAGCGCCGTCCGTTCTGGCAAACCACATTTTCCAGGCGAGATAGAGAAGATAGGCGACGCCGATCCACTTGATTGCGACGAAGACGGGCTGAAAACTTTCGGCGATAGCGGAAAGGCCGGCAACCGCAAAGGATAGCCATACGGTCTCCCCCACCCACATCGCCATCAGGAAGGGCAAAACGTCACGCCAGCCCTTTGTCAGCACGCGCGAGACGAGCGCGGCGATGCTGGGGCCGGGAGAGCCCGCCGCGACGAACAGCGCGGCGGCAAATACGAGCACGGAAGCCAATGTCATCGGAACCGCCCTTCTCGAGACAGGATTAGAACGGCAGCTTCATGCCGGGCGGGATCGGCAGGCCGGCGGTCAGTTCCTTGGTCTTTTCGGCGGTAATCTGCTCGGCGCGATCCTTGGCCGACTTGTGTGCGGCAACGATCAGGTCTTCGAGTATCTCGATATCGTCTTCCTTGAACAGCGAAGGATCGATCTTCAGGCCGAGTATTTCGCCCTTGCCGTTCATCTTGACGGTCACGAGACCACCGCCAGCCGTGCCTTCGACTTCGAGAGCAGCGATATCCGCCTGCATCTTCTCCATCTTGGCCTGCATTTCCTTGACCTTGCCCATCATGCCCATGATGTCGCGCATCGGTAATTCCTCTTCTTCTCTTATAGCTCGATGTCGTCGCCGGGCAGGATATCGCCCTCGGCGGATTCCGCGATGGCCGGCGCCGGCGCATCCTCGACCTCGTTGTCTTCCTCAAGCACACGGATCCTGACGTCGGTGATCTTGGCGCCCGGAAATTGCGACAGGATCGCTGCGACATCCGGATCGGCGCGCGCATCGGTCATCCGTGCTTCGCGAGCGCTGGCATCAGCCTCCACCAGCGTCGGCTCGCCTTCGTCCTTGCTGAGCATAACTATCCAGTGGATGCCGGTCCATTCCTTCAGCTTGACGCCGAGTTCACCGGGCAGCGTGCCGGGACCGCCATCCGTCATGCGGATATCGAGGCGGCCGGGCTCGATCTTCACCAGCCGGACGAAATTGCGCACCAGCGCCTTCAGCCTCGGGTCGCGGTTCTCGGTGCAGAGGTCAACGACATCGTGCAGCGAACGGACGGCAACCTTCGGCTCCGGCCTCTCGGACGGGCGTTCCTCGATGCGGCCGACGGGCATTTCCCGTGTCGTCGTGTTCGGCACCGCCTGCAGCATGGCCGTCGGTCCGCCGGAAGGAGCGCGCTGGCCGCCATCAAAGCCGCGGGCGTTGACGATCGTCTGCTGCGCCATCTGCGGGCCGCGCCCGCCGCCATTTCCGCCGCCGCCATTGGGCGTCGGCTGGCCATCGCCATTGGCAAAATCAGCAAGCCGCCGCGCCGCATCTTCGGGGGAGGGAAGCGATGCCGCATGCGTCAGCCGGATCAGCACCATTTCGGCAGCACCTGCCGGGCGCGAAGAGCTTTCCGCTTCCGGAATACCCTTCAACAGCATCTGCCAGATACGCGACAGCGCGCTGACCGCAACATTTTCGGAAAACTCCTGGCCGCGCACGCGCTCCACTTCGCTCAGCGAAGGATCGTCGGCAGCTTCGGGAATATATTTGAACCGGGTGACCAGATGGGTGAAATCGGCCAGATCCGTCAGGACGACGACCGGATTGGCGCCGGCCTCGTATTGAGCGTTGAATTCGGAAAGTGCAGCCGTGATATCGCCCTTCACGATATGCTCGAACAGGTCGACGATGCGGGCGCGGTCGGCAAGGCCCAGCATGCCGCGCACGGTATCCGCATGCACGCTGCCGCCGCCATGGGCGATCGACTGGTCGAGCAGCGAAAGGCCGTCGCGGGCGGAGCCTTCGGCGGCACGCGCGATCATCGCCAATGCTTCCTGCTCGGCAGGCACGCCTTCCTTCTCCAGAATGGTGGTAAACAGGCCGACCAGATCGGCAGCGCTGATACGGCGCAGATCAAAACGCTGGCAGCGGGAAAGGACAGTGATCGGAACCTTGCGGATTTCCGTCGTCGCGAAAATGAACTTCACATGTTCCGGCGGCTCTTCGAGTGTCTTCAACAGCCCGTTGAAGGCCTGCGTCGAGAGCATGTGCACTTCGTCGATAATATAGACCTTGTAGCGCGCCGAAACCGGGCGATAGCGCACCTGCTCGATGATCTCTCTGATATCGTCGATACCGGTATGAGACGCAGCGTCCATCTCGATCACGTCGACATGCCGGCCTTCCATGATCGCCTGGCAATGTTCGCCGGGTTCACGCAGGTCGATCGTCGGGCGGTCGATTTCGGCCGTCTTGTAGTTAAGTCCGCGGGCGAGAATTCGTGCGGTGGTCGTTTTTCCCACCCCGCGTACGCCCGTCAGCATATAGGCCTGGGCGATACGGCCGGTCTCGAACGCATTCGTCAGCGTCCGTACCATCGGTTCCTGACCGACCATCAGGTCGGAGAAATCCTTCGGCCGATACTTGCGGGCGAGAACCCGATATCCCGTGCTGCCCGAAGGGGCAGGGGATGAGGGATTGATTGATGTCGGCCCGCTGTCGCTCATAAGGTCCTGACTATAGGCCCTCGGGCCTGTACGGGCCATTCCGGCAGTCAGGCGATCTTGACCGGACCGGGCGTTGACCAAGATGAGAAGGTGGGAGGCTGGCACGGCGACCCGTGCCTGGCTCGTTAGGGCTGCTTCCTTCCGGACCTGACCCGGTTGGCGAGTGGCTCGTCCACCACCAACCTCCCGCCGCACATATCGGCAATAATGCTTCCAAATGCAAGCCAACCCTGTAAAAAACTGTCAGTATCGAAAATCACAACACCGAAAATGCCGGGAGGATCGCTTGAGCGCCTTTGAACTGGATCCACGGCTTGCCAGGGATACCGAGCTTGTGGAGAGCTTCGGCCTCTGTCAGCTCAGGATGATGAAGGACAGCCGCTGGCCTTGGTTCATGCTGGTGCCGCAGCGCAATGATGTGAGCGAGCTGTTCGAGCTGACGCCGCTCGACCAGGCGCTTCTGACCTTCGAGACCAATATGGTGGCGGCCGCGCTGAAAAAGGCGACAGGGGCCGAAAAGATCAATGTGGCTGCGATCGGCAATATCGTTCGCCAGCTGCATGTGCATATCGTCGCACGGTTCGACCGTGACCCGAACTGGCCGGGACCGATCTGGGGTTATGGCCAGGCGGAACCTTATGAAGATACAGCCAAGCAATTATTGATCAAAAGCCTGACGGAAAATCTCGTATCATGACAAGAAAACTTTTCGAGACGGATGCGCCCCATCCGGAGCCCGGCAACCTGACGGCCTTTTCCGGCAACAGGCTCGACCGTCGGGGCGAATATCGCGCCGACGACTGCGTTAGCGAGGCGCTGGCGATCGAGGGGACCCATATTCTCGCCTTCGCCGGTGCAAAGCTCATCCTCAAACATGACGAACAGGTTCTGGACCCGCTTTTCGCGGCTTACGAACTGGCGGAACTGAAGCCCGATTTCGACAATGCCATCCTGCTCGGCTACCGCGAAAACGGTGAGCCGCGCGTGGCGATTCCCGTTAATGTCCCGGCGGAAGAACTTGCCGGCCAGTACAAGCCCACGGATGCCCGCGCGCTCTACCGCGAAGCGCTGATCGACGCGGAGCTGCAGGGCGAGGTCGCTCAGGCGATCTCGCTTCTCTCCTGGAACGCGGCCAACCGCTTCTGCGGCAAATGCGGCTCGCCGACTGAAATGAAGATCGGCGGCTACAAGCGCGTCTGCACCCAGTGCCAGCACATGATGTTTCCTCGCACCGATCCGGTCGTCATCATGCTGACGGTCGATGTCGAGAACGATCGCTGCTTGCTCGGCCGCAGCCATCATTTTCAGGAGGGCATGTATTCCTGCCTCGCCGGTTTCGTCGAACCGGGCGAAACGATCGAGCATGCGGTTCGCCGCGAGACGGTCGAGGAATCGGGCATCGAGGTCGGTCGCGTGCGGTATCACGCTTCCCAGCCCTGGCCCATGCCGCACTCGCTGATGATTGGCTGTTATTCGGAAGCGATTTCGACAGAGATCACCATCGATCCGCAGGAAATGTCGGATGTCCGCTGGTTTACCCGTGACGAAGTCAGGCACATGCTCGACGCCGGCCCGGATACAAAACCCTTCGGCCCTGCCAGCGGCGCGATCGCCTATCGGCTGATGAAGGACTGGATCGATTGGCCGTATGAGCAATCGGGCGTCGCTTGAGTAACAGTTCCGTGGCCTGTGCGAGCAGGCTAGAAATCGGAGGCACCTGATGACAGTGGCCCGCTCGGAGCGTCTTCTGGTGCTTCTGCAGGTCATGCGGCGGTATCGGCAGCCGGTCAGCGGTGCGACGCTTGCCGCCGAAACCGGCGTCAGCCTCCGCACGCTCTACCGTGATATCGCCAGCCTGCAGGCACAAGGGGCCTTGATCGAGGGGGAAGCCGGGCTCGGCTACATCCTGAAGCCCGGTTTCATGCTGCCGCCGATGATGTTTTCGCAAGAGGAGATCGAGGCTCTCGTGCTCGGCTCCCGCTGGGTTGCGAAAATGGCTGATCCGATACTCGCGGCCGGCGCCGTGGACGCGCTGCAGAAGATCGCCGCAGTCCTGCCGGTCGAACTCAGCGAAGAGATCGATAATTCCACTTTGCTCGTAGCAGCGCCACGAAACAGAGAAGACAGGAGCGATCTGGCGATGATCCGCAAGGCGATCCGCGCCGAACACATGCTCGACCTCGCCTACAGGGATGAAAAGGGCGCGCTGACCGAGCGCCGCGTCTGGCCTTTTGCGCTCGGTTTTTTCGATAGCGTGCGGGTTATGATCGGCTGGTGCGAGCTGCGACAGGGATTTCGCCATTTCCGCACGGACCGCATCGTCTCCGCGGTCTCGACAGGAAAGCGTTACCCGCGCCGCCGCCCGGCACTGCTGAAAGAGTGGCGACGGTCAGAAGGCATTTCCGCGCCCGGCTAGGGCTGCTGACAGAATTTGACAGCATGATGCGATAGATTCGGGTCAGTCTCAACAAGGAGCACTGACATGGTTCACCCTGATTTCACTATTCTTTTCGTCGATAATCCGTTCGTAAGCGCCGCATTTTACCGCGATCTGCTCGGTGTCGAACCAGTGGAAAGCTCGCCGACATTCGCGTTGTTTATCCTGTCCAACGGCATGAAGCTCGGTCTGTGGTCGCGCCACACGGCACAGCCGGCGGTGACCGCGGGAAGCGGCTCCATGGAAATCTGCTACCGGCTCGAAAAAACCGCTGATGTCGATCGCACCTATAGCGATTGGGCGAAGAAGGGCCTGCGCGTGCTGCAGACACCGGCGGAACTGGACTTCGGCTATACCTTCGTCGCGACCGATCCCGATGGTCATCGCCTGCGCGTCTATGCCAGGAGCGAAACGGCCTGAAACACAAAAGGCGGCGTTGAACACGCCGCCTTTTGCAAATCCCTTACTAGTCTTAGTCTTCCGATGCCTCGTTCCGGCTTGGCGCGTTGAAGCGCCTTATGCTTTCTGCAGCGCGCCGCGCATCGGGTGTCCCTTGTAGCTGCCGAGGATGCGGACCTTTTCCGAGAAGAACCGGAGTTCCTCCAGCGCCCGGCGCACCGGCGCGTCATCCGGATGGCCTTCGATATCGGCATAGAACTGGGTGGCGACGAACTTGCCACCCAGCTGGTAGCTTTCGAGCTTCGTCATGTTGATGCCGTTGGTCGCAAAACCGCCCATCGCCTTGTAGAGGGCTGCCGGGATGTTGCGCACATTGAAGACGAAGGTCGTGACGATCACGTCTTCCGGATTGTTCCGTTGTACCCACTTCTCGTCGCGCGACAGAACGACGAAGCGGGTTACGTTGTTTTCCGTATCCTCGACGTTTTCGGCCAGGATCTCGAGCTTGTAGAGATCCGCGGCAAGCCGCGGCGCAAGTGCCGCCATCGAGTGATCGCCCTTTTCAGCCACCATCTTGGCAGCCCCCGCCGTATCGCCGGCAACAACGGCTTTCCAGCCGTTCGAGCGGATGATTTTGCGGCATTGGCCCAGCGCATGGATATGGCTGTGAACCGTGCGGATCTCGTCATGCTTCACACCCGGCAGAACCATCAGCTGGAAGCGAATCGGCATGAAATATTCACCGATAATATGCAGCCGCGATTCCGGCAGCAGCGTGTGGATGTCCGCCACGCGCCCGGCAATCGTGTTCTCGATCGGGATCATCGCCAGATCGGCCTCGCCGCTTTCGAGCGCCTGGAAGGCATCTTCGAAGGTCGCGCAGGGCAGCGGCTCCATATCGGGAAACATGTCGCGGCAAGCCATGTCGGAATTGGCGCCGTAGTCGCCCTGGAAGGCAATGCGATTGGTCAGCGTGGTCATCGGGTGCCTCTTTTTCAGGATTGGCGCGACGTCAGGATTGCACGGGCTTTCTCAAGGTCGGCAGGGGTGTCGACGCCGAGCGGGATCGAGTGCACGATTTCGGCATCGATCCGCATGCCGGCCTCGAGTGCCCGAAGCTGCTCCAGCCGCTCGCGCATTTCCAACGGGGACGGGCCGAGCGCGACGAATTTTTCCAGAGCCGCGCGGCGATAGGTGTAAAGGCCGATGTGATGGTAAAGCGGGCCATCACCATAGGGAGCGGTCGCGCGGGTGAAATAGAGTGCCTTCAGCCGGGTTTCGGAAATCGGCGAGCCGACGATCTTCACCACATTCGGATTGGTTTTCTCGTGTTCGTCGGTGATTTCGACGGTCAGAGTCGCGATATCGGTCGAGGGATTGTCGAGAAGCGGTCGAAGTGAAGCACGTACCACGTCCGCCTCGATCGTCGGCAGGTCGCCCTGGACGTTGATGACGAATTCCGCCTTGCCATCCGGGTCGGCCTTCTGCAGCGCCTCGTAGATGCGATCCGAGCCGGACTGGTGATCCTGGCGGGTCATGACGACATCGAAACCGGCTGCCTTGACGACATCGAACACGGCCTGATCGTCGACCGCCACGACAACGCGCCCGGCTTTTGCTTCCTCGGCGCGCTTTGCCACCTGAACGATCATCGGCAGGCCGGCGATGTCGGCGAGCGGCTTGTTCGGCAGTCGGGTCGAGGCCATTCGGGCCGGGATCAGGACCAGTGTTTTTTCTGCTGCCGGTTGTGTCATCGAAGGCCTTCTATTCTCGCGTCAAGAGTGTCAAATAGTCTCATGCGGCGCGTTTTGTTTCCAATTGCAACGATTTGGCAAAAGACATAGCTTCCGCGCGATTGCAAGATGGCCGTTTGTACCGCAAGTTGGTCCAGAGGGTAGTCAACGAGATGGGAAGGAGCTCTGGATGAACCCCTACGTGAATATGTCGGTTGGTGCGTTGCTTGCCACTGTTTTCGTGATGATGTCGGTTTCGATCGCTTCGGAGGGGATTTTTCACTCTCCCGTTCCTGAAAAGGAAGGTTTCGCGATTGCCGCTGCGGAGGAAGCATCGGGCGGCGAAGCAGCCGGCGCAGAAGCCGCACCCGCTGCCGTGCCTGTTGGCCAGCTCATGGCGAGCGCAGATGCCACCGCCGGCGCCGCCGTTTTCAAGAAGTGTCAGAGCTGTCACTCCATCGAGAAGGGAGGGCCGAACAAGGTTGGTCCTGACCTCTGGGGTCTTGTGAACCGTCCGGTCGCTACGCACGAGGGTTTTTCTTATTCTGCTGGGATGAAGGATTTTTCCAAGGGTGGCCAGGAAACCTGGACCTTCGATCATCTCAACCACTTCCTTGCCGGCCCGAAGGCTTATGTAAAGGGCACGGCCATGGGCTTTGCCGGTATCAAGAACGACAAGGAGCGCGCCAATCTGCTCGCCTATATACGCGAGCAGTCCGACAGCCCGGCGCCGCTGCCGGATCCGAACGCACCGGAACCAGCTACGAACTGATTTTACTTCTTGAGTTCCTAAGAGATAACGCCCGGCTCAGCCGGGCGTTTTGCATTCTGCCTCCGGTCAGGAAAGCAGCCAGGCCCACATGCTGACGGAGATGACACCGAAAGCGGTTGTGATGCTGATGACGGAAGCGGCAAGGCTCTGGCTGGAGCGGAAACGCTGTGCAATCAGCCAGGCATTGATGCCTGTCGGAACGGAAGAGGTCAGAACCAGCGCAGCGGTCCAGTCCGGCCGTAGGTTCAGTAGCTGGCAGGCCGCAAATACGGACGCCGGCATCAGGAATAGCTTGAGCACGGCCGCGGTAGAGGAGAGCCCCAGATCGCCCTTGATCGGATAACGCGTCAGCGCCATCCCGATCGAAATCAGTGCGGCCGGGCTGGCAGAGCCGGCAATCTGGTCGACGACCAGGGCAACTGGTGCGTTCATTGACAGGCCGGAAAGATTGAAGGCAAGTCCGAGTGTCAAGGCGATGACGAGCGGATTGCGCGCAAGGTTTGTCCCTACCTGCTTGAGTACGGCGACAATACCGCGGGCAGCCGTGCCATCTACCTTGGCTGAGGCGCTTTCCATAAGCACCGTACCGACAATCATCATGATCGGCAGATGGATTGCGAGAAGGATGGAGATGGCAACAAGCCCATCCTGTCCGACGATATGATCGACCAGCGGAAGGCCGATGAAGACATTATTGGCGAAGCTTGCCGACATGCCTGCAATCACGGCAACTTTGGCGTCCCGCCCGAAGGCGCGTTTTGCCATAAAAGCCCCGATGGTCCAGGTGATCGCGACACCTATAAAATAGGCGGTCCACAGTCTGAAGGGCGAAACGCCTTCGAAATGCGCGGTTGCTAGCGTGCGGAAGATCAGCATGGGAACGGCGATCTTGAAGACAAATTCGCCCAGCGCATCACCGGTCTCCGCTTTGAGAAGTCCGGATTTGGCGATCAGCCAGCCGAGCAGAATGAGAATGAAGACCGGGAGGACATTGGCGAGGACGAGCGACACGGTAGGACCTTGGAATATTCCGATCCTATGCGTCTAGCGCATAAGCTTCCGAGCAACAAATGCATATATGCAACCGTGCTCTGATCCAGATCTATAATGGAATGAAAAATCCGGCAGTCAGCCGCCAGTACATCCGTGGCAGCCAACCTTACCGGACGGGATCAACATATGCGAAAACCGTGACGGCCAGATGACAGATGATAAACCTGAACCAACTCGATGCACGGCTGGGATGGATGCAAGAACATTTGTTCTTCCCTTGGGCGGAAAAGGCCACTACCCATGGCGCAGCTTGAACGCAAAAGGATGAAGAGTGAATGCCAAAGTTCGACGTGCTGACCATCGGCAACGCCATCGTCGATATCCTCGCCCGTTGCGAGGATTCGTTTCTTGAAGACAATGCGATCATCAAGGGCGCCATGAACCTTATCGATGCCGAGCGCGCCGAATTTCTTTATTCAAAGATGGGACCTGCGGTCGAGGCGTCGGGTGGTTCGGCCGGCAATACCGCTGCCGGCATTGCAGGTTTCGGGGGCAAGGCCGCCTATTTCGGCAAGGTTGCCGAGGATCAGCTGGGCCAGATCTTCCAGCACGACATCCGCGCGCAGGGCGTTCATTACCAGACAAAGCCTGATGGTCTTCATCCCCCCACGGCTCGTTCGATGATCTTCGTCACGCCCGATGGCGAGCGTTCGATGAACACCTATCTCGGCGCCTGCGTCGAACTTGGCCCCGAACATGTCGAGGAAGAAGTCGTCGCCGAAGCCAAGGTCACCTATTTCGAGGGTTATCTCTGGGATCCGCCGCGTGCCAAGGATGCTATTCGCGAGGCAGCTCGCATTGCCCACGCGCATGGCCGTGAAGTGTCCATGACGCTCTCCGACCCCTTCTGTGTTGGGCGCTACCGCTCGGAATTCCTCGATTTGATGACGTCCGGCACAGTCGATATCGTCTTTGCCAACAAGCACGAACTGCTGTCGCTCTACGAGACGGAAGACTTCGAACTGGCTCTCGGCAAGATCGCCGCAGACTGCAAGCTGGCCGCGGTCACGCTCAGCGAAGAGGGCGCCGTCATCGTTCGCGGTAGTGAGCGGGTAAAAATCGATGCCTATGCAATCGACGAACTGGTCGATACGACTGGCGCCGGTGATCTCTTCGCCTCCGGCTTCCTTTATGGCTACACGCAGGGTCGTTCGCTGGAAGATTGCGGCAAGCTCGGTTGCCTCGCTGCAGCCGAAGTTATCCAGCAGATCGGCCCACGTCCGCTGGTATCGCTGAAAGAGGCAGCAGCCGAGGCAGGCCTTATTTAAAGGCTTCGCCCGGGTAAACGCCCCAGACTTCGCCCTGGGCTACCCAGCCCTCGGCACCACCGGTTTCCGCCTGGCACCAGTCACCGTTGCATTCCTTGATGGTAAGCTGAACGCCCGGCTGAAGCTTGGCTGTGATTGCGGCCGAGCTTTGCGGGTCGCGTCGCATGTTAACATAGATGTCCTGGCCCTTGCCGCGCATCCATGGAGCCGCGACGGCCGTACGCTCGCCCGAAAGCAGCGCCTGGTTCACCCAGCCCTCGGTACCCTCGGCGTCACGCACGCGCCGCCAGTTGTCGTATTCCTGGATGATTTCCATGGGCGTACCTGCCTTCATGTACATCCATGAAACCGCATAGTCGGTGCTCGGCCCGATACGGATATTGACTTTCTTTGATTTCAGGCTGGCAAAACGCGGTAGCGGCAGGCCGCTCGCACCTTTTGCAGCACCCTGTGCATAGACTGGGACGATGGCGGAAAGCGTTGCGATCAGGGGAAAGCAGATGGCTACGATGATGATGATGAGGCGGCGCATTGTGTGGATCCTGACTGACGATCCGCGGATGTGCTTCATGGCCCGTTTGCGAGGTTTTGTTTGTCTTCGCCGGTGGGTCTGCTAGAACGCCCAAGGATAGGATCGACTATCGCGCGACTTGGTTAATGACCTGCTAAAATTGCGGTGGCGGAGCGATGACTGCGAAGAAAAGACCCAGGGTTTATATCACGCGCAAGCTGCCGGACGCCGTCGAGACGCGCATGCGCGAACTCTTCGACGCCGAGCTCAACATCGATGACCGGCCGCGTTCACGCGAAGAGCTTGCTGCTGCGATGGCGAGTGTCGACGTACTTGTACCGACAATCGCGGACAAGATCGATGCCGAGCTTCTGGCCTCAGCAGGCCCGCAACTGAAGCTTATTGCCGGTTTTTCCAACGGTACGGATCACATCGATGTCGATGCGGCGGCTGAGAAAGGCATTACCGTTACCAATACGCCGAACGTCCTGACCGAGGACACGGCGGATATGACGATGGCGCTCATCCTCGCCGTCAACCGTCGCCTTGCGGAAGGCTCTCGTATTCTGACCGACAATCCCGGTGATTGGGCCGGCTGGAGCCCGACCTGGATGCTCGGACGCCGGATCTGGGGCAAACGCATCGGTATTATCGGGATGGGTCGGATCGGCACTGCGGTCGCAAGACGCGCCAAGGCTTTCGGTCTTTCCATCCACTATCACAACCGCAAGCCTGTCAATCAGGCGACCGAGAGCGAACTGGAGGCGACCTATTGGGACAGCCTCGATCAGATGCTGGCCCGTGTCGATATCGTTTCGGTCAATTGCCCGTCGACGCCCGGCACCTTTCATCTTGTGTCAGCCCGGCGTCTGGCGCTGATGCAGCCCACGGCGATCATCGTCAACACGGCGCGTGGTGACATCATCGACGAGATGGCGATGATCAAGCTTCTGCGTGAAGACAAGATCGCCGGTGCTGGTCTCGACGTTTATCAGAACGAGCCCGCGATCAACCCGAAACTCGTCAAGCTTGCGAATGAAGGCAAGGTCGTTCTGTTGCCCCATATGGGTTCGGCCACGATCGAGGGCCGGATCGACATGGGCGATAAGGTCATCATCAATATCCGAGCCTTTTTCGACGGCCACCGTCCGCCGAATCGCGTTTTACCCGGCAGAAACTGAATTCAGGCCGGGATCGGCTCAAGCTGCTTGCGCATCTCGATGAAGGTGACCCTGTCGAAACCCGGATGGGACTTTTCTGCGGTCTTCTGAAATCCCCAACGGCCGAAAGTCGTGTGATTGCCGACAAGCTCGATGCGCGTTTCCAGCCTGAGCGTCGGCAGGTTCATGCTCTGCGCAGTGTCTTCTGCAATGGCAAGCAGCCGGCGCCCGACGCCCTTGCCTTGCTGGCCCGGCGCCACGGCCAGTTTCCCGACATAAAGGCAATCGGTTTCGGGTTTCAGGAACACGCACCCGACCAGACGGGTTTCCTCCAGTGCGGCAAAGGCAATCTCGCTCGTGGCCTTTTGCGCCAGCGAAGCAAGTGTCAGCCGATGCGCCGAGGAGGGCGGATCGACGATCTCGTCCATGTAGGAGAAGGACGAGAGGATAAGTGCCAGCAATTCATCCCAGCGGCCAAAGCCGTTGTCGATCCTGATAATATCGATCATTCTGCCGACGACCTCTTCCTGCGTTTGTATCTGATCGTGTCGAACCGGGCCGAAAGCGCGTCGTAGAGCATAAGGCGGCCGACCAGCGGTTCGCCGATGCCGGTGATCAGCTTTATGACTTCCATCGCCATAAGCGTACCAATGACGCCGGTAAGCGCCCCGACCACGCCGGTCTCGGCGCAGGCCGGGATCAGACCCTCCGGCGGCTTTTCGGGAAACAGGTCGCGATAGGTCGGGTTGAGCACGCCGTCCGTGCTGCTCTCATAGGGCTTGAGCGCCGTCACAGAACCATCGAAGCGCCCGACGGCACCGGTGACGAGCGGGATTTTCGCTGCCTCTGCCGCGTCGGCTGCGGCATAGCGCGTATCGAAATTGTCTGAGCCATCGACGAGCAGATCGAAGCGCGGCAGGTGCTGCATCGCCCATTCGGGCGAAAACCGTTCCTCGAAATCGACGACCCGGACATGCGGATTGAGGCGGGCGATCTTGTCGCGCGCGCTCTTCGTCTTCATTTCACCGATCGTGCCGGAATCATGGATCACCTGACGCTGCAGATTTGAGAGCGACACGCGGTCGTCGTCGGCGATGCCGATCGTGCCGATACCGGCTGCTGCGAGATATTCCAGCACGGGGGCGCCAAGACCACCGGCACCGATCACCAGAACACGGGCGGCTTTCAGCTTCTGCTGGCCGGTTCCGCCGATTTCCGGCAACAGGATATGGCGTTTGTAACGTTCGATCTCGTCCGGCGTCAGGGCCGAGGTCGTTGATCGCGAGGATTGGTTTTCCATAATCGATCTCATAGCACCACCACCTCCATCGGGTAAGCGTCTTCCTTATGCGGTTGACGACGTGACGCTTCCATGGGTGACCGTGAAGAACTGCGCCCGATCGCCGAGTGCGGCAAACATCGATCGGTCGGTGCCGGTCATGAATGCCTGCCCGCCCAGCCCGTCCACCAGATCGAACAATGTCGCCCGCCGCCCCTCATCGAGATGCGCGGCTATTTCATCCAGCAGCAGGATCGGCGCGAAACCCGTCATGTCGGCCGTCAATCTTGCATGGGCAAGAATGAGCCCGATCAGCAGTGCCTTCTGTTCTCCGGTCGAGCATCGCGAAGCCTCGATATCCTTCTCCTGATGGCGCACGAGAAGATCGACGCGGTGCGGGCCTTCGAGTGTGCGGCCGGCGGCCGCGTCGCGCCCGCGGCCGTTGCGCAGAGAGATAAGGTAATCCTCTTCCAGATCAGCTGCCGGGCGATCCATGCCGCCATCCATGAAACCTTCGAGTGCCAGCGCCGGTGTCGGAAACGGTGTGTCTGCGGAATTGACCGAGAGAGACTGCAGCAGGCCCAGCATTTCATGCCGTGCGGCAGCCATGGCTATCCCGAGTTCGGCCATCTGCGTTTCAATCGCCGTCAGCCACGAAGGATCGAAGCGCCCTTCCGAAAGAAGCCTGTTGCGGCTGCGCATGGCGCGTTCGAAATCGCTCGCCCGACGGGCATGGGTGGGATCGAGTGACAGGACAAGCCGGTCGAGAAACCGTCGCCTGTCCGATGACGAGCCGGTAAACAGCCCATCCATCGACGGCGTCAGCCACAACACGTTCAGATGGTCGGAAAGCTCCTCGGTGGATTTGGCCGGCGTGCTGTTGATCCTCAGCTTGCGACTGACGCGTTCGCCGTCTCCAGGTTCTGTTCCGGTGCCGATTGCAACCTCGCCCTGCATTCCATCGAGATCGACGAATATGGCAAAACCGCCGTCCGCACCGACCCGCGTCACGTCGGTCAGCACCGCCCGCCTGAAGCCGCGCCCCGGTGACAGGAAGGATATCGCCTCCATCAGATTGGTTTTGCCGGCACCGTTTTCCCCCGTCAGCACCACATGCCTGCTGTCGAGCGCCAGCGAAGCCGCGGCGTAGTTGCGGAAGTCGGTGAGCTTGAGCCGGGAGATGGAAGTCTTTTGCACCATGGGAAATCGCGGTTTGCCGTTGCACAGGAGCTAAGGATTTGTGCGGCAGAACGCAAGCGATTGGATTGTGAGGCCGGCGGCAGGCAATGTGATGCGCCTCGCAATTTAAGTCTCGAATTATTGTCCGTTAGTATATCGGCAACAAGTTATGATTAATGAAAGCTTAGGGTGATTGGATAATGGCGTATTAAACTTTGGCGCGCATGCTTCATTCAAAAGCGATACCACGTGAATCCGCGAAGCGGCTCAAGATTTAACCGGGGGAAACAATGAGAAGCCAAGACCAGAAGGCAGCACTTGCCGAGCGCCTGAATTTCGTCGGCCTCGGAGAAACGGAACGTCGCCATCTCGCGAACGTCCAGCCGATCGTCAAGGACGCTGTTGGTCCGGCGCTCGACGCTTTCTACCAGAAGGCAAAGGCGCATCCTCACACTGCAAAATTCTTTTCCAGCGACGCTCATGTCTCTCATGCCAAGGAGCGTCAGGCCAGCCACTGGGACGTGATCTCGTCCGGCCGTTACGATGGAGATTATGTCGAGGCGGTTTCCGCCATCGGCAGGACCCATGCCCGGCTTGGTCTGGAGCCACGCTGGTATATCGGCGGTTATGCTCTCATTCTCGACGGTATCATTCGCGCAGTCATTGCCAGGGAGATGAAGGGCTTCTTCCTCGACAAGAAGGCTGGCGTGCTGGCCGATCACCTTTCGGCAGTCGTCAAGGCGGCTATGGTCGATATGGACTATGCCATTTCGGTTTATCTGGAAGCGCTGGAAGACGGCCGCAGGAAAGTCGAAGCCGAACGTATAGCTGCCAAGCAGGAGCAGGATGGTGCTCTGGATGCGCTGGGCCAGGCGCTGAAAAGTCTTTCAGGCGGGGATCTGACAGCAGAGCTTCATCAGGAACTGGCACCGAATTTTCATGCGCTGAAGACGAATTACAATTCCTCCATTGCGGCACTCGATGCGGCTATGGGAGAAATAAACCAGTCCGTCGGACAGGTCCGTGCGGAAGTCGGCGATATCTCGTCCGCTGCCGACAACATGGCCAAGCGCACCGAGCAGCAGGCCGCATCGCTCGAAGAGACTGCGGCAGCGCTTGAGCAGATCACGTCGCTCTCCGGCCAGTCGGCGCGGCGGACGCAGGAAGTGCAGAGCATCATCCGCGAATCGGCATTGGAGACCCAGAAGAACGGAGAGGTTGTCCATCAGGCGATCTCCGCCATGGACGATATTGCCGAATCGTCACAGAAGATGACCCAGATCATCGGCGCCATCGACGAGATTGCGTTCCAGACAAACCTCCTGGCATTGAATGCCGGTGTCGAGGCGGCGCGTGCCGGCGAGCAGGGCAAGGGTTTTGCAGTAGTTGCTCAGGAAGTGCGTGAACTGGCACAGAGATCCGCTGCTGCTGCCAAGGAAATCAAGGAACTGATCGATCGCTCCGCCGGTGACGTGCAGCGCGGCGTCGGTCTCGTCAACCGGGCCGGTGAAGCGCTGACCGGCATCGGCACGCGGGTGAAGGCGATCGACGAACATATAACCCTGATCGCCCATTCGGCACAGGAGCAGGCATCCGGCATCGATCAGATCAATGCGTCCGTCCGCAGCATGGACCAGATCACCCAGCAGAATGCTGCGCTGATGGAAGAAACGAATGCCGCAGCCCAGAGCCTTGTCGGCATCAGCGGCAGTCTTGCGGCGCTGGTGATGCGTTTCAGAACGAGCGGTTCGGCAAGTGTTTATCAGGAGCGTTCCAGGCTCCGTGCCTGATCGAAGGCTGGACCGCGCCCAAGGCATCCTCTACATCCCCGACTAGACAGGTTGGAAGATGAGAGGATTGCCGCCGTGAGCGACGAGACGAGACTGGTGCAGCTGGAAGAACTCGCTGCCCATCAGGCCAAGGTGATCGATGAACTGTCCGACCAACTTGCCGAGCAATGGAAAGTGGTTGAGCAGACCCGTGCCAAACTCGATCGGTTGACCGAACGGTTTCTGACACTGGAGGAATCGACCCGCGAGGCGGCGCCAGTGACGAGGCCTCCGCATTACTGATCAGAGCAACTCCGGCAAACGCGGGACTGGTCCTGTGCTCGCAACTGCTTGGAAGCAAATAGATAGAGTGGTTTCGTATTTCGAGGAAAGGCGAAAAAACCTTAAGCAGACGCACGGCGAAATCGCCTGAGCGCTATATATTCCCAGAGCGCTACGCCAAGAAGAATGGCGGCGGCCATAAGCTGAAGCAGGAAATTTTCTGCGTAGGGAACAAAAACAAACCCCGCGAGAATGGCTGTGATCCCGGTGCAATGTGACCACGGCACGCTGCGGGACGATACCGTCTTCATCCATAGGGTGCCGGCAAGAAACAGCAGCGGGCCGCCGAGAATTGCCAACGCGTTGGCGTGATCACTCTGGTTGTGGGGATGCGTGAGTGTGAAATCCTCTCCCACCGCGGTCAGGATAATGCCTGCTACGATCGGTAGGTGCCCGTAGGTGAAAAGATGGTCGGCTGTGTTTTGCGGCTCGGTCGCATCTTCCGCTGTGTCTGCGGCGCGTTCCTGTCCGTCGTGGAAATAAATCCACCACATCAAAACGGTTGTCAGGAATGCCAGGACGAGAACCAAAAAGATGATGCTACCCTCATCGGCGTGGTCAGAGGCGGTCTTGCCGGTGGTGATGATCGTTTCGCCGAGCGCGATAATGACAAAAAGGGCGCATCGTTCGGCGAGGTGTTCGCCGTTTACATCAAGTGTTTCGGCAGGCGAGGCGCCGATCCCCGGCGTCCAGTAGCGAACGAGGGGTGCCGAATATTCGATTGCCAGTGCTGCGATCCAGAACACGGCGCGGCTTTCCGGACTGACGAGACCGCCAGCGACCCAGAAAGCGCTGGAGACGAGCAGCCACATCGTGATGCGCGCGAATGTCATGAACGACCTGGCGTCGGTCCCTTTGAATGCATAGAGCGCGAACAACGAACGGCTGAGCTGCATCGCCGCATAGGCCAGTGCGAAGACCAGCCCCGCCTCACCAAAGGCTTTGGGAAGGGCAATCGCCAGTACGATACCGAGAAACATCAGCCAAAACAGAAGCAATCTCACCGGCACGACTTCGGCATCGAGCAGGTTGGTCACCCATGTCGTGTGGATCCACACCCACCAGAGTGCGAAAATGAAGATCAGGGCATCGAATGCAATCCCAAAGGAGAAATCCGATGCCAGCGTCTGTGACAGCTGGATCAGCGCGAAGACAAAAACAAGGTCGAAAAACAGTTCGGGAAAGCTGGCCTTGGTCGATTCGGCGTCGTCCTTGCGCAACCAGTGATGTTTGCCTTCAGCCATTCTCGTTTTTATCCTTCATTGCATGGCAAGCCGAAGGAGGGATTTAGGGCGGCGAATCATAAGTGGAGAGGATGGTCGGGAATATTTGCTGGGCTACAGGGGGTAGAAAAACAAAAAGGCCGGGGCAAGCCCGACCTTTCCAATCCCGTTCATTGTGCCAGTACATCCGTGGTCACGTCAAACGGGTCAAGCATTCCGTCTCGGCTGCGTTTCTGATCGTTATGACCGCGCAGCTCTGTGGCACTCATCATCTCTGAAACAGGTTAATCGATCGTTAAGTGAATCCATTACCCGTTTCGAAATGGCACGGTTGACCGCATTCGCCTCAGTATTTGTCGTAAATGCCGTTGGGTTTTAAATGGGATGGCGCTCAGGTCGTTTCAAGACGTCGCCGGGACCGATAAGTGACGGTGATCTGGAAGCTCGCGGCGACCGGGTCGCCGCGAGCAAAGCTTTATTAGGCAGCCTGCAGCTGGTCAGCAGCAACCTTGCCGGAACGGCGGTCCGTTACCAGCTCGAAGGAGAGCTTCTGGCCGTCCTGAAGCTGGCCGAGGCCTGCACGCTCAACAGCGGAAATGTGAACGAAAACGTCCGCACCGCCATCATCAGGAGAAATGAAGCCGTAACCCTTGGTCGCATTGAACCACTTAACTGTACCCGTCGCCATATCGATGCCTTTCTTTGCAATGACCGACAGCCCCTCCCGGAAACCGGAAGGAACAGATTGAACTTCGAACTTTGCAGAGTAGAACGTCGCAAGCGTGGCAGTAGCCCGGTGCTGGCCATCAGACAAATTTCGATCATACGCACTTAGGGCTTGCCCCAATGTTCGTCAAGATTGATGCGATGCTGCGGGTACGTATCGGGTTGACACTGCAATCTTTAAGGGTAATCGCAAAGGTCTATATATATCAACGGCTTGATGGTTAGAAGCCAGCATTCAATGTGCTAGGTCGTACTCTAGATCGCTGTGATAAAGGCATTAAATACAGAAAACCCGGCGCGGGAGGAGGTGCGCCGGGTTTCTGAAACTGACCAACAACCGGGAGGAGGAGGTGTTGCTGGTCCCATCGAGGACACTGGGAGGAGGAGTGCGTCCGTCGATGATTTGACTATACAGGAGGCGAGCCTAAAAAACAGCCATAATTACGCACCGCAGTATTGCGCGTCGCGCATGGCTGCATACGGCTTGCCTAAGAACGATTCATGCGCAATGTTCGCGACATGAGTCTCCTTTCGGTCCAAGCCTTTTTCGCGCAGCGCGCGCCAAACATCAAAGTAATCGTTACCGAAGCCAGTTCCGCGACGGTTCCTCTGGCTGCTGCCGCACACGGGGTAGAGCCGGATCAAATTGCCAAAAGCATATGTTTGCGCGCTGGCGAGGAAACCATGATCGTAGTGATGGCTAGCACTTCTCGCTTGGACAACAAGAAGTTCCGTTCCCGCTTCGGTACCAAGCCACGCATGCTCGGTGGGGAAGAGGTGGTTGAAATTACCGGCCACCCGGTCGGCGGCGTATGCCCCTTCGGATTGGCTTCGCCGCTATCGGTGTATTGCGACATATCTCTCAAGCGCTTCGACGAAGTCGTGCCAGCTGCCGGTGCTACCAATTCGGCAGTTCGGATCGATCCTGTCCAACTGGTAGAGTTGACGGGCGCCGTCTGGATCGACGTCGCCCAAGATGTCGTTGCGGCTAGTGAAATATCATCGCTGTGAAGGCAATCAGAAGCGGTCGCCCAGATAGCGCTGGTACCATGCCTGCTTGCTTTCCGCAGAGGCCGAAGCGACGGCATAACCGATTGCAAATCCTACCGCACCGATAAGGGTGAATAGCGTTGTAGTCGCCGCTGGGTGTTCTTTGATCGTACCTGCTACCGAATTGGCTTCCGAAGAGACATAATTTGCCGCACTGCTGGCACGATCTGCAACGCGCTCGTAAACCTCGCCAGTCTTTTCCGACATAAGGGCACGCAACCTGGATATCTCGGAACGCAGGCCCTGAATCTCTTCGGCGATTGCGCTGTCGCTCGGCTGATGATCGAACGAAGCGATAGCGTTTTCGCGGGTAAAGCTTTTGACTGACTCTGCCATTCCGGCCTCCATCATCTTGATCCTGGAGACCGTTCAACTTTCGACGCGACGATTAGGTTCCGTGGTCCGTCAAAATACCGCGCAAGAATTGGGACAGACTGCAATCAGCGCGTTTGTATCAACGCGCCGGCCAGAGCTTCCAACTGCTCTTTTTCAGCGGAACCTTTCTGAAGCGAGTTCACCAGAATCAGTGCGAGTGCTTCACCATCAGCGCTCGCCTTGTCGATGCCATGCTCAGCGCATGTTTCATCAAAGACTTGCTGTACAAGGGTGAGCTGTTCCGGATTAACCGGATTTCGGATCAACTGAGTCGGCATCAAACCCTCGCGTCGCGGTTGGGACCCAATGGCAGACAAGTCAGTTCCCGACTTTGCCTGGGCAGGTCAAAAAGCACGAGCACAGCCCTGCTAATTGCAAGCCTGTGTCAGCGAAATGTCCTTACCCGGGGGGCAATCTGATATCCGGTTGATAAAATGGCAACAACAAGTTAGCGCGGGTACGATTTGGGGGTTAAAAAACGCTGCCTGTTTTCTATCGCGATATGTAATCGGGTTCGGGCGGCGCAATACAGCGCTGCCGCCCGAAAGGCCTGAAGCCAATTTAGGCCATGCCAGCCGGATCGCCTGTCGGCAACAGAGCCGGATCGAGAACAGGGTCCTGCGGATCCTTGTTGTCGCCCTTGTCCTGCGCAGGTGTCAGGGGTGGCTTTTCCTGGATCCTGTCCGGCACTCCCCCGGTAGGTGTTGGCCCCCGTGGCGTATCTGCCGTCGGATTGGGGATCGGATCTCTGTTCGGCATCACAACCTCCTTTTCTGGATTTCATAGAACCCAACGGAGATCGGCTGACTAGGTTCCAGCGCTATTGCGGCTTGCTGCGCCGGACAAATGCCCGGCGCAGGGCATCGGTTATGGAGTGGCTTTCTGGCTATCAGCGGCAGGGTCGCTTGGTTGCCCCGCCTGCTTCATCTCCTGCTGCGCTGAAGTGGAAGCAATGCTCGCGGTGGTGATTTCCTTATCCACCGCATTGGAAGCCGTCACTTTATGACCGGCACAATCCGCAAGTGCTGCGGATGACGTGAGGCCCATGACGGCAGCGACGACGAGAAATGTCTTCATGTCCATTCTCCTTTCGCTTGTTGCGCTGAGGAGGATAACAAGTAATGTCCAGCTGCCCAAATCACGAATACGCGTAAGCCTTGTGTAATCGACATGCACCGTCGTAGGACACGGTCACATCAGCTTCTGCAAGACCTCTCTGCCGACAAAGATATCCGTCTTGCCCGCTTCGTGTTCAGGATGGCTGAACTCGAAGACAAGTTTCTCGGACATTTCCAGGGCCTGCTTGAGATTGACGAGTGCTACTGGCACTCGCTGGTCGCCGTTCCGAACGACGGCCTCGAAGATTTTGTTCATGGCTCCCTCCCCGAGCGCTGAACGCGGCAGTCCGGAATTCTTCCCTTTATCTGCCTGACGCATAACTTCAGTAGCCTCTGATATTACCAAATCCGGAATTCTCTGGAAAGCCGTGGTTTTCAAGGTAGAAAGACACGTCTCGAAACAGTTGGCTGAACATCTAGCTATCTTCTTCAGGTTCTGTTTGCCTTTTACCCCTCCTTAAATCGCCGCATTTAGAGTCCAGCGGAAACCTGATGGCAAAAGGCCTGCTGTTTTTCGCAGGCATAAGACGGGAGACCGCCGGCTCGCATGGTAGCCAGAGGCAAATCAGACAAGCGCGTCGAACCTTCCTTCGAAGCATCGCACGACGAAGATCAGGACGAATTTCGCCTTGAGGCTGACGATCGCATTGTCGGTCATCGCAAGGCGTCTAAACGTGCGCCCAAGTCTGATGCGAAGGTCGACACCGCCCGTCGCCAAAAACGGGGAGCCGCAAAATCTGGATCTCGCCGCGGCAGCGGTTCTGCCGGTGGCGGATTATTCGCTCCGTTGCGCAGGCTGATCTACTGGTGTGTCGTTCTCGGTATCTGGAGTGCAATCGGCATAGGTGGCCTTGTGCTTTATTACGGCGCGCAAATGCCTGCGGCCAGCAGCTGGTCGATTCCCGATCGTCCGCCGAACATGAAGATCACTGCGATCGACGGTTCCGTCATTGCCAATCGCGGCGCAACCGGCGGCGAGGCCTTGGCGCTGGAAGAGATGTCGCCCTACCTGCCTCAGGCGGTGATTTCGATCGAGGATCGGCGTTTCTATTCACATTTCGGCATTGACCCGCTGGGTCTTGCGCGTGCCTTCGTCAACAACCTGACCGGCCAGCCGATCCAGGGTGGCTCAACGATTACCCAGCAGCTGGCAAAGAACCTGTTTCTCTCCCCGGATCGCACTTTCGAGCGAAAAATCCAGGAAGTGCTTCTGTCTTTCTGGCTGGAGCACAAGTTCACCAAGGACCAGATCCTCGCCATGTACCTTAACCGGGTTTTCTTCGGTTCTGGTGCCTATGGCGTCGAGGCGGCATCAAGGCGTTATTTCAACAAGTCTGCCCGCGATGTGAACCTCGGTGAAGCGGCGACGCTCGCCGGCCTTCTGAAGGCACCTTCAAGGCTCTCTCCGGCCCGCGATCCGAAAGCGGCCGAAGAGCGTGCTCAGGTCGTCCTCGGTACGATGCGCGAAGAAGGCTACATAACCGACAGCGATTTCAACAAGGCGATGGCGCAGCCGCCTTCCAATGCAAAGAGCTACTGGTCCGGCCCGCAGCATTATGCCGCCGATATGGTCGTGGACGAGGTTAAAAGCCTGATCGGCGAGCCGAAGGTTGATGTCACCGTTGAAACGACGATCGACCTCAAGCTTGAAGAAGCGGCCGACAAATCGCTGAACGACATCCTGAAAAAGGAAGGAGGCAAGCTGAACGCCTCCCAGGCTGCGCTGGTTTCGGTTGACGCGACGGGAGCGATCCGCGCTGTTGTCGGCGGGCGTGATTATGTCCAGAGCCAGTTCAATCGTGCCTTCAAGGCAAAGCGTCAGCCGGGATCGGCATTCAAGCCGTTTGTTTATGCCTCCGCACTCGAAGCCGGTTACGGTCCCGACACGATCGTCAACGACGCGCCGGTGAAGATCGGTAACTGGACGCCAGAAAACTATGAGAAGGAATATAAAGGTCCGGTTCCGCTCTCTTATGCCCTGACACATTCGCTGAACACGGTTGCGGCACAGCTGGTCATGGCCGTGGGACCGGAAAAAGTGGTCTCGATGGCGCATCGACTCGGCGTTGATTCCGATATCCAGCCAAATGCCTCGATTGCACTTGGCACTTCGGAAGTCTCGCTGGTGGAGCTGACGTCATCTTACGCGGCTTTCATGAACGGTGGCTACAAGGCGACGCCGCACATCGTCAAACGCATCACCGATCCGGATGGCAAGGTTCTGTACGAGGCTGATTACAGCAATCCGCCGCGTGTCTTGAGCGAGCCCATCGCCGCCACGATGAACGGCATGATGTCCGGTGTCATTCGCGAGGGTACTGGCAGGGCAGCACGGCTTGACGGCTGGCAGGCGGCCGGAAAATCCGGTACGACGCAGAATTCCCGAGATGCGCTTTTTGTCGGCTTTACCAGCATTCTGACGACCGGTGTGTGGTTCGGCAATGACGACGGCAGCTACATGAAGAGGGTTACCGGCGGCACGTTGCCTGCCAAGGCCTGGAAGGAATATATGACTGTGGCGATGAAGGGATACACGCCGACGCCCTTGTTTGGTTTCGGCAACGGCGCTCAGCTGCCGCCCGCAACCGATCAGCCGCAGTCGCCTTCGACCTCAATCGGCGACATCATTTCCGGTATCCTGCCCGGAGCCTCTCAGGAGCAGCCGGAATATTCGGGCTCTGACAGTTTTCCGCCGGCGCCACCGGCACCTGCCGGCTCGGATATCGTTCGCTCACGCCCGCTGCCGCCGGTGCAGCCGCAGGCAGAGGCTGCCTTGCCACCGGCCCGAAACTTCGATCGGTCGGCTTCACCGCAGCCTCCGGGCGCTATTCCCTGCGCTTATGGCGATAACGCCATTTGCAACAACGGCAATGGTGGCACGGTTTACGACAATCGGCAGCAGCGCCAATATCGCGGCGATACCGACGCCGAACAGGCCGGCGGCTACCGCGATTATCGCCAGTATAAAGGCCCGTATGATTCGCAGGCTCCCTTACCGCCCGGAAGCGTTGGCGGCGGCCCTGTGCCTCCCGGAGATGTCGGCGCTGACGGCGGCCATGTCTACCAGCCGCAGCAAGCTCGCAGGACCACATTGCTTGACGTAATCATGGGCCAGTAATGTCTCCGGCGGCATGCTTGCATGCGTCAGCAGACGAATCGCGCTTTTTGCCGGAAGGCTGGCGATTTCCTGCCTTGCAGTCGGAAAAACCCGTCCTTATATACGCCGCATGACGGCAGCACTGGCTGCCAAGGAATTCAAAAGACCATCCCAGTCGAGGAACTGTCAGTGGAATGCCTTTCGGGGTCCCGACGGTTCGCTTAAAGGAGAGAGAAGATATGGCTAAAGTAATTGGCATCGACCTCGGTACCACCAACTCCTGCGTTGCCATCATGGATGGCAAGGATGCGAAGGTCATCGAGAACGCCGAAGGCGCGCGCACCACGCCCTCCATGGTCGCATTCACCGAAGACGGCGAACGTCTCGTCGGCCAGCCGGCCAAGCGCCAGGCGGTGACTAACCCGACCAACACCCTGTTTGCAGTCAAGCGCCTGATCGGCCGCCGCTTCGAAGACCCGACGGTCGAGAAGGACAAAGGCCTTGTTCCGTTCGATATCGTCAAGGGCGATAACGGCGACGCATGGGTCAAGGCACACGACAAGAACTATTCCCCGGCTCAGGTTTCCGCGATGATCCTTCAGAAGATGAAGGAAACCGCTGAATCCTACCTCGGTGAAAAGGTCGAAAAGGCCGTCATCACCGTTCCGGCATACTTCAACGACGCGCAGCGCCAGGCAACCAAGGATGCCGGCCGCATCGCGGGTCTCGAAGTCCTCCGCATCATCAACGAGCCGACTGCTGCGGCCCTTGCCTACGGCATGGACAAGAAGGACGGCAAGACGATCGCCGTTTACGACTTGGGTGGCGGTACCTTCGATATCTCGGTTCTGGAAATCGGCGACGGCGTCTTCGAAGTGAAGTCGACTAACGGCGACACCTTCCTCGGCGGTGAAGACTTCGACATGCGTCTGGTCGAATATCTTGCAGCCGAGTTCAAGAAGGATCAGGGCATTGACCTGAAGAACGACAAGCTTGCCCTGCAGCGCCTCAAGGAAGCTGCCGAAAAGGCCAAGATCGAACTGTCGTCCTCGCAGCAGACCGAAATCAACCTGCCGTTCATCACGGCGGACGCGTCCGGTCCGAAGCACCTGACGCTGAAGCTGACCCGCGCCAAGTTCGAAAGCCTGGTCGATGATCTGGTTCAGCGCACTGTCGCACCGTGCAAGGCAGCGCTGAAGGATGCCGGCGTTACTGCAGCCGAGATCGACGAAGTCGTTCTCGTCGGCGGTATGAGCCGCATGCCGAAGGTGCAGGAAATCGTCAAGCAGCTGTTCGGCAAGGAGCCGCACAAGGGCGTCAACCCGGATGAAGTCGTAGCCCTCGGTGCTGCCATCCAGGGCGGCGTTCTCCAGGGCGACGTCAAGGACGTTCTGCTTCTCGACGTGACCCCGCTGTCGCTCGGCATCGAAACGCTCGGTGGCGTCTTCACCCGTCTGATCGACCGTAACACCACGATCCCGACCAAGAAGAGCCAAACCTTCTCGACCGCTGACGACAACCAGCAGGCCGTGACGATCCGCGTTTCCCAGGGTGAGCGCGAAATGGCGGCAGACAACAAACTGCTCGGCCAGTTCGACCTCGTCGGCCTGCCGCCGGCACCGCGCGGCATGCCGCAGATCGAAGTCACCTTCGACATCGACGCCAACGGCATCGTCCAGGTTTCGGCCAAGGACAAGGGTACCGGCAAGGAACAGCAGATCCGCATCCAGGCTTCTGGCGGTCTCTCTGACGCCGACATCGAAAAGATGGTCAAGGATGCTGAAGCCAATGCCGAAGCCGACAAGAAGCGTCGTGCAGGCGTTGAAGCCAGGAACCAGGCCGAAAGCCTCATTCACTCCAGCGAGAAGTCGCTGGCTGAATACGGCGACAAGGTCACCGAAGCCGACCGCAAGGCGATCGAAGATGCGATTGCTGCGCTGAAGACCTCGGTCGAAGCTTCCGAGCCGGATGCCGATGACATCCAGGCAAAGACGCAGACCCTCATGGAAGCTTCCATGAAGCTCGGCCAGGCCATCTACGAGGCCCAGCAGGCTGAAGGTGGAGCTGAAGGCGGCAAGGACGACGGTGTCGTTGATGCCGACTACGAGGAAATCAAGGACGACAAGAAGTCGGCCTAAGGCTCCGTTGACGGAAGCCTCAATATAGTCGACTAAAAGTTCCGGCTGCCTTGTGCAGCCGGACTACGTTTCCGGAGCCGGATACCTGAATGGCCAAAGCAGACTTTTACGAAATCCTGGGCGTCGCCAAATCGGCGGACGAGAAGGAGCTGAAGAGCGCCTTCCGCAAGATGGCCATGAAATACCACCCGGACAAGAATCCAGGTGACGCGGAGGCCGAAAAGAAGTTCAAGGAACTGAATGAGGCCTACGAAACCCTAAAGGACCCGCAGAAGCGCGCAGCCTATGATCGTTACGGTCATGCAGCCTTCGAACAGGGCGGCATGGGCGGTGGCGGCGGTTTCGGCGGTGGTGCCGGTGGCTTCTCCGACATTTTCGAAGACATCTTTGGCGAGATGATGGGCGGCGGCCGTGCGCGCCGTTCTTCCGGTGGCCGCGAACGCGGCGCCGATCTTCGCTACAACATGGAAATTTCGCTGGAAGAAGCGTTTTCCGGGAAGACAGCGCAGATCCGGGTTCCGACCTCGATCACCTGCGACGTCTGCACCGGTTCTGGCGCCAAGCCCGGCACGCAGCCCAAGACCTGCGGCACCTGTCAGGGTTCGGGTCGCGTTCGCGCTTCCCAGGGCTTCTTCTCTGTTGAGCGCACCTGCCCGACCTGTCATGGCCGCGGCCAGACGATCACCGATCCCTGCACAAAGTGCCACGGCCAGGGCCGTGTGACCGAAGAGCGTTCGCTCTCGGTCAACATCCCGGCCGGCATCGAGGACGGTACCCGTATCCGCCTTCAGGGCGAGGGCGAAGCCGGTGCCCGTGGCGGCCCGGCGGGCGATCTCTATATCTTCCTGTCGGTTACGCCGCATGAATTCTTCCAGCGCGATGGCGCCGACCTTTATTGCGCCGTTCCGATCTCGATGACCACGGCAGCGCTTGGTGGCACGTTCGATGTCGGCACGCTGGACGGCTCGAAGTCGCGTGTGTCGGTGCCGGAAGGCACCCAAGCCGGCAAGCAGTTTCGTTTGAAGGGCAAGGGCATGCCGGTTCTGCGCTCGTCGCAGACGGGCGACCTCTATATTCAGATCGGCATCGAGACGCCGCAGAAGCTGACCAAGCGTCAGCGCGAACTGCTGCAGGAATTCGAGGAAATCTCGTCCAAGGAGAACAATCCCGAATCGACCGGCTTCTTCGCCCGGATGAAGGAATTCTTCGACAACTGATCGAAGACGATAGTGGAATTGAAAACGCCGGCTGAAGAGCCGGCGTTTTGCGTTTGTGGTAAAGTTGCAGGGCTTCGTTCTGGTCGCCATGCTCGGGCTCGTCCCGAGCATCTATTGTCGTTCAACCCAACCTCAACGTGAATGGACCCTCGGGACAAGCCCGAGGATGACGTCGAGAAAAATTACTTCTGAGCCAACGCCGTCATGATCCGTGCCCAGGAGCGGATGCCCTTGTGGTAGGACTTGAGATCATATTTTTCGTTCGGCGAATGGATACGGTCATCCACGAGACCGAAGCCGACCAGCAGCGAATCCATGCCGAGCTGCTTCTGGAAATCGCCGACGATTGGGATCGAGCCGCCCATACCAATGATGACGGCCGGGTTCTTCCACTCTTCCGAAAGGGCAGCTTTTGCCTTGGTCAACTCCGGCGAATCATAGGAAAGCTGGATGGCAGGTGATGCGCCATGTTCATGGAATTCCACCGAGCAATCGCCTGGGATTTTCGAGCGCACATAGGCGCGGAAGGCTTCGCGAACCTTTGCCGGGTTCTGATCTCCGACGAGGCGGAAGGAAACCTTGGCCGAGGCCTGGGCCGCGATTACCGTCTTGAAACCTTCGCCGGTATAGCCGCCGGTAATGCCGTTCACTTCTGCAGTTGGGCGTGCCCAGGTCAGTTCCAGCACGGAGCGGCCTTTTTCGCCGGACGGGATCGAAAGACCGACGCCGCCAAGAAAGCTCTCGGAGCTGCGACCGAGCGTTTCCCAGCCTTCCTTGATATTGGTCGGCGTCTCTTCGACGCCCTCGTAAAAGCCGTCCAGTGTCACGCGACCGGTCTCGTCATGCAGGCCGGCGAGAATGCCGGTGAGGATATGGATCGGGTTGGCGGCAGCTCCGCCGAACAGGCCGGAATGCAGGTCGCGATCGGCAGCCTTGATGACGATCTCTTCGCCGACTAGGCCACGCAATGCAGCTGCGATTGCCGGCGTATCGCCATCCCACATGCCGGTATCGCAAACCAGCGCAAACTCGGCCTTGAGTTCTGCGGCATTGGCGTCGAGGAAGGGCTTCAGCGACGGCGAACCGGACTCTTCTTCGCCTTCAAACAGGATGGTGACGCGGATCGGCAGCGAACCGTTGATTTCCTTGTAGGCGCGGCAGGCTTCGACGAAGGTCATCAACTGGCCCTTGTCATCAGCGGTGCCGCGGCCGGTCAACACTTTACGGCCGGGCGAGATTTCCTTGATCTTCGGCTCAAACGGACTGTCCTCCCAGAGCTCGATCGGATCGACCGGTTGTACGTCGTAATGGCCGTAGAAAAGCACATGTGGGGCATCGGCCGTCGCGCCCTCGTGATGGGCGACAACCATCGGGTGCCCGGCCGTGTCGCGCACGGAGGCGTCAAAGCCGATACCCTTCAGTTCGACAACCAGCCATTCGGCTGCCTTGCGGCACTCGGCCTTGTAGGCCGGGTCCGTGGAGATGGACTGGATGCGGACGAGCGAAAAGAGGCGGTCGATGCTGTCTTGAAGGTTCTGGTCGGCGCGATCGAGAACGGCGGAAATATCGGTCATTGAAATCACCTTGTCTTGGAGCGGTCGCACACGCGGGCGGCCAGCTTGCCCTGAACTGTTAGCAAGCAAGGGCAGGGCGGCACAATGGCAAAAGCCGCTGCCGGTTTGCCGAATGCACGGGCAATGCAACTTTGGTCGAAGGAGTACAACCCTGGACTGTCGGCAAAGTGGAGATATATGCTCAAATTCGGACATCGTTTCGTCCGGCCTTGGGAGGGGCTTCAATGTGGAATCAAGTTTATGACCCCACGGGCAGTGCTGTTCTGTCCACCATACTCGCCGCAATTCCCGTTCTCATTCTTCTCGGCCTTATCGCAACCAATGTGGTGAAGGCACATATCGCAGCCATCATCGCGCTCATCATTGCCAATCTGATCGCAATCTTCATCTTCACCATGCCGGCAGCGATGTCGATCCGTGCCACTATTCTGGGAGCGATCACCGGCTTTTTCCCGATCGGCTGGATCGTCCTCAATGTCATCTTCCTCTACCGGCTGACGGTGGAGAAAGGGCAGTTCGAGAAGCTTCAACAGACGATCGGCAGCGTGACGGACGACCGCCGCATACAATTACTGCTCATCGCCTTTGCCTTTGGGGCTTTTTTCGAGGGCGCATCCGGCTTCGGTACGCCGGTAGCGGTTACTGGCGCGATCCTGATCGGCCTTGGCTTTTCGCCGCTCGCCGCTTCCGGCCTGTCTCTTATCGCCAATACCGCGCCGGTCGCCTATGGCGCGCTCGGCACGCCGATCCAGGGCCTGTCTCAGGTCACAGGCATCGATCCCTACCTGCTTGGTGCCATGGTCGGCAGGCAGCTGCCATTCTTCTCGGTGCTTGTGCCCTTCTGGCTGATCTGGGTTTTTGCCGGACGCAAGGGCATGATGCAGATCTGGCCGGCTATCCTGGTGACCGGCGCGTCCTTTGCCATTTCGCAGTTCGCCATCTCCAACTACATAAATCCATGGATCGTCGATATCGGCGCCTCACTGATCTCCATGGCATGCCTCATTGGCTTCCTGCAGGTCTGGCAGCCCAAGGAGGTCTGGACTTCACCCAAGCTGCGCGGCCACGATATTTCCGATGACGGCACATTGAAGGAAGCAAAACCGATCGTGCGCCCGTCGCGGGCCGAGATCCGTGCAGCACTGACACCCTGGGTAATCGTCTGCGTGATCCTTTTGATCTGGGGCACCGGTTTCTTCAAGTCGGCGGTCAATTCATGGGCGGTGTGGAACTATCCCGTCCCGGGCCTCGACAAGATGATCGCCAAGATGCCGCCCGTAGCGCCCGGGCCAACGCCGGAAGCCGCGACCTTCTCCTTCACCTGGCTGTCATACACGGGCACCGGCATGTTTATCGCAGCCGTACTTTCCGGCTTTGCCATGGGCTTCACTCCGTTGGCGATGCTGAAAACCTACGCCAGGACAATAAAACTCTGCGCCTATTCGCTGATTACGATCGCCGCGATGCTGGCGCTCGGTACGCTGACGAGACTGTCGGGCATCGACTCCACACTCGGCCTTGCCTTTGCCGCGACCGGCGTCTTCTATCCGTTCTTCGGCACGCTGCTCGGCTGGCTCGGCGTGGCATTGACCGGCTCCGACACGGCGTCGAACATTCTCTTCGGCAACCTGCAGAAGGTGACGTCCGAACAACTCGGCCTGTCGCCGATCCTGATGGGAGCGGCAAACTCGTCCGGTGGCGTGATGGGAAAGATGATCGACGCACAGTCGATCGTCGTCGCATCCACTGCGACCGGCTGGTTCGGGCACGAAGGCAGTATTCTGCGCTTCGTCTTCTGGCACTCGATCGTGCTTGCCTGCCTTGTCGGTGTGCTGGTGACGTTGCAGGCCTATGTCTGGCCCTTCTCGGCCATGGTCGTCATTCAACCCTGATGGATCTGAAGAGGCATCGCTCGTTTTGGGCGGTGCCTTAGGCTTTTCGGCTGTTACCGATGATAAGGCGCATATATTCCATCATCAGCTCCCGCTCGAATGAGCGGAAGCCGGAAAACAGCGCGCTGTCCGCCTCGGCGGCGGCATCGACAGCACTCGTTTCCAGCGATCTGCCGAGTTCCGTCAAAGTGATGATCTGGGCCCGTTTGTCGCTCGGGTGCGGTGTGCGCGCAATCAGCCCGTCGCGCTCCATACGCGAAAGCGTATTGGCAAGTGTGGCCTGCTCCACCTCAAGCTTGTCCAAGAGCTGTTTCTGGGTCAGGCCGTCTTCCTGCCAGAGTTCCAGCAGCACGGGAAACTGGCCAGGAGAAAAGCCGAGTGACGCCGCCCGCTTCTGCAGCGATCGTGAAAAAACCCTGGCGAGCTGACCGGCCAGATAGGTAGCCGACTGCGAGCGATCGAATCCCATGGCCTCCGCCACTACTTTCCCGGGGGAGCCAGCTTGGCTGGCAGACGATAATCGATATCAGGCAATGCTTTTATGGAGATTGGGGCACAGGTGCGGTGTTGGCAAGATGGGCACTGATAATTCGGCTGCCGATGTCGGAGGTAACGCAAACAAAAACGCCACGGCTGGGAGGGGGCAGCCGTGGCGTTTCTTATAGAAGGACAAAGACCCGGAGAGGGGGATAGGCCTTTGTCCGGTCTGGTGAGGCGGGGGACGGGCCTTCTGCCAGACTGCGGCGTTACGATCGCCGGTAACCCTGAGATGATAGGCGGATTGCGGCTTTTCAAGGGAAAGCTGGATTACAATTCGGTAAGGTAGAGCAAAGCTTGCCGGTGTGGTTCCGAAGAAGTTTTCGTGGACGCCGATCCTGTGCCACGCTATGCCATGCCCATGAAAAAAGGCGATCACCTCTTCCTAGTCGACGGTTCCGGCTTCATCTTTCGCGCGTTTCACGCGCTGCCACCGCTGACCCGAAAAACCGATGGCTTGCCGGTCGGCGCGGTCTCAGGCTTCTGCAACATGCTCTGGAAACTGCTGACCGATGCGCGTGATACGTCGGTCGGCGTGACGCCCACCCATTTCGCCGTCATCTTCGATTATTCGTCGAAAACGTTCCGCAAGGATCTCTACGACGCCTACAAGGCGAACCGCTCGGCCCCGCCGGAAGAACTGGTCCCGCAGTTCGGCCTGATCCGCCAGGCGACCCGTGCCTTCAACCTGCCCTGCATTGAGACCGAAGGTTTCGAGGCGGACGACATCATCGCGACTTATGCCCGTCAGGCAGAAGCCACCGGTGCAGACGTTACCATCGTGTCTTCCGACAAGGACCTGATGCAGCTCGTGACGCCGATGGTCCACATGTATGACAGCATGAAGGACAAGCAGATCGGCATTCCGGAAGTCGTCGAAAAATGGGGTGTGCCGCCGGAAAAGATGATCGATCTTCAGGCGCTGGTGGGTGACTCGGTCGACAACGTTCCGGGTATTCCCGGTATCGGACCGAAGACGGCGGCCCAGCTTCTGGAAGAGTTCGGCGATCTCGATACGCTGCTGACACGCGCGGGCGAAATCAAGCAGGTCAAACGTCGCGAAAACATCATTGCCAATGCGGATATGGCCCGCCTGTCCCGCCAGTTGGTGGAGTTGCGTACCGATGTGCCTTTGGATCTTGATCTCGACGCGCTGTTCCTCGAGCCACAAGATGGGCCAAAGCTGGTCGCATTCCTGAAGGCGATGGAATTCGGCACGCTGACCCGCCGCGTGGCCACGACCTGCGATTGCGATGCCAATACCATAGAGCCGGCCACGATCGAGGTGGAATGGGGCGCCGAGGCAAGAGGGCCGGATCTTGATGCCGGAACTTCCATCAATACCGGCGATGCCGCAGCCCAGGCACCTGCAAATCCCGCCAAGGCGGCTGTTGCCAAGGGCGCCGATGGAGCAACGCCGAGCGAGCTTGCGGATACGCGTATCGCCGCTTTTTCCACTGCGAAAATCGACACGACGAAATATGTCACGATCCGAGACGCTGCCGTTCTCGACGACTGGATCAAGGCCGCGCGCGAGACCGGTCTTGTCGGTTTCGATACCGAGACCAATTCGCTCGATCCGATGCAGACGGAGCTGGTCGGTTTTTCGCTCGCCATTGCCGACAATACCGATAATCCATCGGGGCTCGATGTCCGTGCCGCCTATGTGCCACTGACCCACAAGACCGGTGTCGGCGATCTCCTTGGCGGCGGAATGGCCGAAAACCAGCTTTCCACCCGCGATGCGCTGGATCGCCTCAAGCCGCTGCTGGAAGACCCGTCGGTCCTGAAGGTCGCCCAGAACCTGAAATTCGACTACCTCGTCATGAAGCGCCACGGCATCACCGTGCAGGGTTATGACGATACGATGTTGATGTCCTATGTGCTGGACGCCGGCAAGACCACGCACGGCATGGACACATTGTCCGAACGCTGGCTGAACCATAAGCCGATCGCGTTCAAGGATGTTGCCGGTTCGGGCAAGAGCGGCGTCACCTTCGATTTCGTCGATATCGACCGCGCGACGACTTACGCTGCAGAAGATGCCGATGTGACGCTGAGGCTCTGGATGGTGCTGAAGCCGCAACTGGCGGCGATGGGCCTTACCCGCATCTATGAGCGGCTGGAACGTCCTCTCGTCGAAGTTCTGGCGCGCATGGAAGAGCGTGGTATTTCCATCGACCGGCAGATCCTGTCGCGCCTTTCTGGCGAATTGGCCCAGAAGGCAGCTGCCTTCGAGCACGAGATCTACGAACTCGCCGGCGAAAAGTTCACCATCGGCTCGCCCAAACAGCTCGGTGATATCCTGTTCGGTAAAATGGGGCTTCCGGGCGGTTCCAAGACCAAAACCGGCCAGTGGTCGACCTCAGCGCAGGTTCTGGAAGATCTCGCAGCCGAAGGCGCGGAGCTGCCACGCAAGATCGTTGACTGGCGTCAGCTGACCAAGCTGAAATCTACCTACACGGATGCGCTTCCCGGTTATGTGCACCCTGAAACGAAGCGAGTCCACACCTCCTATTCGCTGGCTTCCACCACGACGGGGCGCCTGTCATCGTCCGAACCGAACCTGCAGAATATTCCGGTAAGGACGGCGGAAGGCCGCAAGATCCGCACCGCTTTCATTGCGTCGCCGGGCCACAAGCTTCTGTCTGCGGATTACAGCCAGATCGAACTGCGCGTACTCGCCCATGTGGCCGACATTCCGCAGCTGCGCCAGGCCTTTGCCGACGGGATAGATATCCACGCCATGACCGCATCCGAAATGTTCGGTGTCCCGGTGGAAGGCATGCCGAGCGAAATCCGCCGCCGTGCCAAGGCGATCAATTTCGGCATCATTTACGGCATCTCCGCCTTCGGTCTTGCCAACCAGCTGTCGATCGAGCGCTCTGAAGCGAGCGATTACATCAAGAAGTATTTCGAGCGTTTCCCAGGTATCCGCGACTATATGGATTCAACCAAGGCCTTTGCCCGCGAGCACGGCTATGTGGAAACGATCTTCGGTCGCCGCGCCCATTACCCGGAAATCAAGTCGTCCAACCCTTCGATGCGCGCGTTTAACGAGCGTGCGGCGATCAACGCACCGATCCAGGGATCTGCGGCAGATATCATTCGTCGTGCCATGGTGAAGATGGAGCCGGTACTGGCTGAAGCCGGGCTTGGCGAACGTGTGCGCATGCTGCTTCAGGTCCACGATGAACTAATTTTCGAAGTCGAGGATGCGGACGTCGAAAAGGCCATGCCGATCATCGTCTCGACCATGGAACAGGCGGCAATGCCGGCGATTTCGATGAAAGTGCCGCTCAAGGTTGATGCGCGCGCCGCTTCCAACTGGGACGAGGCGCACTGAAAGGCCGCTGATGTTTTCTGATCTGGCGATCAATGCGCAGATCAGGCTGACCCGGTTTCCGGATAAAGCGAAGCCAGTGCCGTGGAAAGCAGTTCCTCGGCATAGGTATCTGCCGTTTCCTGCGCACCTTTGGTTAGACCGACCTCGCGCGATCGTTGTCGCACCGTGTCTTGGATCAGGGCTGCTATACCGCGGGCCTGATCAGCATTGCCGTTCTCGGAGGTGTCGAGCGTCAACGCCAATGCGGTCATGGCGACAATCTCCAGCACGACTATTCGCGCTTCCAGATCATTGCTTGCCACACTGTCAGGGTCCGCTCCATCCCTTGCTCGTGTTTCTATCACCGCCCCAGCTCCAATTGGCCTAGCCTCCATTAGGCATGCCGAATAAAGCAGGTAGGGGACCTATTGGAACTTTAAAGCGTGCCAGGTTTTATTTTTCTCTCGGAATGAAAGACTGGGATAATAAAGTCGAAACGGCGTCGACAATCGCTTTGCCCGAAATTTCTATTTCATCGCTATTATCGATCGTGATGACCTTATAGTCGCCGATCACGCCAAGAGAACTCCGTTTCAGCCGGCGCAGAATGTCTTCTCTGCTCTCTCGTCCGCGCGCTTCAAGCCGCAGTGCCAGCACTTCCGGGCGTGCTGTTACGTTGATGACGACGAGGTTCGGATAGGCTTGCCCGAACAGGCCGAGCGCCGAGCGCGATCCGTTTGCGACAACGACCGCGCCGCTCGCCACGGCATTCTTCGTCTCGACGGGTATGCCGTAATGCAATCCGTGAGCTTCCCATGAAACGGCAAAGCGGCCATCGGCTTTGAGCTTTTCGAACTCAGCTTCGCAGACGCCATCATGATTCTCGCCGCCGGCAGCAGCATCGCGGGTTATCACGCGACGGGCAAACACCACATCGGGGTTGCCCGAGAGGGCGCGGGCGGCGTAGGCCATCAATGTGTCCTTGCCGGCCCCACTGGGGCCGACGACCGCGACCATGCAGCCTTCACCGGCTTTTCTGCGGGGTTCGGATGATCCGTGCATTAGGCCACCCGGCGCCCTTGCCGCCAGACGGCGCGCGATACCGGCACGCCTGCCTCGCGATGAACCCGTACGAGGTCGGCACGCAACCCGGTCGCGATCCGGCCGCGATCGGCAAGGCCAGCTGCTCGGGCTGGGGTGGACGTCACCATGGAGATCGCCTTTGGCAAAGAGATCCCCTCGACATCGTCTGCAAGAATGAATGGCGCGTAAAGCAGGCTGAGAGGCACGTAGTCCGAGGAGAGGACATCGAGAACGTCTCCGGCAGCAAGATCGCGGGCGGCAATATTGCCGGAATGCGACTTGCCGCGCACGACGTTCGGCGCGCCCATCAGCACGCTCATGCCAGCCCTATGCGAGGCGGCGGCGGCTTCGAAACTGGTTGGGAATTCGGCAAGCTTGACGCCGTTTTCGATCGCCTCGTCGACATGGGCAAGCGTCGCATCGTCATGGCTTGCAACGGTGATACCGTGCTCGGCGCAATGCTTGGCAATCGCGATACGATTCGGCGTCGAATTGCGCTGCGATTCCGCCACGCGCTTGTCGACAAAGATCTTAAAGGCTTCGTCGGTCAGGCCGCGCTTCTTCTGATAGTAGAAGATATACTGATCCATTGTCTGGAACTGACGCTGACCGGGAGCGTGGTCCATCAGCGAGACGAGCCGCACATGGCTGTCATTCTCGAAATCGGCAAAATGCTCCAGCACGTTATCGGCCGAAACCTCGCAGCGGAGGTGGATCAGGTGCTCCGAGCGCAGCCGCGCTTCGCGTTCGGCCGCCTGGATCGCATCGGCCATGGCCCGCATCTCGCCATGCTCGAAGCCACCGTCCTCGTCCGATCCCATTCTCAGGCAATCGAAGACGGTCGTGATGCCGGAAGAGGCGATCTGGGCGTCATGGGCCTGGATCGCCGCCGTCGCATTCCAGCGCACGCCGGGACGCGGAGAATAATGCTGTTCCAGATGGTCGGTATGCAGCTCCACCAGACCCGGGATCAGATAATCGCCCTCGAAATCCTCGCCCGTGTGAACGCTGCCTTCGGAAAAGTCAGCGATCTTGCCGTCACGGATCTGTACGGAGCCGGAAATAACGCTGTCTTCCAGCACGATGCGGGCATTCTTGAATACGGTCTCGGTCATGGGGCGGTCTTTCTGATCTCGGAAGCGGGCTTCAGGGGCAGCCAGCGATGGGCAATAAAATCTGCGCCGCGGGCAGGCTCGACGAAGAGCGCTATGCCGTTAATGGAGAGCGGCCTGTTGACGAATTCGGCAAAACGGGGCTCAAGAGCGGCGCGCATGGCAGGCGCCTGTTCGGGCGGAACCTGGCCGGACAGCGTCATGTGAAAGCGAAATTCTCCCATCACATGGGGATAACCCCAGCGCATCAGGTTGTCGCGATGCTGCGGCGACAGCGTTTCCGGCTTGCGACGGGTAATATCGGCATCCGACAGCGGCGCCCGAAATGGCTCGAAATCCTCAACGATGCGGGCAGCATAGTCCTGCAGCTCGGGATAGACCCGATCCGGCACCAGCGCGAAGAACCGTCCGAGCTGGCCGACAATCACGTTGGGTATATCGAATGCCTCAGTCGTCGCGGCAAACTCTTCGAAAGCTTCGATCAGTTCCGCTTCCGTCTTGCCGTCTGCGAGTTCGAACGGAGCCTTCAGTGTTGCGTGAAAGGCGTAGCGGCGAGGATCGGCGGTAAGCGCATGAACCTCCTCCACGGAAAGGCCGTTGACCTCGGGCGTGGGAAAGGCCTCGCCGGTATAGGCATCACGGCCGAGCCAACGGGATGCGGTCGTCGTCAGCGGATGGTCCGCAGCGGGGGAAAAGTAGAGGGCGTAACGCAAGGCATCATTCCGGAATCAGGAAGGGGCAGAGACGGAAGTCTAGACATCCGTCGTATCCGAAGACAGGCCCAGCGCCTAAAAGATTTCCATGACAGAATGATGATGCGGGCGCGCTTTAATGCGTCGGGCCGCCGATCAGTCGCGAGCGGATCGCATTAGACACGTTGTCGAACAGGAAGACCACGAAGAGGATGAGGAGAACCATATAGGCGACCTTGTCCCAGTCGGCATTGGTGCCCATCGCTTCGAGGAGCTTGAGGCCAATACCGCCTGCGCCGACGGCACCGATGACGGTGGCCGAGCGGGTATTCGATTCCCAGAAGTACAGCGACTGGGAGATAAACACCGGCAGGACCTGCGGCACTACGCCGAAGCGGTTGACGATGATTGGCGAGGCCCCGACCGATTTCACGCCCTCGCGCTGCTTGTCGTCCACGTTCTCGACCGCTTCCGCATAAACCTTTCCAAGCGCGCCGGCATCGGTAAAGAAGATCGCCGCAATGCCGGGGATCGGCCCGGGGCCGAAGGAGCGGGTGAAGAACAGCGCCCAGATCAGCATGTCGACCGAGCGCAGGAAGTCGAACAGACGCTTCATGCCCCAGTTGGCGACGCGGCTTCGCGTGATGTTGCGCGCAGCGATGAACGCGAGCGGGAAGGCAAAGAGCGTGCCGAGCAGCGTGCCAACGAAGGCCATCACCAATGTCTGCATCAGCTTCGAAAGGATGTCGGCATGCTGCCAGACATTGTTGCCGAGAAAGTCGGCGACCATGTGCGAAACGTTGGAGCGCGCCGGATCGAGGCGCTCGCCGACCGTTGCAAGGCTGACCAGTTCGCCCCAGCTCTTGCCCCAGAAATCCGACTTGGTGTCGAACAGGAAGTTCGCCCAACCGAGGAAGCGGCGCTGGATATAGACCTGGGAGGTCCGGATTTCAGCCTGTCCCTCGAAGCCGTAGTCAACGATGACCTTGGCTCCGTCCTGGATGATCGCAGCCGGCGCGCCTGCCGGTGCTGTTGCTGCATCCTCGGTGATCGTGACGGGGTAAGCAGTACCGTTGACGTAGACATCGACGCGGCTTGACGAAACTTCCAGTCTGTCGTTGTCGCTGCCGTAGGTGACCGTATAGCCGCCACCCTGGGTCGGCTGCAGCCAGAATATGTCGGCGCCCGCGGCATATTGTCCGCGGCTTGACCACTGCGCCCGCACGGTGCCGTCATCCTGGAAGCGCAGGCGCGGCTGTGCGCGCCACGAATACCAGTCCTGGATATAGGAAGACGCACGATCCCACTGACCATTCTGGAAGGCGGGACCGACATTGAAGGCGAAGAAGCAGATCACGAGATAGGCAAAGACGATGCCTGAACCGATGACCAGCCCGTAGCGCTTCATGACCGAGCGGTGAAAGACCTCCGGATGGGCCGAGCGCAGCCGCTCGCGATCGGAAGCGTTGATGCTGGGGACCGAAGATGTCATCAGGCTGCTCCCCTGCCGAATTCGAAGGATTGTTGGCCGATCAGCCGGCGGCGAAGCCAGCTCGAGAACTGATCGATCGCGATCACGCTGACAAGCAGCAGGATGATGATCGCATAGGTCTTGGCGGCATGGTCGCGGCCGATCGCCAGACGAAACACTTCGCCGATGCCGCCGCCCCCGACAGCCCCGATGATTGTCGAGGCGCGCACGTTGATCTCGGCGCGCAGCAGCGTGTAGGAAACGAAATTCGGCAGCACCTGGGGAACGATGGCGAAGCGCACGCGCTCGACCCATGAAGCACCGGCGGCACGCAGGCCTTCATCCGGCCTCATGTCGGAATTTTCGACAACTTCGAAGAACAGCTTTCCAAGAGCACCGATCGTATGGACGGTGATCGCAATGATCGCGGCGATCGGACCGATCGACAGGATCGCAGTGAGAAGCCCCGCGATGACGATTTCCGGGAAGGCGCGCATCACTTCCATGATCCGGCGCACGACGAAACGAGTAGCGCCGGCGCCGACCAGATTGGTCGAGGCGAAGAAGCAGAGCAGGAAGGCAATTGCCGCACCGATGATTGTCGAGACAAGCGCGATGTTGATCGTGATGATCAGCTGATAGAGGAAGTTCGGGATGTAGAGCGTGTCGGTAATGTAGACCCGGTCGGCCGTATAGTCGTATTTCAGCGATCCGTCGGCATAGGGTGACGGCAGGTCGAACATCGCCCGGAAAATTTCCATCGGGCTGTCCGGCACGAAGCTGCGGATGAAATCGAAGAAATAGGGCAAGCGTTCGAAGAACTTGCCGGCATTCGCGTTATTGGCGAATTGCAGCGAGTAGAAGAGGGCGATGAGAAAAACGCCGATCGAGATCGCGGTGTAGATCCGGCGTGTCCGAAGCTGCTGCCGGTAATGCTGCATCACCATGGATGCGGCAGGGCCGAGCCCGCCAGAGGTATTTTCGCTGATGGTCGCCATGATCCGCGCTCTCGTTTGACGAACGGCGGCACTCATGGAGTACCGCCGTCAGAGGATGGGAAAAAGGATCAGCCGCCGATGACGGACTTACGAGCGTCGACGATCGTCTGGTAGAAGGACGGATCGACCTTGATGTATTCCTTGTTGTCGCCCTGGGTGTAGGACTTGAAGCAATCGTGGTCCTTCTTCGGAAGTTCCATGAAATAGGCTTCGACCTTGGCGCGCATGGCTTCCGGCAGTTTGTTGTTGACCATCAGCGGGCCGTTCGGGATCAGCGGCGACTTCCAGACTTCGACGATATCGTCCATGTCCAGGTTACCCTTGTTGACCATCTGGTGCAGGTTGCCGCCGGTGTAACCGTCTTCCCACTTGCCAACGCCCGAACCGAAGGTCGTGCCGGCATCGAACTTCTTGTCGAGAACGGCAAGAACGAGGTTCTCGTGACCGCCGCCGAAGCCGGTTTCAGAGAAGTATTCCTTCACCGGTGCGCCGATTTCCTTCGGCAGGGCGACGTTCGGGACGAGATAGCCGGAGGTCGAGTCCGGGTCGGCGAAGCCGAGCTTCTTTCCCTTCAGGTCGGCGAGCGTCTTGATGCCTGAATCCTTGCGGGCGACCATGATCGAGTAGTAACCGCTGGAACCGTCCGACTGGGTGTAGGTCAGGATCGGGTCGACAGCCTTCGGGTCCTTGATTGCGATGGCGGCATAGGAGGAGGCGCCCATCGAAGCGATGTCGATCGTGCCGCCGAGCAGGCCCTGGATGACGCCGTTATAGTCCGGCGACGGGAAGATCTGGACTTCCGGAACGCCGGTCGCAGCCTTGAGGCCATCGGCAACACACTGGGTGTTGCGGATCTGGTCGGCTTCGTTTTCCGAGCCGTCGAGACCGATGCGCAGAACCTTGACGTCCTGTGCCATTGCGGAGCCGGCGAGCACGCTGAGTGCAACGGCAGCGAGAAGAGTTTTCTTCAGCATGGTGATCTCCTGTTTCCGGATCATCCGGAGTTGGGTCATGAATGAATGGTTTGCCCTTTACGCGGGCTGTCGATCTGGGTGCGGGTATCAGGCGCTGGCGCTCGCCAGCGAACCGATCCCGCCCGATTGCTGTTCCCGGCTAGCCTGTGCTGCGGGAATGTTGATGCTGGTCGAGGTCATCGTTTCGTCGATGCCGGCGCCATCCTTGTCGGAGCCGTAGATTTCCTGCACGGCAGCCGCCGTGAGTTCAGCTGGAGTGCCGTCGAAGACAACGCTGCCATGAGCCATGCCGATGATCCGCTCGCAATAGCTGCGGGCGGTATCGAGCGTGTGCAGGTTGGTAATGACGGTAATGCCTTCACGCTCGTTGATATCGCGCAGCGCATCCATCACGATCTTGGCGTTGAGCGGATCGAGCGAAGCAATCGGCTCGTCGGCAAGCAGCATCTTCGGCGCCTGCATCAGCGCACGGGCAATCGCCACACGCTGTTGCTGGCCGCCCGAAAGCGTTCCGGCGCGCTGCATCGCGGTCTGTTCGATACCGAGACGTTCGAGCGCCGCAATGGCTGCCAGTCGCTCGTCGTCGGAAAAGATGTTGAGCAGGCTCATGATCGTAGAACGGTGGTTCAGGCGACCGAGCATGACATTGGTCAGCACGTCGAGGCGTGGCACGAGATTGAACTGCTGGAAGATCATCGCGCAGTCACGCTGCCAGTTGCGCAATCCGGCGCCCTTCAGTGAGGACACTTCGACGCTGCCGAAATGGATAGAGCCGGAACTCGGCTCCTGCAGGCGGTTGATCATCCGCAGAAGGGTGGACTTGCCGGCACCGGACCGGCCGATAATGCCGACCATCTGGCCCTGGGGAATCTCTACATTGACGGCATTGACCGCGATACGATCGCCGAAACGTCGAGTGATATTCCTCAGTTCAAACTTCATGTTCTAATGCCTGTCCAATCCCCTGGTGGGGATCGGATTAGACTTGGTTGATGAAGTCTGAATGTCGATTCGATGTCAGTTTGATTACAAGTGTGACGCTTCTGTAACGCTTTCGTTACAACGCATGGCGCGCAAGAAAATCCTCTGCTGAAAGTGTCCTGAAATCTTCGAGTGCGCTGCGTAACTTCTTATGATCCCAATCCCACCAAGCGAGCCGGTCCATTTCTTCTCCGATTTTCTTGGTAAAGCGCTCGCGGATCAGTTTGGCCGGCACACCGCCGACGATGGTGTAAGGCGCGACATCCTTGGAGACGACAGCGCCGGCGCCGATCACCGCGCCATTTCCGACATTCACACCCGGCAGCAGAGTGGCGCCGTGGCCGATCCAGACGTCATGACCGATCGCGATCCGGTGTTCCCGACGCCAGTCGAAGAACTCCTTTTCCATATCCGCGTCATCCCAATAATAGGCGGCGCGATAGGTGAAGTGATGAAGCGTTGCGCGCTGCATGGGATGGTTGGTGGCGTTGATACGCACTGCGGCGGCAATGTTGACGAACTTGCCGATCGTGGCGCACCAGATCGAGCCATCGCGCTCGATATAGGAATAGTCACCAAACTCCACTTCATCCAGGCGGCAGCGCTCGGCCACTTCCGTGTAGCGTCCGAGCGTCGCGTTCGTCACGCTTGCCGTTTCGTGGATATTCGGCGCCTCGGTCAGTTTCCTGCTCATGCCGCAATGGCCTTCCGTGGAGAAAAGGCACTGACGTCGAGAATACGGTCTGCGACTGCCTCGCGCACTTCCTCGTCATGGAAGATACCAAGCATGGCGACGCCCTCTTTCTTCTTCGCGGCGATCATCTCGACCACAACGCGGCGATTGATGGCATCGAGCGAGGCGGTCGGTTCATCCAGAAGCAGGACGCGATGGCTGGTGATGAAACCGCGAGCGATATTGACGCGCTGCTGCTCGCCGCCGGAGAAGGTAGATGGCGGCAGCGACCACAATTCGCGCGGCAGGTTGAGCCTCGAAAGAAGCTCGGCCGCATTCTCTTTCGCAATAGCTGCCTCGACGCCGCGCACGACAAGAGGCTCGGCGACGACATCGATTGCAGCGACGCGCGGCACGGTGCGCAGGAACTGGCTGACATAACCCATCGTATGACGACGCACCTCGATGATCGTGCGCGGGTCGGCGCTGGCGATATCGACGATCCGGTCCTTGTGGTCGACGAGAATCTGGCCGGCATCGACGGCATAGTTGCCGTAGAGCATTTTCAGGATCGAGCTTTTACCGATGCCCGACGGGCCGCCGAGCACGACGCATTCGCCCGAGGCGACGGAAAAGTTCACGTCGTTGACGACCGGAAGCTTGATACCGTCGCGCAGATGCATGGTGAAGCTCTTGAAGACTTCCGAGACGACGAGGGGAGTGGCCATCTGGATCTCCTATACTTGTAGGATCGAGGAAACGAGAAGCTGGGTGTAGGGCTCGCGCGGATCGTCGAGCACCCGGTCTGTCAGTCCGTGTTCGATGACATGTCCGTCCTTCATCACCATCATCCGGTGCGACAGCAGGCGTGCGACCGCAAGGTCATGTGTGACGACGATTGCCGCCAGGCCCAGATCGTTGACGAGGCCACGAACGAGATCGAGCAAGCGTGCCTGCACCGAAACATCGAGACCGCCGGTCGGCTCGTCCATGAAGACCAGACGCGGGCCGGTGACGAGATTGCGGGCGATCTGCAGGCGCTGGCGCATGCCGCCGGAGAAGGCGCGCGGCTGGTCGTCGATCCGGTCGGCGGAGATTTCTACCCGACCGAGCCAGTCCGTCGCCGTTTCGCGGATCTTGCCGTAATGACGGTCGCCGACCGCCATCAGCCGCTCGCCGACATTGGCGCCGGCAGAAACGGCCATGCGCAGCCCGTCCGCCGGGTTCTGGTGAACGAAACCCCAGTCGGTGCGCATCAGGAGACGGCGCTCTGCCTCGCTCATGTGATAGAGATCGCGAAAATTGCCGTCGCGCATCCGGTATTCGACACTGCCGGCAGTAGGCAGCAGGCGAGTGGAGATGCAATTCAGAAGCGTCGTCTTGCCCGAACCGGATTCGCCGACGATCGCCAGCACTTCGCCGGGCCAAAGCTCGAAATTAACATCCTTGCAGCCGATCCGGCTGCCATAGAATTTCGACACACCGCTGACTTTGAGAAGAGGGGTATCGGTCATTCCGCAGCCTCCTGGTTTGGAGCAAGCATTGCCCCGACATGCCCGTGCTCACGGCGATCCTCGCAATGGTCGGTGTCGGAGCAGACGAACATTCGCCCGCCCTTGTCGTCGAGCACGACTTCGTCGAGATAGACGCCATGCGCACCGCAAAGGGCGCAGTCCTGGTCGAATGTCTGGATCTCGAACGGATAGTCCTCGAAATCGAGGCTCACAACCTCCGTGTAGGGCGGCACCGCATAGATGCGTTTCTCGCGCCCGGCGCCGAAAAGCTGCAGCGCGTCCGACATGTGCATTTTCGGATTGTCGAACTTTGGCGTCGGCGAGGGGTCCATCACATAACGGCCATCGACCTTCACCGGATAGGCATAGGTTTTCGAGATGCGACCGTTGATGGCGATGTCTTCGTAAAGCTTCACATGCATGAGGCCGTATTCTTCCAGCGCATGCATTTTCCGCGTTTCGGTCTCCCGCGGTTCGAGGAACCGCAGCGGCTCGGGGATCGGCACCTGGTAGACGAGAACCTGATTTTCGCTGAGCTTCTGTTCGGGAATGCGGTGACGTGTCTGGATTATTGTCGCATCGCAGGTCCGCGTCGTCACGGCCACGTTCGCGACCTTCTGGAAGAAGGCGCGGATCGATACAGCATTGGTCGTGTCGTCGGCGCCCTGGTCGATCACCTTCAACACGTCTTCCGGCCCGATGATCGAGGCGGTTACCTGCACGCCGCCGGTGCCCCAGCCATAAGGCATCGGCATTTCGCGCGATGCGAAGGGTACTTGATAGCCGGGTATCGATATTGCCTTCAGGATCGCGCGGCGGATCATCCGCTTCGTCTGCTCGTCCAGATAGGCGAAATTATAGGTGGCGAGATCGGCACTCATTCGGCAGCATCCTTCATCTCGGTTTCACCGTTGCGCGCGGCTTCGATATCGGCGCGCATCTTGCGGACCATGGCGAGTTCCGCCTGGAAATCGACGTAATGCGGCAGCTTCAGGTGTTCGACGAAACCGGTCGCCTGCACGTTGTCGGAATGCGAAATGACGAATTCCTCGTCCTGTGCCGGCGCGGTAATGTCCTCGCCAAGTTCCTCTGCACGAAGCGCGCGATCGACCAATGACATCGACATCGCCTTGCGCTCGCTCTGGCCGAAGACCAGGCCGTAACCGCGGGTAAACTGCGGCGGCGCCTTGGAAGAACCCTTGAACTGGTTGACCATCTGGCATTCGGTGACGCGGATGTTGCCGAGCGAAACGGCAAAGCCGAGTTCCGGTATGTCCATCTCCACCTCGACTTCGCCGATGCGGATTTCGCCGACAAACGGATGGTTGCGGCCATAGCCGCGCTGGGTCGAATAACCGAGCGCCAGGAGAAAACCTTCGTCGCCGCGTGCCAGGGCTTGCAGGCGCAGATCGCGGCCCATCGGGAATTCCATCGGCTCGCGTGTCAGATCGCCTGCCTGATGATCCTGCGGCAGATCCCCGTCGGCTTCGATCAGGCCCTCATGCGCGAGAATGTCGGAGACGCGCATGATCTCCTCGCCACCGGCTTCCCTGCGGGCCGGTTCTTCGACCGCTTCGTCCGAAAGCAGCGAGGGGTCGAGAAGGCGATGCGTGTAATCGAAGGTCGGACCGAGCAGCTGTCCGCCCGGCAGATCCTTGTAGGTAGCCGAGACGCGGCGTTCGACCTGCATGTCGGCGGTGTCGAGTGGCACCGAATTGCCGAAACGGGGCAGGGTGGTGCGATAGGCGCGCAGCAGGAAGATCGCCTCAATCAGGTCGCCGCGCGATTGGCGCACGGCAAGCGCTGCAAGCGAACGGTCATAAAGCGAGGCCTCCGCCATCACCCGATCGACGGCAAGGCCGAGCTGTTCGGCAATCTGGTCGATCGTGACGGAGGGCAGTGAACGATCGCCCCGGCGTCGGTCGGCGAGAAGCCGGTGAGCGTTGCTGATGGCGACCTCGCCACCTTTGACGGCAACATACATGGTCTACTCTCCTTGAGGACTAAGCCACGATCTTCGTCGTGCGGGGCAGGCACAGAAAACTGCGTCCCGCCGTCAAGATGACATCGACCCCGCGTGGAAACAGCGGCCGGTTGTCGGCCCATAGACGCAGGAACGCCTCGGGCAATCCGGCAATCTCGACTGTCTTGGACTGAAGGATGCCCGGTCCCGACAGCGTGAAGGACTGGCCTTCACCAAGTCCCGCCACTTCTATGACCAGCGTCGTCGAACGATCCGGATATTCTTGGCTGCCGAGCGAAAACAGGCCGAAGGAAGAAGGCGTCACGCCCGCCTCGACGAAGGCAAAGCGTGCTTCGGCCTTTTCGCGGGTTATCGTCGCACCGGAATGGAAGCCGATCCATTCGCCGACCGCCGACTTGGCAAAGCCGGCGCTGAGCCAGACCGGCGTGTCATGGTCGCAAAGCGTCAGCGCGATTGCGCCGGCTGCCGTTCCGAGCGGATCGGGCTGACCGGCATCATGCTCGATCGACCGGATCGATCCCGGCCGCGCCGTGCCGTCCATCAGCATGCGAAATACGCTCTGGGACTGGAATACCGGATCGGAAAAGCCACCGGTAAAGGCCTGTGTATTGGCAGACATCAGTCTTCTCCCCGAACCATTGTGAAGAAGTCGACGCGGGTCGCGGCAGTCTCTTCCGCCTTCGCTCGGTTTTCCGTCGCAATGCGATGTTCAATCGGAGCAAGTAGGACGTTTTCGACATGGTCTCTCGTGGCATCTTCCTGCCAGAGTGCATCGAATATTGCCGCAAGCTTTGCCTTCTGCTTATCCGTGCCGAGAGCTTGCGCGTGGCCGACCGTGCCCGATGCAAGTGCGATGGTCGCGCGTGTCACGGTCGCTTCGCCGAGATTGAACGGACTGCCGCCGCCGCCGATCCGGCCGCGAACCATCACCAGCCCGGTCTCCGGGCCGCGAACGGGTTTTGTCTCGGGCTTGTCTTTCAATGCATCCCACGCGGCGCGAAGTTCATCCGTTGTCGCTACGGCGAGAAGGGAAGCGCACCGCCTGCGGCCTGCCTGTTCGGTTGGCAGGGTCTGCTCTGCAACACTCATGGCAACTCTCCAAAATGTCTATTGATATAGACAACTATACAAGATAACTTAGCCATAACTTTTGGATATAACAAGCGTGTGACATGGATATGCAGGAAGCGGCAGTTCGTCGGCAAAACGGTGTAGCGCTCTGGCGGCAGATTGCCGACAGGATACGCACGGCCATCGCCGGCGGCGACTATGACGACACCGGAAAAGTGCCGCCGGAAGTGGTTCTGGCAGCCCAGTTCGGCGTCAATCGCCATACCGTTCGCAGTGCGCTTGCAGCGCTTGCCCAGGAAGGCATCGTCCAGGCGGTGCAGGGCCGGGGAACGCTGATCCTGCGCAAGGAAAGGCTGAATTTTCCGATCTCGCGGCGCACGAGATTCAATCAGGGCATTGGCGATCAGGCGCGGGAAAAGGAAGGCATCTTGCTCGCCTCGTCCGAAGAAATCGCAAGTGCCGATCTCGCCGCCCGGCTGCAATTGCCCTTAGGCTCAAGGCTCATCCGGCTCGAAACACTGAGAAAGGCCGACCGCCGGCCCGTTTCCCGCGCAACCGCGTGGTTCCCGGCGGACCGCTTTGCCGGCATGGCCGATGCCTATCGCGACAGCGGCTCCATAACCGCCGCCTTTGCGGCTGTCGGCTTGCCGGACTATATCCGCGCCTCGACGGAAATCACCGCCGTCCACGCGGACAATGACGATCTCGCCTCCCTGGAGCTGTCGCCCGGAGCGATCGTTCTCGTTACCCGGGCGCTGAATGTCGATCCCGATGGCGTACCGGTCCAATATGCCGTCAGCCGTTTTCCGGCGGATGCGGTGCAGTTCACGATCGAGAATTGACAGGACCGGAATAGAAAACGCCAGCCGCAGTTTCCTGTCGGCTGGCGTCTGAATTTGAGGACCGGAGTAACGCTTAGTGCGCGCCGGACATGTCGCCGAGCACTTCCTTGGAAGCGACCGTGGAGTCGGCGTTGAGCTTGTAGACCATAGGAACGCCCGTTGCGAGGTTGACGCCGAGGATCTGTTCCTTGGTGAGCTTGTCGAGCACCATGACCAGCGAGCGCAGCGAATTGCCGTGGGCTGCAACCAGCACCTTTTCGCCGCGAAGGACGCGGGGCAGGATCTCGGTCAGGTAATAGGGCCAAACGCGGGCGCCGGTGTCGCGCAGGCTTTCGCCGCCCGGAGGCGGGACGTCATAGGAACGGCGCCAGATGTGAACCTGCTCCTCGCCCCACTTGGCACGGGCATCGTCCTTGTTGAGGCCGGAGAGATCGCCGTAATCGCGCTCATTCAGCGCCTGGTCCTTGATCGTCTGAAGGTCCGGCTGGCCGACCTTGTCGAGCACGATCTTCAGCGTCTTCTGGGCGCGCTGCAGGTCGGAGGTAAAGGCGATGTCGAACTTGATGCCGGTTTCGGCCAGCGCCTTGCCGCCGGTCTCGGCTTCCTGGATCCCAAGCGGGGTCAGGTCAGGGTCCTTCCAGCCGGTGAACAGATTTTTGAGATTCCAGTCGCTCTGGCCGTGGCGAACGAGGACAAGAGTACCGCTCATGAGAAAGACCTCCGTATATTATTGATTTGAGAGCCCGAGCACGTCGAGCATCGAATATTGACCGGGCTTCTTATTACGCGCCCAGAGTGCGGCTGCAACTGCCCCGCGTGCGAAAATAGAGCGGTCCCGGGCACTGTGCGACAATGTAACCAGTTCGCCTTCACCGGCGAGAATGACGGAATGATCGCCGACGACGGAGCCGCCGCGCAGCGTTGCAAAGCCGATCGTGCCGCCCGGGCGCGGGCCGGTATGACCATCACGAACGCGCACGGACTGGGAAGCAAGGTCGATGCCGCGCCCTGCGGCAGCCGCTTCGCCGAGCAGCAATGCGGTGCCCGACGGAGCATCCACCTTGTGCTTGTGATGCATCTCGATGATTTCGATATCCCAGCCCTCTGCCGGCAAGGCACGCGCGGCCTGCTTGGTCAGGACGCTGAGAAGATTGACGCCGAGGCTCATATTACCGGATTTCACCACCCGTGCATGACGGCTTGCGGCGGTGAACTTCTCTTCATCATCGGCAGAGCAGCCGGTCGTGCCGATCACATGCACGATGCGCGCCTGCGCAGCGAGACCTGCGAAGGTGACGCTGGCAGCAGGCGCGGTGAAATCGACCACGCCCTCGGCATTGAGAAAGGCCTGAAGCGGATCGCTGGTTACCGCAACGCCGATCGGTCCAACACCCGACAATTCACCTGCATCCTTGCCGAGGAACGGAGAGCCTTCGCGCTCGATGGCTGCATGAAGAGTGACGCTGGGCGTTTCGTGGATCACGCGGATCAGGGTCTGGCCCATTCGACCGCCGGCACCCACGACGACCAGCTTCATCTCGTTTTCACTCATGTCCTGCCTGTTCCTGCTTAATGATGTTCCGGCGATTGCAGATTGTTGAGCCGAGCGTAGAGGCCGTTCTTGCGCTGGGCAAGGTCATCATGAGTGCCTTCCTCGACAACGCGGCCTTCCTGCATCACCACGATCTTGTCGGCGTTTACGACGGTCGACAGCCGGTGCGCAATGACGATCACGGTGCGGCCGCGCATGGCCGTGTCGAGCGCCTTCTGCACGGCGGCCTCCGACTCGTTGTCGAGCGCCGATGTCGCCTCGTCGAGCAGTAGGATCGGCGCGTTGCGCACCAGTGCGCGGGCGATCGAAAGCCTCTGCCGCTGGCCGCCGGAAAGCGTCACACCGTTTTCGCCGACCGATGTGTCATAGCCTTCGGACTGGGCAATGATGAATTCATGCGCGTGCGCGAGCTTCGCTGCCTCCTCGACCTCTTCGTCGGTTGCGTCCGGACGTCCGTATCGGATGTTGTCGCGGATCGAGCCTTCGAACATGTAGGGCTGTTGCGAGACATAAGCGAGCTGGTGGCGAAGCGAGGATTTCGTAACGTCGGCGATATTTTGTCCGTCGATCAGGATCTCGCCTTCCGCCGGATCGTAGAAGCGCGGAATGAGGTTGATAATGGTCGATTTGCCGGCACCTGAAGGTCCGACAAGCGCAGTCGTTTTGCCGCCTTCGGCGACAAGGCTCACTCCGCGAAGGATCGGTGAACCTGTCGCATAGGAAAAAACGACATCCTTGAGTTCGACCTTGGCCTCGGTGATCGCAAGAGCAGGTGCGCCGGGCTTTTCGCGTTGCGCGGGCTGCAGATCGAGAAGGGCATAGATCATCTGCGCGTTGACCACGGCGCGGTCCATCTGCACCTGCAGCTTGGCAAGCCGGCGTGCCGGATCATAGGCCAACAGCAAGGCGGTGACGAAGGCGAAGAAAGCCCCTGGCGGCACGTTGTCGTAGATCGAACGGAATGCGGCATAGGCCAGCACGCTCGCGATGGAAAAGCCGGCAAAGGTTTCCGTCAGCGGCGAGGTGCGCTCGGAAAGCCGCGCGATGCGGTTGGAGCGGGCCTCAGCCGTCTGGATGATCTTGTTGACCTTCTTCTCGAGCTCCTGCTCCATAGTGAAGGCCTTCACCACCGCAATGCCCTGCACCGTTTCCTGCATGGCGCCAAGAACGCGGCTGTTGATCTCGATCGACTCCCTGGTCGCCAGTCGAAGTCGGCGAGACACATAACGGAGCGCATAAAGGAGCGGCGGCGCGACGGCAAAGACGATCAGCGATAGAACCCAGTCCTTGGAAATCATAACGCCGACAAGCGAGACGAGCGTCAGGAGATCGCGTGCTGTCGAGGTGACCGTCAGGTTCATCACATCGCGGATGCCCGAAATGTTCTGGCTGATCTGTGCCGCCAGATGCGCGGAACGGGCTTCCGAGAAGAAGCCGACCGAGAGCGACATCATGTGGCTGTATAGCCGGCGCTGATAACGCGCCACGATATTGTTGCTAATCTTCGACAGTGCAACCGCTTGGCCATAGGTGGCGAAACCGCGCAGCACGAAAGCAGCAAGGATAGAGCCGCATATCAGCCAGACGATATCTGCGCGACGATTGGCAAATGCCTCGTTTACAACCTTCTCCATGATCCAGGCGGTAAATGCGGTTGAAAGCGCCACGACAATCAGACAGCTGATCGCAAATACATATCCACGGATATGGTCGCGGCCGTTTTCCGAAATGATACGCTTCAGCACGCTGACGACGGTGCTGGAATCAACGTGACGTTTTTTTTCTTTTTCAGCCTTCAATGGAAAGTCCCAATTCGGCAGTATCACTGCGCAGTCTCAAGAAGGGGCTTGTTAACCCCTTAGGCTTGGTTTTGCCAGCCGACCTTGCCGGATTCGTTAATGGTGTGACTTTCCGGCATTCACCGACGCCAGCAGCGCCCCTCGGTAGCAATACCATAAGAGGCGGGCGTGCGGGCATAGCTGGCAAGGCCGGCGAGCGCTGCCTGCGGATGCGTCACGACAAAAGTCGGGATTGTCTCCATCAGTTCCTTATGCGGTGCCTTGTCCTCGAAAGCCGCCCGGAAGGCGGGTTTCTTCAGCTCAGGCAGGATTTTTGGCGAAATCCCGCCACCAAGGAAAACGCCGCCGCGCGCCATGAAGATGAGGGCCAGATCGCCGGCGAGACGGCCGAGATAGGTCACGAACAGTTCGAGTGCCTCCGCAGCCTGGGCGTTCTTCCCGTTCAGACCCTCTTCGGTCACATCCTTGGGCTGGCTGACGCTCGGTGTAACGCTGCCAGCCGCGCAGACCGCATTGTAGATATGCAGGAGGCCGCGTCCGGAAATGATTTCCTCGGCCGAGACACGCCCCTCGATGGTGACGAGATGCGGAAAGATCTCGAGATCGCGCGGTGTGCGCGGGCCGATATCGACATGGCCGCCTTCACCCGGCACGGGAAACCAAGTGTCCTGGGCGTGAAGCAGGCCTGCAACGCCAAGACCAGTGCCGGGGCCAAGTACGACCCGTGTTGCATCGACGGCAGGCGCATTCGGGCCGATCTGCTCGCGGTCGCTATCGGTCAAGCTGGCAACTGCGAGCGCCTGAGCCTCGAAGTCGTTGAGGACGAGCACCGCGTCAAAGCCGAGTTCGCCGATCATTTTCTTCGGCCGAACGATCCAGTCGCAATTGGTCAGATCGATTTCGTCGCCGTCGACCGGACCGGCAATGGCAAGGATTGCCGAACGCGGCTTGGCAAGCTCGGGATTGTTGAAGACCTTGTCGACGATCGCATCGTCGATCGTTTCGTAATCCGCCGTCTGCACATGGACGAAGTCCGTTGCCTTGCTTTCGGCATCGACAAGAATGGAGAAGCGGGCATTGGTGCCGCCGATATCTCCGATCAGGATAGGAAAGGGCAGTGCCTCGGAATGAACATTGGCCATGGGGAGCGGATCTCGCGGATTACTGAAAGTCGATGAGATGTTCTGCAGTGGCGCGATTGAGCGCCATCGGGATGTCATAGACGGTTGCAAGCCGCGTAAGCGCCTTGACGTCGACATCGTGCGGAAGTGCGGAGAGCGGATCGATGAAAAAGACCAGCATGCTGACCTCGCCGGTTGCGATCATCGCACCGATCTGCTGATCGCCGCCCAGCGGCCCGCTTTTCAGTCGCGTAACATCGAGACCTGGAGCAGCTTCCTGCACGCGGCCGCCGGTCGTTCCCGTTGCGACGATGCGAAACTTCGATAATGCCGTCTGGCGTTGGCGGGCAAAATCCGCCATGTCGTCTTTTTTCAGATCATGCGCGATGAGCGCGATGCACGGCTTGGCCGATTCCAAGGCATTCCTCCATCGGGCCTTTGCAGGCCACCTTAATTTGCCTTGGCTTTCTATCGTGCCGTTGCCGATAAGGGAAGGCTCGGCGTTGTCGCTGCAGCTTACGGATGCCAAACGGGCTTAACGGAAAGGCCGCTCGCGTGGCAACGGTATGTCTGCCGGAACATTGGCCGGATTGGAGCTGATCGCATCCATCTGATCGACGGCTTGAGGCACGGAAGGCTGGCTCGAATAGGCCACAGGCTGGCCCCCGAAGGTCGCGTCGGCTTCGGAGCGAGACGCGCCGGCAAGCACTGCAGAACAGGCCTTTGGCAGGTCCGACAGCATGACCTGGCGCGGCTTGACCGGCTTCTTGTCGGGGTCGGCAGGCTTCGGCGGCGCCCATGGTTCCTTGGTGAACCACCATGCGAGCGCCTTGCTGTCGCAATCGTCGGTGACAGGCGTTGCCGCCTGCCGTTCGCAGCCTGTTGCACCCGGCGGGCAGTTCATGCGGATATGAAAATGCTCGTCATGTCCGTAGACCGGCCGCACCTTGCCGAGCAGGCTTCGGTCGCCGGTCCAGGTCTGGCAAAGCTTCTTCTTGATGGCCGGGTTGACGAAAACCCGCTGTACCTGGGGATAGCTTGCTGCCTGCATAACCAGGCGAGCATGCGTGTTCGTCCACTTGCGCGAATCGACAGTCAGGAACTTGCTCTTGTCCAGCATCGAGGTGAACGGAAGGTCTTCCCGCTGCTGCACGCTCATCGGCTGGGCCGGTTTCGGTGTGAACCAGACATCCGCATCGAGCCCGATCTGGTGCGAGGCATGGCCATTTATCATCGGGCCGCCGCGAGGCTGGGAAATATCACCGACCAGAATGCCGGTCCCCCAGCCGAGGCTTGCGGCATCGCGGGAAAACTGTTCGAGCAGATCGATCATTGCCGGGTTGCCCCAGCGCCGATTGCGCGAAAGGCGCATGGCCTGCCATGTCGGGCCGTCCGTCGGTAGTGCGACGGCACCGGACATGCAGCCCTTGGCGTAGAAGCCGAGAGGTGCCGGCGACGCAGCGTTCGGCAATTTCACCGCGCCGAAGAGCTGCTTGGCCGGCGTACCGTCCTGCGCCATCGATGGATCCGTGATGGAACCGCATAACAGAGCCGTCGCCGCCAGTCCGAGGACCATCTTCGAAATCGATTTCATGAACTTCCGCCGCAAATCACTTTTATCGCCAGTTTAGTCTGGAATGAGACTTTGGTGAAATGGAGATCTCGCCCGGCGGCTGCGGGCGATAAATTGCTTGTGAGCGGCTCCTCCTGTTTTTCGCCCTCTTTTGCCCTATGCTTCGGTGCAACAAATCAAAACCACAAAGGGAAAAGCATGGATTTGGCCCGGCTCCGCAAAGGTCTTGTTGTCGCATTGGCAGCGTCATTCATGGCGCCATGGGCGATGGCCGATGAGCCGAAATGGCGTTACGGCATGGCCGTGGTCGGCGAGCCGCAATTGCCAGCAGATTTCCAGGCGCTTCCCTATGTCGATGTAAACGCCCCCAAGCAAGGCGAACTCAAGCTTGCCCAAGAGGGCACGTTCGACAACCTCAATCCGGTAATTGACAGGGGCGCCATCGCTTCCAGCGTGACGATGATCTTCGAAACGTTGATGAAGCGTTCGGAAGACGAGGTCTTCGGCACCTACGGCCTATTGGCTGAAGCCGTTGCCTACCCTGACGACATGTCGTCAGTGACCTTCCGACTGCGGCCGGAAGCCAAATGGGCCGACGGTCAGCCGGTGACCCCGGAAGACGTCGTCTTCAGCCTGAATATGCTCAAACAGCACAGTGCCTTTTATTCCGGTTACTATCGCCATGTGACCGGAGCGGAAAAGACCGGTGATCGCGAAGTGACCTTCCGCTTCGATGAGAAGAACAACAAGGAACTACCCTCGATCGTAGGCGATTTCCCGATCCTGCCGAAACATTGGTGGGAAGGGACCGACAGCCAGGGTAAGGCGCGCGATATTTCGCGCACGTCGCTGGAAGTGCCGATGGCGTCCGGCCCCTACAAGGTTGCTTCGGTTCAGCCCGGATCGGGCATTCGCTATGAGCTGCGCGACGACTATTGGGGCAAGGACCTGCCAATCAACCGCGGCCAGTATAATTTCCGTACCATCAGCTACACCTATTTCTCCGACACCGACGTGCAGTTTGAGGCGTTCCGGGCCGGCAATGTCGACTACCGGCAGGAAAACAGCTCCAGCCGCTGGGCGACCCGCTATGATTTCGACGCAGTCAAGGACGGCCGGGTGACGAAGGAGGCGCTGACGAACCCATTCAGGGCTGTCGGCGTGATGCAGGCATTCGTGCCGAACATGCGCCGCGACATCTTCAAGGATGCGCGGGTCCGTGAGGCCTTGAATTACGCCTATGATTTCGAGGACCTCAACAAGAACCTGGCCTTTGGTGGCCTGAAACGGGTCGACAGTTTCTTCTGGGGCACGGAGCTTGCGTCCTCCGGCCTGCCTGAGGGCAAGGAGCTCGAAATCCTCAATGAACTGAAGGACAAGGTCCCGCCGGAAGTCTTCACCAAACCCTACGCAAACCCGGTCAATGGCGATCCGAACAAGGTGCGCGACAACCTTCGCACCGCAGTTGGTCTGCTTAAGCAGGCTGGCTACGAGTTGAAGGGCAACCGCATGGTCAACAGCAAGACCGGCCAGCCCCTGGGGTTTGAAATCCTGCTGAGCAATGCCGGTCAGGAGCGGACTGTCACTCCCTATATCAACAGCCTCAAGAAAATAGGTATCGATGCACGCATCCGCACAGTGGACGCCTCACAATATATCAACCGTGTCCGCAGCTTCGACTACGACATCATTTTCGGTGTCTGGGCGCAGACGATGAACCCCGGCAACGAACAGAACGACTATTGGGGTTCGGCATCAGTCGATCGTCAGGGATCGCGCAACTATGCCGGGATCGCCGATCCTGCCGTCGACATCTTGATTCGCAAGATCGTCTTCCCTCCAAGCCGCGAGGAACAGGTGGCGGCGATCAAGGCCATGGACCGCGTGCTGCTCGCCAACCACTATGTCGTGCCGATGTTCTATTCCGGCGAGGAAAAGATCGCCTATTGGAACCGGATCGCGCATCCGGAAAAGCTGCCGGAATACGGCACCGCTTTCCCCGAAGCATGGTTTGCCAAACAGCCCGGTAAGTAAGATGCTTGCACCTTGAAGGGGCAACTGTTCCAAATGGCCGGATTGATTCGCCTAGAGATGAAGGAAGCCCGCTTGATCGTTGCGCAGACCCGCGGTGATATGCCCGAAACGTTCGGCAAGGTGTCCTGATGGGCGCATATATTCTACGCCGCTTGCTGCTGATGATCCCGACCATTGTCGGCATCATGGCTATTTCCTTCCTTGTCGTGCAGTTTGCGCCGGGCGGGCCGGTCGAGCAGATCATCGCTCAGGTCCAGGGGCAGGATTCAGGTGACCGCCTGTCGGGAGCCAGCAACGATCTGTCGGCTCAGGGCATAAGCTCTGAATCGAATTACCGCGGCGCCCAAGGGCTCGATCCGGAATTCATCAAGAAGCTCGAGCAGCAGTTCGGTTTCGACAAGCCGCCGCTAACGCGTTTCCTCGACATGATGTGGAACTATATCCGCTTCGATTTCGGCGAGAGCTTCTTCCGCAACACGCCGGTCATCGACCTGATCATCGACAAGCTGCCGGTCTCTATCTCGCTCGGCTTCTGGATCCTGATCGTCTCCTATCTGATTTCTATCCCGCTCGGCATCCGCAAGGCGGTCAAGGACGGGTCGAGCTTCGATATCTGGACCTCGGGCGTCATCATCGTCGGTTATGCGGTGCCGAGCTTCCTCTTCGGCATCCTGCTGATCGTCCTTTTCGCCGGCGGTTCCTTCTTTGACTGGTTCCCGCTGCGTGGCCTCGTCTCCGACAATTTCGACGATCTCGCGTGGTATCAGAAGATCGGCGACTATTTCTGGCACCTCACCCTGCCGCTGATCGCCATGTCGCTCTCGGCCTTTGCCACCACGACGCTGCTGACGAAAAACTCCTTCATCGACGAGATCAAGAAACAATATGTCACGACGGCGCGCGCCAAGGGCCTCAACGAACGGCAGGTTCTCTACGGGCACGTCTTCCGCAACGCCATGCTGATCGTCATCGCCGGTTTTCCGGGCGCCTTCATCTCCGCCTTCTTCACCGGCTCGCTGCTGATCGAGAACATATTCTCGCTCGATGGGCTGGGAAGGCTCGGTTATCTCTCCATCGTCAATCGTGATTATCCGATCGTCTTCGGCACGCTCTTCATCTTCTCGCTGATGGGCCTCGTCGTGAACCTGATCTCCGACCTGATCTATACCTGGATCGACCCGCGCATCGATTTCGAGCGGAGGGACGTCTGATGAACGCAACTTCCGTCACCACGCCGATCGCGGCAGCGCCGCCCGCCAAGCGCCCCTTCCTGTCGCCGACCAGCAAGCGCCGGCTCGCCAATTTCAAGGCAAACAAGCGCGGTTTCTGGTCCTTTTGGATTTTTCTGGTCCTCTTCACGCTCAGCCTGTTTGCCGAATTCATCGCCAATGACCGGCCGATCGTCGCCTCTTATAAGGGCGAGATCCTCTATCCGGTTCTGGTCGATTACCCGGAGGAAAAGTTCGCCGGCTTCCTCGCGACGACGGACTATCGATCGGACTTCATCCAGGAAGAGATCAATGCCAATGGCTGGATGATCTGGCCGCCGATCCGCTATTCCTATCAGACGGTCAATTCGCAGATCCCCCATTCCGCCCCGACCGAACCCTTCTGGCTGATGGCCAAGGCCGATCGCTGCAAGGCCTATCCGCAAGGCGATCAGGACCCCAACTGCATTCTCGGCAACATGAACTGGCTCGGCACCGACGATCAGGCGCGTGATGTCATGGCCCGGATGATCTACGGTTTCCGCATCTCCGTACTTTTCGGCCTGGCACTCACCATCTGCTCGGCCATCATCGGCGTCGGAGCCGGTGCCGTGCAGGGTTATTTCGGTGGCTGGACCGATCTTCTGATGCAGCGTTTCATCGAGATCTGGTCGGCAATGCCGGTCCTTTATATCCTGCTGATCATCGCCTCGATCTTGCCGCCCGGCTTCTTCATCCTGCTCGGCATATTGCTGCTTTTCTCCTGGGTCAGCCTCGTCGGCGTGGTCAGGGCGGAGTTCTTGCGCGCCCGTAACTTCGAATATGTGCGTGCGGCCCGTGCGCTCGGCGTCGGCAACTGGACGATCATGTATCGCCACCTCCTGCCCAACGCGATGGTGGCGACGCTCACCTTCCTGCCCTTCATCCTGTCGGGTTCGATCGCCACGCTTACGTCTCTGGATTTCCTCGGCTTCGGCATGCCGCCCGGCTCGCCGTCGCTGGGAGAAATGATCGCCCAGGGTAAGAACAACCTGCAAGCGCCCTGGCTCGGCCTGACGGCCTTCTTCACCATGTCGATCATGCTATCGCTGCTGATCTTCATTGGCGAGGCGGTGCGTGATGCCTTCGACCCCCGCAAGACGTTCCGGTGATATGATGACAGACGCCCTCCTTTCCGTTCGTGATCTGTCCGTCGCCTTTCATCAGGGCGATAGGGAAACGCTCGCCGTCGATCACGTGTCGTTCGATATAAGGCCGGGTGAAGTCCTGGCTCTGGTCGGCGAATCCGGCTCCGGCAAATCTGTCTCGGCCAATTCGATCCTCAAGCTTCTGCCCTATCCGGCCGCAAGCCACCCTTCTGGTGAAATCCTGTTTCAGGGCAAGGATCTTCTGAAAGCATCGGAAGCGGAGCTGCGCAATGTGCGCGGCAATGACATCACGATGATCTTTCAGGAGCCTATGACATCGCTCAATCCGCTGCACACGATCGAGAAGCAGATCGGCGAGATTTTGGAAATGCACCAGGCGATGGTGGGTAGCGCCGCCCGCAGCCGCATATTGGAGCTGCTCAACCAGGTCGGCATCCGCGAGCCGGAAAAGCGCCTGACCGCCTATCCGCACGAACTCTCCGGCGGCCAGCGCCAGCGTGTCATGATCGCCATGGCGCTCGCCAACCGGCCGAAGCTTCTGATCGCCGACGAGCCGACAACCGCTCTGGATGTGACGGTTCAGGCACAGATTCTAGAGCTTTTGCGCAAGCTGAAGGGCGAGCATGGCATGTCCATGCTGTTCATCACCCACGATCTCGGCATCGTCCGCAAATTCGCCGATCGCGTCTGTGTCATGACCAAGGGCAAGATCGTCGAGGAGGGCTCAGTCACAGATGTCTTCGAGCACCCGCAGCATCCCTATACCCAACATCTTCTCAGTTCCGAACCGAGAGGCGAACCACCGGCAGCCGATCCGAGCCATCCGGTCGTCATGGAAGCCAAGGATCTGCGTGTCTGGTTTCCGATCAAGGCCGGATTCATGCGTAGAGTGGTGGATCACGTGAAGGCGGTCGATGGCGTGGATCTGACGCTGCGTGCCGGCGAAACGCTCGGCATTGTCGGCGAATCCGGCTCCGGCAAGACGACGCTCGGTCTGGCGCTGGCAAGGCTGATCGCCTCGGAAGGGAGGATCGTCTTCATCGGCGATGCGATCAACGGCCATTCCTTCAAACAGATGCTGCCCTATCGCAATCGCTTGCAGGTGGTGTTTCAGGATCCCTTCGGTTCGCTCAGTCCCCGTATGCCGGTGGGAGAGATCATCGCCGAAGGCCTGAAGGTCCACGAGCGGCAGCTGTCAGCAGACGAGCGCGATCAACGTGTTGCCTGGGCGCTGCAGGAAGTCGGCCTCGATCCCGAAACCCGCTGGCGTTACCCGCATGAATTTTCCGGCGGCCAGCGGCAGCGTATCGCAATTGCCCGCGCCATGGTGCTGAAACCCCGTTTCGTCATGCTGGACGAGCCGACCTCGGCGCTCGACATGACGGTGCAGGCGCAGGTCGTCGACCTTCTGCGCGATCTGCAGGCCAAGCATGATCTCGCCTATCTCTTCATCAGCCATGACCTGAAAGTGGTGAAGGCACTCGCCAACCACGTTATCGTCATGCGCACCGGAAAGGTGGTCGAGGAAGGTCCGTCCGAACAAATCTTCCGCGCGCCGAAGGAAGATTATACCAAGGCGCTTATGGCTGCGGCTTTCAATATCGAGGCGGTCGAAAACGGGGCCGTCGGCCAATAACAAAAGTGGGAATAGCTTTGTCTGAAAAAGGTTCTGTCGTTATCGACCTGAAATTCGAACGCCGTGATGTGGATCAGGCTCTGGTCGGCGCACTCGCCGGACGCCAGGTCCTGCACGCCTCGGACAAGTCGGCGGATCTTTCCAACGCAAGCTATGCTTTTCTCTGGAAACCGGATCTGGATCTTTTCCATCGCGCCCCCAATCTGAAAGTGCTGTTTTCCGGCGGCGCCGGCGTCGATTCCATCCTCGCCACGCCCGGCCTGCCGGATATCCCGATCGTCCGTTTCGTCGATGAGAGCCTTACCACCCGCATGAGCGAGTGGGTCGTGCTTCAATGCCTCAGCCATCTGCGTCAAGCTCCGGCCTATGCCGTTCAGCAACGCTCGCGCATCTGGAAGGAATTGCACCAGCCTGAAGCGAAGGACCTGACCGTCGGTGTCATGGGGTTAGGCGTGCTTGGCCAAGATAGTGTCCGCAAACTGAAGATCATGGGTTTCAACGTCATCGGCTGGTCGCGGACGAAGAAGACGATCGAGGGTATCGAGACCTACGATGCGTCGCAACTCGATGCCTTTCTGGCCCGCACCGACATTCTCGTCGGGCTCTTGCCGCTGACGGACGAGACGCGCGGCATCTTCAATGCGTCGCTCTTTTCCAAGCTATGCCGAAAAGGCGCGCTCGGAGCGCCAGTCTTCATCAATGCCGGGCGCGGCGGTAGCCAGGTGGAGAAGGATCTCGTCGCGGCTCTCGACGCCAAGACCTTGGGCGGCGCGTCTCTCGACGTCTTCGAGCAGGAGCCGTTGTCGCCGGACAGCCGTTTCTGGTCCATGGACGATGTAATCGTGACGCCGCATGCTGCTTCTGCGTCCGATATCCGGGCCTTGCTCCGCAATGCGGAAGTTCAGATGGAGCGTTTCGAAAGAGGAGAGCCGCTACAGCACGTCGTCGACAGGACGACGGGTTACTGAAGCTTCCGGTTTGTTTTCGGCAGTACCGCGACAGTTGAACTGCGTCTGGACTTAATCGATTTTTTTCACGATAAAGCTGCCGGGAGGTAGGATCGTTAGCTTGCCTCTATAGCGAGTGAGGCCGACCGGTCACAGGGGACCGGGACAGGGGCAGGCATGACCAAGACCGATATCGCAACCAGGGTGTATAACCACAGCTGGAAGCTCGATCCGATCATCCGCAGTCTGATCGACACCGACTTTTACAAACTTTTGATGTTACAGATGATCTGGAAGCTTTATCCGGACGTCGACGCGACATTCTCCGTGATCAATCGCACCACCAGCGTGAAACTGGCGGAAGAGATCGATGAAGGTGCCCTGCGGGAGCAACTTGACCACGCCCGCACGGTTAGTCTCTCCAAGAAGGAGATGATCTGGCTGGCGGGTAACACGTTTTATGGCCGCAACCAGATCTTCGAACCCGAATTCCTCACCTGGCTTTCCAACTACAAGCTGCCGGAATACGAATTGTCCAAGCGCAATGGGCAATACGAGCTGAATTTCCATGGCAAGTGGATGGATACCACGATGTGGGAAATTCCGGCGCTGGCAATCATCAACGAGATGCGTTCCCGCACGGCCATGCGCTCGCTCGGTTACTTCACGCTCGATGTGATTTATGCTCGTGCCAAGGCCAGGATGTGGGAAAAGGTTCAGCGCCTGCGGGAGTTGCCCGGCCTGCGCATTTCCGATTTCGGCACCCGCCGTCGCCACAGCTTCCTGTGGCAGCGCTGGTGCGTCGAGGCCTTGAAGGAAGGCATCGGCAGCGGATTTACCGGTACCAGCAACGTATTGCTTGCTATGGACAGCGATCTGGAAGCTGTCGGCACCAATGCACACGAGCTGCCGATGGTCGCAGCCGCCTTGGCGCAGACGGATGAAGAGCTGCGCAACTCCCCCTATCAGGTACTGAAGGACTGGAACCGGCTTTATCACGGCAATCTGCTGATCGTTTTGCCGGATGCTTTCGGTACTGCCGCGTTTCTGCGGGATGCGCCGGACTGGGTCGCAGACTGGACAGGCTTCCGCCCCGACAGTGCCCCGCCGATCGAAGGCGGCGAAAAGATCATCGACTGGTGGAAGAAGGTCGGCCGCGACCCGAAGGAAAAGCTGCTGATCTTTTCAGACGGCCTCGATGTCGATGCGATCATTCAAACCTACAAGCATTTCGAGGGCCGAGTTCGCATGAGCTTCGGCTGGGGCACCAACCTTACCAACGACTTTGCCGGGTGCGCGCCAACCGAGATCAACGGATTGAAACCGATCTCGGTCGTCTGCAAGGTCAGCGAAGCCAATGGTCGCCCCGCCGTTAAGCTTTCGGACAATCCGCAGAAGGCGACCGGCGACGCGAAGGAAGTGCAACGCTACCTCCGCCTGTTCGGCGAAGAGGATAGGATCAGCCAAACGCTGGTGGTCTGAGATCTCGTTTGGCGGTGTAATTGAAAAGCCCCGCATATGAAGCGGGGCTTTCGCATTGTGGGCGTTACTTGATAATCTGCACCACGGTATGGGTCTGCGGATCGACGATCACGCGCTGATTGTTGACCACCGTATAGGCATATCGGGTGTTGCTTGGAACCGGGGTTAGCACAACGGTTTCGGGAACCGGCTTTCCAACGGCGATCGGCTGTTCCACGGTCACGGCCGTGGTTGGTGCGGGCTGCTGTTCAACATAGGTAACAACTTCGCGTGGCGGCGGATCGATTGCCGTGCCGGCGATGGCACCGACAACACCGCCCACCGCGGCACCGACGGGACCACCCACCACAGCTCCGGTCACGGCACCACCGGCTGCGCCGGTCACCGTGCTCTGTTGTGCATAAGCTTGGCCTGCAAAGGTTGCTGCGAAGATTGCGCAGGAAGCAAGAATGATATTTTTCATGGTTCTTCTCCTCTTTTGACTTCCGGCAAGAGAACCCGCTTGTCGATAAAACGGTTCCGGATGCTTCCTCACCTTTCGCCCGTCTCTGAAATATTTGGCGATCACTCAGTCGCCGTCTTCTGGCTCCTTGCTGGATCGTCGTATACGGGTCTGACGCGCAAAAATGCCGAGGTTCAAAGGCTTAACCACGCCCCTAAAAATGACCGTGATCTCTAAGATACCTATTGCCAAGCGGCAAGCGCCGACTATTTGCCGCTTGAGTGATAGGAGAATGCGCGTGGAATATCGCTTTCTGATTGTCGAAGACAGCCTGCTAGTCGCCATGGACATAGAGGAGGCAGTTCAGCGTAGTGGACATGATGTGGTTGGCATCGCGCCTGATATGAAGGTGGCGCTCAACTACACGCGTGACACGGATATCGCTTTCGTCGACGTGCGGCTTGCCGATGGCGAGACGGGGCCGGAGATCGCCAAGGTCTTGGCCGAATACGGTATTGTCGTCATCATGATCACCGGAAACCCAGGCGTAGTGGCTTCTGGTGTGAACGGTGTTGTCGGCGTCATGGCCAAGCCTCTCACCGACCAGGCTTCGATGGATCTCATCCAGTTTGCTGTCGATCGCAAAAATGGCAAACCCGGCGTTCCACCGGCGCGCCTCAGGCTTTTCCATTAGCGGCTCGTTGCTTCGACCCGTTTGGTTGGGTATGTGATCCCCATCAACAGCGGAAGCGGACATGCGTTATTTCATCACCGGTACGGCGGGCTTCATCGGGTTTCATCTGGCGCGCAAGCTTTTGCAGGATGGTCACGAGGTTGTCGGCTTTGACGGGATGACGGCCTATTACAGCCTGCGCCTGAAGGAGGCCCGCAATGCCGGGCTGGCACAGTTTCCTTCCTTCCGCTTCGTACAGGGCATGCTGGAAGACAGAGCTTTGCTTGAAGGAGCGGTCAAGGGCTTCAATCCGGACGTTATCGTTCATCTGGCAGCTCAGGCAGGTGTTCGTTACAGCCTCGAAAATCCAAAGGCCTATCTCGACTCGAACCTCATCGGCTCGTGGAACATTCTTGAGATCGCCCGAGAAGTCGGTGTCGGACACCTGATGTTGGCGTCCACCTCTTCCGTCTACGGTGCCAATCCGGGCATTCCGTTCCGGGAAACAGACAAGGCTGACGAACCTCTGACTTTCTATGCTGCCAGCAAGAAGTCCATGGAGGTGATGGCTCATAGCTACGCCCATCTCTACAAGGTTCCGACGACGGCTTTCCGTTTCTTCACGGTTTATGGTCCCTGGGGCCGGCCGGACATGGCGCTGTTCAAGTTCGTCAAGGCGATGCTCGACGATCAGGAAATAGAGATCTACGGCGAAGGCAAGATGAGCCGTGACTTCACCTATATCGACGATCTCGTCGATTCGATCATTGATTTGTCCATGGTTGCTCCATCCGAATCGAACCGTGTTGCTGATATCGATACGCTTTCGGAGCAAGGACCGTTCCGTACAGTCAATCTTGGCGGCGGTCAGCCGGTCGGGCTTCTCGATTTTATCGAGGTTATCGAAAAGACCATGGGCAAGCCGGCAAGGCGCAAGATGCTGCCGATGCAGAAAGGCGATGTGCCGCGCACATTCGCCAGCCCAGACCTTCTGCTGGCGCTGACTGGGCGTAAGCCGGAAACCGGATTGGATGAAGGTGTCGATGCTTTCGTCCGCTGGTATATGGAGCATCGGTCCGAAATCGATTGAGCGTGGGCGATAGCAGGCCTGAGGGATAACGACGCATCACGTCTTCAGGATAGGGCTTGTGCCTCAAGCGATAACTCCCAAGTTCGAAGCGCATATCGTTCAAGACAGGGTCCGTGAGATCCCTTAGCTGCGGCCTCGGCCTGACTTGGCTTCGCTTTTGAAAGACTTTATGTTGCCGGGAAAGACAATTCAGATGTTACCTAAGGTCAAGGGCATGTCACAGGGTTTCAGAGATGCCCGCATTCTCATGTATAGCCACGATACGTTTGGGCTAGGCCATATTCGCCGCTGCATGACGATCGCCAATCACCTGGTCGAAACCTTTCAGGGCGCGCATGTCCTGATCATTTCCGGCGCAACGATTGCCGGTGCCTTCGATTATCGCTCGCGCGTCGACTACGTGAAGATCCCGAGCGTGATCAAGCTGCGCAACGGCGACTACACGTCGATGGATGAGCACATCAATCTGGAGGAAACGCTGGAAATGCGTCAGGCGATCATTCGCCAGACGGCGGAATCCTTCCAACCGGATATCTTCATCGTCGACAAGGAGCCGCTCGGTCTTCGGCGCGAAGTGGAAGACACGCTCGTTTATCTCAAGAGCCGCGGCACGCTTCTCGTGCTTGGCCTACGTGACGTCATGGATGCGCCGCATCTTCTTGATGCCGAATGGCGGCGCAACGATGTGATGGCGAAGATCGATCAGCTCTACGATCACGTATGGGTCTACGGCCCTCCGGATTTCCACGATCCACTCACCGGGCTCGATGTGCCGCCATCATTACGTCGCAAGATGACCTTCGTCGGCTTCCTGCAGCGAAAGGCATGGAAAAGCCGCGCGACGGCTCTGCCGAAGCGGGATGGCGATTATATTCTGGTGACTACTGGCGGCGGCGGTGACGGGTATGAACTCGTTCGCGACGTAATAAATGCGTATCAGGCCGATCCGGATCTGACAGAAAAAGCCCTGATCGTGCTTGGCCCTTACATGCCCGGCGAGCAGCGCGAAACGCTGAAACAGGCAGCCGCTTCGCATAACTGTCTTGAGGTCATCGAATTCGATAACCGCATGGAAGACCTGATCGCCAATGCGCGTGCGATCGTTGCCATGGGCGGTTATAACACCTATTGCGAAATTCTGTCCTTCGATAAGCCGGCGCTGATTATTCCCCGCATGGTGCCGAGGCAGGAGCAGTTGATCCGCGCAATGCGTGCCACGGAACTTGGACTGGTTGCCATGCTGCATCCCGATCATTCTTCGGATGGGATGCGGCTCTCTGCGGCGATCAAGGAACTGCTGCTGCGGGACCCGCCATCTGCAACGGCGCCGGATTATCGCCTTGAAGGTCTGCCCAATCTTTCTGCCATCGTCCAGGAATACCTGCAGGGAAAGCGTCCCGATTATCTTACCGCCGTCGAGAGCTGAAATCAGCTCTCGCGGTTGATTTCGCGGCGTAGCAGCCGCGCCGTTTCACGTGCTCCATCCATGTTCAGGTCCAGATGGGCCTTGCCACGTTGCGCAAGGGCCTTGCCGATTCCGCTTGCCACCAAGTCTGGTGTGATTGCCGCTTCCTCGATGAATTCCGCCAGCCCGAGTTCCCGCAGCTTTACTGCGCGCGCCGTCTGTTCCGTCTCGCCGCCAGCCGCAAAAGGCACAAGCAGCGACCCGCAGCCGGCTCTCAGCACGTCGCAGACGGTATTATAGCCCGCCTGTGAGATCGAAAGCTCGGCACTGCCAAGCAACTGCCGGAAATCGCTCCTGAAGCGAAACACATCCATCTCGCCGCCGCCCTTCGAGGCAAGACTGTCGAAGCTTGCCGCATCGAGGTTCGGTCCGGTAATCACGCACCAGCGGCCGGGCGCGGAGATCAGGTCGCGAGCAGCAACGGCGGCACTCAGCAGTTTCTGTCCCACTGCTCCACCACCGGCGGAAACCACCACCCGGTATTTTTCGAGCGAGGGAACAGGGGCTGCAGGTGCAACGAGACCAGTATAGAGCACCTTGTCCGCGATCTCGCCTGCAAGCGGAAACGTGTCTTCGATCCGTGTCAGGTTTCTATCGCCATGCACGAGCACGCGATGGAAATGTTGCCTGACCAGCGCAACCGTTTCCTCGTCACGCCCAGGCTTCTTGTTCACTTGCAGGATATCGCGGATCGAGGCAAAGAGCAGCGGCCTCGGGCGCATCGTCATGATCGCATCGAGAAACGGCAGAAGCTCGAAGCGCATCTGCCGTCGTCCGAACGGGAATGCTTCGGTGATGACAATATCCGGCTTCGTGTCGCCAAGAACCGCCAGCAACTGCTCCATGCGCTGGCGCTCTCCCTCAGGCCCGAGCGTTGCTCCATCTATGTCCTGCAGGCCTGAGAACCCTTCGCGAGACGTGACCTCCGGCATCAGTCGAACATGGTTGATGCCCGGTCCCGGAAAACCGGGCACGGGCAGTCCACCGGTTACCATCGTCACCTCAAAGCCATCCTCGGCAAGAGCCGACGCAACGAGGCTTGCCCGAGCGATATGGCCGATCCCCAGCAGATGCTGAACATAGAAGAGCACGCGCGGTGATGTCATGGCTGCGAGGGCTCCTTGTTGGCGAGTGTCGAATAGGCGGCTGAGAACAATCTCTCCAGATCCGATATGCTGGTCTTGTGGTCGAAATGACCACGGACCTTCGCTTCCGCATTCCTGGCCATGCGATCCCGTTCCGATGGGTTGCGGATGGCAGTTTCGAGCGCTTTGGCGAGCGCCAATGTGTCTTCCGGTTCGACCAATAGGCCGTTCTCCTGATCGACGAACAGTTCCGGAATGCCGGAAATCGTTGTCGAGATGCAGAGGATCCGCTGGCTGGCCGCCTCGACCAGAACATTCGGCAATCCGTCGCGATCGCCATCCTTGCCAATGCGGCAGGGCAGGGCGAATATGTCGGCCTCGCCGTAACGCTGCAGCACTTCCTGCTGCGACATCGCCCCATGCCAGCTGACGCGGCCGGCAAGCCCGAGTTCTTCCGCAAGCGGCTTCAGCACCTTCAGCTCATCACCGCCGCCGACGTGATCGAGCCGCCAGTGAAGGTCGGCTGGAAGCAGGGCTAGCGCCTTGAGCAGGATATCAAAGCCCTTTTTCGGCACGGCACGGCCGACAGCCAGTATCGTAATGGGATCATTCGGATTGGAGCCATCGCGCGTCGCAGCTGCGCGATCCGGCGAGGGAAAACGGCTGAGGTTCAGGCCATGATAGCTGAGATGCACCTTGCCGGCGTTCTCTGAGAGTGTGCGCAGGTGATCGGCGCCGCCGCGGGTGCAGGTCACCGTCCAGCTTGCATCATCGAGCTTGTCGGAAAGCTCCCAGTCTGGGCTCGTCCAGATATCCTTGGCATGGGCGGAAACGGTGAAGGGTATGCCAAGCAACTGCGATGCATAACGGGCGACCGAAGCCGGTGTGTGGATGAAATGCACATGCAGCCAGTCCGCCCCTTTAGGCCATTCGCGGGCAAGCACCAGCGCCTGGCCGAAGCGGCGAAAACGGTTGCGGCTTATGTCGCGCGGCAGGTCTTTCAGAAATGCTTTGGCAGCCGCCCGGAAGGATGGCTTGCCGAACCAGTGGAAAAAGGCCTTGACGACCCGCAGAGGCTCTTCGTGCAGATATTCAGGTAGATAGTGGACGGGCGCCTCGATCTCGTCATGTACCGGATGCCGCTTCTTGTCGGTCGGTCGGCGCATCGACATCAGTTCCAGCTTGAAGCCGGCGAGTTCCAGACCGCGCAGTTCCTGCGCGATAAAGGTCTCTGAAAGGCGCGGATAGCCTTTAAGCAGCACGACCATCTTGTTCGGTATGTTCAACGTCGTTCCTTGCGGTCTTTGCCGGTCGATCCCTCATCCAGGGTTCGGCCGGCAAAACCAGTATCCGCCCGCTTTTATGCGCGCAAGTCAGTGATAGGGGTCCGCCGCGTCACGCAAGCCATCGCCTAAGAAATTGAATGCGAGGATGACCAGGATGACCGGGATCACCGGGATGAGCAGCCAGGGATAAAGCGCCACGACATTGACCGTCCGCGCTTCGGTCAGAAGCACGCCCCAGCTCGTGACCGGTGGCCTGAGGCCGAGCCCGAGAAAGCTCAATGTCGTCTCGCCGAGGATCATGCCGGGAATGGTCAGCGTCGCGCTGGCGATCAGGTGCGACATGAAACCGGGAATGAGATGCCGGCCGATGACACGCCAGTGATTGGCCCCCATCAATTGCGCCGCCATCACATAGTCTTCCTCCCGAAGCGCCAGCAGCTTGGATCGCACCGCGCGCGCAAGCCCTGTCCAGTCCAGAAGCCCCAGGATGAAGGTAATGCCGAGATAGATGACGAACGGGCTCCAATCCACCGGCATGATCGCGGCAAGCGCCAGCCATAGCGGAATGCTCGGGATCGACTGCAGTACTTCGATGATGCGCTGCACCACAAGATCGAACTTGCCGCCCCAATAGCCTGCAAGCCCGCCGATCAGGATGCCCAGCACGAAGCTGGTGGTGATGCCGAGAAGACCAATCGTCAGCGAAATCCGTGCGCCATAGATGACCCGGGACATGACGTCCCGTCCGAGCCGGTCGGTGCCGAACAGGAACATCTGGCCGCCTTCAGCCGGGCAGACGAGATGTCGCTCTGCGGAAATGAGGCCCCAGAATTTGTAGGGATCGCCCTTGCAGAAGAAGCGGAGCCGCTGCACCTGGTTGGGATCGTCGGTGTAGACGCGCCTCAGGTTCTCCATGTCCAGCGTCATCTTCTGGCCGTAGACGAATGGCCCGACGAACGTCCCGTCATGAAACAGATGCACCGATTGCGGCGGCGCATAGATGTGATCCATGTTGCGCGTGTGGAGATTATACGGCGCAAGAAACTCGGCGATGATGATCGACAGATAGCAGAACAGCAGGAATATGCCTGAGAACAGCGCCAACCTGTGCCGCCTGAACCTCCACCACATCAAACGGAGCTGGGAGGCTCGCTTGGCAAGCGGTGCACCTTCGCCCGTCTTATCGAAAGCGTATGGATCGAAAGCAGCTTCATTGACGTAATGCGGCAGCGGCTGGCCGTCCGGTGGCAGTTGCATGCTCATCGCGTCCGACCTCCATAAAGGCGAATGCGCGGGTCGAAGAGTGCAAGCGCGATGTCCGAGATCAGCACCCCGACCACGGTCAATATGGCAAGGAACATCAGGAAGGAACCCGCCAGATACATGTCCTGCGTCTGCAGCGCCTTGATCAGCATGGGCCCCGTCGTCTCGAGTGACAGCACGACGGCGGTGATTTCCGCTCCGGAAATGATCTGTGGCAGGATCGAGCCGATGTCCGAGATGAAGAAATTGAGCGACATGCGCAGCGGATACTTCGTCAGAACCTTGAACGGGTGAAGCCCCTTCGCCCGCGCCGTCATCACATATTGCTTGCGCAGCTCATCAAGCAGGTTGGCGCGCAGCCGGCGCACCATGCCGGCGGTGCCGGCCGTGCCGATAATGATCACTGGGATCCACAGATGTTCGAGGATCGACTTCGCCTTGTCCCAGCTCATCGGCTGGTTCAGGTATTTCTGGTCCATCAGATGGCCGATCGATGTGCCGAACCAGACGTTGGCGAAATACATCAGGATGAGCGCCAGCACAAAATTAGGCACGGCAAGGCCGATAAGGCCGAGAAGCGTCAGCCCATAATCGCCCCAGCTATACTGATGCGTGGCGGAATAGATGCCGATCGGGAAGGCCAGCAGCCAAGTGAGGATGATCGTCACGACGGATACGAGAATGGTCAGCCACAGACGGTCGCCGACAACGTCCGAGACGGGCAGGCGGTATTCGAAGGAATAGCCGAAATCGCCCACCATCATGCCGCCCACCCAATGCAGGTAACGGATCGGCAGCGGCTGGTCAAAACCGTAGCGCGCCCTTAATTCCTCGATTTCCTGCATGTCGGCCGGTTCGCCGATTGCCCGCATCTCGGCGACATAGCTTTCGAAATAGTCGCCCGGCGGCAGCTCGATGATGGTGAAGACGAGCATGGAAATCAGAATCAGGGTAGGGATCATCACCATGATCCGCCAGAGAATGTAGCGGATCATGCGTGATCCTCCTCATACCAGAAGGTGTCAGGCATATAGACGCCAAGGAAGGATGTCGGATCGTAGCCGAACAGGGCCTTCTCGGGAATGTTGCGCAGTTTCGAAGAATAGACGAGCGGCTGCAGAGCCTGGTTGACGATGCCGATGGTGAAGACGCCCTGTGTGTAGATGGTCAGCATCGAATGCCAGATTGCTTCCCGCTCCTCGTGCGTTCCGGCTGTTTTCCAGTCTTTCAGCAGGTCGAGAAGCTGCCTGGCCTCGGCAAGATCCGGTGGATGTCCATCACGACCGCCGGAGAGATAATGAAGCCCCCAGACCGGCCACTGCATCTGGTCGTCGAATGTCGGCGCCAGTTCGTTGGGCGACATCTCGGCCGTCGGCACGCCGTTGTCGAGACCCATCCACACGCACATCAGCGTCTCGCCGCCGATCACCCGCTTGCGGAAAATCTCGCGTTGCGACACGCGGGTGAAGATCGCAATGCCGATCTTCGACCAGTGATCGGTGATCAGTTCCAAGACGTCGCTCTCAAACGTGCTTTCTCCCGCACTTTCGACGATGATTTTTGCCGGGCGCCCATCGGGCAGAAGCCTCAAGCCATCCTCCGTGCGGTTCGCGAGGCCCGCCTCGTCCAGCAGCCGGTTGGCCATGTCGATATCGTGGTTCGCCCAGGCCTGTTCATACTCCGGCTTGAACAATGGGCTGTCGGGCAGCACCGAATTCCCGGCCGCATGCGCCAGGCCGAAGAATACCGCCTTGTTGATCTCCTCCCGATCAATCGCCAGAGATAGCGCCCGCCTGACCCGAACGTCCTGGAACAGGCCGCGCCAGACATCGTCTTTGCAATTGAGATTGGGAACCAGCGCCACGCGGGAACCCTGCGTGCGCTTCCACAGATCTACTTTCATCGGCAGGCGTTTTTCGGCGGCTTTCAGGAACGTGTAGTCGGAGAAATCAACATTGGCGAATTGCAGGTCGCTGTCACCCGAGCCTGCTTTTGCGGCGATCAGATCCGGCGCACTGACATTCAGCACCATTTTATCGATGTAAGGCAGCTGCAAACCGTTCTCGTCGACACGATGGAAGAATGGGTTGCGCAGAAAGACGAATTGTCCGGCAGGCGGCTTGGTGCTGTTGTACCAAGGGTCGAGTGTCGGCAGTTCGGGGTTTTCCGGCCGCACCGTACGCGACATTCGCTGGTGCAGGTCGGTCCAATCCTGCGCCTTGTATGTCTTCAGCATCGCGGCAATCTTGTCCGCGCTCTGGTAGCGCGGGTGGAATTGCCTCAGATAGGCCGACGGCATGTAGATCACGAGCGGCGAAGGTTTCGCTAGCTGTGCCAGGAAATCGGGATTGGGCTCATTCCAGCTGTATCTTACCGTGCGCTCGTCCAGGATCTCGAAAGTCGGGCCCTTGCCGTTCACCCTGAGATCCACTGGAATACCGCCGCGATGAAGCTCCTTGTTGTTCATCACGTCTTCCCAGCTGTAACGGAAATCCTCCGTCGTCAGCGGTGAACCGTCCGACCACTTGTGCCCTTCCCGCAGTGTGAAGGTGAAGACGCGGTCGTCTTCCGATGTGAAGCTTTCCAGAATATCGGCCTGGAGGTTCAGTTGCTCGTCGTAACCGACCAGCCGTGAATAGCTGTTGATCGGCATGAGGCGGATGTCGCGCTGACCGCCGATCAGCATGCGCACAACGCCGCCGTGACGTCCGGGCTTCAGGTTTTTTGCGCCGATATTGACGACACGCGGATTGCGCGGCAAGCGCTCCGCAACGTCCGGCAATTTGCCGGCCTTGATGTCGTCGGCGAGATAGTCCGATCCGGTGAAGGCAGCCTTCGCGTTGAAGGGAACAAGCGCGGTCGCCATCATACCGAGCAGGGTTCGGCGTTTCATCATGGCTGCAGCTCCCTGATGTTCACCTGAGGTTTTGCCAGGACGAAATGCCCGCCACCTAGGTCGATCTGGGTCAGCCGTTCTCCCTCGTCCTGAATGAAGGCGGGGTGCCAGTCTTGCGTCGGCTTTCTCGGAATGTCGAGAGAATCGAGATCGAGCGGACGGTCGAGGTCGGGGATCGGCACGGCCGCTATCAGCCGTCGTGTATAGGGATGCGTCGGGTTGCGCATGATGATCTCGCAAGGACCGATTTCGACAATCCGTCCCGCATACATGACGGCAACACGGTCCGCCATGTAGTTCACTACCGCAAGGTTATGCGAGATGAACAGGTAGGTCAGCCCCAGGTCGCGCTTGAGATCCTTCAGGAGATTAAGGATCTGCGCCTGGATCGACACGTCGAGCGCCGAGACGGGCTCGTCGCAGATCAAAAGTTCAGGGCCGAGCGCAAGGGCGCGGGCGATACCGATGCGCTGTCGCTGGCCGCCGGAGAAACTGTGCGGGTACCGGCTGAGCGCATTGTCGTCGAGGCCGATCGTGCGCAGCAGCCGTCGAACCGCATCCAGCCGCGTGGCGCGCGAACCGCGACCATGGATCTCCAGACCCTCGCCGATAATCTCCCTGACCGTCATGCGTGGCGAAAGCGACGAGATCGGATCCTGGAAAACCATCTGGATTCGCTGGCGCAGCATGTCCAGTTCTTCACCTTGAGCGGAAAGGACATCGATCGGCCCTTTCTCGCTTTCGAACACGACAGCGCCGGTATCGGCGGTCAGGCCGCGCATGAGTATCTTGCTCAGCGTGGTCTTGCCGCAACCGCTTTCGCCGACAAGCCCGAGGCTTTCACCGCGCCGGATATCGAAACTGACGTCATCGACCGCGAGTGTCACATTGCTTTCGTGGCTACCGAGCTTGCGCTTCTTCGCTTTGAAGGTCTTGCTGATATGGTTGACCGAGAGGATCGTCCGCGAGCCGCCGGAATTGAGATAACCGGTCTCCATCAGGCTGGCCGTATCGACCGCGATTTCGCGCAGCGGCTTCAGACGCTGGTCGCGCTTCATCTCGAAAGTCGGGATCGCCGAGATCAGTCCCTTCGGGTATGGATGGACGGGCCGCCTGAATATATCGTCGACCGTGCCGGCTTCCATGATCTCGCCCCGATAGGCGACAACCACTTCGTCCGCAAGATTGGTGACGATGCCGAGATCATGGGTGATCAGCAGCATTGCCATGTTGAAGCGGGACTGCAGATCGCGCAAAAGCTTGAGAATCTGCGCCTGGATCGTCACGTCGAGTGCCGTCGTCGGTTCGTCGGCGATCAGAAGGGCAGGGCGACAGACAAGCGCCATGGCAATCATTGCGCGTTGGCGCATCCCGCCGGAAAGCTCGAACGGATACATCGCGTGGACCTTTGCGGGATCCTTGAACCCGACGAGGGACAGCGTGTCATAGACCCGTTCGCGCTGTTCGGCAGGTGACGACGCATCATGGATCCGCAATGCCTCGTCGATCTGGTTGCCGATTGTGTGCAGCGGCGACAGCGAGGTCATCGGTTCCTGGAAAATCATCCCGATCCGGTTGCCGCGAATGCTGCGGATCTGTCGTCCGTCCTGCGGCAACTGAAGCAGATCCACGGGTTCTTCCGAGGTCTCCGGGTCATTGAACAGCACGCGGCCCGATATCGATGCGAGGGGACTTTCGATCCCGACGATCGTGCGGCCGATCACCGACTTTCCCGAGCCCGACTCTCCGACCAGCGCCGTCACCTTGCCGGGCTTGATCCGCATGCTCAGATTGTTGACGGCTTGAATTCTGCTGCCGAAGACCGGGAAGCTCACGCTCAGGTTTTCTATCCGCAGCAGATCGGGCACGAATGTCGTCATCGGGCAGTTTTTCCTACGGTGCCACTTAGCAGACCCCCGCATTTCCGTATAACGGCAAAATCAGATTTGTCGGAATGCATCGTTTGGCACCTGATCAGGTTGACGCTGTAACGGAATTGAACGTAGCGCAGAGCTATGATGATAGTCCATGCCATATGAAGACTGCCGGATAGCTGCGGATGATTAACGAACCAGACTATAAAAGGATGCTTGGCGAAGCCAAGGCACTGATCCGCTCAGGTGATTTCGAGGCGGCGCGTGACCTGCTGCAGGAAATCCGGGCGCAGGATATCGGCAAAACCGATGCGCAGACGTCACTCGGTTTGCCGCGTCGGCTGCAATCGGCGCTGTTGAAGCTGGCAAAAGCCGAACGCGATGCTGTCGCCCGGATCGGTTATCAGTTCCATCTCGTCCCTCCGCCCGAAAAGCTTGCACGATACGGCGTGTTCTCGGCGCAGGACAAGGCGGCAATGGCCGAGCTGTCGCGCGTCCCGGTGCCGCGATGCATCCACCAGATATGGCTCGGCTCAAGACCTGTTCCTCCGACCGTTGGCGCCTGGGCAGCGCATGCCGCGGCAAATGGGTATCAGCATAAACTGTGGCGCGAAGCCGATCTTGCCGAAAATGGTTATGATCGACACACGTCGCTTCGACATATGCTGAGTATCGGCGATTTTCCGGGCGCGGTGGATGTGGCCCGCTACATGATCCTGCGTGATATCGGAGGCATCTATCTCGATTGCGACTGGTATCCGGGCGGCAATCGCGGGAGCTTTCATGATTTCCTGCCGCTAACCGGCCTCTCTGTCTTCGCCGAAGACATCCCGCGCAATACCGGTGCGGGCAGCACGCTTTTCGCCAACTCCTTTCTCGCGACGCCAGCAGGCAATCCGGTCTTCTCACGATTGTGCGATGCACTGCCCTCGGTGATCGAGGAACTCGACGACGCCCCCGCATGGTGGTCGACTGGCCCGCTGATCTTCACCGTCGTCGCCAGATCCGGTCCGGTCAACCTCGCAGGCGCGGGGTTCGTTGCTCCTCCGGCGTCGAATGGAGCATCGCTTCCGGATGTTCGGGCGATGGCTGCCGATGCCGACGGTCTGCTTATCCCCTGGAAGCCCTGGTAGCTTTCAGCGCGCGTGCATCAACGCGCTGACCGGAACCCATTGGCAGGCAGGGTGCCCGGCTGTGAGGGCGAAAAAGTCATCGAGAAAATCCCAGGCGGCATCGTCATGGACGAGATGGTGGGTAAGCACGCCGAGGTTTGTCGATTGCGTGTTGCCAGTGCCGAGGTGCGCTGAGGCTTCGGCGTAGAGAATATCCATCGGACGTCCGCCGCGCGTGCCTTTCCAGTCGATGATATCGACATGGGTATTCACCAGCTTAACCGGGGTCTCCTCCCGTTCCGGCCCGAAGACCGAGAGCGCCACGTATCCAAGCGAAGGCAGATGGCCGAGGAGCGCCGGCGCAATACGATTCCACGGCGGCACGAGCAGCGGCACGGCGCGATCACCGAACAGGCCGGCAATCCGCTCCAGCCCTTCCGCCAGCCGCGCAAGCACCGCTTCCTCGCCGCGATGCAGCCCGAGTTCCTGCTTTTTCTCCGAGGCTGGTGCATGGTTTGTATGATCCCAGCCATGCACGGCGACGGATATCAGCGGCAGGTCGATCAGCAGTCGGGCCAATTCGATTTTCGCATCGGCGGGAATGGCAGCGATGGTCATCGGCGCATTCCAGCGTTTCGACAGGTCGAGAAGCCGCGACAGCGCCGCAGTCGGCGCTATGGCGTCGTCATCCCGCAGCCAAAGCTGCACCGTCCTGCCATCCTCGGCATAAGCGTTGAGCGTATCGAGGAATTGTTGTCTGCTCATCTCGTCATCTCATACACGTATCGATTATCCGGCGCAGGTTTTCCGCTGCACCGCTGATCGATCGTTCCTCGCTCGCGAAAATCCTTGCTTCGCTGGCAAGCCGCTCTCTTGATTGGCCTTTGCGGAGAAGATCGCTGATCGCTTCCGCAAAGGCAGTTCGGTCACCTTGTGCCGTCAGCAGGCCAGTCCTGCCGTGTTCGACGACTTCGGGAACACCGGCAATTGCTTCGGCGACAACCGGAAGGCCCGCAGCCTGGGCTTCGAGATAGGCAAGCCCGTACGCCTCTCCATGTCCCGGCCAGACGAACATTGAGCCGCGTGACAGAAGGTCAGCGATTTTGTCTTCCGGCAAGGCGCCCAGCCATTCTATCCGGTTGGGGTCGAGTGCCGCAAAAGCACGCTCCACGTCCTGCCGGCATTCGCCATCGCCGGCGATCGAAAGCGTCCATGGCAGATGCCGGATCAGGCTCAGGCTTTCCGCCAGCGCCAGGTAGCTGGACAGCTTGTCCCCCGGCCGCATCATCGCCACGGTGATCAGCCGCCCCGGCTCGGGGGATGGCGCGCGTTTGAGATAGGGTGCAGTGTCTATGAAGGGGGCGATCATTTCCAGCCGGGCCTCGGGAACAGCGGCTTTCAATCCGTCCCGGTCCCGGCGGGTGAAACATAGATTGACGGCGGCACTCTTGATACTCTCAAGCAGCATCTCCTGCGATGTCTCCCACACGCCGATATTCCGGCGCAACGAATAGGAAGTTTCCGCATTGATCAGCGGAATGTCGAAATGCCGCGAAAGCGCCGGGCCTAAAAGGTCGGGCGCCTTGTAATAGGGGTGATAGGTGAACCAGAGGTCAGGCGCAGACGTGCCGGAATACTCGGTAGCAATCCGTTCGATCTCTCCCGCAGCCTCTGCCTTGTTCGCCTTGAATGCATCCCGCATATCGGCCGAGCGCATGAAACTGCGCATTTCGGACGCGATCGAAACCTCGTGCCCGAGGCTGGTCAGTGCCCGGACGATAAGCCGCGCCATCAACCGGTCTCCGGACGGAACGGGATGATTGGGTGATTTCAGCGGCGAATAGAACAGGATTTTCATAGGCCTGGCATCATGCGGGTTTGATCATCTCCCCGTGACCACTCTTGACACGTCGGCGCATCTCTCACAACTGTCAGCCACCGCCTCACCGCTAGGATTTCTCCCGTCATGACCGATACCTCCCTTTCCTCGACGCTCCATGCGAAGATCACCGCACGCACGGCAAAAGCCGGTGTCGTGGGGCTTGGCTATGTCGGGTTACCACTGGCGATGGCCTTTGGACGGGCAGGTTTCTCGGTCACCGGCTTCGATATCGACCCGTCCAAGATCGAATTCATCGACCGCCGAGAAAGCTATATCGAGGCGGTTCCGACCGAAATGCTGAAGGCAGAATGCGAGGCCGGGCGCTTTGCCGCGACCTGCGATTTCAACCTCCTGGCCGAATGCGATATCATCGCCATCTGCGTGCCGACGCCGTTGACGGCGCATCGCGACCCAGACCTTTCCTATGTGGCGAAGACGGCAGAGGCGATTGCCAAAACCCTGCGCCCGGGCCAGCTTATCGTGCTCGAATCGACCACCTATCCCGGCACGACCGATGAGGTGGTGAAGCCGATCCTCGAAAGGACGGGCCTGAAGTCGGGCAATGATTTCTTCCTCGGTTATTCGCCCGAGCGCGAAGATCCCGGCAACCGCCAGTTCCACACCGCCAGCATCCCGAAAGTGGTTGCAGGTGATGGTGAAGCTGCGGCAGGACTGATGCAGGCTTTCTATGGCGCGACCGTCGAGACCATCGTGCCGGTCTCCACCACGGCCACCGCCGAGGCGGTAAAGCTCACCGAAAACATCTTTCGCGCCGTCAACATCGCGCTCGTCAACGAATTGAAGCTCGTCTACGACGCTATGGGCATCGATGTGTGGGAGGTTATCGATGCGGCAAAGTCCAAGCCTTTCGGCTACATGCCCTTTTATCCAGGCCCCGGTCTCGGCGGTCACTGTATCCCGATCGACCCGTTCTATCTGACCTGGAAATCCCGCGAATTCGAGACGCCGACGCGCTTCATCGAACTGGCCGGCGAGATCAATACCGCCATGCCGCACCACATCGTCACCCGTTTGGCGGAAGCGCTGGATATCCGTAGCGGCAAGGCGCTCAGCCGTTCGAAAGTGCTTCTGATCGGTCTCGCCTACAAGAAGAACGTGCCCGACATTCGCGAAAGCCCATCGCTGCGGCTGATGGAACTGATCGAGCGCCGTGGCGGGTCGGTAGCCTATTTTGACCCTTACGTATCGGAAATCCCGTCGACCCGCGAATATGCCGAACTGAAGGGCCGTCGGTCGATAGAGTGGGACGAGGGCGCGCTCAAATCCTTCGATGCCGTGGTCATCGCTACCGACCATGACAATGTCGATTACGACGCTATATCCCGCCTTGCCCCATTGATCGTCGATACCCGCAACATCTTCGCCCGCAAGGGAATTTCCTCTGACGTCATCGTCAAAGCCTGAGACACTGGAAAGACCATGAGCCGCCTCGACACATTCATCAATCGCATGTCCGCCCAACGCGATATTCTCAACCATGTTGCCCGTGACCTCGGTCTTCCGGCGCAAGGGGATGTTCTTGAAGTCGGATTGGGAAATGGCAGGACCTACAGCCATCTGCGCGAGCTTTTTCCGGAGCGGCGGGTCATAGCATTCGATCGCGCGATGAACGCACATCGCACAACGGCGCCGCATGAAGATGATTTCGTCACCGGCGAGATCAACAAGACAGGGCAGGAGTTTGCCGGAACCGGCGCAGCACTGGTCCACGCGGATATCGGTACGGGTTATCCGGACAAGGATGCCATCACGCTGTCATGGCTGCCGCAGATGGTTGCCGCCATGCTTCAGCCGGGCGGTTACGCCGTCAGCGGTCTGCCACTAGAACACTCGCAACTCGATGCGCTTCCTCGCCTGCCTTCGGTCAATGAAGGCAGGTATTTCATGTATCGCAGGCTGTGAGAGTATGAGGCCGCTCAGGCCTTCTGCAGGGCGCGAACCTGATCGAGTTCCGACGATGTCAGGCGCAGCCGCTCGGCGATTGCGCGCGTCATCTTCATGGTCATGCCTGGGCAATCGTCCATGATCCGGAACAGGTAGTCCTTGTTGATCTTCAAGGCTTCGACCACGCCGGCAGCCTGAACCGTCGAGCTGCGTGGCCCATCGCAGAGCAGCGAGATGTCGCCGACGATCGAGTTGGGACCGCGTTCGCTGACCTTCACAGGGCCGTCAGGCGTGCTGACAAGAAACTCCACGCTGCCGCTGAGAATGAAATAGGCGGAATCTCCCGCGTCGCCCTGGGTGAAGAGGCGTTGACCAGCCTTGAACGTCACGCGTTCGGATGCGAACGCGAGCAGCTTGAGCTTGCAGGTATCTACTTCCGCAAAATACGGGAGTTTCCGCAGCAGCTGGACTTCATCACATAGCAACATCGCTCTTCCGCCTTTCCTGTCGGACAGATGGCTAAGCCACCAGAGCCTTGAAGGTTCCGCTCTCCTGTTCGAGCGTCTCGTACGAGCCCTCTTCGAGGATTGCGCCTCCGTCAAACATGACGACCTTGTCAAACAAACGTGACAAAGAAATGTTTGACAAGACCCAGATTACAGCTGGATCATTCTCCTGTTGACCCAGAAATGCAAGTACGTTCTGCACAATTTCCTCCTGGGTGTGTCTTTCGAGCCCAGGAAGCGGTTTATTGAACACGTAATAGTCAGATCGCCGAATTAATGCGCGGGCAAGATTAAGTTTTCGTCGCTGGATTGGTGTCAAACGTCGTCCGCCAGCGCCAATGTCGTAATCGAGACCGGCTTTTAGAAGCTGGTTGGCAAAGCCGAGCTCGCGTGAAACAGCGCCTGCCAACGTGCGAAGCTCGACGACGCCATCCGCGTTACTGTTGCTCAGCTTTCCAAAAACAATATTCTCACGCAGCGTCGCAACGGAAACGTATTTATCGGGATCGTAGCGTTCGATAAGTTCCCGCAGATGAGCTGGTAGCTCGGTGTAAAACAGTTCGCGTGAACCGACGATCTTGTTCTGAAGCTCGGTTGTCAAAATGCCAAGGCGGTATCGTGGCTCGATATATTCCAGCGTCAGGCGGATGAAGGCCTTGTCTGCACTGGATAGTCGGAAATTGACCGGCTTGGGTTCATTTTTTCGCTGCAGCAGGCTCTGGTAGTAGCTGATATCTTCTGCAGACAGCGTTGTGACCTGACGGAAGAACGGGTGGTCTGCCGGTAGCCCACCGAATATTTCAACGAGGTTCCGGGCGACTGTCCGCCCCATTTCGACGAATGGCCGCTGCAGCCCGACCTTGTTGAGCGCGGTATAAAAATGCTCGCTGGATAGCAATTCATTGTCCGGCGTGAGAGGCGCCAATGTCGCGCCGAACAGCAGGTTTTCGGCGACTGTTGCCTGGGAGTTGTAGCCGTCCGGCTCGAACGGGATGACGAGGGATTCCATGCCCAGTTCGTTCATACGGGCACGCAAGGCCCTGCGCATCTCTACCACGCGCGTTGCAAATTCCGGATCCTCGTCCGGATTGATTGTGGAATGAAGCGCAAGTTCAAGCACGTCGTCAGTCAGCTGCACGGCATCGAGTGCTGCGAGAAGCGATTTCTGCAAGTCCTCCTTGGCGCCGTTGCCGAGCGCCGCGTAACTGTAGTCCACCCAGCCGGCACGGATGTCGAGGTGTGGATTGCCCGCCTTTTTGGCTTCGCGGATCTCCCAAAGTCGTTGGCGCATGTCCTTGCCTTCATACTCGTGTCTTTTGACCGGAGCATGTTTGAGACCGTAAAGAAGGTTGTCCTTCAGGCTGCCATGGAAGAAGTAGCTATCCGTGGAGACATAGGAGATATGGCGTCCGGTTACGGATTCCGGAAGTTCCCGGATATCCTGATCCCCAAGGCAGATTCGGCCGCTCGAAGGCCATGAGAGCCGACCGAAAGCTTCAGCCATCGCTTCTGCGCCACGGCCTGTATGATCCACCATCGCAACCGTTTCGCCACGATCGATCTTCAACGTGACGTGGTCGACAACCTTGGCGCCGCTGTCGTCGTTGAGCGACACTGAAACAGCGTGAAGTGTTTCGAGCTTCTGCTGTGTCGATGCCGGAGTGAGAGTGTGAATGGCCGGGTTGATGAGATCCTCGACTTCGAAGTTCTCGAAGACCTGCTCGTATTTTACCTGCACGTCCTGGCGCGCCTGGTCCCAGTCAATCAGCTCCTTCAAAGGTCCCGGCAAGTCCTTGTAGGCATTGATGACGGCGACAAGCTGACCGACGTCGAGGGTGCCGCGCAGCGTCAGATAGCCGCCGATGAGATAGAAAAGGAACGGCGTGACCTGTGACAGGAAGTTGTTGAGGAATTTGACCAGGAACTTCCACTGGTAGAGATCGTAGCGGATGCGGTAGATTTCACCCAGCCGGCTTGCCACGTCCGCGCGCTCGAAATTCGATGTGTCATAGGCGTGGATCGTGCCGAGGCCCTCGACCACTTCATTAACCTTGCCAGCCAGCCGTCGTGCCGTGATCTGCCGCTGCCGACCGAGTTCGATCAGCCGGCGGCGCATCTTCGGAATGATGATCACCTGGATCGCGACCATGAAGGCCGCCACCATGCCGAGCCAGAAATTCTGCAGGATGATGAAGAACAGTGCGGCGAGAGCCTGGCCGCCGAGCAGTGCCGGCTGAACGAAGGCATCTCCGGTGAAACCGCCGAACGGCTCCACTTCGTCCTTGATCATGCTGGCGATCTCGGCGCCGTTCAGGCTCTTGGCGTGGCGGGGCGGAAAACGCAGAACTCGATCAACAAGCTCGAAGCGGATGCGGCGCAGCAGGCGCTCGCCGAGCCGGCCCTTGTAGGTGTTGATGTAGTATTTGAATGCGCCGTTGATGATCACCAGAAGCAGGAAGACGCTGCTGAGCGCGACCAGCGTCTGCATGCGGTCGAGCGGAAAACCGTCGAAGCCGAATGTGTAATCAACGAACGGAATGCTGATCGAGAAATCCAGAAAATTCTGGGTGGTGCTGAGATCTTCGAAACCCTGGCCCTGGATCGGGCCGTTGATGATCTGTTTGGGAAGGTCGAAGGCAAGGAAATATGGGATCATCGACAAGGCGACGATCAGCAGGATGAAGACCTGCTGTGGCCTCGTATGCGTCCAGATATAACGTAGCAGCGTCTTCTGCATATGCCTTCACCAAAGCAGCAGCGTTATCAACTCGGGTATGGGATAAGCTGCATCCGGCATTGTATAGCCTGTCTTCCGGGTTTTAACGAGTGCTCATCAACGCGTTCTCGCTGCCGGAATGAAACTGAAACCGCAAGCGAGATGGACGCCAACAGCGCCCACTGCGACAAGTTGGCATCTCGTGTCGGCAGGTCGGCGGTTCAAGATGAGGTGGAAATTATTCTTACAGTGTTGCGACGGTGCCTTCCAGCAAGTGCCTCACCGCCCGTCAGGTCTCCTTGCGCAGGAAGCGCGGAATCATGATCATGGCGGCAAAGGACATGATGGCGAGCGCGAACCATGTCAGCGCGTAAACGAGATGGCTGTTTCGGAACTGGATGACTGTCAAACCGCCCACGGGATATCCGCCAGGATTGGCAGTCGCATCTGCATCGACGAAATAAGGAACGAGCTTCACAAGCTGCTTGTTCTCTCCGATCGCCTGCACATCTCTGGAATACCAACTGCCCGCCGCGGGATTGTTACTCCGGAGAAATGCCCCTCCCGGCTCGCTGAGCCGGAGCAATCCGGTAACGGTGACCTCTCCTTGGAGTTGCCCTTCCGCACGAGAGGTTGGGTCGCGGCGATCCGGCGGCACGAAACCGCGATTGATCAGGACCGTGCCGCCATCCGCCGTGGCAAGCGGCGTGAGAACCCAGAAGCCCGGGCCTCTCTCGGTCACGGCTTGTACCAGCGTCTCGCGTAAGTTGTCGAAGGTGCCATTCAGAACCACATGCCGATATTCGGCATCGGTGGACTTGATGGTCGGCCATTCGTTTGCGGTCGGAGGGGCAGCAGCTGCTGCGTGGACGCGCGCATCAACTCGGGCAATCAGATCAAGCTTCCAGAAAAGCCGCTGGACCTGCCAGATACCGAGAGCGGTGAAGACGATAGCCGCAAAAAGCAGAAACGCCCGAAAGCCTAGGTAAGATTTCACGGGCGTTTCCATTTCATGAATTGTGTATGCCGGTCGGTAGTCTCTGAGGTCAGGGAGCCCGCATGGGCTCCCTGATCACCTCAAGGCAGGTTCTTCATCATCTCGGGCGACATGACCATCATGTTCGTATTGAGATGATGCATGACCCAAAGCGAGCCGACCAGAGCGATTGCAACGATGATGACCGTGAAGATCAACGCCATCATCGTCCAGCCGCCTTCCGACTTGGTGTTCATGTGCAGGAAGTAGATCATGTGGACGACGATCTGGATCGCGCCGATGATCATGATTGCCGCAACGGTGGCAACCTTGCTGTCGAGCACGTCACCCATGACGAGCCAGAACGGAATGGCTGTCAGGATAACCGACAGGATAAAGCCCGTCACATAGCTCTTGAAGCTTCCATGGCCGGCTTCGTGGCCATGGCTGTGGGCGTGATGGGCTTCGTGTGCATCTTCGTGCGAGGTGGAGTTGGTGGTCATCCGACGACTCCCATGAGATAGACGACAGAGAATACGCCGATCCAGACGACGTCGAGGAAGTGCCAGAACATCGACAGACACATCAGGCGGCGACGGTTTTCAGCGATCAGGCCGTGCTTGGAAACCTGAACCATCAGCGTGACCAGCCAGATGATGCCGAAGGTGACGTGCAGACCGTGCGTGCCGACCAGGGTGAAGAAGGCCGACAGGAAGGCCGAACGCTGCGGCGTCGCGCCTTCGTGGATCATGTGATGGAACTCATAGAGTTCGATACCCAGGAAGGCGAGGCCGAAGAGACCAGTAACGGCGAGCCAGAACAGGGTTTCCTGCTTGGCACCGCGTTCCATCTGCAGCATCGCAAAACCGTAGGTGATCGACGAGAACAGGAGCATGGCGGTGTTGATTGCCACGAGCTTCAGGTCGAACAGGTCGGCAGGCGCTGGGCCGGCCGCATAATTGCGGCCGAGCACGGCATAGGTCGCGAATAGCGTCGCGAAGATGAGGCAGTCGCTCATCAGATACAGCCAGAACCCGAGGTTCGTGCTGCCTTCCGGATGGTGATCTTCCTCGAGGTAGAATTGCGGCTTTTCCGCAGATTGGCTCTGAATGTTGCTCATTGTCACACCTGCTTCGCCAGCAGTTCTGTACGCTTGGCTTCTTCAGCGGAAACGGTTTCCGCCGGAATGTAGAAGTCGCGCTTGTAGTTGAAGGTATGGCCGATCGCGACTGCGATGATGGCGACGAACGATACGACGACAAGCCACCACATGTACCAGATCAGGCCGAATGCCAGGGCAATGTTGAGGGCTGCCAGAATTGCACCCGTGCCGGTGTTCTTCGGCATGTGGATCGGCTTGAAGCCCTGCAGCGGACGTGCGTAGCCGCGGTTCTTCATGTCGTACCAGCTATCGTGGTCATGCACGACCGGAGTGAAGGCAAAGTTGTATTCTGGCGGCGGCGAAGACGTCGACCATTCCAGAGTACGGCCATGCCACGGATCGCCCGTTTCGTCCTTCAGTTCCTCGCGCTTGATGTAGCTGACGACGAGCTGGATGATGAAGGACAGGATGCCGATTGCGATCATGCCTGCACCGATAGCGGCGATGACGAACCAGATCTGCAGCGACGGATCGTCGAACTGAGACATGCGGCGGGTAATGCCCATCAGGCCGAGAACGTAGAGCGGCATGAAGGCGAAGTAGAAGCCGATGAACCAGAACCAGAAGCTCATCTTGCCCCAGAAGGGATCGAGCTTGTAGCCGAAGGCCTTAGGATACCAGTAGGTCACACCAGCCATGAGGCCGAACAGCACGCCGCCGATGATCACGTTATGGAAGTGAGCGATCAGGAACAGCGAATTGTGCAGTACGAAGTCTGCCGGCGGGACTGCGAGCATGACGCCGGTCATGCCGCCGATGACGAAAGTCACCATGAAGCCGATCGTCCAGAGCATCGGAACTTCGTAACGGACGCGGCCACGATAGATCGTGAACAGCCAGTTGAAGATCTTCGCACCGGTCGGGATCGAGATGATCATCGTGGTGATGCCGAAGAATGCGTTGACTGAAGCGCCCGAACCCATCGTGAAGAAGTGGTGCAGCCACACGAGGTAGGACAGGATCATGATCGCGCAGGTCGCGTAGACCATCGAGGCATAACCGAACAGACGCTTGCCGGAGAAGGTGGCAACGACTTCGGAGAAGATACCGAAGGCTGGCAGGATCAGGATGTAGACTTCCGGATGGCCCCAGATCCAGATGAGGTTGATATACATCATCGGGTTGCCGCCGAGATCGTTCGTGAAGAAGTTCGTACCGACATAACGGTCGAGCGACAGAAGAACGAGGGTAGCGGTCAGGATCGGGAAGGTGGCGACGATCAGGATGTTGGTGCAGAGCGAGGTCCAGGTGAAGACGGGCATCTTCATGAAGGACATGCCGGGTGCGCGCATCTTGACGATCGTGGCGATCAGATTGATGCCTGACAAAGTCGTACCGACACCGGCTACCTGCAGACCCCAGATATAATAGTCGACACCGACACCGGGACTGTATTCCACGCCCGAAAGCGGCGGATAGGCAAGCCAGCCGGTACGCGCGAACTCACCGACGAAAAGCGAGATCATCACGATGATCGCACCTGCGGTCGTCATCCAGAACGAGAAATTGTTGAGGAACGGGAACGATACGTCGCGTGCGCCGATCTGCAACGGCACGACATAGTTCATGAAACCCGTCACGAAAGGCATCGCGACGAAGAAAATCATGATCACGCCATGAGCCGTGAAGACCTGGTCGTAGTGGTGCGGCGGCAGATAGCCTTCCGATCCGTTAAACGCGATAGCCTGCTGGATACGCATCATGATGGCGTCGGAGAAGCCGCGCAGCAACATGACGATCGCCAGGATGATGTACATGATACCGATCTTCTTGTGATCGATACTGGTGATCCAGTCGTTCCACAGCGGACCCCACCACTTCATGTAGGTGATGAACGCGCAGAGGGCGATGCCGCCCAGCGCGACAGCAGCGAAGGTCGCTACCAGGATTGGCTCGTGGTAGGGGATGGATTCGAGAGTCAACCGGCCGAAGATAAACTTCAGGAGGTCAGGATTGGAAAACATGGGACAACCCGTTCATTAAAGTCTTGCGACGCTAGGCGCCAGGTTAGTTTGTTTTTGGCGCCTCGGAGGCGTCGCCCTTGGCCATATCCGTGCCCTGCATGGAATGGTTGCCGTGCGACATGCCCTCAGCGGGCATGTTCTTGGTGGACTGAGAGCCCGCGGCGGGCTCGACTGCGGAATGCTCTTCGCCATGACCGCGAAGGTTGATGTCGATCGGGCCGCCGTCATACTTCAGGCGATCACGATTCTCGTGGCTTTCCAGGCCGGCGCCGCCCATCATGTCGATATGCATCATCTCGTCCATGCACATCTTGCCGGGCGTGGCGCAGACGTTGAGGATTGCTCTGTAGAGGCCGTCTTCGACAGTTGCGTAATAGCGGACGGGCTCTTTTTCGCTCGGCTTTTCAAGCTTCAGGTAGGCGTCGCGGTTGAGCGCGGTGCCATTCTGCTTGACCTGGGCGATCCAGCCGTCGAAGCCCTGCTCGTTGAGGCTGTGGAACTTGAAGCGCATGTGCGAGAAGCCCGGTCCGCTGTAGTTCGACGACAGGCCGTCGAATACGCCTTCCTTGTTGATCACCGCATGCAGCTTCGTTTCCATGCCCGGCATGGCGTAGATCATGCCTGCCAGTGCCGGAATGTAGAAGGAGTTCATCACTGACGAAGAGGTGATCTTGAAGGTGATCGGCCGGTCGACCGGCGCTGCCATCTCGTTGACGGTAGCGACGCCGTATTCCGGATAGAAGAACAGCCACTTCCAGTCCAGCGCAACCACTTCCACTTCGAGAGGCTTGGTGCCTTCCGGAATGGTACGTTCCGCATCGATGCGATCGAGCGGACGGAACGGGTCGAGCTTGTGGGTGCTGATCCAGGTGATTGCGCCCAATGCGATGATGATCGCCAGCGGTGCGGACCAGATCACCACTTCAAGGCGGGTCGAGTGATGCCATTCGGGGTCATATTTGGCCTTCGTGTTCGAATGGCGATAGTGCCACGCGAAGTACAAGGTCAAAAATAACACCGGCACGATGATCAGAAGCATCAGCACCGTCGACACGACGATGAGGTCTGCCTGCTGCTGCGCGATATCGCCCGACGGAGACATGACCACAAGGTCACAGCCTGCCATGAATGGGAGGATAAGAAGGATGGAAAGCTGGCAAAGACGCCTTACGATTGGGGACATTGATCTGCTCAAATTTGCTTTTTATCTAGTTCGCCTATCGGAGCATTGCCCCGATCTCCATGAGGTGTTTCGTCGCAGTGCTACAATTTTTCGCACTGCAAATCACCACCTGCTCCATTTCGATGGAGGGCGGCCCTGCGGCGCGCAATCTAGTCTATAAAGTTGACAGAAGACATACCTTATCGCGCGAAACCTGACGATTGTGGCAAAATTTGCTAATTTTCGAAATTTCACAAATTCACAGTTGAAATCTTGATTGACAGCAAGTCCGGCCAACATACTCAATGTTGCAATGACGCGAAGGAGGAACGTTAGTCATGGCAGAGGCAACAATTCTGGCGACTGGTCCGTCGTCATCAGCACTGGAGCGCGATGCAAGGCATATTCACGACGACAAGCCGATTTCGGCGGGTAACATCGCCATCGGGGTCGTGATCGGCCGCACATCCGAGTTTTTTGACTTTTTCGTGTTCGGTCTGGGCTGCGTGCTCGTTTTCCCCCGTCTGGTCTTCCCATTTGCCCCGGACCCCGTCACTGCCACTCTCTATTCATTCGCCATTTTCTCGCTCGCCTTCCTGGCAAGGCCGGTCGGTTCTTTCGTTTTCATGTGGATTGATCGCACCTTCGGCCGCGGCACGAAGCTGACGACGGCGCTACTCATTCTGGGTGGCTCGACCGCATCGATCGCTTTTCTGCCGGGATACGAGACGATCGGCATGTGGTCCGTGGCGCTTCTGGCGCTTTTCCGGCTCGGCCAGGGTTTTGCGCTTGGAGGAGCGTGGGATGGGCTGGCTTCCCTGCTTGCGATAAGCGCTCCGCAAAACCGCCGTGGTTTTTACGCAATGATCCCGCAGCTCGGAGCGCCGGTCGGCTTTGCTCTGGCCAGCATCCTTTTCGGTTATTTCGTCGTCAATCTTTCGGATGCCGACTTCCTTGACTGGGGCTGGCGCTTTCCCTTCTTCGTAGCCTTTGCGATCAACGTCGTGGCCCTGTTCGCAAGGTTGCGCATCGTCGCCTCGCATGAATTCGGCGCCGCCATGGACAATCACGAACTGGAAGCCAAGCCGATAACCGAGGTTTTGAGGCTTCACGGTTTCGATATCGTGATCGGTGCCTTTGCGCCGCTTGCCAGCTTCGCAATGTTCCATCTGGTGACGATCTTCCCGCTGAGCTGGGTGACATTGTATGGCGGCCAGTCCGCAGGCACCTTCCTGTTCGTTCAGGTGCTGGGCGCGCTCTGCGGTTTCGCCACCATCATGCTTTCGGGCTTTCTGGCCGATCGCATCGGCCGTCGGCGCCAGTTGCTGATCGGTGCCTTCATCATCGCGATCTTCAGCTTCACGGCGCCCTTCCTGCTTGATGCAGGCGTGACCGGACAGTCGGCCTTCATCATTCTCGGCTTCGCCATCCTTGGCCTGTCCTTCGGCCAGGCGTCCGGTTCGGTTTCCTCGCGCTTCAGCGCCGGTTACAGATATACCGGCTCGGCGCTCACCTCGGACCTTGCATGGCTGATCGGTGCGGGTTTCGCGCCGCTGGTCGCTCTCGGGCTCGCCAGCAATTTCGGCATCATCTTCATTGGGGGGTATCTGATCTCCGGTGCGATCTGTACGATTCTCGCACTGCTCCTCAGCCGTACGCTCGACAGCGTCGATGGTGTGACGAAAACCTAGAGGAATGGATGGCGGGGTGGCCATGTCACCCCGCCATCCATCAATTCCATCGAAAAATCGATAATGCTGCGATCCGTTTCTCTTTCGCGGCACAGCCGGGGCTTCCGCCTTGGTCTGGCGGCAACGCGGTCACGGTTCTCAACAAAATAGTTGATTTGCCGCTTGCACTCACCATGAACCTATGGCAATAGGCCGCTCACCAACGACGCGGGTTGAGCCGCGCCGCTCAGATGCTGCTATAGCTCAGGGGTAGAGCACTCCCTTGGTAAGGGAGAGGCCGAGAGTTCAAATCTCTCTAGCAGCACCATTTTCCTCCAGAATGACAAGTACTTAACGCACGGACACCGTGTCGGATAATTGGGCCGTCGTTGCCATATGCAGGCGATGGCGCTATCGTTTAATGCAGGACGCCGGTGTTTGAGGGAAGAGATCTGCGCGATGAGGCTCCTTCGGGCGTTTTTCCATTTTTTGAGTTTCGCAGCGCTTGCTGCTGCTGTCCTCGTCGGCACTATCGATGCGATCCAGTCCGTTTCGTCGTCGGATGTGGTTCTGACTAGCCTCGGCAATGCCTGGCTTAATCTCGATCCTGAAAGTCTGACACTGGCAGAACTGTCGGCTGATGACTATATGAGCGCAGATATATGGCGACCCTATGTGGCGCCGGTTCTGGCGCAGCCTGCCGGTGTCATGTTCCTGGTCCTCGCACTGCTTTTCTGGATGGTGGGCTACAAGAGAACGTCTTTCGCAGGACGTTTCGCGGCCTGAACCGGCAGGCGGTGCCGGGGAGATGCAGTCCAGGAAAAGTAAACAACCAATGTCGCCAAAGATGGAGGCAGAAATGTTCCTGAACGAGATCTTCAGCAAGAAGACTGTAATGCCATCAGAGCAGACGGCTCTGCCCGGTAGGCCGCATGAGATCCCGACATCCGAGATCCATTTCGTCAACGGCCACGCCCTCAAGGGCCCTTATCCGCAAGGCCTGGAAGTTGCCTATTTCGGCATGGGCTGCTTCTGGGGTGCCGAGCGCCTGTTCTGGAAGGTGCCGGGTGTCTACGTGACCGCGGTCGGCTATGCCGGCGGTATCACGCCGAACCCGACCTATCATGAAACGACGACCGGGCTCACCGGCCATGCAGAGATCGTGAAGATTGTCTTCGATCCGAAAATCGTCTCCTACCGCCAGCTGCTGAAGCTGTTCTTCGAGGAGCATGATCCCACCCAGGGCATGCGGCAGGGCAACGACATCGGCACGACCTATCGTTCCGCGATCTACACGACGAGCGAAAACCAGGCCGAGCAGGCGCGCGAGGCGCTGGATGTTTTCCAGGATGCCCTCAACAAGGCTGGCCGCGATACACCGATCACCACGGAACTCGCTCCCGTGCCGACATTTTATTATGCTGAAGACTATCACCAGCAGTATCTCGCCAAGAACCCGGCCGGTTATTGCGGTCTCAAGGGCACCGGTGTGTCCTGCCCGGTCGGCCAGGCGGCTTGAAGCTGCGAAAATATGATTTGAGCGCCGCGGATTTGTGCAGGTCCGCGGCAAATTCATGCAGGCTGCCAAAGGGATAGGCGTTTTTACCGGATGAAAAAAATCTGGTGAATTTTTCTGGCGCACATGCAAGAGTAGGTATAGCCAAGCCTTCAAAGAGGGGGCGGTAACCGCATGGCGTTCGCTGGTCGGACCCGCGGGAGGACCTAACATTAAAAAAAGCAAGGCTGCACCATGAAGAAAACCTTTTTGAGCCTTCTCGCCGTAGCTGCGATGTCGACGACAGCGCTGGCCGCCGAGATCAAGCCGGCGCTGGTCTATGGCACCGGTGGTAAATTCGATAAATCCTTCAACGAGGCCGCCTATGCCGGTGCCGAAATGTACAAGAAGGAAACCGGCACCGATTATCGCGATTTCGAGCCGACAAGCGACACGCAGGGCGAGCAGGCTATTCGCAACTTCGCAAGCCGTGGCTATAACCCCGTCATCGCGGTTTCCTTCGCCTGGACTTCGGCCATGGAAAAGGTTGCCGCTGAATTTCCCGACACCAAATTCGTCATCGTCGACTCGGTCGTCGATCTGCCGAACGTTCGTTCCGTTGTCTATAACGAAGCGGAAGGCTCCTATCTCGTCGGTCTTCTCGCTGGCATGGCCTCCAAGACCGGCAAGGTCGGTTTCGTCGGTGGCATGGATATCCCGCTGATCCGCAAGTTCGGCTGTGGTTATGTCCAGGGCGCCAAGTCCGTTAAGGCCGATATGCAGGTCTTCCAGAACATGGTCGGCACGACCGGCGCTGCCTGGAACGACCCGGTTCGCGCAGGCGAGCTCACCAAGAACCAGATCGACCAGGGCGCCGACGTCATTTACGCGGCAGCCGGTGCATCGGGTCTGGGCGTCATGCAGACTGCTACCGACAACAAGAAGCTCTCGATCGGCGTCGATTCGAACCAGAACCATGTACATCCGGGTTCGGTTCTGACCTCGATGGTCAAGCGCGTCGATCTGGCGGTCTATAACGCCTACAAGGATACTGCAGCCGACAAGTTCACCGCCGGTGTCCAGTCCAACGGCATCAAGGATGGCGGCGTCGTTGCGGCCATGGACGACAACAACAAGGCTCTGATCACGCCGGAAATGCAGGCCGCGCTCGATAAGGCAAAGGCCGATATCATTGCCGGCACCGTTAAGGTGCATGACTACATGACGGACAATTCCTGCCCGATGTAAGTCAAGGATCGAAGGGGCGCATGGTGGAACTGCCGCCATGCGCCCTTTTTGCATATTAAGAGCAAGGTCGGACCATTGAGCCTTCAGTCTTCAGCGAATGAGCCTGCGATCGAACTTGTCGGCATCGACAAGAAGTTCGGCGCAGTCCATGCGAACAAGAACATCAACCTTTCCGTCGGCAAGGGATCCATCCACGGCATTATCGGCGAAAACGGTGCCGGTAAGTCGACACTGATGTCGATCCTCTATGGCTTCTACCACGCCGACGAGGGTGAGATCCGCATTCAGGGTAAGCCGGTCACGATCCGTGACAGCCAGGCCGCGATTGCGGCGGGCATCGGCATGGTCCACCAGCATTTCATGCTGGTGGAGAATTTCACCGTGCTGGAAAATGTCATGCTCGGTGCGGAAGGCGGGCAGTTGCTCGCCAAGGGCGTTGCAGGTGCGCGCAAAGAACTGAAGCGGCTCGAAAAGGATTACGGTCTGGAAGTCGATCCGGATGCGGTGATCGAGGAATTGCCGGTCGGCAGCCAGCAGCGTGTCGAAATCTTGAAAGCGCTTTATCGCGGCGCCGAGATCCTCATTCTCGATGAGCCTACGGGTGTCTTGACCCCGGCCGAAGCAGATCACCTCTTCCGTATCCTTCAGGTTCTGCGCGATCAGGGCAAGACGATCATCCTCATCACCCACAAGCTGCGCGAGATCATGGCGATCACCGATATGGTCTCGGTCATGCGTCGCGGCGAGATGGTCGCCACCCGCAAAACGGCCGAGACGACGGTTGCCGAACTCGCCGAACTGATGGTTGGCCGCCGCGTGCTGCTGCGTGTCGAAAAGGGCGAGGCCAATCCCGGCCCGGTGCTTCTTTCGGTGAAGAACCTGACGGTGAAGGACGGCCGTGGCGTCACCATGGTCGACGACGTCTCCTTCGATGTAAGAGCCGGAGAAATCGTCGGCATAGCCGGTGTTGCCGGCAACGGCCAGTCTGAGCTGCTCGAAGCGCTTGCCGGCATCCGCAAGCCTGTCTCGGGAGAAATCCTGATCGACGGCAAGCCGGTAGGCGCTGCCGATCCCGCCCTGCTGCGCCAGCTCGGCCTCGCGCACATTCCCGAAGATCGCCACCATATGGGGCTGGTGCTGAAATTCGAGGAATACGAAAACTCCATCCTCGGCTATCACCACGATCCGCGTTACGGCCGCGGCGCGATGCTGGATCTCGACGCAATTCGAAAGAGCGCCGAGGAGCAGATCGAAAAATACGATATCCGCCCGCCGAACCCGCGGCTGAAGACTGCCAATTTCTCCGGCGGCAACCAGCAGAAGATCGTCGTTGCCCGCGAGATCGAGCGCGATCCCAAAATGCTCTTGATCGGCCAGCCGACCCGCGGCGTCGATATCGGCGCGATCGAGTTCATCCACCGGCGCATCATCGAGATGCGCGATGCCGGCAAGGCGGTGCTTCTGGTCTCCGTCGAACTCGACGAGATCCGCTCGCTGTCGGACCGCATCCTCGTCATGTTTGCAGGCAAGGTCGTCGGCGAAAAATCGGCGGACGCGGATGAGCAGACACTTGGCCTGATGATGGCGGGGATCGCAGCGTGACGGTCTCTATTTTTGATAGAATTTCGGAGTATGGGATGAACGAGGCACGGATCGGAACCGGGCAAACGGGGAGGGGCGCATGAGCACGGCTTCGGTCCCATTGCCCGCCTGGATCAATTACGGCGTCATTCCGCTGTTGAACCTCATCCTCGCCTTCTTCTTCTCCGGCCTCGTCGTCTGGGCGATCGGCGAAAACCCGTTTGAGGCGCTGAATTTCCTCATTCAGGGTGCGCTCGGCCGCGGTGATGCGATCGGCTTCACCCTGTTTTATGCCACGAGCTTCATCTTCACCGGCCTGTCGGTGGCGGTCGCTTTCCATGCCGGCCTGTTCAACATCGGCTCCGAAGGTCAGGCCTATGTTGGCGGTCTGGGTGCAGCGCTGGTTGCGCTCTCGCTCGATCATTACGTGCCGTGGTACGTGACCATGCCTTTTGCGGTTGTCGGCGCGGCGCTCTTCGGTGCCGCCTGGGCCTTCATCCCCGCCTGGTTGCAGGCCAAGCGCGGCAGCCATATCGTCATCACCACCATCATGTTCAATTTCATCGGCGCGGCGCTGATGGTCTATCTTCTGGTCAACGTCTTCATCGTACCGGGCAAGATGGCGCCGGAAACCCGCACCTTCCTGCCTGGCGGGCAGCTGCCCAAGCTCGACTGGCTGATGGCGCTGTTCGGCCTTAAGCTCGGCCCGGCCCCTTTCAACGTCTCCTTCATCATCGCGCTCATCATGTGCTACCTCGTCTGGCTGCTGATCTGGCGCACCAAGCTCGGTTATGAGATGCGCACGCTCGGCATCAGCCCGACGGCTGCGGTTTACGCCGGCATCCCGTACGTCCGCACCGTCATCATCGCCATGCTCATCTCCGGCGGTCTTGCCGGCATGATGTCGCTCAATGCGGTCATGGGTGCCTCGGCCCGTCTTCAGGTGGAATTCGTCGCAGGGGCCGGTTTTGTCGGCATTGCCGTTTCGCTGATGGGACGCAGTCATCCGGTCGGCATCATTCTCGCCGCGATCCTCTTCGGCATCCTCTATCAGGGCGGTGCGGATCTCTCCTTCGAAATGCCAAATATCACCCGCGACATGATCGTGGTCATCCAGGGTCTCGTCATCTTCTTTGCCGGTGCGCTGGAATACATGCTGCGCCCGGCCATGGTGCGGCTCTACCAGACGGCGAGGGGGAAGTAGCCATGGAATATTTCGATACTTTCGTCAGCATTCTGGGCTCGGCGATCCGCCTGTCCATCCCGCTGCTCTTCACCGCACTGGCAGGTCTGTTCTCCGAGCGCGCCGGTATTTTCGACATCGGCCTTGAAGGCAAGATGCTGGCATCCGCCTTCGCCGCCGCCTGCGTCGCCTATTGGACCGGCAATGCCTGGGCAGGTCTCGGCGCAGGCATTCTGGTTTCGATCATCTTCTCGCTGCTGCACGGCTTTGCCTCGATCACCAACCGCGGCAACCAGATCGTCTCCGGCGTGGCGCTGAACTTCATCGCGGCGGGCCTGACGATCGTGCTTGGCACCGCCTGGTTCAACCAGGGCGGACGCACCGGCCAGGTGCCGCCGGAAGGGCGCTTCTCCGGCATCATCCTGCCGGGTGCCGACATGATGCGCGACGTGCCGATCATCGGGCCGCTTTACGCCAATGTCATTTCCGGCAACAACATCCTGACTTACATCGCCTTCCTCATGGTGCCGATCTCCTGGTGGGTGCTCTATCGCACCCGTTTCGGCCTGCGCCTTCGCGCCGTCGGCGAAAATCCGGGCGCGGTCGATACGGCAGGCGTATCGGTCGTCTGGCTGCGTTATCGCGCGCTGATCGTCACCGGTTTTCTTGCAGGCTTTGCCGGCACCTATCTGTCGATCGCCCAATCCGCCGCCTTCATCAACAACATGTCGGCCGGCAAGGGTTACATCGCGCTTGCAGCGCTTATCTTCGCCAAGTGGAAGCCGGTGCCGGTCATGTTCGCCTGCCTGCTCTTCGGCTTCCTTGATGCCTTCGCCAATTTCATGCAGGGCAAGTCGTTGCCCATGATCGGCGAGGTTCCGGTGCAGATCTTCCAGGCGCTGCCCTATATCCTTACCTGCGTCCTGCTTGCCGGTTTCATCGGCGTCGCCCGCCCGCCCAAGGCCGGCGGCGTCGCCTACACCAAGGAGCGCTAAAGAGATGTCGCACGAACTATTCGAAGCAGCCCGCGAGGCGATGACCAAGGCTCATGCGCCCTATTCCAAGTTCCCGGTCGGTGTTGCGTTGAAGGCGGATGACGGAAAAGTCTATCTCGGCGCCAATATCGAGAACCTCTCCTTCCCTCAAGGCTGGTGCGCCGAGCCGACGGCGATCGGCGCCATGGTCATGGGCGGCGGAAAGAAGATCGTCGAACTGGCGGTGATTGCCGAAAAGCTGCCGCTCTGCACTCCCTGCGGCGGCTGCCGCCAGAAGATCTCGGAATTCGCTTCGGCCGATACCCGCATCTATCTCTGCGACGAGGCAGGCGTGGCGAAGACCGTCACCATGGGCGAACTTCTGCCTTATGCTTTTGAAACGGATGTTATCGGATGACGACGGTAACCGATCTGCTAGTCGAACGGCTGAATGGCCTTGTGCCGCGCGTGGCGATCGTGCTCGGCTCAGGCCTCGGCTCGCTGGTCGAGGGCGTCACCGACCAAATCCGCATTTCCTACAGGGAACTCGAAGGTTTCCCGGTCAGCGGTGTTACTGGCCATGCGGGCGAACTGGTGGCGGGTTATCTCGGCAGCCAGCCGGTCATCATGCTGTCCGGCCGCACCCATTATTACGAGCATGGCGATCCCAAGGCCATGCGGTTCCCCCTGCAGGTGCTAAAGGGCCTTGGCGTGCAGTCGCTGATCCTTACCAACTCGGCAGGGTCCGTGCGTGAAGACATGCCGCCCGGTTCGGTCATGCAGATCACCGACCATATCAACTATTCCGGCATGAACCCGCTGATCGGCGAACATGGCGATCAACGCTTCGTCGGCATGACCAGTGCCTATGATGCCGATCTGGCGCTCAAGATGCGCAATGCCGCGATCCTTGCCGGTGTGACGCTGTATCAGGGCGTCTACATGTGGTTCTCTGGCCCGAGCTTCGAAACGCCGGCCGAAATTCGCATGGCGCGCACGCTGGGCGCCGATGCAGTCGGCATGTCGACCGTGCCGGAAGTCATTCTCGCCCGTTACTTCGGCCTCAAGGTTGCGGCCGCCTCGGTCGTCACCAATTACGGGGCAGGCATGACCGGTGCCGAGCTCAGCCACGAGGAAACCAAGGACATGGCCCCTGTCGGTGGTGCCCGGCTCGCCGCGGTCCTGCATGAAATGCTCAGCCGCGATGCCTGACTTATCAACGCCCTAGCGGCAAGATACCACATTTCGCGACCTATGCGGGTTGAATCAAATCGGTTCAACGCTAAAACTTGCACTTCAATCCACACCGGAGGACACCATGGAACTGCAGAGCCCGCGCGAGGCTGCGGCATTTGCCCTGTCTCTTCTCGACCTGACGAACCTGCGTGACGATTGCGACAATGCCGCGATCGAAAACCTGTGCCTGCGCGCCCAGACACCCTATGGCAATAGCGCTGCGATCTGCATTTGGCCGCGCTTCGTCGCCCATGCCCGCAGCATTCTCGGGCCCGGTCATCCGGTCAGGATCGCAACCGTCGTCAACTTTCCTTCCGGTGATCTTGCCGTTGCTGAAGTGATCGCGGAAACGAAAAAGGCCGTCGAGGACGGAGCCGACGAGATCGATCTCGTCATTCCCTACAAGGCCTTCATCGCAGGTGATGAGACGGCCGTCACGACGATGGTCGAAGCCGTTCGTGCCGCCTGCCCACAATCCACGCTCAAGGTCATTCTCGAAACCGGCGAGATCCGCGACATGGCGCTCGTCAGGCGCTCGTCCGAACTGGCGATCGCGGCCGGCGCCGATTTCATCAAGACCTCCACCGGCAAGGTTTCCGTCAATGCGACACTGGAAGCAGCCGACATCATGTTGCGCGCCATCCGCGAATCCAAAGCAAAGGTCGGCTTCAAGCCCGCCGGCGGCATTTCCACCGTTGCCGATGCCGATCTCTATCTGAGGCTTGCAGAAAGCATCCTGGGGCCGAACTGGGTCATGCCCTCGACCTTCCGTTTCGGCGCTTCGAGCCTGCTCGATGACATTCTGGCGGTCTTGAGCGGCAGCGCCGCGCCGCGCGCCGCCGCCGGCTATTGACGCACTGGCATGCTGCCGCAGGAAACCATCCGCCATAAGAGAGACGGTCACGATCTTTCGAGAGAAGAGACCGCGGCCTTCATCGCCGGTGTCACGGATGGAGCGGTTTCGGAAGCGCAGGCAGCAGCCTTCGCCATGGCTGTCTTCTTTCGGGGCATGTCCAGAAATGAGACGGTTGATCTGACGCTTGCCATGCGTGACAGCGGCTCCGTCCTAAAGTGGGACAATGTAGATCGTCCGATCGCCGACAAGCATTCGACCGGCGGCGTCGGAGATAACGTCTCGCTGATGCTCGCCCCCATCGCGGCAGCCTGCGGCCTCGCGGTCCCGATGATTTCCGGCCGCGGCCTCGGCCATACCGGCGGCACGCTCGACAAGCTGCAATCCATTCCGGGTTACGACATCGCACCGGATCAGGCGCGGTTCTCAAAAGTCGTGCAGGACGTCGGCTGTGCGATCGTCGGCCAGACATCGGATCTGGCGCCTGCCGACCGCCGCCTTTATGCCATCCGAGATGTCACCGCGACGGTCGAATCCGTGCCGCTGATCACCGCCTCGATCCTGTCGAAGAAGCTTGCCGCAGGCCTTCAGACCCTGCTGATGGATGTAAAGGTCGGCTCGGGCGCCTTCATGCAGGATATCGGGGAAGCCCGCATTCTGGCCCGCTCGCTGGTCGATGTGGCAAACGGCGCAGGCGTGCCGACCGTCGCACTCATCACCGATATGAACCAGCCGCTGGCTGATGCCACCGGCAATGCACTGGAAGTGATGAACTGCGTCGATTTTCTCGCCGGTCGGAAGACGGGAACGCGGCTTGAGACGGTCGTTCTGGCTGAGGTCGCCGAAATGCTGGTTCAGGCAGGCCTCGCATCGACCGTTGAAGAGGGCAGGGGCATGGCGCGCTCGGCTCTCTCGTCCGGCCGGGCAATGGAAACTTTTGCCCGCATGGTGCATGCGCTCGGCGGTCCTGCCCATGTCTGCGAGCGCCCGGAAACCTGTCTGCCGAAAGCGCCCGTCATGCTGGATGTTCTGGCCCCGGCCACCGGTTATCTTGCTGCCTGTGATGGTCGCACCCTCGGGCTTGCCGTGGTGGATATGGGCGGCGGCCGCCGCAAGACAACCGCCACGATCGACCACAGCGTCGGCTTCGATCGCATCCTGCCGCTGGGCTCTGCGGTCGAGAAGGGGCAAGCGATCGCACGCGTTCACGCGGCGTCCCGCGAACAGGCGGATCGCGCAGGCGACGCCTTTCTTACAAGCTACACGATCGCGGAAAGCGCACCGGAATCGTCGCCGGTCATCATTGAACGTATCGGCTGATCACCAGCCTCAATTGGCAAGCGTCAGGCTGCCGCCCTTGACCTGGTAGGATTTCAGCTTCGTCAGAAAACTCATGCCGACCAAAGTGGTGCTCAGCGCTTCGTCGCGCAGCACCATGGCATCGACATCGCGCACCCGCACATTGCCGATCTCCACGCGGTCGAGCACGACATGCGCAGCCAGCGTCTGCCCGTTCGCCGTCTGCATCGGGTAGCGGAAGTCGAGGCTGTTTGCGCCATAACCCAGCATCCGGGCCGTGCGTTCGTTGATCGCCACCACTGAAGCGCCGGTATCCACCAGACCGGTAACGGACTTGCCGTTCAGCTTGAACGTACCGATGAAATGGCCGCGGCCATCGGCGTTGAGAACCATCGTCCCCGGAGTGAGCGATGCGGCCTGCGGAGTGGTCGCGACCTGTGATTTGGCGGCGGGCGCCTGCACCACCGGCTCTTGCTGTGCCGGGCCGGTGTGTTCGAGCAGGGCAGGGATCTGCGTCGCCACGACAACGGCGACGGCTGCGAACATGGCGGTGCGAATAAGCATGGGTCGATCCCCTGGGTTCAGGGAAAACACGCTAGGCCGCAATGGTTACGAAAAAGCGGCCTGACCCTTTCGGACCGGCCGCCTTCTTCATCATTGGTTAGGAAATCCTGAAAACCTTATTTCGTGCCGTACATGCGGTCGCCGGCATCGCCGAGACCCGGCACGATATAGCCCTTCTCGTTCAGGTGGCTGTCGATCGATGCCGTGTAGATCTTCACGTCCGGATGGGCTTCCTGGAAGTTCTTGATGCCTTCCGGTGCTGCAAGCAGGCAGAGGAAACGGATGTTCGTCGCACCGCGCTCCTTGAGCTTCTGGATCGCGGCGATTGCCGAATTGCCGGTTGCCAGCATCGGATCTACGACGATCAGCAGGCGCTCGTCGAGACCATCCGGAGCCTTGAAGTAATATTCCACCGGCTGCAGCGTGTCGTGGTCGCGGTAAAGGCCGATATGAGAGACGCGGGCCGAAGGCACCAGTTCGAGCATGCCTTCCAGAAGGCCGTTGCCCGCACGCAGGATCGAAACGAAGACCAGCTTCTTGCCTTCCACGATCGGCGACTGCATCTCGGTGATCGGCGTCTCGATCGTTTCCATCGTCAGCTCGAGATCGCGGGTTACTTCGTAGCAGAGAAGCATCGAGATCTCGCGCAGCAGTCTGCGGAAACCGGCGGTCGACGTCTCCTTCTTGCGCATGATCGTCAGCTTGTGCTGCACCAGCGGATGATTGATGACTGTGACGCCGTCCATGACCTTTTATCCTTTTCGTTGCTTGTCTCTTCTTTTTCGAAAAACGTCCTGTTCTGCAAGGGGCGAGATCCTGCTCCAGGCATGATCCCCAGCCTGAACCTCAACTTTGCGCGTCGAAACGCTGCAGCAATCCCGCTTTCGTGCCGTCATCCACGAATGCCGCCTCAAGCGCCGTGCGGGTCATCTGGTTGATCTCCGCATCGCTCATGCCCATCGCCTGCGCGGCAATCTCGTATTCGCGGGCAAGCGACGTGGCGAAGAAGGGCGGATCGTCGGAATTGATGCAGACCTTCACTCCGGCTGCCTTGAGCCGTTTCAGGGGATGGCTGTCGAAATCGGCAAAGACGCCAAGCGCGATATTCGAACCGGGGCAGACTTCCAGCACCGTGCCGAGTTCCGCCAGCCGCGCCACCAGCGCCTCGTCCTCTATCGCCCTGACACCATGGCCAATACGCGCCGGCTTCACCAAATCCAGCGCATCCGTCACGCTGAATGGCCCGCACACTTCGCCTGCATGGATGGTGAGACCCAGCCCTGCATCGCGGGCGATGTCGAAGGCGCGGGCGTAGTCAGCCACGCGTCCCATGCGTTCCTCGCCTGCCATGTTGAAACCGGTGACCAGAGGGTTTTTCGCCCGCGCAGCATATTCGGCTGCCGAAATGACCCGCTCGGGTCCAAAATGCCGCTCGCCGGTGACGATGATCCGCGCCTCGATGCCGGTCTTTTCCTTCGCAGCAAGAATTCCGTCGCAGATACCGGCGAGATAGGCATCCGCGCCAAGCCCGATCCGGTCGCCATGATCCGGCGACACGATGATCTCGCTATAGATCGTGTTGATTGCGGCGAGTTCGGAAAGATAGGCTTCAGTCAGAAGCGCATAGTCTTCTTCCGTGCGGAAAAGGGCAGCCACGGCGTCATAGGCGACCAGGAATTCGGAAAAGTCGCGCCATTGATAGGCACCGTCCTGCAGGAATGCGCTGGTGTCGACACCGTATTTGCGTGCCTGCTTTTCCGTCACGCTCGGGGGGGCTGCCCCCTCGATATGGCAGTGGATCTCGGCCTTCAGAAGATGTTGCGTCACAGGAAACTCCATCCATGCCGGCCTGCGGGAATGCCGAGATGTGCGGCGATCGTCTCGCCGATATCGGCATAGGAGGACCGGACCCCGATCGAGCGGGTGCGGATACCGGGACCAAAGGCCATGATCGGCACGCGCTCGCGGGTATGGTCCGTGCCGCGCCAGGTCGGATCGCAGCCATGGTCGGCAGTCAATATCACCAGATCACCCGGTTTCAGCCTCCGGTGAAAATCCGGCAGGGTCAGGTCGAAAGCCTCGAGCGCTGCGGCATAACCGGGCACGTCGCGACGATGGCCGTAGATCATGTCGAAATCGACGAAATTGGTGAAGACCAGATCGCCGTCCGCGGCCTCATCCATGGCGGCAAGGGTCGCGGCCGCAAGCGCCGCATTGCCGTTCGCCTTGATCACGCGGGAAACGCCCTGATGCGCAAAGATATCGCCCACCTTGCCGGCGGCGTGAACGCTGCGGCCGGCTTCCACCAGCCGATCGAGCAAGGTCGGCTCCGGCGGCAGCACGGAAAAATCGCGCCGGTTGCCGGTCCGCTCGAAACTTTCCGGGGTCTCGCCGGTAAAGGGTCGCGCGATCACGCGGCCGATATTGAGCGGATCGAGCAGGCCGCGCACCACTTGGCAAAGCTTAATCAACCGCTCCAGCCCGAAATGCGTCTCATGTGCGGCGATCTGGAAGACGCTGTCGCTTGACGTGTAGCAGATCGGCTTGCCCGTCCTGACATGCTCCTCGCCAAGCCTTTCGATGATTTCGGTTCCCGAAGCGTGGCAATTGCCCAGAATGCCCGGGATCTCGCCATCCCGGCAGATCGCCTCCACCAGTTCCGGCGAAAAAGCATCGCCTTCGGTCGGGAAATAACCCCAGTTGAACATGACGGGGGTACCGGCGATCTCCCAATGCCCGGACGGCGTATCCTTGCCGTTCGACAACTCGCTCGCCGCGCCATAAAGCCCGAACAGCCGCTCTGGAAGCGGCATGCCGACTGGATAATTGCCGCTTGCCATCTTGGCGATGTCCATCAGCCCGAGCGAGGTCATGTTGGGAAGCTTGAGCGGTCCCTCTCGTAGGCCCGCCCGGTCGGCCGCTCCGGCGGCGCAGAATTCTGCGATATGGCCGAGCGTGTTGGATCCCAGGTCGCCGTAATCGGCTGCGTCTCGCGCGCCGCCGACGCCGAAGGAATCAAGTACGAAGAGAAAGGCTCGCGCCATCTGTCACCAGTGATCTGAATGCCGTCTTGTCCGACCTCGTGGTCGAACTGAATCGCGTAACATATAGTTCGTGGATGCGGTTGGCAAAGACCTCGGCTGGTCGGTTGGGAAGCGTCGAAGAGCTTATCGGCCTCGAAGTCTCAGCACCCGTCACAGGTGATGCTGGTTCCTACACGCTGGCGATAATAAAACTCGCGGTTCAGCGTGATGGTTTGCAGGCTGCTCGGCATCAGCCCGGGCATAAACATCAACAGTTGGTGCGTGACCGAAACCTCGGCCCGAACCAGAAACGTGCTGGCCGAACGCATGTCGGTTGGCACGTTGACCGCGGAGCCATTGGAATAGGGCCGGCTGCCGTCTTGCGCCCAGGACCAGGCCACAGTCGGATTGCTCGAAGCATCTATTGTGACGCCGGTAATCTTCATTTTCAGATTTTGAGGCTGGTAAGGCGTGAAAATGGCGTTTGCGACGCTGGTCATCTGCTGCAGGTCGCTTGTTGTGACCTTTGCCTGTTGCGTTACGAGATCTGCGACCGTGCTGGCCGTGCGGGTTACCCGCTTCGATACACTGAGACCAATCGTTAACTCGAAAGAGGTGATGTAAAGGAAAAGCAGAAGTGGCGCGATCAGAGCGAATTCCACTCCGCCTATCCCCCGCACATCTGTCGCGAAGCGCCGCATCTGCTCGGTCAGCGGTAGTCGCGAGAGAATGTTTTGCAATTTCGCCCGCATCACGGATAATCCTCATTCCTGAAAGCAGAGGTTTCCACGATCAGGAAGTAATTGGAGCCGCTGGTCGGGCGGATGTTGGAAATATACGGGCGAAGCAGATCGGTCGTGACGTCCCACTTGTAGTAGGCACGCAGCATGTTCTTGGTGCCAGATCCGCCCGGAGCAAAGCCAAGGCCTGCCGTATTGAGATCTCCGTTTGCCATCGGGATCGTCGTCGGCATGTCGGAGAAATTCGTATAGGGCTTTGCGTCGATAAACAGCTTGTTGGCTTTGGAGACCTCGGCCTCGCTGCACTGGATCAGGATCGAGATTTCACCGCAAAAGGCGCGGCGGAATTGGGTCTCGTTCATGTAGGTGGAAGCGGTACTGCTCGTGACTGTGATATTGCCGGTCCGCAGCTTGCGGCCCATCGTGTCGACGGCATTGGCGACCAGTTGCTCGGCCGTGTAGGCCACGAATGTCTCGACGATGGCAAAGACAATGAGAAAATAGGGAATAGCAAGCAGTGCGAACTCAATCGCCGCGGCACCGTCTTTCGAGCGAAAGAGCCTCTTCAAGCCGGATTGTGGTGCTTTCGGCGAAGTCGAGCCGGTCATTGGCGAGCGATCCTGATGCGTCTCTTCCTGACCGCTTGAGCGGCGAAAGTGAGTACGGACCATAATCAACGATTATTGAAAATCCGTTTCGCAACTGATGCAAATTGGTGCATTCGAGATGGTCAGGGTGTCTTCGCGGTTGTGTCGAACTCGGCATGCTGCTCGCAGTTCGGCGTACAGGAAAGCACGGTCCGTTCGGTCTGCTTGAATACCCGTACCGTATTACCTTCGTCGATGGAAACGAGAACCCGCTCGTCGGCAATCGCATTGCCATCCTGGTCAAGCAGCACGAGATTGGTTGTGCCAAAGCTGCGCCCAGTAAGAACAATCGTTGTTGCATCCGCCACGGTCGCATCTGCAACTTCCGAATTACCAACGATGACCTTAGCGACCGGCCGGTCAAGCTTGAGCACGCGCGCCTGATTCATGAATACGCGCAACACATCCTGTCTGTCGTCGGCAGTGGATATGTCTGCGCTTAAAAGGGTTGAAGCAAGCGTGAAGGCGGCCAGTACAAGACGCAGCGCCATATTTAAGGTCCCCGGGCGGATTTCGATGTGAATAGAAGATGACCTTGATTGGTGAATGAAGCCTTAAGCTGGGGCGTAAGGCCGGCTCCGTTGCTCCCTGATCATCGCCATAGGCGGGCAAAATTGCTGTGCTTGGCCAGACCGGATCAATTAACTAGCTGAATTATATGTACTTCAATTGTTGGGCGAGAGTCTTATTGTTACTCAAAAATGCTCTGAATTTCTGTCAGGTTCTATTTACCAAAGTGCTCCGAACTGCCTCGATTAACGATTGGGTAACGTTCCTCTTTAAGCGGTTGGCAATCGTCCGGCTGTAGTTTCCACGTCAACCGAGCAACGGGAAAACAGTTGTCGGTAAGTGCTGAACAACAATTGTGTGGAGTAGGAGAGTCCAATGACCAAGATTTTCGCTCGTTTTCGTAAAGATGAGTCCGGCGCAACTGCCATCGAATATGGCCTGATTGCTGCTCTCATTTCCGTTGCTATCATCGCCGGTGCTTCCACGCTGGGCAATACGCTCAACGCTGCCTTCATCAACATCTCCAACAAGGTTTCGAAGCCGAACGGCTAATATTCCTTGCCGCCGTCGTTTGGCACCGAAGACATTGGTTAAAGCCGTCCCGTGTAGGGCGGCTTTAAGCCGTTTCCAGCGATCTCGGGAAAAACTCTATGCTGAATGACATCGTCGCCGTTCTTGTACTAGCTGCCTTTCCTGCAGCCTTGGCTGCTGCGGCGATGAGCGATTTTCTGACGATGAAGATATCCAACCGGCTGTCGTTGGCTTTGGTTGCTGCTTTTCTCGTTCTTGCGCCGCTCGTGGGTGTGACAATGGTCGATCTGGGCCTTAGCCTCGTGGCCGCTCTCATTGTTTTTGCAGTTTGCTTTGCTTTGTTCGCCGCCAATATCATGGGCGGCGGCGATGCCAAGCTTTTGACCGCGGCCAGCCTCTGGTTCGGCTTTGACCAGTCACTTATCGCCTTTCTCGTTCTGGTGGCCTATTCTGGCGGCGCTGTGACCCTGCTTTTCCTGTTTCTACGGGTCAAGGCCGATCTTGTAATGTCGATCGGCATCCCGCTGCCCGTATCGATCGTTGGTACCAACAAGATCCCTTATGGCATTGCCATTGCGATGGGGGGCCTGATGGCATTTGGAACATCGCCAATTGCAATACTGGCGCTCAAGGCCTTCTGACCCCGCTTAGATCTATCGCAACATTGCGTTAACCAGCATTCTAAGCTTCTCATTAACCATAATTACACCATTGCCGCCCATCCTGTCGCGAAGATCAAGGATTCTTCTGGGACATGGCAATGAAGCCCGCTCGCATCATCATTTTGACGGTGGCCGTCGTGGCTGCAGGCCTGGCCGGTCTGCTGGCAATGAACATGTCTGGCACACAGGCGCCCCAGCTGGTGGAAACGGTGGTGAAGGAGCCGACGATCAATGTTCTGGTTTCAGCCGATAACTTGCCGGTAGGCAGTCGTCTGAACGAGAAGTCTGTCGAATGGTTGAACTGGCCGCGCAGCGGTGTTGCGGAGGGCTTCATCACCAGCGAAGCGCGCCCCGATGCCATCAAGGAGCTTGAAGGCTCAGTCGTCCGCCTTCCAATCTTCAAGGGCGAGCCTTTGAGAGCAGAGAAGGTTGCAGACTCTTCCAGCCGCATCATGTCCTCGCTTTTGCCCTCCGGCAAGCGCGCGGTCGCAACTGAAATATCGGTTGCAACGGGCGCTGGTGGTTTCGTTCTGCCGAACGATCGCGTCGATGTCATCATGGTCCGTCAAAACAAGGATGCCGGTGGCGGTTATGTCACCGAGAACGTCCTCAACAACGTTCGCGTCCTGGCCATCGACCAGAACATCCAGGAAGCGCCCGATGGCAGCAAATCCGTTGTCGGCACCACCGCGACCCTCGAGCTCACACCCGATCAGACAAAGGTCATTGCCGTTGCGCAGCAGATGGCTGAGCGACTGACGCTCGCCTTGAGGTCGGTGGCTGACGCACAGGAGGCGGACACGCAGGCCGCGGATTACCTTCTGCATGGCGGTGGCAAAGCGGATATTCAGGTCATCAAATCGGGGTCGATCATCACCGGCTCGACGCAGGCGAATTGAACGGAGCGATTGGTTATGATTTTGAAACGCAAGACCCGCGCAACCGTTTCGACCGGCCTGGCTTTCTGCCTGGCCTTTTCCGGCATTCCAGGCAGCTTTGCACCATCCTTCCTGACTGTTCCAAGCGCTTCTGCAGCCGATAGCGGAGTGATCCGCATTGCGCAGGGCGGTGTTGGGATCAAGCGGCGGCTGACGATCGGGCTGAACAAGGCACTGGTGATCGACCTTCCATCCGATGCCCACGACATTCTCGTGGCCGATCCCTCCATGGCCGATGCCGTCACCCGCACGTCGCGGCGCATCTATCTTTTTGGCAAGACGGTCGGTCAGACGAATATCTTCGTCTTCGGTCCGGGCGGCGAGGAAATTGTCACCCTCGACGTGGAGATCGAGCGCGATATTTCCGGCCTCGAGGCAAACCTCCGCCGTTTCCTGCCGGATTCGAACATCAAGGTCGAAATCGTATCCGACAACATCGTGCTTTCCGGCTCGGTGCGCACGCCGCAGGATTCTGCCAAGGCTGCGCAACTTGCCAACGCTTTCCTGAAGGGTGGCGAGGCGACTACGCGCGAAATCACGGCGACAAGTGGCAACAACGGCGGGGACTCCGCAATCTATGCGGAAGGCCGACAAACCTCGACGGTTGTGAATCTCCTTTCGATTGAAGGTGAGGACCAGGTCACGCTGAAAATCACCGTGGCGGAAATCCGTCGCGAGGTTTTGAAGCAGCTTGGTTTCGACAACACTTTCACGCGTACCACGCCTTCCCGCAACGCCCTTGATGTTCTGACCGTCGAAGCCGGCACGCAGGGCCTGAATGGCACGATTGCCGGGCAGATCGGCAAGCTTGGCATTGAAACGGCCTTGAGCGCCCTGGAGCAGGCCGATGCGATCCGCACGCTTGCAGAACCGACGCTGACGGCGATCTCGGGGCAGGCCGCAACATTCAATTCGGGTGGAGAACGTCTGTATTCCACCACCGGCGTCGATGGCGTTACCACTGTAACCCCTTACCAGTACGGCATCTCGCTCGCATTTACCCCGACGGTTCTGTCGTCCGGCCGTATCAGCCTGCGTATCCAGACACGGGTTTCGGAGCCTGTGCTCACGACGTCTGCAGCCGAATATCGCAAGCGCGATGCGGAGACGACGGTTGAACTTCCGTCCGGCGGCTCGCTCGCCCTGGCTGGTCTGATCCGCGATGACATCTCCCAGAGTATGAAGGGTACCCCGGTCGCCTCGAAGGTTCCGCTTGTCGGCGCACTTTTCCGGGCAAAGACCTATGAGCGCAACGAGACCGAACTGGTCATCATCGCGACGCCTTATCTGGTCCGTCCGGTCAATCGCAACGAACTCTCTCGCCCGGATGACAATTTCCAGCCCGCCAGTGATGCCGAAAGCGTCTTCCTGGGACGGGTCAACAAGATCTATGGCCGCAAGGAGGCGTCTCCGCCGCCTGCGCCTTATCAGGGCAATGTCGGGTTCATCTACAAATGACGAAGCAAGCTCAGCTCCCAAACTTCGGCGGCAGCCGCTCGCAAGAAAGGCATCCATTCATGGATCCAAGAAAGACAACGCGATATTCGACGGGCCGCCTTTCGGTAGCGCTCGTCCTCGGCGCCGCAGCGCTGCTGTCTTCCTGCGCGGGCAAGGACAGCATGACCACCGGGTCCCTGCCGGACGATTACCGCACGCGCCACCCGATCGTGGTCGGCGAAGCGGAAAGAAAGATCGATATCCCGGTCGCCGCTGGTGATACCGGCCTCACGAAAGGCCAGTCGGAAGTTATCGCCGGTTTCATTGCGGAATACCGCCGGTCCTCGTCCGGCATTATCCAGATCATCACGCCGCGCGGATCGGCCAATGAAGGTGCAGTCGCGTCTGCCGCCTCCTCCACCCGCAAGCTGATGGTAAAGATGGGTGTTCCGGCCCAGAATATTCTGCAGGCGCATTTCCCCTCGGAATTCGGAGAGTCCGCTCCCATGCGCCTGACCTATGTGGCGATTGCCGCCAAGACGGAGCAGTGCGGTACCTGGCCGGCCGATATGACGCTGAATATTCAGAGCAACAAGAACTACTATAATTTCGGTTGCGCCAACCAGAATAACCTTGCAGCCCAGATCGCCAATCCGAACGACCTTCTCGGCCCGCGCCGCATGACGCCGCCGGACGGAACGCAGCGCGGTCAGGTGATGGAGCGCTATCGCGAATCGTTCACCGAGCTCAAGGATATGGACGAATGATGAAGCGTAACGGTTGGGCCTGATCCGATGATAAGCACCGTTCAATACGACGTAAATGGACAGCCGTCGCAGGCTCATGATGCCGAAGAACATTCCTCGGCGCTCGATCTCGAATCCGTGCGGCCGTTGCCGCGGATCTCCATTCATGCCTTCTGCGAAAGCGAAGGCGTCCAGCATATGATCGACAAGATGTCGCGTGACCGGCGCATGGCAAAGGTCAACCTGCGTGTGACGAGCGGCGGCACAACGGCGGCCGCCAACATGTATGCGTCTTCGCCGACCCCGAACCTGATCGTGCTGGAGACGGCGGCAGAGCCGCGCAATCTTCTTGCCGAACTTGCCCCCCTGGCAGAGGTCTGCGATCCCTCGACCCGCGTCATCGTCATTGGACGTTACAACGATATCGCGCTTTATCGCGAACTGGTCCGCAACGGCATTTCCGAATATCTGGTGGCGCCCGTTCCGATGGTCGACATGATGGCAGCGATCTCCGCCATCTTCGTGGATCCGGATGCAGAGCCCCTGGGCAAATCGATCGCATTTATTGGCGCAAAGGGTGGGGTCGGCGCCTCGACGATCGCCCACAACTGCGCCTTCGGAATATCGAGCCTGTTCTCGACCGAAACCATTCTAGCCGATCTCGACCTGCCCTTTGGTACGGCCAACATCGATTTCGACCAGGATCCGATGCAGGGAATTTCCGAGGCGGTTTTTGCGCCGGAGCGTCTGGATGAGGTATTTCTGGACCGCCTTCTGACGAAATGTTCGGATCATCTGTCGCTTCTTGCTGCGCCGTCGCTTCTCGATCGGGCTTACGACTTCGAAGGCCGCGCTTTCCAGCCCGTCATCGAAATCCTGCAGCGCAGCGCGCCGATCGCTGTTCTTGATGTACCCCATGCATGGAACGAGTGGACGACGTCGGTTCTTGCCGATGCGGACGAAGTTGTCATCTGCGCCGCGCCGGATCTCGCCAATCTTCGCAACACGAAGAACATTCAGGATGCGCTGAAGCAGTTGAGGCCAAATGACCGCGCACCGCATCTGGTTCTCAACCAGGTGGGAATGCCGAAGCGTCCCGAGATCAGCCCGTCCGATTTCACCGAGGCGCTGGAAATGGAGCCGATCGCCATTCTGCCGTTTGATTCAGCCCTTTTCGGCAATGCTGCCAATAGCGGCCGTATGATCTCGGAAATCGACGCCAAGTCTCCGGTGGCCGAAACCTTCTCGCAGATCGCCCATGTCGTCACGGGGCGCATCGCGGTCAAGAAGGCAAAGAAGGCTGGTCTCGGCAAGTTTCTTGGCATGCTGGGACGAAAGTAAGCCGCATCACGAAAGAGTTAGGTTTTAAGAAGCATGTTTGGAAAACGCGGAAACGACGGGTTTGGAAAGGGAGGCGCTGTCGTATCGCCGCCTGCACCTCAATTTACGCCCGCGCCAGCCGCATCGACGGCGTCGGAAGCCCCGATCAGGCCGCCTGCTTCGGCCGAAAACGCGACGATGCGGCAGCCCGTGGCGCCGCCCCCGCTCGCTCCGGCCGCGCCCGCACGCAAGCGGCCGGCCCGCAACGACCAGTATTACGATACCAAAAGCCAGGTTTTTTCGGCGCTTATCGACACGATCGACCTGTCGCAGCTCGCAAAGCTCGACAACGAGAGCGCGCGCGAGGAAATCCGCGATATCGTCAACGATATCATCACGATCAAGAATTTTGCGATGTCGATCTCCGAGCAGGAAGAGCTGCTTGACGATATCTGCAACGACGTTTTGGGCTACGGCCCGCTGGAGCCGCTGCTCGCCCGCGATGACATCGCCGACATCATGGTCAACGGGGCCGGGCAGACCTTCATCGAAGTTGCCGGCAAGACGATCGAATCGGAAATCCGTTTCCGCGACAACGCTCAGCTTCTGTCCATCTGCCAGCGTATCGTCAGCCAGGTGGGCCGACGCGTTGATGAAAGTTCGCCGATCTGCGACGCGCGTCTGCCTGATGGTTCGCGTGTCAACGTGATCGCTCCACCGCTTTCGCTTGATGGTCCGGCTCTCACCATCCGTAAGTTCAAGAAGGACAAGCTGACACTCGACCAGCTGGTCAAATTCGGAGCGATCACGCCTGAGGGCGCTGTTCTGCTCCAGATCATCGGTCGTGTCCGCTGCAACGTCGTCATTTCCGGTGGTACCGGTTCGGGCAAAACCACCCTTCTGAACTGCCTGACGCGTTATATCGATCTGGATGAACGCGTTATCACCTGCGAGGATACTGCCGAACTGCAACTGCAGCAGCCGCATGTTGTGCGCCTTGAAACCCGCCCGCCAAATATCGAAGGCGAAGGCGAGATCACCATGCGCGATCTGGTCAAGAACTGCCTGCGTATGCGCCCCGAACGTATCATCGTCGGCGAAGTGCGCGGACCGGAAGTCTTCGACCTCTTGCAGGCGATGAACACCGGTCATGACGGTTCCATGGGGACGATCCACTCCAATACGCCGCGCGAATGCCTGAGCCGTATGGAATCGATGATCGCCATGGGCGGTTATACGCTGCCGGCCAAAACTGTACGCGAGATCATCAGCGGATCGGTCGACATCATCATTCAGGCGGCACGTCTTCGCGACGGCTCGCGCCGGATCACCCAGGTCACCGAAGTGATCGGCATGGAAGGCGACGTTATCATCACCCAGGATCTGATGCGTTACGAGATGGATGGCGAGGACGCGAACGGGCGGATTATTGGCCGCCATGTTTCCACCGGCATCGTCAAGCCGCATTTTTGGGACCGTGTTCGCTATTTCGGTGAAGAGCGCCGCCTCACGGCAGCACTCGACGCCATGGAAACCTCCAAGGATTGAGACGGTTGAAAGGCAGTTCGCATGTTCGGGCTTGATTTGACCATGCTGTTGATCGTTCTTCTGGCTGCCGTATCGGCAGCCTTGGTGGCCTATGCGCTATTGTTCTCACGCCTGGAGACCGAGAAGAAGGCCGGTGCCCGATTGACGCGAGTGAAGGCCGCCGAAAGCGATCTGGGCAAGGCCAAGGCCGCGCGTGATCGCGTTCAGGAACTGTCCAAGCGACGCAAATCCCTGCAGGATTCCCTGAAGGATCTTGAAAAGAAGCAGGAAGAGAAAAACAAATACATCGGCGACAATAGCCTGAAATCCCGGCTTTCTCAGACTGGCTTGCCGGTGACGATGGGCCGTTTCTACGCAATGTCCGTTGGTCTCGGTTTCCTTGCTTCCCTCGTTGCGCTGATCGTCGGCATGCCCTTGCTTGCTTCGCTTGGTGCAGGTTTCGTTTTTGCCTTCGGTTTTCCGCGCTGGGTCATAGGTTTCCTTATCAAGCGGCGGCGCAACAAGTTTCTCGAGGAATTCCCCAACGCTCTCGACGTGATGGTTCGCTCGATCAAATCCGGCTTGCCGCTCAACGATGCGATCCGGCTGATTGCGGCCGACGGCAGGGAGCCTGTGAAACGCGAGTTCCAGCGAGTTGTGGAATCGCAGAAGATCGGCCTGAGCGTTCCTGAGGCCTGTGCGCGCATGCTGCAGACCATGCCGTTATCCGAGGTCAGTTTCTTCTCCATCGTCATCGCGATCCAGAGTCAGGCCGGCGGTAACCTCTCCGAGGCGCTCGGCAATCTCGGCAAGGTGCTGCGTGAGCGCAGGAAGATGAAGGCCAAGGTCAGTGCACTTTCGATGGAGGCCAAGGCCTCTGCCGTCATCATCGGTGCATTGCCGTTTATCGTCGCGACGCTCGTCTATCTAACCTCGCCGCAATACATGATGATCCTCTTCACCGATCCGCGCGGGCATATCATCATGCTTGTATCGGGAGTGTGGATGTCGATCGGAATCCTTGTGATGCGCAACATGATCAACTTCGAAATCTGAGGAGCGGACGGTGAAGGATCTTGCTGCAGCTATCACCGAACCAACCATGATCTTCGCAGTTCTGGTGGCGCTTGCCGTTTTCGCAACGCTCTATTCTCTGGCTGCACCGTTCATGGAACGTGGCGATCTGGATAAGCGCATGAAGGCAGTTTCCACTGAACGGGAGCAGATGCGCGCGCGAGAACGGGCTCGTATGAATGCCGATGGCAAGGCAAGTCTGCGAACCCAGAACAATCAGTCGGTCCGCCAAATCGTCGAACGCTTCAACCTGCGCGAAGCACTGGTTGACGAAGGCACCCTCAACAAGCTGCGCGCAGCGGGATTGAGATCACAGAACGCTCTGAACATGTTCCTCGTGGCGCGTTTTCTTCTACCTTTCCTGTTCCTGATCCTCGCTGCAGTCTGGGTATTCGCACTTGGTAACCTGGCCTCCAAACCGATGGGGATCCGGATTCTCGCGGTTGTCGGCTTCGCCTATGTCGGGTTCTACGCACCGAACATCTTCGTTTCCAACAAGGTCGGAAAGCGGCAGAAGTCGATCAAGCGTGCCTGGCCCGACGCGCTTGACCTGATGCTCATATGCGTCGAATCCGGCAACTCGATCGAAGCCGCCATGCGTCGCGCGGCGGAAGAGATCGGCACGTCTTCGCCCGAACTGGCTGAAGAGCTGGCACTGACGACGGCGGAACTCTCTTTCCTCCAGGACCGCAGGACTGCGCTCGAAAATCTCGGGAACCGCACGCAGCTCGATATAGTCCGATCTGTCGTGCAGGCTTTGATCCAGGCCGACCGTTATGGCACACCGGTATCGCAGGCGCTGCGCGTTCTGGCTCAGGAGAGCCGCGACGAACGCATGAACGAGGCGGAAAAGAAGGCTGCAGCGCTTCCGCCCAAACTGACCGTTCCGATGATCCTGTTCTTCCTCCCTGTTCTCGTGGCCGTTATCCTCGGCCCTGCAGGTATCCAGGTCTCCAGCAGGTTCTAATCTCTATCGCGTTCCTTTATGCATAAATCCTTGCCGCCGGAGGATAGCTGATGCTGGATGAAAATATCGACGAGATCGACGGAGCCTGCCACTGCGGAACTGTACGATTTCACGTGCGATTGGCAAATGGCCTACGCAGCGCTCGACGTTGCACCTGCTCTTACTGCAGAATGCGTGGAGCGATCGCAGTTTCGGCAAATCTCGACGATATCCAGATCGTGTCAGGCGAAGCGGCGCTGACGCTCTATCAATTCAACACGAAGACCGCGAAGCACTATTTCTGTTCGGTCTGCGGTATCTATGCACATCATCAGCGACGATCGAACCCGCAGCAGTATGGCGTCAACGTCGCCTGCCTTGAGGGCATCAGCCCGTTCGATTTTCTGTCCGTCACGGTCAACGATGGTGTGTCGCATCCTTCGGATGGCGGCGTTCCCGGCAAGTCCGGCCGCGCCGGAGTGCTGAAATTCATCGCGGAATAACCGCTGTTATTTTTTCGGTCCGCTCGCTTCGACCAGCATCCATAGGACATCGGGATTCTCGAATGCTCGTAATGGTATAAAGCGCCATCCCCCCGGCCGGATTTTCAGGACAAGGTAGCCTCGCCATATCTTCCGTCGGCGGACCATGCTCCAAGGTATATGGCCAGAAGCGCCTGCTGCGTCTGAGATCGATACCCCGGTAGTATCGATCGTGAAGATAGCGCGCTTGTTTTCAGACGGCACCAACATCCATTTGATCGCGTTGCAGAGTGCAAGCGCGATGGGATAGGCTAACCAGCCGATCAACAAGGCTATCCATGTGTCTTGGAGTGTTAAGAATAGGGTTTCGACAGGTTCATCGAAGATCGATGAAATGCCTCTTGATGTATAGTGGTAAATCCCGATAGCCGAAGTTGCAAGAGACATCGAACTGCCGAAGATCAAAGTCGGTTTCCAAAGGTTATGCCATAAAAATTTCATGTTGTCGGAGAGCGCAAGCGTGGCAGAGCCACAGAACGATGTCACATTCGAGGATGTCATGAAATATTCCGACAAGCGAAATTGATCTGTTGAAAAGTAAACTTCGACTGAGCGTTTTATAAGCGCCTCAAGCTTAGGTTGCAATTGTGGTGCGGTGAAGTTTTTCGCGATATTGGATCGCGCATCAAGCTGCCAGATAAACGTGGGCTACTACAGGTTTGTAATGATATTCCTGGTGGTCCTTCAAGCCTCGGATGGGCCTGAATTCCGAGCAACCGTCAAAGGCTATGTCTTAGACCTCAGTTGACCGCAGATTTAGCTGCCTTGTCCTTGTCAGCAAGCTTTGCCCAGGAATTCTGCTGGGAGAGCATCGAGCGCAGATAGGTGACGTTGGTATCCGCCTGTTGCTGCGAAAGTTCCTTGCGGGCAATGGTTTCCGCTTCCGAGAAGCGTCCCTGCAATCCGACCACCAGTGCGAGGTTCTGCCGTACGCGGCTGTCGGCCGCCGGCTGCTGAGCCGCGTTGCGCATATAGGTTTCCGCGGTTTTGAGGTCGCCTGATAGAACATAGGACATGCCGAGATTGGACATGATGCTCGGTTCGTTCGGTTGGGTCTGCAATGCCGAGCGATATTTCTGCCGAGCTTCCTCCGAGCGTCCGAGCTGGTCGAGCACGGCGCCTTCGGCCGACATCAGTCGCCAGTCAGGATGATCCGGTGTCTGGGCTCTGCCAATCGTGCCGAGCGCCTGTTCGAGCTGGCCGGCTGCCGCCTGGGCCTTGCCATAGGCTGCAAGTACTTGCCGGTCACTGGGATTGGCGATTGCTACCTGCTGCATTACGGCAAGCGCCTGGGCGTGTTTGCCCGTCATGCCCAGCACTGTGGCATAACGTAGCCCGATATCGCGGTTTCGTGGGTCTTTGACATAGGCGCCGCCGATAGCCCGCTCGGTTTCGGCCAGTTGCGCAGCATCCATATTGTCTAGCGGCGTTGAAGACGTCTTCGCGATAGAACCGGTGGTAATCGTGTCGCGTTTCGAGGTGTTGCAGCCGCTTACAGCCATTGCCAGGCAGATGAAGATCGCGGCATGAGCCACGGACGAGTGTGAAATGAATGAACGCGTGGAGGATGTCTTTGATGCAGTCATCATGGTCTCGTCGGTCGTTGCCCTGCCGTCTTCCAAGGCAATGAAGAGTGGCGCATTTCCCATCCAGCAATAAACTGTTAACCCTAACGAATTGTTAAGACCAATGATTCCCGAAGGTTATCGAAGCTGCCATGACGCCTTTCCAGCATATCCATCGCTCCTCGTTTTTCGCACCTGCAGGCACCGTCACCAAGTCCGTGACTGCGGTTACGCCAGCCGATCTGGAAGGCGGAACGCTTCCGCCTGATGCCGCTGACTGGGTAAAAGCATCAGGTTTCAAGGCCGACGCGGGCTCTGTTCTCGTCGTCCCCGGTCAAGGAGGATCGATATCCCGGGTGCTTTTTGGTCTCGGCAGCGATCGTGCCGAATCGCCTTTCCTGAGCGGCAGACTTGCAAAGCTCCTTCCCCCCGGCGACTGGTCGATCGATGCGGAAGGTATCGCTGCGGATCACCTGGCTCTCGGCTTTGGTCTCGGCAGCTATTCATTCGCCAAATACAAATCGGAAAAACCAAGGGATGCACGGCTTGTCGTTTCCGGTGATGCCGATGCCATGGATATCGAAAGGCAGCTTGCCGGTGTCCTGCTCGCGCGCGATCTTATCAACACGCCGACCAACGACATGGGCCCGGATAATCTTGAGGCGGCCTTCCGCGCGCTTGGCGAACATTACGGTGCACTCGTCAGCTCGATCGTTGGTGACGATCTCCTGGAGAAGAACTTTCCGCTGATCCATACGGTCGGTCGGGCAAGCGCCGTCGCACCCCGCCTGCTCGAAATGCGCTGGGGCAAGAAGGGCAACCCGCGCATCACGCTCGTCGGCAAGGGTGTCTGCTTCGATACGGGCGGGCTGGATATCAAGACCGCGACCGGCATGGCGCTGATGAAGAAAGACATGGGCGGTGCCGCCAATGTCATGGGGCTGGCTTTGATGATCATGGATGCCGGCCTGCCCGTCGACCTCACGGTTCTGGTTCCGGCGGTCGAAAACTCGATTTCCTCCAATGCTTTCCGTCCGGGCGATATCTACAAGAGCCGCAAGGGCATCACCGTCCAGATCGACAATACAGATGCCGAAGGCCGCTTGGTGCTTGCCGATGCGCTTGCCTATGCCGACGAAACCCCGCCCGATCTCCTGATCGACATGGCAACGCTTACCGGTGCCGCCCGTGTAGCGCTCGGACCGGAACTGGCGCCGTTCTTTACCGATGACGAGGACTTGGCCGGCAAGCTTTTACTGGCGGCGAAAGAGGCTGCTGATCCAGTCTGGCGCATGCCGCTCTGGATGGGCTACGACAAGGACCTGCGCACACGCGCGGCCGACATCACAAATTCGCCCTCTGGCGGCATGGCGGGTTCGATCAATGCGGCGTTGTTCCTCAAGCGTTTCGTCACGGCATCGCCAAGCTGGATCCACTTCGACATTTACGGATGGAATCCGTCCGAAAAACCGCATGCCCCGGTAGGTGGGGAAGCCTTCGCCATCCGGGCGCTCTATCGCGTCATCCGCGACAGGGCGCAAGCCGGGAAGTGAAAAACAGACCGGTAACGGTTTGACGTTACGATCGGCATCCGTTGGAGATATCGGATGCCGATCGAATTGACCGCAACGGAGGCCTTGGGGCTGTGGCACCGCGTTTCGCTGGAAGAGGTGAGGGGCGAAGCGGCGGACCTGACATTGCGACAGATAGCGATCCTGCTGCAGATCTATCTGATCCCGCCGCCGCATACGGTGCGGGGACTTGCCGAAACGCTCGGCGTTACCAAGCCCGTGATCACCCGTGCACTCGACAGGATGGGCGAACTCGGTCTCGTCGATCGCGTCAGGGATGATCGCGATCGACGCAATGTCGTGATAAAACGAACCATTGGCGGCGCGCTTTATCTGGAAAAACTCGGCGACCTGATCATCCGGGAAGCAAGACGTCCCGCCTCATGAAGGACAAGACAATGGAATTGGACAGACGTCTAAATGCCTTTCGGCCGGATCTCGCAGCGGAAGCGTTGAAGGGACAGGTCGAGGCAGCCCGCTTCGTGAAGGGCGAACCCGCATCCGTCACCGGCTCCGTAGCGGCTCTGCGGCCGTTCCCGGATATTGGCCGCGGCATTGATACGGAACTTCTCTTTGGTGAGAGTGTCCGGGTGTTCGATCGTGCAAATGGTTTCGCCTGGGTGCAGGCCGATGCTGACGGGTATGTCGGCTATCTGCCGGAAGAGATGATTGGCTCGTTGGCTAAGCCGACGCACCGGATCACCGCCGCGCGGACCTTCCTCTACCCGGAAGCGGAGCTGCGCAAGCCGCCGATCAAGGCATTTTCAATGGGAAGCCTCATCACCGTCATAGGCGATGCGGAAACGCGCGGCACGCGCTATTTCCTTCTGGCCGGTGGCGGGGCTGTTATCGCAGCCCATTGCCTGCCGGTCGGCGAGGCAATGGCGGACGACTATGTGTCCGTCGCAACGAAGTTCATCGAGACGCCTTACCTCTGGGGTGGACGCTCGGGTTTCGGTATCGATTGTTCCGGCCTGGTCCAGCTGGCTTTGATGATGGTCGGCAAAAGCGCGCCGCGCGATTCCGACATGCAGGCGTCTTTCGGCAATGCGATCACCCGCGATGAGCTTCGTCGAGGCGATCTCGTCTTCTGGAAAGGTCATGTCGGCATCATGGAAGACGAAGAAACCCTGTTGCATGCGAATGGCCATACAATGACCGTTGCGCGCGAGAATTTCGAAGCGGCCGTCAAACGGATCGGCTGGCTTTATGAGCAGCCGACCGGCTACCGTCGTATAGTCTGACGCGGAGAGGCAGCACTTGTATGATCCTGGCTCCGTCATCACGAGAATGTTGGGCTCCTCTTCATGGTATCGGTGACCTCCTGCACCTATTTGTAAGGGGAAGCGCAGACCGAGATATGGAGTTTAGCCACATGCTTAAAGGTGCATGGATATTGCCTGCAACAATGCTGGTCGTGCTCATCCTCGCGGCGGTACCCTCGGTCGTCTTCGCAGCCGAAGGGGATGCGTTCGGTCCCTCGATGAAGACTTATTTCAAGGACCTTCCCGGTGTCGTTCCCGAGGCGTCGCGGGTCGCCAAGGAAGCGCCGGAAGGTTATCGCTGCACGACTGGTGTCGGTTACACGTCCGAGCCGCGCCGGAGATTCCGCGACAGCATTCTGGATGATCTTCCCGTTCAGGTCTATCGTTGCGAAACGCCGAACGGCGTCACCTACACCGGCACGCATATGCCCAACACCCAATGGGTCCCCGGCCTCAATCCGCGCCATCTCCCCGAGTGATTTTGGCCTGCCTATGGTGGGTAGGTTTGCTTTGACAAAGGCTAATGCGGCCAGCCGAAAAGGATTGCTTGAAGTGCAAATGCTGAAAACAGTAAAGGCCCGCAAGCGGGCCAATTACTAAATATAAACAATGGGAATGGTGCCCAGAAGAGGACTCGAACCTCCACACCCTTTCGGGTACCAGCACCTGAAGCTGGCGCGTCTACCAATTCCGCCATCTGGGCGACGGAGAGCGATGTACGGGGGTGGCCCCGTCCTGTCAACCGGCTTTTTGAAGTTTCTGTGTCAGTTGCCAAAAAAGTTTTCGACGATGGTCTCAAACCGGGTTTTCGGCTCCCATTTTGGCGGCCTGCCGATCGAGGTGACCGAGGTCCCTCTCGGGGTCGATCACGTCGCGAACGCGCTGTTTCAGCTCCTTCGGCCCTGGAAAGCCTCCGTCGCGCTTGCGCTCCCATAAAAGAGCACCGTCCAGCCTTATCTCGAACGCGCCGCCGGTGCCGGGAATGAGGCCGACCTCTCCGAGCGAATCACCGAAAGTCTGTAACAGCTCCTGTGCCACCCAGCCGGCCCGCAGCAGCCAGTTGCACTGTGTGCAGTAGAGGATGGTGATATGAGGTTTGCGGTGTGAGACAGCAACCGGCCTTGCGGGATCGCTCGCAGTGGCCTCGTCTAAAGCGAGCTTGACCATCGTCGCCAGGTCGGCATCGGCAAAACCGGCCTTTTCAGCCGTCTCGAAGCTTGCAAGCGCCGCCTTCATCGCCGGAATGGGCACATCGAGATGCAGGGCGTAGTCACGCACCACGCTAATATCCTTGACCACGCCGGACACGGGAAAGCCGACATGGCTTGTCTCGCCCAGCACGACAGGAAGGCGGCCTTTCATTGCGGGGCTTGCAGCCGGGCTCCCTGATAAGACCTCAATCATTTTCTCGCGGGAAAGCCCGGCCCGGCCCCCGAGCTGCAGAGCTTCCTTCAGGCTTTCCCAAAGGCCGCTCAGCATCATGTTGTTGATAAGCTTCGACGCTGCTCCATGGCCTAGCGCGCCAACATGATGAATACGGTCGGAAAGCATCTCCACTACCGGCAGCAAGCGGCGGTAGTCGTCTTCATTACCTCCGATGTAAAAACCAGCCTTTCCGGTGAGCAGTGTTTCAGGCCCGCCCGATATGGGGGCATCCAGCAATCGCCCGCCCTTAAGCTCGATAGCCGATTGGTGGCTGCGAAGCGTGAGCGGGCTCACCGTACTGGTGTCGACGATCAATTTGCCGGACAGGTCAAGGCTTTCGAGCGCTCTTACCATCGCATCCACTGCTGCATCATCCAGAAGGGCAAGGATGATGATGTCGGAAGTTTCGGCAAGGTCTGGAATGCCGCTGGCGGCAAAAGCCGTTTCGGGAAAGTCCTCCGGAACGCCACTTCGACTCCAGCCGGCAACTTCGAACCCGCTGGAAGCGAGCCGGACTGCCATAGCACGCCCCATGCGCCCCAGGCCGATGATGCCGATACGAGGTTGTGTCATGCTATCTCCTCCATTCTATTCCTGCCGCTAGAACCTTCCTAATCGGTCCTTTCGGTAAATGCCATTTCCATGCAGTTCGGCGTGAATTGCCCCGCTACGGAACAAAATCCGGTAACGCGCATTTTATTGGCTGGAATAGGAGGAAACGAAATGGCTTATGATCCCAATCCGAATGACAATCGTCCTGATCTGCGTACGCCGCCGCCGGCAACGCGAAGCAACTCATCCTGGATGGGGTGGGTAGCTGTTCTCGCCGTGATCGTCGTGGGTGCATTCGTCTGGTCGCAAATGGGTAGTGCGCCCACCGATGCGACGACGACGTCCTCGACGACCCAGCCGGCAGCGCCGGCGGCTCCAGCCCCGGCAACGCCAGCCCCGGCAACGCCGGCGCCAGCAACGCCCGCGCCTGCGCCGGCAGCACCGGCTCCTTCGGCACCGGCAAATAACGGCGGCTGATAACCGCTTACAGGCTGCTGATAAGACAAGAAAAAGCCGCCCTCTCATCGAGAGGGCGGCTTTTCTTTTTAATTCAGGTGATCGGCCTGTAGCGGCATCACGCGTGGCTCAGAAGTCTTCCCAGCCGGGTTCCACCGCCAGAGCAGCAGATCCCGCCGTGCGGAAATGGACAGGGGTGCGGATCGGTTTTGCCGTGGAGCGCATGGCTTTCACTGGCGTTGACGGCGCAGAATGTCCGGATGCCTGACCGAATCGGAACTGTTCGAGCAGCGAAAACAGCGCCTGTGATTCATGAGCGAGACTGCGACTTGCGGCAGTCTGTTGTTCTACCATTGCGGCATTCTGTTGTGTGCCCTGGTCAACTTCGTTGATCGCATGGTTGATGTTGCCGAGTGCAAGCGATTGTTCGCGGGAAGCATCAATGATGGCGATAATGTCGGAGTTGATGTGATGCACCTGTCCGCCAATTTCCTGCAATGCAGTACCGGCCTTGCTAACGAGCTCGACGCCGCTTGCTACGTGGTTGCCGGATGTCGTGATCAGTGCCTTGATCTCCTTGGCGGCGCCAGCCGAACGCTGTGCCAACTCGCGCACCTCCTGTGCGACAACTGCAAAACCCTTGCCGGCTTCACCTGCACGAGCGGCCTCCACACCTGCGTTGAGCGCCAGAAGATTGGTCTGGAAGGCGATCTCGTCGATAACGCCGATGATGTTGGAGATTTCGCGGGATGAGTTATCGATCGAATCCATCGCCTTGATCGCCTCGCGGACGATCTCGCCCGAGCGTTCAGCATCGGCTTTGGCACGGTTGACGAGTGCGCCAGACTCTTCTGCACGCTTGCTGGAATCCTTGACCGTCGTGGTAATCTCTTCAAGAGCAGCAGCCGTTTCCTCAACAGAGGCCGCTTGACGTTCCGTTCGTTGCGCCAGATCGTCCGCTGCGACACGGACTTCGTTGGAGCTGGAAGCTATGGCTCGGGCGTTGTCAGCAACCGTTGCCATGGCGTCACGCAGCTTGGCGGATGCGATGTTGAAGTCGACGCGCAGCTTTTCCAGCGAGGCAATAAAAGGCGCATCGATCGTTTGCGAGAGGTCACCATCCGCCATATTGGTGAGACAGGCGGCCAGCCGTTCGACGTTTTCCACTCGTTGGGTCACGTCTGTTGCAAATTTGACAACCTTTATGACGCGCCCTGTATCGTCGAATACGGGGTTGTAGGACGCCTGGATGAAGACATTGCGGCCACCCTGGCCGATACGGGTGAATTCGCCTGCAACGAACTCGCCCGAAAGCAGCCGCTCCCAGAACCGGGCATAGTCCGCCGACGCAGCATAGGTCTCCTCGACAAACATGCGGTGATGCCGACCGACGATCTCGCTGAGGCCATAGCCGAGAGTCGACAGGAAGTTCTCATTGGCGCCTATGATCGTGCCATCTGTGTTGAATTCGATCGTTGCCTGGGCGCGGGATATGGCGTCGATTTTAGCCGCGCTGTCGAGCGCATGCAGTTTTGAATCCGTAATGTCATTGGCGAATTTGATGACCTTGATGACTTTTCCGCTGCTATTCTTGACCGGATTATAGTTGCCTCGGATGAAGACTTCCCTTCCACCTTTGGCGATCCGCTTGAAATCACTCGAGAAGAACTGGCCATTACGTAACGCGCTCCAGAAGGCCGTGTAGTCCTTAGACTTTACGTAATTGGCTTCGACAAAAAGGCTGTGATGTTTGCCGATTATTTCCTGTGGCTGATAGCCCATCAGATCGCAGAAATTCTTGTTGGCCTTGATGATGCGACCTTCAAGATCAAATTCGATGATCGCCATCGATAGATCGAGCGCATCAAGAACTCGGTCTGAACTGGATTGGAAAGAAAACATAGTTGACTATCCTCAACATAGGAGGTTGCGTTACTGCATAAATTGTAATCGATATATAATATTCGGGTTAACTTACTGATAATACAGTAGGTTATTAATGCTACGAGGGGTTTTCTTTCTTTAATTGATTGCACGCAATGGGTGTCTTTTTGATGCAAATTTTAACTATTCATTAACCTTGTTGAGGGAGGCTTCCGGCAATCGTCTCGATTGGCGGTTGGTTGAAATGATCGGCAAGGAGAAAGAGCATGACGCTCCAGACGCTGCCCGGAAAGATCCTGGACAATGCCCACCACACGCTGCTTTTGATGCAGGAGGGCACAGCATTCCACGCTGTTTGTGTCGTGAATGACAGCCGCATCGGCAATGTCCGTTCGAAACTCTGCCTCATCGAAAAGATTGCAAGCCGCAAGCTTGATCACGGTGAAGTAGCATTCGACGGTCGCGTATGGATTACCTCGTCTGATCTCCCGCGCCCCGGCCATTAGGCCTTTCCCGGTGAGATCGTATCATGTTGTGGAATCCAACGGGATTGGACAATCGGGTCGCCCGTTTCAGACATGCCGAGGGCTCGGGAAGTTATTGCCCGGTCATGACGCTTTCGATCACCTTTGCAATATCATGCTCATTATAGGGTTTGCGCAGCAGGCCAGCCCGAGCTGGGGCTCCATCGGGCTTTTGATTCTCGCCGGTCGCAAAAATTACGGCGAGGCTCTGCTTGAGCTCGATCGCCTGTTTTACCAGTTCTCCGCCGCTTGTATCCGGCAGGCCGATATCCGTCAGCAGCAGATCGATCTCGGAACTCGCGAGCTCCTGAAGCGCCTCGTGTCCGTTAGAAGCCTCGATCACTTCGTGACCAAACTCCATAAGTATTTCGGCAGTATTGGATCGGATCAGAAAATCGTCTTCGACAAGCAATATCCTCAGTGCCGGTACTGAACGGTAGGCGCCAGGTTCCGAGACATCGGTTCTTGGAGATGCCGATTGTTCCACTTGCTTCTGGTTGGCGATCACATGGCGGATACGGCGCGCCAGCGCCTCGCGAGTATAGGGTTTCGATAGAAGCTCGACACCAACATCGAGAATGCCGCCATGCACGATCGAGTTTTCCGTGTAACCCGAGGTGAACAGGACAGCGAGATTGGGTAAACGCTCCTTGGCACGGCGCGCCATTTCCCTACTCTTCAGCGGGCCGGGCATGACGACGTCGGTGAAGATTACGTCGATTGGAATACCGCTCTCGACCACGTTGAGGCCTGCCTGAGCATCCTTGGCGGAAAGGACCCGATAACCGAGATCGTTCAGCGTCTCTATAACGGTGGTGCGGACCTCCTCGTCATCCTCGACGACAAGCACTGTTTCGGTTCCGCCGACGACAGGGCCGGCAGGAACGACCACCTCGCGATCCTCGTCGGCAACAGAGCGGGGAAGATAGACCTTGACGGTCGTGCCTTGGCCGACCTCGCTATAGATTTTCACATGGCCGCCTGACTGCTTGACGAAACCATAGACCATGGAAAGGCCAAGCCCGGTTCCCTTGCCTTCCGGCTTGGTCGAGAAGAACGGCTCGAACACCTTTTCCAGAACTTCGGGCGTCATGCCTGAACCGGTATCGGTAACGGCGAGCAGGACATATTGCCCGGCTGCAACTTCCGCATGGGCGCGGGCGTAATCCTGGTCGAGGAAGGCATTGCCGACCTCGATCGTCAGCTTGCCAGATCCCTCCATCGCATCGCGGGCATTGATCGCAAGGTTGAGCAGCGCGTTTTCCACCTGCGTCGGGTCCGCATAGGTGTTCCACAGCCCACCGCTGGCGATGACCTCAACCTCGACTGCCTCGCCCAGCGACCGGCGTAGAAGATCGTCCATGCCTGCAATAAAGCGGCCGATATTGATGACCCGCGGCTCCAGTGCCTGACGTCGGCCGAAGGCGAGCAACTGGCTGGCGAGCTTTGCGCCGCGGTGGACGCCGGCCAGCGCATTTGAAACGCGCCGCTCGGCATTTTCGTTGCCGGCGATGTCCTTGGCGAGAAGCTGCAGATTGCCTGCCACGACCTGAAGCAGGTTGTTGAAGTCATGCGCGACGCCGCCGGTCAGCTGGCCGATCGATTCCATCTTCTGCGCCTGCTGCAGCGCCCGTTCCGCCAGCCGACGCTCGGCGATCTCCGCCTCGACTCGCGCCTCCAGGCCTTCGTTGAGCTGCTTGAGCTGCTCCTCTGCGCGCATGCGGTGGCGAACCTGCCGCTCCAGATTGCTCGCATGTTCCTGCAGGCTGGCTTCGGCTGCACGTTGTTCGGTGATGTCGGTATGGACTCCGACCCATTCCTCGATCTCGCCATCCGCACCGATGATCGGCACACTGCGGATCGAGAAGGTGCGGTAGACGCCATCATGGCGCAGAACCCGGTGCTCCCAGATATAGGTGGACTTGGCGGCAACCGCGGCCTGCCAGCTGGCCACGGATCCGGCACGGTCATCCGGATGCACGGCATTCGACCAGCCATAGCCTTGATATTCCTCCGAGGATTGACCGGTCAGGGACGCCCAGCCGGATTGTTCGCCGAGCATGCGTCCATCAGCCGTGTTCGTCCACAATACGCCATGGATGGCGTTGACGGCAGCCCGGAAGCGGTTGTTGCTGCGGCGAAGCGCGGTTTCCGAGCGCTTGCGGGCCTCGACATCGATGATCAGCACATAGATGCCGTCAACCTCACCCTTCGGCGTGCGGCGCGGCACATAACGCACTTCCGCCGTCCGTCTTTCACCGTCGGGTCGGCGGATCACCGTGTCATTGATGATCGCCTCGCCTGAAAAGGCTTTGTTTATGAACGGGATGCGGGTCTTGTAGTAATCCTGCCCGACAATGTCGGCGACATGTTTGCCGATCACGTCGGCGGCTGGAAGGCCGAACCATTCCCGGTAGCCTTCATTGGCGAAACGATAGGTGCTGTCGCGATCGATGAAGCCGACGAGGATCGGCAGGGCGTTGGTCAGCTGGGAAAGTTCCTCGCGGCTTTCCGCCAGCGCCTTGACCGCCTTCACCCTGTCGGTATTTTCAAGCACCGTGCACAAAACACCGTCGACTTTGCCGCTTTCGGCATAGATCGGCGTGTAGAACAGGTCGAAAATCACGTCTTCGGGAACGCCATGGCGATGCAATGTCATCGCCTGGTCGCGGAAGGATTGCACTTCCCCGCGAAAGCCGGCTTCGAGAATTTTTCTGTTCCAGTCCCAGATCTCCGGCCAGATGCCGGGAACGGTGCTGCCGAGCGCGCGGGGATGATAACTGCCGGCGATTTCGATGTAACCGTCGTTGTAGATCATCACATGGTCATCGCCCCACATAAGCACTTGCGGGATGGGCGAATTGACAATCGAATTGACCTTGATTCGCAGATGCTGCGGCCATTCGGAAATCGGTCCAAGCGAGGTCTGCGACCAGTCGAATGCGCGGACAAGTTCCCCCGCTTCGCCTCCGCCAATCGGCCAATGGGCGGATACGACCTGATAGTTCATGAATTCACCGAAACGTGGGAGTAGGACAAGCGCCGATTATATGGAGCAGCAGACCCGTTTTCCAAGAGGTTTCAAGCGCAATTACATGATGATCGATGGACTGTACGGTCACTGAAAATATCGGTGGCGAGACTTGCTGTCTTCATAGGCCTCAGGCGATCAACAGATAGGCCGAGATGGTCAGGATCGAGAGGATGGTCGATATCAGCACGACGCGTCCGGTCAGGCTTGCCTCCCTGTTGTAGAATTCCGCCAGCATGAATGGACCGGTACCGGTCGGCAAGGTCGCGAGCAGAACCGCTACATGCACCGAGCCCGCAGGCAGGCCGAGCAGCGGCCCGGCAACCACCCAGGTGACGAGCGGATGGGCGATTAGTTTCAGGGCGACCAGAATGCCGGTGGTGGAAAGCCTGTTTGTTGCCGTCGCCGCCTGCGGACCGGCAAGGAAGAGACCGAGCGCGATCAGTGCGCAAGGCGAGGCCGCACCCGAAAGCAGCTTCATGAATGAATGGACCGGCTGCGGTAGCGCCCAGCCGGATAGCATGAAGATGGCGCCGAGCACGGGCGCGACAAGCAGCGGGTTCTTGCAGAGCGAGGCAAGCGTCTTGAACGCGATGTCGCGGCGGCGGGTCTCTGACTGAAGCCCGCCCTCGATTAGAATGATGGCGACGGCAAACAGGATGCAGACCGTGAGGATGGTTGCGATCAGCGTTGGTGCCATGCCGCTAGCGCCAACAAGCGACAGGACCAGCGGAAAGCCGACAAAACCTGTATTGGCGTAACTTGCATTCAGCGCATCGACCGCAGCATCTGCGAGATGCCGGCCCTTGGCCACTCGCCAGAACAGCGTACCGACAAAGATGACCGCACAGCCGGCGCTGAAAGCGAGGATGAAACCGGGTTGCCAGATCTGCTCGATCTTTGCATTTGCCATGATGTCGAACAACAATGCAGGAAGGGCAAGATAGACGACCAATCGGTTGACCTCGCGCGTCGCATTTGGCCCGAGTGCACCGCTTTTCCGGGCAATCCAGCCGGCAAGAATAAGTGCAAATATGGGTAGGACGATCAAAAGGTTGGTCAGCATGTCGGCAGGCTCGAATTTTCGCTGTCCCTTGCCTAGCGCTATTGATCGATATAATCCAATGTCATTAAAGTGCCGAATTGATACTCTGGAGGTATCAAATGGATACGCGCCATATGCGCTATTTCGTTGCACTGGCGGAGACCCTTCATTTCGGTCAGGCAGCAGCCCGTATGAACATGAGCCAGCCGCCTTTCAGCCGGCAGATTGCGGCGATTGAAAAGGCGCTCGGCGTCCGGCTGTTCGAACGTAATTCCCGCAATGTCGTGCTGACGACGGCGGGCAAGCATTTCCTCAATGATTGCCGATCAGTACTGGCCGGGTTCGAGGCGGCGTGCCGCGACGTACAGCTTGTCGCGAACGGTGCCAAGGGCGAGTTGAGACTGGGTTTCACCATGTATGCGGCGCAGGGCATCGTGCCGAAACTTGTGCGCCTGCTATCTGATGCTGCACCGGATGTGCGGCTCGTTCTCGAAGAAAGGTTGCCGAGCGATATTGATGAGCTTCTGTTGGAAGCGCGGCTGGATGCCGCAGTCACTCTTGGAAATCCGACGGCGCCGCATCTTCGGACCCGGCTCCTTGCGCGTGATCGGCTTCGCCTGATCGTCCACTCTGATCATCCGCTGGCCTCAGCTGAAAAGGTGGGGGCTCAGGCCTTGGCGTCGGAAAGGCTGATCGCCGCTCCAGCATCGGTGGTGCCGACATTGCGTTCGGCTATCGGGGCCTATTGCGCAGCAGACGGTATCGTTCCGCATTTCGCGCTGGAGCCACGCCTGCAGCACACGATCATAAGGCTGGTGGGGGAAGGCTTGGGCGTTGCTCTGATCCCGCAATCGCTCTGCAGCGATCTCGGCGAGACCATAGTCTCCCGCCCGCTGATCGATCCGCCTGAATTTGACGTCGTACTCTGCGCTCCCACGGCATCGAAAAACCCGGCCGTCGCAAGACTTTTCGAGCTTGTGAAGCAATTGTCCTTCTAAAGCGCCGGCCCCAGTTTGATCGCGCTACCATCGGAAAAGCGCGACAACCGGAACCGGCTCAGATCATGTCCAACGGCATGGCCCTTTATGAGATCGGCAACAACGCGGCCGATACCGGGCCCGATACCGAAGCCATGGCCGCTCATGCCGGTTGCGACGAACAGGCCGCCGATCGCCTCGACGCGATCGACCACCGGCACGACATCCGGCATCGCATCGATCATTCCCGCCCATCCGGTTTTCAGGCGCACCGGGCCAAGATCGGGGAAAAGCCGGGCGAACTCGCGTTGCACCGAACGCAACCCCTTTTGCGAGGGAGCGGGGTTGAGGATGCGCATCCGCTCGAACGGGCTGGTTTCGTCGGCCGTCCATGTTCTGCGCGTCGACCATGCATCGGGAAAGCCGGAGGGCGCTGCGGGCAAATAACGAAGGCCGAAAGGATTATCGAGGAGCGCCGGCAGGTATTTGATCGCGTGCCGGAAAGAGTCCGGCCCGACATAAAGCGCGCTGCCGCTGCCGGGAGCCAGTGTGTAGCCGCCATCCTGCCGACGACGGAAGGCGACGTGACTATCGACCCCAGCTCCCGCGTGAACCTCAGGCATCGGTTCGGTGGCTGCGACCGTGGAGCGAACGCTGAGCTGCGGGATGGACACGCCATGCAGACGCAACAGCAGCGACGACCATGCGCCGCCGGCGACCAATACGCTGGAGGTTTCGATCAATCCGGTCTCGGTCCACACGCCGCTGATCCGGCCAGCGGAAATGTCGAGGCTGCGGGCGGCGCAGTTTTCGACGATCGTGGCGCCCTTGCGTGCTGCGAGCCGCGCAAGGGCAGGCACGGCAAGCCAGGGTTCCGCCCGCATGTCCGAAGGGGTCGTCATCGCCCCATGGAACTTGCGCGCCATGCCGGGAATGAGCGCCGCCGTCTCGGCCGAACTCAACAGTCGCGTATCGACATCGTGCCGGGCGGCGATCGTCATGAAGTCGTCGAAATCGGCCATCTCCTTTGCCGAATTGGCGAGATAAGTGACGCCGGTCTGCGCGAGACCAATATCCTCGCCGCATTCCTCCGCAAGCTGCTTCCATAGCCGGCAGGCTTCTATGACGATCGGCAGCTCGTCCGCATCGCGCCCCTGCTGGCGGATCCAGCCCCAGTTCCGCGACGACTGTTCCGCCGCGATCCGCCCCTTTTCGACAAGCGTCACCGCGACGCCCTTTTCCGCCAGATAAAGCGCGGTGGTTACCCCGATCACGCCGCCGCCGATGATCACCACATCCGAACGTTTCGGGAGGGGGCCATGAAACTGGATCGGATCGCTTTCGGAAAAGGGGAAGTTGGGCACGGGATGCGGTCCTGACTGGCGGAGGTTGAGTGTGTCGACTCCTAGTCAGTCGGATTGGGGCGATCAAGACGGCACTTCTGCTGAATTTGACCACCAGTGGCGGCAATTCCGCACGGCGCGATCAAAAACGATCATCCGTCATACCGCAGAGCATGGCGGATAAACCCAAGGTTAGCATCGAGAGCCCCATGTATGATTGAGGTCCGGGCGAGCAGGTGAGAGCTTTCTTCACGAGCAGAACAGGAATTTTGCTCATTCAAACCTCTCCGGTCGGTCTTCTTCTTCCGCTCGACATGCGGATTGCAGTGAGCCTGCGGAGACAGACAGATTGAAGGAAACCACGATGAAAATTCTGGCCGACAAGATCCTTTCCCAATCCGCTTATTCCCACGATATCGACACTCCTCTCGATGAGGTCGATATCGCCGACTGGCTCTTCAATCTGCCGGAGGCTGAGTACCAGCGCTGCTGCCCGCCCGACCACATTGCTGCGGGAGCGACCTTCACCGATGACGGACGCCGCATGTCGATCAATGTCGAGATGATCGGCACTGGTCTGGTCGTCCAGCACTATGTCGCAGACGAGGCAACGCCCTCCTATTGCCGGATGAATTCGATTTCGGACGTCTTCACGCCATTGGGTGAGCGCACGCAGGTCAATGTCATCTGGGAACTGATCGCTGAAGCGATTGACGGCAACCGCACCCGCTACACCAACCGCGTCACCTGCCATCCGACTGATATGTTCATGGATTTCATTGCAAAGCACGGTCAGACATTCGAGCAGGCCGCAGCTGCGCGACAGGCGGCCGGCGGCGACCATAATCATCGCGAAACCCCATTGTTTGCCGAAAGCATCGCCCGCAAGGCGCGTGCGAGGGCGGCAATCAGGGCGGCAGCTGAGTGAAGTTGCCGTGCTCCCAATAAAAAATGCCGCCCTCGGGCGGCATTTTTTTGAAAGTCGAGATGTGATCAGTCGTCCTTCATCTTCAGCGCTGCGATAAACGCTTCCTGCGGGATATCGACCTTGCCGAATTGGCGCATCCGCTTCTTGCCTTCCTTCTGTTTGTCCAGAAGTTTACGCTTGCGGGTGGCGTCGCCACCGTAACACTTGGCCGTCACGTCCTTGCGCATCGCCGAGATCGTCTCGCGGGCAATCACGTTGCCGCCGATTGCTGCCTGGATCGGAATCTTGAACATGTGTCGCGGGATCAGATCCTTGAGCTTCTCGCACATGTCGCGGCCGCGCTTTTCCGCCGCCGAACGGTGAACGAGCATGGAAAGCGCATCGACTGGCTCGCCATTGACCATGATCGACATCTTCACGAGATTGCCTTCGCGATAGCCGTGCAGATGGTAATCGAACGAGGCATAACCCTTGGATATAGACTTCAAGCGGTCGTAGAAGTCGAACACCACTTCATTGAGCGGAAGCTCATAGCTCAGCATGGCGCGCTTGCCGACATAGGTCAGTTCAGTCTGGATGCCGCGGCGGTCCTGGCAGAGCTTCAGGATGCCACCTAGATAATCGTCCGGTGTCAGGATCGTTGCCTTGATCCACGGCTCCTCGATCGAAGCGATCTTGACCACATCCGGCATGTCGGCCGGATTGTGCAGCTCCTTCATCGAGCCATCCGTCATGTGAAGATGATAGACGACCGAAGGAGCGGTTGCGATCAGGTCGAGGTCGAACTCGCGCTCGAGGCGCTCCTGAATGATTTCCAGATGCAGCAGGCCGAGGAAGCCGCAGCGGAAACCGAAGCCGAGAGCGGCAGACGATTCCATTTCGAACGAGAAGGACGCATCGTTGAGGCGAAGCTTGCCCATCGCCGCGCGCAGGTCTTCGAAATCGGCGGCATCAACAGGGAAGAGACCGCAGAACACCACCGGCTGGGCCGGCTTGAAGCCCGGCAGGGCCTTCGCCGTCGGCTTCTTGTCTTCGGTAATAGTATCGCCGACGCGGGTATCGGCAACTTCCTTGATCGAGCCGGTGAAGAAACCGATTTCGCCCGGACCGAGTGAGTCGACGGCCAGCATCTTCGGCGTCAGCACGCCGACGCGTTCGACCTGGTATTTTGCGTCCGTGCCCATCATCCGGATGGTCTGGCCCTTGGAGAGTACGCCGTCGAGGATACGCACCAGAACCATGACGCCGAGATAGGTGTCATACCAGCTGTCGACCAGCAGGGCCTTCAGCGGGCCCTTGTCGCCGGCTTCGCTTTTCGGCGGCGGCAGCTGGTGGACGATGGCTTCGAGAACGTCGGGAATGCCGAGGCCGGTCTTGGCTGAGATCAGCACGGCTTGGGAGGCATCTATGCCGATAACTTCCTCGATCTGTTCCTTGATCCGATCCGGTTCGGCCGCGGGAAGGTCGATCTTGTTGAGGACGGTGACGATCTCGTGATTGTTGTCGATCGCTTGATAGACGTTGGCCAGCGTCTGCGCTTCGACGCCCTGGGAGGCGTCGACGACGAGCAGCGAACCTTCGCAGGCGCTGAGCGAACGCGAGACTTCATAGGCGAAGTCGACATGGCCGGGCGTGTCGATCAGATTGAGGATATAGGTCTCGCCATTGTTCGCCTTGTAATGCAGGCGGACGGTCTGGGCCTTGATGGTAATGCCGCGTTCGCGCTCGATATCCATCGAGTCGAGAACCTGTTCCGACATGTCGCGTTCGGCAAGGCCGCCGGTCGTCTGGATCAGACGGTCGGCCAGGGTCGACTTGCCGTGGTCGATATGGGCCACGATCGAGAAGTTGCGGATATGGTCAAGCGGCGTGCGGGAATTGGTGCTCATGGTTCGCGCATATATCAGTGACAATCCCCGCCGCAAAGGGGGAAGATAACCGTTTGTTGACTATCAGCCCTCCAGGGCCTGCGCCTTGGCTTCCGCCTGAGCCTCTGCAGCCCCCGGTTCCGTCATGGTCGCGGCGTTCGGCATCTGCGCGCTTCGCATCTCGTGGCTTTCGCGCTCGTCTTCCGGTGCCGGTCCGCGTTCCTTCAGGCGGAAGACGATATAGAGGCCATAGGCGGTCGCCACCAGAATGATCGCATAGATGAAGGTCTGCTGGCCAAGGACCGGCGCGAGGAAGGTGATGCAGAGCGGCACGATCGTTGCAGCCGTCGACCATGCGACGAGAAGGGTGGAGGACAAAGGCACGAAATCGCCCGGATCGGCGCGGTCATTCGCATGCGCATTGGCGACCGAATAGACGGTTTCCACTGCCCCACCGAAAACGAGGAAGACGATCATCAGAAGCACGAAAGTGGTAAACGACACCATCAGCGCCGCAAAACCCGCAACAACGATCAGCCCGCAGGTGAAGAGCAGCACGACGCGGCGATCGAGCCGGTCTGAAATGATGCCGAGAGGATATTGCACGAACAAAAGCCCGGTCTGCATCACCAGCATCAACAGCGCTACCTCGCCCTGTGTCACGCCGTTGAGCGTCGCGTAGATCGGGGTAAAGCCCTGCACGACCATCGATAGACCGCCCGAGGCAAGCACGCCGACAAGGCCGACCGGCGAGATCTTCCAAGCCATCCTGACATTGACGCTGACGCTGGCCGGTGCAGGCGGGTTCGGCAGGCGAGTAAGTCCGATCGGGAGGATGGAGAGCGCGGTGACGAAAACGACGATGAGCGGTGCAAGATTGCTGTCCGCCGGCACCTGCCCGAACAGCCATGCGCCGCCGCCGAGCGCAAGCACAAAGGCCATATAGAAGAAGGACATCGCCCTTCCGCGCCATTCGTTGGAGGCGGCGTGGTTGAGCCAGCTCTGGGCGATGATGAAATTGACGTTGGAAGCCGCGCCATAGATCGCGCGCGCGAGGATCCACCAGGCGGCCGGCAGGTCGGCTGCAACCAGAACCGCGCCGATAATGACCATCGACATCGAGCAGGCGAAGAGGCGGGCATGACCGACACGACGGATCAGTGGGCCGGCAAGCACGCAGCCGAGCAGGCCGCCAAAGGCAAGTGCAGGAACTGCAAGGCGCGCTGCCCATGTCTCTCCGCTCTGGGTCAGCACGAAGGGGACGTAAGTGGCCATGATGCCGCTGCCGATGGCGGCAATCGTCATCGATAGGATGATGCTCGCGATGGAGAGGGGCGAAACTCTGACCTGCGCCTGAGCCGTCATGTAAATTCTCCAAAAGCCGCTATGCTTTGCGCCATCTACCCGGCCTGCTTATCCTATCGCGCAGTGGTTTCGCTATCGTACAAACGCCACCGCGGCGAATTTTCCGACGGAACGTCAAAATCCTTGACTCCATGATGGGAGAGTGAAATTCTCTGATAATGGAAAATTCAGATAGTGAACTGGAAATCGCAATCGGCGAGCGGCTGAAAAGCCTGCGCGCCAGCTCAGGTCTGACGCTCGATCAACTGGCGGATCGCTCCGGTGTCAGCCGCGCGATGATCTCCCGTATCGAGCGCGCCGAGGCAAGCCCGACGGCGGCCCTTCTGGCGCGGCTGTGCGAGGGGCTTGGCTTGACGCTTTCGGCTTTCTTTGCACCGGAAGAACCGTCGTCTTCGCCCTTGTCGAGGCGAGCGGAACAGCGGCTGTGGCGAGACCCGACGACCGGATATCTGCGTCGCTCGGTTTCGCCGCCGGGCATGCCAAGCCCGGTCGATATCGTCGAGATCGAGTTTCCGGCTGGCGCTAGGGTCAGTTTTCCGCCGCGGGAGGAAAGCCGGGTCATGACCCAGCATGTCTGGCTGTTCGAAGGCATGCTCGAGATGGTGCTACCCGACGCCACCCATCGGCTGCAGCCGGGCGACTGCCTGTTTATGGATATTGGCGACGCCTTCGACTTCTACAATCCATCCGACAAGCCTGCCCGTTACGCGGTGATCCTGAACCGCGGACGCTAAATAACAAAGGGAACATCAATGACTGCCACGATCCGCATCTTCGATGCGACAAGCGCGCGTGCCGCCATTCCGGACCTCTGCGAGGTGCTAGCCGACTGCATCAATGGCGGCGCCTCGCTGGGTTTCATGCTGCCGTTTCAGCCGCAGGATGGAGAGGCCTATTGGAGTGATATCGCCACCGAGGTGGAAAAGGGCGGCATCATTCTCGGTGTGGCTGAAATCGACGGGCGGGTGATCGGCACGGTCCAGGTTGGGCTCGCTTCGAAACCCAACCAGCCGCATCGCGGTGATCTGATGAAGCTGCTCGTGCATCGCTCCAGCCGCGGACTTGGCCTGTCGCGCAGGCTGATGGCGGCGGTGGAAGAAGAGGCGGCCCGCCGCGGCCGCTCGCTTCTGGTTCTCGACACGGCGACCGGCAGCGAAGCGGAAAAAATCTATCCGCGCTTCGGCTGGCAGCGCGTCGGCGTCATTCCCGATTATGCGCTGTGGCCACAGGGTGGTTTTTGCGACACGACGATCTTCTACAAGCGGATCGGATGAAGGAAGGCCGGTGATCCCGGCCTTCCATTGTCTCAATTGCCGGCCTGCAGCGTCCTGCCGAAAGCCTCGACGATAAGCCGGCCAAGCTCCGCATGGATGTCTGCCCGCGGACGCTTTGTTTCCTCGCAGATCGGGTCGGTTTCGCCGACGGATTTGAGGAAATCCGAAGCGCCTGGCTTGCAGACAGGCAGGAAGCTGTAGTGATCGGCATCCGCCACCTGCAGGTACGACGCGCCGGGGATGTCCTTTGCCAGCTGGTCGGAAAGTACGGCCATCGGCACCTGGCCAGGGCTGCCGAGATTGATCAGCGTCACAGGCACGTCGATGCCTTCAAGGCTTGCCTTCTGGAAGGTGGTGGCAAGGCCGGGATCGACCGCGATGACGGAGGTGATCCTGGCATCACCGTTCTGTTGTTCGAAGCGTGCCCTGTCGATGTCGGCAAGCTTGAGCGGCGCAACCTCCACCTGCTCGCCGCCGGCATAACCGCGACCGCCGGCAAACCACGTGCAATCCATCATGCCGAGGTTTTCGTCGCAGTAGCGCGTGTAGGCGGAAAGATCGCCTTTGGCTCCGGCCAGTTCCATTGCCGTCGAGCCGCCGAGCGAGAAGCCCAGAATGCCGATGCGCTTCTGATCTATGGACGTCTGCCAGCGGGCATCTGTCGCCAGCGCGTCGATCAGAACCGAAATGTCCTGGGTGCGCTCCCAGATCTTCGGCGTGGCAGCCGGCGTGGAATCGCCGCTTGTCGTGCCGGGATGGTTCGGCCCGGCGACGATGTAACCGGCCTTGGCCAACTCAGTGGCGATCCAGCCCATGCCTTCGGCGCGTGAACCTGAGCCATGCGACAAAAGCACAAGCGGAAAACGGCCTTCGCGGATCGTCGCATTCACGGCGGCGGAACCGGTGTCGAAAATCCTGTCGTAATTCGGCTTGTCCACCTGTCCGTCGCCCTTTGATGGATACCAGACGGTGACCGCAAGCGGCCGCGGATAGTCCTGGATGACGACGCTGATCTTGCGAACGCCGACGGGTTCGGCGGCAATGGCAGCAGTTGCTGCCGTGCACAGGGAAAGGGCGATGAGGAGAGATTTCAGTCTCATTGGGTAACCTCGCTGGTTGAAGAACGGGGTTACGGATGCGCGATCATCGCCGGAGGTTCGACCTTGAACATGATCGAGGTCGTTTCACGGCATGTTTTGCGGCCCGCCGACAGGCGGGCCACAGAAACGTGCGGCATCAGGCCTTGGGATGCAGGTTGTGGTGATGCGGCTTCCGTTCGGTCAGGAAATAGACGAAGGCGACGACCGAAAGCGAAACGCCGATCGTCGAGGCGAGCAGCCAGCCGCCCTCGGCAAATGCCCAGGCGCCGATGGCCGAGCCGAGAGCGCCGCCGACGAAGAACGTCGCCATGAACAGGCCGTTAAGCCGCGAACGCAGGTCGGCCCCGAGCGTGTAGATCGCCCGCTGGCTGATGACGAGCGTCATGGCGACACCGAAATCGAGCAGGATCGCTGCTATCGCCAGAACGACGAGCGCTGCCGTGGTGCCATCAGAGAACAGATGAGTCATCACGAAGGCGATGCCCACCGAGATAATACCAAGCGCGGTCGCCGGGCGACTTAGATTTTTGTCGGCAAGGCGACCGGCGATCGGCGAGGCGATAGCGCCGGCAACGCCGACAAGTGCAAAGAGTGCGATGCCCGTCTGGCCGAGATTGAAGGCGGAACTGGCCAGAACCAGCGGCGTGACTGTCCAGAACAGGCTGAAGGCGGCAAACTGGCAGAACTGGTAGAAGGCGCGGCGGCGCAATATCGGCTGGGTGGCGTAAAGGGTGCCAAGTGAGGCAAGCAGGCCGCCATAGGAAAGCTGCGTGTGCGGCGTGCGCTTGGGCAGGCGGGCGGCCAGGATAAAGCCGAGCACGACCATGACGGCAGCCGAGGCGAAGAAGATCACATGCCAGTTGGTGAGACCGGTGACGAAGCTTGCGACCGGCCGCGCCATCATGATGCCGATCATCAAGCCGCTGACGACATTGCCGACCACGCGACCGCGATGTTCTTCCGGCGTCAGGCTTGCGGCAAAGGGAACGATCATCTGTACCGCAGAGGAAGTGAGCCCGATTGCGAGCGATGCGAGCAGGAAGGGGAGGGCGGCGCTCGAAAGGCCTGCGCCGACGAGCGAGATCGCGGTTGCTGCGATCATGATCATGATCAGTCGGCGGTTTTCGAGAAGATCGCCCAGCGGTACGATGAACAGCAGGCCGAGGCCGTAGCCGATCTGGGTCAGCGTCACGATCAGGCCGGTCAGATGCGGCGGTAGGCCGATAGCCGCGGCGATCGGGCCCGCAAGCGGCTGGGCGTAATAGAGATTGGCGACGATCAGGCCGCAGGCTGCGGCCATGACGAAGGTGAGGCCGGCGGTCATCCGGCCATGGTGTGCCGGCGTTTCAATCGCCGCGGACGTGCTGGTCATTGGGGTATCCTTGAACAGTCTCTTGTATTTTTCAGCCGAGCAGCTTCATCGCCACATCGACTACGGAAAAGGTTTGCTCGCGGCTGGGGCTGGTCTTGCCCAGAACGCGAAGCCCTTGAACGACGGACAGAAGCAGCCGCGCCGTGGCATTGGGTTCGATGGAGCGGTTGATGGAGCCATCCTCCTGGCCCCTTCGGATCAGCGCCTCGAACGTGGTCTCGAAACGATCCATCGAACGTTCGACACGGCGTGCCGCCTCGTCGTCGAAGATCGCCAGTTCGACGGCCGTCCCGACAGCCAGGCAGCCGCGTCGACCGCCGTCGCCGTGGGCGCCCTCGGCATAAAATGCGAGCATGCGGTAAACGCCGTCCCGCCCGCTGTCGGCTTTCTCCAGCTCCTCGTCGAGAAGCGCGTTGCGCACCTGCTTGTAGCGGTCGAAGCTGGCAAGGAAGATCGCATGCTTGTCCTTGAATGCCTTGTACAAACTTCCGGCCGTAAGCCCCATCGCATCGCGCAGGTCTGAGATGGATGTGCCGTGATAGCCCTGTTCGCTGAACACGGTGATCGCCTTGTCGAGCGCATCGTCGATATCGAATTCACGCGGCCGGCCGGCGCTGCGGCCGGGATTGGGGCTGATGTCGATGCTCATGGCAAAATCCAATTGGGAAATGATCGTTTCCAAATAGGTGCGAAGCACTTTCTCGTCAAGCGGCCTGATCATCATCGACGATAAAATATCGGAACGGTTTTGCATCTGAGGGGTTGGCTCATCGTCACCAACCCAAAAGCTGGAGGACAGACATGAGCAAAAGTGACGTAAAACAGGCCATCAAGCGTGCCAAACGGCAGGTCGAAAACACCAGTTCGGGCGGCCATCTTGGCGGCACCTATTACGGGCAGAGCCCGGACGGCAAGACGTCGTCGATGAACCACAATGTGGGCAGCAACCGCACCAATAGCGGCAGCTGACGTCACCGCAGCGCATGACAATGAAGGCCCCGCCGCGTGCGGGGCCTTTTCTTGAGCGAGGCATATTCCCGAAAATAATCGAACCTCCCTGTCGGCTATCTCATCACCTGCACGTCCTTGGTGTATCGTGGCGCATTCATGCGCCGGAGGACATCGACAGGAGGGCAGGATGAAAAGCAGCCATTATCGGTGGGTCATCGTGTTTGCCGGCGGCCTGATGGGCTGCGTGGCGGTGGGCGTGATGTTCTCGCTCGCAGTGTTCCTAGAGCCGATCGCCCGCCAGACCGGCTGGTCGCATGCGGCGATCTCCAGCGCCATGACAGTCAATTTCATCGTCATGGGACTGGGCAGTTTCATGTGGGGTGCGGCCAGCGACCGGTTCGGCGCGCGCATCGTCGTGCTGATCGGCTCGGTCCTTGCCGGACTGGCCCTGGTTCTCGCCAGCCGCGCGCAGAGCCTTTTCGCCTTCCAGATCCTCTATGGCTGTCTTGTCGGCCTGTCTGCCAGTGCCTTCATGGCGCCGATGATCTCGCTTACCATGCGCTGGTTCGATGACCACCGCAGTCTCGCCGTATCGCTTGTCTCCGCCGGCATGGGCATGGCGCCGATGACGATTTCGCCGCTCGCCCGGTTCCTGATCGACGAATTCGGCGACTGGCGCACGGCCATGCTGGTGATCGGCATCGGTGCCTGGATCATTCTCCTGCCGACCGTACTTCTGGTTCGCAACCCGCCGGATGAGGCGGCGGTTGAGGACGCGCCGCAGGCGGAAGGGGCGGGGCAGCCGATTGCAAAAGTCTTTCGCTCGCCGCAATTCCTGGTGCTGGCCTTCACCTTCTTCGCCTGCTGCACCGCCCATTCAGGGCCGATCTTCCACATGGTCAGTTATGCGATGTATTGCGGCGTGGCGCCGATGGCCGCCGTGTCTATCTATAGTGTCGAGGGGGCAGCAGGCCTGGGCGGGCGCATCGTCTACGGTCTTGCGGCAGACCGGTTCGGCGTCAAGCCGGTGCTGATAATCGGTCTTCTGATCCAGGCACTGGTGATTGCCGCCTATACGATGGCGACCGATCTCGCGCATTTCTACGCGCTGGCGATCATTTTCGGCGGCACCTATGGCGGCGTCATGCCGCTTTATGCCGTGCTGGCGCAGGATTATTTCGGCGCAAAAATTCTCGGTACGGTGCTGGGTGCTGCTTCGATGCTGTCAAGCATAGGCATGGCTTTCGGGCCTCTTGCCGGGGGCTGGGCCTTCGATGCCTTCAATAATTACAACTGGCTATTTTTCGGTTCCGCTCTTGTCGGGCTTGCCGCAGTACTTATCGCGCTTGCCTTTCCGCCCCTGCCGGGCCGCGAGGAGGAAAAGCTGCAGCCGGCGTGACACCAAAAGCAAAGGCCCGGAGTTTCCGGGCCCTTGGCAGTCTGATCAGTGGTCTTTCTTGCTGCCCGCCTTGCGCTTGGCTGGCGGAGCTTTCGCCTCGACCGCCTCCCGCTGCAGGCGGAGCAATCGCAACCTCTCGGTTTTCGCTTCCCTCGAAGACGCCTCGGCGGCAATGATTGCACGTGCTGCCTCGTTGGTCACGGCGGCCTTTTCCCGAGCTGAAAGCTTGGTCGTGGTCGACGTTTCTTCCTTGATAGCGGTCATGAAGTCATCCTTCCTGAAGTCTTGGGAAAATGGTGGAAGCGGGAATTAGCGCGTACGCGCAACCTTCTTGGGAGCAGGGAGCAATCCCTCGCGCTGCATCTTCTTGCGGGCCAGCTTGCGATAACGACGAACCGCCTCGGCCTTTTCGCGCACACGCTTTTCCGACGGCTTCTCGTACGAGCTGCGCGCCTTCATTTCGCGAAACACACCTTCGCGCTGCATCTTCTTCTTCAAGACGCGCAGAGCCTGATCGACGTTGTTATCTCTGACAAGAACCTGCAAATTATATCCCTTCCGATCTAAACAGTGCCGTACCCGATATTCTCGGCGGCCAAACAAAAAGGCCGGGCTTGCCCGACCTTTCCAGGACCATAGACCAAATCTCGCTGCCGGTACATCCGCGGTCAGGAGAGGCTGATGGCATCCATCGGCATTCACGTGTGTCTGAGCGCACAAAAACGCGCTTCATCGTGCATCCGATTGAGATTTCGATATGCATCATATGGGTTGCCGCGCGGAAAAATCAATGAAATCGAGGAATTAATTCCGCGGCCGAATTGGCGCTTGCAGCAAATGCAAAAGCCCGGAGGCATGCTCCGGGCTTTTGCATCCATGTCCTGGAAAGTTCAGAGAGCGCCGTTTCGCTGCTGCATCATCATGAACGTATCATAGCTGTATTCTGCCACCTGCGCCCAGAGATAGGAATCCTTCTTGAACGCCTGCTGGTGGTCATAGATCTTCTTGAAGGCAGGGCTTTTTGCAGAAAGGTCGGCATAGACTTCCATTGCCGCCTTGAAGCATGTTTCCATGATCTCCTTGCTGAACGGCTTCAAAACCGCGCCTTCGGCCACGAGCTTGCGCAACGCGACGGCGTTATGCGCGTCGTAATTGGCAAGCATGCTGGTATTGGCCGAAGCGCAGGCGGTCTTCAGGATGGCCTGGTAGCTCTTCGGCAGCGCGTTGAATTTCTCCAGGTTGAAGAAGGCATGCATCGCAGGTCCTCCCTCCCACCATGCCGGATAGTAGTAATATTTGGCGACCTTGACGAAGCCGAGCTTCTGGTCGTCATAGGGACCGACGAATTCGGTAGCGTCGATCGTGCCCTTTTCGAGCGCGGCATAAACGTCGCCGCCGGCAATCTGCTGCGGCGTCACGCCGACCTTCGTCATCACCTGGCCGGCAAGCCCGGCAATGCGCATCTTCAGGCCCTTGAGATCGTCGATGGTGACGATTTCCTTGCGGAACCAGCCGCCCATCTGCGTGCCGCTATTGCCGGCCGGAAGAGCATAGAGACCGTAGCCGGCGAGGAATTCGTTGATCAGGTCGTTGCCGCCATTGGCAAACCAGGCATTGGTCATGCGGGCGTTGAGGCCGAAGGGAATGGCGGTTCCAAGCGCAAAGGCCGGATCCTGGCCGATATAATAGTAGGAGCAGGTATGCGCCATCTCGACCGTGCCGTTGGCGACCGCATCGGCGGCCTGCAGGCCGGGCACCAGTTCGCCGGCTGCATAGGTCTGGATGTTGAAATTGCCGTCGGTTGCATCGCGAACGATCTGGGCAAGCTCGTTGCCGGCGCCGAAGATGATGTCGAGGCTCTTCGGGAAGGAGGACGTCATGCGCCAGGTGATCTTTGGCTGTTCCTGGGCAATTGCCGGTGCCGCCAGTGTCGTCGCCGCTGCCGCGCCGATGCCTGCCGCCGTTGCCTTCTTGAAGAAATGCCTGCGATCCATCGAATTCATCCTCCCGCGCCAGCGCGCGTCTGTGGTTGTAGGCCTCGTGTTAAGCGCATTGATTTGGCAAGAACAAGCCGAGCCGCGTCATAACCGATGATTTCTTGTTTTTCGTAAATGCGAAGAAGCCCGGACGTGCGCCGGGCTTCGAGTTTCGATCATGTCTGAGAACTTACAGCGTTCCCTTGCGCTGCTGTGTCATCATGAAGGCGTCATAGCTGTATTCGGCGATCTGGTTCCACAGATAACCATCCTTCTTGAAGGCCTGCTGGCTGTCATAGATCTTCTTGAAGGCGGCGTTCTTTGCGTTCAGGTCGGCATAGACTTCCTGTGCCGCCTTGTAGCTGGCTTCGAGGATTTCCTGGGTGAATGGCTTCAGCACGGCGCCTTCCGCGACCAGCTGGCGCAGCGCCTTTGCGTTATGCGCATCGTAGCGGGCCAGCATGTTCTGGTTGGCGTTGGCGCAGGCGTCTTTCAGGATGCGCTGATAGCTTTTCGGCAGGGCGTTGAACTTTTCCAGATTGAAGAAGGCGTGAACAGCCGGTCCTCCCTCCCACCATGCCGGATAGTAGTAATATTTGGCGACTTTGACGAAGCCGAGCTTCTGGTCGTCATAGGGACCGACGAATTCGGTAGCGTCGATCGTGCCCTTTTCGAGTGCGGCATAAACGTCGCCGCCGGCAATCTGCTGCGGGGTAACGCCGAGCTTCGACATCACCTGGCCGGCGAGACCGGCAATCCGCATCTTCAAACCGTTCAGGTCCGCAACCGTGTTGATTTCCTTGCGGTACCAGCCGCCCATCTGTGCGCCGGTATTGCCGGCCGGAAGAGCATAGAGACCGTAGCCGGCGAGGAATTCGTTAAGCAACTCGTTACCGCCGCCGATCGAGAACCACGAATTGGTCTGGCGGGCATTGAGACCGAAGGGCACGGCGGTACCGAGCGCGAAGGTCGGATCCTTGCCGATGTAATAGTAAGAGCAGGTATGCGCCATCTCGACGGTGCCGCTGGAAACCGCATCGGCCGCCTGCAGCCCAGGCACGATTTCACCGGCCGCAAAAGTGTTGATGGTGAAGTTGCCGTCCGAAGCTTCCTTTACGCTGGCGGCGATATCGGTGCTGGCAGCCCAGAGAATGTCTGTGTTCTTGGTAAAGGAAGACGTCATGCGCCAGGTGATTTTCGGGCTCTCCTGGGCAATGGCAGGAGCAGCGAGCGCGGTTGCGGCCACGGCACCAGCTCCGGCAGTGGCGGCTTGACGGAAGAAATGTCTGCGGTTCATGAAAAAGAAAGCCTCCCAAATGCTTTGGCGCGCCCTGATATCCATGCGTGCCAAGTCGCTCATAAGCCGTTTGTTTCATGCCCGGCAAGAAGTATTTTTCAAATATTACGCTGCACTGCAGCATTGCTTTTCATAAATTGCGAAAGGCGGCCGTTTTACCATCGCGAGCATGCTCATCGATTGAGCTGCAAGTCGGCTTGCATTTTTTCGGTCAAGAGCATAGTTTAGAATTATTCTAAGTGGAGTTTTCGATGTTTACCCGCATTCTGCCGTCCTCCCGCCGGTCATTTTCATCATTGTCTGAAGAAGAAATCCTCGCGCTGGCGATTGCCTCCGAAGAAGAGGATGCGAGTATCTATCTCGGCTATGCCGATGGCCTGAGGCAACAATATCCTGCCTCGGCCAAAGTGTTCGAAGACATGGCAGAGGTCGAGCAGACCCATAAGAACTCGCTGATCGAGATTTTTCGCACCCGTTTCGGCGAGCGCATTCCGCTCATCCGCCGCGAACACGTTCAGGGATTTTATGCACGCAAGCCTGATTGGCTGCGCAAGAACCTGCCGCTGGAGACTGCGCGGGCAGAGGCCGAAGCGATGGAGCAGCAGGCGGCTCGCTTCTATCGCGAGGCAGCCAAGCGTGTCTCCGATGCTTCGACTCGGCAACTACTTGGCGATCTGGCGCTGGCCGAGGAAGGCCACGAGGATATCGCCCGCATGCTGACGGAAAAGCATGTTTCTGAAGAGGCGAAAAGCGATGAGGACCAAAACGCTCGCCGCCAGTTCATCCTGACTTACGTCCAGCCTGGCCTTGCGGGCCTGATGGATGGATCGGTCTCGACGCTCGCGCCGATCTTTGCCGCAGCCTTTGCTACCGGCGATACCTGGTCAACCTTCCTGATCGGCCTCTCGGCCTCTGTCGGCGCCGGCATCTCGATGGGCTTTACCGAGGCCGCGCATGACGACGGCAAGATTTCCGGTCGCGGATCGCCCGTCAAGCGCGGTCTGGCTTCCGGCATCATGACGGCGCTCGGCGGTCTTGGCCATGCGCTGCCCTATCTGATCCCGCATTTCTGGACTGCAACCATCGTTGCCGCCATCGTAGTTTTCTTTGAACTTTGGGCGATCGCCTTCATCCAGAACCGCTACATGGAGACGCCGTTCATGCGCGCCGTCTTCCAGGTCGTGTTCGGTGGTTCTCTGGTTCTGGCTGCCGGTATCTTCATCGGCAATGCCGGATAGGTCGGTTCAGGCAGCTTCCGCTGCCTCTTCCGTCGTCGGCACGGTCAGCGTGAACACCGCGCCTCTGTCATTGTGGATTTCGGATTGCCCGCTCAGCTGGCGCACGAAGCTTGAAATCAGCTTCGTGCCCATGCCGGTCGTGCGGGCATCCTCCGCGATCCCCGGCCCGTCGTCACGAATGACAAGCTTCAGCATGCCCGCCTCCTGAAACAGGCGTACGCTGAGCTTGCCTTCACTGCGACCGGCAAAGGCATATTTGAAGGCGTTGGAAACCACCTCGTTGATGATCATGCCGAGCGGCAGGGCAAGGTCCCGGTCGAGCGCGATCGGCGCAAGATCGAGATCGAGTTTCACTGGCATGTCATAGCCCGACGCGATGTCTGAAATCAGCCGCGTCGCATAGGGCGCGACTTCAATCTCTTCGAACTGGTCGGTGTTGTAGATCTGCTCATGCACGGCGATCATCGCACTAATCCGCCGCGCCATGTCGTCCCGCACTTCCTGCGGCAGCCGCTGCAGCCGCACAAGTGCCAGCACGGCCTGTAGATTGTTCTTCACTCGGTGATGGATTTCGCGCAGCAGGAAACGATTGCGCTCGGCCGCCTGCTCCAGCTGTTCATTGCGTGCAGCCGTGCGGTAGAGCAGTGCATAGATCCAGAAAGAGGCGCCCACCAGGATCGCCATCATGGGCACGACAAACAGCGCATCACCGAACAGATTGCGCCAGAACTGATCGAGCACTTCCTGCCGTTCGATCGCCGCAAGCGCGATCAACGGCCAGTCCTGCACCTTCCAGAAGGCGACGATCCGCGCAAAGCCGTCGATCTGCGACACCGGATTGTGGTGGAAGCCGCTCGCCTTCTCGCGGGTCAGTGGATACCATTCGGTCGTGCTCAGGTTGATCGGCTTGAGGGCCAAGGGGCGTCGTGCGACCAGCCAGCCATCGTCACGAATGACCGAGATCGTTGAGTTTGGTCCAAGATTCATAGACGACCAGAACCGGTCGAGATTGTCGTTCGGGATGGTGATCGAGGCAACGCCGAGGAAATCGCTGCCGCTGCCGATCCGCCTGGCAATGATGAAGGCCGGCTTTCCCGCCTGTTCGTTATCGAGTAGTCGGCTGAATGTGAGCGCTTCGCCTTCCTTCAGGCGTTTGAAATAGGCGCGCTCGGCGTGGTTCGGCAGCGTATTGTCCGGCGCGCTGGAAAAACGGGTCTGGCCGTCCTGATCGAGAATGGCATATTCGAAGCCGACCGGCAGCTCGCCCACGGCCCGTTCCAGATCGAGGATCAGCTCAGTGGAACTGTCGATCGGGCGCCCGCTGATCGCCGCCTCGATGCGGCGAAGCGCAAGATCGCTGGCCTCCATCATCCATTCCATATGGGCGGCAACCACATGCGCGGATGAAACTGCGCGCGCTTCGCCTTCGCGAAGGGCATTGTTGTAATTCTCGTAAACGGTAAGAGCGCCGAAACCCAAAACGACGGCTGTCAGGACACCGGCAAGCCAGAGCGGCAGGGTGGGTCGGGCGGAACCATGGGGGCGCATCAAGCCTGTCAACCGTTCGTTACGCACCACAGGCCTCCATCGCAGAAAAATCCGCTCTGCCGGACGGGCGGCGGCGCGACCTTCTGATTCCCGAAAGAGTAGAGAGAACAACCCGCCGCTGCAAGCAGGGCGGGTTATATGCTTAATGACTTATGTCTGAGATTCTTGTTACCGCAAAGCACCGACAAGCAGGTCGCGACCGTTTTCGATCGTCACCCAGCGCCCGGTATTGAACGTCGCTTGGCGCTTGAGGAACGTGTAGGGCGTCTGGTTCCAGGCAAGAACATCGTTGTCGAGATTGTCGAGGATGAAATCGCCATCGGTGGTGCGCAGGGTCAACACGGCATGGCCTTCGCCATCAGGCTTGCGCACGACAGTGATCAGGAGATCGGAAAGTGCGAAACCGAGCTGGGCCAGTTCCTTGCGCTTCTGCAGGGCATAGTCCTCACAATCTGCAAAGACGGTCGGATAGGTCCAATATTCCTCGACGCCATAGGCTTCGAGATCGGTACGGGCAATATAGCGGGTGTTGATTGCGCGGTTGACGTCGCGAACGACGTTCCAGGCATGGCCGTCCATGCGTGCGGCAGGCGCTGACCGGCTTTTGACATTGCACTCTGCCGGCAGGCGCTGACAGAATTCGTAATGTCCGATCGGCTGCGACGTCACAGCACCCGTAACCATAGCCATCGGGGCTTGTGGTGCTGGTATTGCAGCGCCGGCAGAAGCAAGCACGCAAGCGAGGATCACGGCTACATGCCGCACCTTCGGGGCTAAATTCATTGACCCGTCCCTTAAATTCCTAACAAAAAGTTAAGAGGTCTTAAGGGTCAGAGTCAATTGTTCAGCTTTTGTTAAGGTGAAGCTCTTTACGAATATGGTTAAGACTGCGGCTTTTCCGTCTCAGCCCAATTTTTCATCATCGATTATTAGGGCGGTCACCGCCGCTTCCATTTTTTGCAAATCCTGCGGCCGTGACAGGCGATGATCGCCGTCTCGGATCAACGTCAGAGTGACATCGTCGGCGGGCAGGAATTCCATCAGTTTCAGTGCATGCTGATAGGGCACGTCCGGGTCCGCCATCCCCTGCAGGATATGTACCGGGCCGCCGGTTTCGATAATGCCGGAGAGCACGCGGTTCTTTTGCCCGTCCTCCATCAGGGCGCGGGTGTAGATGTTCGGTTCCGGGCTGTATTGCGAATGTTCCTCGAAATAGCCTCGCTCTGCCAGAGACTGTCGCTCCTTGTCCGTCAGTTCGGGCTCGATCAGCTCACTGGTGAAATCCGGCGCCGGCGCGATCAGCACCGTTCCGTCGATCTTCGGGCCCTCTGCACGCTTTCTCAGTTCCTGGATCAGTCGCAGCGCAATCCATCCGCCCATCGAAGAACCGACAAGGATGACGCTCTTTGGTGCGGCTGCATCGATCACCGCGATCGTTTCTTCCAGCCAGCGTGAGATCGTCCCGTCGCGGAACTCGCCACCTGATGCGCCGTGGCCGGAATAGTCGAAACGGATGCAGGCCGCGCCAAGTCTCTCGGCCAGCGCATCGAGCACGACAGCCTTGGTGCCCGTCATATCGGAGCGATAGCCGCCCAGCCAGACAAGCGCAGGTTTCTCGGTTGTCGCCGTGGCGGCGCGGTAGATGATCGCGATCTTGCGGGCATCCGATCCCGTTCCGACAGTAGTGGTGGCAGTTCCGGTGGCGGTGATCTTGCTCATAGTCTTACTCCTGCGAATGACGGGAGCTATAAATCAGAACTAAAGCGGTTGTCAGGAGGTGATTTTTTCGCGCCGTCATGCTATTGACATCCACTCGGTAATCACGACATTCCGCTCGGCTCCCGGCCGCGCGCGAATTTCGTCGTTGCCTGTGCCCGAAAACGATCTAGGAGAATACGACCATTCGCAGACCATTCAAAGCCGATGCCCCCGTCAAGGAAGGCCCGCGCTCCAATCGGGAAATTCGCGTTCCCAAGGTCCAGCTTATCGATGCCGAAGGCGTGAATCTCGGTGCAGTACCCACCGACCAGGCCCTCAAGATGGCCGAGGAAGCAGGACTGGACCTCGTAGAAATCTCGCCGAACAATGATCCGCCGGTGTGCAAGATCCTCGACCTCGGCAAGCTGAAATACGCGAACCAGAAGAAGGCGGCCGAAGCGCGCAAGAAGCAGAAGATCGTCGAAGTCAAGGAAATCAAGATGCGCCCCAACATCGACACGCATGACTATGACGTGAAGATGAAGGCGATGAACCGCTTCTTTGAAGAAGGCGACAAGGTAAAGGTGACGCTGAAGTTCCGTGGCCGCGAAATGGCTCACCAGGAACTCGGCATGAAGCTTCTGCTGCAGGTCAAGGAAGATACGCTGGAGATCGCCAAGGTTGAGGCTGAGCCCAAGCTTGAAGGTCGTCAGATGATGATGGTACTGGCGCCGAAATAAGCGCCGTGCCGACCCGCCTCGAGGAAGCCGCAAGGTGGCGGGAATGCCGGTCTCTGGCCGGTCGCACTGGAGGATTTCCCCCATTGCGCTTTTGACCGACTGCGGTTATAAGCGCGCGTCCGAACGGTCCGGCAGGGCATGCCGTGGCCGTTCTAAATGCTTGAAGCAGACCTCTTCAGTCGGCTTCGATACAAGAATGGAGTAGCAAAATGCCCAAGATGAAGACGAAATCGTCTGCCAAGAAGCGGTTCAAAGTCACCGCAACTGGCAAGGTCGTTGCAGCTGCCGCCGGCAAGCGCCACGGCATGATCAAGCGTTCCAACAAGTTCATCCGCGACGCACGCGGCACGATGGTCCTCGCTGAGCCTGATGGCAAGAAGGTCATCAAGAACTACCTGCCCAACGGTCTCTGAGACTTTCAGGCTATTTGGAAACGTTTAAGGAGATCATGACATGGCACGCGTAAAACGTGGCGTAACTTCCCGCGCCAAGCACACCAAGACCCTCAAGGCAGCCAAGGGCTTCTACGGCCGCCGCAAGAATACCATTCGCGCCGCAAAGGCTGCTGTTGACCGTTCGCGTCAGTTTGCAACCCGCGACCGTCGCGTCAAGAAGCGCAACTTCCGCGCTCTGTGGATCCAGCGCATCAACGCTGCTGTTCGCGAATCCGGCCTGACCTACGGCCGCTTCATCGACGGCCTGAACAAGGCTGGCATCGAAGTCGACCGCAAGGTTCTGTCCGACATGGCTATCCATGAGCCGGCAGCATTCGGCGCACTGGTTGAAGCTTCCAAGAAGGCTCTGGCCTATCTGAAGAACACCGGCAACGCCAACGAGTTCGAAGCCGCGGTCAAGTAAGCCCGCGTTCGTCTCTACTTTTGTAAAAGACCCGCGCGGCTCTGCTGGCGCGGGTCTTTTGTTTTCTGCCGTTTCATATTTCGATGAGACGGACCAATCACGGTATTCAGGAGCGCTGCGGTGCCAAATGATGTCGTTGACATAAAGAACGGACCGTCGCTGCCGTCGGAAGACGCGGCAACCTTGCTTGCTGCACTGGTTTCCGATGCAAGGCGGGTACAGGCGGTGACGCTCAGTTGTGGCACGGTCTGGATCAAGCGGCACGGCGACAAGGGCAGGCGCGCTATCGTTGCGGTTCAAAATGCTGTTGCGCGCGTGTTTCGGCTTCCCTTCATGCGACCGTCCCCTGCCGAGACGGCTGAAGGAATGGTGCAACGCGACCTGCGCAGAATTGCGAAGTACTCGCACGCCGGCGTGCCGACTGCTGCCGTCATTTATTCTTCCGGCAGCGCCATCGTTCTGAGCGATATTGCTCCGACGGTGCAGCAACGGTTGAAGTTTCTGCGGAATGACGATCCGGCGGCACATGACGAACTTCTCGTCTTCTGTGCCAGTGAACTTGGAAGGCTGCACGGCGTCGGGCTCTGTCACGGGCGGCCCTATCCGCGGGATATGTTCATCAGGGATGAGCGCCTCGGTTTCATCGATTTCGAGGAAGAGCCGGAGGCCGTCATGCCGATGGAAACGGCACAGGCGCGCGATCTCTGGCTGCTATTCCTGCAGCTGAGCATAAGGGCTGCCGATCGACGGAAAACGCAGGATCGCGCCTATGCGGCATGGGCTGTGGCTGCTCCGAAGGCGGCAATCGCCGAACTGCGCGAAATCACCCGTTCCATGGGCCGCTTTTTATGGCTTGCCCGGTTGATTGGCCGATTTCACATGGGTAGAGATTTGCGGCAATTCATCCTGGCTACCACCTATCTGACAACGATGTTCAACGGCTGAATTTGCCGCAAAGCAGGAAAAGATGACCGAACTCGAAACATTGAAGAGCGCGCTTCTGGCCGAGATCGCCGGCGCGGGCGACGAAGCGGCAATCGAGGCTGTCCGTGTCTCGGCCCTGGGCAAGAAGGGTTCGGTTTCCGAACTCCTGAAGACCTTGGGCTCGATGACGCCGGAAGAGCGCCAGACCCGCGGTGCGGCGATCAACGCGCTGAAGAACGAGATCACCGAGGCGATTGCTGAGCGCAAGACCGTGCTGAAGGACGCTGCGATCGATGCGCGCCTGAAGGCCGAGACGCTCGACGTGTCGCTGCCGGTCCGCTCTTCGCCGACTGAGCGCGGCCGCATCCACCCGATCAGCCAGATCATCGACGAGATCACCGCCGTCTTCGCCGACATGGGCTTCTCGATCGCCGAAGGCCCTGATGTCGAGACCGACTACTATAACTTCACCGCGCTGAATTTCCCCGAAGGCCACCCGGCCCGCGAAATGCACGACACCTTCTTCTTCCAGGCGGATGAAAAGGGTGAGCGCAAGGTGCTGCGCACACACACTTCGCCGGTTCAGGTCCGTACCATGGAAGCGCAGGATCCGCCGATCCGCATCGTTATTCCGGGCAAGACCTATCGCCAGGACAGTGACGCGACCCATTCGCCGATGTTCCATCAGGTCGAAGGCCTCGTCATCGACAAGAAGTCGAATGTCGGCAACATGCGCTGGGTGCTCGAAGAATTCTGCAAGACCTTCTTCGAGGTGCCGTCGGTGACGATGCGTTTCCGCCCGTCCTTCTTCCCCTTCACGGAACCGTCCTTCGAAGTCGATATCCAGTGCGACCGCTCCGGCCCGATCGTCAAGTTCGGTGAAGGCACCGACTGGATGGAAATTCTGGGCTGCGGCATGGTCCACCCGAACGTGCTGCGCTCCGGCGGGCTCGATCCCGACGAATACCAGGGTTTTGCCTGGGGCATGGGCCTCGACCGTATCGCCATGCTGAAATACGGCATGCCGGACCTGCGCGACTTCTTCAACGCCGATGTCCGCTGGATGAACCACTACGGCTTCCGCCCGCTCGACATGCCGACCCTGTTCGGCGGTCTGAGCCAGTAACGGAAGGGATAAGATCATGAAATTCACGCTTTCTTGGCTCAAGGATCATCTTGAGACCGACGCCACCCTCGACCAGATCTGCGAGCGCCTGACGGCGATCGGCCTCGAAGTCGAGGATGTCGATGACAAGGCGGCCTACAAGCCCTTCGTCATCGCCAAAATCCTGACCGCGGAACAGCATCCAGAGGCCGACCGCCTCCGTGTCCTCTCCGTCGATGCCGGTCCGGACGTCAATGGAGGCAAGCCGCTGCAGATCGTTTGCGGCGCGCCGAATGCTCGCGCCGGCCTCATCGGGGCCTTGGCGCGTCCGGGCGACTATGTTCCGGGCCTCGACGTAACGCTTGGCGTTGGAAAAATCCGTGGCGTCGAAAGCCACGGCATGATGTGTTCCGAGAAGGAACTCAACATGTCGGACGAGCATAACGGCATTATCGATCTGCCGGAAAACGCGCCGGTCGGTACGTCCTTCGCCGCCTATGCTGGTCTCGACGATCCGATCATCGAGATCAACCTGACGCCGAACCGTCCGGACTGCACCTCGATCTACGGCATTGCCCGCGATCTCGCAGCCTCCGGTCTCGGCAAGCTCAAGGTTCCGGCAGCACCCGCGCTGAAGCTCGAAGGTGAAACGACCGTTGGCCTGACCATCGATCTCGACGATGAAAAGCTTTGCCCCGGCTTCGGCCTGCGCCTCGTGCGCGGCGTCAAGAACGGCCCGAGCCCGGCATGGATGCAGACCCGTTTGAAGGCAATCGGCCTTCGTCCGATCAACGCGCTTGTCGATATCACCAACTACATGACCTTCGACCAGGGCCGCCCGATGCACGTCTTCGACGCCGCCAAGGTGAAGGGCGATCTGACCGTCCGCCGCGCCGTCGAAGGCGAGACGGTGCTGGCGCTCGATACCCGCGAATACAAGCTCGGTCCGAACAATGTCGTCATCGCCGATGACAATGGCGTCGAGTCGATCGGCGGCATCATGGGCGGCGAACATTCCGGCTGTGACGAGAACACCGTCGACGTGCTGATCGAAAGTGCTCTGTGGGACCCGATCAACATCGCGAAATCGGGCCGTACGCTCGGCATCATCACCGATGCGCGTTACCGCTTCGAACGTGGTGTCGATCCGGAATACATGGTCCCCGGCCTCGACCGCACGACGCAACTGGTTCTCGATCTCTGCGGCGGCACGCCGGCAAAAGAAAAGATCGTCGGCTACAAGGGCTATGAGGCAAAGACCGTCGATTTCCCCTTCTCGGAAGTGAAGCGCCTGACCGGCCTTGAGGTTTCGACCGACGAAAGCCGCGAAATCCTCACCCGCCTCGGCTTCAGCGTCGAAGGTTCCGGCGAACGCGTTTCCGTCAAGGTCCCGTCCTGGCGTCCGGATGTCGATGGCAAGGCCGATCTCGTCGAAGAGGTCATGCGCATCCATGGCGTCGACAACATCAAGCCGGAGCCGCTGGAAAATCTCGGCACGGTCAACGGCAAGATCCTGACCACGCTGCAGATCCGCACCCGCACCGCCAAGCGCGCGCTGGCTTCCCGCGGCATGCTGGAAGCCGTCACCTGGTCCTTCATCCCGGAAGATCAGGCCAAGCTCTTCGGCGGCGGTTCCGCGGCGCTGAAGCTCGCCAACCCGATCGCAGCCGACATGTCGGACATGCGTCCGTCGCTTCTGCCGGGTCTGCTGACGGCTGCCCAGCGCAATGCCGACAAGGGCTTTGGCGATGTGGCGATCTTCGAAGTCTCGGGCACCTATGAGAACGATACGCCGGAAGGCCAGCGTCGCGTCGCCGGTGGCATCCGTCGCGGCACGGCCTCCATCAACGGCGCCGGCCGCATGTGGTCGAATACGACCAAGGGCGGCGGCAAGCCGGTCGACGTCTATGACGCCAAAGCCGATGCATTGGCCGTGATCGAGGCTTGCGGCCTGCCGATGGGTAATGTCCAGATCGAGCAGGGCGGTCCTTCCTGGTATCATCCGGGCCGTTCGGGCACGATCAAGATGGGTCCCAAGGTCATCCTCGGCACCTTCGGCGAATTCCATCCGAAGACTTTGGCGGCGCTCGATGTCTCCGGCGCCCTGGCAGGTTTCGAGATCTATCTCGATGCCATGGCGGAACCGAAGAAGAAGGCGACCCGCACCAAGCCGGGCCTCGAGCTTTCTCCGTTCCAGGTGGTCAAGCGCGACTTCGCCTTCGTGGTCGGCTCGCAGGTTGAAGCCGGCGCCATCGTCAAGGCGGCAGCCAGCGCCGATCGCAAGCTGATCACCGGCGTCAACGTCTTCGACGTCTTCGAAGGCGCATCGCTTGGCGAAGGCAAGAAGTCGATCGCAATCGAGGTTCTCATCCAGCCGGTCGACAAGACCCTGACGGACGAGGATTTCGAAGCCCTGACCGGCAAGATCGTCGCCAATGTAGAGAAGACGACGGGCGGTGTGCTGCGCGCCTAGACGGCGCGCTGGTATCGCCATTCTTGGGTCTTGCCGCCGTAGCCATAAGCCGCGGCGCGTACATCCTGGACATAGATGTAGCTTTCCTCGTGCAGATTGCCGAGAAGGTTCTCGAACCCCTCAAAAGCCGCCTGGATATAGGCGGCTTTTTCGCTTTTCGTGTTCGTTTCATCCGTGATCTTGATATCGAAATAGACACTCGATTTGCCTTGTTCGGCAAGCGTCCTTCCGCCCGCTGTCCAATCGCGCGGATCGATGTAATCAATGGCAATCGCCGTGACGGCTGGGTCTTTGCCGAGAATGCTCTGTGTAAGCTCGGTCAGCATGGAGGATATGGCGCGGGTCATCTCATTAGAGCGTTGGCCGCTGACTTTGACATTCAGAATAGGCATGTCTTATTCCGTTGGTTAGCTATGCAACTATTTGGGTTTATTCTAAGGCAGTCGGCTGCCGATTGAACGAGCTTGCCGGACAAAACCGCTGAACACGCCATCGCCCAGTTCATCCTTCAAGCGCGCAGTCACCATACCGCTGGCGGCGTCCAAGTCATTCCTGATCTTCATTGCTTCAGAAGTAGGGTGGATTTCGGACTCCCGTCCATCTTGTTTGGTCGATCGCCGCTCAAGCAGACCTCTCGCCACAAGTCCATCCACCGCGCGGGTCGCAGTTGCTCTCGCAATCCTCAGTGTTTCGGCCAGTTCGCTGTGCAGCATCCCCGGCTTCTGCAATACGGCCCGCAGCGTGAACGCCTGTGATGGCGTCAGGCTGAAGGGCTTGAAGGCTTCCGACCAGACGCGCTCAAGCTGGCGTGCAAGAGCAGTCGTGTTAAAGTAGAGGCAATGATCGAACATGTCGCAACGATAACATATATAATTGCATATGCAATTATTTTTTAAGCCCATATTTGGACTGAAATCGGGTGGCGTGATTGGCCGTCCGGTTTGATGTTGGGTAAGTTGCCCCTCACCCTAACCCTCTCCCCGTAAACGGGGAGAGGGGACGTGCCTCGGTTGGGCGGAGAGTTTGCGGCGTGGTTCCTTCTCCCCGCTAGCGGGGAGAAGGTGCCGGCAGGCGGATGAGGGGCAGTCCCGAATTCGACGGATAACCCTTTCATCTGGAGGTCCGCATGCGCAAGCCGAATTCGATGAAAGGTCTGGAAGACCTCGGCCGTGTGCGGCTGTCGAAGAATTTCTTCTTTCGCGACTTCCTCCATTCTGAAATCGCCGATTTCTACCGCATTCCCAATATCCCCGACGATCCCGACTTGGCGATCGAAGCCGGAAGCCGTCTTTGCGAGGAGCTTCTGGAGCCGCTGCAGGCGACATTCGGCCGGCTGCATATCCGCTCCGGCTATCGGTCACGCGCGGTCAACGAATTCGGCAACGTGAACAAGCTGAATTGCTCGACCAATGCCGCGACCGCGGCCGACCATATCTGGGACATGCGCGATGCCGACGACTGCATGGGTGCGACGACCTGTGTGGTCGTGCCGTGGCTGATCGACAATCATGATCGCCAGGAGGACTGGCAGCGGCTCGCCTGGTGGATCCACGACCACCTGCCTTATACCTCGCTGTGTTTCTTTCCGGAATTATGGGCGTTCAACATCCAGTGGCATGAGCGACCGGCAAGGCGCATTTCAAGCTATGTGGCGCCGCGCGGTGTCCTGACCAAACCCGGCATGGCCAATCATGAGGGTGACCACTCCGAGTTTTATGCGGGATTTCCACCTCTGCAGCGCTGAGGCCACCTACGAATGCAGGTGATAGAGCTTGTTGACGATCACCCAGCGGCCATCGACCTTGAGCAGCGACAGATAGTCCGAAAACCGCATTCCGGCGAATTCGTCGACCACCTTGACGGTTGCGGCATCGCCGGTCACGTCGATCGCTTCGATCTGGATCAGTGGCTGTGAACCGGCAACTGTCGGGCCTTCCGATGCCACGGCGTCGATGAACTCGTTGAGGGACATCCACTCAACCTTGCCCTGGTAATTGCCAATGATCGAGGCATTCGGATGAAAGGCTTTTCTGAGCGCGCCCGCATGGGCAAGCGCCATGCCGTCAACATAGAGATGCACGACGGATTCGACTGATTGTTCTTCCGACATCGCTGAAATCCTCCCGCCCGCGACTATAGCAAAGCCGCAAGCGGGAGCAATGTTGCGTTGTGATATGTCAGCGCTTCGGCGTCCATGCCGCACCCGCGCCATAGCGCGCGCCGGCAATCTTGTCGGGCGACAGCATCTCGTCGAGCCTTGCCACGTCCTCAGCAGCCAGCACCACATCCACTGCTGCCGCGTTCTGCTCCATGTTGGGGATTTTCCGCGCGCCCGGGATCGGCACGATGAAATCGCCCTTGGCTAGAACCCAGGCAAGCGCCAACTGCGCGGCGGTCACGCCCTTCTGTGCCGCCATCTCTTCCACCAGCTTCACCAGCGCCAGATTGGCCGCCATGTTGTCGGCCTCGAAGCGCGGCAGCTTGGTGCGCAAATCACCCTCGCCGAAATCGGCCGTGCTCTTTATCTTGCCGGTGAGAAAACCGCGGCCAAGCGGGCTGAAGGGCACGAAACCGATGCCGAGCTCGCGGCAGGTATCGAGGATGTCGCCTTCCGGATCACGGGTCCAGAGCGAATATTCGCTCTGCAACGCGGAGATCGGATGCACGGCATGCGCCCGGCGGATGATCTCGGCGCTTGCCTCGGAAAGGCCGAGCGCCTTCACCTTGCCTTCCTTCACCAGATCCGCCATCGCGCCGACCGTCTCTTCGATCGGAACCTCCGGATCGACACGGTGCTGATAAAAGAGGTCGATGACATCGACACCGAGGCGTTTGAGCGAGGCTTCCGCCACTTCGCGTACATGCTCCGGTCGGCTATCGAGGCCGGACATGGCAGCGGAATCGCTCTTCGTCGGATCGATCCTGAAGCCGAACTTGGTGGCGATGACGACCTGATCCCGATAGGGCTTCAGCGCCTTGCCGACCAGTTCCTCGTTGACGAAGGGGCCATAGACTTCGGCGGTGTCGAAAAAGGTCACGCCGATCTCGACGGCGCGCTGCAGCGTCCTGATCGACGTTGCCTCATCCTGACCGCCATAGGCGTGGCTCATACCCATGCAGCCGAGGCCGATGGCCGAAACGGTAAGGTCTTTTCCCAGCTTGCGCGTCTGCATGATTGTCTCCGATCGTTGAAAGCAAACGGGCCGGCTTGGCGGCCCGCTCGGCTGTTATTCATGCACTGGCGTCGTTGAGAAGCGCCATCTGGTTGCTCGTCAGTTTGAGATTACCCGCTGCAATCAGCGTGTCGAGCTGGCGGGCGCTGGTGGCACTGGCGATCGGCGCCGTCACGCCGGGTCGCTGGGCAATCCACGCAAGCGCCACCGACGCCGGCTGCGAATGGGTTTCTGCGGCCACCTCATCCAGTGCGGCGAGGATACGAGTGCCGCGCTCGTCGAAATAGCGCGCCACCATGCCGCCGCGGTTCGGGTTCGCCTCGGCTTCGGCCTTGCTCTTGTATTTGCCGGTGAGGAAGCCGGATGCCAGGCTGAAATAGGTGATCACGCCGATATCATGCGCGTTGCAGAGATCCGCCAAAGGCCCGTCGAAGCCTGAGCGATCGTAGAGATTATATTCCGGCTCCAGCACGTCATAACGCGGTAGGCCTCCCTTTTCCGCAGCCTCAAATGAGGCCTTGAGCTGCTCGGCGTTGAAATTCGAGCAGCCGATGGCGCGGATCTTGCCCTGCTGCTTCAGCTTGGCGAAGGCGGCGAGCGTCTCTTCGTGTGGTGTCTGCGGGTCCGGCCAGTGCGAGAGATAGAGGTCGATGTAATCGGTCTGCAGTCGCTTCAGCGAGCTTTCGACCGCATCGATGATACGTGCGCCGGCCAAGCCCTTTTCCATTGCGCTGCCCTGTGGTGTCGAGCCGACCTTGGTGATGATCACGGCCTTGTCGCGTGCGCGGCCGGATTGCTTCAGCCATTTGCCGATGATCGTTTCGGATTCGCCGCCGGCATTGCCCGGAACCCAGCCGGAATAGCAATCGGCGGTATCGATCGTGTCGAAACCGGCATCGAAGAACTTGTCGAGAAGGTCGAAGGAGGTTTTCTCGTCTGCCGTCCATCCGAAGACGTTACCGCCGAAAACGACGGGCGAAATGGAAAGGCCTGTCCGGCCAAGTACGCGCAGATCCATGATAATCTCCAATATCTATTTCAGGATTTGAGAACCGGCGAGCGCCGGTTCTCTTGATCTAGGGACGCGATGTGACCTTCGCACTGCGTAGATGGTCACGATGATGTTAGGCGCCCTCTTCAGGCCGCGTCGTTGAGCAGCTTCATCTGGGCGTCGGTCAATGTCAGCTTGCCGGCTGCGATGATCGCGTCGAGCTGCCTGAGGCTGGTGGCGCTGGCAATCGGTGCGGTAATGCCGGGGCGTGCGGCGACCCAGGCGATCGCGATCGTTGCCAGGCTTTCGCCGGTCTCGGCCGCGACCTGATCGAGCGCTGCCAGCACCTTTGTCCCCTTGTCGTTCAGGTAGTCCGGAATGCGGTAGCCGCGGGCGCTGCCCGTTGCATCTTCCGGCTTGCGGTACTTGCCGGTGAGGAAGCCGGCAGCAAGGGCGTAATAGCTGATCACGCCGATATCCTCGGCGATGCAGAGGTCGGCAAGCTCACCCTCGAATTTTTCGCGGGTGTAGAGATTATATTCGGGCTGCAGCACGTCATAGCGCGGCAGGCCGTCCTTCGCGGCGGCTTCGAGCGAAGCTTTCAGCTGTTCGGCGCTGTAATTGGAGCAGCCGATGGCGCGGATCTTGCCCTGTTGCTTCAGCTTCGCATAGGCACTGAGTGTCTCTTCATGCGGCGTGTCGTCATCCGGGAAATGCGACAGATAGAGGTCGATATAGTCGGTCTGCAGGCGCTTCAGCGAATTGTCGACGGCCTCGGCGATCCAGCTTGCCTTGAGTTTTCTGTCATCCATCGAAGGATGGCCGACCTTGGTGACGACGATCGCCTTGTCGCGGGAAACCGTGCCGCGCTTCAGCCATTGGCCGATCACCGTCTCGCTTTCGCCGCCGGAATGACCATCGACCCATTTCGAATAGACATCCGCCGTATCGATCGTGTTGAAGCCGGCTTCGAAGAAGCGGTCGAGCAGGTCAAACGAGGTTTTTTCGTCGGCGGTCCAGCCGAACACGTTGCCGCCGAACACGACAGGGGAAATGGAAAGACCGGTCCGGCCGAGTTTGCGCAACTCCATGGGATATCTCCAGCTATTTTTGATTTTGGGATCGTCTGTGGTGGGGAGGCCAAGGTTAGTCCCGCAAACAGTGAGGCCGCAATCCATTATTTTGCACCTCGGGTTCATTTTTCAAGAAAGCCAAAAGCGCGCATTGAACCTCTTCCGCGGCCACCCTAAGCTGGCGAAAAGATGTGCAAAGGGAGAGTGTCATGCTGCGTTTCGGGATTTTGTCGACGGCCAAGATTGCAAGGGATGTCGTCATGCCGGCGATACAGGACGCCGAAAATGCTGTGATCACTGCGGTCGCCAGCCGCGATGTGACGAAGGCAAGAGCGCTGGCTGATCGTTTCGGCGTGCCGCATGCCTTCGGCTCCTATGAAGAGATGCTCGCCTCCGACGTGATCGATGCTGTCTATATTCCGCTGCCGACCAGCCAGCATGTCGAATGGTCGATCAAGGCCGCCAATGCCGGTAAGCATGTTCTGGTCGAAAAACCGCTGGCGCTGAAGGCGCAGGAATTGGATGCCCTGATCGAAGCGCGCGACCGCAACAGAGTGGTCGTATCGGAAGCATTCATGGTCACCTACGCGCCGGTCTGGCACAAGGTGCGGGAACTGTTGAAGGACGGCGCGATCGGTGAGCTGAAACACGTCCAGGGCGCTTTCAGCTATTTCAACCGCGATGCTGGAAACATGCGCAATATCCCCGAACTCGGCGGCGGTGCGCTGCCGGATATCGGCGTTTATCCGACGATCGTTACCCGCTTCGCCACCGGCGAAGAGCCCCGGCGCGTCCAGGCCGTCGTGCGCCGTGACCCGGATTTCGGCACCGACATCTATTCAAGCGTCAAGGCCGATTTCGGTGGTTTCGAACTGAGCTTCTACATCGCTACCCAGATGGCGAACCGGCAGGTCATGGTCTTCCACGGGACGGAAGGGTTTATCGAGGTGAAGTCGCCCTTCAACGCGGATCGTTATGGCGCGGAAGAGATCGAACTGAACAACCAGAAGCACAATGTCTCGCAGGTCTTCCGTTTTCCCGACAGCCGGCAATATCGCCGCCAGACGGAAGCCTTTGCCAAGGCTGCTGCGGGCGAAGCCTCTGAAATCGTTACGCTGGAGAGCTCCGTGAAGAACCAGCGTTTCATCGACGCGATCTATCGCGCCGGCGAACACGATGGCTGGGAGACAGTCTAACCCTGGTTTTTGTGGCGAAACACGAAACGGGAATAACCGAAGAAACTGTAGACCGTCGCAGCCGCAGACGCGAAAACGATCGCGACCGCCGGCTGGATCGGCGCGCGGGCGATCAGGGCAGAATAGATTGCGTAATTGATCAGCGCTGACGTGATGCCGACAGTCCAGTAGCGAATTCCCTCCACCGCGAGAGAGTGGGGGGAGGGGTCGAAGGTGCGGTTGCGGTTGACGAACCAGGTAAAGCTCATGGCGGCCATGATCGCCGGTATGCGCGACAGGAACGGCCCGATCGGCGTATAGGTCAACAGCAGGTGGTTGACGCCGACATCGATCAGGAAGCCGATTCCACCCGCAAACAGAAACCAGGCCATCCGCCTCATGCCGCGCTCTTGCCGCCCCGTTGAGCCGACGTCTCGACGAAGGTTTCGTTGATTGGTGTTGAGTTGGTCCGGCTCTGCAGCGGCAGGCTCATGTAGTGGATGCGCAACTGTTCGGCACGCGCCCGTGAAACGGAATCGAGAATGAGTCCTGCGGTGAACATCAGCGACGACAATACCATCAGAACCAGCGAGAAGACCCAGGTCGGCATGCGCTCGACAAGTCCCGTTTCGAAATAGGAAATCAGGACCGGTGTCATGAAGATCAGGCTCATTGCCATAAAGACAGAGCTGATCGCACCGAAAAAGGCGAAGGGCCGCGTTTCCTTCATCAGCATTGCGAACATCCAGAGGATCTTTCCGCCATCCCGATAGGTCGAAAGCTTGGAATGCGAGCCTTCCGGACGTCGCCCGTAATCGAGTTCGATCTCGGTGACCGGCAGTTTCAGCCGAGATGCATGAACCGACATTTCCGTCTCGATCTCGAAGCCGCCGGAAACGGCGGGGAAGCTTTTGACGAAGCGGCGGGAAAAAGCGCGGTAGCCGGAGAAAATATCGGTGAAGTCGCGGCCGAAAATGGCGCGATAGAGAATGTTGAACAGCCGGTTTCCGGCGGCATGGCCCTGGCGCCCGGCATCCGCATGCACGCCGCGGCGGGTGCCGACGACCATGTCGGCGCGTTCTGTGAGCAGGATACGGATCAGTTCTTCGGCATCCTTCGGCGAATAGGTGCCGTCGCCATCCGCCATGATGTAGAGGTCGGCCTCGATATCGGCAAACATGCGGCGCACCACATGGCCCTTGCCCTGGCGGCGTTCGCGCATCACCTCGGCGTCGGCCAACATTGCTTTCAGCGCGGTGCCATCGGTGGAATTGTTGTCGTAGACGTAAACGCGCGCAGTCGGGAGAACCTCCCGAAAGCCATTCACGACATCGCTGATCGTCGATGCCTCGTTATAGCAGGGGATCAGGACTGCAATCGACAGATCACCGGAAATGGAGCCCGCCAAAATGCCGGCATGTGCGCTGGCATGATCACCGGCAGAAGTATCACTCATGATTTTCACTCTGTACGCGGAAAATCCAGTGCAGATACGGCCTGCCCTGTCTGCTTTACTATTTCTTGTGAAGGTTAAGTTTAGGTTGCGGGACTTCCTTAAGTGCTCAAAACAAGTGTGAATGATGAACACGACGACAGATGAGATGTCCCGGCAGGATGCCGTGCCTGCTTCAGCCTCCGTTCTGTCCCGGCTTTTTCCTGCAGTCGCGCTTTACTGGCTGATGACGGCGGTTGCCATCGCACTCATCTCCCTGCCGAAAGCAAAGGATCTGATCGGTCCCGACAATGACGATGTCATGCGGCTGGTGGAAATTCGCGACTGGCTTGGTGGCCAGAGCTGGTTTGACCTTATGCAGTACCGTCTCGGCCTTTCCGGCGGCACCTTGATGCACTGGTCCCGCTTCATCGACGCTCCGATCGGCGGACTTATCAAGCTGTTTTCGCTGTTCATGCCTGTAGAGATGGCCGAAGGCGTAGCGGCCAGTGTCTGGCCGCTTCTGCTCATTGGCCCGCTTCTGCTCGCCGTCGGTTTCGCTAGTCGGCGCCTGGGTGGAGAGGCCGATGGGCCACGGGTGATGCATATCGCGCTTGGCCTAGGTGCACTCTTTGCCTTTACCTGCATGAAGTTCCGTCCGGGCGCGCTTGACCATCACAATGTCCAGCTTGTTCTGGCAATCGGGATCACTGCACTTCTGGCAGATCGCCGTGGAAATACTTTGGGCCACGCGGTCGCGGGGATCGCTACTGCTCTGGCAATTGCCATAGGGGCGGAAACCACGCCTTTTGTTGCCATTGTATGTGTCTGCGTCGCCGCCCGCTGGATTTGGCAAGGGGCCGGATTTGCTTCCGCTGCGCGCGCATTCGGCCTTTCTCTCGCACTTGCTATCACGGCTGCCTTTTTTGCCACGATCCCACCAAGCGCATACGCCGCTGTCACCTGCGATAACCTTTCGCTCGGCTTCTTTTCCCTCTCCGCGCTGGGAGGGGCTGGGCTTTTCAGCCTTGCCTGCCTTCCGGCGCGCGCCGGGATGGGTATTAGGCTCGCCGCGTCCTTCGTCCTAGGCACGATTATTGGCGCATTGGCTCTGCTCATCGCGCCGCAATGCCTTGGCAGTCCGCTCGCCAATCTTGATCCGATGCTGGTTGAGCTCTGGCTGGACCACGTCACTGAAGCGCAATCCATAACCGCACAGATGCAGCAGTTTCCGGAAACCATTGCAGGTTTTTACGTCGTCGGACTGTTCGCTGTCTTCGCCTGTGCCTTACGCATCTGGCGCGGTGACGATCGTGGCCTGCATCTCCTGTTTCTAGCGCTTGTTTCTGCGAGCTGGGCGGTTGCTCTGGTCCAGATCCGTGGCAGCCTTTTCGCAAATCTCCTGAGCATTCCGCCGCTCGCATTGCTGATTGCCGACCTTCAGAAAAAGGCGCGAGACAATCCGAAGAGTATTTCGATCAATCTTGGATTTGTCGTCGCGACGTTGGCCTCCGTCCCTGTCGTCTGGGGGCTGGGTGGCGTCATCCTGAAACAGGGTATCGGTTCTGCCAGCATGGACGTCCTGGCTATGGAGAACGCCGATGAAGACAATACATGCGGCGATGCCAAGGATATGGCGGCGCTTCGTGTTCTTCCGCCGGGAACGATTGCCGCTCCTTCAAATCGTGGTGCGGGTATCTTGAGGTTTACGCAGCATCGGGTTTTGACCGCGCCCTATCATCGCAACCAGGGTGGCATGCTGGCCGAACTTCACATTGGCATGGCAACGCCGGATGATGCACTCGCACTTCTCAAAAATGCGGGCGTAACCGCACTTGCATTCTGCAGAAACGATCCGCAAACCGAAAATCTTATCGAGCTTTACCGTGATGGCCTCTACGCATCATTGGCGCGAGGCGAGTTGCCGACCTATCTCTCGCCGGTCCGATCGGATGGCAGATTCCAGCTTTTTGTCGTTAACGAAGCTGATCCGAAATAAGTCAGGCGTGACGGAATGACTGGATGAACGCAGCCGCGACGACCAGATTGATCAGTCCGAAGTTGAAACCAAGTATAGCGATAAGCAAGCCAAGCATGCTTGTGGCGCCGAAGAGGGCAGCAACAAAAAAGACAACGGGAATAAGCAATGCAGCCGCGATTATCGACGCGAGACTGCGTGTCATGCCGGCCAAGAGGCCAATGGTTGTTGCCGTTAGAAATAACACGGCGGATCTCCTTCCTGTGTGTCGGAGATCGTATATCTTACGACCCTCTAAAGAATGCTTTCGCATCATGCCTAACGGCGGGTCATTTTTTTAGCTACGATTGCCCGATCACTGTTAAGACTTAGGTCGCGTGTTATCGGACCTAAGTCCTCTCCTCCATTTAGACGCAACGCTGAAGCGTTGGTCAGGTTCCATTATTGATCCGTTCGCATATTAGAACAATGCGACGATTGCGCCCGCTGTCGTGCCCGTCGAAAGGACCTGGGTCACGCGGATCGGCAGGAAGCTGCCGGACGACACGCCGGTGAACGAGAGATCGTCGCCGGAGAGCATCCGCACCGCGAGATCGCCGCCATTGCCGACATAAAGCGCGCGGCTGGGAACCGAAAACGTGGCCGTGTCGCTGGGTGTGACGGCACCTCCGGCGGAGGCGGGGCTTGAAAGAGAAGGCTGGGTATTGGCAAAAGGGTCGGTCATGACGGGTTCTCCGGTTTGAACTGCCCGGATTATCCCACGGCCATGCGGGGCGGGGACGAACGCGGCGTCAAAAGGATCGGTGCCGCTTTCCATCTCGTCCACATCAATCCGCATCCCGGCGGATGAAATCCTTCTGCCGATCGGTTAGAACAATGGCATGAGCAGCACGTTCGCACCTGAAGCACAAAGCAATCTGACTGAATTTTCGGTCTCGGAGCTTTCCGGCTCGATTAAGCGAACCGTCGAGAACGCCTTCGACCATGTGCGCGTCAGGGGCGAGATTTCCGGCTACCGCGGGCCGCATTCGTCCGGCCACGCCTATTTCAGCCTCAAGGACGACAGGTCGCGCATCGACGCCGTGGTCTGGAAGGGCACGTTTTCCCGCCTGAGATTCCGCCCCGAAGAGGGCATGGAGGTCATCGCCACCGGCAAGGTCACGACCTTCCCCGGCTCGTCGAAATACCAGATCGTCATCGAAAACCTGGAACCGGCCGGTGCCGGCGCGCTGATGGCGCTCCTGGAGGAACGCCGCCGCAAGCTGGCAGCAGAAGGGCTTTTCGACAAGGAACGCAAGCGGCCCTTGCCCTATCTGCCACGTGTCATTGGCGTCGTGACCTCTCCGACAGGCGCTGTCATCCGTGACATCCTGCATCGCATCACCGACCGGTTTCCCGTCCATGTCGTCGTCTGGCCGGTCAAGGTACAGGGTGAGGGTTCGGGCGAGGAGGTCGCAGCCGCCATCCGTGGCTTCAATGCCGTCCGTCCCGGTGATCCGATGCCGCGGCCGGATGTGCTGATCGTCGCCCGCGGCGGTGGCAGTCTTGAGGACCTCTGGAGCTTCAACGACGAGATCGTCGTACGGGCTGCAGCCGAGAGTGCGATCCCGCTGATTTCAGCCGTCGGCCATGAGACCGACTGGACACTGATCGATCATGCTGCCGACGTGCGCGCGCCGACACCGACGGGGGCCGCCGAAATGGCGGTCCCGGTAAAGGCCGATCTTGATGCCCAGCTCGCAAACCTTTCGGCGCGTTTGCGCGGCAGTGCATCGCGGCAGATGGATCACCGCAGCCAGTCCTTGCGGGCGCTTGTGCGCGCACTTCCGTCGCTCGACCAGTTGCTGGCGCTTCCCCGCCGGCGTTTCGATGAGGCGGCGGCAGGCTTGGGCCGTTCGCTGGAACGCACGACGATCGCCAAGCGCCGCACCTATGAGCGCGCCTCGTCCGGCTTGCGGCTTGACCTGCTGAATAACCGGCTGGTGCTGCAGCGGCAGGCTCTGGCCGACCGGCTCCTGCGGGCGGATCGCTGCGTGGAGCGGCAGATTCTCAGCGAAAAGGGGCGGGTGGCGCGTATCGACGCCTCGCTGAAATCATTGCCGGCTCGTCTGGCCGGCCATCTGCAGCGCGAGAGCCAGCATCTCGCCGCCCTGATCCGTCAGGCCGATACCGCACTTGCCCATACCTTGTCCCGCAGCCGCTCGGTGCTCATGGGGCAGGATCGTGTCCTGCAGTCACTCTCCTACAAGAATGTGCTCAAGCGCGGTTATGCCGTGGTGAGGGATGGCGCGGATCGCGCCCTGACGCGCGCCGCAAATGTTGCGGAAGGCAGCGCGATTTCGATCGAGTTCGCCGATGGCCGCGTTTTGGCGGTTACCGGTGAAACATCGGGTTCGGCTGATCCCGAACAGGCGGCTCCGGCGGCAGTTCCGCCGAAGCGGAAAGCGCCGAAGCCGGATGTCGCATCCGGGCCGCCGAAGCAGGGCAGTCTCTTCTGAAATGATTGGCTGGAAGGGGTGATGTTCCAGCCGATTTAGGCAGGATCAGGCGGCCTTCCTGGCTGCCGTAGTCTTGCGGGGTGTCTCCGCCTTTGCCTTGGCAGTCGCTGTCGATTTGGCAGTCTTCGGAACCTTGACGGGGACGGGAGCAAACTGCGCAATCTCGTCGACCAGCAGGCGTGCATTGTCCTGAGCCTTGGCAAGATTGCTGACGGCTTCCGGATCGAGCGCATCGATCAGGGTGCCGGCGTCGAACATGTCACGATAGGCTGCGCGTTCGATCAGCGGAGTTGCCAGCACATGGACGCCCTGTTGTGCCAGCATGCCCTTCACGGCAAGCAGCGCCCGTGTGGTGATGATCGAACTGACCCGGGTAAGCGCCACCGAATGCGCGATATGGATGTCGCATTCGCTTTTGAGCTTCTTCAGGATATCGAGCACCTGTGCGCCTCCCGCGGCATCCAGTGCGCACCCCTGAACCGGCACGAAAACGTGGTCGGAAAGCCCCAGCCCCTTGGCGAGCAACGGTGTGACGCCGCCGGGCAGGTCCACCACCACATAATCGTTACGTTTCTTCAGGTCCTTGATCGTCTTTTCGATATTGTCGGCGTCGATATCGGCGATGATCGAGAATTTCGGCACCTTCGCCATCCGCACCATCCAGCGGGAAACCCACTGCTGCGGATCAGCGTCCAGCATGGCAACGCGAAAACCTCGCTTTGCCAACTCCCCGGCCACAACAAGCGCCATCGTGGTCTTGCCGGCGCCGCCTTTCGTATTCGCAAATGTAATCACTGGCATTCACAACCCTCCGGTTCATATGAACACCACAGAGGAAAGCCATGTTTCTTGGCCTGTTCTTATCCGCTTCCGTCGTGATGATTTGCGGATGCTTGACGAATAAGCTTGCGCCGCGCTGGTGAAGGAAGCGCGGCGCTGGAGATCAGGTACATCAGCGCACGCGCATGCCGGCCTGCTCATCGAAATGCAGCGGCTTGTCGAACTTCTGCAGCGGGGCTTCGGGGATTGAACCGATCGTCATGCCATGGGGCCAATCGGGTGGGCAAATGGCGATGTAGCGCGCATAGCCGCCCACGCCGCCGCCGAATTTCGGATACCCGATCGCGACGAGTGCGCCCGTTTCCGGCACCTTGTCCAGATTGGCGACGCCCTCCGCCTGGGCATATCCGTTGTGCATCAGCCAGTATTCGCCTTCCAGATTGGGCGTCGTGTCGGTGTCGAGTGGTTCATGCCCGTGAAACAGGATCTTGCGCTCGTTATGCAGGAATTTCAGTGCCTCCAGCCCCACGCCCGGGAATGGACGAGCTGTCGAAAGAGCCGGATCGGGCCATGTTTTCGACCAGCCGGAGCGGACGAAGACCACCGAACCTTCCGGTATCAGGCCATGTTTCGCCTCGAAATCGGTGATATCGGAGACCTGCAGATGATAACCGGCATCCGTATTCACCTTGTCCTCGATGTTGATGACCACCAGCGGCCGTATGGCATAGGTCGCAGGCAGCTCATCGATCGCCGCATATTCTGGTGCCCAATGCGCCGGAGGATCGAGTTGAGTGCCGAGCTGGTCGGTCGTCAGATTGTAGGTGGAAGCGGCAAAGCCGTGTTTTTCGAAGGTAAAGGTTTCGCCCTTCTTGGCATAACCCTCAAGATCGGTGCCGGCGGCGGCTTGGCCGAAGCTCGGTTTGCCGAAACCGGCCCAGACCGGAATGTTCGGCGTGATCGTATGGGTCAGATCGACGTATTTGGCGCCTTTCAGGCTGTCATTATAAACTTTCCACAAGCCTTGTTCCTCCGCCAGGGCGGGTGAAAAGGACAGGGCGGCAAGCAATATCGGGAGGATCGTCTTATGCGGAAAAATCTGCATGCTGTATTCCTTCGTGAAAGAGATCAGCCAGCTTTTGGCGGGTCGCAGAAAGCACCCGCCGGGATTTCATCGCAAAGAATGTGAGCCGGCAACAGATGTTATGCCGAAGGGACGACAGAAGCCGAAAAAATCCTGCCCAACATGATGCCGGCGCCGCACAGATGTGCTGCGCCGCTGTTTTGACTGGCAAGGGGCCGATTAGGCCCATTCACCCTTGCGCATAACCGGAACCTTGGAGCCGTCCGGCCGGATGCCGTCGATATCGACCTTGTCGGAACCGATCATCCAGTCGATATGGATGAGCGAGGAATTGCCGCCCTGCGCGTTGATCTCATCAGGCGTCAACGAAGCGCCGTTGAGGAAACATTTCGAGTAGCACTGGCCGAGCGCGATGTGGCACGAGGCATTTTCGTCGAACAGCGTGTTGTAGAAAAGGATGCCGCTTGCCGAGATCGGCGACGAATGCGGCACCAGTGCCACTTCGCCGAGCCGGCGTGCACCTTTATCCGTATCCAGCACCTTGTTCAACACTTCCTCGCCCTTCGAAGCTTTCGCCTCGACAATGCGGCCGCCTTCGAACCGCACCCGGATATTGTCGATCAGCGTACCTTGATGCGAGAGCGGCTTGGTGCTCGATACATGGCCCTCAACCTTAAGCGCATGCGGCGTGGTGAAGACTTCTTCGGTCGGGATATTCGGGTTGCAGGTAATCCCGTTCTTCGCCGTGGACGCGCCGCCATGCCATTCATGGCCATCTGCCAGGCCAACGGTCAGGTCGGTGCCGGGACCGGTGAAATGCAGCGCCGCAAAACGCTCACCATTCAGCCAGGTCGAACGCTTCCTAAGGTTTGCATTATGCTCCGCCCAGGCTGCTACCGGATCTGCGACGTTGACGCGCGAGGCGGCGAAGATCGCTTCAGCCAGCTTGGCAACGGCAGCATCTTCCGGCAGATCCGGAAAAACCTGACGTGCCCAAGAGGGATTGGGATAGGAAACGATGTTCCAGTTGATGTCGAAATTGGCGATCTTTTCGAGTGCCGGCTTGTAGGCGATGGAATTGGCCTTGTTGGCGCGGGCAACTTTGGCCGGATCTTGCCCGGAAAGCAGCATCGGATTGTCGCCGGCGATTGCAAGCCGCGCGGCACCGTTCTCATAAGCCTTGGCCATGCCCTCGTAGAGCCAGCCGGAGGCCTTGTCGAAGCTGGCATCAGGTGCATGCTGATAACGAGCCAGCGTCGTTTCCTCGTCGGAATAGAAGGCCGAAACGATGCCCGCACCTGCCATATAGGCGTGTTTGGTGATGAACCGAACTAGCGGCAGCGCGGCGATCGGCGCGGTGATGACGAGGTCCTGCCCCTTTTCCAACCCAAGCCCCACCTTCACTGCGACTTCGCCAAGCTTCTCAAGCTTGATCGGATCGATGGATGTCTGGATGTTCGGGACGATGGTCATGGCTCAGCCTCTCGATTATTCGTGTGAGGCTAGACTTAGAGAGCTTTGGGGCAAAATTGAAGTCTTGGACATGCGGTCGTCAGGCAATCAGCGGAGCGGCGATCGCCTTCAACGCCTCTTTCGCATCGGCGGGCACTAGGCGTATCTGCAGCCCGCGCTGCCCACCGTTGATGAAGATGTAGGGCTCGTCCAGTGCGGTGATTTCGATCGCCGTCGGTACGAGCTTCTTCTGGCCAAGCGGGCTGATGCCGCCGACATGGTAACCCGTCAAGCGTTCCGCATCGGCCGGCTTCATCATATGGGCGGATTTTCCGCCAAAGGCCGAGGCGAGCTTTTTCATCGACACTTCATGATCGGACGGCACCACGACACAGATAGGCTTGCCATCAAGTTCGGCCATCAGTGTCTTCAACACGCGTTTCGGCTCTTCCCCGATCGCCTCCGCCGCCTGCAATCCGATCCGGTCGGCATTGGGATCATAGTCGTAGGAAACGATCGTATAGGCGATTTTCAGCTTGTCGAGGGTTTGGGTTGCGCGTGTGGTCTTCGACATTCTCAGGCGCCCGGAAAAGCGTTTTCGTAAATCTCGGGCTTGAAGCCGATCAGCAGCTTTCCATCCGCTTCCAGCACCGGCCGCTTGATCATCGACGGCTGCGCCAGCATCAACTCGATCGCCTTTGCCTGATCGATATTCTGGCGATCGGCCTCACCGAGTTTCTTGAAGGTCGTGCCGGCGCGGTTCAGCACCGTTTCCCATCCGGCTTTATCGACCCATGCTTGCAAATGGTCGCGATCGATACCCGAGGCCTTGTAGTCGTGGAATGCATAGCTCACACCCTTCTGGTCCAGCCATGTCCGCGCCTTCTTCATCGTGTCGCAGTTCTTGATGCCGTAGATGGTGATCGCCATTTCGCCGTCCTTTTGTCCCCTTTGCCCGCATCACGCGATGCCGGACTGGTCAGCGAAGCGATAACAACACCACATCGCAGAATGCAAGCCAATGAGGCAGATCAAATAGTGGCATGCCAAGTTCGCATGGCTGATCTGTGCGCGTATGCGTTGTGAAGATGAAGTCTTGGGCGCATATATTAGCCGACAGAAAAGGAGTTGATGTCATGTACGCCCAGAACAAAAACCGTGGTAGCCGTATCAGCCGCGCCTTCGCAATTTTCGGCGCTGCAGTTTCTGCTTCGGCTGCCGTTGAAAACCATCGTCGTCCGAAGAATAGCGATCTGACCATTCTCGGTATCGATCCCAAGGCTTTCGACCGCATCGGCTAATTGCCTAATATCACCTCGTTTCTCGCGGGCCGTCATTTCGCATGGCGGCCTTTGTTGTGAGAGCGGGGTTTCGGTCGCCGCCGGTGATTGGTTCATCCAAAAGCGATAATTGGCTTGCCGGCCTGGCATATGGTGGAGCGTCGGCGTTAAAACGCCAGCATCCAAATGGCTCATGGCGTGTTTCGCCCTTGTGGCTGTAGACAAGCGCAAATTCGCGCGCCTGCCATGTAAATGATTTCCCAATATTCAGAACCTCCTTGCGCCCGTAGCCATAGATGATGGTAACGTGAGGTGAAGGTGTGCGAAATGCCTGGCGTGGCAGGTTATGCCGGCTGAGCGCGCCATGAAGCATCCGCACGAATGCCTGAATATCGGTATTCCTCGCCGCACTTGTCAGCGCCAGATGCCGTCCGCCTCCGTAGATAGCACATGCGTCCAAAGTCACTGTAAGCGGGCATGCCCTGATCGATCCGATTGCAGTTTCGATCCGGGGAATGAGATCGTAGGGCGGCTTGTCAAATTCGTCCATCAACAGCAGGCTCACATGCAGCAAATGCGCCGGGTGACGTTGGCGGTTGGTGCGACCATGCGCATGCTCGCAAGCCGCCTTGTATATCTCCTCGGCCAAGGAGGGCGGCGGTTTCAGTACGAAAAAGAGTTCACTTCTCCACCGAGGCGCGAAGTGCGGTTGTCCGGATCGGTTTTTCCCAGGAACATTGCCTGTCAGCGGCAGGCATGGCTGGTGGTACGGCAACTCTGCACCTCCCATTATTCATCAACGCGGGATCATGCGGATGACGCAGTATAAGAGAATTCAATTGACAATAAAGAACAAAAAGAGAACGTAGGCAAGCGATCTAGGCGATCACAAATCTTCTGGTGCAAGAAACGGGTTGATTGCCTGTTCATGACATAGGATTCTGACAGGGGAAATCACACGAACGGAGTGAGCTCATGTCCGGACATCGATATGCGATCTTCGAAACCGCTGGCGGCTTCTGCGGCATTGCGTGGAATGTTGCCGGTATCACCCGTTTTCAGCTACCGACAAGCAGCGAGTTGTCGACCGAGAACCTTCTCCTGCGCCGGATCGGTGACGGTCAAAAATCGCCACCGCCCGTGGAGATTGGAGAGACGATCGCGCTGGTGAAACGGTATTTCGCTGGCGAGCGGATTGATTTCTCCGAGATCCGCCTCGATCTTGAAGGCCAGGATGAGGTCTTCAGGAATATCTATGCCGCAGCCCGCCGCATCGGCTGGGGTCATACGAGCACCTATGGCACGATCGCCAAGGAACTCGGCCTTGGGCCGGAGGCTGCGCGTGATGTTGGCCAGGCCATGGCGAAAAATCCGGTGGCGCTGATCATACCTTGCCACCGGGTACTGGCCGCCGGCGGCAAGCTCGGCGGTTTTTCAGCCCCTGGTGGATCGACCTCGAAACAGCGTATGCTCGAGCTTGAGGGTGTGCGTTTCACGCCGCCGGAGCCGGCACAGCAATCCCTCTTTTGAACTTTTGCCGACGCTCAGTGCGCCAGAAGAAGCTTGTACCCCGTGAAGGCGACGATCAGCACAGAAGCACCGATCATCGCAATCTTGCCAAGACGCTTCTCGATGAAGTGGCGAATGCCCTCGCCGTAGCGGCGCAACAGCCAAGCCAGGAGGAAGAAGCGTGCTCCGCGCGTGACGAGCGCCGACATGATGAATAGCCAGATGTTTACATGCACCGCACCGGAAAGGATCGTCACCACCTTGATAGGCGGCAGATGCGCAAAACCGGAGGTCACCAGCATCAGCAGGATCGTCTCGAAAGTGATGCCGGCCCTCAGCTCGTTGAAAGTATCGAGCTTGCCCCAGAATTCGAGGATCGGCATGGCAATGGCATCGAAGGCAAATGAACCGATCCACCAGCCCGCAATACCGCCGAGAACCGAGAAGACCGTCGCGATCAGCGCATAACGCCATGCACGCTCCGGCCGGGCCAGCGCCATGGGCAGGAAAAGCACGTCCGCCGGCACGAGAAAGATCGAGCTTTCGACAAAGGCGATGACCGCAAGCCAGACTTCCGCGGATTTGCGCGCACTGAGCGCCATCGTCCAGTCATAGAGGCGTTTGAGCATTGTGAAATCCAGAGCTTGGGGGGAAATCCGAAGGTGATGAAAGATACCGTGGGAGAGCTCGGTTGTTTGTCTGCCCTATCGATCCACAGATGCGGCTGAAGCGCAACCCTACACCGTGAAGCTGATCGTTACCTGAACGGTCTTTCTTTTGGGAATTTGGCGACAAGCCAAGCTCGTCTCGGCATCCAACTGCCTGAAATTATCGCCTTCATTCGGAAACCGCGAGGCAAGATAGATGATCGGCACGCCATGTCTTCATAGCGCGCCGACAATATTTCAATCTCTTATTCCCACTCGATCGTGCCGGGCGGCTTGCTCGTCACGTCGTAGACGACGCGGTTGATGCCGCGGACCTCGTTGATGATGCGGGTTGCCGCGCGGCCGAGGAAGTTCATGTCGTAGGGATAGAAATCCGCCGTCATGCCGTCGACCGAGGTGACGGCGCGCAGTGCGCAGACGAAATCATAGGTGCGATAGTCGCCCATGACACCGACGGTCTGCACCGGCAGCAGTACGGCAAAAGCCTGCCAGATCGTGTCGTAGAGACCGGCCTTGCGGATTTCGTCGAGATAGATCGCATCTGCCTTGCGCAGGATGTCGAGCTTCTCCTTGGTCACGCCGCCCGGGCAGCGGATGGCGAGGCCCGGACCCGGGAAGGGGTGGCGACCGATGAAGCTCTCCGGCAGGCCGAGTTCGCGGCCAAGGGCGCGGACTTCGTCCTTGAACAGTTCGCGCAGCGGTTCGACGAGCTGCATGTTCATGCGCTCGGGCAGGCCGCCGACATTGTGGTGGCTCTTGATCGTCACCGAAGGGCCGCCCGAGAAGGAAACGCTTTCGATGACGTCCGGGTAGAGCGTGCCCTGCGCGAGGAAGCGCGGTTCGCCCTTGCCATCGGCTGCGATCTTGGCTGCTTCCGCTTCGAACACTTCGATGAACAGGCGGCCGATCGTCTTGCGCTTCACTTCCGGGTCGTTTTCGCCGGCAAGCTGGGTCAGGAACATGTCGGATGCATCAACAGCCACGAGCGGGATGTTGTAATGGTCGCGGAACATGCCGACGACCTGTTCGGTCTCGCCCTGACGCATTAGGCCGTGATCGACATAGATGCAGGTCAGCTGGTCGCCGATCGCCTCATGGATGAGGATCGCCGCGACCGACGAGTCCACGCCGCCGGACAGGCCGCAGATGACGCGCTCATTGCCAACCTGATCCTTGATCTTGCGGATCATTTCGGCGCGGTAGGCAGCCATGGTCCAGTCGGACTTCAGGCCGACGATCTTGTGCACGAAGTTGGAAAGCAGCTTGGCGCCATCCGGTGTATGTACCACTTCTGGGTGGAACATGGTCGTATAATAGTGGCGGCTCTCGTCGGCAGCGATGGCGAACGGAGCGTTCTCGGAGGTCGCGATGACCTCGAAACCTTCCGGCAGTTTCGTCACGCGGTCGCCGTGGCTCATCCAGACCGGGTAACGACCGCCCTGTTCCCAGAAACCGTCGAACAGCGGGCTGGCCTTTTTCACTTCCACATCGGCGCGGCCGAATTCGGCGGCATGGCCACCTTCAACGACACCGCCGAGCTGGGTGCAGAGCGTCTGCTGGCCGTAGCAGATGCCGAGGATCGGCACGCCGCTGTCAAATACCGCCTGCGGTGCACGCGGGCTGCCTTCGGTGGTAACCGAAGCCGGGCCGCCGGAGAAGATCACGCCCTTGGGGGAGAGCCTGTCGAAAGCTTCGGCGGCGTTCTGGAAGGGATGGATTTCGCAATAGACACCCGCTTCGCGGATGCGGCGCGCAATCAGCTGCGTCACCTGGCTGCCGAAATCGATGATGAGGATGCTGTCGGGATGAGCTATCTGGGTCATGGCGAGCCTTTAATGAAGAACCCCGATTTTTGCAACTGCTCAGAAAGCCAAATTGCCGCTTTCTAGGGCGTTTCCTAGTCTGTCGATGACGCCAGCCAGCTTCTCGTCGATGACATGCAGATATTCAGTCCAGTTATCGACATGCTTCAGCTCCGCCTTCCCGTCGGAAATCCCGCGCAAACCGATCAGCGGAATACCGAACAACTGGCAGCAGCGCATGATGGCGAAGGTTTCCATGTCCACCATGTCTGCAGCGATCAGATCGTAGGCAGCGCCAGAGACGATATTGCCGCCGGTGGAAAGCGCAGCCTCGGGCACGCCTGGAATGCGAAGTGGCAGCGGCATGATCGCCGGATGGTCGAGAAAGGGTGTGCAACCTTTCTCGAAACCGAGCGGCGAGGCGTCCATGTCGCGATAGGCAACGGAGGAGGCCTGATAGACTTCCGTTTGTTCCAGCGTCCGGGAGCCGGCCGAACCGAGCGACACGATCAGATCCGGCATTTCGTTTTTCGCCTGCAGCTTCGTCAGCGCGTGCGACAGCACGATCGCGGCCTCGATCGGACCGACGCCGGTCATCAGCGGTTTGATGCGAGACTTGAGGTGCGGCCCATATTCGGCGTCGACGGCCATGACGAATAGCACCACATGCCGGCCGAGCCGTGTCAGTTCGAAACTCATTCCACCACGTCCTGACGATCGCGGATGACCATCATCGACGTGGTCATGGAGGCGATCAGTTTTGCCGGCCCGTCGCCGATCGCATAGGCACGGCCATCGGCCACAATGATCGTCGATCCGGGCTTGGTGACCTCGCCACGGAAAAGGAAACGCTCGCCGCGACCGGGCGAAAGCAGGTTGACCTTGAACTCGATCGTCAGAAGCGAAACTTCCGGCGCAATCACCGTATAGGCGGCATAGGTACAGGCAGTCTCCAGTGGTGCGGAAATCACCCCGCCATGCAGGAAACCGTGCTGCTGGGTAAGCTTCTCATCGAAAGGAAGCTCGATCTCCACCATGCCCTGCTGGATGCGCGTCAGTTCCGCGCCAAGCATCTCCATGGCGTTCTGCTTGGCGAAACTGCGCCGTATGCGTTCGTGAAAGTCGCCTGGATCGGTAATCTTCATGGTCTGCCCTTGGTGTCGCGGCGAAACTGGCATGCTGCAGGCGGATCGGCAAGCGCGACAAAATGACTATTATCAATTCAACAGAACGATCGAAAGGTTCAATACTGCGGCAAATGCAACCCAGAATGCGTAAGGCACGAAAAGCCACGCGGCCTGCCGGTTGGGTCTCCAGCTCATCATGATGAACAGCAGGATGAAGGCCAGCATCGGTACGATGATGACGAGGCCGAGAAGCGGGCTCTGCAGGCCGAAAAAGGCTGGCGACCAGAAGATGTTGAGAAAACCCTGTATGGCGAAGACGATCAGCCGGCCGGTATTGTTCTCATCGAACCATGTCGTGGACAGCGCAACGCCGATCATCACGTAGAGACCCGCCCAGACCGGTGCGAAAACCCAGTCGGGTGGATTGAAGAACGGTTTGTTAAGCGACTGGTACCACTCGCCCGGTGTGTTGGCGTAACTGCTGAGTGCACCGATGGCAACGCAGGTGACAATGAAGAAAGCAAAGGTCAGTATTTTACCCATGGAGGGTGATCTAGGGTCGCTGCAACCTGAGTAAAGATCATTTTATTTGGATAATATGCTGGTCCCAGGCGACGTCGCTGCGTGTGTCGTTGAAGCGGCCATCGTAGGATGACACAGCAATACCGTGGGCCGCAGGCGCCACACCGGCCGCCTCGTGGACGCTCTCTTCTTTCAAGACGATGCCTGTCTTCGCATCGAGTATCACTGACGCACCGCCGATCGGCGAGGTAAGTCCGACGATGTTTTCATGGCGGTTGACGGCAATTGCGCCGACATAGTTGGCAAGCCGCGCCGTCGTTTCATCCGGCAGCGAGAGAAGTGCAATATCCTCGCCCTTCGAGAACCAGCCGGCAAGCGGCGGTGTTTCGTTGCGTGCGCCTTCCCACTGGCAGGCAAACCAGATGCGGCCATTCTCGGCTATATCCAGATGCCGGGTCGAGAGCTTGCTGAGCGAAGACGGCATGCTGTGTTTCTGGATCAGCGTGCCGTTTTTCGCATCGAGCACGACCAGCGATGGTTCCATACGGTCGATGTTGAGCTTGGTGCGGCCGAAATCCGGATGGGTCTCGATGCCGCCATTGGCAATCACCAGAAGAGCACCATCATCCGAGACGGTCATGTCATGCGTGCCGATGCCATGAGCGTCGAATTCGCCGATCCGCCGGAATGCATTGCGGCCGTCATAGAGGCCGATCATGCCGCGATTGCCGTCGAAATCGTTTTCGCTGGCATAAAGAACGGTGCCGTCCGGCGAGAAATGCCCGTGGCCGTAGAAATGCCGGCCCTCCGGCGCGGTGATGACGATCGGCTCCGCCTGTCGAGACGGATCGAACACCATCGCAAACGTGCCGGGTCTACGGGCAAAGGCGACGGCGCGGCCCGTCGTGGAACTGAAAGCCATGCCATGCGCACGGGCGGGCAGGGCCATCCGATCGATGATCTCGCCCCGTTCGGAAACCGTGGCAATGCCGAATGTACCGTCAGAGGCGCGATAACCGGAGGCATAGACCGCATCGGCCCGCTCTAGCGCATAGAGCGATTCGGGAGCGAGCGTGGCCGCAAAACCGATGCCGGCAGCCTTCAGAAACGCCCGGCGGTCGATTGTCTCACCGTTCGAGGCCATCTCAGTCTCCGTCGGCGAAGGAGAAGCCGGAGGAGAGGCCGATCGCGCCGCCATATCCGTCATTGAGCTTGGCGATCACATCCTTGCCATCGACCAGCAGCGTATCGAGCTTTCTGCGTTCGCCCGCGTCCTCTACGGCCTTTTCGAGATCCGGCGTCACTTCACCCGTCAGGGCAGACATGGATTTCAGCTTCTCTTCCGTGGCGGCGACGATCGGCCTGTCCTTTTCAGGAAGAAGCTCGACCATGCCGGATGTCGTCAAAAGTTCGGACAATCCATCAAGATTTGCCTTGATCATAGGCCAAGTATTTTCCGAGCGCCAGAACAGCGCCTGTTTAGGAAATTTCGCCTTGTCCGCCCCCTTGTAGAAGGTCTCGATCCGCTGGTCGCGCACCGCTTCGGCGCCATGCACGAGAATGCCGAGCAGCCCGGTGATCGCTTCACCGCCGGTCCGATAGATGGGATTGTCTGCTCCCGGCTGTTCCCAGGCCTTCTGGATGCCATCCGGTGCATCCCAGATGCCGGATATTTCGGCGGCGACATTCCCGATATTTTCGGCAACGGCAGTGCTGTAACGGCAACGGAAGTCATTTCCGGAAATAAGCGTATCTGAGCCCGTACCGAACAGAAGATATTCCAGTGCGCCCAGCCCTTGCGTCGCGACGCTCTTGGTGGCGAGCGTCTTGGCATCGGTGGCCGTCTCGTCGGATTTGGAAAGAACTGCCTGGACCTGTTTCAGGCCGGTGCTCTTGCGGTCAGGATAAAACAGGATGCGCTCGAACCTGTTCTGCTCGATCACGGGGCCGGTGCGGACGATCTCGATATGCGCCCAACTGGCCGCGAGCTTGCCGAAGCCGGCTTTGGCCGCATCGTAATTGGTTTGAGACGGCGCCGCACAGAGTGTCTTCATCGTCGCCGTCATGTCTTCTGCGGATTTTTGGAACGCGTCATACCCCGGCCGTATGAAGCCATCCACTGCGGCCGTCATCACTTTCGTCACGGTCGCTACCGGAAGTTCGACGGTCGGCGCGGTATCAGCCTCCTGGGCAAACGCGGCGGAAGCGAATGCTGCGGGAAGCAGTGCGATCAGGCTGGCGGCCAAGGTCTTGCGCATCAGAGCGACTCCAGGAAGGTAAGAAGGGCGGTGCGATCCTCTTTGTCCATGGCTGCAAATGCGCTGCGCGCGGATTCCGCCTCGCCACCATGCCAGAGGATCGCTTCGGTAAGATTGCGGGCACGCCCGTCATGCAGGAAGAATGTGTGGTTGTTGACGGTCTTGGTAAGCCCGATGCCCCAGAGCGGCTGGGTGCGCCATTCCTGACCGTTCGCCATCCCCACCTGCTGACCGTCCGCCAGCTCTTCGCCCATGTCATGCAGCAGGAAATCCGAATAGGGCCAGATCAGCTGGAAGGCATGTGCCTTGTTGCCGGCATCGCGGCGGGTGACCAATTTCGGTGTGTGGCAGGCGGTGCAACCGGCCGAATAGAACATCTCCTTGCCTCTCAGCACCGTTGGATCATCGATATCGCGACGCGCCGGCACGGCAAGGTTTTCCGAATAGAAGGTGACGAGCGACAGCACCGGATCGGGCGCTTCGACCGGGCCGAGCCGCTCCTGCACGCCGGTCGGCATGGCAAGACAGGTGGCCTGCGCCTTGGTGCAATCGCCATGCGAAAACGGCGTGTCGGGTGTCGAAATGCCGATATCGCCGGTAAACGCGCCCGAGGATTGGTCGCGGATCGAGGCATTCTGCGCCTTGAAGCCGAACCGTCCGAGTTTCAACTCGCCGGTCATGTGGTCGCGCACCAGCGCCGCCTTGCCGGATATGCCGTCGCCGTCCTTATCGTCTGGATCGGCCTTCGCCAGGATATCGGCCTCGTGGATAGCTTGGATCAGCCCCATGCCGATCATCGGCGGTGCAATACGGGGCGACAGCGTTACATCGCCTTCAAGCGGCCCGTAACCGAGATTGGAAACCGAATAGGTCGGCTTGCGCAGGCTGACGACTTCGCCGTCAACAAGCGTGACCGGAACTTCTTCGTAGGAAATCTCCATCTTCCCTTCCGAGGCAAGCCCCGGAACGGCCAGATCCTGAAACTGCTCGCCATAGACGGCGTCAGGAAAGTTCAGCTTGCGGTAATCGCCGATCGCCTCGCGCTCCTCGTCGGTGCGGGCGGGCCGTGCCAGCCGCAGGAACATCGAGGTTGCATCCGCCGCGCCTTCCGGAGGATGGCCGCGGCCATCCTTCAGGTGACAGCTCTGGCAGGCGCGCGCATTGAACAACGGCCCAAGACCATCGGATGCCTGGGTGGAGGAGGGGGAAGACACCCAGAGCTTGGTGAACAGCGCATTCCCAAGCTTGAAATTCTGCTCTTCCTCGAAGGTGATGTTCGGCGAAAAATGCGAGAACGCATCGCCATTGACGATCGCCTTCGTCGTCGCGGCACCGCCGGACATGGTCTCGAACTGCTCGGCTTTGGAAAAATCCGTCGTCGGCCTCGTCACGCTCGTGACGCGTTTCAAATCCTTCGGATTAAGGTCGGTGCGGGTCTTCGGCAACTGGCTGTCGCTGCCGGTCGCGATCAGCGGCACCAGCACGAGTGCACCGGAAATGAGAGGCAGCAAGTAGGGAAAGGCTCTGAATGCGCCCATGGGTGATCGGGCCTCACCCGGAAGCGAGACCCGCCTTTTCTTCAATTATTTAAAGACAGCATCAGGATTATCGAGGCTGTCGGAACCTTCAAGCTCGATCTTCCCCAGATCCAGCGATGCAATGACGCGCTCGATGCTCTTGGTCTGATCGATCAGGCCGTCGATCGCCTTCTGCACCACCGCATTGCCCTTGGCGTTGTTCTCGCCGATCATCTGGTCATAGGCTTCGACCTTCTGGGCGCGATCCTTCATGACGTTCATCGCCGCAAGCGTTGCATCGAGCTTGCCCTTGATTTCCTTGTCGAGCGCCTTGTCCTTGGCGGCAACGAGGTCGGAAAGCGATGGTCCCTTCATCTTCGTGCCGTCCACACGGGTATATTCACCCGTATAGGCGGACTTGATGCCGATCGCATCGTTGAGATGCGAGGCATAGGTATTGTCGGAGAAGCAATCATGCTCTTCTTCCGGATCATGCAGCAGAAGGCCAAGCTTCATGCGCTCGCCCGCAAGCTCGCCATAGGAGAGCGAGCCCATGCCGGTCAGGATCGCGGTGAGGCCGGCATTGCCGTCGGATTCGACGTTTTTCGTCGCTTCCCCGTCAGGAGCCCAAGCCGTCACCATGTCCTTCAGGTCGGCAATCAGAAGCGTCGATGCAGCCTTCAGATAGGCGGCGCGTCGATCGCAATTACCACCCGTGCAGTTCGCCTTGTCGTAATCGGTATAAGGGCGTTTTCCGGCGCCGGCCTCTGTGCCGTTCAGATCCTGGCCCCAGAGCAGGAACTCGATCGCGTGATAACCGGTTGCGACATTCGCCTCGATCTCGCCCGCCTCGTGCAGGCTCTGGATCGTCTCCGGCGTAATCTCGGTAAGATCGACTTCCTCGCCGTTGATCTTGAGCTTGGGGTTGGCGATCACATTGGCGGTGTAAAGCGCGTTTTCATCGCTTTCGGTGCCGTAAGACGCATCGACATAATCGATCAAGCCTTCGTCGAGTGGCCAGGCATTCACCTTGCCTTCCCATTCGTCGACAATCGGATTGCCGAACCGATAGACTTCCGACTGCTGGTAGGGCACGCGGGCGGCAATCCATGCTGCCTTGGCGGCTTTCAGCGTCGCGTCGCTGGGCTTGGCGATCAGGGCGTCGATCGCCTTGTCGAGAGCCTGCGCCGTCGTCAGCGAGTCCTCGTATTTCGCCTGCGCCAATTCGGCATAGTGCTTCAGCACGGCGGCCGGTGTAGTTTCTGCACGGGCCGGTATCGACGTGAACACCGTCGAGGCGGCAAAAAGCACCATAGCGGCGCCGAGCAAGGTTTTACGGGTCATGTCCCTCTCCTTCGCGGCGCCGATCCCACGACGTCGCCAATGAGAGTTCTTGGCGCGAATTAAAAGTGGTGTCAAACGTTCTAGTTTAGAACGATTTGAAGTTATGGTTGATCCGCGCGGCCGAAATTTACACCTTGCGTTGCATGCGGCAGAAAAAGAATCCGTCCGTATCGGTACTTGCGGGTGACAGCGTGATCGTGCCTGCAGCCGCAACGCGAGGACGGGGTGCCTGAGCGCCGAATATTTTCGTCCAGTCGTCGGCGACGGAGGTGATCGCGAAAGCCGGGTTCTCAGTGCAGAAACGCTCGACCTGGCGATCATTTTCTTCCGGCAGCACCGAGCAGGTGACGTAAAGCAATGCCCCGCCGGGCTTCACGAACTTTGCCGCCTCGCCAAGCGCGTCCTGCTGCTGGGAAATCCGTTCATCGAGGTTCTTCTGCGTCAGTCGCCATTTGGTGTCCGGGCGACGGCGCCATGTGCCGGTGCCGGTGCAGGGCGCATCGACGAGAACGGCATCCAGCTTGTCCTTCAGGGCATCGAGCTGGCGCGGGTCGTCATGAACCTGGACATTGCGGGTGCCGGCACGGCGCAGACGCTCGATGATCGGCGCAAGGCGCTTGCGGTCGGCATCATAGGCATGAACCTGACCCTTGTTATGCATGGCGGCCGACATGGCGAGCGTCTTGCCGCCACCGCCGGCGCAATAATCCAGCACCTGGTCGTGTTCGCCGGGCTGAACCAGATCGGCGACGATCTGCGAGCCCTCGTCTTGAACCTCGAACCAGCCCTTCTGGAAGGAAAGCTCGGCCGTCACGTTCGGCAGGCGCGATGCGCCTTCGCCGGCTGCGATGCGGATGCCGTTGCGGGCGATTGCGGCTGCCTTTGCGCCGGAGCGCTCCAGCGCTTTCACCACCTTGTCGCGGTTGGCCTTTAGCGTATTGGCGCGAAGATCGAGCGTCGGGCGGTCGGCAAGCGCTTTGGCTTCTGAGAGCCAGTTCTCGCCAAAATTGGTTTCGAATGAAGGCTGTACCCAGTCCGGGATATCACCCTGCACATGCAAAGGCGCATCACTAAGATTACGGCTGGAGAAAGCGGCAATATGAGCGTCGGTCAGTGCCGGCGGTGCAAACTTGTCGTCGGCAAATTCGGCTGCAAGCGTCTCGGTGGTAAAACCCCACTGGCGCAGCAGGACAGAATAGGCAAGTGCAACGGGACTTTCGTCATCCATCAGCCAGGCATGGGAAAGCCGCATGCGAAGCGCGTCGTAGACGATATTGCCGATGGCTGCCCGGTCGCCGGAGCCGGCGAAACGGTGGGCAAGGCCCCAGTCTTTCAGTGCATCCGCCACCGGGCGTTTGCGTTCTTCGATATCGGCCAGAACTTCAATTGCTCCAGCTACTCGCCCGCCCAGTCGCATGTGATACTCCGTATCGGTTGAACCCGTATGGGGCCGGTCGTAACCGCGATCGGGCAGAAGGGCAAGAGGGAGGCCTGCCGCAGCAAGGCCTGTACCTTGAAGTTCGAAGTGTCGAATGGCTTAGCCGTCGACGCCCTTGATGCCCTTGCCTGCAACCTTCTGGGTGTCGGCAACAATCTGATAACAGACCTGCGCGGTACCGGATGACACCATGCCGATGTTCTGGGCTGCAGCCTTGGATACGTCGATAACCCGGCCGCGGATGAATGGCCCGCGATCGTTGATGCGCACGATCACGCTTTTGCCGTTGCGCTTGTTGGTCACCAGTACCTTGGTGCCGAAGGGCAGCGAGCGATGCGCGGCGGTGAGCTTGGCCGCATTCATCCGTTCACCGGATGCGGTCTTGGAAGTGAGAGCATACCAGGATGCGTGTCCGCATCCGGGCGCCGCATTGGCTGGCGCCTGGCCGAGTAGTGCAAAAGCAGCAATGGCGGCCGTGGCGGCAGTTAGGCGTCGAACTATTTTCAAGTCGGTCGTCCCCGTCGTTAAGTCCCTGCACGTTGCGTGCAATTGGCTTAGGCGCGGCGAAAAATGGCGAAAACGTGGGATTTTATATCACGGAGTGTTAATGACCGTAACATTTGTGATTACATTGCTATCGATCTTTTTAACGAGCCGGCTAATTGATGTTGGAATAAAACCTTAGGAATCAGTCGGTAAACGGAATCACGTTCCTGCAAGATTCCGTGATGCGCCGCGATCACAAAATGACGCGAAAAAAATTTGTTGTCGCACGGTGATTTCTGCCCAAATTGGACAGATTATGTGGCGCATTGCCGTAAGGATTAAGAAATATTAACTCGAAAGATGCCTAAGGATGGAAATTTCAACCGTTTCAAAATGGGATTTTCAGCCGCGCCAGATAGTCTCCGACCACATTTGGGCGAGTGAAGTGTGGTAATTGGGGAATGCAAACTGGAAACCCAGCGAACGGATTTTTTCATTCGAGACACGCTTGTTGGCGCCATAGAAAGAGCGTGCCATGGGCGTCATGTCGGCGCTGTCGAAATCCACTTCCGCTGGCGGCTCGACACCCATCAGGCGGGCGGCCTCCGTGATCACATCCTGGGGCGCACAGGGTTCGTCGTCCGTCACATTATATATGCCGGCAAGATTACGCTCCGCGAGAAACAGCGTGGCGCTGCCGATATCCTCGACGCGGATACGGTTGAATACCTGGTCCTTCTTTATGATGCGGCGTGCGGTGCCACGGTCGAGATTGACGAAGGCGTTGCGCCCCGGTCCATAAATGCCGGAAAGGCGCAGCGCCGCGACCGGCATGCCCGCAATGCGACCCTGCTCGGCCCATGCCTCTTCCGTGTCGACGCGCTCGATCGACCGACCAAGGATCGGGCTTCCCGGCGTTTCTTCCGTCACCCAGCCGCCGCCATGATCACCATAAACGCCGACTGTCGATAGATAACCAATCCATTTCAGCTTCGGGCAGAGCGCCGCAAGCCGACCGGAAACGAGCTGTAGTAAAGGATCGTGCTCCTTGCCGGGCGGGATCGACTGAACGAGATGGGTGACATCCCGCAGTGCCGCCAGCAATTCCGGGCTGAACGCAGTGCCGTCGAAGATGTAAGGCTTGATATGATGCGATGCGAGCGCTTCGGCGCCTTCAAGCGTGCGGACTGTACCGGCAACGGAAAAGCCCTTTTCCGCAAAGGCTTTCGCAATCGCCTTGCCCGAATAACCGCATCCGAAGATCATCACCGTCATCAATCCACTCCTGCCATCTGCCATTCCCGGCGAACCTCGGGATCATTATCTGCTGAGCGGCCTCTCGCGAATGCGGCAAACGCGCCATCGTCCATCAGCTGCCTCAAGGCCCAGACCGCCATGCCGCGCACGATAGGAGAAGCGTCATCGGCAAGAAGGTGACATTGCGCGATGAACTGGCGATCACCGGAATTGCCGGCTGCGATCAGCACATTGCGAACAAAACGGTCGCGCCCGATACGTTTGACCGGCGAACCCGAGAAGAAGGTGCGAAACGCCGGATCGTCCAGCGTCAGCAGAAAGGCGATCGACGGTTCCTTCAGATCATCGCGCGCCTTGAGCTTCATCTCGGAGGCGCTGGCGGCAAACTTGTTCCACGGACAGGCTGAGAGACAGTCATCGCAGCCGTAGATGCGATTGCCGATCAGCGGCCGGAATTCCGCATCGATCGGCCCTTTGTGCTCGATCGTCAGATAGGAAATGCAGCGCCGCGCATCCAGCCGGTAAGGGGCCGGGAATGCGGCTGTCGGACAGGCATCGAGACAGGCTCGGCAGGAGCCGCAATGATCCTTCTCCGAACTGTCGATCAAAAGTTCGGCGGTGGTGAAAAGGCTGCCGAGAAACAGCCACGACCCATGGGTTCGGCTGACGAGATTGGTATGCTTGCCCTGCCAGCCAAGCCCCGCCGCCTCCGCCAGCGGTTTTTCCATGACGGGCGCGGTGTCGACGAAGACCTTGACGTCTTCGCCCGCACGCGCTGAAAACCGAGTGGCGATTTCCTTCAATCGCCCCTTGATGACGTCATGATAATCGCGATTGCGCGCATAGACTGAGATCGCCGCCTTGTCCTTCATGGACTGGAGATAGCGCGGATCCTCCTCGGGGCCGTAGTTCAGCCCGAATATCACAATCGAACGCACTTCGCTCCAAAGTGTCTTGGGATCTGCGCGGCGCTCTTTCGTTTCCGCCATCCAGTCCATCGTGCCGTGATGGCTGTCGTCGAGAAATACGGAGAGCCTCTCCGGTGCGCGCGGAATGCTTGTCGGCAGGGTGATGCGACAGAGATCGAAGCCCTGAGTGATGGCTTCCTCGCGAATGAAGGCGGTCAGCTTCTCCCGCCGGCGAAGCGCCTTATCGTCTCCGGCTTTGTCGGCGCTAGAAATCGAGGTCCGCATAATGGGAGACCGGAGTCAGGCCGCGAATGCGCTCGGCAAGCATCGGGCGGAAGGAAGGACGCGATTTCAATCGCTGGTACCAATCTTTGGCGATAGGGAAATCCGACCATTCGATTTCGCCGAGATAGTCGAGAACGGAAATCGAGGCCGCAGCAGCCAGATCCGCATAGCTCAGCCGTTCACCGGCAAGCCACTGGCGGGAGCCTGCAAGCCAGGACAGATATTTCATGTGCTGACGGATATTGGCGCGCGAGGTGCGCAGCGCCTTTGAATCCGGCGCGCCGCCGCCCTGCGCTGCTGTCATCTGCAGCTTGTAGACCCGTTCGCGGGTCAGCGGCCGGGTCACGTCCTGCTCCATCTTCTGCAGGAACCATTCTGTCAGTCGGCGGATTTCAGCGCGGTGCCAGGGATCTTCCGCCAAAAGACGGCGCTCGCGCTTCAGCACGCCATGGGTTTCGTCGAGAAACTCCATCAGCACCGAGGGACCACAGAGCACACGCATGCTGTCATCGACATAGACGGGAAGCGTCGCTGCCGGATTGATGCTGAGAAATTCCCGCCGCTTTTCCCATGGCTGCTCTTCGACCAGATCGGCCTGAAATCCATACTCGGCAAGGATCAGGCGAACAAATCGCGAGGCGGACGACATGGGATGGTGGTAGAGGGTGGGCATCGGGCTTTGGGCTTCGGCTATTGTGTGCGGGGTGTGGGTGGCGTAGGCTTATATCGCGCCCGCCTGACTTAAGGTCAGCTATATGGACTTGATAGGGCCAACACAAGCAAGCGGCATAAATTCGCGACAAGTCGCAAACTGCCTGCATTTCGTCAGCAAATAATTAAGAACGATTGCAATTGCTGGTAACCGTGCGAATTGCGGGGCTTGCGGCCGGTTTTCCTAAGGCTCTCGGCTACGCCGCCATTTAAATATGAGAGCTAAGCCGGGATGGCGTTCGGCGCTAAAAAAGAGCGGCTTGTCGCCGCTCTCGTGTCTCGTTTAGCGAGGAATGGATGCCGTGGCGCAAGGGTCGACGCCGTAAGCCGGAGCGCAACCTTCCTTGCCGCTTGCGGCGGTCTGGGGCGCCATGAAAGAGCCCGCGAGAATAACAAGTGCCGCGCATGCAAAGAAAAGGGCGATAGGCTTGCCCATGAAAGACGCCTTTCAAACAGGTGATTTGCAGTGAACTAATTTCGTGCGACCGATTTATTGGTCACCGCTTCTGAATTCAATAACGGTTTTTGCTAAACCTGCGGTTAACGCACACTCATTCGCGTGTGAGGACTTTATGCCACATCGACAATTGTCAAGTTGCATAAATCCAAGGCTTTAGAAGCGCCTGCCCGATAGGCAGGCACCCGAAGCGCGCTGAATGAAAATAACAAAAGCTAAATTCAGGCCGCTTTGCCGCTGCCGGTGAACTGGCCCTGCGGACGGAAGTGCACGAGGTAGGATGCAAGGATCGAGCCGGGAACGACCGGACGAATGCCAAGCCCGCAGAGCGTGCGGCCTTCCTTGATCGCGTTTTCGGAGACGACGTTGTCGCTCTTCAGTAGTTCCACCTGGTCGGCAGTGACCGGCGGCTTCACGAACGGGATCATGGACGCGATGCTGCCGATCGTCGAGGCGATGCCGAAGGGCAGCGAGATCAGCGCGCGATCGCGGCAGGTCACGCGCAGCACGGTCTCGAGACAGTCGCGGAAAGTCATCACCTCGGCGCCGCCGAGTTCATAGGTCGTGCCGGGTGTCAGCGTGCCATCGACCGAGCGGCCGACCACTTCGGCCACGTCCTCGACATAGACCGGCTGCAGCTTGGTCTTGCCGCCGCCGATTAGCGGCAGTGCCGGAAGCTGGCGAGCCATGGCGGCAAACCTGTTGAAGAAATTGTCTTCCGGCCCGAAAACGATCGACGGCCGCAGGATCACGGCGTCGGGGATCAGGGAGAGGATGCTTGCTTCGGCGCGGCCCTTGCTGCGGGCATAGGAGGAGCCGGAATTGGCGTCGGCACCGATCGCCGAAATATGGGTGAACTTGGCGCCGGCCTTGGCGGCAGCTTCTGCAATCGAGCGCGCCCCGGTGTCCTGGATCGCATCAAACGTGTTGCGACCGCTCTCGAACAGAATGCCGACGCAGTTGACCACATGGGCCGCGCCTTCCACGGCGCGGTCAATGGACTGGCGATAGCGAAGATTGGCCTGAACCAGCGAAATCTGGCCGACATATCCGGCCGGCAGAAGGAAACCCGCGAGATCCGGGCGGCGCACAGCGACCCGCACGCGATAACCGCGCTTTACCAGCGTCCGGACCACATGGCGACCTACGAAACCCGATCCTCCGAAAACGGTAACGAGCGGCGGAAGATTGTTCACGGTCATGGTCTGCCCCGAAAGCTGTCTCTTACTCATTGGTCTTTAGCTTAAACCTCAACGTGGTGGAAGAGACTTGCGCGCCCCAGATGTCGCAAGTCTCCTGGAGCATCGACACGAAAACCGGAATCGGTTTCGGAAAGTACGATGCGCAGGTTATGAAGCGCCGTAGGCGTGTCAGATCCCCTGCACGACCACCATCTCGCCATCGGCGACTTCCTGCCGGATTTTTGCGGCAATCTGGTATTCCGGCGAGTTGTAGCAATCGATAGCGGCCTGCATCGACGGAAACTCGATCACGACATTGCGATGGCGTGACGAGCCTTCGAGTTCTTCCGCTGCGCCGCCGCGCGCCAGAAAATGGGCGCCATATTTCTCGAATGCCGGTTTTGCAGCTGCCACATAATCCTTGTAGCGCTCGGGATCATGCACATCCATTCGTGCGATCCAATATCCCTTGGTCATCAAATATCCTCCTCTCCAGTTTAGGTATATTCGAGATCGGGCGAATCAGGAGGCAAGTCAATATGGTGCGCTACGCATTCCCTTTGGCAGCGAGTGTATTTCTGGCGATCGGCTCGCCGATATTCACCGGATTATCCGATGCGCGGGCCGATGCCTGCCCGGCAAACGTCATGGATGCGCTTCGTGCGCCGGGCAAGAAGGATTCAAAACCGGTCGATATTCGATGCGACGTCAGCCTGAACAAGGGAGACAAGATCACCCAGCGCATCACGTTTTCGGGCAGTCGTGCTTCTGGCGTGGTTTTCGATTGCAACGGCGCGATGATCGACGGCACTGGAACCAAGGCGAGGACGGTGCTGATCCAGTCCCGCAAGGGAAGCGACGGAAAATGGGACGTGCCGACCGACATCACCATTCGCAATTGCCAGATCAAGGGTGATCTGCGCATCCAGGGCCTGGGCAATAACGGCCAGGCAAAGGAAGTGAAGGCATCCTCGAACCGGGACGGACATACGCAGCGGGCACAGGCGGCAGCGCCGACCGGCGTCCTGCTCGACAACATTACATTCTCTGGCAGTGTCGGGGTGCCGCTCTATCTCGCGCCCGGCGTGACACGAGTCACACTGCAGAATTCCCGCTTCACCGGCAAGGCAAGCTCGACCATCGTTTATCTCGATGCGGAATCGGCCGGAAATGTCATCACCGGCAATACGTTTTCGGCCCGCCCCGAATGGCGGGAAGTCATTGCCGTCGACGGATCGGCGAACAATCGCATCGAGAACAATACATTCGTGAACCCGCTCAGCGGCGGTATCTATCTCTACCGCAATTGCGGCGAGGGCGGCACGTTCCGCCATCAATCACCGCAGGGCAATACCATCCGCGGCAACACGTTCCAGTATCAGGTGCCGGTCGCACGTCCTGCCGTGTGGATCGGCAGTCGGGAAGGACTCAGCATGTTCAACAGCTATTGCCTCGTCCAACCCAAGATGTTGCTCGGCGGTCTGGATCACGATGACGGCGCCAATAACAACACCGTCATGGATAACCGCCTGATCGGCGGCTCTCCGAGCCTGATTGTCGATGAAGGTGCACGCAATCGGGTCGCTAACAATCGCTAGTTAGCTACGCGTATCAGGCGTCGTTTGCTGGCCAGAGAGCCTCGCGCATTTCGGCAAGAATTGCTTCGGCGGATGCTTTCGGGTCTTCAGCCTTGACGATAGGGCGGCCGACGACGAGATGCGTCGAGCCTGCTTTCAGGGCGTCGAATGGCGTCACGACACGTTTCTGGTCGCCTGCATCCGCGCCTTTCGGGCGAATACCCGGCGTAACGATTGCCATGTCGGCGCCGACGATTTCGCGCACGGCGGCGGATTCTTCGGCCGAGCAGACGATGCCGCCCATGCCGGCGTCGCGTGCTTGTGCAGCGCGGGTGCGAACCAGCTGCTCCGGCGTCTGCGCATAACCGGCTTCGGTCACGTCCGCAGCATCCATCGAGGTCAGCACGGTGACGCCGAGCAGGCAGAGATCCGAACCTTTGGCAGCTTCCACCGCAGCCCGCATTGCCTTGGGATAGGCGTGCAGCGTCAGCATGGTCATGCCCATCTTGGCAATGTTCTCGACGCCTTTGGCCACTGTGTTGTCGATGTCGAGCAGCTTCATGTCGAGGAAGATCTGCTTACCGTCCTTGGCGAGGTCACGGGCAAATTCCAGTCCGCCGGCAAACACCAGCTGGTAGCCGATTTTGTAGAAGGAGACGCTCTCGCCGAGCGTGGCGACCATTTTTTCGGCTTCGGAAACGGTCGGGATATCGAGGCCCACGATCAGTCGGTCACGCGCTTGCATGTTGGTCATTCCCCTTGCCATGTTTCTATCGGGGTCCAGTCGCACGAGATGGTCCGATCCGCAAGGGAGAAGCAGAAGAGATTTCCGCCGCCGCCCGGCTGATCTTGGCTTCTTGTGATCGGGATCTGCAGCAGATGGCACTTCAAAAGTGTGCCGACGCCGCCATGGCCGACAAAGGCGATCGGCATGTCGGGATTGTGGTCGGAAAGGATGCGGTCGAAAGCCGAAACAATGCGGGCCTGTGCATCCGCGGCCGTTTCCCAGCCCTTGAAGCTTTCCGTCGGATTGGCGAAGAACCAGTCTGCCGCCGCTTCGAATTCCGGCGGTGCCAGGAAACCGGTCGCCGACCGGTCGTTTTCATGCGTGTCAGGGGCAAGCATGATCGAGACATCGGAGGCTGCGGCCAGGATCTCGGCCGTTTCGATCGCCTTGGTCTCGTCGCTCGAAACGATCCGGCCAAGCTTTTGCGCCCAAGGCTGCTGCGCAGCCTTCTCGGCGCGCTGCCGGCCGATATCCGAAAGGCTCCATTGCGGCACCGGTACATCAGGATCGATGCGCACCTGAGGGTGAGTGATATAAAGGCCGAAGGTCATGTCGGTCAGAACTCCAAAGCGGGTCGAAATCGATCCCGCTTACCTCGGCCAGTTGACGCGCGTGTGAATCAAGTCCGAGTGTAGGTCCACAACTGCGCCGGCGGTATATTCCGCACGACGAAATCGTAATGCTTGATCTTGTAACGATCCGGATTGGCGATGATCGGCGAGACCGGGCCATAGGTGATCTGCATCACCGGCCTACCTGCCGGCATGCGGTCGAGCAGGTCTTCCAGAAGCGCGATACGGCTTTCCATCGGAAAGCTCAGCATCGGGATGGCGGAGATCACACTGTCGAAGATGACCGACTTCATCTCGCCAAGCGTCTTGTCGAGTTCGAAAGCGTCACCATTGATGAAGTGAACGCCTTCATAGGTCTTGATCAGGTTCTGGTAGAAATCCGTCGAATATTCGATCGAAACCAAGTTCTCCGGCGCAATGCCGCGTTCCAGGATCGCCTTGGTGATGACGCCGGTGCCCGGGCCGAGTTCAAGCACGGGCAGGCCCGATGAAGGGCTGATGACGCTCGCCATGCGCTTGGCGGTGACGGAAGAGGTCGGGCAGATAGCGCCTACGCTTTTCGGGCCATCCATCCAGCCCTTGAAGAAACGGATTTCCTCGTCGAACTTACGGCCGAGCCGTTCCTTCAAGCGTAATTCCATCTAGTTACCTCTCCCGGTTTTCAAGCCTATTTGGTCGTCTGGCCTCAGGGGTCAAGGTCGATGACGCAAAGGCAGGCAAAAATGTCGCAATTAGAAAACGGCATAAAAAAGGCGGCTCGAAATTTCCGGCCGCCTCGATTGTCTTAAACGCGCATTGGCATAAGCACGTAGAGAGCATCGTCTCCCGCGGTATCTCTGACCAGTGTCGGCGAACCCGCATCCGCAAGCATGAAGATGGCGTCGTCGCCCGAAAGCTGGGCCGTGATGTCGAGAAGATATTTTGCGTTAAAGCCGATTTCCATCGGATCGTTTTCATATCCGACCGCGACTTCTTCCGTGGCGCTGCCCGAATCCGGGTTGTTGACCGTCAGCATCAGCTGGCCTTCCGTCAGGGCAAGCTTTACCGCACGGCCGCGCTCGGACGAAATGGTCGAAACGCGATCGACGGCCTTGGTGAAGGTCTGGCAATCGACGCGCATTTCCTTGTCGTTGCCGGTCGGGATGACACGCTGGTAATCCGGGAACGTGCCGTCGATCAGCTTCGACGTCATGATGATGTCGGCGATCGATAGACGGATCTTTGCGTCGGAAACCTCGACGGTGACCTGTGCTTCCGGATCGTCCACCAGCTTCTGCAGCTCGCCAACGGTCTTGCGCGGAATGATGATGCCCGGCATGCCTTCCGAACCGGAAGGCGCCTGCACGTCGGCGCGCGCCAGACGGTGACCGTCGGTCGCAACGGCACGCAGCTTCAGATCGCCGCCGGCCTCGATCGTGTGGAAGAAGATGCCGTTCAGGTAATAACGGGTCTCTTCCGTCGAGATAGCGAACTGCGTGCGGTCGATCAGCATCTTGAGATCGGTCGCCTTCAGCTTGAACGTGTGGCTGAACGAACCGGCGGTCAGATCCGGGAAATCCGTTTCCGGCAGGCATTGCAGCGAGAATTTCGAACGGCCGGATTGGACCGTCATCGAGCCGCCGTCCGGATTGGTGGCAAGCAGAACTTCCGAACCGTCCGGCAGCTTGCGGACGATTTCGTAGAGAAGATGCGCGGGAACCGTGGTCGCGCCGGCCTGCTCGACCATCGCCGGAACGGATTCGGTGATCTCCAGATCCAGGTCCGTCGCCTTCAGTTCGACGCTGGCGTCGGAAGCGCGCATCAGAACGTTGGAAAGGATCGGAATTGTGTTGCGGCGCTCGACCACGCGGTGAACGTGGCTCAACGACTTAAGAAGATTGGACCGCTCGAGAGTAATACGCATGGACTCAACCGCTTTCGACCTGGGTGTCCCGGGAGGCGGGGCACCGGATATTCTTCGGCTTTCGCAAGCCGGACGATGTGGAGGGGCAAAATGGCAGAGATCAGCCTTTGAACGCAAGAGCATATGCGGGGTGTCCGCTTCATTTCGGCACTTGCAATAGACCTGCACACAGAAAACTTGGGCCCGTGCCGCTTGCGGGCCGCCATCGCCTTGACCATAAAGGGCTTATGATCATCCAACTGAATTGCGAAGCTCGTGGCTGGACCTGCTGAAGCGACCCGCGGCTACCGCGTCGCCAATACTTTTGTGCCTTCGCGCCCGCTGGAGCCGGCGCTTTATCTCGTTGCCACGCCAATCGGCAATCTCGGCGATATCACGCTGCGCGCGCTTGAAACGCTCGCCGGTGCCGATGTGCTGGCCTGCGAAGATACGCGCGTCACCCGCGTACTTCTCGATCGCTATGGCATCGCCAACAAACCTTACGCCTATCACGAGCATAATGCCGATGAGATGGGGCCAAGGCTGCTGGCGGCACTGGAACAGGGAAAGTCCGTGGCTCTGGTCTCCGATGCCGGCACGCCGCTTGTCTCCGATCCGGGGTATCGGCTCGGACAGCTGGCCATCGAGGCGGGCCATCGGGTAGTCCCCATTCCGGGCGCTTCGGCGCCTCTCGCCGCGCTGGTTGCTTCCGGTCTTCCGAATGATGCCTTCCTGTTTGCCGGTTTTCTGCCGGTGAAGGAAAAAGGACGCCGCGACCGACTGGCGGAACTGTCGAAAATTCCCGCAACGCTGATATTCTTTGAATCTCCGCATCGCATTACCGCCACGCTGGCCTCCGCTGCCGATGTTCTGGGGCCGGGCCGCGCGGCTTGTGTTGGGCGCGAACTGACCAAGGCCTTCGAGGAGATCAGCCGCGCGTCGCTCGGAGAGCTTGCTGAAGCCTTCGACGGTCGCAACGTCAAGGGTGAGATCGTCTTCCTCGTCGGGCCGCCTGCCTATGATGATGTGCCGGCGGCTGTCGATGTCGATGTGCTGCTGGAGGAGCTGGCATCATCCATGCCCGCGGCAAAGGCTGCGGCGGAAGCGGCACGTCTGACAGGCCTTTCGAAGCGAGACCTCTATCAACGGCTGGTTACCATGAAAGACGCCGCCATGAAGGACAAGGATGAGGGCTGATGGGGCGCGGAGCCGAGGACAGGCGGCATAAACGCCGGCGCGCCGAACGGCGCGGCCACGTCTCCGAATATCTCGCAGCTCTCTATCTTCTCTTTAAAGGGTATCGGATCCTGAAGTTCCGATACCGGACACGGCTCGGCGAAATCGATATCGTCGCCCGCAAAAACACTCTTATCCTGTTTGTCGAGGTTAAGGCGCGCGCCCGAGAAGCTGACGCGATCGATGCGGTCGGTTACGGCGCCCAAAGGCGGATAAGGGCTGCAAGCGATATCTGGCTGTCGCGCCGCCGTGACGCCCATCTTCTATCCTGCCGTTACGATATTATCGCCGTCCTGCCCTGGCGTTTGCCCCGGCATTTTCCGGATGCTTTTTGACGGTGTTGTGAAGTTTTTGCAAAGCTGTGCAAACGTCACAAATCTGAAACAGAATTGTTAAGAGCCTGTCACGGGCAAGCCCTATTGCGGTCCTCGATCCAACCAAGGCGGAGAGGACGTAACCATGACCATGATCAAGAAATTCTCGATGGCCGCGATGGCAGTTGCAATGTCTGCAACCTCCTCGCTCGCAGCAACCAACATCACCTGGTGGCACGGCATGGGCGGCCGTAACGGTGAAGTCATCAACGAAGTGTCGCAGAAGTTCAACGCTTCGCAGACCGCTTGCGCTCTGACTCCGATCTCCAAGGGCACCTACGAAGAAGCTCTGGCAACCGGTATCGCCGCTTTCCGTTCGGGCGAACAGCCGAACATCCTGCAGGTATTCGATGCCGGTGCTGCCACCATCATCAACGCCAAGGGCGCAACCGTCGCCGCCGAAGACCTGATCAACAATGCAGGTTACAAGTTCGACCGCAATGCGTTCATCGAGGGCGTTCGCTATTTCTACGCTGACTCGAAGGGCAAGTTCATCGGCATGCCGTTCAACTCTTCGGCTCCGATCATGTACGTCAACCCGCAGGCTTTCGAAAAGGCCGGCGTTGCCGTGCCGAAGACCTGGGAAGAGTTTGAAGCTGTTGCTCCCAAGCTCAAGGAAGCCGGCTTCATCCCGATGACCGCTTCGCAGCTCACCTGGCAGTTCACCGAGAATTTCTTCTCGCGCCAGAACATCCAGTTCGCCAACAACAACAACGGTTACGACAGCGTTGTCGACACCAAGATGAACCTCACCGACAAGAACCTTGTCATGATGTTCGAAAAGCTGAAGGCCTGGTCTGACGCAGGTCTCTACAAGTTCTACGGCGCAAGCTGGAACGACAACCAGAAGCCTTTCGAAGAAGGCAAGGTTGCCATGTGGATCGGTTCTTCTGGCTCCTTCGGTGGCCTGCAGAAGACCGCTTCCATGCCGTTCTCGGCTGATTTCCTGCCCTACTGGTCGAGCATCAAGGGCGCCGGCACCAACACCTTCATCGGTGGTGCGGCTCTCTTTGCAATGGCCGGCAAGCCGGAAGCCGAAAACAAGTGCACGGCAGACTTCTTCCAGTTCCTGACCTCGCCGGAAATCCAGAAGTTCTACCACCAGGCTACCGGTTACGTCGCCATCACCAAGGCTGCATACGAGCTGGCCAAGTCTGAAGGCTACTACGAAAAGACCCCGGTTGCCGAAGTCGGCATCAAGCAGCTGATGCTGCCGTCGGGCGAATGGTCCAAGGGCTACCGTCTTGGCTTCTACCCGCAGATTCGTTCCATCATGGAACGCGAATACAACAAGATCTTCTCGGGTGAAACGACCGTCCAGAAGGCCTTCGAAACCATCGAGAAGGAAGGCAACGACCTTCTCACCCGTTTCGCCAAGACCGCCGGCTGATAGCCATCTCCCATCATGGTCCGTCCGCTCTTTTCAAGGGCGGGCGGGCTCTTTTGTAATTGCAAGAAAGGGGAGAACTCGTGGCCTATACGACGTCACAACCGCAACCCGGCGGTTTCCTGTCCCGCCTCGGTTACCGGGGGAACGCACGCAGCAAGAAGCCTGCCGTCGCAGCAGAAGAAATGAAGCGTGTGCAGTTCACCTCGCCCGTTCTGCCCTATCTGTTCCTGTTTCCGCAGCTCGCGGTAATCTTCATCTTTTTCTACTGGCCCTCGGTCCAGGCGGTGAGCTCGTCCTTTTACCTCGAGGACCCGTTTGGCTTCGGCTCGACATTCGTGGGCTTGAGCAATTACACCGATGTGATCTTCAGCTCCGAATATCAGTCGATCGCGCTGTTTACCGCCGTCTTCACTGTGCTCGTCACCTTCCTGTCGCTCTCGCTGGGATTGCTGCTCGCCGTCAAGGCCGATCGCGTCATCCGCGGGGCCTCGACCTACAAGACGCTGCTGATCGCCGTCTACGCCATTGCAGCGCCCGTTTCGGGCCTGATCGGCATGATGATCTTCGACCAGCATGTCGGTCCTTTCGTGAAGATGATGTCTTATTTCGGCTGGCACATGCAGGTGGGCCTGAACTATTACGACACGGCCTTCGCCATGACGGTTGTCGCCGTCTGGAAGCAGATCCCCTATAATTTCATCTTCTTCCTCTCGGGCCTGCAGAATGTTCCGGTCTCCGTGCGCGAAGCGGCGATGATCGACTGCCGCTCGGGCCTGCGCCGGTTCTGGACCGTCATCCTGCCGCTTCTGGCGCCGACCGCCTTCTTCCTGCTGACCATCAACGTCACCTACGCGCTGTTCGACACGTTCGGCATCATCGACGTCATGGTCAAGGACAAGCCGGCCAACAACCCGGTCACGCTGGTCTACAAGGTCTATGCCGATGGTTTCCGCGGCAATGATATCGGCGGATCTTCGGCCCAGTCGGTCATCCTGATGATCGTCGTCTTCGTCCTCACCATCTTCCAGTTCCGCTTCATCGAGCGGCGCGTCCACTACAATTGAGAGGACAGACCATGTATCGCACCAAGTTTTCCGATCATCTCGTCCTCATCCTTGGCTCGCTGTTTCTCTGCATGCCAGTCGTGGTCGCCTTTATGACCTCGACCCACACGGCGGCCGACATCCACATGAACGGCTTGTCGCTCGCCTGGGGTGACAATTTCATTGCCACCTATGAAAAGGTGCTGACGCAGAAGGGCGGCTTTACCGGCGATATCACCGGCGCCCGCATGGTGATGAATTCGCTGATCCTCGGCATCGGTTTTGCCGCAGGCAAGATCGTTCTGTCGATGATGGCCGCCTATGCCATCGTCTATTTCCGCTTCCCCATGGCGACGCTCTCTTTCTGGGTGATCTTCACCACCCTGCTTCTGCCGCTCGAAGTGCGTATCATGCCCTCCTATCAGGTCATGTCGAACCTCGGCCTGTTGAACAGCTACACGGGCCTGATCGTGCCGCTCCTGGCGTCCGCCACCGGCACCTTCTACTTCCGCCAGTTCTTCAAGTCCGTGCCGGAAGAACTGTTGGAAGCAGCCCGCATCGATGGCGCAGGTCCCTTTAAGTTCTTCATCGACATCCTGGTGCCGATCTCGCGCACCATGATCGCCGCCATCTTCATCATCATGTTCGTCTATGGCTGGAATCAGTATCTCTGGCCGATGATGATGACGACCGACGAGAGCTTCTTCACCCTGATGCGCGGCATCAAATCCATCCTGCAGGTTTGGGTCGGCTCGAACATTCCCGATTACAACGAGGCATTTGCCCTGGCGGTTCTCGCCATGCTTCCGCCCGTGGCAATTGTGGTGATTTTCCAGAGTTGGTTCATCAAGGGCCTGACCGAAAGCGACAAGTAAGGAACGATAACAATGGCCGCGATCGACATCAGCAGCGTTGGCAAGATCTATAATGGCGGCGTACGTGCCGTCTCCGACATCAATCTCGACATAAAGGACGGTGAGTTCATCGTCCTCGTCGGCCCTTCGGGCTGTGGCAAGTCCACACTTCTGCGCATGGTCGCAGGCCTGGAGGCCATTTCCGAAGGTACGGTGAAGATCGGTGACCGCGTGGTCAACCAGGTCGAACCGGCCGACCGCGATATCGCCATGGTGTTCCAGAACTATGCGCTCTACCCGCATATGACGGTGCGCCAGAACCTCGAATACGGGTTGAAGAACCGCAAGACGCCGAAGGTCGAGATCGACGCGCGCGTCAATGAAGCTGCCCGCATGCTGGAAATCACCCAGTATCTCGATCGCAAGCCGCGTGCGCTCTCCGGTGGCCAGCGTCAGCGCGTCGCCATGGGTCGCGCCATCGTCCGCAAGCCGGCCGCCTTCCTCTTCGACGAGCCGCTGTCGAACCTCGATGCCAAGCTGCGCGTCTCCATGCGCGGTGAAATCAAGCGCCTGCAACGCCGCCTCGGCACGACCTCCATCTACGTCACCCACGACCAGCTGGAAGCGATGACGCTTGCCGATCGCCTCGTCGTGCTGAACGGTGGACAGATTGAACAGGTCGGCTCCCCGCTGGATGTCTATCACACCCCGGCCTCCACCTTCGTTGCAAGCTTCATCGGCTCTCCGGCGATGAACCTCGTGAAAGCGGAACTGCAGAGCGACAGGCTCGCGATCGGCCCGTCGCAGATTTCGCTCAACGGCTACGCCCCCACTTCTGGTGCCGTCACGGTCGGCCTGCGCGCCGAAGACCTGCGCGTGGTGTCGTCGGCTGAAGGCATGCCCTTTACCGTCGAATATGTCGAGGAACTCGGCTCCCAGCGTCTGGCCCATGGCCTTGTCGGTGATCAGGCCGTTACGATCGCGCTCTCCGGCGAAGCCGAAATCACGAATGATATGCGGATCGCAATCGACCCGTCCAAACTGCATTTCTTTGATGCCGAAACAGGCAAGCGACTGGAGGCTTCCGTGCCCGCCAAGGCCCCTGCCGCAGTGGCCGAACCGGTCGCCTGAACGGCCGGATGCCGATGAGTTTAATCTGTGCGGTCGGGATTGTTCCCGGCCGCATTGCTTTCGGGCCTATGCCATCCTAAATCAGGCAAGCCCAAATTCAGGCGGCATCTTTATCGGGGACGAAACTCATGGCGCATGTTCGCAAGGTCGCAATCCAGATGGACCACATTTCCAGCATCAACATTGCTGGCGATTCCACCTTCGCAATGACCTTGGAGGCGCAATCGCGCGGCTACGAGCTTTTCCATTACACGCCCGATCGCCTGACCATGCGCGACGGCAAGATCTTTGCGGCCGTCGAGCCGCTGCAGGTGCGCGACATCAAGGGCGATCATTTCACCCTCGGCGAAAGGCAGCGTGTGGATCTCTCGCAGATGGACGTCGTGCTTCTGCGTCAGGATCCGCCCTTCGACATGGGCTATATTACTTCCACGCATCTTCTGGAGCGCATCCACCCGAAGACGCTCGTCGTCAACGACCCGGCTTGGGTGCGCAATTCGCCGGAAAAGATCTTCGTCACCGAATTCGCCGACCTGATGCCGCCGACGCTGATCTCGCGTGATCCCGAAGAAATCGCAGCCTTCCGTCAGGAACTGGGCGATATCATCCTCAAGCCGCTTTACGGCAATGGCGGCGCCGGCGTCTTCCATTCCGCCCACGACGACCGCAACTTCACCTCGCTTCTGGAAATGTTCGGCCAGATGTATCGCGGCGAGCCCTATATCGCTCAAGGCTATCTGAAAGAGGTGCGCAAGGGCGACAAGCGTATCCTTCTCGTTGACGGCGAGCCGGTGGGCGCGATCAACCGCGTGCCGGCCGAAACCGACAGCCGCTCCAACATGCATGTCGGCGGCCGCGCCGAGCCTACCGAACTAACGACGCGTGAAAAGGAAATCTGCGCCCGTATCGGACCGGCTCTGCGCGAGCGCGGCTTCATCTTCGTCGGCATCGACGTGATCGGCGACTACATGACCGAAATCAACGTAACTTCGCCGACAGGCATCCGCGAAGTGAAGAAATTCGGCGGAGCCGATCTCGCAAGCCTGATGTGGGATGCGATCGAAGCCAAGCTCAACTGAGTTTAGTCTTTGATTCGACAGAGAGGCGCCTGACCGGGCGCCTTTTTTGTTTAGTTTGTTCGATTTTTGTTCTTGTTTAAATTTTCGCGCCGTGTCAGCTTATGGTTGTATTGGGGCGAAGGCAAGCCGTGGGGGCAGGGCCGTCGTTCCGGACATGATCTGTGGGAGCGATTGGCATGGTTTCACGCGTCAGTACCATTGCATTCCAGGGCATAGAAGGTGTTCCCGTCGACGTACAGGTCATGGTCGGCCCGGGCAAGATGGGCATGCATATCGTTGGCCTGCCGGATAAGGCGGTTGCAGAAAGCCGCGAGCGGGTGCAGGCCGCACTGCACGCGTCCGGCCTCGCCATGCCGGCGAAAAAGGTAACGGTCAATCTTGCGCCTGCCGACCTGCCCAAGGAAGGGTCGCATTTCGACCTTGCCATCGCGCTTGGCTTGATGACTGCACTTGGCGCCATTCCGGGTGATGCTGTTTCCGATCATGTCGTCATCGGCGAACTGAACCTGGATGGCACGCTGGCAGCGGTTGCCGGTGCGCTACCGGCGGCAATCAGCGCCAATGCCGTCGGCAAGGGCCTGATCTGCCCGGCAGACAGTGGTGCGGAAGCAGCATGGGCAGGGCCGGATGTTGATATTATCGCCCCGCGCAGCCTGATCGCGCTCGCCAATCATTTTCGCGGCACGCAGGTCATCTCGCGTCCGCAACCGGCAATCCGCGCTCTGCCGGCCAATCTGCCGGATCTGGCCGAGATCAAGGGACAGGAAAGCGCCAAGCGTGCCTTGGAAGTCGCGGCGGCTGGCGGACATAATCTACTTTTTGTTGGTCCGCCTGGTTCCGGCAAGTCGATGCTGGCGGCACGACTTCCCTCTATCCTCCCGCCGCTTTCGGCAGCCGAACTGCTGGAAGTCTCGATGATTCACTCGATCGCCGGCCAGCTTTCGGGCGGAAAGCTTTCGGATCGTCGACCCTATCGCACGCCTCATCATTCGGCGACCATGGCGGCGCTGGTCGGGGGCGGCCTGCGGGCAAAACCGGGCGAGGCCTCACTTGCCCATCACGGAGTTCTGTTCCTCGACGAATTCCCCGAATTCTCACCTCAGGTGCTGGATGCTCTGCGCCAGCCACTGGAGACCGGCGAATGCGTCATCGCCCGCGCCAATCACCGTGTTTCTTATCCGGCCAGCATCCAGCTTATTGCGGCGATGAACCCCTGCCGCTGCGGCATGGCGGGTGAGGCCGGCCATTCCTGCGCCAGAGGTCCGCGCTGTGCCGCCGATTATCAGGCGCGTATCTCCGCCCCGCTGATGGATCGTATCGATATCCGCATCGATGTGCCGGCAGTGTCGGCTTCTGACTTGATCAGGCCGGCACCGGCGGAAAGCAGTGCCGATGTCGCCAGACGCGTTCATGCAGCGAGAGAACTGCAGCAGGATCGTTATCTCGCGGCAGGTCTGTCGGGGCCGCTCACCAATGCACGCTGCTCCACGGCACTCATCGAGAAGGTGGCCGAGCCTGATCCATCTGGCCTGCAATTGCTGAGGGATGCGGCGGAGAAACTGAAATTCTCCGCCCGCGGATACCATCGGGTGCTGAAAGTGGCCCGCACGCTCGCCGATCTCGACGGCAAGCCGACCGTCGGCCGGCTGCATCTGGCGGAAGCGATTTCCTACCGTATGGCCAGCGAGCGGCTGGCCATCGCGGCGGCTTGAGTAAGGCGACTTAGCCGCCCAGCCCGTCGAACAGCGCGGTCGAGAGATAACGCTCGGCGAAGGAAGGGATGATGACGACGATTGTCTTGCCGGCGTTTTCCGTACGGCTGCCGACTTCGATGGCAGCCTTCAACGCGGCACCGGAAGAGATGCCGACCGGCACGCCTTCAAGGGCGGCCACGTGGCGGGCGGTCTCCAATGCGTCGTTGCTCGCAACCGTGACGATCTCGTCATAGATTTTCGTATCGAGGATTTTCGGCGCAAAGCCTGCACCGATGCCTTGGATCTTGTGCGGACCTGGCTCGCCGCCGGAAAGGACCGGAGATTCCTTCGGCTCGACGGCAATCACCTTGACGTCAGGCTTGCGGCCCTTCAGCACCTGACCGACGCCGGTAATCGTGCCGCCGGTGCCGATACCGGCGATGAAGATATCTACCTTGCCGTCGGTATCGTTCCAGATTTCCTCGGCCGTTGTCTTGCGGTGGATTTCCGGATTGGCGGGATTTTCGAACTGCTGCGGAATGATTGCATCGGGCAGCGTGGCGGCCAGCTCTTCGGCTTTGGCGATCGCGCCCTTCATGCCCTTCGGACCTTCGGTCAGAACGAGTTCGGCGCCGAGAAGCGCCAGCATCTTGCGTCGCTCGACCGACATGGTTTCCGGCATGGTCAGGATCAGCTTGTAACCCTTGGCGGCTGCCGCAAAGGCAAGCGCAATACCCGTATTACCCGAAGTCGGCTCGACAAGCGTCGTCTTGCCCGGCGCGATCTTGCCCTGTGCTTCCAGGCTCTCGATCATCGCGACGCCGATACGGTCCTTGACGGAGGCAATCGGGTTGAAGAATTCGAGCTTGGCGAGGATCGTGGCCTTCACGCCCTTTTCCTTCGCCAGCTTGTCCAGCTTTACGAGCGGCGTATCGCCGATCGTTTCGGTGATCGAGGAATAGATCCGGCCGCGGCCCGGCTTCTTGTCCGACATTGTCGTTTCTCCACTAGAACAGGTGACCGAAAATAGTGTCCGATGGAGAAAGAGGCGAGGATGAATTTGTCTTGTCGCATCGAAAAAAGGCGAAATATTCTTCTCCCGACAGGCGGCGTGGCGCAATCGCATGCTGCAAAAGAGGCAATCTTGACAGCTATCAATGCTGGCGCGGCCGGAAAGCGGCGTCAGACCCCGGTCGAACCGAAGCCGCCTGCACCGCGCACGGTTTCGGTCACGTCGCTGATCTCGGCCACGCGCACCTGCGTTACCGGCGCGATTACCATCTGGGCAATCCGCATTCCGCGACTAATGATGAAGTCTTGCTCACCGAGATTGATCAGCAGCACCTTCACTTCGCCACGATAATCGCTGTCGATCGTACCGGGCGTATTGAGGCAGGTAATGCCGTTCTTGAACGCTAGACCGGAGCGGGGGCGAATCTGCGCCTCATAACCGGCCGGGATCTCGAAAATGAAGCCGGTCGGCACGAGTGCCCGTTTTCCCGGTGCAAGCGTCATGGGCTCGGCCTCGGCCACCGCCGCACGAAGATCCATGCCTGCCGCACCGGCGGTTTCATAGGAGGGCAGGTCCAGTCCATCGCCATTTTCTAGGCGGATGAGATTGAGCTTGGGCGAAGAAGAAGTGTGAGCGTTCATCTCCTCATTAGCCCGGTGATAGTCGCCGGGGTCAAACACGAATTGAAACTTATCCACTAAGTCGCTAGATACGCGGCAACTCGAAGGATTGTTGCTGACATGGCCGAAACTCTGGCAGAGGCGGTTTCCCGCCGCCGTACATTTGCGATCATCGCCCACCCGGACGCGGGCAAGACGACGCTGACCGAAAAGCTGCTTCTGTTCGGCGGCGCCATCCAGCTCGCCGGTGAGGTCAAGGCGAAGAAGGATCGCATCCAGACGCGGTCCGACTGGATGAAGATCGAGCGCGAGCGCGGCATCTCGGTCGTCACCTCGGTGATGACCTTCGAATATAACGACAAGGTCTTCAATATCCTCGATACGCCGGGTCACGAAGACTTCGCCGACGACACTTATCGCACGCTGACGGCGGTGGATGCCGCCATCATGGTCATCGATGCCGCCAAGGGTATCGAGCCGCGGACGCTGAAACTTTTCGAAGTCTGCCGCATGCGCGATATCCCGATCATCACCTTCGTCAACAAGATGGACCGCGAAAGCCGCGACATTTTCGAGGTCCTCGATGAAGTCGAGGAAAAGCTGGCGCTGGATACCGCCCCGATCACCTGGCCGATCGGCCGCTCCAAAAGCTTCTGCGGCTCCTATCATCTTGCCGAAAACAAGGTTCGCGGTCCCGATAGCGAAGATTCCATCTCCGTCAACGGTCCGCAGGCGGTCGCCGACCGTCTGCCGGAAAACGAGCGCGCGGCCTTCGTCGAAGAAGTGGAACTCGCGCTCGAAGCCTGCCGCCCGTTTGATCGTCAGGCCTTTCTCGAAGGCCACATGACGCCGGTCTTCTTCGGTTCGGCGCTCCGCAATTTTGGTGTTCGCGATCTGATCAACGCATTGGGTGATTTCGCCCCGCCGCCGCGCGACCAGGTTGCTGATATCCGCACCGTTCATGCCGCCGAAGACAAGATGACGGCCTTCGTCTTCAAGATCCAGGCCAACATGGACCCGAACCATCGCGACCGTATCGCGTTTGCCCGCATCTGCTCCGGCAAGCTTGAACGCGGCATGAAGGCCAGGCTTGCCCGCACCGGCAAGCAGTTGGGCCTCACGGCACCGCAGTTCTTCTTCGCTTCCCAGCGCCATATCGCTGATACGGCCTATGCCGGTGACGTGGTCGGCATTCCGAACCACGGCACGCTGCGTATCGGTGACACGCTGACCGAAGGTGAATCGCTGGTCTTCCAGGGTGTTCCTAACTTCTCGCCGGAAATCCTCCGCCGCGTGCGGCTGGGCGATGCGATGAAGGCGAAAAAGCTCAAGGAAGCCCTGCAGCAGATGGCGGAAGAGGGCGTCGTGCAGCTCTTCCAGCCGGAAGACGGCTCGCCCGCTATTGTCGGCGTGGTCGGCGCGCTGCAGCTCGACGTCTTGAAGGAACGGCTTTCGGCGGAATACAGCCTGCCGGTCAGTTTCGAAATGTCGCGCTTCTCGGTCTGCCGCTGGGTTTCGTCGGACAACAAGGTTGACATGGAAAAATTCATCACCGTCAAGCGCGGCGATATCGCCCGCGACCTCGATGGCGACCCGGTTTTCCTGGCGCAGGATGCGTTTTCGCTGCGTTACGAGGCCGAACGTTATCCTTCGATCAAGATGGCCGCCATCAAGGAATATCACGTCGCCAAGGCGGCGTGATCCCGATCAATCGATCTTCAGCTCCGACCTGCCGCTCGTGAGGTCAAAGACAAGCCGTGATACGGTTTCGATTTCTGTCTCTGGAACCCGAAGATGCAGGTCGGCTCCGGTTGCGGTAAACTGCTCCTCGGCAATCGCAAGGTCCGCGATCGCCTGAAGCCGCGCCTTCACGCGCGCCAGATCAGAGAACTCGACACGCACAAGCCCTTCGACGGAAGGTTTCAGCTCGATCATCGGCGCGTTTCTCAGGCAACCCGCCGCCGTGCCGCCATAGGCGCGCACAAGACCTCCGCTACCGAGCAAGATCCCGCCGAACCAGCGGGTGACGATCACCACGACATTGGTCAGCGACTGGCCGTCGATTGCAGCCAGTATAGGTTTGCCCGCCGTACCGCTCGGCTCCCCGTCATCGGAAAACCGATAGGCCGCACCGGTCCGCCATGCCCAGCAATTATGGTTGGCGTCGGCATCGGAATGCGTCGCGAGGGCTGCCTTCGCTTCCTCTTCGTTCGCAACGGGAAGCGCGATCGCGAGGAACCGGCTTTTCTTGATGATCTGCTCGAATGTGGCGGCTTGCTCTAGCTGGAACATGCCAGAGCTTTAGCGTCTCGCCCTTGGCAAGAAAAGTGACAGCCTTTCCTAGCCAGGTCGGGCTCGTTTAATCCGCTGTCAGGTCCTTGAGGAAATCGTCGCACCAGCGGTTGATGTCGTATTCGAGCAGGTGGTTCATCATCTTTTCCCACCGCTGCTTGCGCTCGTCGAGCGACATGCTGAGACCACGTGCGATCGCATGCGCCGTCCCTTCGATATCGTAAGGATTGACCAGCAGCGCGCCTGTCAGTTCGCGGGCGGCGCCGGCGAAACGGGAGAGAACCAGAACGCCCGGATCTTCCGGGTCCTGCGCCGCGACATATTCCTTTGCGACAAGGTTCATGCCGTCGCGCAGCGGCGTGACGAGCCCGATCTTGGCAAGGCGATAGAGGCCGGCCAAAAGAGGTCGTGGTACGGACCGGTTCACATAGCGGATCGGCGTCCAGTCCACCTGGCCGAGAGCGCCGTTGACGCGACCTGCCTGCTCGGCGACCGTGCGCTGCATCTGCTCGTATTCCGGAACCTCGGATCGCGATTTTGGCGTGACCTGCAGATAGGTGACCTTGTTCTGGTAGGCCGGGTTCAGCCGCACGAACTGTTCGAACGCATCGATACGCTGGGTAATGCCCTTGGAATAATCCAGCCGATCCACGCCGATGATGAGATCGCGGCCCTCGATGCTTTCCTTGGCTTTCTTCACCATCGTATTGCGCGATGCCTTCACCGCATATTTGGAAAAGGCTTCGGTCTCGATGGAAATCGGATAGGCGCCGCCCTTAAAGGTCCGGCCATAGGTGGAGAATTTATTGCCTCCCTCCAGACGTTCGCCAATTCCCTCGCGCACCAGTCCGCCGCCGAAATTGTCGAGATCGAAATCCGTGTGGAAACCGACGAGATCATATTGCGACAGTCCGCGCATGATCTGTTCGTGCACCGGCATGGCGAAAAGCACATCTGCCGGCGGCCAGGGGATGTGCAGGAAGAACCCGATCTTGTTCTTGAAGCCCATCTGCCGCAGTTCGGAAGCAAGCGGGATCAGGTGGTAGTCATGCACCCAGATGATGTCGTCTTCCTTCAGAAGCGGCGCCAGCTTGTGGGCGAAGAAACGGTTGACGCGGAAATAACCGGCCATTTCCTTGCGGCCATATTCCGCAAGGTCCAGCCGGTAATGGCAGATTGGCCAGAGCACCCGGTTGGCAAAACCGTGGTAATATTCCTCGACATCCGTATCCGTCAGATCCGTCAGCGCATAGGTGATGTTGCCATGCTCGCGGATATCCAGTTTTTCCGGCTCACGTTCGCCGCTCGAATTGCCGGACCAGCCCATCCAAATGCCGCCGCGCTCTTCGAGCGCCGCCTGCAAGGCAACGGCAAGACCGCCGGCCGGCGCATCGCCAGCCTTTTTTGGAACGGTGACACGGTTCGAAACGACCACAAGGCGGCTCAAATTAAATTCCTTCCAATGATGAAGTACAGCCGGCGCATTATCGAGAAAGACCAGCCAGAATATCGCGCAGCTCGGCTGCGGAAGAGATAAGCATCGCCGCCTGCGTGGTTTTTCCGTCAGGCAGGGTCGCCTCGCCGATTCTGATCGACAGCCCGCCAAGCGCATTGGCGGTCGCAAACATGGCTTCGTCGGTCAGATCGTCACCGATCGCAACCGGTAAGCGGCCTTCAAAACAGGGTTCGCTGAGGAAGTGTCGTACGGCTTCACCCTTGCTGGCTCGCGCCGGGCGAAGTTCGATCACCATCTTGCCGCGCTGCAAAATGAAGTCGCTGCCTGCATCGATGGCGGCGCGTTCCATCAGCGCTTCAAGCTGGGCCTGAAGCTGCGGGGCCTGTCGGTAATGCGCGCCGATTGCGGCCCCCTTGTCCTCGATCAGCACGCCGTCCAGTCCTGCGGCCTCTGTCGCAAGGCGTTCCTTCAGCACTTCGAATTCCGGTGTCGCGGTGACACGCTCTATGAGGCCATCCGACATCCGTCGTTCAGCGCCATGAAGGCCCGCGATCGGAAATCGGTAGGGTTCGAAAAGCCGGTCGGCATAAGGCAGGGCGCGACCTGTCACCAGCGCCAGAGCGCCACCGAGCTTTTTAGAGATCGTGTGAAGAGTGGTGGGGAGATTAGGTGGAACGACGATCCCGTCAGGCGTGGCTGCCAGATCGATAAGCGTCCCGTCGATATCAAGGAACAGTGCCCATCGGTCGAAGTCTCTGAGAAGACCCGAAACCACTGCTCCGGATGGTGTGAAACCGGAAGAATCCCGGGCTTCACGTGGATTTGCTTGTTGCGACATGGGTTCTTATCTAGGCCGAGGTGGAACATCGGCAACCCTTGATGCCACGGAATGGCCGCAAATGGGGCGGTCTGTACGGTACCGTGCGGGCAAGCCGAAAAGCGTTGCCTGCACACAACAGTCTTAATGTGCGTTGCAAAACGTGAAGTTTCGCCCGTCGCATTTCCGTCACGAATACTGTTAGCTTAACTTTTCATTAGGCGAATAACCCGACCCTCCTCTCAATGCGCCACGTTTGGCCGCGATCTCTATCGGAGTTAAAAAATCCATGTGCCGCTGGGCTGCCTATCGAGGCGAACCGCTTTATCTGGAAGAGCTTGTTTCATCACCCGCCCATTCCCTCATAGAGCAATCCCATTGTGCAACCCGCGCCAAGACGGCCACAAACGGAGATGGTTTCGGCATCGCCTGGTATGGCGACAGGCCTGAGCCGGGGCGTTACCGCGATGTTCTGCCCGCCTGGTCCGACTGCAATCTGAGGAGCCTCGCAAGGCAGATCCGTTCATCGCTTTTCCTCGCTCATGTCCGCGCAGCAACAACGGGCGCAACCCGGCGCGACAACTGTCATCCCTTCGTTCACGGCCACTGGTCGTTCATGCATAACGGCCAGATCGCCAATTTCGATCGCATTCGCCGCCGTCTGGAAAGCATGCTCTCCGATGATCTGTTCAGCGCCCGAACCGGCACGACCGATAGCGAAATGATCTTCCTGCTCGCGCTGCAGTTCGGCCTCGATGCCGATCCGCTGGGCGCAATGGAAAAGGCCGTGGCCACGGTCGAGGCGCTGTCGATGGAAAAATCCGGCGAGGCACTGGTGCGCTTTACCGCTTGTTTCTCTGACGGCAAGCAGCTTTATGCCGTGCGTTACGCCACCGATCACAAGCCGCCGACGCTTTATGCAGCACCTATGGCCGGCCCGGCAGGAGCCAAAAGCGGTTATTGCCTCGTCTCCGAACCGTTGAACGACGAGGCCGATACCTGGGTGGAAATCCCGGATGGCAGCGCCGTCAAGGTCTGCACGGATGGTATGCAGGCGCTGCTGTTTCAGCCGAAGCTGCTCGCCGAGGCCGCCTGATCTTCACGCCACGGGTAGCGTGATCCCAAGTTCCAGCCGCAGTTTCTTCGTCAGTCCGGCAGCCACCAGCTCGTAGGAGCGGGTCACGTAGTGCACGAGTTCTTCCTCGGAAAGCGGCGCGCTCGCCTTGATCTCCACCCATTTGCGCTTGGCGAAATAGGGTGCCTGGCCGATCCCGTCGAGCGCCGTCAGGATCTCGAAACTTTCCTCTGAACACTTCACCACGATCCGCGCCTCGTCGCCCTCGCTCAGAAGCGTGAACACCTTGTCGCCCACCTTGGCGACATGGCCGTCCCACTGGTTGACGAATGTGGTTCCCGGCAATGTCTTCACGAAGGCGTCGAAGCCTCTGCGGGTGAACAGGTTCATGGTTTTCGCTCCTCCTTAGCTCTGCAGCTTGGAAGCGATCAGTGCCGCCAGCCGTCCGGCAACCTCATCTTTTGCAAGATCGGGCCATTCATCGATGCCCTGAGCTGAAATGATCTTCACGCGGTTTCTATCGCCGCCCATCACGCCGGTTTCCGGCGAAACGTCGTTGGCGACGATCATGTCGGCGCCCTTGCGCTCCAGCTTGGCGCGGCCGTTTGCCTCGACATTCTGCGTTTCGGCCGCAAAGCCGACAACGAGCTTCGGGCGCTTCGCATGGTGGCCGACGGTTTTCAGAATATCCGGATTTTCCGCCAGCTGCAGCGGGGAAGGGGCCTCGCCCGGCTGTTTCTTGATCTTCTGGTCGGCGGAAGAAACCACGCGCCAGTCCGCAACGGCCGCCACCATGACAGCAATATCCGCGGGCAATTGCGACGTCACGGCTTCCAGCATCTCGCTTGCCGTCTCCACATGAACGGTCGTCACGCCTTCCGGATCGGGGATCGTCACCGGGCCGGAAACCAGCGTAACTTTTGCGCCGAGCTTTGCCAGCGCTGCGGCAATAGCATGCCCCTGGCGGCCGGAAGATCTGTTGGCAATGTAGCGTACCGGGTCGATCGGTTCATGAGTCGGGCCGGACGTAACGATTGCGGTTCGGCCTTCAAGCGGCTTTGCTCCACTATCGAGAAGATCGATAACCGCGGCCGCAATCTGCAGCGGTTCGGCCATTCGCCCGATACCTGCCTCATTGCTTTCCGCCATTTCACCTGCCATCGGGCCGATGAAGGAAATCCCGTCCCGCTGGAGAACCTCGACATTGCGGCGGGTTGGAGCCGCATTCCACATTTTCGGGTTCATGGCGGGTGCTACGAGAACCGGCCGGTCGGTCGCAAGCAGAACGGTGCTCGCCAGATCGTCGGCCAGGCCAAGCGCCATCTTCGCCATCAGGTTCGCCGTGGCGGGTGCCACCAGAACGAGGTCGCAATCGCGCGCCAGCCTGATGTGCCCGACATCCTGCTCGTCTTCGCGCGAAAACAGTTCGGTATAGACATGGCCTGAAGACAGCGCGCCGACGGCAAGCGGCGTGACGAATTCCTGCGCCGATTTCGTCATCAGTGGCAGCACCTCCGCTCCGCGCTCGCGCAGCCGGCGGATCAGGTCGAGGCTCTTATAGGCCGCGATGCCGCCCGAGATGATGAGGAGAATACGCTTGCCGGAGAGTTCCATAGTCTTGCCTGCCATTGAAGTGCCCGGAAGCTAAGACCTTGTCCTCAAAGTTGCAATCGCCTTTCCATCAAGTGGTGAACGGCTGCGGATCCACTTGCCTGCGACAATCCGCTGCGTTACCAATTCGCGTGGCCGGATGCGGCCAGCCGCCCGCGGCTTCCAGCCATGGTGAATGCATCCACCGACCATCATCCTCGACCATCCGGTCAATGATGACGAACGGATCAGCAATGCGGGCACTGATTTGGCCGTTCGTCCGTTGAAAGGATGATGTCATGCGCGATTTCCGCGATGCAAAACTGATGGCAAAAAGCCTGCGCGAGGCGCTTGCCGAACAGAATGTCGAACTCTCCCACAGCAAGGCGCTGGAACTGGTCTCGGCCCAGTTCGGCTATGACGACTGGAATGTTCTTGCCGAAAAGATCGATGCGGCAGTACCGACGGAGCGAAAAGATCCGATCTCCATCCAGCCCGCCATCCCGATCTTCCGCATTTTCGATGTGACGAAGGCGATGGAATTCTATCGGGATTTCCTCGGCTTTGCCGTGGATTGGGAACATCGCTTCGCGCCCACTGCACCGCTTTATTGCCAGATGTCGCGCAGCGGCATGCTGATCCATCTCTCCGAACATGCCGGTGACGCCTCGCCCGGCGCGCGCGTATTCGTGCCCATGTCGGGGGCGGCCGCCTTCCAGAAAGAGCTGATCGGCAAGAACTACCCCTATATGCGGCCGGGGCTGGAGCAGGCGGACTGGGGACTGGAGGTCACTGTCATCGACCCGTTCAGCAACCGCATCACCTTCTGCGAGCGCGAGATCAAGCAAAGCTGATTAGCTCGCCTGAACAAGCCCGAAAAGATTGAGTGCGATTGGGGATCGTTGTTCCTTCATCACGGCGATCCCCAGTCGCGCCACCAGCGGCGGCCCTTCTATCGGTCGAAACACGACGCCGTCGATTTCGATCTTGGCAAGTGATTTGGGCACGATCGACACGCCAAGGCCCGCCGCGACCAGATTGACGACCGAAGGGATTTGAGGGGCTTCCTGTGTCACCGTCAGCTCGAAACCGGCTTCCTTGCAGGCCTGCAGGATGTCGGTATAGAGACTAAGGCCCATATTGCGCGGAAAGATGATGAAAGGCTCGCCGGCAAGACTTGCGAGCTTCACGCGGCTTTGTGCCGCAAGCGGGTGACTGGCAGGAAGCGCCACCAGCATCTGTTCGTCCGCCATGCGTTTCAGTCGCACGTCCTTCGGATCCTCCAGCCCCGGCCGAATGAAGGCGACGTCAAGTTCACCTCTTGAGAGCTTTTCCATCAGCCAGTTGCTGTTCATCTCGATCAGCGACAGGGCGACCTCCGGCCATCGCGCCCGAAACTGCCGGATGATGGTCGTCACGGCCGGGTTGAACGTCGCCGAAGCCGTAAAACCGAGCGTCAGACGCCCCGTTTCGCCACGCGCGGCTCTTTGCGCCGCAAGTTTTGCGTGATCCGCCGCCGCAAGCGAGATCCTGGCCTCTGCAAGAAATGCGATACCAGCCGCCGTAAGTTCTGCGCCATGCGCCACCCGGTGAAACAGCTGCGAGCCGATCTCCGTTTCGAGGTCACGAATCTGCTGGCTGAGCGGCGGTTGGCCGATGCCGAGTTTTGCCGCTGCCCTGGTGAAATTCAGTTCTTCCGCGACGGCGACGAAATAACGAAGATGTCGAAGCTCCATATCTAAAACCTATCACGAACGCGTCCTCCATATATTGGACACATGAACGCATGCTGGCTAGATTCGGGGTATTCCAGAAGGTCTTTTTTATCATGCCGTCCGCCGCCGCCAGCCGTCCTTTAGCTTCCGAAATCGATACTCTAGAACCCACGATTGCCCCGCCTCAGTCTGATCCTCCCAAACAATATCTGACGCGCGGTACGCCAGGCTACCGAAAGGCTAGCCTGGCACTTTTCATGTCCGGTTACTCGACCTTTGCGCTGCTCTATTGCGTACAGCCGCTGATGCCGATCTTTGCCGACGAGTTCAAGGTCAGCCCGGCCATGAGTTCGCTGTCGCTGTCACTGTCGACGGGCCTGCTTGCGCTGGCCATCTTCTGTGCCGCCGCGATCTCCGAACGTTTCGGTCGTCGCAGCCTGATGTTCTGTTCGCTGATGGGGGCCTCGCTCTGCACGCTTGCCTGCGCCATCATGCCGAGCTGGAACCTCATCCTCGTGATCCGCGCGCTGGAGGGCTTGCTGCTCGGTGGCGTCCCGGCCGTTGCCATGGCCTATCTGTCGGAAGAGATCGATCCCAAGGGCATCGGCGCCGCGATGGGCCTCTATATCGCCGGCAACGCGCTGGGCGGCATGTCTGGGCGCGTCTTCACTGGCATTCTCGCCGAGTATCTGTCTTGGCGCGTGGCTCTGGCCGTCATCGGCGCTTTCGGCATCGCGGCTGCCATCGGTTTCTTCACTATGTTGCCGCCGTCGCGCAACTTCAAGCCGCGCCGTTCCAGCGCCAGCCATCACGTCTCGGCCTGGCTCGGCCACGTCAGGAAAGGCCCGCTGGCACTGCTATTTCTCATCGGCTTCCTGCTGATGGGCTCCTTCGTCACCATCTACAACTATTCCGGCTTCCGGCTGGTGGTCGAACCCTATCACCTCAACCAGACCGAACTTGGCCTGATCTTCACCGCCTATTTGTGTGGTGTCGGCTCGTCATGGGTCGGCGGCACGCTGAGCGACCGTTTCGGCCAGTTTCAGGTAATGATGGCGGGTATCATCCTGATGTTTGCCGGGCTGATGACCACGCTGGCATCGCCGCTCATCCTCATCATTCTCGGTATCGCCATGCTGACGGCGGGTTTCTTCATGGCCCATGCGGTCGCAAGCGCTCTCATCGGGCGTCTGGCCGGAGCCAACAAGGGGCATGCCTCCTCGCTTTATCTTCTGGCCTATTATCTGGGCTCCAGCATTGCCGGTTCGATCGGCGGAAAATTCTGGAGCGCCGGCGGCTGGTCGGCGGTCATCACCTTTACCGGCATCATGTTGGCGCTCGCTCTGGTTGCCGGACAGACGGCCTACTTCCTTAGCTGTCGCAAGGCTAGATAAAAGCCATTGCTATCCGTTGGTCCGGACAGCCCGGATCGGCTGGGTGACCAGCTTGAAATCCGCCATTTCCTTTGCGCTCAGGTAATAGAGTCGGTCGGGTGGCGTCTCCAGCGCATGCAGCCACAGACCGGAGCCGATGCCCATGTCTTCCAGATGCCGGGCAACCCGCGCGGTCGTCGACTGCGCGCTCGACATCGCCTGTTCAGCCGTTGGCCGCTCGCGGCTGCCGTTGAACACCTGATGCACACCGACGACGGCATCGTTTTCCGCGATACGCTCGGTGCCGCCGGAAAAGGCGATCGGGCAGGACGAGGCGCAAAGCCCGCGTGAAGCGACCCGGGTCTGCAGCTTCTTCTCGCGGATGAGTTTTGACATCGCAATCGCGTCATCCACCGAACCGCCCGGCGAGTTCAGCTGTACGGTCTTCACATATTCCCCGCGCGCCTCGATTTCCTGCGCAAACCGTCCTGCCGCACCCGGATCGATCGTCCCTTCCGCCATCAGCACGCCGCCGGATTTGAGGTCGAAGGTCATCGCCTTGCGCAGAACTTCGCTCGGGCTGGCGGGCTCGACCGGTGGGGCAGCGGGGCGCCCGTCCGTCAGGGCAGGCGGCAGCACGGGCTGATCGTCATGCATCGGGTCGAAACCCGGCAGTTCCGCGCTCGCAGTTGCGATCTCGCGCACATCGATCACCAGAAAGGTCGCGGAGGCCGCGAGCAGCATATAGAATACGCAGCGCATCAGCACGCCGTCGTCGATCCGGCGGATGGCCTCACCGATCGTCATGCAGCCTGTCCCTGCCGCGCGAGCGCGGGTCGAGATTGGTAATATTGTTCGGCTCTTCGGCTGTGCCTTCGCCTTCCGCCTTGTTCTCCTCCTCAGCTCTCGCGACGGCAGCCTCCAGATCGACGCCATTGGCCGAAAGCGCGCGCTGGATTTCCAGCGCCCGCATCAGTTCTGCCGCGGTAATGCGCTCGGCATAGGGCAGTTTCTCCTCCTGGCGGCGGATCGAAGCGTGGGCGACGGCGAGAATGAAGACCATCACGCCCGGCAGAAGATCAATCGAGATCGCTCCGGCCCAGGCGGGAATGAAGTCTTCGGCATAATGCAACACGGCTTCAGCCGAAGACAAAGGCACGAAGCGACGCTCGGTCACCGGCGCGCGCGAAAGGATTTCGTCTGCGGCCTTGGCAAGTGCCTTCGACTGTGCGGCAACAGAGGCTCTGACCGTCGCCATCACCTGATCCTGCCGGTTGACCAGATTGGCATCGCTGCCATCGGCGACAGGCGCAATGAAGCCGAGCGAGAGATCATCTGCCGCGCGGCGGATCGATGGGGCAATCGATGTCTGGGCGAGCGAACTGATGACGCCGGTCAGCGCCACCGCTTCGGTCGAAAACTGGTCGGCGCGCGGCGCGATCAGGCCGGGTGCCGAGATCAGCGAACGCATCGTTTCCAGCCGCTTCTGCCCCTGCTCGAAAAGCTCCGCCACCTGCTCGCGCGAACCGTTGATATTGGCCTCGAGCGATCTCATCTGCCCCGACATCTGGGTCAGAAGCTGCACGACGCTCCCCGAACCCGTCGTGCCGGTCAGCGAGCCGGATTGCCGCTCGACGGCGGCAAGCTGGGTAAACCGCTCCGAGGCGCGCTGGATGTCCGGCAAAAGGCTCTGAACGGCAAGCGTGTTCTGGTGGGCGCGGTCCAGATCTGCGGCGTAACCTTCGACTGTTTCCGAAAGGTGCTGCTCGACGGCGGCAGAGCCGGCAAGGGCCGCAGCATTCAGCCAGCTCGACATGGCAAGGATCATCGCCGCACCGCATGCCATCACGAACAGCATCGCGGTCTTGCCGGTCCGGCTGGTGATATGCGGGTAGAAGCGCGCCATATAGGACCAGAAGGCATAGATGCCGACCGAGACCGAAACCGAATAGATGATCGCGGCAAAAAACACGCCGGTCGGCGATCCGTCGAGGATCGAGCGGACGCCTAGATAGGTGTAGACGCCAGACGCCAGCGCCAGAACGGCAAGCGCGAAACGGGTCATGGTTTCGACGGCTGCGACACCGTCCTTCAGGCGTTGCGTAGGACCCAAGGCCATCGGCAATCTCCGGGAAGAGGAATGTATTCCTTAAAGAGGTATGAAGAAACCGGCGGAATCAAGACAGGGTAGTGGTGCGGAAATGGCAAAAGGCCGGGAAACCTAGGCTTTACGGTCGAAATCCGTTCACGTCTTGATTGCCTGCATGCCGAAACCGCCGAGTGCGAAGAAATCGTCGATCGCGTGAATGGGCGAGATCGCGATCAGCTTTGCCAGGAAGGCGTCGGAAGCAAGTTCCTCCTCGATCGCTTCCACCTCGGCGGAAAGCGCGCGATCAATGGTATAGAATGCCGCGTGTTTGCGTACCACCTCGTAGATAAGCCCCACTGCGCCGCCCGGCTCGTCGCCATGCAAATCCATCGCCTGTGCAGCCAGCAGCGCCTCCAGTCCCGCGAGACGTCTCACAGCCCGGACCTGTCGCTCGAAGCGTTCTACCACAAGCGGCAGGAAGGCTGCCTCGTCCTCCATGCCGCCGGCAACGACGATTGACTGTGCCGAAACCGGATTGCTCATCGAAAGAACCCGCGAATAGATATCGCCGGCAAGCTTGATGATCGGCCCGAAGCCGGTGGCGATCGCACCGGGCGGCACCAGATTGACCGGCAGGTCACGCCGCTGGCCGTTGCCCAGAAGGACGCAGCGGTTGAAGGAATTACGCGCCGCATGCGCCATGCACAGTACAGCCGATTCCATCAGCACGGTCACATCGAGCGGCAGCGATCCACCGGATGTAAGCACCCGACCGTCGGCGATCACCGGATTGTCGTCGGAGCGTCCGGTCGCCGCGAGGATCTTGTGGCCGGACGTCAGCACGCTTTCGAACACTGCGCCGAAAACCTGCGGGATCATTCGAAGACTGAGCGGGTCCTGCACATGGGTGCCGCTTGGCCACGCCCAGCCCTGCGAGGCATTGAGCAGCCAGGAGCCGATCATCGCCTCGCGCGGCGTGCCCACATGGGTGACGGCGAGCCAGGGATCGCGGGACGCACCCATGGCGCCGGCTGCGGTGAGGCCTGTAGCCAGCAGCACGCGCAAGGCGCCGGCGGCTCCACGCATGATCCGGGCAGCTGCGGCGAAACTGACCGAATTGACGCTCAGCGAGGCGAGACCGTCGCGGGGTGCCATCCGCTGGGAGCTCAGGCCCGCTGCCTTGAAAGCCTCTTCCGCCGGCATCCTTCTGCCCCGATAGACGGCTTCCCCGACACCAGTCAGAACGGCGCCTATCTGCCCCATCAACCCGATATCGGCGCAACCGATCGAACCGGTTCGACGAACGATGGGAATGACGTCTGCTTCCAGGAGTGCCAGATAACTCTCCACCAGCTCCGTCGTGCAGCCGACATAGCCGGTCAGCGCCGTGTTGACCCGCATTGCAATAGCGTTGCGCACCACCTCTGTCGGAAATGGATCGCCGGTTCCGAAATGGTGGGCGCGCACCAGGCCGAGATTGAACTGGTCCAGTTCGTCGCTCGACCATTCGATATCCTTCATCGCGCCGACGCCGGTCGTCGCCCCGTAGACCGGCATGCCGTCGGCGATCGCCTGTTCAAGCACGGCTCTTGCTGCTCGAACACGTGCCATGCCGTCCGGCTCGGCGCTGACGGAGGCGCGGCCATCGCCGATCACCAGAAGTTCCGCAAAACCGAGCGGCTGCCCGGTCAACCGGATGGGGAATTTCGCTTCGGACATCTGCTTTGCCATGCTTCCACCCTAATGGAGATAAGTGGCTGCGGGATATCCCGAAATGCGAACGGATATGTCGCGCGAAGCCCGTTAGAGCGTCACGGCGATATAGACGAGAGCAGCAGCAATCACCCAGAGCGCCAATCTGCCGTAGCGGCTATGCCGTGCTTCCGCCTTTCCGATCGCCTCCGCTGTCTCCGGATCGAAGCGCAGGCCGTTTTCGCTCATATGGACCAGTTCCTGGTGGAACTTGCCCGTTTGTGCCGCGATTTCGGGTGCCGCCTCGGCAAGCTTGACGATCGCCTTCAACCCATCCTTGACGTCGGAGACTACGCGTTTCGGGCCGAGATTGTCGCGGATCCAGTCGCCGACGACCGGCTCCGACGCCTTCCACATGTTGAAGCGCGGGTTGAGCATGCGCGACACGCCCTCGACCACCACCATCGTCTTCTGCAACAGGATCAGCTCCGGCCGGGTCTGCATCTCGAAAAGGTCGGTCACTTCGAACAGCAACGCCAGAAGACGCGCCATCGAGATCGTTTCGGCCGGCTGTCCGTGGATCGGCTCGCCGATCGCCCGGATCGCCTGCGCAAATGCGGCCACGTCGTGGTGGCCGGGCACGTAGCCGGCTTCGAAATGCACTTCGGCAACGCGCATGTAGTCGCGGGTGATGAAGCCGAACAGGATCTCGGCGAGGAAGCGTCGCTCCTTTTTGCCCAGCCGCCCGGTAATGCCCATGTCGACGGCAACGATCGTGCCGTTCTGTTCGACGAACAGGTTGCCCGGATGCATGTCGGCGTGGAAGAAGCCGTCGCGCAGCGTGTGGCGCAGGAAGGACTGGATCAGCACTTCGGCAAGTTTTTCCAGATCATGACCGGCGGCTCGCAGCGCCTCGACATCGTTCATCTTGACGCCGTCGATCCACTCCATGGTGATGACATCGCGGCCGGTCCGCTCCCAGTCGACGGTCGGTACCCGAAAGCCTGGATCATCCTTGATATTTTCGGCAATCTCGGAAAGGGCTGCTGCCTCGAGGCGCAGGTCCATTTCCATCTTGGTCGTCTGTTCCAGTGTCCGCGTCACCTCGATAGGGCGAAGGCGCCGACTGGACGGCATGAGGCGTTCCTGCATGCGGGCGACCACATACATGCCCTCGATGTCATGGGCGAAACGCTGCCGCACGCCGGGGCGCACGACCTTCACGGCAACCTTCTTGCCGTTAACGGTCGCCGGATGAACCTGCGCGATGGACGCGGCGGCAATCGGTTCTTCAAACGCCGTATAGAGATCTTCGATCGGCCGGCCGAGCGAAGTCTGGATCGCGTTCTTGGCGGCATCCGTCGGGAAAAACGCCATCCGGTCCTGCAGCATGGCAAGATCGACGGCCCAGTCGACACCGACAACGTCCGGGCGGGTGGCAAGGAACTGGCCGATCTTCACATAGGACGGTCCGAGCCTGTCGACGGCACGCGTCAGCCTTTCGCTGCGCGCCTGCTTCTTGGCGCGAAAGCGCGCGAGCGGTTCCAGCATCGATTTGGCGAAACCGACAGCCGGCGGCATGTCTTCGGTCGGCAGCGCGGAAACCACGCCTTCGCGGACAAGGACCCAGCCGACACGGGCGAGCCGGAAATAGGCGCCGATCGTGCTCATGCGCTCAAAGCTTCCAGCCGGAATGCAGCGCGGCGATACCGCCGGTATAGTTGGTATAGGTCACGCGCGAAAAACCGGCATTGCGGATCATCGTGGCGAAATTCTCCTGGTTGGGGAATTTGCGGATCGATTCCACCAGATACTGGTAGGGTTCGGCATCGCCGGTAATCATCTTGCCGAATTGCGGGATCGCCCTGAACGACCACTCTTCGTAAAACTTGTCGAGCAACGGCATTTCGACTTCGGAAAATTCCAGAACCAGCAGCCGCCCGCCGCGCTTCAAGACGCGATAGGCCTCGGACAGCGCCACATCGATGCACGGCACGTTGCGGATGCCGAAGGCGACCGTATAGGCATCGAAGGAATTGTTTTCGAAAGGCAGCGATTCCGCATTGGCCTCGACGAAATCCAGATTGTCGGAAAGCTTCTTCTTCGCCGCACGTTCTGCGCCGACGGCAAGCATCGAGCCGTTGATGTCGAGCACGGTCGTATGCGCCCTGCGGCCGGAAGCCTCGACGATGCGGAAGGCGATATCGCCGGTGCCTCCGGCAACGTCGAGTGTCTTGTAGCCTTCTTCCTTGCGCGGCGAGAGCGCTGCGATCATCGCATCCTTCCAGACGCGGTGCATGCCAGCCGACATCACGTCATTCATGATGTCGTAGCGTTTGGCGACCTTGTGGAAGACGTCGTTGACCAGACCCTGCTTTTCTCCGTCGGCCACCTGGCGGAAGCCATAGGAGGTTTCCATTCCGCCATGGGCGCCGGTTCGGGCTTCGGTCATCGGTTACTCCTTAACGTCTTGTCCTTGAGCCTTCGATGGTAGCGAAACCGATTGTGGATCGCTATGTGGTGGATGGCCCGGTCGGTAAATCAATTGTCCGTCCGGTCTATAGATCACCGGCGCGGTTGTTGAAACAGGAAGTTAGGTATCCATGCCCGAATTGCCAGAGGTCGAAACCGTCAGACGCGGGCTTGCCCCGGTCATGGAAGGTGCGCTTGTGACACAGCTTCAGCAGAACCGCCCGGATCTGCGCTTTCCGCTGCCGGAAGCCTTCGCCGAAAGGGTCTCCGGCCGTCGCATCATTTCCCTTGGGCGCCGTGCGAAATATCTGCTGATCGATATGGAAGACGACCTGACCTTGATCAGCCATCTCGGCATGTCGGGTTCGTTCCGCATTGAGGATGCCGTTCAGGGCGACTTTCATTATGCGCGCTCGAAAGACAGCAAACATGATCATGTGATCTTTCACGTCGAGCGTGACCGGAGGCAACAGAAGATCATCTATAACGACCCGCGCCGTTTCGGCTTCATGCATTTGTGGAAGCGCAGCGAGCTCGATCTCTACCCCGCCTTTGCCGAGCTCGGCCCGGAGCCGACCGGCAATGCACTCGATGCCGATTATCTCGCCGGACGACTGAGCGGCAAGAGCCAGCCGCTGAAGGGCGCGTTGCTCGACCAGACGGTCATCGCGGGTCTCGGCAATATCTATGTCTGCGAAGCCCTGTGGCGATCGCACCTGTCGCCGAAACGCCAGTCGGGCACGCTTGTGACGCCGAAGGGAAAGCCGAAGAAAGAGCTGCTGGCTCTGACCGAGGCGATCCGCGCCGTCATCGCCGATGCGATTGCCGCCGGCGGCTCGTCCCTGCGCGACCATATCCAGACGGATGGATCACTCGGTTATTTCCAGCATTCCTTCTCTGTATATGATCGCGAGGGCGGGGCTTGCCGCATGCCTGGATGCAACGGTACCGTTGAGCGCATCGCGCAATCCGGCCGATCAACCTTTTATTGTCAGGCCTGCCAGAAATAAGCCGCTGCAGACACGGGAGGATACCTCTATGACCCTAGAAGCAGACTTTGAGACGATCTTGACCGAAACCCGCGGTGCGGTGGCGATCATCACGCTGAACCGCCCCAAGGCGCTCAATGCGCTGAATTCGGTTGTCATGACCGAGCTGACCGCGGCACTGAGCGCCTATGACAAGGATGAGAGCGTTGCTGTCGTCGTACTCACTGGCTCTGAAAAGGCATTCGCAGCCGGGGCCGATATCAAGGAAATGCAGTCGCTCGACTTCGTTGATGCCTATCTCGGCGATTTCATTTCTGGCTGGGATGCAGTTGCTTCTTTCCGCAAGCCGCTAATCGCTGCCGTCTCTGGCTTTGCACTGGGGGGCGGCTGCGAGCTTGCAATGATGTGCGACTTCATCATCGCATCGGATACGGCAAAGTTCGGCCAGCCTGAGATCACCCTTGGCGTCATTCCGGGCATGGGCGGCTCGCAGCGCCTCACCCGCGCCGTCGGCAAGGCCAAGGCGATGGATATGGTCCTGACTGGCCGGATGATGGATGCAGCGGAGTCAGAGCGTGCGGGACTCGTATCGCGTGTGGTCGAGGCCGAAAAACTGATGGACGAGGCACTGGCAGCAGCAGTGAAGATTGCCGCCTTCCCACGCGCCGCCACGCTGATGGCCAAGGAGGCCGTCAATCGGTCGTTCGAGGCAACATTGTCCGAAGGACTGCGTTTCGAACGCCGTGTATTCCAGTCGCTGTTTGCCACCGCCGACCAGAAGGAAGGCATGGCTGCCTTCGTCGAAAAGCGTAAACCCGCCTTTTCCAACCGGTAGAGGCTTAAAAAGCGCGTTGACTGGGGCGGGTATTCCCGCTATATGCCCGCCCACAGTTGGGAAAGCCTTTATGCGGCTTCCTCTATTGCTCCCGAATTGCTGGATGATGGGTCGCAGGACCGGCGGCAACGGTGGAGTGTTGGTTCGAATTCGTAGAGAGGCATGAAATGGCCAATACAACTTCGGCGAAAAAAGCGACCCGCAAGATCGCTCGCCGCACCGCAGTCAACAAGGCTCGCCGTTCGCGCGTTCGCGGCTTCATCCGTAAGGTTGAAGAAGCCATCGCAACCGGTGACGTTTCCGTTGCTGCAGAAGCACTCAAGGCTGCTCAGCCTGAGATCGCTCGCGCCGCTACCAAGGGCGTTCTTCACAGCAACACGGCATCCCGCAAGGTTTCCCGTCTTGCTGCTCGCGTGAAGGCACTTTCCGCCTAAGCCGGCTATCAATTTCAAAGTTTTAAGAAAGCCTGGTCTAACGACCGGGCTTTCTTTGATTCTGCCTTTTTAACCGGTCGTTGCTCGGCTCAATAACGGTTTCGTGTCATATGCGTGACAAAGAAAATGCAGGTTTATTAGAGACTTACGAGCATTAGCTTGGCCTTTGCCTTCATTTGGCCCGGACCTTGGAGGGTCAAAATAGAGTCAAGCGATTTTTTATTTTTCCTGTGAATCGCGATGGTTGTGGCTGGCCAAATTTGAATCCCATTGATTCAACTGCGATTCTTTATGACAGCCCCTGCGGCATTCTAAACACGCAGCAAGAGTCAACGCCCGGCGCTTAATTTTGGGTAAAAAACACTGTTGATCTTGCCAGGTGATCCTGCCTAAATGGCTTCCAGCAAGGGGCTCGGGGACAACTTCAGGAGCTTTCGCTGACAGTCTCAATCAAGAGAAGGTCGCGGACGTTTCATGTTCTTTGCTGCGGGATAAGAACTCCCGTTTTCCATAAACTTAGGGTTGCAAACCGGAAAGTGCATACTTTTCGGCCGCATTCCTTTTGTGTCCGCAGCCCGCCTCGGCGGTTTGTGGGCATTCCGCACTCATGATGTCTCGTACGAGGATGAGACATTGGAGTGACCCGTATCGACCGGCCTGAACGAGGCGGACCGGAAGATGAGCTTCGTTCTGGCGGATGAAGCTGGGAAAATTAAGGGGACGATTTAAAGCCTTTCCTTAGCGGGAAGGGTTCGGTGAAATTTACGACTATGTCTGGCGAAATCAGTTCGCCGGGCTTCCATTCAGAAGGCGGCAAATAATGCAGATCAATACCGTATCGACACGGGCACTTGGTGACAGCGACCGTGCTCGACAGGGATTCGATACAGTTTGCTCCCAAGCGGCAGGGGAAACAGCGGAAATGCAGCATGATGCTCTTTTCGAGCGGTTCAGTGCGCGATTGAAGGCGCAGGTCGGTCAGGATGTTTATGCAAGTTGGTTTGCGCGTCTTAAGCTTCATTCTGTATCAAAAAGCGTTGTGCGGCTCACCGTTCCGACGACCTTCCTGAAATCCTGGATCAACAACCGGTATCTCGAGCTGATCGAAGGCCTCTTCAAGGAAGAGGATAAGGAAATTCTCAAGGTGGAAATCCTGGTCCGCAGCGCAAGCCGCGCGATCAAGGCTCCCGGTGCTGCCGAACAGCGGCCGGCACCGGTCGAGAACAGCGCTACAACCAGTTTCAATCGCGCTTCGCAGCCGCGTGAAATCGGCAAGATCGCAGCCTTTCCGGCGCCGCTGGCTGCAGCCTCGACTGCGACGCGCAATGCGCACTCCGGACCGTTGTTCGGCTCTCCTCTTGATAGCCGTTATACGTTCGAGACCTATATCGAAGGTTCTTCCAACCGCGTGGCGCTTGCCGCCGCAAAGACGATTGCCGAAGCCGGTGCAGGCGCTGTCCGCTTCAATCCGCTATTCATTCATTCGAATGTCGGTCTCGGCAAGACACATCTTCTTCAGGCGATTGCCAACGCTGCCGTCGGCAGCAACCGTAACCCGCGTGTCGTCTACCTGACGGCTGAATATTTCATGTGGCGTTTCGCTACTGCGATCCGTGACAATGATGCCCTGACGCTCAAGGACAGCTTGCGCAATATCGATCTTCTGATCATCGACGACATGCAGTTTCTGCAGGGCAAGATGATCCAGAACGAATTCTGCCACCTCCTCAACATGCTGCTCGACAGCGCAAAGCAGGTTGTTGTTGCAGCTGACCGTGCACCTTGGGAGCTGGAATCGCTCGATCCGCGCGTCCGCTCGCGTCTTCAGGGTGGCGTTGCCATCGAGCTGGAATCCCCGGAATACGAAATGCGTCTGGAAATGCTCAAGGGCCGCCTGCAGACGGCCAAGCAGGACGATCCGTCGCTCGATATTCCGGCCGAAATTCTCAGCCACGTTGCCCGCAACGTCGCCAGCAGCGGCCGCGAACTGGAAGGTGCCTTCAACCAGCTTCTGTTCCGTCGTTCGTTCGAGCCCTCGCTTTCCATCGAGCGTGTTGATGAGCTTCTGGCGCATCTGGTTGGTGCCGGCGAGGCAAAGCGCGTCCGTATCGAGGATATCCAACGCGTCGTTGCCCGTCACTATAACGTGTCGCGGCAGGAACTCGTTTCGAACCGTCGTACCCGCGTCATCGTCAAGCCGCGCCAGATTGCCATGTACCTGGCGAAGACCATGACGCCGCGTTCCTTCCCGGAAATTGGCCGTCGTTTCGGCGGACGCGATCATACGACCGTTCTTCACGCGGTGCGCAAGATCGAGGAATTGATCGGCGACGACAGCAAGCTTGGCCATGAGGTCGAGCTCCTGAAGCGCCTGATCAATGAGAACAATGCATGATCGGCTGCTGAGCCAAATTTGAAGACCGGATGGGTCGTTCCGCAAGGAGCGGCCCATTTTTTCACTATCCATAATGGGTGCTCTCGACGAGAGGCTCTTGACGAGTCGAGCCCGCAAGTCGAACTTCTGGGAAAATGCCGGTAATCGACCAAGAGGCTCTGCATGTTCCTGTTATCTGTCGCTATGATCTGGGGCGTTGCTTGCATCACGCCGGGACCGAATACGCTTCTGGTAATCCGCTACTGCCTGACGGCACCGCGCAAGGTGGCGATCTCTGCGGTCATGGGGACTATTACCGGAACCCTGTGCTGGGGCATCGCCGGATGGCTCGGCATCAATGCTCTTTTTCAGGCGGCACCCTTTGCCTATCTGGCTTTGAAAATTGCCGGCGGTCTTTATCTGATCTGGCTCGGCATTCGTGTGTTTGTTGACGTTAGAAAGGCGCGCAGAGCACCAGAGGCCATCTCAGAAAAGGCCGATTTTTCGCTGAAGACTGCTTACCGCATGGGATTGGCGACCAATCTCGCCAATCCGAAATCCGCGCTTTTCGTCGCCTCGCTCTTCGCCGTCACCATGCCGGCCGGCACGCCATTTCTTTACGGTGTTGCTGCGATCGGGGTAATGGTGACCGTCTCGGCGCTTTATTATAGCTGCCTCGTTGCATTGATTACCCATCCACGAGTGGCGGCGGCTTACCTCAAGGCAAAACGGAAGATCGATCTCGGCGTCGCAACGGTGTTTGTCGGTTTCGGCACGAAGCTTCTCTTGTCGCAGCGGTGAGCGACAATGCATGGTAAGGACGATCCGACATCGCTCTTCTACTCCCACAACGCGGCAACATATGCGGCGGCGCTTTCAGATGCGAGCCTGAAACGGCTGGATGCCTTTCTCGCGGGGCTTTCTGCAGGAGCAACCATTCTGGAACTCGGCTGCGGCAGTGGCCGTGACAGCGCCGTCATGATTGCCCGCGGTTTTGATGTCCTGCCCACCGATGGCATCCTGGAGATGGCAAGCGAAGCTTCATTGCGTCTTTCCATCCCCGTTCCGGTCCTGCGTTTCGAGGATATCGATAAGGTATCGGCCTTCGACGGTATCTGGGCCAATGCATGCCTGTTGCACGTCCCACGTAGCGAGCTTGGCGGCATTCTGCAGAAGATCCATGCGGCCCTGCGCCCGGGCGGAGTGTTCTACGCCAGTTTCAAGGCAGGCGAAACCGAAGGGCATGATACCTTGGGCCGATTTTTCAACTATCCGTCAAGGGATTGGCTTCAGTTGAAATACGAAGTCCTGCCTTGGAAATCGATAACAATGGAAGAGCAGTCGGGCAGTGCTTACGATCGCAAGCCAACCGAATGGCTCCACGTAACTGCCGTCAAGTCTTGATGCAGGGCGAACTTAGTGAAGCTTAGCGCGTACGGTTGCAGTAATTCTTTCGAAACATCTAATCCTCCCCCTTTGTTTTAGAGAAAGGCGCTACATGTTTGATCGTATCTCTGGAGGAAGGCAATGAATGAAGAAGCGCGCGCCCGCATCGCGGCGAACGACAAGTTGTTGAAAGCCGTCATCACCCTGCTTGCCATCAAGGATCCAGACCTGCTGGACGAACTCGACATCATCTTCGCGCTTGCCGATGAAGAAGGCAGCGCTTTGGCCGAAACGGATCGCAGAACGCGGATCCATCTGAAGCAGGAGCTGGAGCTTATCCGTAATCTGGCAAGCTCCGCTCTGGAGACGACCCACTGAAGAGCCGTTCGCACGCCTCAGTGACGATGCTTGATATCAGGCGTCGCCGCCGGCCGTAGCGGCTTCGGTCTTCGGGCCGCCCTTGGCAACACCGACCATGGCCGGGCGCAGAACGCGGTCGCCGATCGTGAAGCCTGCCTGCACGACCTGCACGACCGTGTTGTTCGGAACGGCCGGGTTAGGAATTTCGAACATCGCCTGATGGAAGTTCGGGTCGAACTTTTCGCCCTCTGCATCGATCTTTTTCACGCCATGACGCTCAAGAGCCGAAAGCATGGCGCGTTCGGTCATTTCGACGCCTTCGAGAAGGGTCATCAGCGTGGCGTCCGCGCCAGAGCGCTGGTCGGCCGGAACTGCATCGAGAGCACGGCGAAGGTTGTCCGAAACGGCCAGCATGTCACGTGCAAAGCCGGAAACGGCATATGACTTGGCGTCCTTCACATCGCGCTCGGTTCGGCGGCGCAGATTGTCCATTTCGGCAGCAAGCCGAAGGAAGCGGTCGCGCAGTTCGGAATTCTCGGCCTTAAGCACATCCAGCGGATCCGGCTCGGCTGCAACCTCAGCAGCTTTCTCTTCGGCGGCACCGTCAAAATCGGCTGCTGCAGCTTCGACCTCGTTATCCGCGAAAGCTGCTTCAGGTCCGGTTTTCTTGGTTTCGTCGGTCATGACGTTCTCCGATTGATCTGTATCTTGAATTTGCGCTCGATATCGAGGTTTGCGGGCAAAAAATCAAGGCTTGGAGGACGAAGGAGCTGACTTACATCGAGCCGCGCGACAAGCGAGCGATCAACTGGGCCGTATAATCGACCATCGGTACAACACGCGAATAGTTGAGGCGGGTTGGTCCAATCACGCCGACGGCCCCGACGATCCGGTCCTCGCCATCGCGATAGGGTGCGACGATCAGCGATGAACCGGATAGCGAAAACAGCTTGTTTTCCGATCCGATGAAAATCCGAACCCCGGACCCGGCTTCGGCAAGCTCCAGTATTTCGATCAGGCTGTCCTTCTTCTCCAGATCGTCGAATAGCAGCCGCAGCCGGTCCAGATCCGAAGCCTCTCCCAATCCCTCCAGAAGATTGGCGCGGCCGCGAACGATGAGCTGGGTCGGCTTGCCTTCCTCGCTGTCGCCTGACCAGACCGCTAGGCCTTTCTCGATCAGATCTTGCGCCAGAGCATCGACTTCCGTCTGCACCTCCTGCTTCAACTTCTTGATCTGCCCCCGGAATTCGGGAAGCGTCTGGCCGGTCAGGTGTGCGTTGAGAAAATTGGCAGCTTCAGTAAGCTGTGAAGAGGTCACGCCTGCCGGCAAATCGATGATGCGGTTTTCGATCTGATTGTGATCGCCGACAAGCACAGCCAGGGCCTTTGTCGGCTCCAGCCGGATGAATTCCACATGCTTGAGGATCGGGTCGCTTTTCGTCGTGATGACGATGCCGGCTCCGCGCGAGACGCCTGACAGCATCAGGCTCGCATCCGTCATCAGGTTTTCCAGCGTCTGGTCCCTGTCGTTGGGACGCACCTGTCGATCGATACTGGCGCGTTCCTCATCGGAAAGGTTGCCAGTCTGCATGAAGGCGTCGACAAAGAAGCGCAGCCCGCTCTGCGTCGGCAGCCGACCTGCGCTGATATGCGGTGAATAGATCAGGCCCAACTGTTCGAGATCGCTCATCACATTGCGTACCGATGCCGGCGACAGCGACATGGGTAGCAGGCGCGACAAATTGCGGGAGCCGAGAGGCTCGCCGTTTTCCAGATAGCTCTCCACGATACGACGAAAGATCTCGCGTGAGCGCTCGTCGAGCATCGACCCGACATCCATGCCTCTACCCGCAGAAAAGCTCATATCCCTAAGTAACCTCGATTTGTTCGCCTCCGAAATATAGTTATTGCAGCGGAGGCCTCAAAAGGGAAATCGCAGATGTCGTGCCAATTGTCACGATAAGGCGCGGCCAAGGCTTTTTCTTTGCAAATGAAGCCCGCGCACCTTAGAAGGCGGGAAACGCTGCAACAGATGAAAACGGCAACAATTCGCCTGTCATCCAATGCGGAAAATCAAAGGATCATCGCATGCTTGGGCGTCTCGCCTGAAGATGCGATGCGCTGATATAGGGAGTGATCAATGCGGCCTTCAGGCAGACCAGTAAACCAGATGCGCAAAGTGTCTTTCGAGCGCAACTTCTCCAAACATGCCGAAGGCTCCTGTCTGGTGAAGTTCGGCGACACGCATGTGCTGTGCACCGCAAGCCTTGAAGAAAAGACCCCGCCGTGGCTGCGCAACACCGGCAAGGGTTGGGTAACCGCCGAATACGGCATGCTGCCGCGCGCCACCGGCGACCGCATGAAGCGGGAAGCCACGTCCGGTAAGCAGGGCGGTCGCACGCTCGAGATCCAGCGTCTGATCGGCCGTTCGCTGCGTGCGGTCGTCGATCTCGAGGCGCTCGGTGAAAAGCAGATCACCATCGACTGCGACGTCATCCAGGCCGATGGCGGTACCCGTACGGCGTCCATCACCGGCGGCTGGATCGCGCTTCACGATTGCCTCAAGTGGATGGAAACCCGCTCGATGATCAAGCTCGACAAGGTCCTGAAGGATCACGTCGCGGCAATCTCCTGCGGTATCTTCGCCAACCAGCCGGTGATCGACCTGGATTACCTCGAAGACTCCGCTGCGGAGACCGATGCGAACTTCGTCATGACCGGCGCGGGCGGCATCGTCGAAGTGCAGGGCACAGCCGAAGGCAAGCCGTTCAGCCGCGAGGAATTCCTGCAGCTTCTGACGCTCGCCGAAGCCGGCACGCAGGAACTGGTTGCCATGCAGAAGGCCGCCATCGGCGCCTGAAAGGTGGAGCGGTGATCGAAGGCATACTCGAAACCGCACTTTACACCGACGATCTCGACGCGGCGGAGGCTTTTTATGGCGGTGTGCTGGGGCTTGAAAAAGTCCTGCGCGCCGGCAACCGCCACCTCTTCTTTAGCTGCGGAGAGATGATCCTGCTGATCTTTGATCCGAAGGAGACGGTAAAGCCGCCGTCTTCTGACGCGCTCCCTGTTCCGCCGCACGGCGCAACCGGCCCCGGTCACCTCTGTTTCCGTATGCGTGCGGAGGCGATTGACAGGATGGTCGAAAAGCTCAACAAGGCAGGCATTGTGATCGAAAGCGATTTCCGCTGGCCCAACGGCGCCCGCTCGATCTATTTCCGTGATCCCGCCGGCAACAGCCTGGAATGTGCAGAGCCCATGCTCTGGAACCTGAAGTAGGAATTTTCATGCGTAAGCTCGAGACCAAGACGATCGTTGTCGCAAGCCACAACGCCGGCAAGATCAGGGAGATCGCCGAGTTGATCGGACCATTCGGTTTTTCGGCAAAGTCTGCCGCGGAACTGAAGTTCGAGGAGCCGGACGAAACCGGCACGACATTCGAGGAAAACGCCACGATCAAGGCGCTGGCATCGGCCAAGGCTTCGGGCCTTCCGGCGTTGTCGGATGACAGCGGCATCGTGATTGATGCTCTCGGCGGCGCACCGGGCGTCTATACGGCCAACTGGGCCGAGCGCGAGGATGGCAGCCGCGATTTCCAGATGGCGATGGAAAAGGTCGAGAAAGCGCTGCAGGAAAAGGGCGCTGATACGCCCGACAAGCGCACCTGCCGTTTCGTCAGCGTGCTCTGCCTCGCCTGGCCGGATGGCCATACCGAGCTGTTCCGCGGCGAGGTCGAAGGTGTGGTCGCCTGGCCGCCGCGTGGCACCGCGGGCTTCGGTTACGATCCGCTTTTCCAGCCTGAAGGCTATGAAACGACCTTCGGCGAGATGACCAGTGAAGAAAAGCATGGCTGGAAGCCGGGCGACGAGCATGCCCTGTCGCACCGTGCCCGCGCCTTCAAACTCTTCGTCGAAACCTGCCTGGAGGCCTGATCCTTCGTGAACGCCGTAGCCTCCAACCTGCCCAATACGCTGCTTCCCGACACGGGTGAGCCGGGCTTCGGCGTATACGTCCATTGGCCGTTTTGTGCTGCCAAGTGTCCCTATTGCGACTTCAACAGCCATGTCCGCCATCAGCCGGTGGATCAGGCCCGTTTCACCGCCGCTTTCCTCAAAGAGATGGAAACGATGCGGAAGATGAGCGGCCCGAAAGTCGTGACCAGCATTTTTCTTGGCGGCGGTACGCCGTCGCTCATGGATCCTTCAACCGTTGAGGCGATCCTCAACGGCATTGCCCGTCACTGGAACGTTCCGGATGGAATCGAGATCACCATGGAAGCCAACCCCTCCAGTGTCGAGGCGGAGCGTTTTCGTGGTTATCGGGCAGCCGGTGTCAATCGTGTATCCATGGGCGTGCAGGCCCTCAACGATGCCGATCTCAAATTTCTCGGCCGGCTGCATGATGTTGCGGATGCTTTGAAAGCGATACGGCTGGCGCGTGAGATTTTTCCGCGCATGTCCTTCGACCTTATCTATGCCCGGCCCAGGCAGACGGTTGAAGCGTGGGAAGCCGAGCTTAAGCAGGCAATTTCCTATGCGGTTGACCATTTGTCCCTCTACCAGCTAACGATCGAGGAAGGCACGCCCTTTTACGGATTGCACAAGGCAGGCAAGCTCATCGTGCCGGATGACGATCAATCCGCCTTGCTTTACGAGGCAACACAGGAAATCACCGCACGTCACGGCATGCCGGCTTATGAAGTGTCCAATCACGCAAAGCCCGGCGCCGAAAGCCGCCATAACCTGACCTATTGGCGGTATGGCGATTATGCAGGTATCGGGCCGGGTGCACATGGTCGTCTTACCCGTGGCCGTAACAAGATCGCCACCGCCACCGAGCGCCGTCCCGAAACCTGGCTTGAGCGTGTAGAAGCCGAAGGCCACGGGATGAACGATCAGGAAGTTCTCGGCTACGATGAGCAGGCAGACGAACTGCTGCTGATGGGGCTGCGCCTCACCGAAGGCGTCGATCTCGCCCGCTGGCAGGAACTCTCCGGCCGCGATCCGGATCCTGTCCGGGAGCAGACTTTACTGGAACACGGGTTTATCGAGCGTCTCGGCAATTCGCGTCTGCGCTGCACGCCAAAGGGGATGCTTATCCTAGACGCGGTCGTTGCTGATCTCGCCTGCTAAAAGCAATATCGGCAGGAGTGGAAACCGGTTTTCCGTCAGGAATCGCGGTAAAAATAGACAGGCCCGTTTCGCGTTTCGAAGAAACGCGGAAATGATCTGATCAATCGATTTTCATGAAAAGGAAAGCGGCATTCAAGCCGCGTTATTAGTCTGCTCTTCATTGAGGAAGGCATAGATCGCGGAGGCGGAATCGGTCTGCCTCAGTTTCGCGGCAAGATCCTGGTCACGCAGCACGCGTGCAATGCGCGAAAGCGCCTTGAGATGGTCGGCGCCAGCGCCTTCCGGAGCAAGAAGAAGGAATACGAGATCCACCGGTTCGTCATCCAGTGCCTCGAAATCGACAGGGCTCTCCAACCGCGCAAAAATGCCGCTGATCGATGAAATACCGTTAAGCTTCCCATGCGGAATGGCGATGCCATGTCCCACACCCGTCGATCCCAGCCGCTCGCGCTGCAGGATGACGTCAAAGATTTCCCGTTCGGAAACGCCCGTCAGCTTGGCGGCCTTAGTCGCCAATTCCTGCAGGAGCTGTTTCTTGGAGGTCGCTTTTAAGGCAGGGATAATCGCATCTTGATGCAGCAGATCTGCCAATGCCATTCGTTTCTTCCTTTGTGCCGCGAAGGCAGGGGAAGCGTCGTTGCCGACGCCTCCCGAGTTTCGTTAGTTCTTGATATTGGTGGAGTCGATCCAGCCAATATTGCCGTCGTGGCGCCTGTAAACGATGTTCAGCTTCTCGTCACCGGGGCTACGGAAAAGAAGCACGGGTTCATCCGTCATATCCAATGCCATGACGGCCGTCGCAACTGACATCGTTCTCAGCTGCTTGGTAGTTTCGGCAACGATCGTCGGAGCAAAATCGTCCGGCACATCGTCTGCCTCTTCAGGCACCCGGTCCATGACCGTGTAAGCCACTTCGGCAAAGCCGTTCTGCTGGTTGGTGCCAGCGTGATGATCCTTTAGACGGCGCTTATAGCGACGCAGACGCTTCTCTATACGCTCGGCGGCAGCATCGAAACTGCCCTGCGGATCATTGGCTTCGCCTGCGGCGTGAAGCACGATCCCCGTATCGAGATGCACTTTGCAATCGGCAGAAAAACGTGGGCCGGATTTCTCTACGATAACCTGGCTTGAATAGCCTCCATCGAAGTATTTGGTTATGGCCTCCCCGATATGGTCCTCGATCTTTTGGCGGAAAGAATCACCGATTTCCATATGCTTACCGGAAACACGCACACTCATGGAATTATTCCTTCTTGTCGTGACTTGCGTGTTCCAGTCTACGCCAAGCCGCTCTCTCATCCAAGCCGTCCGAACCGATTGCAGCAAAATAGCGCTACCTGTCCTGCCTTGCGCGGAATTGTGGGGAAGCCCCGCTGGCGGCGGCGCTTCTAGCCTTCGTTGGAAAGGAAGTCAACGTCTCGACCTATGGATGCATCGCACGCTGGTCACAACGTGGCTACTCTGGCCGCAGCGCGCTTCTCTCGCCGGCGCTGAACCGACGAGGGAATGTTCATGGCTTCCCGATACTTGGCGACCGTGCGGCGGGCTAGGTCTACTCCTGCCTGCTTGAGGCTGGTCACGATGTCGTCATCGGAAAGAACGGCGTCAGCAGCTTCCTGTGTTATCAGCATCTTGATTTTGTGGCGAACGGCCTCGGCGGAGTGGCTGTCGCCACCTTCATCGGCCGATCCGATCGAAACCGTGAAGAAGTATTTGAGCTCGAACATGCCCCGCGGCGTCAGCATGTATTTGTTCGAAGTAACGCGGCTTACCGTGGACTCGTGCATCTTGATGGCTTCTGCGACGGTCTTCAAATTGAGCGGGCGCAGGTGATCGACACCGTGCATGAGAAAAGCGTCCTGCTGGCGGACGATCTCTGTTGCGACCTTCATGATCGTCTTGGCGCGCTGGTCCAGGCTGCGGGTCAGCCAGTTGCCGTTCTGCAGGCAATCGGAAAGAAATGCGTAATCTCCGCTGTTTTTCGGGCAGTTCTTCGATACCTGTTGAAAATAGGTCTGGTTGACCAGAACGCGTGGCAGGGTTTCCGGATTAAGTTCCACCGCCCAGCCGCCGATATTGGCAGGACGGACGACGATGTCCGGCGAAATAACATCAGCGACCTGAGTTGCGAAATCTGCACCCGGCTTCGGGTTCAGTTGGCGAATTTCAGCAAACATGTCGATGAGGTCCTCGTCATCGACGCCGCATAACTTTCTGAGATTTGCGAAATCACGCTTCGCCAAGAGGTCCAGGTGGCGGACCAGGGTATCCATGGCGGGATCGAGCCGATCCCTTTGTTTAAGCTGGATCGCCAGGCATTCGCCGAGTGAACGGGCAAATATGCCGGGTGGATCAAGTGTCTGCAGGCGCACCAGTACTTGCTCGGCGTACTCGGTCGTTATGCCGAGCCTGGCAGCGATCTCGTCGAGGTCGGCCTGAAGATATCCTGCATCGTCCAGTTCTTCATTTAGCTGCTGGGCAATAAGGCGATCCTGCGACTGTTTGAGCAGCAGCGGGATTTGCTGGCTGATGTGCTCCCGTAGGCCGACTTCGCTGGCAATGAAATCGTTGATATCGTAATCATCGCCGGCATCACCCGCTGGCATCGATTTCCATTGGCCCATTAGCTCGGGCGCATCTCCTCGCCGCTCGGGCGGGTCGTCGGGAAAGACGTTTTCAGTGCCGCCGTCCAGGCCTTCGCCAAACGTTTCTGTAATGACGATACCCTGCTCGTCCCGCCATGCTCCCGCATCGACATCGGCTTCTGCGGCAATGTGATCCGTTGTGTCGCCATAGCCCAATTCTGCGCCACTTTCGCCGTCCGATGGCGAAATTTCGAGCAGTGGGTTCTTTTCTATTTCCTGCGCGATGAACTGGTTCAGTTCGAAATGCGTCATCTGCAGCAGCTGAATCGACTGCATCAGCTGCGGAGTCATCACAAGCGATTGGGTCTGTCGCAGGAAAAGGCTGGCGGTTAAACCCATGGTGGACGCTAAACTCCCAAAACACCCGGCCGCGCACTCATTGCGTGGCCGTCATGCGCATCTGGCACAAGAATTGCTTTTTTGAGAGATTTGGTCAAGCGCCGAGGTGGCGGAATTGTGACGCTATTTTAAAGGCTGAACTTGTCGCCAAGGTAAAGTCGACGGACATCCTGGTTATTAACGATGTCAGAAGCCCGGCCGTGGGTCAGCACTTCACCCGCATGGATGATATAGGCTCTATCGATAAGGCCGAGCGTCTCACGCACGTTGTGATCGGTTATCAGTACGCCAATGCCGCGTGCCGTCAAGTGTCGGACAAGATTCTGGATATCCGATACGGAAATTGGATCGACACCTGCAAAAGGTTCGTCGAGCAGCATGAACGACGGGTCTGTTGCCAGTGCCCGGGCAATTTCCAGGCGGCGTCGTTCGCCGCCCGATAAGGCCACGGCTGCAGACTTGCGGAGCTGGCTGATGTGAAATTCTTCCAGCAATTCGTCGAGCTTCGCTTCTCGCTTGTCCCGGTTGGGTTCGTGGACCTCGAGCACGGCACGGATATTGTCTTCCACCGACAGCCCGCGAAAGATCGAAGCCTCTTGCGGCAGGTAGCCGACACCAAGCCGCGCCCGGCGATACATCGGCATGCGCGTTACTTCATTGCCGTTGATCGCGATCATTCCCTCATCGACCGGAACAAGGCCGGTGATCATGTAGAAGCAGGTTGTTTTGCCCGCGCCATTCGGCCCGAGCAGGCCAACGGCCTCCCCACGGCGCACGACCAGCGATACGCCGTTCACAACGCGTCTTGTGTCATAGGTCTTGGAAAGTCCATGCGCGACGAGGGTCCCCTCATAGCGCGCCTTGTCGCGTGCGATAAAGGGTTCGGGCGAAGGCGTTTTCCTTGCCGTCAACTGGGGGAGAAAAGGAAGTTTCACGTTATGAGTCTATTGTTTAGGCCGCGACTTTGGGTCGAGCATGATTTCAACGCGACCACCGCAGCTGTCGAGCTTGGCTTGGCCGCTCGCCATCTGCACAGTCAGCTTGCAGCCTTTGAACACATTCGGTCCATCGGAAAGCACAACCTGCTTGCCGGTCAGCACAAACGTCTGGCTCGCCATGTCGAACTGGCCAGCTTCGGCTGTCGCTTGCTGTGTACCCGAACTCAGGAAAACCGTATCATCGAGAAAAATCTTGTCGATGTCGGCGTTGCCGCTGGAAATCGACGCCGCACCGCCGTCGCCATTGGCTTTCTCTTTGTACTGAACGGTCATCTTGCCGGCCTTCAGTGTGGTTGTGCCCTGCACAACATTCACATTACCGGTGAAATAAGCCTTTTTTTCCTGATCCTTGATCTCCAGCTGGTCGCTCTGGATCTGGATAGGCTGATCGTTCGACAGCTTGAGACCGCTCATGTTGCTCGTTGTAGACTGAGCAAAGGCGGAAACACTGAGGCAGGAAAACATGGCCACCGCGGTCGCGGCAGGAATGCTGAGTGAAAAACAACGATGCATCATGGCGGCCGGGCTCTATTTGCCTTTGTTGCGGATGGCTGCGGGATCGAGATGGACCCGAACCTTACCGGTGAAGTTGAGGGTATGCCCCTTATCGGTGATCTTCATGGAATCTGCAACAATAGAGCCTTGGCTCATCGAGATATTAACCGCATCGGGCGTGTTCATCGTCCCGCCGGGAATATCGAGATGAGCAGATTGGAAGTGGGCGGTGATCCCGTTGCTCAGATTGACGTCGAATGGTGCAGTCAGATCCAGGATGTCGGCACCACGGTCGAAATCTGCACTTGTTGCGGTTACGCGCGCGATCAGGTCGTCATTGATCGGCACTGCCGCTTTGACGTCCTTGAGCGTGATTTTATTAGGGTTTTGGATGTCCTGAAGAGCTTTGTTGGCCAGCATAGAGTAGCTGATCCCGTCACTGTTGCGGCCGGATATGGCGGGCCGCTCCATGACAATCTTTCCGTCTTCTATCTTGGCGCTCTCGATTGACAGATTTTCTGGCAGATAGGTCCGGACAATGGCAACGCCAATAAAGCCAAGCGAAATTAGGCCCGCAGCCACAGGTAGGAGAATTTTCAGCCGGCTGACGCGCGAAGAATGGGACAGCGCAGCATCGTAAGCGCTTGTCGGCGCCTGTATCGATGCGAGTATGCTTCCTGTCTTTCGTATATGCTGCAGCATGAAGCTCCATTTCGTCGTTTCCGGCGATCTCTTCGCTAGCCGATAGGGCAGGGCGATCAATCGTCGACCGCCAATATGGTTTTTATTCTTCAACAAACAATAATGGAGAACATAAAAACGTGATACGAACCGCTGCAATCGGGCAAATTGGGGCCTATGTAAAGCGCTTTAGGCATTAAGGGAAATTTTATGGACCAAATGGCAATCGCGGATCGGCGCCAGTTGCGCCGCAAGCTCAGCTTCTGGCGCGTCGCGGCATTGATCTTTTTGGCGGCCATTGGCTTCGTATCCTATTGGGCAATCGCCGGTGAGCAATCCGGTTCTGCCGTCCCCCATATCGCTCGCGTGAATATCTCCGGAATGATCACGGATGACCGTGAGCTGATCGAGCGTCTTGATCGTGTTGCGGAAAGTAGCCAGGCCAAGGCCTTGATCGTCTCTATTTCCTCACCCGGCGGAACCACCTATGGTGGCGAGCGCCTCTATCAGGCCATCCGCAAGGTGGCCGAAAAGAAGCCGGTCGTTTCCGACATTCGCACCTTGGCGGCATCTGCCGGTTACATGATCGCTACGGCCGGAGACACGATTATTGCCGGCGAAAGCTCGATCACCGGGTCGATCGGCGTCATTTTCCAGTATCCGCAGGCCGATGAGCTGATGAAGAAGATCGGTGTATCGCTCGAGGAAATAAAGTCCTCACCGCTTAAGGCCGAGCCGTCGCCTTTCCATCCGGCCAGCGAGGAAGCCAAGGGCATGATCCGCAACATGATCATGGATAGCTATGGCTGGTTTGTGGACCTTGTGGCCGAACGCAGAAAGCTACCGCGCGACGAGGTTTTGAAACTTGCTGACGGCACGATCTTCACCGGAAGGCAGGCTTTGAACGTCAAGCTCATCGACAAGCTCGGCGGCGACGACGACATTCTGGATTATCTTGATACGCGCGACGTTTCCCGCGATCTGCCGATTGTCGAGTGGAAAAAGAGCGATTCCTCGTCGTCCTTCTGGTTTGCCCATGCGCTGACGGGGCTTTTCCGTTATCTCGGTGTCACTCTGCCGATCACGCCGGATGCGATCGATGGTTGGGGTTCCGGCAAGTTGTTCCTTGACGGTCTTGTCTCGGTTTGGCAGGTTGGCAAAGGTTGAAAATCTAATTTTTTCAGGGGGCAACCGTGATTAAGTCTGAATTGGTACAGATCGTTGCGGCACGCAATCCGCATCTCTACCATCGCGACGTCGAGAACATCGTCAATGCCGTGCTCGATGAAATCACGGATGCGCTTGCTGGCGGTAACCGGGTTGAGCTGCGTGGTTTCGGCGCTTTCTCGGTAAAGAACCGTCCGTCGCGTTCCGGGCGCAACCCGCGTACGGGTGAGAGCGTCTTTGTCGAGGAAAAATGGGTGCCGTTTTTCAAAACCGGTAAAGAGTTGCGTGAGCGCCTCAACCCGGGCATGGCCGACGAGGACGATTGAGCGCGGATATCGCCGCAGGGTCTTGAAACTGTGGCGTCCGGGCCAATCTGCTATGGCTGAATGAGAAATTGCCGGAGTGACCTATGACGAAGCTTAAGCGTATTGTTTCGCTTGTCGTTTTCGTGCCGATTGGCATCGTCCTGATTGTCTTGGCGGTGGCGAACAGGCAGGTGGTCACACTGGCGCTAAACCCGTTCCGTCCACAAGACAGCATATTGTCCGTTTCGGCGCCGTTCTTTGTTTTTGTTTTCCTGGCGATCTTGGTGGGCATGGTGATCGGCGCTTCTGTGACGTGGTGGAAACAAGGCCACTATCGCCGCCAGGCTCGCGTCGAAGCCAAGGAAGCGGTGAAATGGCAGAAAGAGCATAAGGCGATCGCCGCTCGACGGGGCTGACAGATGGCGAACCGGCCCCGGTTCCTTCCCAGTCTCGCGTAACCGCTGTGATGAAATCCTCCTGACATCGTGGGCTATTTTTTTCGGCCCGCAGACCTGGAATAGCCCCATCCTGCTCCCCGCATTTGCTTTCGTCGCGTATGATCGCATGGGCTTTGCCGAATGCGCTGCAGATGCTATCTGCACGAAAATGAAAGCGAAGGATCAACCGTTGAAGAGCAGAGACAAGCGGATGGGGCAGAAGGCTCCTTCTCGGGGCGGCAATGCGCAGGACCGGCATAGCGTCACCGGCAAGCCGAAGTCTCCCGTTGCCGCATCGCGTCCGAAAGCAAGCGACAAGGCGAGCGAGGTCAAGCCCGTCATCAGCCAGTCTGCAGCGCAAACGCGACCGCTTATGGTACGCGAGGGCGATCTGCCGAAAGAAAATGTTCCGATTATTCTTGAGTCGCAGAATGCCGGCGATTTCCATCTGGTCGACAGCGGCAAGGGTCTCAAGCTCGAAAAATACGGTCCGTATTTTGTCGTCAGGCCCGAGGCGCAGGCGCTCTGGCAGCCATCTCTGTCAGCGGACGTCTGGAACAGGGCCGATGCCGTCTTCACCGGCAACACCGATGAAGACGGCATGGGCCGCTGGAAGTTTCCGCGTGAAGCGCTCGGCGAGACCTGGCCACTTTCGCTGCTGGACATCGATTTTCAAGGCCGCTTTACCGCATTCCGCCATATGGGCTTTTTCCCCGAGCAGATCGTCCACTGGACCTGGGTCCGGGATCGGGTCGAAGAGGCGAAGGCAAAGGGCCGCACGCTCAAGGTGCTCAACCTATTTGGTTACACCGGAGTGGCGTCGCTGGTGGCAGCTGCTGCCGGCGCAGAGGTGACCCATGTCGACGCCTCTAAAAAGGCCATCGGCTGGGCGCGGGAAAACCAGGCTCTTTCGCGTCTCGACAAGGCTCCGATCCGCTGGATCTGCGAGGATGCGATGAAATTCATCCTGCGCGAAGAGCGCCGGGGCAGCACTTACGATATCATTCTCACCGACCCGCCGAAATTCGGCCGTGGTCCGAATGGCGAAGTCTGGGAGCTTTTCGAGCACCTGCCCGTCATGCTCGACGTCTGCCGTGAACTTCTGTCGAAGAATTCCGTCGGACTGGTCCTCACTGCCTATTCCATCCGGGCGAGCTTCTATTCCATCCACGAGCTGATGCGCGAGACGATGCGCGGTGCCGGTGGCACGGTGGAATCGGGTGAACTCGTCATTCGTGAGACGGGTATCGACGGCAAGGCCCGTGGCCGTGCCCTATCCACCTCACTCTTCAGCCGCTGGGTTTCCCAATGACAGACGAATTCAGAAAGCCGGGTGCCCGCAAGGTCGGGCAGGTGAAGGAAGTTACCTCGCTCGCCAACCCGATCATCAAGGATATCAAGGCGCTTTCCAACAAGAAGGACCGCGAAGCGGCCGGGATCTTCATGGCCGAAGGCCTGAAGCTCGTCATAGACGCGCTGGAACTCGGATGGGAAATCCGCACTCTCATTTATGCCAAGGCCGCCAAGGGCAAGCCACTGGTCGAGCAGGCCGCCACCCGCACGGTGGCAAATGGTGGCCTTGTTCTGGAAGTTTCCGAAAAGGTCCTCTCGTCGGTTACCCGCCGGGACAATCCGCAAATGGTTGTCGGCATTTTCGAACAACGCTGGAAGCGTCTGGAAGACCTTGCACCTGGCAGGGATGAAACCTTGGTGGCGCTCGATCGCGTCCGCGATCCCGGCAATCTCGGCACGATCATACGCACGGCAGATGCTGCCGGTGCTTCCGCCGTCATCCTCGTTGGCGATTGCACTGATCCGTTCTCGCTTGAAACCGTCCGTGCCACGATGGGCTCGGTCTTCGCACTTCCCGTGGTGAAATGCTCGGTGGACGAGTTTCTTGGCTGGCAGAAGCGTTCAGGCGTCAATGTCGTCGCAACCCATCTTGCCGGTGCCGTCGATTATCGTACGGCCGACTACAAGAGCAAGCCGGTCGTCATCCTGATGGGCAATGAGCAGTCCGGCCTGCCGGATAATCTTGCCAAGGCCGCCAATCGTACCGTGCGCATACCGCAGCAGGGCCTTGCCGACAGCCTCAATCTGGCCGTCGCAACCGCCGTCATGCTTTTCGAAGCGCGCCGCCACCTCTTGACGTTGGAAGACAGAACATGACGCAAGGCGTAACACCTCTGTCTCGGCCACTGATTGCAGGCATCGTCATCGTAATTGCGGTCATTCTCGATCAGGCCATCAAGCTTGCGGTGGAAGCTTGGCTGCCTATGCACGAAGCAGTGCCGGTCATCCCGTTCCTGGCGCTCTTCCGAACGTATAATCTCGGTGTTGCCTTCTCGCTTCTATCCGGCATGGAGCGCGAATTCATTATTGGCATGCGCATTGTCATCGTTGGTGTCGTTCTCTGGCTTTGGCGCCGCACCCCGGTTTCGAGAACATTTGCGCATGCAGGTTTCACCCTGATTATCGCCGGCGCTGTCGGTAACCTGATCGACGGTTTGGTCTATGGTCACGTCATAGATTACATCCTGTTTCATACAGAGACGTGGTCGTTTGCCGTCTTCAATCTGGCCGACAGCTTCATAACTATCGGAGCCGGCTTGGTTATTCTGGATGAGCTTATCGGATCGAAATCGGGCGATTAAGTCCCTGTTAAGCCGTCGGCCTAAGGATTGCGAAGGAAAGCCCGTGTAGGCTTAATCCATGCGCACCCTCGCCGAGTTGCAAGACAGATTGACCAAGGCCTTCTCCCAGCCCCATTCTGCTGAAGGGCAGGCGGAGCAATTGTCTGAACTCATCGTCGAGCCGCCCGCAGAAATGGATTTCTTCGCTGCTGTAACCCCGCGGCACCTGAGCCCACTGCAGAACCTTATTTTCCAGTTGAAACGTTTGTCGCCCGGCCGGCACTCGCTGAAGAACCGCCTGAAAGAATCCGAAGCCGCTAGCGAAGCAAAATCGCGCCGCCTTTCGACTGTCGTGCATGAGATCCGAACGCCACTGAATGGCATTCTCGGCATGACACATCTGCTCAGCCAGACGAAGCTGACCGCTGAACAGCAGAACTATCTCAGCGGCATTCGCCAGTCCGGCCATCTCCTGGCCCAGCTGGTCGATGATATCCTCGATCTCTCCACCATGGAGGCAGGCCGTTTCCGGCTGAACACGAGAGCGGAAAATCTTCGCCAGTTGCTGGAAAGCGTAGTGGAAATGCTCTCTCCACGCGCCCACGAAAAACGCATCGAGATCGCCGCGACCTTTGCCGCCGATCTTCCCGAATTGCTGGATTTCGATCCCGCTCGTCTTCGCCAGGTTCTATTCAATGTCATGGGCAACGCGGTAAAATTCACCTCCAGCGGTGGTGTGCTCGTTCGGGTGACCCTTGCTGAGGCTAACGTCGAAATCGCTGTCATCGATACTGGTCCGGGAATGACACCCCAAGAGCAGGCGAGAATCTTCGGTGAGTTCGAACAGGTCGGATCGGTGGAGGCTCGCAGTGGAGGGACAGGCCTCGGCCTCGGCATCGCGTCGCGCATTCTGGCGGAGTTCGACGGTTCTCTTTCGGTCAAGAGCCGTAAGGGTGAGGGCAGTACCTTCACAATTCGCTTCCCTGTTCGTCTTGCCGAAGATGTGGCCGCGGGCGAAACCGACAGAAGCGGCATGCTGGCGCGGTCTTGTGTGATCTTGCTCGCGCCGCAAGGGCCAACGGCTCAGGCTACCGTTGCAACGATCGAGGCGCTGGGCGGCCGTTGCCGCCACCTTTCCACAACGCAGGACGTGTCGATGCTGATCGACCGGGCGGCGGATGGGCAAGCGCCTTTCACGGATCTGATCGTCGACCATCGGCTGGCATCGGATTATGCCTGCGAGCCGCTTCACAAACCTCTGCATCGCATTCTCCTCGTCAATCCGGAGGAGCGGGCCTCGCAGCCGCAGGATCTGTTCGATGCCTGGCTGATCCGCCCCCTGCGAGAGCGGTCGCTTGTCGACGTGTTGAGTGGCCGCATGCGTGGTTTCAGCCGTATCGACAATCAGTCGCAGAGCGTGCCGTCCCATGCGGATGGGATCGAAGCATTTGTGCCTTTCGATATCCAAAGAGAGTTGGATATCGTTCTTGCCGAAGATGATCCGGTCAGTGCCATGCTGCTGCGTACGATGCTGCAGAAGAATGGTCACAAGGTTCGATGGGTCACGGATGTCCCAAGTTTCCACAATCTTGTTCGCGCGCCCGGCGCGCCGCCTGACCTGATTATAACCGACTTGAACATGCCGGGTGGGGATCCGTTGGATGTTGTCACCGATCTGCGCGAGGCCGAAAAAACAATGAATAGTCTCGCAGTTCCGGTGATCGTCTTGACCGGCGAAGATCGCGACGAGGCTCTGCAAAACGCGTTGACTGCCGGTGCACAAAGGGTCCTGCAAAAGCCCGTAGAGCCAGCCCGTTTACTCGCTGACATTGGTCATCTTCTCTCGGAGAATATCGCGCGTCAGCGTCTCCGTTGACGGATTCTTACCCGCAGCCTATTGTGACAATCGATGTCACGTTCCTGTTGCAGAGACGTGATTAATGGCGGTGATCCAACCGGTACGGGTGACTCACCATGGCAATCGAACTCCTGAACCGCGAATTGACCCTCGATCATCCCTCGACACCGGCGCCTTCCATCGAGAAGAGCGATGTATTCGGCCGCATAGGCTCGTTGGAAACGCGGCTTGCGCGCAACAGCCGGGAGATCGATGCGGCACAGTCGGTTCGCTATCGCGTTTTCGTTGAAGAGATGAATGCGATGCTGCCTCCCGAGGCGATGCATCTCAGGCGCGATTTCGATAGCTATGACGATATCTGCGATCATCTTCTAGTGGTCGACAATGCGATTGATGGCGAAATCGAAGATCAGATCGTTGGCACCTACCGCCTGCTGCGCCAGGAAGTCGCAATGGCCAATGGTGGTTTCTATTCCGCCTCGGAATTCGATATCGAGCCGCTCCTGAAGCGCCATCCCGACAAGCAGTTCATGGAGCTCGGCCGTTCTTGCGTCCTGCCCGATTACCGCACGAAGCGGACCGTGGAACTGCTCTGGCAGGGCAACTGGGCTTACGCACTGAGGCACGGTATGGGTGCCATGTTCGGCTGCGCATCCTTCCCCGGTGTCGATCCGCAGGAACATGCGCTCGCTCTTTCCTTCCTGCACCAGAATTCGCGGGTGAAGGATGAGTGGATGGTGTCGGCCAAATCGGATCTCTATCGCAAGATGGACATGATCCCCGCCGACGAGATCAATCCGCGCCAGGCCCTGTCGGCCATGCCACCGCTGGTCAAGGGTTATCTACGTCTCGGCGCAATGATCGGTGACGGTGCAGTGGTCGACCAGGCCTTCAACACGACCGACGTCCTGATCGTCCTGCCGATCGCCGTCATTTCCGGCCGCTATATCAACCATTTCGGCGCCGACGCCGGCCGCTTCGCCAGCTGAGTGTTATACAACGAGCCGTATCGGCCCGCTGTAACGGGCGATCGTCTCGTCGGAGGTGAGTAGAGGCATGCCTTCGGATTTGGCTTGCGCGATCAGGATCCGATCGAACGGATCCTTGTGGAGGTACGGAAGCGTTTCAAGCCCGAAGGCGTGGTCACCGGTTACCGGCAATTCTTGAAAACCGTTATCTAACAAAGCGCGGTGCAGTACACGTGGATGAACCGGAATATCTTCCCGGCCGTGTGCATGCTTAATGGTTAGTTCCCATATGCTGGCTGCACTGAAAAAAGCGTGTTGTCGGTATTTTCGACTAATGGTCTGGCCTGTGCGGCAAGTTTCGCACTCATCGCCGCAAGCCAGACCAGAATATGAGAGTCCAGCAACAGTTTCATTTATCTTCGCCGCAGAACATGTCTTCAATGTCTTTGGCGAACAGGGTGTCGAAATCATCCGGCACGGAAAACTGGCCATCGAGAAAGCCTATGTGGCGTTTCTTACTTGAGGCGCCTGCGGGAGCATCCTCCAGTGGACCGACCTTCACCATCGGCTTGCCCGCCTTGGCGATGACGAACCCTTCACCATTCGCAGCCTCTTCGACCAGCCGCTAAAGGTGTATCTTTGCTTCGTGAATATTGACCGTTTTCATGGTGGGTGCCTCGAGCGGACTTAGTTCACTGAACTTAGTCCGCTCGAACGGGCGTATCAAAAAATGCTTACGACCCTGCATTGTAGGCGGCGATCGCCGCCATGTTGACGATCTCGCTGTCCTTGGCACCCATTTGGGTGATCTGCACCGACTTGTCGAGACCGACGAGAAGCGGTCCGATCAGGGTTGATCCACCCAGTTCCTGCAGCATGCGCGTTGCAATCGAAGCCGAATGGATCGCCGGCATGACCAGCACATTTGCCGTGCCTGAAAGCCTGCAGAACGGGTACTGCTCCATGCGCGTTGCATTGAGCGCCACATCCGCAGCAATCTCGCCGTCATATTCGAAATCGACCCGGCGGCTATCGAGGATTTTTATAGCCTCGCGCACACGCTCGGAGCGTTCACCCACCGACTGGCCGAAGTTGGAATAGGCAAGCATCGCCACCCGTGGTTCGTAGCCCATGCGCCGGGCAACCCGTGCGGCCTCGGTGGCGATATCGGCAAGATCCTCCGCATTCGGCTGGTCATGCACGGCCGTGTCGGCAACGAAGATCGTCCGGCCGCGGGCAACGACGAGCGAGACCCCGATCACCCGGTGGCCGGGCTTGGTGGCGATACAGCGCCGCACGTCGGCAAGCGCAGAGGCATAGTTGCGGGTCGTGCCCGTCACCATTGCATCCGCATCGCCTACGGCGACCATCGTTGCCGCAAAATGATTGCGGTCATTGTTGATCAGGCGCTGCACGTCACGCAGCAGGTAGCCCTGACGCTGAAGCTTGGCATAGAGGTGATCGGTATAGGCTTCGGTCCGCTTCGAAATACGGGCGTTGACGATTTCGATGCCGGGTTGGTCGAGATCGATCCCCGCCTTCTCCGCCGTGGCGCGGATCACGTCATCTCGTCCGAGCAGGATGGCCGTGCCAAGCTCCTGGTTGCAGAAGGAAATCGCCGCCCGCATCACCTGCTCTTCTTCCGCTTCGGCAAAGACGACCCGCTTCGGAAAGCGCCGTACCCGGTCATAGATGCTCTGTGTCGTGGCCGCTATCGGATCGCGCCGCGCAGCAAGTTCGCGCCCGTAAGCCGCAATGTCGGTTATCTCGCGACGCGCCACGCCACTTTCCATCGCAGCCTGCGCAACCGCCATCGGAATGGCCGAGATCAGGCGGGGATCGAACGGGACGGGAATGATATACTGCGCGCCGAAACGCGGACGCACGCCCTGATAGGCAGCGGCCACATCGTCCGGCACGGCTTCGCGAGCGAGATTCGCAAGCGCCTGCGCTGCGGCGATCTTCATCGCGTCGTTGATCTGGCGGGCGCGAACATCGAGCGCGCCGCGGAAGATGTAAGGAAAGCCAAGCACATTGTTGACCTGGTTCGGATAGTCCGAGCGGCCGGTCGCCATGATCGCGTCGTCACGGATACGCGCCACTTCCTCAGGCGTGATTTCCGGATCCGGATTGGCCATGGCGAAGATGATCGGCTTAGGCGCCATGGAGCGGATCATCTCTTCGGTGAAGGCTCCCTTCTGCGACAGGCCGAAGACCACGTCAGCGCCATTCATCGCTTCTTCCAGTGAGCGGCGGTCCGTCTTGGCGGCATGCGCCGATTTCCACTGGTTCATGCCCTCCGTGCGGCCCTGATAGATCACGCCCTTGGTGTCGCATAGAATGATGTTCTCCGGCGCAAACCCCATCGCCTTGATAAGCTCGATACAGGCGATTGCGGCAGCACCGGCACCGTTGCAGACGAGTTTGGTGGTCTTTAGATCGCGACCGGTCAGCTTAAGCGCATTGATCAGGCCGGCAGCGGCGATGATTGCCGTGCCATGCTGGTCGTCATGGAAAACCGGGATATCCATCAGCTCGCGCAGCCGGCTTTCGATGATGAAACATTCTGGCGCCTTGATGTCTTCGAGATTGATGCCGCCGAAGGACGGGCCGAGATAACGCACGCAGTTGATGAACTCGTCGACATTCTCGGTGTCCACCTCAAGATCGATGGAATCGACATCGGCAAAGCGCTTGAACAGAACCGACTTGCCTTCCATGACCGGCTTGGATGCCAGCGCACCTAGATTGCCGAGGCCGAGGATTGCCGTGCCATTGGAGATGACGGCCACCATGTTGCCGCGGGTCGTATAGTCATAGGCCTTGGCAGGATCGGCAGCGATCGCCAATACCGGAACCGCAACACCTGGCGAATAGGCAAGTGACAGGTCGCGTTGCGTGGCCATCGGCTTGGTCGGCGTGATTTCGAGCTTGCCGGGGCGCCCATCGGAGTGAAAATCGAGTGCTTCCTGCTCGGTTACCGATGTTCGCGTGCTTGCTGTCTTATCGTTCACGACCATATCCTCCAGCTTCCTGTGGGCAGCTTCGCCTGAAGCTGCTGCAAATGTTGTATTCAAAGGGGCTTCACCGATAGTGTCGCGACTTTCTATGCGCAATGAAAATCGGCCCAGTGACCCAGTTTGAACGTTTGTCCATCGACGCCCTGACCACCGACCAGCTCGCCTCGGAGGAAAGCCGTGCCACGGCCACCCCGATGATGGAGCAGTTCATCGAGATCAAGGCGAACAATCCCGGTTCGCTGCTCTTCTATCGCATGGGCGATTTCTACGAACTGTTTTTCCAGGATGCGATTGACGCATCCCGGGCGCTCGGCATCACGCTTACCCGGCGTGGTCAGCACATGGGCCAGGATATCCCCATGTGCGGTGTCCCTGTCCATGCGGCGGATGACTATCTGCAGAAACTGATTTCGCTCGGTTTCCGCGTCGCCGTCTGCGAGCAGGTGGAAGATCCGGCGGAGGCGAAGAAGCGCGGCTCGAAATCGGTGGTGAAACGCGATGTCGTGCGCCTCGTCACGCCGGGCACGATCACGGAAGAAAAGCTGCTTGTCGCCTCGGAATCGAACTATCTGATGACGCTTGCTCGCATCAAGGGCGGCGCCGAGCCGGCGATGGCACTTGCCTGGATCGACATCTCCACTGGCGTCTTCCGCCTTGCGGAAACAGAGCCGTCGCGCCTGCTTGCCGATATCCTGCGCATAGAGCCGCGCGAACTGATCATGCCGGATACGATGTTTCACGATCCGGAGCTGAAACCGGTCTTTGATGTGCTCGGCCGCGTCGCCGTGCCGCAGCCTTCGGTTCTGTTCGACAGCGCCACGTCCGAAGGCCGCATCGCTCGTTATTTCGGTGTCACGACGCTCGATGGTTTCGGCACTTTTTCCCGTGCCGAATTCGCCGCCGCCGCGGCCGCCATCGCCTATGTCGAAAAGACCCAGATTTCCGAGCGCCCGCCGCTCGGGCGGCCGGAACGCGAAAGCGGCGCCTCGACGCTGTTCATCGATCCCGCCACCCGCGGCAATCTCGAGCTGACGAAGACGCTTTCGGGTGAGCGCGAGGGAACACTGCTGAAGGCCATCGACCGCACCGTTACCGGCGGCGGAGCCCGGCTTCTTGCCGAGCGGCTGATGTCGCCACTGACCGATCCGGAGCGCATCAATCTCCGGCTCGATTCCATCTCCTTTCTGCTGGAAGAGCCGTCGCTCTGCTCCGACCTGCGCACATCGCTGAAGCACGTGCCGGATATGCCCCGCGCGCTCTCGCGTCTTGCGCTCGACCGTGGCGGCCCGCGTGATCTCGGCGCAATCCTGACCGGTCTGGAAGCCGCGCGCGGGGTGGCGGCCTTTCTTGATGGATCAATGCTTCCGGAAGAACTGTCCGATGCGCTGGTCGATCTGAAGGCGTTGCCGGTTACGGTTCAATCCCTGCTCGGCAACATGCTGGCGGAAGACCTGCCGCTTCTGAAGCGTGACGGGGGATTCCTGGCTGATGGCGCCAATGCTGAACTGGATGAGGTTCGTGCCCTGCGCGACCAGTCCCGCAAGGTGATCGCCGGCCTGCAGCTGCAATATGCCGACGAAACCGGCATCAAGTCGCTGAAGATCAAGCACAACAACGTGCTTGGTTATTTCATCGAAGTCACTGCCGGCAATGCCGGCCCGATGACCGATACGCCGGAAGCAAAGGCGCGTTTCATCCATCGTCAGACAATGGCGAATGCGATGCGTTTCACCACGACCGAGCTTGCCGATCTCGAAAGCCGCATTGCCAACGCCGCCGACAAGGCGCTGACGATCGAACTCGAAGCCTTCGACCGCATGGTCGCCGCCGTTACCACGGAAGCAGAGGCGATCAAGGCCGGTGCCCGCGCGCTGTCGATCATCGATGTCGCCGGCGGTCTTGCCATGCTCGCCGAGGAATGGAATTACCGCCGCCCGATCGTTGATGACAGCCGAATGTTTGCGATCGAGGGGGGCCGCCATCCGGTTGTCGAGCAGGCGCTTCGCCGCCAGTCGTCGGGCCCGTTCATCGCCAACGAATGCGATCTGTCACCGAAAAATGGTGGCGAATTCGGCGCGCTCTGGCTGCTCACCGGCCCGAACATGGGCGGTAAATCGACCTTCCTCCGCCAGAATGCGCTGATCGCCATTCTTGCCCAGATGGGTTCTTTCGTGCCGGCTTCCGCCGCCCATATCGGCGTGGTCGACCGGCTGTTCTCGCGCGTCGGCGCGTCTGATGATCTTGCCCGCGGCCGCTCCACCTTCATGGTCGAGATGGTCGAAACGGCGGCCATCCTTAATCAGGCAACCGACCGTTCTCTGGTCATCCTCGACGAGATCGGCCGTGGAACCGCGACCTTCGACGGCCTGTCGATCGCCTGGGCTTCCGTCGAGCACCTGCATGAAGGCAATCGTTGCCGCGGCCTGTTCGCTACCCACTTCCACGAACTGACCGTGCTTTCGGAAAAACTCGGTCGTCTTTCCAACGCCACGATGAAGGTGAAGGAATGGGATGGCGAGGTAATCTTCCTGCACGAGGTCGGCCCAGGTGCTGCCGATCGTTCCTACGGCATCCAGGTCGCCCGCCTTGCTGGCCTTCCCGATAGCGTGGTGAGCCGCGCCCGGGACGTGCTGACCAAGCTGGAAGATTCCGACCGCAAGAACCCGGCAAGCCAGCTGATCGACGATCTGCCGCTTTTCCAGGTCGCGGTGCGCAAGGAAGAAAAGCGCGGTGGATCTTCCAAGGTCGAAGAAGCGTTGAAGGCCATCAACCCGGATGACATGAGCCCGCGTGAGGCGCTCGAAGCGCTTTATGCGCTCAAGAAGCAAGCCGGTGCGAAAACCTGATTTGGTTTTCGCACCGCTGCAGGATGGCAAAAAGCGTTTGTTCGGTCACCCCTGATACAACTTGGCATTTGCATCGTGTTCATCTGCTCCTGTAGCCTCGCCCGCGGGGAAACGGGATATGACTGATTTAAATGACCTATTGGTATTATAAGCTTGGCCGGAAACAGGGTGGTCCTGTTTCCGCTGAAGACCTCGGCGTGCTCGCCCGCAAAGGCACGATAAAGCCGGAAACACTACTCTGGCACCCCGGCCTTGCAGATTGGGTCAATGCCTCGGAAGCCTCCGAACTGAGCCTTTGTTTTGAGAGCGACATGTCGGACAAGGAATCAGATCCCTTGCCCGATCCGACGATTGCAGGGCCATGGCCGCGCTTTTGGGCGCGCCTTGCGGACGAAATGATAATCGGGGCGGTAGTAGGATTGCCTTTCGGCTATTTAATCCGGCCACACCTGCCTGAGATTGGCGTAAATTTCCCGGCAGCCGACAACCTTCTGACCATCGTGATGCTTGCTGCCATCACCAGCATCGTTTTGTGGGGGGCGATGACATTGTTTGGCACTACCCCCGGCAAACTGGTTGCGGGGCTCAGGGTGGAAAACAGATCCGGCATGCCGGATTGGCAGTTCTATATGACGCGGGAATTCAGGATCTGGTTCTTTGTCAACACCGTCGGCGTTCCTTATCTTTCAATCATTCCCTGCATCCTGCAATACCGTCGCATCACCAAGGGAAGACCTGCCTGGTATGACGAAGGCGCAGCCATTGTCCGCGGAAAAGGCAGGCTCTCTCGCTCTGCTGCCGCAGCCGCAACTGCTGCAGTCACATTCATGCTGACCGTAATGGCGATCGGCTACATGAACATGCTGCGCGCAGAAGAGCGCATGGCCTCCAGTTATCGGTATTGGGAAAATCCCGCCACGGGCAAAAAGGCGGATCTCTGGTCCACTTGGGTCTTTGGAGAAATCAAAGCCGACAGCGGCAAGCTCTATCACTTCACATCTGACAAACTGACGTCCGAAATTCTGTTTGGTTATGAGCCGATGGATCAGCCATCGGTCGATGCGGTTGCTTACGGTGAGGCGCTGCAAAGCGTGATTGCCGAAGACATTTCCGTCAACGGCAAATGGGAACCGTTCAAGCTGAATGGTTTCGATGCAGCACGCGTCACCGGCATTGAGCCGAAGTTGAAGGATGTCAACGTTGAACTGACTGTCGTTATCGTCGGTCGGAGCGCCTGGCGAATGCTTCTGTTCGTGGAAGGTAGGCCTTTGACCAAACTCGCGATCAGGGAGGTTCTCATTCATTCGCTTCTGTCGACAGCAAAGGACATAAATGTCCCGGCGAGCATGCCCTGTGACGACGAAACCTGCTTTTCCGCGCTGCTGTCAATCGTCCGGTTTGCCCCCTCATGAGATGAGGTCTCGCCGACGAGTGGGTTTTTCCGAATGAGATGGTACTTGCAGATACTCTCATCTATTGTGTAGTGGCTGTGAAAAACGCTGAAGCCACTGTCAGGCGGTGGCTGATACGGGTGCAGAGGAGTTCACGCGTGAGCGTTGCCTTCATGAAGGAAGAAAGTGCCGAAACGGCCGCCGAAACGGTGCTGCCTGACCGGCCGATATCAACCCATCCGAACCTCGTGACGGAAACCGGGCTGAAGGCGCTTGAGCTTCAGCTGCAGGCCGCCCGCGATGCCTATGAGGCGACGAACGGGTTGGATGACATCAATGAGCGGCGACGCCAGGCGGCGGGTCCGGCGCGCGACATCCGGTATTTCGCGGAACGGGTCCACACGGCCCAACTCGTCCCGGCGTCTGCATCGAATGCTACAGTCTCTTTCGGCAGCACGGTTACATTCAGCCGCGATGATGGCCGCGAGCAGACCTACCGCATCGTCGGCGAAGACGAGGCCGATCCCAAGGCTGGAACGATCTCCTATGTGTCGCCGGTCGCACGCGCGCTCAACGGCAAGTCCTTAGGCGATCTGGTGACGGTCGGTCATCAGGAACTCGAAATCATCGCGATTTCGTAATCAGCTTTGCCAATCATGGTGCTGCCGTGCTTGTGAAGACCTGCGACTGCGGCTATCTGGTGCGTTTCCTAGAGCAATTCCAGCAGAAGTGGGAACCGGTTTTGCGTCCGGAATTGCGATGAAACAAACCAACAAAGGCGCATTCCGGCATGAAACCAGATTATCTCGTCACCCATTCCGGTGGCTTCCATGCCGATGAACTTCTCTCCAGCGTCATCCTGACCCGGCTTTTTCCCGAGGCAAAAATCGTCCGCAGCCGCGCGCCGGAGTGGATCACGCCCGGCAGCGATCGCATCATCTATGATGTCGGCGGCGCTTATGATGCCGAAAAACAGATCTTCGATCACCACCAGCGCGGCGCGCCGCTGCGCGAGGACGAGGCGCCCTACAGCTCCTTCGGCCTGATCTGGAAGCATTATGGTCGCGACTATCTTGCCGCCATGAATATCCCGACCGCCCATGTCGATGCCCTGCACGCCTCCTTCGACAAGAGTTTCGTCCTGCCGATAGACCTGATGGACAATGGTGCGCTCAGCCCGTCCAGCGCCGGTCCTCTTGCCGGCCTCACCCTGTCGAGCCTGCTCGAAACGCTCAAACCCAACTTCGACGACAAGGAGCAGGGTGCCGATGATCGCGCTTTTCATGCAGCGCTCGCCATCGCCCGTGCCTTTGTCGAGGCTGGTATCGGCAAGCGCGCCGCCAAGTTGCGTGCCGAAACGCTCGTCCTTGAAGCGATCGCCGAGGCTGGCGAGGGTCGCGTGCTTGAGCTTCCCATGGGCATGCCCTTCCGCCCGGCAATCGTGAAGGCCGGTGCCGATCACCTTCTTTTCGTCGTCCATCCGCGCGACGGCAAGGACTGGTGCGTTACCGGCATCCGTAAGGCGGATGACGGGTTCGAACTGCGCGCCGATCTGCCGAAATCCTGGGCGGGCCTGACGAACGGTGATCTCGAAGCCGCTTCCGGCGTCAAGGGCGCCACTTTCTGCCATAACGGTCGCTTCATCGCAGCAGCCACCAGCCGCGAGGCAGCCCTTGCCATGGCGGAGATTGCCGTAAAGGAAGCCTTGGCATCGGCCTGAACCGCCAAGACTGGCGAAGCCGGGTTCGGGCTACCTGCTATTGCGGGTAGCGCGATCTCCCTTTCGGGTCCGAAGATGATATAGATTGTCGTAGAATTTTCTTCAGGCTTTTCTGAGCGCCATCGGGATCGTCCATTGCTCGCCATACCGTTACCCTTCATTGCCGGATTGATCTTCGCACTGGTTCTTCATCACAGCCTCAAGGGCGTGGAAGCGCCTGGAAGTCGCCGGTATTTCGTGGCTTTCCTGATCCTTTATGCGTTGCAGGGCGTGGTCGTCGGCCTGCATTTCGGCTACGGCGTCAAGGCGCTTGCGCCGATCCAGCCGATTACCGCCTCCGTGATGCCGCCACTCGCCTTCCTGGCATTTCGTGGCCTGACGGATGAGACGATACCCAAACCCTGGATCCATCTATGGGCACCGGCTTCCATCGCGCTTTCGGTCGCCTTTATGCAGGTGCTGGTCGATCCGCTGCTGCTTGTGATCTTCCTCGTTTACGGCACTGCCATCTGGCGTCTGGCGCGAACCAGCGATGACGAGGTGATGGCGGAGGCGAGCCTTCAGCGCATGCGTCCGGCTTTGCGCGCCGCGCGTCTGACCGCGATCCTGATGTTCTTCTTCGCCCTGAGCGATGTTGCCGTGGCCGTCTATGCGGGTGTCGCCGGTGCAGAAGGAGTTCCGTTTGCGGTGGCGATCATGAACATCGTCGCGCTTGCGGCAACAGGTATTTATTACCTCCTGCCCGATCCGGACCGCACCGCGGTTTCTCCCAAAGCATCGGCTTTGCCCGATCCGGCAGATGCAGCAATCGTCGAGCGCGTCACAGCGGCTCTTGGCGAAGGCGAACTCTACAGGGATGAAAATCTCAGCCTCGCGAAAATCTCCCGCAAGGCGAAAATTCCGGCGCGCGACCTGTCTTCCGCCATTAACCGTGCCACAGGTCTCAACGTCTCCCAGTTCGTCAACAACCGTCGTGTCGGCGAAGCCTGCCGCCTGCTGGATGAAACAAAACAATCGGCGACGGCAATCATGCTCGACGTCGGATTCTCGACAAAATCGAACTTTAACCGGGAGTTTCGTCGCGCAACGGGCATGAGCCCGCGCCAGTGGCGCGCAAGGTCGAAAGTCGAAACAACCGGCTCTTGAACTTCATGCTGCAAGGCAACAACTTGGAAACGACCTACTGCCATAATCGGTGGTCAAGGTGACCAGAATTCGTTAGAGCAACACCACCAAAATCGGGAGCCGGTTTTGCGCCCGGAAATGCTCTGGAGCCGACCGGCAAACTGGCATCGGCAGGGATGATATGGCCAGACACGAAATCAATTTCTCCGAACTTCTCGATGTAGATGCCCTGAAGGCCGAATGCTGCGCGGTGATGAAGACGGCCCGTCCGCTTCTGGAGCTGAGGTCGGCGCTTCTGCCCATCATGCGCCGTGCCAGCAACGAGGGCCGCCAGAAGGCGCGCGAACTTCTGGTAAAGGACGGCAGCGGGCTCAATTGCGCCGAGCGGATTTCCTGGGTTCAGGACCAGATCATCTGCATTCTGCATGAGATGGTGGCAGCCGCCGTACACCCTGAAGGCAAGGACATCACGATCGCTGCTGTCGGTGGCTACGGCCGCGCTACGCTCGCGCCCGGATCGGATATCGATCTTCTGTTCCTGCTGCCGGCGAAAAACTCCGACGAGATGCGCAAGGCCGTCGAGTTCCTGCTCTATATTCTCTGGGATATGGGTTTCAAGGTCGGCCACGCGACCCGCACGGTCGAAGAATGCATCCGCCTTTCCAAGACGGATATGACCATCCGCACCGCAATCCTCGAAAGCCGCCTGATCTGCGGTTGCGCAACCCTGTTTGCAGATCTGGAGACCCGTTTCGACCATGAGGTCGTGGCCGATACCGGTGCCGAATTCGTCAGCGCCAAGCTTGCCGAGCGCGATCAGCGCCACCAGAAGTCCGGCGACACCCGTTATCTGGTTGAACCGAACGTCAAGGAAGGCAAGGGCGGCCTGCGCGACCTCCATACGCTATTCTGGATCGCCAAATATTACTACCGCGTCAAGGATGCCGCCGAACTGGTCAAGCTCGGCGTGTTCTCTCGTGGCGAATTCCGGCTGTTCGAAAAAGCGGACGATTTTCTCTGGGCGGTTCGCTGCCACATGCACTTCCTGACCGGAAAGTCGGAGGAGCGCCTGTCCTTCGATATCCAGCGCGATATCGCCTCGGCCCTCGGTTATCATACGCGTCCCGGCCTTTCCGCCGTCGAGCGTTTCATGAAGCACTATTTTCTGGTCGCCAAGGATGTCGGCGATCTCACACGTATCTTCTGCGCGGCACTGGAAGAACAGCAGGCCAAGGCCGCGCCGGGGCTTGCCAATCGCGTCATCTCGCGTTTCACCCACCGTTTGCACAAGATCCCCGGCACCACGGATTTCGTCACCGACCGTGGCCGCATCACGCTCGCTTCGCCGGATGTCTTCACCCGCGATCCGGTCAACATCATCCGCTTCTTCCATGTTGCGGATATCCATCAGCTCGAACTGCATCCGGATGCGCTGAAGCGTATGACCCGCTCGCTGACGCTGATCGACAACAGCCTGCGTGAAAACGAGGAAGCCAACCGGCTGTTTCTCTCGATCCTGACCTCGCGCCGCGATCCGGCGTTGATGCTGCGCCGCATGAACGAGGCCGGTGTACTCGGCCGCTTCATCCCCGAATTCGGCAAGGTCGTGGCGATGATGCAGTTCAACATGTATCACCACTATACGGTTGATGAGCATCTGATCCGTTCTGTTGAAGCTCTCTCGGAGATTGACAAGGGCGAGATGCAGGAAGCGCATCCGCTTGCCACCAAGATCATGCCCGGCATCGAAGAGCGCGAGGCCCTTTATGTCGCCGTGCTTTTCCATGATGTCGCCAAGGGCCGTCAGGAGGATCATTCGATCGCCGGCGCCCGCATGGCCCGCAAACTTTGCCCGAGACTCGGCCTGAACCACAAGCAGACCGAAATTGTCGTCTGGCTGATCGAGCAGCATCTCGTCATGTCGATGACCGCGCAGACCCGCGACCTGCATGACCGCAAGACGATCAGCGATTTTGCCGCTGTCGTGCAGTCCATGGACCGGCTTAAACTGCTGCTCGTCCTGACGATCTGCGACACGCGCGCCGTTGGTCCCGGCGTATGGAACGGCTGGAAGGGCCAGCTTCTGCGCACCCTTTATTACGAAACCGAGATCCTGCTCTCCGGCGGCTTTTCCGACCTGCCGCGCCGCGAGCGCGCGACTGTCGCCGAAGAGGCGCTTTTCGATGCGCTGTCGTCCTGGGACGGGAAGGAGCGGAAGACCTATTCGTCGCTCCATTATCAGCCCTATCTCTTGGCCGTTTCGCTGAACGATCAGGTTCGCCACGCGACCTTCATCCGCGATACCGATCGCGCCGGCCATGCGCTTGCAACCATGGTCCGTACCGATGCCTTCCGGGCAATCACCGAGATCACCGTACTCGCGCCCGACCATCCGCGCCTTCTGTCGATCATTGCAGGCGCCTGTGCTGCTGCCGGCGCCAACATCGTTGATGCGCAGATCTTCACGACTGGCGACGGCCGTGCCCTCGATACGATCCTGATCAACCGGGAATTTGCGGTAGACGAGGATGAACTCCGCCGTGCCGGCACGATCGGCCGGATGATCGAGGATGTGCTTTCGGGCAAGCGCCGCCTGCCGGAAGTCATCGCCACCCGCGCCAAGACCCGCAAGAAGACCAAGGCCTTTGACATCCCGCCTTCGGTCACCATTTCGAACGGCCTCTCTAACAAGTTCACCGTCATCGAGATCGAGTGCCTCGACCGTACAGGTCTTCTGGCGGATATCACCGCCGGCCTTGCCGACCTGTCGCTGGACATCCAGTCTGCCCGCATCACCACATTCGGCGAAAAGGTCATCGATACCTTCTACGTCACCGATCTGGTCGGTCAGAAAGTCACCAATGACAACCGCCAGAACACCATCTCTGCCCGGCTGAAGTCGGTCATGACCGACCAGGAAGAAGAAGCGAAGAAGAACCCGACACCGGCACCGGCCACAGAAGAACAGCCGCCGCGCAAGAGCAAGGCGCGCGCGTGACGGATATTCGACCATGAGCCTCGTCAAGAAATTCGCGACCGTCGGCGGCGCGACGCTCGGCAGCCGCATCTTCGGCTTCGCCCGTGAGACGGCGATGGCGGCAGCGCTGGGAACGGGGCCGATGGCCGACGTCTTTTACGCCGCCTTCCGTTTTCCGAACCTGTTTCGCCGGCTGTTTGCCGAAGGCGCCTTCAACGCCGCCTTCGTGCCGCTGTTTTCGAAAGAAATCGAGGCCAACGGTGTCGAGGGCGCCAAGCGCTTTTCGGAAGAGGTCTTCGGGGTGCTCTTTTCGGCGCTCCTCCTCATAACCATTGTCATGGAACTCGCCATGCCATGGCTGGTGCGTTTCATCATTGCGCCGGGTTTTGCCGACGACGCCGAAAAGATGTCGCTGACCATCCGCATGGCCGCAGTCATGTTCCCCTATCTCATGTGCATGTCGCTGACGGCGATGATGAGCGGAATGCTGAATTCGCTGCATCATTTCTTCGCAGCGGCAATTGCGCCCGTTTTTCTGAACGTGGTGATGATCGCCGCTCTGGTCTACGGCCTTTGGATCGGTGCGGAGCCCCAGCTGATCGCCTGGTATCTCTCCTGGAGCGTGCTGGTAGCGGGCGTTCTACAGCTTGCTGTGGTTTATATCGGTGTGCGCCATGCGGGCATCAATATCGGCTTTCGCCGCCCGCGCATGACACCGAACGTCAAGCGGCTTTTATGGCTGGCGGTTCCGGCTGCGATTACCGGTGGCGTTACCCAGATCAACCAGATCATTGGTCAGGCGATCGCCTCCGGCAAGGAAGGCGCGATCGCGGCTCTTCAATATGCCGACCGTATCTACCAACTGCCACTCGGCGTGGTAGGCGTGGCTGTCGGTGTCGTTCTTTTGCCGGAACTGTCGCGAGCGCTCAAAGGCGGCAAGATGAAGGAAGCGGCCGGCATCCAGAACCGCTCCATCGAATTCGTCCTCTTCTTGACGCTCCCCGCTGCTGTCGGTCTCTGGGTCCTGTCGGATGCGATCATCCGCGTACTCTACGAACGCGGGGCGTTCTCCGCCGAAAATACTTCGGTCGTTGCCGGCATTCTGGCGATCTATGGCCTCGGCCTTCCGGGTTTCGTGCTCATCAAGGCGCTGCAGCCGGGCTTTTATGCACGCGAGGATACCAAGACGCCGATGCGCATCACTATGCTTGCCGTCGTGGTGAATTCAGCGCTGGCGATTTCGCTTTTCCCGATCCTTGCCGAGCGCGGCATCGCCACAGCGGAAGCGGCAGCCGGCTGGCTTAACACTGTGCTGTTGTTCACGATCCTGGTCTGGCGCGGCGATCTCGTCTGGGAATGGCAGCTCGCCAGGCGCACGGTTCTGTTGATCGTCTCGGCAGGCGTGATGGCGGCAGCGCTTATCTACGCCTTGCCCTATGCCGGATCATGGTTGGCGCCGGGCGCTCATCTGCTAAGCCAGGTCACGGCCCTTGGCGCTTTGATTGCGCTGGCAATGGTCGTCTATTTCGGCGTCGCCTTCCTCATCGGCGGGGCCGATCTCGGCATGATCCGCCGGAGCTTGAAGCGCAAGCCAAAGGCGTCGTCTTAAAGAATGCCGCGATCACGTATCGCGGCTCTTCGACTTCGGCTTCAGGTTGGCAAGGCTGCCCTTACCCTTCTTGCCACAGTGCGCCCAAGTACGGCTTGGGCCGATATCGACATGCACGATGCCGTTGCAGTAACGGCCGATGCCGCCAATGCCCGGCGCGGTGCGGGCTGCTGCCAGGATACGTTTTTCGGAGACACCCGGCACGCGGATGTCAGCGGCGAAACAGCGGCTATGTTGCGACTTGCCCGAACGCGGGCGATGACCTGACGTGACCATCGGCTTCTTGCCGGTCTGCTTGGCGATATGGGCAAGGATCGCTTCCAGCTTGTCGGGAAAACAGCCGGTACGGACACTGACACGTTGTACCGTGTAGAAAGCGGAGTAATCGTGCTGAATTGCTGTGCTGCGGCGTTTGTCGTTCTTGCCTGCTGCCTCGGCGTTTACGTTCATACTGAATGCCAATAGGCAGGCCAGCGCGACGCGAGAAAAGATGCGCATGGTTGTCCCCTAAGAAAAGACCAGTCGTCATGACGATCGACTTCGTCGTAGCGGGGTATTTCATTCTGAAAAGTGACGTGAATAAGGTGGGATTTACCTCGAATTGAGATTAATAGGTCATGAATCTTAATATTCATTAACCAATTGCAGTCTTGATGTTTGTTATAGTTGTTCGGGGAGCGCCAAAACTTCGTTATAAAACTGTTACATAGCGGCACTCCGAGCTTCTGTAGCAACGTCCTCGAAGTTGATTGTCAAAACCCCCAAAAAAATTGGGGTCCGAGGCATAAAATTGCGAAAAATTCCCTTAATGGTTGCTATGGCCCATGATTTTAGCCAGATCACTACGCGAAACTCAGGAGCCGCCCATGCCAGTCCGATCACTTTTTCTCGTGACCTTGGTGGTCGATGACTTCGATCGGGCGAGGTCTTTCTACTGTGGTGACCTTGGCTTTGACTGCGTGGAGGATACGTCCCTTGCCGATGGTAAGCGCTGGCTTGTGGTAAAGCCGAAGGGCGATGAGGGTGCGGCTCTGCTTCTCGCTCAGGCCGCGGATGACAGGCAACTGGCCGCGATCGGCAACCAGGCCGGAGGGCGGGTCGGCTTCTTCCTGAAAACCGATGACTTTGCCCGCGACCACGCGGCAATGCGTGCCCGCGGCGTCAAATTCATGGAGGAACCGCGCCGTGAGGTTTACGGCACGGTAGCCGTGTTTGCCGATCCCTACGGCAACACCTGGGATTTGATTGAGCATGCTCCGCGCTGAGGCCTTGATTTTGCACCGCCCGACGTGCTTAGAGCGCGGCGTTAGCTACATGGCCCGCGGGGCGCGATTGCCGGAGACGTTCAAACCTGCCGGGAGCGCGTAACCTTGAGGCCTGAGGCCTTCCAACCGCCTATTCGAGGACATCATGAACACCTTCAAGCCGCTCGTTTTCTCCGGCGTTCAGCCGACCGGCAATCTCCATCTCGGCAATTATCTCGGCGCGATCCGCAAATTCGTGGCGCTGCAGGAAAACAACGACTGCATCTATTGTGTCGTTGACCTGCATGCGATCACTGCGCAACTTGTGCATGACGACCTGCGCGGCCAGATCCGCTCGATCGCCGCAGCCTTCATCGCTTCCGGTATCGATCCGGTGAAGCACATCGTCTTCAACCAGTCGGCCGTGCCGCAGCACGCCGAGCTAGCCTGGGTGTTCAACTGCGTTGCCCGTATCGGCTGGATGAACCGCATGACGCAGTTCAAGGACAAGGCCGGCAAGGACCGCGAAAACGCCTCGCTCGGCCTGCTCGCCTATCCGAGCCTGATGGCGGCCGACATTCTCGTTTACCGCGCCACCCATGTTCCGGTCGGCGACGACCAGAAGCAGCACCTGGAACTCGCCCGCGATATTGCCCAGAAGTTCAACATCGACTTCCAGGACAAGATCCGTGCGACGGGAACCGGCGTCGACATGGTCGTCGGCGAAGAGCCCATCCATGGTTATTTCCCGTTGGTAGAGCCGCTGATCGATGGTCCGGCCCCGCGCGTCATGTCGCTGCGTGACGGCACCAAGAAGATGTCGAAGTCCGATCCGTCGGATCTGTCGCGCATCAACCTGATGGACGATGCCGACGATATCGCCAAGAAGATCCGCAAGGCCAAGACCGACCCGGAAGGCCTGCCGAGCGAAATCGAAGGCCTGGCCGGCCGCCCGGAAGCCGACAATCTCGTCGGCATCTATGCTGCCCTTGCCGATCGCACCAAGGCTGACGTCTTGGCCGAATTCGGCGGCCAGCAGTTCTCCGTCTTCAAGCCGGCGCTTGCCGAACTGGCGGTCGAGGTTCTGGCTCCGATCGGCGCCGAGATGCGCCGCCTGCTCGACGACACCACGCATATCGACGCAATCCTCAAGGATGGCGGCGAGCGCGCCGGGGCACGTGCACAAAAGGTCATGGACGAAGTCTTCGACATCATCGGCTTCCTGCGCTGATTTTTGAGGCGGCATGAACAGGCAAACCCGTCGCGTGAAGCGGCGGGTTTTCATTTTTACACGTTGGTATAAGGTCCGCGGCGAGACTGCTTCGGCAACACAGGGGGCGTTATGGTTTCCAAGAGACTTTCGCGGCTTGAAGGCCACAGGCGCAAGTTCATGGCGGTCATCGACGGCACGCCGGAATGCGAAAAAGCGGTCCATTATGCCGGCCGCCGCGCCAAGAATACCAATGGCGGTCTGGTTCTCCTCTATGTCATTCCCGAAGGCGATTTCCAGCAATGGCTGGGTGTCGAGCAGATCATGCGCGCCGAAGCGATGGAAGAGGCCGAAGCGGTAATGGCGAAGGCCGCCCACCGGGTGCGTGAAACAATCGGCATCGACCCGGAAATCGTCATCCGCGAGGGCAGCGCTCCCGAACAGATCAACGGACTGGTCGAGGAAGACCGCGATATCGCGATCCTCGTGCTCGCAGCAGGTTCGGCGAAGGAAGGCCCGGGACCGCTGGTCTCCGCAGTCGCCGGTCGCGGTGCAGCCTTCCCAATCCCGGTCACGGTACTTCCCGACACGCTCTCGGACGAGGAAATCGACTCGCTGGCGTGATCTCACTATTGACCATGAGCGGACAAAGGCGCACTTGAACCCAAAGATGAGAACGGTTATCTTATTTGGAAGAGTTCTAAACTGAGTGCCGCTCGCGGCCAGGAGCAAGCCCATGTTCATCCAGACCGAAGCCACGCCGAACCCGGCGACCCTGAAGTTTCTTCCCGGCAAGGTTGTCATGGAAAAAGGCACGGCCGAGTTTCGCAATGAAGCAGAAGCTGCAGCCTCTCCGCTGGCCCTGCGCCTTTTTAACGTTCCCGGCGTCACGGGCGTTTATTTCGGCTACGATTTCATCACCGTTACCAAGTCTGATTCCGAATGGCAGCACCTGAAGCCCGCCATTCTCGGCTCGATCATGGAGCATTTCATGTCCGGCCAGCCGGTCATGGGCGGCGGTTCGTCCCTTGCCGAGGCTTCCGACGAGGAAGGCGAATTTTTCGATGAAGGCGACGAGACGCTGGTTGCCACGATCAAGGAACTGCTCGAGACGCGTGTCCGCCCGGCAGTTGCGCAGGATGGCGGCGACATTACCTTCAAGGGGTTCAAGGACGGCACCGTCTATCTCAACATGAAGGGCGCATGCTCCGGCTGCCCGTCTTCCACTGCAACGCTCAAGCATGGTGTGCAGAACCTGCTCAAGCACTTCGTTCCCGAAGTCCAGGCGGTTGAGGCCCTCTGATACCCGCAAGACCTGTTCATGATCGTTCTCGCTATAGACACTGCAGGCATCGATTGTTCTGCGGCGGTATTTGACAGTTCCGCCAGCAGGCTTTTGTCTGCCGTCTCGGAAGAAATCGGCAAGGGGCATGCGGAACGCCTGATGGCGGTCATCGATCAGGCTCTGGATGAAGCCCAAGTCGATCTCCATGCGGTCGGCCGCATCGCCGTCGTCATCGGCCCAGGTTCCTTCACGGGCATTCGTGTCGGCGTCGCGGCTGCTCGCGGTCTGGCTCTCTCCCTCGGGATCGATTGTGTCGGCGTCTCGACGCTGGAAACGCTCGCGGCATCGTATCGGGCAACCAGCGGTTCCGACATGCCGGTTCTCATCGCCATGGATGCCAAGCGCGAGGAAATCTATGCGCAGGCTTTCGCCGTCGATGGCGCTGCGCTGAACGAACCGGCAGCGCTTTCGGCAGAAAACGTCGACAATCTTGTCAAATCCCTCTCTGCCGAGCCTACCGGCTCGTGGATTTCCAAGACGGGTGATCGCTTCGATATCGGAACTGTCGCGCGTATCGGTGCTGCAAAGGATGCCGCTGGAGCACGGCCGAAGCCGCTTTATTTGCGTGGACCTGATGCAAAACCGCAGACGGGTTTTGCTCTGGCGCGGGTGTAGCCCATGTTTGACGACTATCTGACCTGGAAGCCGTTTTTCGAAGTCGTGCCGATCGAGGATGTCGATTGCCACGAGATTTCCGAACTGCACGGCCTGCGTTTTCCGCGCCAGTGGAGCGAAGCTGAGTTTCAGGACCTTCTTTCGCAGAAAAATGTCTTCGGCTTCATTGCACGCCAGACGAATGCATTCTTTTCAAAGCCACTCGGCGGCTTCGTGCTCAGTCGCGAGGCTGGCGGAGAGGCGGAAATCCTGACGGTTGCGGTCGCCGAAAAGTTCGGTCGCCAGGGGCTCGGCTGGCGCCTGATGCAGGCAGCGGTGCGTGAGGCAATCTCCCGCGGCGCCGACAGCATGTTTCTTGAAGTCGAGGCCGAAAACAGGCCTGCCGTCGGGCTTTACGGCAAACTCGGTTTTGCCAAGGTGGCCGAGAGACCGGCTTATTATCTGGGAGCGGATGGTCGACGGACCGCAGCGCTTGTCATGAGCCGTGATCTTCGCTAGTCCCTCAGCATACGTGAATATTTCGAAGGCCAGAACGTCATGACAGACCTTTCCAAGACCCTGGAAGAGTTGTGTGCCGAAAAGGGCATGCGCATGACCGATCAGCGCCGGGTCATCGCCCGGATTTTGCAGGATTCCGACGATCATCCGGATGTCGAGGAGCTTTATCGCCGCTCGTCCAAGGTTGATCCGCGCATCTCGATTTCGACGGTCTATCGGACAGTGAAACTGTTCGAGGACGAGGGGATTATCGAGAAACATGACTTTCTCGACGGCCGCTCCCGTTACGAGACCGTGCCGGAAGAACATCACGATCACATGATCGACCTCAATACCGGCAACGTCATCGAGTTTCAGTCGGCCGAGATCGAAGCGCTGCAGGAGCGCATCGCCCGTGAGCTCGGCTTTCGGCTGGTCGGCCACCGGCTCGAGCTTTACGGCATTCCCCTCGACAAGAACGATGATTGAGCGGAACCGGTAGGGACAAGACAAGTGATCACATCCATCCGGATCGGCCTTGTTGTCGTCTGTCTCGTGATCGTGACACTGGCGCTCCTGCCGTTTCAGCTTTTCGGCCTCGCCTTTGACTTGAAGATCCGCCGTTACGTTCCGCGTCTTTGGCATCGTTCCGCCTGTTGGCTTCTGGGTATCCGTATCCGGGTCCATGGCCACATCGAACGCCGCCGGCCGCTGATGCTCGCGGCAAATCATGCCTCGTGGAAGGACATCCTCGTTCTCGGCGCGGTTGCCGATGTCGTCTATATTGCCAAGTCGGAAGTAGCCAACTGGCCGGTCTTCGGCATTCTCGCAAAGCTGCAGAAGACGATCTTTGTCGTGCGCGAAGAAAAACGCCGCACCGGCGAGCAGGTCAACGAGATTGCCGCGCGCATGAATGCCGGCGAGATCGTCGTGCTTTTTCCCGAAGGCACCACCTCGGACGGCAACCGTCTGCTGGAGGTGAAATCCTCGCTTTTCGGAGCTGCTGCAGCAGCAGTGCCTCACACCCCCGATGGTGTCGTGCACGTCCAGCCGGTCGCGATCGCCTATACCCGCGTTCACGGCATGGCGATGGGGCGTTTCCATCGCCCGCTTGCCGCCTGGCCGGGCGATATAGAGCTGATGCCGCATCTGATCGGCGTGCTGAAGGAAGGCGCGCTCGATGTGGAGGTCGCTTTCGGCGATACGGTCGATTTTCGCACCGGTGACAATCGCAAGCACCTGAGCCAGAACATCACCGCCCAGCTCCGTCGCATGTTGATAAGGCATCTGCGGCAAAGGGAGTATGATGCGGATTGAGCGGACGGTTTATGTGCCGCTTCAATTCCGCCCTTTCTTGCGGTATGGAAGCGGCATGAACGAACATGTCTCCATTCCCGCGCCGGCCAATGAGGCTGCTCACTGTCCGGACAGCCGTCCCAACACCCGCAAGGTCTTCATCAAGACCTACGGCTGTCAGATGAATGTCTACGATTCCACCCGCATGGGCGATGCGCTGGCGGGCGAGGGATATGTGACGACGGAAGACATGGGGGAGGCGGATCTCGTTCTGCTCAACACCTGTCACATCCGCGAGAAGGCGGCGGAAAAGGTTTATTCCGCGCTCGGCCGCCTGCGTGACATGAAGAAAGAGCGCGCCGCCGAAGGCCGCGAATTCATGATCGGCGTTGCAGGCTGCGTCGCCCAGGCCGAAGGCGAGGAGATCATCCGCCGCGCACCGGCAGTCGACGTGGTCATCGGCCCGCAAACCTATCACCGCCTGCCGGACGCGCTGAAAAAGGCCCGCAATGGCGAGCGTGTCGTCGATACGGAATATGCCGTCGAGGACAAGTTCGAGCACCTGCCGGCAACCGAAAAGAAGGTTATTCGCTCGCGCGGTGTTACCTCCTTCCTCACCGTGCAGGAAGGTTGCGACAAGTTCTGCACCTTCTGCGTAGTGCCTTACACGCGTGGCTCCGAGGTTTCCCGTCCCATCGGCCAGATCATCGACGAGGCAAAGCGGCTGGTGGATGCCGGGGTGCGCGAAATCACGCTGCTCGGCCAGAATGTCAACGCCTGGGCTTCAGAAGACGGCAAGGGGAATGCAATCGGCCTTGCCGATCTTCTCTATCGGCTGGCCGATGTTCCGGGCCTTGCCCGCCTGCGCTATACGACAAGCCATCCACGCGACATGGACGACCGCCTGATCAATGCACACCGCGACCTGCGCATTCTCATGCCCTATCTGCATCTTCCGGTTCAGGCAGGCTCCGACCGTATCCTGAAGGCGATGAACCGCCGTCATACGGGTGCGGAATATTTGGCACTGATCGAGCGTATCCGCTCAGCCCGTCCCGATATCGCCATGTCGGGCGATTTCATCGTCGGGTTCCCCGGCGAGACGGATCAGGATTTCGAGGACACGCTGAGAATGGTCGAAGAGGTGAATTACGCCTCGGCTTTCTCGTTCAAATATTCGAGCCGTCCGGGCACGCCGGGTGCGGATCTTCCGGATCATGTGGCCGAAGAGGTCAAGACCGAGCGGCTGGAACGGCTTCAGGCGCTGCTCTTGAAACAGCAGGCCGACTTCGCCACATCCTGTGTCGGAAAGACCATCGATCTGCTTCTGGAAAAGCCGGGCCGCATGCCGGGCCAGGTGATCGGACGTTCGCCTTGGCTGCAGTCTGTGAATGTTGATGCAAAAACATCGCAAATCGGTGAGATTATCAGTGTACGAATCATCGGCACCGGTCCGAACAGCTTGTTTGCCGAGCCGGTTGAGAGTTTAATCGAGGTCTAATTCAAGTTGAGGAGCTTGCTTACTTGAACGCATCAGAATTGGTTTCTTCGACAGCGCGCCAGCCCCGATCCGCAGCGACCGACGCCAACCACTTCGTCCTGACGTTCGAGAATAACCGATTAGCAAGCGAACTTTTCGGTCAGTTCGACCAGAACCTCAAGCTTCTCGAACAGCGTCTCAATATCGATGCCCGCCCGCGTGGCAATTCGGTCTCCATTTCAGGAGATGTCGTTGCCACGAATCAGGCGCGCCGAGCCCTCGATTCCCTCTATGAACGTCTGCAGAAAGGCGGCTCCGTGGAAGCGTCCGATGTCGAAGGTGCGATCCGCATGGCGCAGGCCGCCGATGACCAGTTGAGCCTGCCGACGCTGGAACGCAAGGCAAAGCTCTCCATGGCGCAGATTTCCACCCGCAAGAAGACCATTCAGGCCCGCACGCCCACCCAGGACGCCTATATGCGGGCGCTGGAACGCGCCGAGCTCGTCTTCGGTGTCGGCCCGGCCGGTACCGGCAAGACTTATCTCGCCTGCGCCCACGCCGCCCAGCTTCTGGAGCGCGGTGCGGTCGACAAGATCATCCTGACGCGACCGGCCGTAGAGGCGGGCGAGCGCCTGGGCTTTTTGCCAGGTGACATGAAGGAAAAGGTCGATCCCTATCTGCGCCCGCTTTATGATGCGCTTTACGACATGATCCCGGCCGACAAGGTCGATCGTGCCATTACCGCAGGCGTCATCGAAATTGCACCGCTCGCCTTCATGCGTGGCCGCACGCTGCAAAACGCCGCGATCATTCTCGACGAGGCACAGAACACGACATCGATGCAGATGAAGATGTTCCTGACCCGCCTTGGCGAAAACGGGCGCATGATCATCACCGGCGACCCGAGCCAGGTGGACCTGCCGCGTGGCGTCAAATCCGGTCTTGTCGAGGCGCTGCAGATCCTGAAGGGTGTCGAAGGCATCTCGGTCGTCCGCTTCAAGGATACGGACGTCGTGCGTCATCCGCTGGTCGGTCGCATCGTCAGGGCCTATGACGCGCAATACGCCGTCCACGAGGAAAGCGAGGAAGCTCTCGACCGGTAATACCGGTCGGGCTCACCATTCATGCCCGAACTAGACATACAGATCAGCGTGGAAGATGGCGGCTGGCCGGACGAGGCCGTTTTGGCGTCTCTGGCAAGCCGCGTGCTTGGTGCTGCCGTGGATTATCTTGTCCGCGAAGAAGACCAGCCCTTCCCGAAAATGGCGCCGGAACTGTCTCTGGTCTTCACCAATGACGATTCCATCCAGGAAATTAACGCCGAGTGGCGGGATCAGGACAAGCCGACCAACGTCTTGTCTTTCCCTGCTTTTCCACTCGAACCGGGCGGCATGCCCGGCCCGATGCTGGGCGATATCGTGGTTGCAAGGGAAACTGTCGAGCGCGAGGCGGTTGATCTCGACAAGACTTTCGACGATCATCTGACCCATCTGCTCGTCCATGGTTTCCTCCATTTGTTCGGTTACGACCACATGGAAGAGGACGAAGCGGAAGAGATGGAAGCAGTGGAGACTCGCATTTTGGCCGGTCTCGGCCTATCTGACCCCTATGCGGGGCAGGACCCGTTGATATAAGTTTGGAACAATGAACGATTATTCGAGCAATGTCGCCCGAGAGGGCAAGGACAGTTCGGACTCTGCCTCGTCGGACGAGGGCAGTAGTTCGGCGAGGTCCGAACATCATCCCAAATCCCACAATTCCTTTTGGTCGAGGGCCGTGCGCCTGCTTCGGCCATCGCAGGGCGAACAGCTCCGCGAGGATCTCGCCGACGCGTTGATGACGGATACGAATGTCAGCAACGCCTTTTCGCCTGACGAGCGGGCGATGCTGCACAACATCCTCCGTTTCCGCGAAGTCCGCGTCGAGGACATCATGGTGCCGCGCGCCGATATCGAGGCGGTGGATATGAACATGACCATCGGCGAGCTGATGATCCATTTCGAGGAAACCGGCCGCTCTCGCATGCCGGTCTATAGCGACAATCTCGACGATGCCCGCGGCTTCGTCCACATTCGCGATCTCCTCTCCTATTTGGCCAAGCAGGCGCGCAATAAGCGCCGCGTCAGCTCGAAGGCCTCGACGGTGCAGATCTCTGCAGCAGTCAATGGCACCGAAAAGCCGACCCGCGCGGCACCCAAGGCTGCCTTCGATCTCGGCCGCGTCAACCTCGAACAGACTGTTGCCGAGGCGGGCCTCGTCCGCAAACTGCTTTTCGTACCACCCTCAATGCTGGCTTCCGACCTGTTGCGCTCGATGCAGGCTGCCCGCACACAGATGGCTCTGGTCATCGACGAATATGGCGGCACCGACGGCCTCGTCAGTCATGAGGATATCGTCGAAATGGTCATCGGTGATGTCGAGGACGAACATGACGATCAGGAAGTCATGCTCTCCAAGGCCGGTGAGGATGTCTTCATCGCCGATGCCCGCATCGAGCTTGAGGAGATTTCTAAGGCCATCGGTCCCGATTTCGATGTCCGCGACCGCATCGAGGATGTCGATACGCTTGGCGGCCTGATCTTCTCGGCGCTTGGCCGTATTCCGGTTCGCGGCGAGGTCGTCCAGGCCGTTCCCGGCTTCGAATTCCAGATCCTCGATGCCGATCCGCGCCGCATCAAGCGCGTCAAGATCCTGCGCAAGCGCGCTCTTGTCCGTCGCCGACAGGTGAAAGGCGAGAGCGAGGCGCTGATTACCGCGCCGCCGCAAGCGGCCGCGCTGCTGCCGGCTCCGGCCGAAAACGGCGCCGCGCGTCCCGAAGCCTGATCCACAGTCCGACCCGCGACAGGGCGCAGTTTTTTTGAAACACTGCGCCCTGATTCGCGAAAAGGGGACTTGTATGGAGTGGCTGGCGGGCAAGGTCATGCTTCTTTCGGGGTGGTCCCGGATTGCACTCGCAGTATTTGCGGGTGCCATTGGTGCTCTGGCACTTCCTCCCTTCGGTATCTTCGCCACGCTTTTCATATCGTTCACGCTTCTCGTCTGGCTCATCGACGGATCGACGGGCAATCCTGGCGGCGGGGCAGCCAGCCGCTTGCGCGCGGCCTTCGTGATCGGCTGGCTGTTCGGATTCGGCTATTTCGTTGCTAACCTCTGGTGGCTCGGCAACGCCCTGCTGGTCGATGCCGAGGAATTCGCCTGGGCGCTGCCTCTCGCCGTCTTCGGACTGCCCGCCTATCTCGCAATCTTCTATGGCCTGGCGACGGCGCTTGCCCGCGCTGTCTGGTCCGATGGCATCGGGCGTCTGGCAGCACTCGCCGCAGCCTTCGGGGTGGCGGAATGGTTGCGCAGCTTTGTGCTGACTGGCTTTCCTTGGAATGCCATCGCTTATGGCGCCATGCCGGTTCCGCTGATGATGCAGTCGGACGCGGTTCTTGGGATTTTCGGCGTCACGGTGCTTGCGGTCTTCGTTTTCTCGGCTCCTGCGTTGTTCGGCACGGGGAAGGGTAAGATTATCGGTCTTGCCTTTGCTGTCCTTCTGGCGGCGGCGCATGTAGGCTTTGGTGCGTGGCGACTAAATGTCGCAGACGAAAAACTCGCCTCGGGAGACGGCAAAAAAACAACCATACGTATTGTTCAGCCGATGATTGATCAGGCCCAGAAACTGGACGATACGAACCGCACGGAGATCTTCGAGGAGCATTTGCGCCTCACGGCAGCGCCGCTCAAGGACGGTGAAGCCCGCCCGGATATCGTGGTCTGGCCTGAGACTTCGGTGCCGTTCATCCTGACCGAAAATCCGGACGCGCTGGCTCGGATCGCCGAGGTTCTTGAAGACGGACAGGTGCTCGTCACCGGCGCCGTACGCTCCGAAAACGCCGGCGTCGGCGTCGCGCCGCGATATTATAATTCCATCTATGTTATTGATAGTGATGGGCAAATAACATCAGCGGCAGATAAGGTGCATCTTGTTCCCTATGGCGAATATGTGCCCTACGAAAGCATCCTTGCGTCGCTTGGGATTACCGAGGCGATCGCCATGCCGGGCGGCTTTACGGCCGCGTCCTCACGCAGCCTTCTCACCTTGCCAGGCGGTGCGCTTCTCTATCCGTTGATCTGCTACGAGGCGATCTTCCCAGGCGAGATCGGTCCGGATGTCGAGCGGACTTCGGCCATTTTGAACGTGACGAATGATGGCTGGTTTGGTGCAACGCCCGGTCCTTACCAGCATTTCCAGCAGGCCCGTCTGAGGGCCGTCGAGAACGGTATGTTCCTGATTCGCGGAGCAAATACCGGCATTTCGGCGGTCGTGGATCCATTTGGCCGTGTAGTGCAGGGGCTTGGATACAATCAAAAGGGTGTGATTGACGCATCTATAGGTGGTAAATATATCCTATATTGGAGTAATAGCAGTCGGCGGTGGTACTTCTGGTTGGTTGTGGCATTTATGTCTTTGATTGCAGTGTCCTCGCGTCTAAGTTTTAATTCCCGCGCGAATTGACCAAAAACCCCCAAAATTGCATAGTGAGAATGCCTACCGTCTCGTCATATGCTTCGCGCATTGGTTCTGTCGTCCCAATCGTGAGGTGTATTCTCCATACGCGGACCGGGTTGAAAACCTAACTGCAACTTCACCAGGACCCCCATTATGATTGAAAACAAGAAAAAGCCGAACCCGATCGACATTCACGTCGGGAGCCGGATCCGCCTGCGCAGAACGATGCTGGGCATGAGTCAGGAAAAGCTGGGCGAAAGCCTTGGCATTACTTTTCAGCAGATCCAGAAATACGAAAAAGGGACGAACCGCGTCGGTGCGAGCCGCCTGCAGAACATCTCGAGCATTCTTAATGTTCCGGTGTCCTTCTTCTTCGAAGACGCGCCGGGCGAGCAGTCCGGCGGTGCAACCGGCATGGCCGAAGCATCCAGCTCCAACTACGTCGTTGACTTTCTGTCGTCCTCGGAAGGTCTCCAGCTCAACCGTGCGTTCGTGAAGATTGCCGATCCCAAGGTTCGCCGCAGGCTCGTCGATCTCGTCAAGGCTCTCGCAGCCGAGGCGGAGGAGTAGTCTCTCTTCAAGAGACGGGGAGGAGAAAGCGGCTTTTACAGCCGCTTTTTTTTGTCCTCATTTCAGCTCAGAGGCAATTTTAGGCATAAAGATATATTTATGTCGTTGTGTTCTTGTTTTTATCAGTTGAACTCACTAAACATTTCACTGTCCATTCTTTGAGGGGTTCCCCGCATGCACGCCAATTATCTGTTCACCAGCGAGTCCGTGGCAGAAGGCCACCCGGACAAGGTTTGTGACCGCATTTCCGATGAAATCGTGGACCTTGTGTACCGCGAAGCTGCAAAGACGGGTGTTGATCCGTGGACGGTTCGCATTGCCTGCGAAACGCTCGCCACCACGAACCGCGTAATAATCGCCGGTGAAGTGCGCCTGCCGCCAAGCCTGATGAAGAAGGACAAGAACGGCAACGACGTCATCAACCCGTCGAAGTTCAAGTCGGCAGCCCGCAAGGCCATCCGCGACATCGGTTACGAGCAGGACGGCTTCCACTGGAAGACGGCGAAGATCGACGTGCTGCTGCACTCCCAGTCTGCCGATATCGCGCAGGGCGTCGATAGCGCAGCCGACAAGCAGGGCGACGAAGGTGCCGGCGACCAAGGCATCATGTTCGGTTACGCCTGTAAGGAAACGCCGGATCTCATGCCGGCTCCGATCTATTATTCGCACAAGATTCTGCAGCTGCTCGCGACTGCCCGCAAGAAGGGCGAAGGTGATGCCGGCAAGCTCGGCCCCGATGCCAAGAGCCAGGTGACTGTGCGTTACGAAAACGGCAAGCCGACCGAAGTCGACTCGATCGTTCTCTCCACCCAGCACATCGATGCCAGCTGGGATTCGAAAAAGGTTCGCCAGGTCGTCGAACCCTATATCCGCGAAGCGCTCGGCGATCTGCCGATTGCCGCCGATTGCAAGTGGTACATCAACCCGACCGGCAAGTTCGTCATCGGCGGCCCGGATGGTGATGCGGGCCTCACCGGCCGCAAGATCATCGTCGACACCTATGGCGGTGCAGCCCCCCACGGCGGCGGCGCATTCTCCGGCAAGGACACGACCAAGGTCGACCGTTCGGCAGCTTATGCCGCCCGTTACCTCGCCAAGAACGTTGTCGCAGCAGGCTTTGCCGATCGCTGCACGATCCAGATCTCCTACGCGATCGGTATTGCCCAGCCGTTGTCGATCTATGTCGACCTGCACCAGACCGGCAAGAACGTCACCGAAGACCAGATCGAAAACGCGATCCGCAAGGTGATGGACCTGTCGCCGACAGGCATCCGCCGCCATCTCGACCTCAACAAGCCGATCTACGCCAAGACCTCGGCTTACGGTCACTTCGGCCGCAAGTCCGGCCGTGACGGCTCCTTCTCCTGGGAAAAGACCGACCTCGTGAAGCCGCTCAAGGATGCTCTGAAGGAAGATCTTCTGGTCGCGGCTGAGTAAGCCTTTTCCGATCGGGGCTTTACCGATCTGGTAATCACACGTTAAAGCGGGTGCCTTCTGCGGGCATCCGCTTCTTTGTTTTTGGACGACGAGATCATGACTGACGAGCAGCAGCACCCAACGCGGGCAACGGAAGCGTTTTACGGCCGCCGGAAGGGCAAGCCTCTCCGCGAGCGTCAGGCCGAAGGCATGGCGACGTTGTTGCCGGCCCTCAAGCTCGATCTCGCATCACCGGCGCCGGACGACCTGCGCACGCTTTATCCGGCTCCGGTCGAGCGTATGCGGCTTGAAATCGGCTTCGGCGGCGGCGAACATCTGGTTCATCGCGCCCGGGAAAACGAAACGACCGGTTTCATCGGTGTCGAGCCCTTCGTCAACTCGATGGCGAAGCTGCTGTCGCAGGTCGAGATCCATGATCTGAAGAACATTCGCGTCTACGACGATGATGCGACGCAGGTGCTGGACTGGTTGCCGGCAGGCTCGATCGACCAGATAGACCTTCTCTATGCCGATCCTTGGCCCAAGCGGAAGCATTGGAAGCGTCGCTTCGTCTCACAGGTCAACCTGGATCGTTTCCATCGCGTGCTGAAACCCGGCGGCACGTTCTGCTTTGCCTCGGATATCGATACCTATATCAATCATACGCTGATGCATTGCCGTGACCACGGCGGTTTTGCCTGGCAGGCGGAGCAGTCTTCCGACTGGCTGACGCCTTATGCCGGCTGGCCGGGAACGCGCTACGAGAACAAGGCCCGCAGGGAAGGGCGCTCCTCAGCCTATCTGACCTTTATCAGGGCCTGAGAACGGCCCTTAAGAGAAATGCGGTCAGTGCAGGCTGACCGTCTTCAGGTCGTCTTCTGCTGCCTTGAAGAAGGTGCTGGACCGGTTGTCGGTCAACAGGATCGGCGTGCCGTCGGCGCCGAACAAAGCCCAGAGGTCCAAGCTTGGATCCATATCGGGAGCTTCGGGAAAGCAGCGGGAGACTTCTTCAGACCGCATCCTGCGAATATACCCAACTTCACCAGCACCGAGATGGGCGAGTTCGGATTGCGACAAATGCGTGTTCGCTTTCAAAAGCATTCCAGCCTCCGCTTGAGGGCGTCGGCCTTGATGCCGACACGTTCTAGTCTGAGACGGAAATGTTAATTTTTCTCACTACGCGTTGCGGTTCCGGGCGCACCAGATCGACCGAGAGAAGGCCGTTCTTCAAGAGGGCGGAGGAGACTTCCATCCCGTCTGCAAGCATGAAAACCCTTTGAAACTGGCGTGCAGCAATGCCTCTGTGGAGGTAATCGCGCTCCGGCTGCTCGATCTGGCGACCGCGGATCACCAGCTGATTTTCTTCGGTCGTAACGTCAAGTTCGTCTTCCGAAAAGCCGGCGACGGCAAGCGTGATGCGCAGTTTCTCATGGCCATCGGCAATGCCCGACCTGATTCGCTCGATATTGTATGGCGGGTAGCCTTCATTCGCCTTGGCGAGGCGTTCGAGTGTTTTTTCCATCGCATCGAAGCCCAGCAGTAGCGGGCTCGCGAAGGGTGTCATCCGGGTCATCGTTCAGTCCTTGCATCAAGCGACCATGCCGACGCCCAGAAGGCACGCCGGTACCGTGATTTATATGGGTTGCCGACATCGGAAGCGCAAGTTGCGGCGGATGATCTGCTGCGTGAAAGCTGCTCCTGCCGTGCTTGACAAAGCTTGCGCAGGCCTCCACCAATCCCCCTCGAATTCAGGGGATGAACAATGTCGCCACGTAAGATCATTATCGATACCGACCCAGGCCAGGACGATGCCGCAGCGCTGATGCTGGCTTTCGCAAGCCCTGAGGAACTGGAAATCCTCGGCCTCTGTGCCGTTGCCGGAAATGTCCCCCTCTCGTTTACCAGCCGTAACCTGCGCATCGTCTGCGAACTCTGCGGCAAGCCGGATGCCAAGGTGTACGAGGGGGCATTGAAGCCGCTCAACCGGCCGCAGGTGACCGCCGAGCATGTGCATGGCAAGACCGGGCTTGACGGTGCTGATTTGCCTGAACCGACCATGCAGGCGCAGGCTCAGAATGCCATCGATTTCATCATCGAGACGCTGCGCTGCGAGCCTTCCGGAACGGTAACAATCTGCACGCTCGGCCCGCTGACCAACCTCGCGCTGGCACTGCAGAAGGCGCCGGATATCGCCAGCCGTATCCAGGAACTGGTGATGATGGGCGGTGGCTGCTTCGAAGGCGGCAACATCACGCCGGCGGCCGAGTTCAACATCTATGTTGATCCGGAAGCGGCCAAGATCGTTTTCGACGCCGGCATCCCGACCGTCATCATGCCGCTGGACGTGACGCATCAGCTTCTGACGACACGGGACCGCGTTGCAAAGATCGCGGCGCTCGGCACGCGTCCCGCCCAGGTTCTGGTTGAATGGCTGGCCTTCTTCGAACGCTTTGATATCGAGAAATACGGTTCCGATGGCGGGCCGCTGCATGATCCGAGCGTGATTGCCTATCTGCTGAAGCCGGAACTCTTCTCTGGTCGTCTTTGCAATGTGGAGATCGAGGTCGAGTCAGAACTGACGGTCGGTATGACCGTGGTCGACTGGTGGCATGTGACCGACCGCAGGCGCAACGCGACCTTCATGCGCAATGTCGATGCCGACGGTTTCTTCGCGCTGCTGACGGAACGCGTCGCGCGCCTCTGAAGTTCAGGGTGCCGCCCTTCACGGGCGGCACCCCATCGTGTTTCTCAGAACTCTTCCCAGCTTTCCGCAACGGCTGCCGAGCCATGGGAAACGCCTGCCACCTTACGCGGTGCATAGACGGGCGCCTCAGCTCGGCGCGGAGCCGCAGACTGCATTCTCTGCGCCATCTGACGAAGCGGCTGCGCTGAACCGACGCTTGGAGCCGAGGTGCGGAAGCGTTGGACGAGATCCCTGAGCGTTTCCGCCTCGCCATTCAGCACGGCGCTGGCAGCGGTCGTCTCTTCTACCATGGCGGCGTTCTGCTGCGTCACCTGATCCATCTGGTTGACGGTCGAGTTGATCTCCTTCAGCCCCACCGCTTGCTCGCCGGCGGAAGAGGAAATCTGGCGGATCAGTCCGTTGATCTGCATGACCTGGATTGCGATCTTCTGCAGCGCATCGCCGGCCTTGCCGACAAGGTCCACACCCTCGTTGACCTGCGTCGTAGAGGCATTGATAAGGGTCTTGATTTCCTTTGCCGCGGTCGCAGAACGCTGCGCCAGTTCCCGCACTTCCTGCGCGACGACGGCAAATCCCTTGCCGGCTTCACCAGCGCGGGCTGCCTCGACGCCGGCATTCAGCGCCAGAAGATTGGTCTGGAAGGCGATCTCGTCGATAACGCTGATGATGCGCGAGATCTCCTGCGAGGAATGCGCGATGGCCTGCATGGAAGCGACGGCCTTCTGCACCACTTCGCCGGACTTTTCGGCGTCTTCACAGGCAAGATTGACCGTTGAGGCTGCCGTGCCGGCGTTTTCGGCACTGGAGTTGACCTGCTCGGTCAACTCGTTCAGCGCTGCGGCGGTCTGTTCAAGGCTTGCCGCCTGCTGCTCGGTGCGGTGAGACAGGTCACCAGTGCTGGCCGTGATTTCACGCGTGCCGTTACCGATATTCTGCACTGACGAGGCGACCGAGATGACGGTGTTTTCGATGCTCTCGAGAGCGCTGTTGAAGTCGTGCTTCAGCTTCTCGTAGTCACCTGGGAATTCACCCGTCAGGCGATGCTGCAGGTTGCCGTTGGAAAGTTCCGCAAGGCCTGAAGCGAGAAGCTCCACCACATGCGCCTGCTGACGGGCAGCGGCTTCACGCTCGGCCGCCGAGCGATGGCGCAGGTCTTCGGCGGCACTGCGCTGGGTTTCGGCTTCCGAAGCGAGCCGCTTGCCATCGGCCAGCGTGTGGCGGAAACCTTCCAGCGATCTCGCCAGCGCACCGACTTCGTCATTTCGGTCCTGGCCTTGTACGGCCTCGTTGTACCTGCCTTCGCCAAGCTGTCCGACGCTGGCAAGCAGGGCGTTCAGCGGGCGGCGCAGCAGCGAGCCGCTGGCAACCGAGAGGGTGACGATGACGGCGCTGAGCAGGAGGATGCCGCTGACGATCATCATGAAGGTCTGGTCGGTGACCGGAGCCATGATCACGCTCATCGGCACATCGACGACGACAGCCCAGCTGGTGTTGAGGTCTGGAACAGTGAAGGGATAGACGACCCGCTCGTAAAGTTCGCCATCAGGGCCGGCCAGATTGTCGATCGTTGCCGGCTTGCCGGATTTCAGTGTCGAAAGCAGCACGTCCGTGCCCTGGCCCTCGACCGGCTTCATCAGATTGTCGGCGATATCCGGAACGATCCACTTGCCGCCCTGAGAGACGAGCAAAACCCGGCCGGAACCGAAGGGACGCATCGCCTGCAGGGTCCTCGAAAGCGTTGCCATCGAAACATCGACGCCGGCAATGCCGATGAGCTTGTCACCGGACATGACGGGGTAGGCGATCGAGCTCATGGCGGTCTTGTCGCCGGTCGAGCTTTCGATATAGGGCTGGGTCAGCGCGCCTTTTTTTGACGCTGCCGGCAGGGCATACCATTCCGCCTGGGTGTCGACCTCGAAGACGCTATAGGCGATGTTGCCGGCCTTGTTTTTGGTCCAGTAGGGAGCAAGTTCGCCCTTCTTGTTGCCGCCGAACTCGCCATTGCCGATGAACTCGGCGTTCCGGCCGTCGAACGCGCCGGGAACTTCGGCAAACCAGCTGCCATAGGCAAAGGTGTTCTGTTCGAGATTGGCCTTCAGCGCATCGATGACATTCTTGCGATCGAGATAGCCCGCCTCGTGGCCGCGGCCGACAACGCCGGCCATCGCGCGCGCCGCACCCGCAAGCTGGCCGATTTCGGCCGCAACTTCGTTGCCGATGGAACGCGCTTCGGCATTGGCCTGCTCCAGCGTAAGCGTGGTCACCCTGTCGCTTGTCTGGGAGATCATGAAGAAATTGGAGACGATGAGCAGTAGCGCGATGGCAATGCTGGTGACGACGATCAGTTTTTTCGAAAGGGAATTCAGGCGCAGGAAGGACATGACTTGCCTCGTGGATCCGTGGGGCGGAGATCGCTGACATGGCAAGTGAAGGCCCCGTCATGGGGCGTTCTGCTCGGCTGACGCCTTAAGAAGAAGATGCCGCAGCGACGCTACCTGGCATCTGTTAAATTTGACTGAAATTGCAACAAGGCATCGGCCCGGTTTTCCAGGCCGATGAGAGGTTTTTACAGCTTCTGATCCACGGCTTCGGCAAGAGGGATCGAAGGCTGGGCGCCACGCGAAAGGCAGGCGAGCGACCCGGCGACCGCTGCCCGACGAAGGGCCTGCGCGAAGGTCAGGCCCTGGTCGAGGCTGGCAGCCAGGTAGCCGCAGAACGTATCGCCGGCTCCCACCGTATCGACGGGCTCGATGACAAGTCCCTTGGCCGTCAGGATCTCGCCATCGCGAATGGCAATGACACCATCGCCACCGAGCGTCACGACGAATGTCTGACCGCTTTCCGAATGCAGCTTATTCAGGGCCGCTATGCGGGCTTCGGCACTGGCCGCAGGTTCGCCTGATACCAGATCGAATTCCGTTTCGTTGGCAACAACGATATCTGCCAAAGAGGACAGCCGGACCGCCTCTTTCGTGAATGGTGCGGTATTAAGGATAGTGGTAACGCCTTTTTCTCGCGCAGCCTTGAACACGGCCTCGACGGCAGCTGGCGGAATTTCGAGCTGCAGCATCAGAATGTCGCCCGCGGCCATTGCATCGACCGTCTTGACGGCCTCATCGGCGGTGATCGTGCCGTTGGCACCGGGAATGACGACAATCATGTTCTCGCCATCGCCGCCGACAAGGACGAGTGCCGTCCCCGTCGGTTCACGAGCCTTCAGAACAGAAGAAAGGTCCGTACCGGCAGCCTTCAGAAGTTCCAGTGCCGGGTCTGCGAATGTATCGCTCCCGACTGCACCCGACATTTTTACGCGGCTGCCAGCCCGCCGTGCCGCGAGTGCCTGATTGGCGCCTTTGCCACCAGCGGCCGTCGAGAATGTCTGACCTGGAACCGTCTCGCCCGGCTTGGGCAATTCTGCCGTTGTGGCGATAAGATCCATATTGATGGAGCCGAAGACGGTGATCATGAAGTGCCCTGCCATGCGTGTTGATATGCGCGGACACTGCCCGACGGCACTAGTCCTCGTCAACTACCCGAAGCCGCAGAAGACCTGTACGGCTCTCGACCGATTTCGGCGGCGGTGCATCTGCCGATTGCTCGGCTTTCGCGGGTGCTTCCAGCTCCAGCGAAGTAATCCGGTTGCCACGTCGGGTCAGTTTCTCGGTAGAGGTCAGTATCTGCTCGACATCCTTTTCCGCGGCAAGGAAATGCGACTGCAGCTTGCGCGTTCTGTCATCTAGCCGCGTCAAATCCTCCATCAGCAGGCCGACCTCGCCCTGAATCAGATGCGCCTGCTCGCGCATTCGCTGGTCTCTCAGCACGGCCTGAATGACCTGGATCGATAGAAGCAGCAGTGAGGGCGAGACGATCACCACGCGGGAGCGCTGAGCCTTCTGCACCACCGCATCGAAATGCTCGTGGATCTCGGCAAAGATCGATTCCGACGGCACGAAAAGAAGCACGGTATCCTGTGTTTCGCCGGCAATCAGGTATTTTTCCGAGACGTCCCTGATATGGACGTCCATATCTCGCCGGAACTGCTGGGCGGCAGCACGCCGCGCGTCGGGCGAGGCGGCCTCGCGAAACGCAGTCCACGCTTCGAGCGGGAATTTGGCGTCGATCACCAGCGGCGGTGCGCCGTTCGGCATACGGATCACGCAATCCGGTCGCGTTCCGTTGGAAAGCGGCGACTGGAAGGAATAAGCCCCGTGCGGCAGGCCGTCGGCCACGATCGTCTCCATCCGGCCCTGGCCGAATGCTCCGCGCGTCTGCTTGTTGGAAAGGATCGCCTGCAGACCAACGACATCCTTGGCCAGCGTCTGGATATTGTTCTGTGCCGCATCGATGACAGCCAGCCGCTCCTGCAGCTTACGCAGGTTTTCATGCGTCGATTTGGTCTGTTCGGTAATCGTCGAGCCCAGCCTGTGGGTCATGCCATCGAGCCGCTGGTTGACGGCATGATTGAGTTCGGCCTGACGGCTGGTGATCGTCTCGGCCATGGCGGCGACACGCCCGTGCATCTCGCCTTGCATCCGCACCAGTTCGGCCAGGCGCGCTTCCGCATCCATCGTGCGCTGCGTCATCTCTTCGCGTTGGCGGCCGCCGCGAAGGATGGCGAAAAGCGCGATGATGACCGCCAGAACGGCGAGAACTGCTCCTATGAGCAGGATTGGTAGTACAAAATCAGGCGGCAGGATATGGGCAAGGATCTCTCTCATGGCGCCACTCTAGCAGATTGCATTAGCAACGAAAGATCAAAACGTGAACATACGCCAAGAAGCATGCTGCATACCTGTTCCATCGACGCAAAAGATGCGCTATGGGGGCGGCATGACAATCAAGCCGCTCATCATCCTTCCCGATCCGCTTCTTAGGCAGGTTTCGGCGCCCATCGAAACCGTTAACGCCGAGCTTCTCAAGCTCGCCGATGACATGCTCGAAACCATGTATGACGCGCCGGGCATCGGTCTCGCCGCGATCCAGATCGGCGTGCCGAAGCAAATGCTCGTAATCGACGTGTCGCGCGAGGACGAAGAGAAGAACCCGCAGGTCTTCATCAACCCGCAGATCGTCAAATCTTCGGATGAGCTCTCGGTTTACGAAGAAGGCTGCCTTTCGATCCCGGATTATTATGCCGAGGTCGAGCGACCGGCTACGATCGGCGTGAAATATGTCGGGCGCGACGGCAAGGAACATATGCTCGAAGCGGACGGCTTGCTTGCCACCTGCCTGCAGCATGAGATCGACCATCTGAACGGCGTGCTTTTCATCGACCACATCTCGCGGCTGAAGCGTGACATGGTAATCAAGAGGTTCACCAAGCTTGCCAAGGGCAAGGCTGTTTAGGTCTCGGTCTACCTGACTGAAAACGGAAGGCGCGTCCGCGAGGCGCGAGAAGTCCCATGTCACTTCGCATCATCTTCATGGGCACGCCGGATTTTTCCGTGCCGACATTGCAGAACCTCAAGCAGGCCGGCCACGAGATCGTTGCGGTTTACACCCAACCGCCGCGCCCGGCCGGTCGCCGCGGGCTTGATCTGACCAAATCGCCGGTGCATCAGGCCGCCGAACTGCTCGGTATTCCGGTTCTCACACCGTTGAATTTCAAGGCGGAAGAAGATCGCCAGACATTTCGCGATTTCGACGCGGATGTCGCGGTCGTTGTGGCCTATGGCCTGCTTCTGCCGGTGGCGATCCTCGAAGGCACGAAGCTCGGTTGCTATAATGGCCACGCTTCGCTCTTGCCGCGCTGGCGCGGTGCAGCGCCGATCCAGCGCGCCATCATGGCCGGCGACGAGAAGACCGGCATGATCGTGATGAAGATGGAAAAGGGACTTGATACCGGCCCGATGGCGCTGACGAGAGAAGTTGAGATCACGCAAGCGATGACGGCCGGCGAACTGCATGACAAGCTCATGCTCGTCGGCGCCCGCGCCATGGTCGAGGCGATGGAAAAGCTCGAAGCCGACGACCTGCCGCTGACGCCGCAGCCGGAAGAGGGCGTCCTTTACGCCGCCAAGATCGACAAGGCCGAAACCCGCATAGATTTCTCCAAGCCGGCGCGTGACGTTCATAACCATATCCGTGGTCTCTCGCCTTTCCCGGGCGCATGGTTCGAAGCCGAGATCAACGGCAAGCCTGAACGTATCAAGGTTCTCAGCTCTGCCATCGGAGAAGGAAGCGGTGCCGCCGGAGAGCTTCTCGACGATACGCTGATCGTTGCCTGCGGCGAGGGCGCCGTGAAGCTCACCCGCCTGCAGAAGGCGGGCGGCAAGCCGCTGGATGCGGCCGATTTCCTGCGCGGCACGCATCTGCCCAAGGGCACCAAACTTCCGGTCGGGGCTGCCTGATGCCGCGGTTCCGCATGACCGTCGAATATGACGGCACATCCTATGTCGGCTGGCAGATGCAGGAAAACGGCCATTCCGTACAGGCTGCCCTGCAGAACGGCATCCTGTCGCTCACCGGCGAAACGGTATCTGTTCGCGGGGCAGGCCGTACCGATTCAGGTGTTCATGCGAGGGGCCAGGTCATCCACGCCGATCTGACCCGCGAGTGGCAACCGTTCAAGCTGCGCAATGCGCTCAATGCCCATCTGATGATGGCGAACGAGCGTGTCTCGATCATCGATGTGCAGCAGGTCTCGGATGATTTCGATGCGCGGTTTTCGGCGGTGAAGCGGCATTATCTCTATCGCATCATCAGTCGCCCGGCACCGCTGGCGATCGAGGCTGGTCAGGCCTGGTGGGTGCCGAAGGAACTCGACCACGAGGCGATGCACGCCGCCGCCCAGATGCTCGTCGGTCACCATGACTTTACCACCTTCCGCTCCACCCATTGCCAGGCCAAAAGCCCGGTGAGGACGCTGGACCGGCTGGATGTGACACGCTCCGGCGACCTGATCGAAATCCGCGCCAGCGCGCAAAGTTTTCTGCACAATCAGATCCGCTCCTTCGCCGGGACGCTGAAGCTCGCCGGTGAAGCGAAGATGTCACCTGACGACGTGCGCAGAGCGCTTGAAGCGCGAGACCGCAAGGAATGCGGCCCGGTTGCGCCACCGGAAGGCCTCTATTTCATGAAGGTCGATTATCCCGGCGATGCTTGAAGCAATTCCAGCAAAAGCGGGAACCGGTTTTGCGTCCGGAATTGCGCTGGCATAAATCAGTAGGGCGACACGCCGAGATAGGATTGCAGCAGGTCGGCGACGATGAGACCCGGCACCAGCAGCACCAGCATGGTTGTTGCGACCACAAGCGGCTCCGGTCCACAAATCTGACGCACGAAGCGGGAAATGGCGAAAATCGTCGCGATCAGCAGGGCAAGCTGCACGAGTGCGATGAGGCCAGCTGCAAACGGCACGAGAAACAGCAGCAGCGTCAGCACCGCATAGGCATAGGATATCGGAACCGAAAGCCAGTTGGTCGCCACCACGATGGCGGTGAACTTGCGTTCGGTCTTCAGCAGCAGGCAAAGAACGCCGAGCAGCGTAAGCGGCAGGATCCAGTTGATCGCCTCGACCATAAAGAGCCTCAGATAAAAACCGAGACCTGCCTTGGTTCCTTCCGTGCTCGCAGAGAGGAAGGCGAACCGCATCCCGGTCCAATAGACGAACATGGCCGGCAGGCACCAGACGAAGGCCCAGAACGACCGCATCATGCCGCGATCGGTCATGTCGAGCCGCTGCAGGCCCTGCGCATCACCTTTGAAAAGCAGCCAGAGGCCGCTGATGTAGAATTTGACTTCAGGAAATGGAGGCATCGCCGAACCAGCGGGAGAGGAAGGTTCCGTAGATCTGGGTCAGCGTCTCGAGATCGGCAAGGGCGACACGCTCATCCACCATATGCATGGTCTGTCCGACAAGGCCGAATTCGACGACGGGGCAATAATCCTTGATGAACCGCGCATCAGACGTCCCACCGGTGGTCGACAGCGCCGGCTGCTTGCCGGTCACGGCTTCGACGGCGGAAGAAAGCGAGCCGATCAGCGCGTTGTTGCGGGTCAGGAACACATGGCTCGGCCGCTCTGCCCAGGTGATCTCGTACCTGGTCGGCTGGCGATCCGGCCGCAGCGTCTGGTCGGAGGCAGCCTCGTCCAGCCGGCGCAGGATCTCGGCCTTCACCGTATCGGCCGTCCAGGTGTCGTTGAAGCGGATATTGAAGGCGAAGCCTGCCTTGGCCGGCACGACATTGGTGGCAGGATTGCCGACATCGACGGTCGTCACTTCCAGATTGGACGCCGGGAACTCCGGGGTACCGGCGTCGAAGGGCGGGTCCATCAGCGCCGAAGCAAGCGGCAGAAGACCGCGAACTGCATTGTCGGCCAGATGCGGATAGGCCGCATGGCCCTGCACGCCGAACACCGTGACCTTGCCGGACACGGAACCGCGGCGGCCGATCTTGATCATGTCGCCGAGCATGTCGGGATTGGTCGGTTCGCCGACCAGGCAGGCATCCCAGCGCTCACCCTTGTCAGTGGCCCATTTCAAAAGCTTTTCCGTACCGTTGACGGAAGGACCTTCCTCGTCGCCGGTAATCAGGAAGGAGATCGATCCTTTTGGCGCGCCATGCTTCTCGATATGACGGGCGACAGCTGCGATGAAGCAGGCGATGCCGCCCTTCATGTCGACCGCTCCGCGGCCGAACATCTCGCCATCGGCGATCTCTGCCCCAAAGGGTGGATGGCTCCACGCGCTTTCATCGCCGACCGGCACGACATCCGTATGGCCGGCGAACATCAGATGCGGCCCGTCTGTTCCGAGCCGAGCATAGAGGTTTTCGACGTCGGGAAGACCCGGCTCAGTCGCGATCATCCGCTCAACGGTAAAGCCGAGAGGCGCAAGCATCGCTTCGAGTGCCGAAAGCGCGCCGCCTTCCGCCGGGGTGACGGAAGGGCAACGGATCAGCGTTTGCAGGTTTGCAATCGGATCGGAAACAGACATCGGATGGGTCTCTATTAGTCGCGCAGCAGCTCGTTGATACCCGTCTTGGAACGGGTCTTCTCATCGACGGTCTTGACGATGACGGCACAGTAGAGATGCGGAGCCGCGAGGCCGTTGGGCATCGTTGCATTGCCCGACGGCATCGAGCCGGCGACGACGACGGAATAGGGCGGGACTTCGCCATAGGTCACTTCGCCGGTGGCGCGATTGACGATCTTGGTCGACTTGCCGATGTAGACGCCCATTCCGAGAACCGAGCCCTCGCGGATGATGCAGCCTTCGACGACTTCCGAACGGGCGCCGATGAAGCAATTGTCTTCGATGATCGTCGGACCGGCCTGCATCGGCTCGAGCACGCCGCCGATACCGACGCCGCCCGAAAGATGCACATGCTTGCCGATCTGCGCGCAGGAGCCGACGGTTGCCCAGGTATCGACCATCGTGCCTTCATCGACGAAAGCGCCGAGATTGACGAAGGACGGCATCAGCACGACGTTCTTGGCGATATAGGCCGAACGGCGTACCACTGCATTCGGCACGGCGCGGAAACCGGCGGAACGGAACTGGTTTTCACCCCAGCCTTCGAACTTGGACGGAACCTTGTCCCACCAGGTGGAGTTGCCCGGACCGCCCTTGACGACTTCCATGTCGTTCAGGCGGAAGGAGAGGAGAACGGCCTTCTTGAGCCACTGGTTGACAGCCCAGGTGCCGTCTTCGCCGCGAACCGCGACGCGGGCCTGGCCACCGTCGAGCAGGTTGAGCGAGGTTTCGACGGCATCGCGTATTTCGCCTTTGGTCGAGACGGTGACGCTGTCGCGGTTGTCGAAAGCGGTCTCGATTGTCTTTTCGAGGGCGGCGAGGTCGAAGCTGCTCATGGAAGATCCTTAAACGTCACGCGGTATCGTGATGGCTGGGAAGGTGGTCATTTGGTCCCATTTGCTCTAAGCGACCGCCACTCAAGCGTCAATGTGAATTGGCGTCAACCACGGTTGGCGCGGGAAGGAAGCATCAGCATGTCGAAGAGAAGGTCAGAAGCGCGGGGAAATGAGGATAAGGTGTGGGAACCGCTGAAGGACAGCACGGCCGACAAGCACGCTGCCGCTGCCCAGCCCAAGACACCGCAGACGCAATCTCCGTCTTATCGTCTGGCCTTTGCCGATGAGGATTTCCTCTGCAGCAAGGAGTTGCGGCCACTTCGTCTGCAGCTGGAGCTTCTGAAGGCTGAGATGATCCTTGCCGAAAAGGGGATCGCTTCGACGGTGGTCCTGTTCGGTGGCGCGCGTATTCCCGCTCCCGGTGAGAAGCCCTGGGCAGCCCATAACGAGACCCAGCACAACAATCTCCAGGCGGCCTCCGTCTATTATGACGAAGCGCGTAAATTTGCCGCGCTCTGCGGGGAATATTCGGCGAAGTTCGACCACAAGGAATATGTCGTCGTCACCGGCGGCGGACCCGGCGTGATGGAGGCGGGCAATCGTGGTGCAACGGAAGCGGGCGCGCCGACGATCGGCCTCAATATCATGCTGCCGCACGAGCAGGCGCCGAACCCATATGTGACGCCTGAACTCTCCTTCAACTTCCACTACTTCGCCATCCGCAAGATGCATTTCATGATGCGGGCGAAGGCGGTTGCTGTTTTCCCCGGCGGCTTCGGCACGCTGGACGAAATGTTCGAGGCGCTGACGCTGATCCAGACCAAGCGCATGGAGCGCATTCCGCTCATCCTGTTTGCTGAAAAATTCTGGCGCAGCATCATCAATTTCGAAGCGCTGGCCGATTTCGGCACGATCGCGCCGGAAGATATCGAGCTGATCAATTTCGTCGAGACCGCCGACGAAGCCTGGAAAGTCATTCAGGATTTCTACGAGAAATAAAAATAGAAGACCCGCCCCTCGGGGGAGAGGCGGGCCTTTGTCGACAACTGCCGGGCTAGTTCCGTTATGCGGGGGGCGGGGAACTAGAGGGGGCGGTCCGGCAGGTCGTCGATGGAAATTACGCCGTCCTTGTTGGTGTCCATGCTGGCAAACAGCTTGTCGCTGGCAGCAGAAGCTTCGGCCTTGGTGATCTTGTTGTCTCGGTCTTCATCGATCATCCGGAAGAAGCGACCGCCGCCCATGCCGCCGTGGCGTTCGAAGCGGGCCTTTCGGAATTCGCCGTGTCGGCCGTCATGGCGTCGATCGTCGCGGTCGGCATGTTCATGCCGCGGACCATCGCCATCCTTGCGCTCGGCATTTTCAGCCAATTCCGGGCGCGGATTATTCTTGGCGAACTCTTCCCGTTTGGCGATGCGATAGTCGACAAGCTCGCCGCGCGTGATGTTGCCATCCTTGTTGGCGTCGATCTGGTTGAACAGGGCCTCCTGGCTGGCGGCCATTTCCTCCTTGGAGATCTTGCCGTCCTTGTTGGTATCGGCGCTCTTCAAAAGGCGAACGAAGGTCACGTCCTTCATCATCGCGCCACGCATCATGGCGTGAGAGCCATGCCGGCCGCCTGGTCCGCGGTCAGGCCGTTCGGGTGCGGCGAATGCCGGGATTGCGGCTCCTGCGACCAATACGGCTCCGAGCGTCGCAATAACGATCTTCTTGGCGGTCATCGAGAGTTTCCTTCCCTTTTATTTCGATGACCTCAAGCTATGGCCGCCAAGCCCCGGCGACCACTTAAACTCCCGTAATGTGGATGAATTCTTTGTAATGCTGGGCCAGGACTTCAAGCCTCAGCCCTGCACGATCCCCTTCAGGAATGTGGCGAGATCATCGGTCACGTAATCGATGTGATCGTCCTCGTCGGAAAACGTCTCCCAGCGCTCGATCAGCACGTCGTCGAGATTGCGCGGCGTGAGCAGAACGGTCCGCATGCCGAGCGCTTTCGGAACGGTGAGGTTACGCGGCAGATCTTCGAACATGGCGGCATTGGCCGTATCGACCCGATGAAGGCTGGCGAACTTGTCATAGGTCTCACCCGCCGGCTTTGGGACGTAACCCGCCGCGACGATATCGAAAATATCGTCGAAATTGTCGAGGATGCCGAGCGCGCGGGCTGTCGCTTCGGCATGCGGAACACTGCCGTTGGTGAAGATGAACTTTCGGCCGGGCAGCGCCTTGATCGCATCTCCCAGATCCGGGTTCGGGACCAGTATCGAATAATCGATCGCATGCGCCCTTTCCAGAAATCCGTCCGGATCAATGCTATGGTTCAGCATCAGGCCCTGAAGCGTCGTGCCGTGCTCGTGGTAATAGCGCTTTTGCAATGCGCGTGCTTCGTCTCGCTCAAGCTGCAGCAGTTCCTGCACATAGGCCGTCATGTTCACATCGATCTGGGCGAAGAGATTGATGTCATGCGGGTAGAGCGTGTTGTCGAGATCGAAGACCCAATCGCGGATCTTTGAAAAATCTGTGGCGTCGGCTGAGATCTTGGGTTTCTTGTCCATATCCCGCTTATGCACTGCCTTGCTGATAAAGAAAATCGAAAAGGCGACGGCTCGCCGCCGCTTGCGGCTTGGCGACAAATCCGCCTGCATGATACCGGCTGAAACATGGAACTCTGGATCCCCATCACCATTGCTGCCGCCTTCCTGCAGAACCTGCGATCGGCATTGCAGAAGCATCTTCAGGGCAGGCTCGGCACCCGTGGCGCGAGCTTCGTCCGTTTCGGCTACGGTTTTCCGGTAGCGATCCTCTATGTCGTGCTGCTCCACCAGCTCGCAGGTTTTGCGGTCCCTCAGATCAACTGGACCTTTGCAATCTGGGTGGTGATCGGCGGCTTGGCGCAGATCTTTGCCACCATCATGCTGGTCCATCTTTTCTCGCTCAGAAATTTCGCCGTCGGCACCGCCTATTCGAAGACGGAGCCCGTTCAGGCGGCGATCTTCGGCTTCATCCTGCTCGGCGAAAAGCTGACGGTTGGCGCGATCGGCGCGATCATCACCGGCGTCATCGGCGTGATGCTGATCTCCATGGCGCGCATGCCGCTGTCATGGAAAAATACCGTCACGGCGCTGGCCAGCCGTACGGCACTGGTCGGCATCGCTTCCGGTGCCGTCTTCGGCATTTCTGCCGTCGCCTATCGCAGCGCGTCCCTGTCGCTCGATGGCCCCAATTCGATCATGCAGGCGGCAATGACGCTTGCCTGCGTCACGACCTTCCAGACGATCTTCATGCTGGTCTGGATGGCATGGAAGGACAAGGGCGAGATCGTCACGGTGTTGAAGACATGGCGCTCTTCATCGCTGGTCGGCCTTGCCAGCGTCCTCGGCTCGGCCTGCTGGTTCACCGCCATGACGCTGCAGCAGGTGGCCTATGTCCGCGCGCTCGGCCAGATCGAACTCGTCTTCACTTTCATGGCCTCGTATTTCCTCTTCCACGAGCGGATCAACCGTATTGAAGTGATCGGTTGCCTGCTGATCGTGGCGGGCATTCTCGGGCTTCTGGCAGGCTGAAACGAAAAAGGCGCCTTGCGGCGCCTTCATCATTCGATCTCGTGCGCGATCAGGGCACGATCAGCGTGCCTGCGCCGCGTTCGGTGAAGATCTCGAGCAGCACCGAATGGGCGGTCTTGCCGTTGAGGATGACGACGCCCTGTACGCCGGAGCGGATCGCGTCGATGCAGGTCTCGACCTTCGGGATCATTCCACCGGAAATGGTACCGTCCTTGATCAGCGCCTGCGCCTGCGCGACGGTCAGTTCCTTGATCAGGTTCTTGTCCTTGTCGAGCACGCCCGGAACGTCGGTGAGGAAGAGCAGGCGGGTTGCATGCAGCGCACCGGCAATCGCGCCCGCAAACGTGTCGGCATTGATATTGTAGGTCGCGCCATCGCGGCCGGGAGCGACCGGTGCGATGACCGGGATCATTTCGGACTTGGCGAGCAGGTCGAGCAGCGTGCGGTCGACTTCGACCACTTCGCCGACGAAGCCGAGATCGAGCACGCGCTCGATATTGCTGTCGGGATCGATGACGGTCTTCTTCGCCTTTTCGGCGAAGACCATGTTGCCGTCCTTGCCGCACAGGCCGATCGCCCATTCGCCGGTCTGGTTGATCAGCGCGACGATTTCCTTGTTGATCGAGCCGGCAAGTACCATCTCGACGATCTCGACCGTCTTGGCGTCGGTGACGCGAAGGCCGCCTTCGAATTTCGATTCGATGCCCATCTTGGTCAGCATTGCGCCGATCTGCGGGCCGCCGCCATGCACGACGATCGGGTTGACGCCGGACTGCTTTAGAAGCGCGATATCGGCGGCAAAAGCCTTGCCAAGTTCGGTGTCGCCCATCGCGTGGCCGCCATATTTCACCACGATCGTCTTGTTCTCATAGCGCTGCATGTAAGGCAGAGCCTGAGCAAGGAGTTTGGCCTGGAGTTCGCTGTCCGACGTCGTCATGAAAATCCCTCACATCAAAGGTGGGGCGCTTTTAGCGCAAGTTTTTGTCAGAAGGAATAATCACTACAAAGTTTTCGGAATAACCGCGTCGTGGCCCTGCTGTCTTTATGACGCATTGCGCAGGCGCGTTACCCACCGTTTAGTGATGCCGGGCGTGTTGACAGAAGACAACGAGAAGCCGACCCTGTTTTGGTGTTCGTGCATTGTTTGCGTACCCAAATAAAAAGACACAGAACACACACCGGAAAAAGATCGCGCGACTTATGACGACTCCGAACCAGAGCGAAAGTGACCGTTCACGAGATCAAGTTCTCGCGGGCGAATATGTGTTGGGCGTATTGCCTCCCGAGGCTCGCCGGGGCATCGAGAAGCGTATGGCCCGCGATCCCTCTTTTGCGGCAACGGTCCGGCGGTGGGAAGACAATCTTTCGGATTACGACGAGCCGTATAACGATCCCAAAGCGCGACTTAGGCTTCAGGCACATTTTCCGGTTCTTGTGTCAAAGAGAAGCTTCAGCCGCGAACTGGCCGTTGCAGGAAGATGCTGGAACTCGATTAGCTTCTGGCGTGCAATGTGCGTGATGTTGGTTTTCGGTATCGTGACCTACGCGGCTTTCCAGTCGGGATGGCTTGCACTCTGAGCATGCCCGCCGGCGTTTAGATTGTCAGCGTTACGGCCTCGCCAATCGCAGCTCGCAACTCGTCCAGACCCTTTCCTTTCTCCGATGATGTGGAAAGAACGAACGGATACGCAGCCGGGCGCTTGCGGATCTTTTCGAGCGTTTCCTCGATCAGCTTCGGCACGGCCGGTTCCTTGATCTTGTCGGTCTTGGTCAGCACTATCTGATAGGATACGGCGGCCTTATCGAGCAGGTCCAGAACGTCGTCATCATTCTTCTTCAGCCCGTGCCGGCTGTCGATCAGTACATAGACGCGTTTCAGCGTCGCACGTCCGCGCAGATAGTCGAAGACGAGTTTCGTCCAGTTATCGACCATTTCCTTTGGCGCCTGCGCATAGCCATAGCCCGGCATGTCGACGAGAGCCATTGGCGGCAGGTCGCCCTCCTGACCCGAATATCCATCGGGCACAAAATAGTTCAGTTCCTGCGTCCGACCGGGTGTGTTGGAGGTTCTCGCCAAGCCTTTTTGGCCAACCAGAGCATTGATGAGCGATGATTTGCCCACGTTGGAACGACCTGCGAAGGCAACTTCCAGAGGGCCTTCCGGCGGCAGGAACTTCATCGAAGGCACACCACGGATGAAGATCCAGGGGCGACCGAACAGAGGCTTGTCGTTGGTGGTCATTCGTTTTTCTATCTCTGCATCTTCTGGAAAATAGATCGCATCCGGGTTTTGGCGTCAGATGTCAAGCATCTCGGGTGAGATGCGCCATACCGCCCTCAAAAGAAAACCCCGGTCGATGCCGGGGTTTTCCTGATTTACTTGCTTGTCGCAGGCTTTCGTTTGAACAGGCCCTTGAGATTGTCGAAGAGCTCGATCTTGGCACCGTGGCGCTTCATGATCACGGCCTGCTGCGTGACCGACAGCGTGTTGTTCCAGGCCCAGTAGATCACCAGACCGGCCGGGAAGGATGCCAGCATGAAGGTGAAGACGAGCGGCATCCAGTTGAAGATCATCTGTTGCGTCGGATCAGGCGGCGTCGGGTTCATGCGCATCTGCAGGAACATCGTGATGCCCATGACGAGCGGCCAGACACCGATCATCAGGAAGTGCGGCACGTCGTAGGGCAGAAGACCGAACAGGTTGAACAGCGAGGTCGGGTCCGGCGCGGAAAGGTCCTGGATCCAGCCGAAGAACGGTGCATGGCGCATCTCGATCGTGACGTAGATAACCTTGTAGAGCGCAAAGAAGACCGGGATCTGCAGGAGCACCGGCCAGCAGCCGGCGATCGGGTTGATCTTCTCTTCCTTGTAGAGCGCCATCATTGCCTGCTGCAGCGCCATGCGGTCGTCGCCGTGCTTGGCCTTCAGTTCTTCCATCTTCGGCTGCATGCGCTTCATGTTGGCCATCGAAGCATACTGCTTGCTGGCCAGCGGGAAGAAGATCAGCTTCACGACGATGGTCGTCAGAAGGATCGCAACACCGAAATTGCCGACGTGACGGAAGAAGAAGTCCATCAGCTGGAACATCGGTTTGGTGATGAAGTAGAACCAGCCCCAGTCGATAAGAAGGTCGAAATGCGGGATCTTGTATTCTTCGGCATAACGGTCGACGAGCGGAACGCGCTTGGCGCCTGCGAACACCATGTTCTTCAGCTCAGTCGATTGGCCGGGCTGAATGGTCAGCGCATCGCTCTTGTAGTCAGCCTGGTAGCGCGGCTGGCCATCGGTGAAGTGGGTGAATCGGCCTTCATAAGGCAATGACTGCGGCGGTACGATCGTCGCGGCCCAGTATTTGTCGGTAATGCCAAGCCAGCCGCCGGTTGCCTTGGCGCTCGTGACTGCATCTTCTTCGACGTTGGAATAGGTATGCTCGCTCAGGCTGCCGTCGGAACCGAAAACGCCGAGGAAGCCCTCATGAATGACCCATACGGACGGTGTGACCGGCTTGTTGTTACGGGTGATGCGGCCATAGGACGAGAGCGTTACGGCTTCAGAGCCCGGGTTCTCGATCTTGTCCGATACGGTGATCATATAGTGATCATCGATCGAAATCGTCCGGTTGAACAAGATGCCCTTGTCGTTGGTGAAGGAAAGCGTCACCGGTGTGGTCGTGGTCAGCTTCTGGCCGCTGGTGAGTGTCCACTTCGTGCCGGGACCCGGCGTCTGTCCGCTCGTGTCGCTGCCGATGTAGCCGATTTCGCCGAAATAGCCTTCCTTGGTATCGGAGGGCGAGAAGAGCGTGATGAGCGGGCTCGAGTCATCGACGGTCTCGTGATACTCGCGCAGTTTCAGGTCGTCGAAGCGCGCACCTGTCAGGTTGATCGAGCCGGAAACGGCCGGAGTATCGATTTCGACTCGCTCTGACTTGGCAAGCGCCTGCTCGCGTGTCGCGGTCGCTTCGGCCTGACCTGCACCCGGAAGGTTGCCGGTCGTCGCGGTAGCACCGGCGTTTTCCGGCGATGGGGTCGGGTTTTGCGCGGCTTGCTGCTGCTGCAGTGCCTGCTGGGCTTCAGCGGCACGCTGCTGCGCTTCCATGCGCGGGTTCATATAAAGGAACTGCCAGGCAAGGACGATGACGACCGATAGGCCGATCGCGATGAAGTAATTTCGGTTTTTTTCCATCATGCTTTCCTGGAGGAGGTTCCTGAGACAGACTTGGGCTTTTGCCTGCCTTCAATCCGTGCTGCAAGTTGTTCGGTCAAATTTGAGAAGGAAATGCCGAGCACCTCCCTGCGCGCGACGATCACATAGTCGTGTCCATTTTCCATTGCAAATCCGGCGGATTTGCGCACCGCTTCCTTCAGGCGCCGGCGCATCCGGTTCCGCTCGACGGCGTTTCCGTGCTTTTTGGTAACGGTGAAGCCTACACGTGGCGGCTCATCGGGCTGCTTGCGGTCGAGAACTTCAAGGAGAAAGGTTCTCCCGCGGCGTGCTTCGCCTTTCCGAACAGCAAGAAACTGCGGCCGGCTTTTCAGCCGCCCGACAGTGTTTTTCTTGTCTTTACTCGTCGTCACTGCCCGGTCCGGGCAAGTCGGCCGTTAGGCCGACAGACTGGCACGGCCGCGTGCGCGACGAGCCGAAAGAACCTTGCGGCCACCCTTGGTAGCCATGCGGGCACGGAAACCATGACGACGCTTGCGAACAAGCTTGGACGGTTGGTAGGTACGCTTCATTTTTTTAATGCCGCGGTGTGCGGCCCTTCTTGAAGATTGCCTCTATCGAAGCAAGAGCGTTTCGGAAAATGCGCTGGCATGCGGATATGCAGGTTGCGAGCCGCTGCCTGAGCGCGCGGGCATATAGTTCAGGTTAAGCCCGAAAGTCAATCCGCAAGCCCCGGATGACCGGAAAGCCGCCGTTTTGCCATCCATTATTTAAGCGATTACGAATGCAATTATTAATATAGCTCGCGTCAGGCGTAGTTTCTTTGGTTGTGTTTTTGGCGAAGTTTTTTCTATGTTGTGGGCAATGGCTCAAGTCGTGAGAAAATATATCGCGAAATAAGTCATGCGAGCGGGAGAATTTTGCTTGCGCGTCTAAAGTCGGGTGGTGCTTTCGATCAGCCATTATTAACGATTTTATGCTAATTTTCACAGTCATCAAGAATAGCGGCTGATCTTGGCGCTGTTCTAGTGTCTTTGGAGGGCGTTACCGTGAAAATTGGAGTAAAGATCAACCTTCTCGTAGGGTTGATGAGCCTTGTCGCATGTGCAATTGCCGGATTGTCGGTATTCGCGGTGAGCGAATACCATGACAAGCAGAGCGCCTACGCTAATATCGCTGATCGCGTCTACAAGGGCGAGCGGCTCAACCGCCTGGTGACCGCGGTGGTTATGGACGCTCGCGGTATGTATGCGGCGAAGGATGTCTCATCCGCCAAGCCTTTTGGTGAAGGCGTGACGAAAAGTCTCGCCGACATGGAAAAGCTGATTGCCGATTGGGCCGCTGTCGTTCCAGCAGCGCAGAAGGCGCAATTCGACAAGCTCACGGCAGGTTTCACAGAGTTCAAGGCATTCCGCACCGAAACGGTGCGCCTCGGCGCGACCGAAGGGCCGCAGGCTGCCAATGTTCAGGGTAACAACGACGCCAACCGCGCAAACCGCAAAGCCTATCAGGGGGAGATCGACAAGGTCGTTGCCTCAGATGTTGCCGAACTGGACGTGTTAAGCGCAGAGATGACGTCCTTCGGTAACCTGATCTTCTACTCCGTTCTTCTCGTTGCCATTCTCGGTGTCGGCGGTGGCCTGGGCTTTGGCCTTTATCTTGGACGCAGCCAGATTAGCGGTCCTATCCTTAAGCTGACATCTTCGATGGGGCGCCTTGCTCACGGTGATTATGATGCCGCCGTGCCATTTTCCGGCCGCAGGGACGAAATTGGCGACATGGCCGCAGCCGTCGAAGTCTTCAAGACGAACGGCTTGGAAGTTGCCCGCATGACCGATGCCGAGGCGGGTTTGAAGGCAAAGAGTGACGATCTGCAGACGCGTATGTCTGCCGTTGTCCAAGCTGCAGCCGAGGGCGATTTCACTTGTCGCATTGATAAGCAATGGGGTGTCGAAAGCCTTGACCGTGTGGCCCGCAATATCGACCAGCTCGTCAAAAGCATCGATGCCGGCGTATCGGAAACGCGCCGCGTCGTGAAAAGCCTTTCCGATGGCGATCTCACCGACGCCATGCGGGGAGATTTCAAGGGCGCATTTGCCGAACTGCAGGAAAACGTCAACAGTACGATGCAGACACTTCAGTCCACCATGGGTAAGGTGCGCAATGCCACCGGTGCCATGAATAACGGCGCGTCCGAACTGAGCATTGCCGCTAATGATCTGTCGAAGCGCACCGAGCAGCAGGCGGCAGCCCTTGAAGAAACGTCGGCCGCTCTCGATCAGATCACCTCCGTCGTGAGGACCTCGACCGAGCGGGCCAATGAAGCGACCACCATGGTCGGCGAGGCGAAGGAAAGCGCGATCCAGTCCGGCGCGGTCGTTCGCAATGCCATCGAAGCGATGGGACGAATCGAGCAGGCCTCGCGTGAGATCGCCCAGATTACCAATGTCATCGACGAGATCGCGTTCCAGACCAACCTTCTGGCTCTGAATGCGGGTGTGGAAGCGGCGAGGGCCGGGGAAGCAGGCAAAGGCTTTGCCGTCGTCGCCCAGGAGGTCCGCGAACTCGCACAACGCTCCGCCAGCGCGGCGAAGGATATCAAGTCGCTGATCGGCAAGTCAGGCGAGGAAGTCGCAGGCGGCGTTCAACTGGTTCAGAAGACCGGAGCAGCCCTGTCGGAAATCGAAGCGCGCGTCAGCCGCATCAATGACCATATCCATTCGATCGCCGTGGCATCGAAGGAGCAGGCGACCGGTCTTGCCGAGGTAAATACCGCGGTCAACCAGATGGACCATGTCACCCAGCAGAATGCCGCCATGGTTGAAGAAAGTTCTGCTGCGACCAGCAAGCTATCTACTGAAGCCGATGCACTTTATCGTCTTGTATCGCACTTCAGGATTGCCGAGGAAGATAGCCGCTTGCCTCGTCTTGTGCCGGCCGAAGCCTCTCATCGCCCGCAAGCTTCCCCGGCAAGAAAACTGACCGCAGCTCTCAGCCGTGCCTTGGGCGGAGGTGGCTCGGCCAAAGCAGCGGCGAGCGTTGCTGATTGGGAAGAATTCTGAATTCCAGCCTGAACATTACCGAAATTTAAGGCGGAGGCGGCTTTTGCCTCCGCCTTTTGCGTTTGCGCGGGGTGTTCAAATCTTGGTGACGCGGTAAAATGGTCGCATACACGCGGAGTTGAAACCCGTGGCTGAAATTGGAGATCCGTATGGATAGCGAGGTTCACACCTCGGAACGTCAGGGGACATGGCCGGACGGCGCCGGACCGGAGCCGATGCCGACCATTCTGCGCGGTCTTTCCGGGCGGTTGCTCTGGCTGACGGTGATATTCGTCATGATGGCAGAAATCCTGATTTTCATGCCATCGATCTCCGGCATGCGCATGAACTGGCTTCGTGATCGCCTGGATACTGCCGCCGCCGCGGGAATCGTGATCGACGGGTTGCAGCCTGCCGAATTGCCGCGTGCCGTACAGGACGACACACTGCTGGCGACCGGAACAAAGGTCATCGCGTTGCGCAAGGATGGAACGTCCCGGCTTCTGGCCGCAATCGAGGTTCCGCCGGAGATCGACGCTCAATACGATCTTGCTCACACGTCTATGCTGAGCTCCATGCGTGATGCGCTGGATACGCTTGTGTTCGGTGGTAACCGGGTGATGCGTGTTTTCGGTCCGGTTGGTGAAAGCGATATGATCATCGAACTGGTCATGACTGATAACGCCCTTCGCAAGGATATGCTGATCTACTCGAAGATGATGTTTCTCATCTCCTTGCTGATTTCGTTGATCACGGCAGTGCTTATATTCCTCGCAATCAATCGCATGATGATCTCACCGATCCGGCGACTGACACACAATATGCAGCTTTTTTCAGAGCGGCCCGATGACCCTTCCCGGGTTTTCTCCGCCGATCGTTCTCGCGGCGAGCTGGCCGTCGCAGGGCGGCATCTTGCGGCAATGCAGGTCGAGCTTCAAAGGACTTTGAAGCAACAGAAGAACCTTGCCGATCTTGGTCTGGCTGTATCGAAGATCAATCACGACATGCGCAACATCCTTGCTTCCGCTCAATTGATGTCGGACCGCCTGACGGATGTCGAAGACCCGATGGTCAGAAGTTTTGCGCCAAAACTACTACGCACCATCGACAGGGCCGTCGGATACACCAACGAGGTCCTGGCCTATGGTCAGGCATCGGAAGCTGCTCCGCGCCGCCGCCGGGTAAACCTGACCGACCTGTGCCAGGAAGTGCGTGACATGCTGGCCATCGATCCTGACTCGGGCATAGAATTCGTCGAACAGATCTCGGAAGGCGTGGAGGTCGATTGCGACGGGGAGCAGATTTTCCGCGTGGTCCACAATTTGTGCCGTAACGCCGTCCAGGCGTTGCTCACGCATGATGCCAATGATCCCAAAGCTGTGCGGCGTGTCACACTGACGGCACATCGTCTCGGCAGCGTCGTCAGCATCACCGTTGATGACACCGGGCCGGGCATGCCGCGCAAGGCGCGGGAGAATCTCTTCTCGGCCTTCAGGGGCTCTGCACGTTCTGGCGGAACAGGGTTGGGGTTGGTCATTGCGCGCGAGCTGGTGCTGGCGCATGGCGGTACGATCGCGCTCGTTGAAAAACCAGGTCCGGGCACGCAATTCCGTATCGAAATTCCCGACCGTCCGGTCTCTTTGGAGGACTATCGCGCCAGGGCGTGAGTAATTATTATTTGAAAACAACGGCTTGATGAATTTGCGAAGATAAAATGACATCAAGCCAGGGAAAATCGCTTGCAATCCTTCTCGGCACCCTTTAGAGGATCGCCACGCCAGCGGAACACACCGCTGACAGACGCACCCGTAGCTCAGCTGGATAGAGCACCAGACTACGAATCTGGGGGTCAGGAGTTCGAATCTCTTCGGGTGCGCCATTTCACTTTTCAATTGAAAATCAGAATTAAAGTGCATCTGTATCGGTTTTCGATCCGACGCTTTTTCGTTTTTTAGTCGCATTTTCCTCATCTGATTCCTGACAATGCCAATAGGCATGGCATATGCCTTGCGCTATCCAATGCGAACTTGTGATTGGGAAACGTCGCAGTCGTCGAATCGACCGCGATCCATGCGGAGTTCGGAAGATGAGATGGAAGCGTACGATCCAGTTGCTGGATGTTCATGCGGAAGGCGAGATCGGTCGCGTGGCGATTGGCGGGGTTCCTAAAATCCCGGGCAATACCGTTGCCGAGCAGCTGGAATGGATGAATTCCGATCCCAAGGGGCAGGAACTGCGCCGCTTCCTTTGCCTTGAGCCGCGCGGCACCCCGATCGGTTCCGTCAATCTTCTCCTGCCGCCAAAACATCCGGATGCTGATGCCGCCTTCATCATCCTGCAGCCGGATCAGGCGCATGCCAGCTCCGGTTCCAACTCGATCTGCGCCACCACGGCGCTGCTGGAGGCCGGTATCGTCGAGATGAAGGAACCGGAAACCGTCGTCACGCTGGAAACGGCGGCTGGCCTCGTACGGGCTGTCGCCACTTGCCGCGACGGCCGGTGCGAAAAGGTGAAGCTCACAATGGTCCCGTCCTTCGTCCATGAGCTGGACGTGAAGCTTCAGACGCCGGAATGGGGCGAGATCACGCTCGATATTTCCTATGGCGGCATTTTTTACGGTCTCGTCGACGTATCCCAGATCGGCCTCACCATCGAAAAGAAGAATGCCGCTGCCCTCGTGCAGGCCGGCATGATTCTGAAGGATCTGATCAACCGCCAGATCCCTGTGGCCCACCCGGAAATCCCGGCAATCTCCGGCGTCGCTTATGTAATGTTCCGCGATACGGAAGCCGATGGCACGGTGCGTACCTGCACGACCATGTGGCCGGGCAGGGCTGATCGTTCGCCATGCGGTACAGGCAACTCCGCCAATCTGGCAACGTTGCACGCCCGCGGCAAGGTGGCGGTGGGTGATATGTTCCTATCACGCTCGATTATTGGGACGCAGTTCGAAGTGGGACTTTCCGCCGAAACCGAGGTTGCGGGAAAGCCCGCCATCATCCCGACGATCGCCGGTCGAGGGTTTACCTTCGGCCTGCATCAGGTCGCACTCGACCCGTTCGATCCGTTGGCCGATGGTTTTGCAATGACCGACGTTTGGGGACCTTCTGCCGGCGAGATAATCTGATCTATCAGATCTCGCTGCCGATCTTGGCAGGCGCTTCGACATCACCTTGTTTCAGCACCAGCGAGCTTACGCCCTCGACGCCCTGGTGGTTAGGAGCAGGCACAACACCCAGTTCTTGGAACTGCATGTATTTGGAAGCGCCGAACATATCGCCTTTTTCTGCAGCCTGACGATACATTTCGGCAGCTTTTTCTGCATTGGCCGCAATGCCTTCGCCAGTCTCATACATGATGCCAAGATTGATCATCGCGTCAGTATTGCCGCGCTGCGCAGCAAGGTCGTACCAGGCGATTGCAGTCTGGTCGTCAGCCTGGACGAGTTGGCCTTCGTCATAGATGGCACCAATATTGAACGCCGCCGTGTCATCGCCGTCAGCGGCAGCTTTCTCGAACCATTGAAGCGCCTTGTCGACATCCGGCTGCGTGCCCAGACCATCGCGATAGGCAACGCCGAGATTATACGCGGCAAGTGTATTGCCGCTGTCGGCAGCCTGCTGATAATACGCAAACTCAGCCTTGTCGTCGCCGAGACGACCCATAAGCATGCCATAGTTCACCATGGCAGCCGCGTAACCATCCTTTACCGCCGTGCTGTAGGCATTCATCGCCTGATCGGGCTGGTCGACGCTATTGAGCGCTCGGCCCAGCTGATACGCGAAACGCGGGTTCCCTGTCGTATCGAAAGCGATGCGGCATGCCTGAACGGCCTGATTGCCTATGTCGGCAATGTTGACAGGCGCAAAATCGCCGTTGCGCTGTTGGTCGTAAGGGCTGCCTGCCAGGCGATCGCAATCACCCTGCTGCGCCGAGGCAAGAAGGAGGTTGTTGCGCTCGGCAGCATCAGGTGAGACAGTCAGCGCAAGAAGCGCGACAGCGGCACCTGTGGTAATCGCAAAACCCTTGTTGACTTTCAGAGTCCGGGATTTCATTGTTCGCTCCGACTCAAAACACTTTCAGATTGCTTAATGAACGCAGCACTCGTGTGCTTGTTCCGCGTATTCGCATCGAGTGTCCTTTCAGAGCCTCTGTAATCCGCACGATTTCGTGAAGTTTAGCGTGATATTGTCGGCATCGATTGGATGTTCCGGTGTTCTCGGAATGGGCGTGAGATTGTCTTTGCGTCTGCTTTGATGTTAAGCGGGATCGGCATCCCCAAAACACTCAGCGGAACAGCTCCATGAAAACGCTCCAGATTCGCCGCCCCGACGATTGGCATCTCCATCTGCGGGATGGCGCAGTGCTGGAGGGCGTGATCGGCGATACGAGCCGTCACTTTGCCCGTGCGATCATCATGCCGAACCTCGTTCCCCCGGTCGTGACCACGGCCGATGCCACAGCTTATCGCTCACGTATCATGGCTGCCCTGCCGCAAGGGCATAGGTTCGAGCCGCTGATGACCCTCTATCTGACGGAGCATACGAACCCGGATGATGTGGAGGAAGGCAAGAAGAGCGGTCTCATTACTGCCGTGAAGCTCTATCCTGCGGGCGCCACGACCAACTCCCATGGCGGCGTGCGTGATCTGGAAAAGGCCATGCCGGTTTTGGAGCGCATGGCGAAGATCGGCCTGCCGCTTTGCGTGCATGGTGAGGTCACGACGCCCGAAGTCGACATCTTCGATCGCGAGGCGGTGTTCATCGAGACGGTGCTTGATCCGCTGCGCAAGCGGCTTCCGGAACTGAAGGTAACGATGGAGCATGTCACCACCTCGGACGGTATCGACTACATCAAGTCGTCCAAGGCGAACCTTGCAGGCTCGATCACTACGCATCACCTGATCATCAACCGCAACGACATTTTGGTCGGCGGCATCCGCCCGCATTATTACTGCCTGCCGGTCGCCAAGCGCGAGAGCCATCGCCTAGCCTTGCGGGCCGCTGCGACATCCGGCGACCATCGTTTCTTCCTTGGCACGGATTCCGCGCCGCATGTCGACCCGTTGAAGGAATGTGCCTGTGGCTGCGCCGGCATCTATACTTCGGTGAACACGATGAGCTGCCTTGCTCATGTCTTCGAGCAGGATAATGCTCTGGAAACGCTGGAAGCCTTTGCATCGCTGAATGGTCCGGCATGGTACGGGCTTCAGCCGAACGAAGAGAAGATCACGCTTGAGAAGCAGGACGTTCAGGTCGAGTTTCCTGCAAAACGCGATACCGGCGCCGGTGCAATCACCGTTTTCGACCCGGGCTTCCAGATCTTCTGGAATGTCTTAGACTGAAATTACTGGTTGTTCCTGCCGGGTTGATATTTATTCGAGTTGTAGCTCTCCAAAGGTAATAATCTGGAGAGATTCTCATCTTAGCTTCTGCTCGTTTATTGAATAAATCTTCGAAGAGAATTCCGGCATGATGCTCGACTATCAGTCTCTTCTGCTTGCTCTCGGCGTATCCGCTGCATGTCTGATGGTCACCTTGTTCGGCACCTGGTTTTCCCGCCGGACGGACTCTTTCCTTTTGACGCTGGTAATTTCGCTTTGCCTCGTTGTGGCCGGCATTATTGTCTACAGCACGTTCACGGCCCGATCAGGTGTTACGCCTGCCGCCATAGCCTACGCTCTGTTCATGAGCGGATTTTCCACAATTTACGCGGCATCCGTGCAATTCCGTACGGGAATGTCACCCTGGCGATTGGCCGGCACTTTGTCCTTTGTCAGCCTTGCCCTTGGCATGCCGCTAATTCTCGTCGGGCTCGACGGGCTCGGCCTGATCATCATGAATGTCCTGACGGCCACCCTTCTTGTCGGCACGGGGTGCCAATACTGGACGGCACGCAAAGAGGCTCCTGGTCCTTTGCTTGGCATGGTCGTTCTTTATTGTGTCAGCGGTTTCTCCTTCGCGCTTTGTGCCGGTGTTCTCATTGCGGATGGCCGCCTGAGCCTGGGTGAACCGCCGGTAAACTGGGCGGAAAATCTCAATATCGGCATCTGCATCGCGGGCATGACCGGCATTGGCGCCTTGTCGCTGGCGCTTCATCAGTGGCGTATGGCTGCCCTTCACCGGCATGAGGCGATGACCGATGCCCTGACCGGCCTCATCAATCGTCGCGCCTTGTTCGATCAGTATGGCGGACGCAAGCTGAATGCGTCGACCGCCGTGATCGTCTTCGATATCGACCGGTTCAAGTCGATCAACGACCGGTTCGGCCATTCCGCAGGCGATGAGGTTCTGAAACTTTTTGCGCAGGACATGCTGTCGGAAATGGTTCCGGCCGGATCCGCAGCACGGCTGGGTGGCGAGGAGTTTGCCATGGTTGTCGGCGAAGTCATGTCCGGTCGCGCTGAAAGGATCGCCAACGCGGTGCGTATGCGTTTTGCGGCCCGGGACATCGCCATAGACGGAAAACTCCTTCGCTGCACGGTAAGTGCGGGCGTGTCAGTGGGTGCCCCGGAAGGTTTGCCGTTCGAAACGGTCCTGAATCTTGCTGATGGCGCTCTTTACGAAGCAAAGGATGCCGGTCGCGATCGTGTCGAGATCGCATCCTACCTGCGGTCGGTTCCCCCTGCGCCTGACAGCCGCACTTCAGCCTGAAAATTTCATCGCTAATCTATCCGCTGGCGTATCTGACACCATGCTGCTATTGCGGCGCGTGGTTTGAAGCAATGTCCAGCGAAAATCTGCAGCAGTTTCGCGTTCGGACTTGCGAATAAAGAAAAGCAGCGATTAAGGAGCGGGCGCATGATCCAGACCACATTTACCGACCGGAACGTAATGGCCGAACTGATGGCAAAGATGCTCTGGGAAATCGGAGCCGTGCATTTCAGCGCTGACAAGCCCTACAAGTTCTCCTCCGGCATGATGAGCCCCGTCTATATCGACTGCCGCAAGCTGCTTTCCTTCCCGCGTGTTCGCTCCACCATTATGGATTTTGCCGCAGCCACCGCTTTGCGCGAAGCCGGCTTTGAGAAGTTCGATTGTATCGCGGGTGGTGAAACTGCGGGCATTCCGTTCGCTGCCCTTTTGTCGGAACGCCTCGGCCTGCCGATGATCTATGTCCGCAAGAAGCCCAAGGGCCACGGTCGTGCATCGCAGATCGAAGGCCATCTGCCGGAGGGGGCCCGTGTCCTCGTCATCGAAGACCTCGTCACGGTCGGCGGCGGCATGTTCACCTTCATCGACGCCATCCGCGCAGCAGGCGGCGTGGTTGACCATGGTATGTCGCTGTTCTTCTACGACATGTATCCGCAGGTCGCCGAGCGTTTTGCCAATGGCAAGGTTCAGTTCAATTACATCGCCACATGGCGCAACGTTTTGGCTGTTGCCCGTGAGCAGAAGCTGTTCGACGAAAAGACCTTTACGGAAGTCGAATCCTTCCTCGACGCGCCATTGGCGTGGTCGGGTCGCAATGGTGGTGTAGCTGAGCTTTCGCTCTAGCAATGATATAAAAGCTCAGGTATCGATGGGCGAAACAATGATCTCGGGAGGAAATCGATGATCCTGTGCTGCGGCGAAGCTTTAATCGACATGTTGCCGCGTGAGACGACGCTCGGCGAACCGGCGTTTTCGCCCTATGCCGGTGGCGCCGTCTTCAACACCGCGATTGCTCTAGGCCGTCTGGGTGTCCCGACGGCCTTCTTCACCGGTCTGGCTGATGACATGATGGGCGACATCCTGCGCGAGACGCTGCGCAAGAGCAATGTCGACTTCAGCTATTGCGCCATCGCCTCGCGGCCCTCGACCATCGCTTTCGTCAAGCTGGTGAATGGTCATGCAACCTACGCCTTTTACGACGAAGGCACCGCTGGCCGCATGATCACCGAGGCCGACCTACCGGCAATCGGAGACGAATGCGAGGCGCTGCATTTCGGCGCAATCAGCCTGATCCCCGAACCCTGCGGCTCGACCTACGAGGCGCTGATGCTGCGCGAGCATGAAAAGCGCGTCATCTCGCTCGATCCGAACATCCGCCCCGGCTTTATCAAGGACAAGGCGGCTCATCTCGCCCGTATCCGACGCATGGCCGCCATGTCGGATATCGTAAAATTCTCGGATGAGGATCTCGCCTGGTTCGGCCTGGAAGGCGACGAGGATACGCTCGCCCGCCACTGGCTGCATCACGGCGCAAAGCTCGTTGTCGTCACCCGCGGTGCCGAAGGTGCTGTCGGCTATACGGCGGATCACAAGGTAACGGTTCCGAGTGAACGGGTGACGGTCGTCGATACGGTCGGCGCCGGCGACACATTCGATGCCGGTATTCTCGCGTCGCTGAAGATGCAGAACCTGCTGACCAAGGCCCAGGTCGCAAGCCTCACCGAAGACCAGATTGCTAAGGCACTCGCCCTCGGCGCCAAGGCAGCCGCCGTGACGGTTTCGCGGGCGGGGGCAAATCCACCCTTTGCAAACGAGATCGGGCTGTAATCGAGCCTTCCGCAGCGAATAAAAAAGCCCTCCGGAACGTCCTTCCGGAGGGCTTTTTGTTTGATTGTAACGAGCTTACTTCTTCAGGCCAGCCAGCGTCTTCACCAACCCTTGAGTCGAGGAATCGTGGCCGGCGGCGCTTTCCTTGCCTTCGACGACCGGAAGCAGGCCAGTCGCCAGTTCCTTGCCCAGTTCCACGCCCCACTGGTCGAAGGAGTTGATGCGGAACAGCACGCCTTCGACGAAAACGCGGTGCTCGTAGAGCGCTACGAGGCGGCCGAAGGCAAACGGCGTCAGCTTGTCATGCACGAAGGTGATCGACGGACGGTTGCCGGTAAACACGCGGTGTGGCGCGATAAAGTCGGCCTGTTTGTCCTCCATACCCTTGGAGGTCAGCTGGGCTTTCGCTTCCTCGAAAGTACGGCCCTTCATCAACGCTTCCGACTGCGCCAGGCAATTGGCGATCAACAGGTCGTGCTGATGGCGAAGCTCCGGCTCGAATCCGTTTGCCGCGATCATGAACTCGGCCGGAATGATGCTCGTGCCCTGGTGGATCAGCTGGTAGAAGGCGTGCTGGCCGTTGGTGCCGGGCTCGCCCCAGACGACCGGGCCGGAATTGCCCTCGACCGGCGTACCGTCGATCGTCACGCCCTTGCCGTTCGATTCCATATCGAGCTGCTGTAGATAGGCCGGGAAGCGGAGCAAGCGCTGGTCATAGGGCAGGATCGCGCGGGTCGGGTAACCCAGAACGTTGCGATGATAAAAGCCGATCAGGCCCAGCAGCATCGGCAGGTTTTCACGAACCGGTGCCTCGCGGAAATGCTTGTCCATCGCATGTGCGCCATCAAGAAACTTGCCGAAATTGTCCGGCCCGATAGCGATCATCAGCGGCAGGCCGATAGCCGACCAGATCGAATAACGGCCGCCGACCCAGTCCCAGAAGCCGAAGACCCGCTCTGCATCAATGCCGAAGGCCGCCACCTTCTCGAGCGCGGTGGAGACGGCGCAGAAGTGATGCTCTACGGCGGCATCGCCCAGCTTGTCCGCGATGAACCTGCGGGCCGTGGCCGCATTGGTCATCGTCTCGACCGTCGTGAACGTCTTGGACGCAACGATAAACAGCGTCGTCTCCGCATCGAGCAGCTTCAGCGTATCGGCAATATGCGCGCCATCGACATTGGAAACGAAATGCGCGCGTGGGCCGTCATGGTAAGGAGCGAGCGCCAGCGTTGCCATGACCGGGCCGAGGTCCGAACCGCCAATGCCGATATTAACGACATCGGTGATCTTTTTGCCGGTTGCGCCTTTCAAGGCGCCGGAACGGATGCCATCGGCAAACTTGCCCATCGCTGCCAGAACGGAATTGACGTCCGGCATGACATCCTTGCCGTCGACCAGAACCGGCGTGTTGGACCGGTTGCGTAGCGCCGTATGCAGCACTGCGCGGTCTTCGGTGAAGTTGATGGCGACGCCGGAGAACATCTCCTCGCGCTTCTTCGCCACGCCGCCGGCATCGGCTAGCTTCTCAAGCAGCGTGAGGATTTCCTCGTTCACCGCGGTCTTGGAATAATCCATGGTGAGATCATCGAAGCGGGCGCTGAATTTTTCGAAGCGGCCCGCATCCCTGGCGAAAGCGGCACGAATGTCCGTCGCCTTGGTAGCGTCTGCGGTTGCCTTGAGCTCTTGGACGATGGTCTGCATGATTTCCTCGCATTCTGCAGAATGATGCAGGGGAACCTATTCGCTTTCTTGTTCAAATCAAGCGTCACCGTTGCGTCTTTTGCGTAACGGCTCAGTCAATTGTCCATTTCACTGGCCGACGGCCGTCTCCACCGTGTTGCCGACTGCCTGTCCGAAACGGCCGACCTGATCGTTATAACTGCGCCGTGTTGCCGGGTCGAAGATCGCAATCGGCGTGCTGACGGCGACACTCGCTGCGCCGCCCACGGTTTGTGCGGTGCCGAGCGCCACAGCCCCCAGTCGTTCGCCAAGCCCGACATCGCTGTCGGTCACGGTCTGCCCTGCAATCAGCCGGTTTCCGATCAGCTTCACCACTTCCGGGCTTTCGGCGAACTTGCCATGGTTCAGCCTGTCGCCGCCCTTGAGCTTGGTCAGGTCCAGCACAACGATTCCGGCTTTCTCGAATTCGCTGCGATACGGCTCGACAGTCGGGTCGACCTGGCCCAGCCGGTCGATATTGCCGGAGATCCGCCGGGACAGGCTGAGAGCCCGGTCATCCTGCGATACGAAAAGGGTGAAGTGCGGGTGCTTGGGACCAAGCTCGGCAAACTGCCGGCCGAACACGTCGACATCGAGATCCGGCGAGGCCAGAATGACGTTCTGGATCTTGGGCGCCACGCGACCGTCGCGGATTGCCATTTGGCGCAGCGCCTCGACCGTGAGCCAGGACCCCATGGAATGCGCCATGATCGTCACTTCGCCGACCGCAGGATCGGTAGAAAGCTGACGCAGCATGTTCTCCAGCGCATCGCGGGAATAGTTGGTGCTTTCCTTGTCGTAGTTATAGGCAAAGATGCTGCCGCGCGACGGCCAGGTGAAAAGTACCGGCGCCACGTCCGTATTGGAATCATGAACAATCTGCGCAAAGCGATAGACGGCATCCTCGTAGCGATTGTTGAACCCGTGGACAAAGACCATCACCCTGCGGCTCTTGGGCAGGTTATGATGCAGCCAGTTGCGCGCACCGCCGATCTGCAGCGGGGTGACCGAAAGCGTGGCGAATTCCTTGGCGGGGTTGGCAGGAAGCTTTTTCGGCCATTGCACCTGACCCACTTCACGTGCGCTGTCGGGCGGTATCGAAACCTTGATTTCAGTGACGGAGGGTTCTCGTCCGCGTTCACCGGAGAACAGGATGCCGGGCGCTTCGGTCGGCTTGCGGGTTGTCGCCACCAGCACATCGACGGTCGAGGTATCGGGAACGGACGCAGTAGCAGTCGGAATGAGCACGCCTTCGGGCCTGCCGGCGCAGCTCGAAAGCGCAGCGACGAGCGAAGCAACGGCAATCAGGCGAAACGAAAATCCGGCACGGTTTTGCAAGCGAACTCCAACAGCTTATCCCCGGCACCACAGCTCGTGAGTAGTTGAGCGCGAAGGTGCCGTCCACTGCTAAACGGAGGAGATGACAGCGACAAGTCACTCTTGGTTCTGACCTGTCGCCGTGTTGCAACGGCGCTGGAGCAATGCCAGCAAAAGTGGAAACCGGTTTTGCGTCCGGAATTGCGCGGAAATAAGGTGCTTACCGCAACTCCCGCCGCAGGATCTTGCCGACATTGGATTTCGGCAGCAGATCGCGGAATTCGATGACGCGCGGCCGCTTGTAGTTGGTCAGGTTCGCGGCACAATGGGCCTTGAGATCCGCCTCGCTCAGGTTCGGGTCCTTCTTCACCACAAACAGTTTCACCGCCTCGCCGGAATTCGGGTCGGGAATGCCGACTGCTGCACACTCCAGCACGCCGGGATGCATCGCCGCCACTTCCTCGACCTCGTTGGGATAGACGTTGAAGCCGGAAACCAGGATCATGTCCTTCTTGCGGTCGACGATTTTGACATAGCCCTGGCGGTCCATGTAGCCCATGTCGCCGGTGCGGAAAAAGCCGTCCGGCGTCATCACCTTTGCGGTTTCATCCGGCCGGTTCCAATAGCCCGCCATCACCTGTGGGCCGCGAATGCAGATTTCGCCCACATCGCCAAGTTCGACATCATGGCAGTCATCGTCCCGGATCGCAATTTCGGTCGACGAGACCGGCAGGCCGATCATGCCGGAAAATTCCTTGGTATCCAGCCGGTTGGCGGTCGCGACGGGAGAGGTCTCGGAAAGTCCGTACCCTTCCGTGATCGGGCAGCCGGTCATTGCCAGCCAGCGCTCGGCGACCGGCCGCTGCACCGACATGCCGCCGCCGAAGACGAGGATCAACGACGAGTGGTCGAGCTTCTGGAAGTCGGCATTGTTCATTAACGCATTGAACAGCGTATTCAGTCCCGGAAAGATGTGAACGGGGTGTTTCTGTAATTCCTTGACGAAGGCCGGGATGTCGCGCGGATTGGCGATCAGAAGGTTATGGCTGCCGGTCGCAACCCCCATCAGCGAATTCACCGTCAGTGCGAAGATGTGATAGAGCGGCAGCGCGCAGAGGAACTGCAGCTGCTCCGGGCGCGGCTTGTTGAGGAAGGCGGTTTCCAGCCATGTTCCCATCTGCTCCTTGTTGGAGAGAAGGTTGGCATGGGTGAGGATGGCGCCCTTGGATACGCCGGTTGTTCCGCCGGTATATTGAAGAAAAGCGACATCATGCGGGCCGACGTCAATCGACCTCAGCGTCGTTCCTGCGCCTTCATTGAGTACGGTCCTGAAGCTGGAATGGCCGGGCAGCGACCATGCCGGTACCAGCTTCTTCACCTTGCGCACGACCAGATTGACGATATGCCCTTTGACGCCCAGCATGTCGCCCATCGTCGCAACGACGACATGTTTGACGCTTGTCGCAGGCAACACCTGCTGCGCGGTTGCGGCAAAATTCTCCAGCAGAAACAGCGCTTTCGCACCGGAATCCTTCAGCTGATATTCAAGCTCGCGCGGCGTATAGAGCGGATTGACGTTGACGACCACCAAGCCGGCGCGAAGAATGCCGTAGACGATCACCGGGTTCTGCAGGACGTTCGGTAGCATCACCGCTACGCGGTCGCCCTTCTCCAGCCCCTTGGCCTGAAGCCAGCCGGCTATTCTGCGGCTTTCGGCCTCCAACTGACGGAATGTCAGCGATTTTCCCATGCTGGTGAAGGCGGGCCGGTCACCATAACGGGCGCAACTCTCCTCGAAAAGCTGCCCGAGCGAGCGATGAGCCAGCGGCGGAATCTCTTCGGGCACTCCGGGCGGATAGGACTTCAGCCAGATCTTGCGCGGGTTCGTCGGGGCTCTCGCCACCTGTTCGTTCATGAGAGCATCCTCCATGCTCGTTGCCCTTACCTGAAGGCTATGGAAAAGTCCTCCACTTCTCCAAAGCCTATATTAGGTCATTCACAGGAACCGGAAAAGACTGGTCCATTCTCGAACAGCTAGATGACTTTAACGTAAGCGTCAATTGTCGCAGGCCGAGAAGATTTTCGGGAACGATTGCCGTGGGGGGAAGTTCTATTCACATGACGAAAAGATCAAAGGAGGTACGTCATGTTGCATCAGGAACCCCGTGCAGGTCAGGATCCGTATGTGAAGGATACGCCTTCGCTGATCGCCAGTGATAAGGTTGAGGGCACTGCAGTCTATGGCGCCGACGGTAAGCGGATCGGCTCGATCGAACGCATTCTGCTCGAAAAGCGCGGCGGCCGTGTCAGTTATGCGGTCCTGAGCTTCGGCGGTTTCCTTGGCATCGGCGATGACTATTACCCGCTGCCATGGGAAAAGCTGCACTATGACGAACAGCTCGACGGTTACCGCATCGACCTGACCAAGGATCAGATTACCGGTGCTCCGAAATATCACGATCTCGACGACGATAGTTTCTATCGAGCAAATGACCGGAAGGTTTACGACTATTACGGCGTTCCGCCTTACTGGATGTAATCCGATCTGATCGTTCTGAGAGAGGCCCCACGCGGGCCTCTTTTCGTTTGCTTAAGCCTATTCTGGCACGGTCCCGCCAAGGCGGTTTGGTCAACGGGGATTGCTGTCATGGCGGAAAAGGCGGGCGGAGTGCGTGATCTGGAGCGGGAGGATCTGCCTGCCGTGGCAGAACTTTTCCAGAAGACATTCCGTGGTTCGCAGCCTGTACGTCCTTCGATGATCCAGTATCTGCGCGAGGTGCTCTTCGATCATCCCTGGTACGACGAGGAAATTCGTTCCAAGGTTTTCATCGACAAAAGCGGCGGTGTGCAGGGCTTCATCGGTGTATTTCCATCCCGCCTCGAAATAAACGGTCGCCCCATCCGCGCGGCCTTTGCCGGCTCCATGATGGTGGATCGGCATGAGCAGAATCCACTGGCAGGTGCCCGTCTCCTGCGTGCCTTCCTCACCGGGCCGCAGGATATCTCACTGACGGAAACCGCCAATGCCCTGGCGCTCGGCATGTGGCAGAAGCTCGCCCTGCCTTTGGATATAGCTTACAGTCTCAACTGGCTGCGAATCCTGCGCCCTGCAGGCACGGCCGTTCAGGTTGCCGAGCGCGGGCTGAAAGCTGCGCGTTTTCTCCGCCCCGTTGCATCACTGTCAGACGGCATGATCGATCGCATGGGAGTGAAGGCGTTTCGGGCGCCGCCGATCCATGGGGCAGGGCGCGTAAATTTCTGGGATGCATCGCGGGAAGATTTTACCCAAGCGGTGCTGAAACTCTCCGAACTCTTTCCCCTGCGCCCGCAGTGGAACCGAGCGTCGCTGGATTGGTTCATGGATCATGCGCAGGAAAAGCGCCAGTTTGGTAAGCCCTCGTGGCGTATCGCCGAGTCCCGCAGCGGCGAGCTGGTCGGTTGTTACGTCTATTACGGTCGCCCGCGCGGGATTGGCTGGCTACTGCAGGCCGTCTGCGCACCAAATATCGCCGGCGAAATGGTCGACGATCTGTTTGCACATGCCGATGCCGCGGGCTGTGTCGCTATCCGCGGCGCCGGCCATCCTTGGCTGACGCCCGAACTCATCAGCCGGAAGACGCTGTTTTACGGCCGCGCTTTTTTCGTCGCCCATGCAAAGGACAAAAGCCTGCTGGAACCGATCAAGGCCGGCGAAGCCCTGATCAGCGGGCTCGCCGGAGAAAACTGGATGCGCCTGATCGGCGACGATTTCGACTGAGCCCGATCGGGTTTAGTCGAGCATCGTCAGCGGCGGGGCGTGCAGGTAATCGGCAACCTTGCGCTTCGAGGCGATATTGCGCCAGACCGCATCCACCTGATCCGGTGTAAGCCCCGCGGCGTCCGCGGTCTCTTCGCGGGAAATACCGTTATCCAGCGCATAGAGGCAGATATCCATCCGGTCATAGGGCAGCGAGAAATAATACTCGTCCTGTCCCTGTGGCAGCGACCATGTGTCGGTCGTCGGTGGGCGACGGCGGATCTCTTCCGGCACGCCGAGCGCTTCCGCCAGCTGATAGACCTGGGTCTTGTAGAGATGCGCGATCGGCTTGAAATCGGCCGCGCCATCGCCGTTCTTGACGAAGAACCCCTGGTCGTATTCGAGCCTGTTCGGAGTGCCTGCAACGCCGAAGTTCAGACGGTCGGCATGATAATATTCGATCTGCTTGCGCGTCCGCTGCTTCATGTTGGCGGCGGCGATCATGCCGAGATAGACGTCGAGCGGCATCCGGTGCCGGCTCTGCTCGCCTTGCGGATTGGCGACCACCAGCCAGGAGATGTTGTAACCGCGCCCCGTGAGAGCATCCTCCAGCACCACCTTGCAGCCCCAGCCGTCACCGAATTCCGGCACGACCTGACGGATAAAGCCGTCACGGCGGGCGTAGCAGCCCTGGGCGGCGAGTGACGGGCCGATATCCTCCAGTACCGTTTCGATGCCAACCGCCTCCGCCAGCGCCTTGCCGAGCCGCAGACTGTCCGGGTCGCTGTCATGTTCCGGCATGAACACGCCGGTCACCTTGCCCTTGCCGAGCGCGCGGGCGCAAAGCGCGGCCGTCACGCTGGAATCGATGCCGCCGGAAAGGCCGAGCACGGCACCGCGCTTGCGTAGGTCTTTCAGTACCGTCAGGCGCAGCCATTCGCAAATGCGCTCGATCTCCGCCTCGGCATCGAGCACGAGGTTCTTTGCGGAAAACGATGTGGTCGGTTTCAAGCGGGCAGGGGCGTTTGTCATGCGACATTGTCCTCGATATCGGGAGCGGATTGTTCGGCCGTAAGGCGGATCTTACCGGTGCTGGTCTTTGGCAGTGCGTCGCGAAACTCGACGCTTTTCGGCACCATATAATCTTCGAGATGAGCCGCGCAGTGGCGCAGGATATCCTTTTCGGAAAGTTCGGCATCAGGCTCCAGCGCGACATAGGCGCGGATCAACTGGCCGAACACCGGATCATCAACGCCGGCGACAGCCGCCTCTCGAATACCGGGAAGCGCGTAGAGAACCCGCTCCACTTCCTGTGGACTGACCTTCTCGCCGCGGGTCTTGATGATGTCGTCGCGCCGGCTGACGAAATACAGAAAGCCGTCTTCGTCGGCCCTGAACAGGTCGCCGGTATGAAGCCGTCTGCCATGGGCAACGGGCAGCAGCTTGGTGGACGAACTCAGCTCGTCTCTCCAGTAGCCGCTCATTACATGCGGTCCTTCGATCACCAGTTCACCGATCTCGCCGGCGCCGAGCGCACTACCGTCCTCATCGATGATCAAGGCGCGCGTTCCCGGAATGGCCCGGCCGACGGAGAGCGGCCGCCGATCGGCCTCTTCCGCCGGAAGATAGGTCGCGCGAATACATTCCGTCTGGCCGTACATCAGAAACAGTTGAGTGTCCGGCAGCAGGGCACGAAGACTCTGGCTGACAGACGGAGGCATGGCGGCGGCAGCGCTGGTGATATAGCGTAGCTGGGGCAGGAAATCCGGCTGTAGATCCTGCATGCCCGTGATCAACGCCGCCATCGGCGGCACCAGCGGAAATCCGGTTGCCTTCACTTCAGCGAGGCGTTGAAGCGTCTTGCGCGGAAAGGCAAAGCTCTTCTCCAGAACCAGTGTTCCACCGACCATCACCATGGTCAGGATCTGGGTGATCCCGTAACCGAAGGAGATCGGCAACACGCTCAATATTATGTCGTCGGAGTGGTTTTCCAGATAGTCGATAATCGCGCCACAGGCCGCGAGCAGGCTGGCATGGCTGTGCATCACGCCCTTCGGCGTGCCGGTCGAACCCGATGTGTGGATCAGAAGCGCCAGCGCTTCGCTGTCCACCTGTCGCGGCAGTTCGGCCTTGCCGTCATGAGTGGCAATCGCCTCATAGGCCAGCCAATCTTCGGTGGCGCTCGTTGGCAGGGTGCCGAATGCAATTTTGAGAGGAACATGATCCGCACCGCTGAGTGCACTGTCCACCAAGCTCAGGAAACGGGCCTGCGCAAGGATGGTATAAGGTTCTGTACTCTCGATGATGGCGCGCAGCTTGTCCTGCTTGATCGAGGCATGGAGAGGGCAGGGTACCGCCCCGGCCTTCCACGCGGCGAAGAATGCGACGACCGCCTCGGCCGAATTTTCGGCAATCATCAAAACCCGATCGCCGACCTTGATACCGTTCGCGACCAGGCTTGCCGCCAGATAGTCCGATAGTCTGTCCAACTCCCCGTAGGACAGCTGGGTCCCGCCGGCGATCAGCGCCATCTTCGATCCGAAACGACCGGCGCTTTGGCGAAGATGATCCTCGATACGCATGGCCGGTCCGCTGGCCTCAAGCCGCCGCGGCCGGCAGCTTCGATGCCAGATATCGCGTCATGTTGGCGATGCTGTCGAGATTTTCCGGAACGATCTCATCGTCCGCAATGGAAATGCCGAACGTCTGCTCCAGAAAGGCGATGACTTCGAGCACGCCGGTGGAATCGATCACGCCGCTTTCCAGCAATGACTGATTGTCGTCGAGTTCAGCATCGGCGCGAAACAGAAAGTTTTCCGCAATGAATTCCCGCACGGGAGCGTTGAACTTGTCGGCCATCAGAATAAGCCTTCCCCAGAGAGTGGCCTATTCAGCGGTTTCAACACGCGCGGCCACTATTACCCATGGTCTGACCCTGCATCAAACACCTGAATCTTTCGCTAAGCCCGCATTTCCACTTTGATACATTCCCGAAAATGTTCAGGTCGATACTTTACAGAGCGTTGGACGGCGTGCCTTTTTCGAAATTCTCGACATGTCCGATTACCTGCGCCCAGAGCGCTTGCATCGCCTCGTCGCTCGCCCAGGCGACATGCGGGGTGAGGATTACATTCGGCCGGTCGAGCACGATCAGAAGTGGATTGTCGGCTGCCGGCGGCTCTTTGGTCAGCACGTCGAACCCGGCGCCGGCAATCAGCCCCTCATCCAGAGCCGTCACAAGGTCGGCCTCATTCACCAGCCCGCCCCTTGCGGTATTGATGATCAGCGGATGCCTTTTCATCCGGCGGAATTCCTCGATACCGATCAGATCGCGCGTCTCGGGCTTCAGCGGCATATGCAGCGTGATGATGTCGGCCTCTTCGAGCACCGTTTCGAACGGCGTATAGCCCTCCGCCGCCTTGGCTGCACCCTTGCGTCCGGCAAACATCACCTTCATGCCCAGCGCCTTGGCGATCCGTGCCACCGATTGGCCCAGCGTGCCGCCACCGAAAATGCCGATCGTGGAATTGGCCAGATCACGGATCGGATGGTTGAAGAAGCAGAACTGGTTGGCGCGCTGCCACTCGCCTGCAATCACATCCTCGCGAAAGCCGACGATCGAGCGGCGTAGCGCAAAGATCAGCGCAAACGTATGCTCCGGCACGGTATTGACCGCATAACCGCGCACATTCGAAACCACGATGCCGCGCTCCTTGGCGAAGGCGAGATCGATTACGTCGTAGCCGGTCGCCGCGACCGTGATCATTTTCAGCTTCGGCGCAGCCTTGATCGACGCTTCGCGCACCGGTGCCTTGTTTGTGATGACGATATCCGCCTCGCGGATTCGTCCCGCCACCTCTGTCTCCGGCGTCTTGCCATATTCGACCCATTCATGGGGAAAGCTCGGCCGGGTGATCGTCACCGCAGGACCGATCGTGTCGCGATCGAGGAAAACAATCTTCGTCATTGGAGCCTCCCAAAAAAGTAAAGCATGTCGCGCAAAAGTGTGCAGCGGTTTTGCGCTGAAGACATGCGACAAATCAAGAATCTAAAGCGTGTGAGCGAATCCGAAGGATCGCGACACGCTTTAGTTCCGGCTTGCATTCGGCGCGCGCCTGTTTGAGGAATGTAGTCCTACAACATTCGGGCTTTCGTGAAAGCCCGAAGAACGGCCAAGTTGACCTGTATGGGGGAGTTGCATGGGGGAAGTTCTCGACCTCGATTGCGTGGTCGTCGGTGGTGGTGTCGTCGGTCTGGCTATTGCCCGCCGGCTGGCGATGGCGGGGCGTGAGGTCGTCGTTCTCGAAAGCGAGCCGTTGACTGGCAGCATCACCTCCTCGCGCAACAGCGAGGTCATCCATGCCGGGCTCTATTATGCAAGCGGCAGCCGCAAGGCGGAACTCTGCGTCAAGGGCAGGGATGCGCTTTATGCCTATTGCCGCGCGCGCCATGTCCCGCACCGCCAATGCGGCAAGCTTGTCGTCGCTTCCGACCCCGATGAGGTCGCCTATCTGGAAAAGCTGCTGAAACAGGCTGCAGCCAACGGCGTCGACGATTGCTACCTCATCGATGCCGCGGAACTGCATGCACTCGAGCCGCAGATTACCGGCCATGCGGCGCTCTTTTCGCCGTCGACCGGCATCATCGACAGCCACGGCCTGATGGATGCCTATATTGCCGATATCGAGGCTCATGGCGGCACGATTGTCGTAAACTCTCCGCTTCTCTCCGGCGAATTGACAGCCAATGGGCTAAATCTCTCCGTTGGCGGCAATGACCCTTTCACCGCGAACGCACGGCTGGTTGTTAATTCGGCGGGGCTTGAGGCATGGTCGGTCTCTGAAAACTTGGCAGGGCTTGATCCTGCAACAATTCCGCATCGCTCCTACGCCAAGGGCAATTATTTTGCCCTGTCTGGCAAGGCACCGGCCAGTCGGCTGATCTATCCGGTACCGGAACCGGGTGGCCTCGGCACGCATCTGACACTCGATCTCGCCGGACAGGCGCGGTTCGGGCCTGATGTCGAATGGGTGGAAGCCCCAAACTACGATGTCGATCCGGCCCGCTCGGAAAAATTCTATGCCGCGATCCGTAAATACTGGCCGCATCTGAAGGATGCCTCGCTGCAGCCGGCCTATGCCGGCGTGCGGCCAAAGACGGTAGGCCCCGAAGGCGGTGGCGGCGGCGACTTCATCATCCAGGGACCGCAGGTTGCGGGACATCAGGGTTACGTGGCGTTATACGGTATCGAATCTCCTGGCCTCACCTCGTCGCTTGCCATCGCCGATGAGGTCTGGAGGCTGATTTCCGAATAAAAGTCGTGGGTATGGACCGGTCAGCCTCGGCATCCGCCCTTGTGTCATGTCCCTGACATCCGTCCGTGCTTGGCTCCTTCGCCAAGCCCGATGAGCCGCGCCCCATGAAGGCGGAGCCCGACGCTGATATATCGAGGCCCAACGGAGATCGCTTGTGATGTCGCTTATTCTAGGCCTTGTTTCCGGTGCACTGATCGCTGCCAACGGCATCAGTATCGGCATTGCGATGGGTCGCCTGTCGCGCAGAGGCAGCCCGGCACCAGCGCTCACCGAAAAGCCGCCTGTCTCCGTCGTCATCCCGGCCTGCGGCATCGAGAATTTCACCCCCCTGACGCTAGAACGCGCCTTCGATCTGGATTGGCCGGACTACGAGCTGATTTTCTGTGTTGCCGATGCGCGTGACACGGTCATTCCGACGGTCAAGGAGGTCATGGCGAGGCATCCCGAAATCAAGGCAAGCCTGCTGATTGGCGACGACCGCGTCAGCGCCAATCCGAAGCTCAACAATTGCGTCAAGGGTTGGCGTGCTGCGGTGAACGACTGGGTTGTCCTGGCCGATTCCAACGTTCTGATGCCGCGCGATTATATTGGCCATCTCATGGCGGCGCGTCGACCGAACACCGGTCTTGTTTGCTCCACTCCGCTCGGCTCTCGCCCGGAAGGTTTCTGGGCAGAAATCGAATGCGCTTTCCTGAACTCCCAGCAGGCACGCTGGCAATATGCCGGCGAAGCAGTTGGCCTCGGATTTGCCCAGGGCAAGAGCATGTTGTGGTTCAAGCCGATGCTCGATGCGGAAGGCGGCATCGCCGCACTCGGTGCCGAAATTGCTGAGGACGCTGCCGCGACCAAGCTGGTGCGCCGTCTCGGCCGCAAGGTCCATCTTGTCGCCTCGCCATTCGAACAGCCGCTCGGCAGGCGCGAACTCACTCAGATATGGTCTCGACAAGCCCGTTGGGCGCGCCTGCGCCGGGTCACCTTTCCGGCCTTCTTCGTGCCGGAAATCCTGCTCGGTTGCCTGCCGCCGCTTCTACTGGCGCTTGCTGCGGCAGCCTTGTCGACAGGCTCCCCCTCATTCTCGATGATCACCCTTGCCGTCCTCACTGCGGTCTATCTTCCCGAGCTCGCTCTGATCCTGGCAAAGAACTGGCACCTCTCGGTTTGGACGCTTCCTGCTATGCTTGCACGCGATGTGTTGTCACCCGCAATCTGGATGAAAAGCTGGCTGAGCGGTTCATTCGACTGGCGCGGCAACACGATGACGATCGGCACCGAGACAAGCGAGCTGAGTTCTGCGTCCCCGCCCCATTGAAGCCGGGACTAAGGTCAATATCTCCGCGAGCTTCCCATTTGGTTGCGAACCGCTCTATACCGTCTGCTCAGGCAGTTTACGGCTCAGGGCAGGCGCGATGATCGGGGATATCGAGAGGAGAGTGCGGGCAGGCAGAAACCTGCGGATGATGCGCATCCTGCTTGGCGCTGCCGCGTTTTTCATGCCTCCGCTTGTCTCATTGAGAAAGCTGTCGGCTCTTCTCTTCGAGGGCCGGATGCTGATCGAATACCATGCCGACCGACCCGAAGCGGCGGAAAATCTATTCATCCGCCGTGTAAGGAAGAAGCAGCTCACCTTTTGGAGCATATCGACTTACATCACCAGAGTGGTGGAGCCCGGTCACGCTCGGCGGCTGGCCGAAATCCTTGGCGATCCGCGCCTCTCCCCGGGGGCGGCGGTACTTCTGCGCGCAGCTTCTCAGCGTCAGATGAAGGGCGGAAACGAGCCTGCGGGAGTGAACGATTCCGATCAGCAACGTTATCACGAACGACTTGCCGAAGACGGACTGGCCTTCATGCAGGCGGAGCCGGGCTATCTCGACCTGACACTGGCCCTATCGACGGCCCTTTCCGCGGAAGCCTGTGATCGAGAGGACATTTTCGCCGGTGCCATCAGGCATCTGACCACGCAGCTGGTCCATATCGAAAATGATCGAACTCTAGCCCGGTGGCATATGGGCGATGTGGTGACCGCAAGGCTTAGCCTTTTCGATCTTGATGGCGCCCTGCATTTCGTCTCCTCGTCCCATCTGTCAGGAATGACAAAGACACAAAAACTCTCTGCGGAGCTGCAATCTATCGTGGATGAGACCGTGGGTTTTCGTCATGTGATCCGCAAAGCCCATGAGGATATCCTGGCCCGTGCCGGCGGTAGCCGGCTGGCTGTTGTTGCTGACCTGCTCGTCATCTTTTTGCCGGCCGCCGCTTTTCGAAGAAACAAGATCGATTATCCCGGCTTTCGCTCGGACATCCGCTTTGCCCTTTCCGGCATAGTCAAGGCACTCGACAAGCATGGAATACCCTATGCGGTCAGAAGCAGATTGCGGACCCATGGCGTGCTGAATATGTCAGCCCCGTTCTTCGCCTATCACACCGTCTCCGAAACGGATTTCGGCCTGCATTTCAAGGAGACCGACCGGCCGTCCCTGTTCAGCTTCGATCCACGTGGCTATGCAGGCTGGTCAAGATTTTCGACCATGACGCTGGATGAACTGCACGCAGCGGATGTGTCCCAGGAGGCCGCGAGCGACTTCTTCTATCGTGAAAGGCAGCGCGTCATCGGCGGCAATCTGTCGAAATACCGGCAGGCGGATGTCTCCAATGTCGAGGAACTGCCGGAAAAGTTCATTTTCGTCGCGCTGCAACTGATCGGCGATGCCGTCAGCCAACTGGCCTATCTCGACCTGTTCGAAATGGTGGATGACGTCGTCCGGGCAGCGCAGGCTCATGGCATGGCCGTCGTCATCAAGCGGCATCCCCTGTGCACGACGCCGGAAGTCTCGCATTATCTCGGCGAACTCGTCTCCAGAGGCACGATCCGACAGGTCTATTCGAGCATCCACGCCATCATTCCGAAGGCTGAAGCTGTCTGCGTCATCAATTCGGGTGTTGGCGCGGAAGCGCTGCTGCACGAAAAACCGGTCTATGTCTTCGGCCGCTCGGATTACATGGCCGGATGTTTCGTCTGCAAAAGCCGCGGCGATTTTGCCGATCAGTTCGTCCCTGGCCGATCAAGGCTGTCGCCTGATGAGCTGCGGAAATTCTGGTATCTCTTGAGAAATACCTATGCGGTGGACCTGCGCGACCGCGATCGCGCGACAGCCGAAATCGAAACGCGAGTGATTGACCATTTGAAAACGTATCAGGTAGGCAGCCGTTTCGCAGGCGAAGACCATTGACCCGGTCTTGGTCGCGTAAATAAAGATTCGCGCTTCAATGAAACGAGAACAAAATCACTCTATTGACATAGGAAGAATGGTGCCGCTTGCAGGACTCGAACCTGCGACCCCATCATTACGAATGATGTGCTCTACCACCTGAGCTAAAGCGGCCCGGCAGTGGCGACTGGCGCCAATCTGCGAGTGATGCGCTGATACAGGCAACCAATTCCGATTTCAAGCCGGTTTTCGCGATCCTGTCGTTTTTCCTCAAACAGGTCTGGTGGGGCTAAAGTCCGAGCCGTTCACGGGCCTGCAAATATTCTCCCTCCAGCCGGTCGACGAGCTTTGCCACCGGTTCGATTGCCTTGATCGCGCCCACACCCTGGCCAGCCCCCCAGATTTCCTTCCAGGCTTTCGCGCCGGTGGTCGCCTTGTCGAAATCCATCTTCGACGGATCGGCCTCAGGCAGTGCATTCGGGTCCATGCCCATCGCTGTGATCGACCCCTTCAGGTAATTGCCGTGAATGCCGGTGAAATAGTTGGAATAGATGATATCGGCTGCGGTCGAATCCACGATCATCTGCTTGTAGCCCTCTGAAGCGCGTGCCTCATCCGTAGCGATGAAGGGCGAGCCGATATAGGCCATGTCGGCGCCCATGGCCTGGGCCGCTAGAATGCCGCCACCGGTAGCGATCGCTCCGGCCAGAAGAAGCGGTCCGTCGAACCATTCTCGGATTTCCTGTACCAGTGCGAAGGGGGACAGTGTGCCCGCATGGCCGCCGGCACCGGTCGCAACTGCGATCAAACCGTCGGCACCCTTGCGGATGGCAGATTTTGCATGCCGGTTGTTGATGATGTCATGCAGCACGATGCCGCCATAAGAATGCACGGCGGCATTCACCTCCGGCACGGCGCCGAGCGAGGAGATCACGATCGGCACCTTGTACTTCACGCACATCATCAGATCGTGTTCCAGCCTCCTGTTCGACGTATGGACGATCTGGTTGACGGCAAATGGTGCCGATGGCTTGTCGGGATTGGCGGCATCATACGCTGCAAGTTCTTCCGTTATCTGTGCCAGCCATTCGTCGAGCTGGCTTTCGGGCCGCGCATTGAGCGCCGGAAAAGCCCCGACGACACCCGCCTTGCATTGCGCCAGCGTCAGTTGCGGATGCGATATGATGAAGAGCGGCGATGCCACGACCGGCAGCCGCAGCCTGTCCTTGAGGACCGCTGGAAGCATGAAAGTAACCTCCCGAATTACCTTTACGTAAGATGGTGTATCAGATGAATTTCACGGGGGGAAGTCGCCTCGGTTTAGCGGATCGAACTTACCCGCCATGGATTTGCCACCATGTTTCGGCCGTCTCATCACGGGATGAGTTGGGTCGCCTTCTTGCAGTTCGGCGCCTGAGACGTTACCGAGAGGTTAAAAATCGGAGCGTGACACGATTACGCTCGCCAGTTGGAATGAACCGGAAGGACCGGCAGTGAGCGGCCTGGAAACAGCCATAAGAAATGCCCTGGATCGCGCCGAACGTGGTGATGGCCAGGTGCGCGCCCGGATCTATCAGTCCGCCCGCCAGGCACTTGATGCCGGCCTGCGCAAGCAGGGCGTCACCGATAATCTCGTCATCATGCAGCAGCGAAAGCGGCTGGAAGACAAGATCAGCGAGATCGAGAACGAGGAGATCGACCGCCTGGCGCAGTCGGCCCAGCCTGTTCCGGCTCCCGATGTCGATCCCTTTGTCGAAATCGATGCGCCTGTCCGCCAGACCACATCACACGTTGTCCCCGACGTCTCCGTATCTGTCGACGCACCGCGTGCACCCGCTCCCCACGTGGCTGAGGCGGTTGCACTTGGTGGTGTAACCCGATCAGGAGCGACCGCAGACCGTCACTCCGAAATGCCCTCGATGGCCCCGGATATCGCGCCGGCAGGGTATGGATCCGAACAGGTGCCCGGCACGCCACCGGAAGCCTCTCCTGTCGACGAGGTTGCAGCGGCCACCGGGACGAAGGGGCGCAAAGGCCGTAAGGCCAAGCCATCCGCCGAAATTCCGGCTGGACGCCGCGGCCGGAAGAAACGTGGCTTTCTGTCTCATCTGATCACATGGATCATAACGCTGGGCATTGTCGCTGCTGGCTGCTTCATCTTCTATCAGTCGGGCATGGTGCAATCGATGATCGAGGATGCTGTGCGCAGCGCCAATCGTCCGTCGGCGCTTCAGTCCTCGGGGCAGGGGCCATCCGTGCTGTCCTCGCGCGGAGGTTTTTCAGAAGAATGGGTTTCCATCTTCCAGCCGCAGCAGGGAACGGCCTTTACCGCAGGTTCTCAAGCCAGGGCGGAAATCGCAACGGCCACCGAAGCGCAGGCGCTCAAGATCACCTCTGCCACGCCGGATGCCTCAGGAGATGTCGCAATCGAAGTGCCGGTGGAAATCCTGCGCGAGCTTGCCGGCAAGAGTTCCACGCTGGCGCTGACCATCCAGTCGGCAGCAAACCAGCACTCGCAGATTTCGGTCCGCTGCGATTTCGGCAGCCTCGGCAGCTGTTCGCGCCACCGTTTCACGGCAACGCAGGAAAAGCTCGACGCGCTGTTCAAGGTAAGCTTCGACCGCACGATGGCGCCCAATGCGCCCGGCCGCATCATCGTTAACACCGGTATTCAGGGTGCCGATCGCCCGGTCTTTATCTATTCCGTTCGCGCTCTGCCGGGTCAGTGACCCGGCAGCTTCGCCTGCCGGATCGTCTTTATTTGAGATACTTCGGCCCGAACCCGAGGATCTTGTCGTCGATCTCGCCGATGGCATCCTTGTCCTTGCCTTCGTAGTCGAGAGACAGAAGGATGTGGCGGATCGCGTTCAGCCTTGAACGCCGCTTGTCGTTGGCCCGCAGGATCGCCCAGGGCGCCTCCTTGGTGTGGGTCTCTTCCAGCATTTTGTTGCGTTTTTCGGTGTACTGATCCCATTTCGTCAGCGCGGCGATATCCATCGGCGAGAGCTTCCAGATCTTCAGCGGATCATGGCGTCGGTCGTGAAAGCGCTTCAGCTGCATTTCCTGGCCGATATCGAGCCAGAACTTGAAGAAATGCACGCCATCTTCAACCAGCAGCTTTTCAAACCGCGGCGTCGCCCGCATGAAGCTGTCATATTGCGCCGGCGTGCAGAACCCCATGACCGGCTCGACCACGGCGCGGTTATACCAGGAACGGTCATAAAGAACGATCTCGCCCTTGGTCGGGAAATGCGTTGCATAGCGCTGGTAATACCATTGCCCCGCCTCGGTCTCCGTCGGTTTGGTCAGAGCGACGACCCTCGCCGAACGTGGATTGAGATAAGTGCGGATGGAAAAGATCGTGCCGCCCTTGCCGGCCGCGTCCCGGCCTTCGAACAGCGCCACCATCCGCTTGCCCGTCGCCTGCATCCAGAACTGCATCTTGACCAGTTCGATTTGCAGCTTCTCAAGCTGCTTTTCGTATTTGTCCCGGTTCAGCTTGTCGTCATAGGGATAATCGCCCGAAGAAAGCGCTTGGTCGTCGATCCAGTCCGGCAGGGTTGGGTTGTCTATGTCAAATCGCCGTTTCTTTCCCCCGATTGTCAGATCGACCGTCCTGCTTTCACCCGTTGACATGCCTGCTCTCCTCTTTGTCCTCGGTATCTCTTATGACGACGCGCTGCGCCATGGCGGCACGCTATCCGAAAGGTGGCATTCCGGCATAGGTTTTCCATAGACCCTGATGCACAAGTGTCATGGAAGGCTTATATGACCACATGTTTAGCAAGCAAAATGCCGGGATGTGGCCCGGGATCCAGTTGGGGTTGTCATGGCGTCGAGTGCAGAGCAGGCAGGCGGAGGTCTTATCGCCGCGATGAGAAGAGAATGGCGTCTCTTCTTGTTGCTGACGGTGTCTGCATTGGCCGCGATTGCCGCAGGTCTGCCCTGGTATTGGGTTGCTCTGGTCTGGCTGATTCTTGTCCTGGCGGTTTCGGCCCGGCCTCCGGTCGTCATGCCCGTCGCGGAACTGGAGAAGTTTGAGGAAGAAGAGCTGGCGTCCGATCCACTGCCCAGTATCACAGCGACGCTTTCCGCTCTCGATATCCCGGTCCTACTGTTGAATGCCGAGGCGATCGTTTTGTGGGAAAACAAGGCGGCGGAAAAGGCGCTTGGCCTGCTGCCGATCGGCTCGCATCTCTCGGCGCGCCTGCGCTCGCCGGGTATTCTCGACATGGTCAAGGAGACGATCGCAACCGGCGAGCCGAACCAGATCGAGCATTCTGAAAGGCTCCCCTCCGAGCGCGTCTACCTCCTGCGCATCGCGGCAATGGAGCCGCTGGACGCTTTCGGTGCGGAAAAACTCTTCCTCCTGTCGTTCAAGGATATCTCCGAACTTCGCCGGCTCGATCGCATGCGGTCCGATTTCGTCGCCAATGCCAGCCATGAATTGCGCACCCCGCTTGCCTCGCTGCGCGGGTTCATCGAGACCATGCAGGGGCCGGCGCGTTCTGATGATGCCGCCAAGGAACGGTTTCTCGGCATCATGCTGGATCAATCGACCCGCATGAGCCGCCTTGTCGACGATCTCCTGTCGCTTTCGAGGCTCGAACTGAAATCCCATATCGCGCCTGACCAGTCAGTCGATCTTCGTCCGGTTATAGGCCATGTCCGTGATGCGCTGCTGCCGCTGGCGGAGGAGCTTGGCGTCGAAATCCGCCTTCATCTGCCGGAACAAAAGGTCGAGGTCCTGGGGGATCGCGACGAACTGGTGGAAGTCGTCGAGAACCTGATCGAGAATGCCTGCAAATATGGTCAGGAGGGCAAGTTCGTCGATGTCTTCCTGCGCAACGAGCCATCCCAGCCGGTGGAAGTCAGTGTCGTCGACCGCGGTCCTGGCATCCCTGCTGAACATGTTCCGCGACTTACCGAGCGTTTTTATCGGGTTAGCGTTGCCGACAGTCGGTCGAAAAAGGGCACCGGCCTGGGACTCGCCATCGTCAAGCATATCCTCACCAGACACCGCGCCCGCCTCATCGTGAAGTCAGAACTGGGCAAGGGATCCGAGTTTACCGTCAGATTCTGACATAAAACATACGTACTGCACAGGCGTGCAACAGTATTATGTAGTGAAATCAGACATTTAATTTGTCACAAATGTTTCATCGAAGTGACATAAAAGCTGAGGTCAACGGCCGCTAATAGGAGCGGGCAAGAAGCCGGCAGGTGCGAAAGCCGGCGATCAAAGCTTTCACAAACCCCATCATGGGAGAGATCGATGAACATGTTGAAACTTTCTGCAGCTGCCCTCGTGGCCTCTGTCGCATTCGCCGGCGCTGCTGCCGCTCGCGACCAGGTCCAGGTTGCCGGCTCCTCCACCGTTCTGCCGTACGCCAAGATCGTTGCTGAAACTTTCGCGGAAACCTTCCCGAACTTCAAGGCTCCGGTTGTTGAATCCGGCGGCACCGGCGGCGGTCTGAAGGCTTTCTGCTCGGGCGTTGGTGAAGGCACGATCGACGTTGCCAATGCTTCGCGCAAGATCAACAAGAGCGAAGCCGAAGCCTGCAAGGCAGCTGGCGTTACCGACGTTCAGGAAATCCGCATCGGTTACGACGGCATCGTATTTGCCGCTGATAGCTCGAACGGTGACATGAAGATCGAGCCGAAGGATCTCTACAAGGCTCTCGCCGCTGAAGTTGTTGTTGACGGCAAGCTCGTCGCCAACCCTTACAAGAACTGGTCGGACATCAACGCTACCCTGCCGAAGGGCCCGATCGCTGCCTATATCCCGGGCTCCAAGCACGGCACCCGCGAAGTCTTCGAAGAGAAGATCATGGCTGAAGGCTGCAAGGAAGCCGGCGCCACCGACGTCATCAAGGCTGCCATCACCGATGCCAAGCAGGCTGCTGCCAAGTGCGTTGCAGTCCGTAAGGACGGCGTTGCTGTCGACATCGACGGCGACTACACCGAAACGCTGGCCCGTATCGCTGCCAACAAGACCGGCCTCGGCGTTTTCGGCCTGGCTTTCTACGAAAACAACAAGGACAAGCTGAAGGTTGCAACTGTTTCGGACGTCGTCGCTTCGACCGAGACGATCTCCTCCGGCAAGTACCCGGTTTCCCGTCCGCTGTACTTCTACGTCAAGAAGGCTCACCTGGGCGTTATCCCGGGCCTGAAGGAATACGTAGAGTTCTTCATCTCTGACGACATGGTTGGCCCGGAAGGCCCGCTCGCCGAATACGGCCTGGTTGCCGCTCCGGACGATCAGCGCGAACAGGTCCGCAAGGACTTCGAAGCCGGCAAGACCATGTAATGCTTGATCCGGCGCCGCTTCGGCGGCGCCGGTCTCTTATCCGGCATTCGGCCGGCGCCTTCGCAGGGCGACCTTTTAACTGGGTATTTGCGACCAATTCGGTTCCGGTGATGGGAATTGTGCGGTAGTGGCTGCCGCCGATGGCGGTAGGCCGGGGGATTCTGATGAGCACACCACTGATCTTGTTGATTTTGGCGATCATTGCGATCGTCTGTTATGTCGTTGGGACCCGACATGCGCTGGCGATCGCTGGCGGACTGTCCTCCAAACTCCATTCTCGTCCCGGCTATTATGGCTCGTTCGTCGCGATCTGCGCCGTCCTGCCGGCCGCGATCGTTCTGGCTGCCTGGCTGATTGCCAGCCCGCTCTACATCAATTCCACCATTCGCGGCGGTTTCCCCGAGGATGTGAAGGCCAGGTCAGAAGCTGAGCAGGGTCTCGCTTTCGGCATGGTCAACTCGCTTGCCCGCGGCATGGATATCCTGACGCTGGACGAGATCGACAGGGTCGGCAGCAACCCTGCCGAACTTCGAAGCGCGCTCGGCGCCAAGGGCGTTGCGCTTGCCGGTGATCCGGAACCGTACATGGTCGAATCCGCCGGCGACCTCAATGCGATGAACAAGATCAGCAACCGTGTCATGACGGCTGTTGTGCTGATCGTTGCGCTGATTGGCGCAGGTCTTTCCTATACCCGCATCTCGCATCGCTTCCGCGCCCGCAACAGGGTCGAACGTGTCATCCTTGGCGCGCTTGTCGTCGCTTCGTCGATCGCGATCATCACGACGATCGGTATCGTCATGTCGATGCTGACGGAAGCCGGCCACTTCTTCGGCCGCGTTCCTGCCTGGGAGTTCTTCTTCGGCACCGTCTGGGATCCGCGTTTCGCTGCAGCCGGTGCGAGCGCCTCTGAGGGCCAGTTCGGTCTGATCCCGCTGTTGCTCGGCACGCTTTATATCGGCTTCGTCGCAATGCTCGTGGCCGTACCGGTCGGCCTGTTCTCGGCAATCTACATGTCGGAATATGCCTCGCCGAAGCTTCGTTCGATCGCCAAGCCGCTGCTCGAAGTTCTCGCCGGTATCCCGACCATCGTCTATGGCTTCTTCGCGCTGACCACGGTCGGTCCGTTCCTGCGGGATCTTTCCTCCAGCATCAACGGCATCGCCACCGGTGATTTCGCCAACTTCATCCAGGCGCAGTCGGTTCTCACGGCCGGTTTCGTCATGGGCATCATGCTGATCCCTTACGTTTCCTCGCTGTCGGACGACATCATCACCGCAGTGCCCCGCGCCCTTCGTGACGGTTCGCTCGGTCTCGGCGCAACCAAATCGGAAACCATCAAGAAGGTCGTCATGCCGGCTGCTCTGCCGGGTGTTGTCGGCGCTCTCCTGATGACCGCCTCCCGTGCCATCGGTGAAACCATGATCGTGGTTCTCGCTGCCGGTGTGGCGGCCCGCATGCAGCTCAATCCATTCGAGCCGATGACGACGGTGACCGTCAAGATCGTCAGCCAGCTGACGGGCGACCTTGAATTCACCTCGCCGCAGACGCTCGTCGCCTTCGCACTGGGTATCACACTCTTCGTGATCACGCTTTGCCTCAATATCTACGCGCTCTTCATCGTGCGCAAATACCGGGAGCAGTACGAATGACCGACGTGGTTTCTTCCCCCGCCGGCGTCCTGGCGAAGCCCGCCCGTCGCGATATCGGCATCAAGCGCCGCTACGCCGCAGAACGTCGCTTCCGCGCCTATGGCATCGCCGCCCTGTCCTTCGGGCTTCTTTTTCTCGCGCTGCTTCTGTGGTCGGTCGTTTCCAAGGGATATACCGCCTTCCAGCAGACGATGATCACCGTTCCGGTCGAATTCTCCGAACAGATCATCGACAAGGATAACGAGCGCGCCACCGATCCGCAGAAGCTGGTGACGGCCAATTACCCGCTCATCGCCCGTAATGCCGTCGCCAAGGTGCTCGGCGTTGCCGAAACCGATCGTTCGGGTCTGCGCGCCGTCAACCAGATGATCTCGGACGGCGTTCGTGGCCAGCTGCGTGACATGGTTGTCGCCAACCCACAGATCATCGGCACGACCCAGACGGTCTCGCTGCTTGCCGCCGGCGATATCGACAGCGCATTCAAGGGCCAGATCGATCTCTCCGTGTCGGAAAACAACCGTAAGGTTTCCGACCAGCAGGTCGGCTGGATGAACCAGCTTGCGGAATCCGGCGCCCTCGGAAAGCACTTCAACACCGGCATTTTCGTTAACGGCAATTCCAGCCGTCCGGAAGCTGCCGGCGTCGGCGTGGCCTTGATCGGCTCCTTCTACATGATGCTGATCGTGCTCGTCCTGGCGCTGCCGATCGGCGTTGCCGCCTCGATCTATCTCGAGGAATTCGCGCCGAAGAACAAGTTCACCGACCTGATCGAGGTGAACATCAACAACCTCGCGGCCGTCCCCTCCATCGTTTATGGTCTCTTGGGTCTGGCGGTCTTCATCAACTTCATGGGCCTGCCGCGCTCGGCTTCGCTGGTCGGCGGCCTGGTCCTGACGCTGATGACGCTTCCGACGATCATCATCGCCACCCGCGCTGCATTGAAGGCGGTTCCGCCATCGATCCGTGCGGCGGCTCTCGGCCTCGGCGCCTCGAAGATGCAGACCATCTTCCATCACGTCCTGCCGCTTGCCATGCCGGGCATCCTGACCGGTACGATCATCGGCCTGGCGCATGCTCTCGGCGAAACCGCACCGCTGCTCCTGATCGGCATGGTCGCCTTCGTCGCCAACTATCCGACGACGCCGATGGATCCGTCGACAGCACTGCCGGTGCAGATCTACATGTGGGCAAACGAGGCGGAACGCGCCTTCGTCGAAAGAACTTCGGGAGCGATCATCATCCTGCTCCTGTTCCTCGTGGTCATGAATGTTGGTGCAATTCTGTTGCGTCGGCGCTTCGAACGCCGTTGGTAGGAGATCGACACAATGAATATGTTGTCAGAAGCAGCAGTTGAGAAGGCGCTGGACAAGAAGATGAATGAAGTCGCGTACAAGATGATTGGCAAGGACGTATCAGTCTATTACGGCGAGAAGCGCGCGCTTTTCGACGTGAACCTGAATGTCCGCGAAAACACGGTGACGGCGCTGATCGGCCCCTCGGGTTGCGGCAAGTCGACCTTCCTGCGCACGCTCAACCGCATGAACGACACGATCGAGGGCTGCCGCGTCACCGGCAAGATCACCCTTGATGAAGATGATATCTACGACAAGGAAATCGATGTCGTGGAACTTCGCGCCCGCGTCGGCATGGTGTTCCAGAAGCCGAACCCGTTCCCGAAGTCGATTTATGAAAACATCGCCTACGGCCCGCGCATCCATGGTCTGGCCCGCAACAAGGCGGATATGGACCAGATCGTCGAAGCCAGCCTTCAGCGCGCCGGCCTCTGGGCGGAAGTCAAGGATCGTCTTCATGAAGGCGGGACCGGTCTCTCCGGTGGTCAGCAGCAGCGTCTCTGCATCGCCCGTGCGGTTGCAGTTTCGCCGGAAGTCATCCTGATGGACGAACCCTGCTCGGCGCTCGACCCGATCGCCACCGCAAAGGTCGAGGAACTGATCCACGAACTGCGCGCCAACTATACGATCGTTATCGTCACCCACTCGATGCAGCAGGCCGCCCGCGTATCCCAGCGTACCGCCATGTTCCACCTTGGCCAGCTGGTCGAAGAGAACGACACGGACAAGATGTTCACCAATCCGGATGACCAGCGCACCCAGGATTACATCATGGGCCGCTTCGGCTGATTGGCCGTTGCCTGTTGCCCGCTGCTACGGATTTTGAGGACAAAGAGATGGTATCAAGTCATATCCTGTCGGCCTACGACGAAGAACTGAAGTATCTGCGCCGCCGCATCTCGGAAATGGGTGGCCTTGCGGAACAGATGTGCGGCGATGCCGTGCGCGCCCTGGTCAATGGTGACTCTGCCCTGGCCCAGAAGGTTATCTCCGACGACGTGATCCTGGATCACGCCGAGCGCGAGATCCAGGACAAGGCGATCGTCACTATCGCCAAGCGTCAGCCGATGGCTGCCGACCTGCGCGAAATCATCGGGACGCTGCGCATCGCAGCCGATCTGGAACGCGTCGGCGATCTCGGCAAGAACACCGCCAAGCGCGTCATTGCGGTTCAGGGCCATGGCGTTCCCCGCAAGCTCGCCCGCGGTCTGGAACACCTCTCCGATCTCGCGGCTGTACAGCTCAAGGAAGTGCTGGATGTCTATGCCAGCCGTTCGGCCGAAAAGGCAGAAGCGATCCGCCTGCGCGACGAAGAAATCGACGCCATGTACACGTCGCTTTTCCGCGAACTCCTGACCTACATGATGGAAGATCCGCGCAACATCACCACCTGCACGCATCTTCTGTTCTGCGCCAAGAACATCGAGCGTATCGGTGACCACGCGACCAACATCGCGGAAACCATCTACTACATGACGACGGGTGCTGTGCCGGAAGGCGAGCGTCCCAAGGACGATACGGCGAACACCGTCGGCGCGATTGCTGACTGATTTTGCCTGTCTGATGGAGTGTATCTAGTATGCAGCCGAGAATTGCGGTCGTGGAAGACGAGGAGGCGCTCAGCGTCCTCCTCCGTTATAATCTCGAAGCCGAAGGCTACGAGGTCGAAACCATTCTGAGAGGTGATGAGGCCGAAATCAGGCTTCAGGAGCGTGCTCCGGATCTTCTGGTTCTCGACTGGATGCTGCCAGGCGTTTCCGGCATCGAATTGTGCCGGCGCCTGCGCATGCGGCCAGAGACCGAGCGCCTGCCGATCATCATGCTGACAGCGCGCGGCGAGGAAAGCGAACGTGTTCGCGGTCTGGCGACCGGTGCCGACGACTATGTCGTCAAGCCGTTCTCGACGCCGGAACTGATGGCGCGTGTCAAGGCGATGTTGCGCCGTGCCAAGCCCGAGGTTCTCTCCAGCGTCTTGAAATGCGGTGATATCGAACTGGATCGCGAGACCCATCGCGTTCATCGCAAGAGCCGTGAAGTACGCCTTGGCCCGACCGAATTCCGTCTCCTGGAATTCCTCATGGTCTCGCCTGGCCGCGTCTTCTCGCGCTCCCAGCTTCTGGATGGCGTCTGGGGCCACGATATCTATGTCGACGAACGCACCGTCGACGTGCATGTCGGCCGCCTGCGCAAGGCGCTGAACTTCTCCAACATGCAGGATGTCATCCGCACCGTTCGCGGTGCCGGCTATTCGATGGAATCCTGATACGCGGGATAGCATCTGGAATGCAGGTTTCTCAGCCCGAGTGCGGTCATCCGCCTCGGGCTGAAGCATTTCAGGCCTTGGCTTCTTCCTGCCACTCAGGCAGCGGAAAGATCCGGTCGTAGGCCAGATTGAAGAAGAACGCATAGACCAGGTAGAACAGGGCGAACGAGATATCCATCACGAGCGCCTGCATCAGGCTCACGCCCAGATACCAAGCGATGAACGGCATGAGCACGATCAGCAGTCCGAGTTCGAACAGCACGGCATGTGCAACGCGCAGCGCCATGGTTTTCTGCGTACCGCCGCGATACGTCTGCATCAGGTGGTCGAAGCCGAGATTGTAGAGATAGTTCCAGCCGGTCGCCAGCGTTGCCGAAACGATCCCGACGACACCGATATGTTCGACCGGTATGCCGAAGACGAAAGAGGCGAGCGGTGTGAAAATCGCAAGCCCGATGATTTCGAAGCTGATTGCGTGACGAATACGGTCGCGTGTCGTGCGCATTTTATACCCCATTGGGTTATCCGGGTCGTCCCGGCATCAATGCCCATTCTGGGGGAGGTCGTCCTCACGCCTTTTCAGATAGGTGTTTGTGGCGCAGGAGGCAAGGCGCAGGCGGGCAAGGCTGCCTTGCAGAACCCGCAGCACGGCAAACAAAAAAGCGGGCCGAAGCCCGCTTGATCGTTGTTTATGGTGCCGAACTTTACGCCCGTGCAGCGCTCGGACGGCGGCGCTCGTTGACCGGCTGGTAGGCGAGCTTCGCATGGTAGGTGCAGTAAGGCGAATTATCCGGGGACTCACAGCCACAGAAGTGGAAATCGTCCGTCAGCGGATCGCCGACGGGCCACTTGCAGGTGCGTTCGGTCAATTCGGTCAGCGCCAGCTTGCGGGAAATCGGCAGGACAACGTTGGAAGCGGGACGGTAGACCAGTTCCTGCGAAGCCTCGAACTCGACCTCTTCCTTGAGCGCGGTTGCGCCGACCGGACGGGCGACCGGGCGTGCTGCCGGACGGGTGGCGAATGTCTGCTGGGGACGGGAAGTAGTTGCTGCTGGGCGCTTTGCCGTACGGTTCGTCGCGATTGTGCCGCCCGCCTTTGCGCGGCCCGGCAGGTTGAGGCGATGGACCTTGCCGATCACGGCATTGCGGCTTACGCCTCCAAGTTGTGCGGCGATCTGGCTGGCGCTCAAGCCTTCCGACCACAACCTTTTCAGTTTTTCAACGCGCTCGTCCGTCCAGTTCATGCCCGTTCTCCGCCTTTGAACGTTGGTGGCATGCAGAATCCCTCACCAATGTCGCGCGATACATCTCGCAACAGGCACTATATCTATGCTTTTGGTGACTAGTTCCGCCGCATGCAGTCTAGTAATTGATCTTTAACCTAGAGGTCCGCAGACTCCGTGACAAGAGTCCCCGGAATCGCCACGAATCGATTTCCCGGTTTTCCCCAACTTGCTTTCCGGGAGAGTCATTTTTGTCACAGCTGTCGGCAGGGTTGCGTCCTTGCAGCAAAATGCCTTGAAGCCCCAGATTTCCGTGAGTTTTATTGACATCACATGGATGAGTGGCGATAGTGCCGCGGCCGCCCCGAGGGCGGCATTTTGATTTTTTGAATATCCGCAATCGGATGCATTAGGAGTGAGCCGCCATGGCTGAATCTGCGCTTTTCGACACCTTTGCCCGGGCCCCGCTGCGCTTTGAGCGTGGCGAAGGCGTTTGGCTTGTGACGGAAAGCGGCGAGCGATATCTCGACTTCGGTGCGGGTGTCGCTGTCACGTCCTGCGGCCATGCCAATCCGCATCTGGTCGAAGCGCTGAAATCGCAGGCCGAGAAGGTCTGGCATCTGTCCAATCTTTATGAAATCCCGGAGCAGGAGCGCTTGGCGCGCCGTCTGGTCGACGCAACCTTTGCGGACAAGGCCTTCTTCACCAATTCGGGTGCGGAAGCGCTGGAATGCGCAATCAAGACGGCCCGCCGTTATCACTATTCCAAGGGGCACCCGGAAAAGTTCCATATCATCACCTTTGAAGGTGCCTTCCACGGCCGGACGATCGCAACGATCGCAGCCGGCGGCCAGGAAAAATATATGGAAGGCTTCGGCCCCAAGGCTCAGGGTTTTGATCAGGTGCCCTTCGGTGATCTCGATGCGCTGAACGCTGCGATCAACGAGAACACCGGCGCTCTGTTGATCGAGCCGATCCAGGGCGAGGGCGGTGTGCGTCCGGTTCCGAAGGAATTCATGCGCGAGCTGCGCCGCATCTGCGACGAAAAGGGTCTTCTTTTGATCCTCGACGAAGTTCAGACCGGCGTCGGCCGTACCGGCAAGCTCTTTGCCCATGAATGGGCCGGCATCACCCCTGACATCATGGCGATCGCCAAGGGTATTGGCGGCGGCTTCCCGTTCGGCGCATGCCTTGCAACGGCAGAAGCCGCATCCGGCATGAAGCCCGGCATCCACGGTACCACCTATGGTGGCAACCCGCTGGCCATGGCCTGTGGCAATGCGGTGCTTGATATCGTGCTCGCCGACGGTTTCCTGGAAAACGTTCGCGATGTCGCACTCGTCTTCCGTCAGGGCCTTGCTGCGCTCAAGGATCGTTTCCCGACCGTGATCGAGGATATTCGCGGCGAGGGCCTGTTGCTCGGCATCAAGGCAAAGGTGCCGGCCGGCGACCTGATCTCCGGAATGCGCGATCAGCATATGCTGGCCGTCATGGCAGGCGATAACGTCGTCCGCATTCTGCCGCCGCTTGTCGTCACCGCCGAGGAAGCGCGCGAAGGTCTTCGCCGTATCGAGCGTGCTGCCGAAACGCTGTCGGCTGACCAGCTGAAGAAATCCGCTTAAGAATACGTAGAGAGGGCGCCTTCCGGTTCCCTCCGTTAGGGAACAAGGTAATGGCATCTCCCAAGCATTTTCTCGATCTTTCCGCTGTGTCGGCGGGTGACCTGCGCTCCATCCTCGATGATGCAAAGGTGCGAAAGCTGGCAACCAAAGCCGGCACGGCTGACAAGCCGCTGGCCGGCAAGATGCTGGCCATGATTTTCGAGAAGCCGTCCACCCGCACCCGCGTCTCCTTCGATGTGGGCATGCGCCAGCTCGGCGGCGAGACGCTGTTCCTGTCGGGTACCGAGATGCAGCTCGGCCGCGCCGAGACGATCGGCGACACCGCCAAGGTTCTGTCGCGTTATGTCGACGCGATCATGATCCGCACCACCGATCACAAGCGCCTTCTGGAACTGGCCGAACATGCCACCGTGCCGGTCATCAATGCGCTGACAGACGACACCCATCCCTGCCAGATCATGGCCGACCTGATGACCTTCGAGGAACATCGCGGTCCCGTCGCCGGCAAGACGATTGCCTGGACGGGCGACGGCAATAACGTGCTGCATTCGCTCGTCGAAGGTTCGGCCCGTTTCGGTTACCGCATGAATATGGCCGTTCCGATGGGTTCCGAGCCGCATGACAAGTTCTTGAACTGGGCGCGCAACAACGGCGGCGAGATCATGCTCACCCACGATGTCGAGCGCGCGGTTGCCGGCGCCGATGTCGTGGTCACGGATACCTGGGTTTCGATGAACCAGGAACACAAGGCGCGCGGCCACAACATCTTCCAGCCCTATCAGGTCAATGAAGCGCTGATGAAGCAGGCCAAGGCCGATGCGCTGTTCATGCACTGCCTGCCGGCCCATCGTGGCGAGGAAGTCACCGACGCCGTGATCGATGGCCCGCAGTCGGTCGTCTTCGACGAGGCTGAAAACCGCCTCCACGCCCAGAAGTCCATTCTGGCCTGGTGCTTCGGCGCGATCTGAGCCTGTCTTCTGGCTCTTGAATTGGCTTGAAGCCGGCACCATTTGTCGGCTTTCAAACGCGCAGTGCCTGGTGCCGGCGCTTCAACAGACATCCCCGACATTTTCGAGCGGCCCAGCGGTTCCGCTTGCCGGCCTGTTTGTGTAAAGGTCGGGGACAAGGCCCGAGACGATCGGTGTGAAGGAGTAAGATGATGGCGGAAGCAACCGTGGAACTGAAGGACCTCCACTTTGCCGGAGACGACAGGGTTGTTCCCTTCCAGGTCGAGGGCCTGGATGTTCGTGGCCGTGCGGTGCAGCTTGGGCCGCTTCTCAACACCATTCTGGGTCGCCATGATTATCCGGCTCCGGTTGCAAGGCTGCTTGCAGAAGCACTGGTGCTGACGGCATTGCTCGGTACTTCGCTGAAATTTGATGGCAAGTTCACAGTTCAGACCAAGGGCGACGGACCCGTCGATCTTCTCGTGGCTGATTTCTCCACGCCGGATGCGCTTCGCGCCTATGCCCGTTACGACGAGGATGCACTGGCTGCTGCCGTCAAGGATGGCAAGACCTCGCCGCCGGAGCTTCTTGGTCAGGGCGTACTCGCCTTCACCATCGATCAGGGCAAGGGCATGCAGCCCTATCAGGGCATCGTGCCGATGGACGGCTCGTCTCTGGAAGAGATTGCCGGCGTCTATTTCCGTCAGTCGGAACAGATACCGACCCGTGTCCGTCTTGCCGTGGCCGAGCTTTTCGACCGCGATGAGGACGGCAAGCCGCGTCATAATTGGCGGGCAGGCGGTCTGGTCGCCCAGTTCCTACCCCAGGCGCCGGAGCGCATGCGTCATCCGGATCTCCACGGCGGTGATGGCGACGAACGCGATACCAGCGTCACCGATGATGCCTGGGATGAAGCCCGTTCGCTGGTCGAGACGATCGACACTGACGAGCTGACCGATCCGCAGGTCGCGATCGAACGGCTTCTCTATCGCCTGTTCCACGAGCGTGGCGTGCGGGTTTATGAACCGCAGACGGTCTTCGATCGTTGCAGCTGCTCGCGCGACAAGATCAAGGGCGTGCTCGCCGGCTTCACGGCGGAGGAAATCGAGGCAAGCCAGGAAGATGGCCAGATCGCCGTCACCTGCGAATTCTGCTCGACGACCTATCGTTACGAACTGGCGGAATTCGCTCCGGCCTGAGCCGCAGGGCTCAATTCAGCACCCGGTTCAGCCCGGGTGAATCCAGCGAGAAGGCGGGGATGTCGACCTTGAAGACCTCGCCTTCTTCCGTCTGCATGTCGTAATAGCCGAACATCATGCCGGATGGCGTGTCCAGTGGGCAGCCCGATGAATATTCATAGCTGTCGCCCGGCTGCAGGCGCGGCTGTTCTCCGACGACGCCAAGCCCGTCCACTTCGTCGACCAGACCGTTCTGGTCGGTAATATGCCAGTAGCGGTGAACCAGCTTTACCGTATGGATCGAGTGGTTCTCGATAACAATGCGATAGCCCCAGACATAGCGGCTCTCTTCCGGACTGGACTGCTCCTCCAGATAGAACGGCTCGACGGCAACTTCTATGTCTCTTGTCCGGGCGCGATACATGGACAAATACCTCAAAACTACAGCGCCGGATATCGTTTCTTGCACGTCAACCACGCCGTAGAACATGGAATCTACATCCCCGCATATCGTACACACGGCATCGAACGTCAAGAAAACTCGCGGTTTACGCGAGAAACTGTGATCTGTTCTTGGAATTAGGGATAACTGATATGGTGAATCCGAAAACCGGATTCACCATATCGACGGGCCGAAAAGACCTCAGATAGAAGCCAGAGCCTTGGCAAAATCTTCAAGCAGATCTTCGCCGTCCTCGATGCCGGCCGAGAAGCGCACGGTGCCGGGCGAAATGCCAAGCTCTGCACGCGCCTCGTCGGTGAGGTTCTTGTGCGTCGTTGTTGCTGGATGCGTGATCAGGCTGCGGGTGTCGCCGAGATTGTTGGAGATCGTTACCACGTCCAGCGCGTTCTGCAGCTTGAAGGCAGCTTCCTTGCCGCCCTTCAGCTCGAAGCAGACCAGCGTCGATCCGCCGCTCATCTGCTTGGCGATGATGTCGGCCTGCGGATGGTCCTTGCGGCCCGGATAGATGACCTTGGCGACATGCTTGTGCTCTGCCAGGAAGTCGGCGATCTGCGAGGCGTTGTCCGTCTGCGCCTTGACTCGGATCGGTAGCGTCTCAAGTCCCTTGATCAGCGTCCAGGCGGTAAACGGCGACATGGCCGGACCCGTGTGGCGATAATAATCCTGCAGATGCTCGTCCACCCATTCCTTGTCGGAAAGGATCACGCCGGCAAGGCTGCGGCCCTGGCCGTCGATATGCTTGGTGGCCGAATAGACGACGATGTGGGCGCCGAGTTCCAGCGGCTTCTGGAAAAGCGGCGTGGCGAACACGTTGTCGACCACCACCTTTGCGCCGATCTGGTTGGCAAGCTTTGCCACGCCGGCAATGTCGACGATCTCGAGCGTCGGGTTGGTCGGGCTTTCGAGGAAGAACACCTTGGTATTCTTCTGGATCGCTTTCTCCCAATTGGCGAGATCGCGGCCGTCGATGAGCGTGCATTCGATGCCGTAGCGCGGTGCGAGCGTCTCGACCACCCAACGGCATGAGCCGAACAGCGCGCGGGCTGCAACGATATGATCGCCGGCCTTCAGCTGGCAGAGCAGGGCGGCGGAAACGGCGGCCATGCCGGATGCCGTGGCGCGGGCTTCTTCCGCACCTTCCAGCGCACACATGCGCTTTTCAAACATGTCATTGGTCGGGCTGCCGTAGCGGGCGTAAATGTAACCTTCGGTCTCGCCCTTGAAGCGCGCTTCCGCGGCTTCCGAACTGTCGTAGGCAAAGCCCTGGGTGAGATAGATCGCTTCAGACATTTCGCCATATTGCGAACGCAGCGTACCGCCGTGGACGAGTGTAGTTGCCGGGCGCCATTTGTTTGTCATGCTAGTCCTCAATCCAAAACAAAAAAAACCGGCCGCGAAAGCAGACCGGTTTTAGCAACCCGGTCTTTTTAGCCACTTGTTTAACGTGGCTGCAAGCCGACCGGCAAATCACCACGGGATAAAGCTGGCTTACGCCTCGCATTCGCTTGCGTCAATGCCCTGCATTTGGTTTTGTCACCGCCAAATTTTGAAAGAAACGATCATGGCTCGCGACACGGGAATTCTGGCGGACCGCGCAATTGCGGCGCTCTTCGAAACGGGACGGCTGTTCTCCGAACGGGATCTCGACCGCGATCAGATTCAGCCGGCCAGCTTGGACCTTCGTCTGGGTGCCAAGGCATTTCGCGTGCGCGCCTCCTTCATGCCAGGTCCAAACAGCCTCGTTTCCGATAAGCTCGACCGGTTGAAGCTGCATGTTGTCGATCTGTCGGAGGGCGCGGTTCTGGAAACCGGCTGCGTCTATATCGTGCCGCTGATGGAAAGCCTCGATCTGCCGGCAAATATGTCGGCGTCGGCAAATCCGAAATCCTCGACCGGCCGTCTCGATATCTTCACCCGCGTCATCACTGATCATGCGCAGGAGTTCGACAAGATCCCGGTCGGTTACCGCGGCCCGCTCTATCTCGAAATCTCGCCGCGCACTTTCCCGATCGTCGCCCGACAGGGTTCGCGCCTGTCGCAAATCCGCTTCCGCATCGGCAATGCCCTCCTGTCGGAACCTGAACTCTTGCATCTGCACGAGACCGAAACGCTGGTCGCATCCTCGATGCCGAACGTGTCCGGCGGCGGTATCGCGCTGTCGATCGATCTCAAGGGTGATGCGAATGGCCTGATCGGTTATCGTGGCAAGCATCACACGGCCGTAGTCGATGTCGACAAGAAGGCCCAGCACGATGTTTTCGATTTCTGGGAGCCGCTCTACAGCCGCGGCCGCAACGAGCTGATCCTCGATCCGGATGAGTTCTACATCCTCGTCTCCCGCGAGGCCGTGCATGTGCCGCCGCTTTATGCCGCCGAAATGACCCCTTTCGATCCGCTGGTCGGCGAATTCCGTGTCCATTATGCCGGCTTCTTCGATCCGGGCTTCGGACACGAAGCCGCAGGCGGACGAGGCAGCCGCGCCGTCCTGGAGGTCCGCAGCCACGAGGTGCCCTTCATCCTCGAAGACAGCCAGATTGTCGGACGCCTCGTCTACGAGCATATGCTGCAGGCTCCGGAAGGCCTTTACGGCTCGGGCCTCGGCTCGAACTATCAGGCTCAGGGCCTGAAACTGTCGAAACATTTCCGCGGCTGAGCATCACGCTCGATCCCGGTTGGGCGTTTCGAACCGTATCTGCCCGACCAATCCCGATGCCGCAGACAACCCAGCCGGCCTTGACAGCCGCGATCCGTTGTTGGAAACCTGCACGCGCAAGCGGGTGTAGCTCAATGGTAGAGCAGCAGCTTCCCAAGCTGAATACGAGGGTTCGATTCCCTTCACCCGCTCCAGCCACCTTTCCCGCCAAGGCCAAAGCTGCCTATACCCCTGATGATGAGCCTCCCGGCATAAGACGTCTTTGAAGCCGTATCTTCGGCTTGGGTGAGATGGTTCGTTCTGCTGGCGCAGCCCAATAAGAAGGCCAGTCAACGCGCTTCCGGCAAAGGTCGACTGTCACGAACTTTCATTGATCCACCCGGCAAGCCTGAGGCGGAGCCAACGATTATTCATGGCGTCGGATAGCGGTTGCGGATCGCGCGCATATAGTAGCCACCGGGCGAACTCGCATCACACAGATCGGCGATGACAACGGCGGGAACCTCGCAAAACTCGCGAACCTGCCCGTTGGACATGAATACCGTCATGCGGAACGACATTTCGTCATACTCGACGGAATCGATAAGCTTTGATCTGAGATGGATACGCATGAGTTCCCATCCTGTTTCGCCGGCCTCCCTGCATTGAAAATAGTCGGGCATGCCATCGAGTCAATAATGATGAATTCATCTATCAAGATGTTTGGCAGTGCCTGCATGTGTAGGACTGCGATTGGGAAATGAAATTCAAGTAAAATAAATGATTGTTGTGTTGCGGGTCTGGAAGATCATCGTGACAATACGCGAGGCCGTTTCCATTGGTGTAGTGTGTATATCGGAAATTTGGTTCGACTTTGATTTTTGAGAATACGTGCGGCATCTTTCGAATATTGATGTGATGGATGACGCCAGACAATTCTTACGACGCACGTTATTTCGGGAAAAGGATTTCCATGCAGAAGTTTGCCGCATTCCTTGGTCTCCTCATCGCAATTTTGAGCTTCCCGGTATCGGCTGCTTCGACGAACCTTCTATTCGGGCGTGGCGTCAATCTCGTCGGGAATAACGGTTATTATACCCAGTCCACCACCTGGGCGACCGATGAGGGAATGAAATATTACCTGGGAAAGGGCATGCGCGTTTTCCGACTGGTTTTCGCCTGGGAATGGATTCAGCCAAGGCTCGGCGGAGATCTCGATCCAACCGTGCTTGCGGCGCTTGAACGGGAGGTTGATTTTCTGACGGGTGCTGGGGCCACGGTCATCGTCGATGTACATAACTTCATGCGCCGGGACCTCAATTTCGACAGGCAACCGAAGAACGAGGTCATCATAGGCGAGGCTCAGGAAGTCTCGGCGGCCCATTTCTCTGATCTCTGGGTCAGGCTCGCTATGAAATTCAAGACAAATCCCCGCGTCATGTTCGGCATCATGAATGAGCCGCACGATGTGGACGGCATCAAGCTTGCTGCGACCTACAATACGGTGCTGAAGGATATTCGCGCAACCGGCGCGACCAACACGATCCTATTGGATGGATACGGTTTCGCCCATGACCTGTCCTGGACGGGGCAACCGCTTGGAAAACCGCTCGGGCCGCTCGTCCGTGATCCCGGCAACAATCTGGTCATCGACGTTCACCGTTATCTTGACGACTACAGTGCCGGACAGAAACAGACCTGCAATCCTGGATCAGGTGCCACAGTTCTGGTGGAGTCGACGGAATGGGCGCGCGCCAACAGGATGCGGTTGTTTCTCGGCGAATTCGCGGTGGCCAAGAATGAGGCTTGCTATAAGGAACTGCGAGACCTTCTGGCATATTTTGCCGCCAACTCCGATGTCTGGACCGGCTACACCTGGTTTGGTGTCTATGCCGGACAGAAAGGCTACCATACGCCTGATCAGGGCTTCTGGTATTCGATCGATCCGGGCGGACCCGATGCGCAGGACTTTTCGGGCGCAACGCCGGATGATCCGCGCATGAAGATCCTGCTCGAAGGTCCGTGAGGCCAGTAGAACGTCTGGATGCATTCGACGGAAATTGTCGTCATGCGGTTTCAGTCCGTTGATGTCGGCGCATGCGGTGTCTTGTTCCAGTGGAACGGATTGGTCTTGAGTTCGATCACCGCCCGCCAGGCTGCAGCCGAGATCATCAGCCAGTAGAATGGCACCATCACCCATCGCCAGCCGATCTGCCGCTTTTCATGGTCGATCATCGACCCGACCCCCAATCCCAGGAAGATCAGGTAGCTTCCGAGGATGTTGACGAAATCCATGACGAACAGCGAGACGACACCGAGTGGCAGGTCGTTTTTGGGTGCGTCGAGCATGGCGGATGCCCCGAGCCAGAGGAAAACGAAGATCAAGGGGTGAAGCAATGCCGAGATCAGCATCCCGCCCACCATCAGCTGGAAAGTCACAAAAGCGGGCAGGCCCATCTCCCGCATCAGCCTCGCCGGATCGCGCATCAGCACCAGCCATGTCTGCAGCCAGCCTTTATACCAGCGGGCGCGTTGCGCCATCCAGACGGAAACCTGTACCGGCGCGTCCTCCAGTGTCTGGCAGGTCAACACGTCCGAACGGTAGCCGAGCCGATAGAGGCGCAGCCCCATATCTGCGTCCTCGGTCACATTATATGGATCCCAGCCGCCGACTTTCTTCAATATTTCGGTTTTGAAATGGTTGGACGTTCCTCCGAGCGGCAGGGGCATTCGTCGTCTGGCGAGCATTGGTAATAGGCCCCTGAACAGTGCGGAATATTCAAGCGAGAACAGGGCGCTGAGCGGTGATTTCCGGGCATTGGCAATGATCAGCGGCGCCTGCAGGCAGGCCAGTTCGGGCGGCCCGTTGACAAAGGTTGCGTGCGCTTCGCGCAGTTGCAGGGGGTGCGGCCGGTCTTCCGCGTCATATATGGCCAGAAATTCACCCCGTGCCGAAGAGAGCGCATAGGTAAGTGCCTTTGGCTTGGTTCGCGGACCGATTGGCGGCACAATGACGATTTCGAACTGTGGTCCAGGTTCAAGCGCGGTCAGCGCGGCAATCGTCTCGGCGTCGTCGTCTTCGCAGACGAGCTTGATATCGATGAGTGTATGGGGCCAGTCGAGCCGTTCGAGGCAGGCTATGAGTTGGCCGACGACGGGGGCTTCTCGGTAAAGCGCCACCATGACAGTGTAGCGCGGTAACGGGCCGGCTTTCAGGTTGAACCTGGTAGCAGGGCTCGGCAGATGCATCTTCAAAGCAAGCGCCGTCAGCCGCAGCAATAGCGAAGCAAGATAGGTCAGCGACAGAATGATATGCAGGCTGAGAAGCGTCACGACCGGTATGATGAGGAAGGTCGCGATCGTTCCGGCGACGAACGCACCTGCGAAAAATCCCTGCTTACCCGAAAGCACCGTCCGGGCGGAGAAAGCTGGTTGCCGCTCGAAAAGCCCGTTGGTCGTTTCCTGCCCGCGCCGTCCGGCTCCCGCAGCCCACACCGCCTTGCGAATGGCGCCTGGTGTCGTGATGGCAAGGTTCCGGCCGAGCATGGGCATGGTGGTCAGGGCTGCGGCAAGTTCTGCCAGTCGCGCCGCCTCCGGCACGATGACGGTTTCCGGCGCCCGACTGCGATGAGCAAGCCGGATCATGGTCGGACGTATAAGCTGGCTGTCCAGCGTCATTGCGTCCTGCACAAGACGGGGATCGATCGTGTCGATGAAAGGCAACCGCAGCAACCGCGCGATCGCGCCGTAATAAGCCTCTTCGCGCACCTCGCCGGAGCGCAGCAGCTCGGCCTCGATCGACGTGCCGTGACGCAGCGCCCGCTCGCGCATTCGGGCAATCATCGGCTTGGAGAAACCGAGAGCGGCAAGAACCGCGGCCTCAGCTTCCGGAGGATCCGGATCGGTGTCGCCGCGAAACTCTTGGTCATTGGCCTGCCGGCCCTCTGAACCGCCGTTCGGCAAGCTCGTGGCAGGCTCATCGTCACAGACCGCCGATCCCTGCGGCGGATATTCCCCGAAGCGCATGGTTCTGTTACACCGTCCCCAAGGAGCACCCGATAGGGGCGCTCCTGCCTGACCCGCAGACGATCATAATGAGGCACCGGATGATTACATCCCTAGTTTGGCGGGGGGCGCGCGATCTCTTTGCAGCTTTCGTGATGTTGGTGGCCGCTTTCGCATCACCCGGGACGAGCCTTGCATCCGAAAGCGGAAATCGCCTGCCGCTGATGTTCGACAGCCGCGAACGCGTGGCTCGCCCGGATCTGTCGACGATCGTTCGCCTGCGCATTCTGACAACCGTTGATTTTCCGCCTTTCAACTTCACCGACCAGACGGGACGCCTATCCGGTTTCAACGTCGATCTTGCCCGCGAAATCTGCGCTGAACTGAAGCTCGAGGCCAAATGCCAAATCCAGTCCATACCGTTCGACGAACTGGAAAGGACGTTGGAGGCCAATGGCGGTGAGGCGGTGATGGCGGGCATCGCGGTCAATCAGGACCGGCGGGAGCGTTTTTTGTTCTCCCGCTCCTATATCGGCATCCCGGCGCGTTTTGCCAAAAGCCGCTCGGCCGACATACCGGGCGACACTGCTGCAGCACTCGCCGGGCGTCGTGTCGGCGTAGTCAAGGAAACCGCACATGAGGCGATGCTCAAGGCATTTTTTCCAGGCATCATCGCCGTGCCGTTCGAAACCGGTGAGGCAATGACTACGGCCTTGAAGGAAAAAAAGATCGACGCCGTTTTTTCCGATGGATTGAGATTGCCCTTCTGGGTCGCCAGCGACGCTTCTGAAAAATGCTGCATGCTTTTCGACGGCCCTTATCTTTCGGAAAAATTCCTGGGCGAGGGCCTGTCCGTCATGGTGCGTCGCACCGACCCGCTTCTGGTCTCGGCCTTCGATCAGGCACTCGCCGAGCTGTCCCGTAACGGCAGGCTGCAGGATCTTTATCTGCGCTATTTTCCAAACGGGTTATATTGAGCTGGGAATTTGTTCCTGTCTCCCGTAACCGAGAAAGCAGGGACCTCACTGGCTCGCCCAGATTATGCGGGCCATCCACTCCACATCGGCAAGATCAAAGGTCCGGTTGGGATGCTCCGGGTTGAGCGACATCACTTCGACGCTTTTCGGGCTCTGGCGTGCCAGCACCTTGGCCATCACTTCACCCTCCTTGGTTTTCAACACGACGCGGTCACCGCGTCTCACCTGCGCCCCCGGCTCGACAATCAGCACGTCACCGTCGCGATAGAGCGGCATCATCGATTCCCCCTGCACTTCGAGCGCATAGACGCCCACCCTGCGTGACGGATCTACGGGAAACTCGACGACATCCCAGCCCTGTCCGGCCGGAAATCCACCATCGTCGAAAAAGCCGCCTGCTCCCGCTTGGGCAAAGCCAAGCAGCGGAATATTGCCGGCCTGCGGCGGAAAATTACCCTCGGGTATCTGGTTGCGGCCGCCAGCGGGCAGATAGCTCATGAATTGGTCGATCGTGGCCCCGGTTGCATCGAGTACTTTCGAGATCGATTCCGTCGAAGGCCAGCGCAGCCGCCCGTCAGGCCCCAGACGCTTTGAACGATTGAACGAGGTAGGATCCAGTCCAGCCCGCCTCGCAAGCCCGGATGGCGTCAGTTGATGACGTTCGGCAAGCCTGTCGATCGCGTTCCATATGGCGTCATGTGACAGCATTTTCGCCCGTGCCCCGGCCTTTACAAGGCTCCAGTCCGCGACCGCTTGAAGAGGGGCGCCATGCAGCCTTCAATCAGAGGTGACGCGCTCACCGATCCCGGCTTCTGCGTCAATGCCAAAGAGCGTCTCCGGCACGCCTGATTTTAGCCGAAGGTCACCTGCACGTAAAGCTCGAAGAGGAATAAAATCCTTTTTCTCCTTACGCCACCATGGCCATGTTGATCTTGCCGAGCTTGATCACAGCCTGGGTCCGGCTGTCGACATTGAGCTTCAGAAGGATTGCCGAGACATGCGCCTTGATCGTCGCTTCCGAGACGCCAAGTTCATAGGCGATCTGCTTGTTGAGCAGGCCTTCGGCAAGCATGGTCAGCACCCTGTTCTGCTGTGGTGTCAGCGTCTTCAGCCGGTCGAGAATTTCGATCAGCATCGGATCGTCCTCCGGCTGGCTGGTGTCGCTGCCGGGTGAGAATATCCCGCCGTCGAGCACGGTCTTTACCGCCATGCGGATGTCGTCGAGTCCGGATGACTTCGGAATGAAGCCGGATGCTCCCAGCTCTATCGACCGGCGCACGGTGCCGCTGTCGTCCGTTGCCGAAACGATGACGATAGGAAGCGCCGAAAACTGCGCCCTCAATGTCATCAGCCCCGAAAACCCGCTGACCCCTGGCATGGCGAGGTCAAGCAGCATCAGGTCGGCATCCGGATGTTCGTCTGCTGCCTTGAGCGCGGCGGAAAACTCGCCGCATTCGATGATGGTTACATCCTCCGCCATGGCCTGAAGCGTCTGCACGAGCGCGCCGCGAAACAGGGGATGATCGTCTGCGATGATGATTTTGAGTGTCTGCATTCCCACGCCTCCTCCCAAAGGCATAGTTGTGCTGAGATTGAAATCCCGGGCCCTCCTCAAGGCCTGCGTCAATTTGTAACGCTGTTGATGAGCCGAAACAAGAGTGGCCTTTGACTGCTGCACATCTTCCGCGAGTAGAAGGCCAACGGATCTGTATCGATTATGCGACAACCCACCATGTCGCGCAGTGATGCACGTCAGGTCCTGTCCGGTTGCGGCGCGGGGTTCGGCTCTCCGGTAAATTCGCGCACGATACCCATGAACGTTCGCATGAAGCGCTCCATGATCGATAGCGACCGATCGACTTCCGCGTCGCTCGGCAATCGTCCGGGCGGTGTCTGGCTGATACGTTCCTCGAGCGCCGTTACGCGTTTTTCCAGGAGGTCGAGTTCCTTCTCATAGGCCGCGCGCTCGTCCGGTGCCATCCGGCAGGTCAACTCGTTGTTTTCCTGTGTGCAGGTGGTGATCGCCCCGGTCTCCGTGTCCAGCCGCACGATGCCCTGGTCCGTCTGCTCCAGCTGGAACCTCTGCTGTGCCTCTGCCCCTGTTGAAACGAGCAAGGCGCCGGTCAGAGAAGCGGCGGCAATGCTGATTGCCGAAATGCGCATTTTGTCTCCTCCGATAGTAATGGACTTTTCGCCGCCTTTGCGGCAAACGATCCGCAACGCCGCTTATCTGCTCTAACGGGTTCGCAGGCCTCAAAGTTCTCACAAGCCCTAAATCTCAATGGAGATGTGTGATGACGGATACCGTTTACAAGATCGTGCCCGAAACCATCTGGCGGGAAGCCAAGGCGAGGGGTGTCTTCGAAGGGGCCGAGATCGACCACCGTGACGGTTATATCCATTTTTCCACCGGCACCCAGGCGCGCGAAACGGCAAGACTGCATTTCGCCGGCGTGACCGGGTTGATGCTGGTCGCGGTGGATTCGCGGCCTCTTGGCGAAGACCTGAAATTCGAGCCGTCCCGTGGCGGCGATCTTTTCCCTCACCTTTATGGCAGCCTGCCGCTTTCGGCGGTGATCTGGGAGATGCCACTCCTGATCGGCGTTGACGGCCAGCATGCCTTTCCGGAGAAAATGCCATGATCGGCCGCCTGGCGGGAATTGCCTCCCGTAGCCTTTTCGTTTTCGATCCTGAAATCGCCCACAACCTGTCGATCACCGCGCTGAAGAGCGGCATCTCGCCGGTCTGTCCGCCAAAGCCCGATCCGCGTCTGGCGCAGACGGTTGCCGGCATCCGCTTCGAAAACCCGGTCGGTCTTGCCGCCGGATATGACAAGAATGCCGAAGTGCCGGATGCGCTTTTGAAGATCGGCTTCGGTTTTACCGAGGTTGGAACGCTGACGCCGAAGCCGCAGGCGGGTAACGACAAGCCGCGGCTCTTCCGCCTGGTCGAGGATCGCGCCGTTATCAACCGCTTCGGCTTCAACAATCGGGGCCATGACGCAGTTTTCGCGCGCCTCAGCGCCCGTGGCAACGCAAAGGGCATCGTTGGGGTCAATATCGGCGCCAACAAGGACAGCGCCGATCGCATCGCCGATTACGTTCTGGGCATCCGGCGTTTCTATTCGCTGGCGACCTACTTCACCGTCAACATTTCCTCGCCCAATACACCCGGCCTGCGTGACCTGCAGGCGCGTGAAAGCCTGGCGGCGCTTCTTTCCGCCGTGCTTGCTGCCCGCAATGAAGAGGCGGACCGTGCCGGAAAACGCCTGCCGGTCTTCCTGAAGATCGCCCCGGACCTGACAGAAGAAGGTCTCGATGATGTAGCCGCCGAAGCGCTGGCTCATGATCTTGACGGCCTGATCGTCTCGAATACCACGCTTTCGCGCGAAGGCCTGAAGGATCAGGATCAGGCGAAACAGGCCGGCGGCATGTCCGGTGCTCCGCTATTCGCCAAGTCGACGGCGGTGCTTGCCCGCATACGCAAGCGCATCGGTCCGGATATGCCGATCATCGGTGTCGGTGGTGTGGGAAGCGCCGAGAATGCAGCGGAAAAGATCCGCGCCGGTGCCGATCTGGTGCAGGTCTATTCCTGCATGGTCTATGAGGGTCCGGCTCTTCCGGGCGATATCAACCGCGGTCTATCGAAATTGCTCGATCGCGACGGCATCGCTTCGATACGGGATCTGCGCGATACCCGCGTCGATCACTGGGCCTCGCAGCCGATCTGATCAGCCGGAAAGGACCATGGCCCAATAGGGCCTGCCGTCCTTGGACGGCGCCATGGCGACGCCCAGCCCGCGATAGTTCCCGAGCATGTTTTCCAGATGCTTGGGACTGTCGATCCAGGCCTGCACGGCGGCTTCCACCGATCTCTGCCCGGCCGCGATGTTTTCAGCTGCCGGCAGCGCCACGTCGCTCTTTTTCATCCGTGCGCCGAAATCGTCGCCGAAGCCGATCAGGTGCTTCATCTCTTCGGCCTTCGCCATCCGGATCGCCTGGATACCTGCTGCCTTGCGAGCCGATGTATCGAGCGAAAGTGCCGAAAGTCCTTTGGCGGCGCGCAGCTTGTTGACCATGGGCAGCGCTGCAACCGTGTCATCCTGCGAGCCGGGCGTCGGCGTCATCACAGCGGTGGTGGAACAGCCGGCCAGCGCGAGGCTCATGCCGGAGAGAACGAGAAAGCCCCGTCGCGAAGTGTTGAGCGAAACAGTCATTAGCGGCGATAGCTTATCAGGCGAAGAACGACGAAAACCGGGATGACCACGATCGCGCCGAGAAGCAGGTAATTGCCGATGTCGCCCAGCGCATCGAATCCGTTATGCAGGATATCGTAGAAATGGTAGCGCAGGCTGCCGATGATATTGTTCGGCGTGTAGCCGAAAAAGGCGAGCACGAAACCGACGATCAGGCAGACCACGATCAGCTTGATGATCGTCCGGCCGATCGAGTCGCCGAGAAACCTGTTCACACCATCCGCCATTCTTGACCGTCTCCGTTGCTTCAAAATGCCATAGCTGCGGCGACAAGCGCCTGCAACCGTCAGATAAGCATTCATCTTCGCCTCTCAAATAGAACTTGAGTTTTTTTGTGGCTTCGGCGATGAGCGGCATGATTTCAGGACAATATCGATGAGCCAGTTCTCTTCCGGCGATGTGATCGCCGACCGTCGTGCCGATTACGCTCGCATGCTGGCGGAAGGTCGCGACTTCGCTGCCGCTGCCGAACTGATGGAACAGGCGCTGGAACTGGCGCCCGGCTGGGCCGCAGGCTGGTTCCGTTTGGGTGAATATCGCGAGAAGGCGGAGCTGGAGACGGCGGAAGACGCCTATCGTCGCGCGCTGGAACTCGAACCCGAAGACGTGTTCGGCGCAACGTTGAAACTGGCTGTCATCGGCGCCGAGGAAGCGCCGGATCAACCACCGAGCCGCTATGTCGAAAGTCTGTTCGATGAATATGCCGAGCGCTTCGACACAGCCCTGGTCGAAAAGCTCGATTATTCCGTCCCCGGCAAGCTCACCGCACTCGTGCTTCCCCATGCACCCTTCGCCCTGACGGTCGATCTTGGCTGCGGCACAGGGCTTTTCGGCGCGGAGATCAAAGAGCATACGGCACGTCTGGAGGGTTTTGACCTCTCCACCAACATGCTCGCCAAGGCCGAGGAAAAAGCGCTTTACGATCATCTCGGCCAATCCGACCTCAGCCTTTCGGCCGAAGAAAGCGGCCTGTTCGGCCCGGATCTCCCAAAACATCGCGCCGATCTCGTATCTGCCGCCGACGTTCTGATGTATCTCGGCTCGCTGGAAACCGTCTTCCCGCTGGTCGCCGATCTGCTCGCACCCCGAGGCCTGTTCGCCTTCTCGGTGGAGGATGCCGGCGAAGAGGAGGGCTTCGTGCTGCGCGACAGCCTTCGTTACGCCCATTCCGAAGCCCATATCCGGCTGCTGCTCGCCCATCATCGGCTGGAGCTTCTGGAGATCGAGCGCACCACCATTCGCATGGATGCCGGAAAACCGGTCAGGGGCATATTGTTTCTGTCGCGCAAAGCCGCCTGAACCGGCGTTTTCTTGCGATTTTGCCTGGAGCGCTCACGCGTTGTTGATGACGCTTGATGAAGCCGCTATCGCAATGCACAATTGCTGAAAAACCGGCGCGAAACCCGGAACGGATTAAGGGGAACAATTTGGCCGACCAACAGAGCGCGCAGAAGCGCCGGCTGGGCTTTTATAGCCTAGATCCGGCCCGCCACACGAAGATGGAGGATGCGCAGGGCCTGTTCATCAGCGCCATGGTCGCGGCCCTTGGACTTTATTTCCTGAGCCAGGCGGGGTTCTTGACGAGCGGCACCGCAGGTGTCGCCTTCCTTTTGCACTATGCTTTCGATATCCCCTTCGGCGTCCTGTTCTTCGTCGTCAATCTGCCCTTCTACTATCTCTCGTTCAAACGCCTCGGCCTCGGCTTTTCCTTCAAGACCTTCATTGCCATCCTGATGGTCTCCTTCATCACCGAGCTTGAGCGGAAATTCATCGTCATCCAGCATCTCGATCCGTTCTGGGCGGCCCTTCTCGGCGGCATCCTGATCGGCTTCGGCCTGCTCGGTCTTTATCGCCACCGCGCCTCGCTTGGCGGCATCGGCATTCTCGCCATCTATATCCAGGACCGTTTCAAGATCCCGGCAGGCCTTGTCCAGCTCGGTTTCGATCTCTGCGTCATGGCCGCCGCCTTCTTTGTCGTCAGCCCGATGACGGTCCTCTGGTCGCTTCTGAGCGCTGTCGTCTTGAACCTGCTTCTGACCATCAATCACCGGTCCGACCGGTATATCGCGGTGCGCTGACATGGCGGATGCGGCGGACAAGAAAAGCCCGATCGGCTTCTGGGCCTCGTCAACGGAAAAGCACTCGATCATCGAGGATATTCAGGGCGTCGTTGCCGGCTCCATGCTGGCGGCGCTCGGCGTCACCATGCTTGCGGCAGCCCATCTGTTGATCGGCGGCACGGCCGGCCTCGGTTTCCTCCTGCGTTATTCCGTCGATATCAGCTTCGGCACGGCCTTCTTCCTGCTGAACCTGCCTTTCTACTGGTTGGCCTATAAGCGCCTCGGCCTCGCCTTCACGGTCAAGACTTTCGCCGCCGTCGCACTCACCTCCGTGCTCACCGGCATCCTGCCGAAACTTATCACCTTCGACAGCATCGAGCCCATCACCGCCGCCCTTTTCGGCGGCCTTCTGATCGGCTGCGGCATGCTCGTTCTTTTCCGCCACCGCGCCTCGCTCGGCGGTTTCGGCATTCTGGCGCTCTATCTGCAGGACAGGCTGGGCTGGCGGGCCGGCTTCGTGCAACTCGGGCTGGATTGCGTCGTGCTCTTCCTGTCCTTCTTCGTCGCAAGCCCGTTCGTCATTGCTTGTTCCATCGTTGCGGCGGTGACGCTCAACCTGACGCTCGCCATCAACCACCGCACCGATAGATATATCGTCCGCTGATCCACGGGCCTCAGGCGGCGTTGGCCACCTTGTCGATCGGATGCTGCGAGCGGAAGCCGACGGCCAGCCGGTTCCAGATGTTGATTGCGCCGATCGCCACGGTGATCTTGACCATCTCCTCTTCGGTAAAATGCGCCTTCAGCGGCTCATAGGTGCTGTCCGGAATACCGGTCTCGGCAATCTTCGTGACCGAGTCTACCCAACCGAGCAGGGCGCGTTCCTTGTCGTCATAAACGGGCGATTCCCACCACACGCTCATCAGGTTGATCCATTGTTCGGATAGCCCGTCATGGCGGCTTTCCTTCACATGCATATCGACACAGAAGGCGCAGCCGTTGATGATCGAGGCGCGAAGCTTGATCAGGTGAATGAAACGGCGCTCAAGGCCGGAAGCCTGCACGTAGTTCTCGATATCCATCACCGCCTTGTAGGCGTCGGGCGAGGCTTTGAAAAAGTTGAAGCGCGGGTGCATGATCGTGTCTCCTAGAGGGTTTCGGGCCCTATCCACGGGCCGATTTGCGTTCGTTGATTTCCATGAAGGCGCAGCCACGGGCGGCGATCCCGCCGTCATCGTCCGCTGCAAGCTCCGCCAGGATCGATGCCATCGTCACCTTGGCAAGTTCGGCGCGATAGGCCTTTTCGGCCTTCAGCATCGCCGCATTGATTCCGCAGGGTTTCGTAAAATACCGCCCCGGCAGCGGGTTCGGCCCACGCTGGCGGATCTCCGCGCAGCGAAACGCCGGTGCCGGCCCTTCCACGGCCAGCACGATGTCGAGCAGGCTGATCCGGTCCGGTGTTTTCGCCAGCCGGTAGCCGCCTTTCGGACCGGGCATGGTGGCAACGATACCGGCGCCGGAAAGCGCCTGCAGGTGCTTCAGGAGATAGCTGGTCGAAACGCCGTGAAATTCGGCAAGCGCCGCCGCAGACAGAACCCCACCTTCCGAAAGGCCGGAGAGCATGCCCACACAGTGGATTGCCTGTTCGACGCCGTCACTCAGTTTCATTTCCATCTCCTTATCACGGATAAAATTTATCCATGATTGTCGGGGCCGTGTCAATAGGCCTTCATTTCCGCTGATGAAAGCTTATCTTTCATTCCGTGGATCTCGTCGAAACCAAACCCTCCGGCAATCAGGCCGCGACCCTGCCCACGCCGTTCCTCAAATGGTTCGGTGAAAAGGGCTGGCAACCGCGCGCGCACCAGCTGGAACTTCTGGCCCGCGCGCAGGGCGGCGAGAACATGCTGCTGATCGCGCCGACCGGTGCCGGCAAGACGCTTGCCGGTTTCCTGCCCTCGCTTACCGATCTCGTCACCCGCGGAAATATCCCGCCCGGTTCCGCCTTCACCGGCATCCACACGCTTTACATCTCGCCCTTGAAGGCGCTGACCGTCGATATCGAGCGCAACCTGATGAAGCCCGTCACCGAAATGGGCCTCTCGGTTACCGTCGAAAACCGCACCGGCGATACGCCGCAATCCAAGCGCCAGCGCCAGAAGCTCACCCCGCCCGATATTCTGCTGACCACACCGGAGCAGGTGGCGCTTCTGCTTGCCAACAAGGAAGCCGGACGTTTCTTCAAGGACCTGAAATATGTCGTGCTCGACGAGCTTCATTCACTCGTCACCTCCAAGCGCGGCCATCTCCTCTCGCTCGGCCTCGCGCGTCTCCGCAAGCACGCGCCAGAAATGCAGACGATCGGCCTTTCCGCCACCGTCGCCGACCCGATGGACCTGCAGCGCTGGCTGGTCCCTCAGGGAGAGCATCCGGCACCTCCCGCCGGCCTCGTCCATGTCACCGGCGGTGCCGCCCCCGACATCACCATTTTAGGCACTGAAACCCGCATCCCCTGGTCCGGCCACGTCTCCACCTACGCCATCCCGGAGGTCTACGAGGAGATCAAGCGCCACAAGACCACGCTGATCTTCGTCAACACCCGCTTCCAGGCGGAACTTCTCTTCCAGTCGCTCTGGACCATCAACGAGGACAATCTGCCGATCGCCCTCCACCACGGTTCGCTCGATGCCAGCCAGCGCCGAAGGGTGGAGGCGGCGATGGCCGACAACAGATTGCGCGCTGTCGTCGCCACCTCGACGCTCGACATGGGGCTGGACTGGGGCGATGTCGATCTGGTCGTCCATGTCGGCGCGCCGAAGGGCGCCTCGCGGCTTGCCCAGCGCATCGGCCGCGCCAACCACCGCATGGACGAACCGTCGAAGGCGATACTCGTCCCCGCCAACCGTTTCGAAGTCATGGAGTGCCAGGCAGCCCTTGATGCCAACTATCTCGGCGCGCAGGATACGCCGCCGGTAGGCGAGGGTGCTCTCGATGTTCTGGCCCAGCATGTGCTTGGCATGGCCTGTGCCGAACCTTTCGATCCGGTCGAACTTTACGATGAGATCACCTCCGCCTCGCCCTATGCGAACCTCTCCTGGGAAATGTTCGAGCGCATCGTCGATTTCGTCGCCACCGGCGGTTACGCCCTGCGCTCCTACGAGCGTTATGCAAGGATACGCAGACAAGAGGACGGCCGCTGGCGCGTCTCCAATCCGCAGATCGCCCAGCAGTACCGCATGAACCTCGGTACGATCGTCGAAGCCGCTGAACTCAATGTCCGTCTCGTCAAACGCAATGCCAAGGGAACTTTAGGCAGGGGAGGCATGTCGCTCGGCAAGGTCGAGGAATATTTTCTCGAACAGCTGGTCCAGGGCGACACGTTCCTGTTTGCCGGTAAAGTCCTGCGCTTCGAAGGCATCCGCGAAAACGAATGCCTCGTCTCCAACGCCTTCTCGCTCGATCCGAAAATCCCCGCCTATGCCGGCGGCAAGTTTCCGCTCACCACCTATCTGGCCGACCAGGTCCGCGCCATGCTGGCCGATCCGGATCGCCGCGTCAGCCTACCCGACCAGGTCCGCGACTGGCTGAATATCCAGCTCGAACGCTCCATGCTGCCGAAACAGGACGAGCTGCTGATCGAGACCTTTCCGCGCGGCAAACGCTTCTTCCTCATCGCTTACTGCTTTGAGGGCCGCCTGGCGCACCAGACGCTCGGCATGCTGCTCACCCGCCGTCTCGAACGCCTCGGCGCCCGCCCGCTCGGCTTCGTCGCCACCGATTATTCGCTCGCCATCTGGGGCTTGAACGATCTCGGCGCGATGATCGCCGATGGCTCCCTGAGCCTCTCCGACCTCTTCGATGAGGACATGTTGGGAGACGATCTCGAAGCCTGGCTCGACGAAAGTTACATGCTCAAGCGCACCTTCCGCAATTGCGCCGTGATTTCCGGTTTGATCGAACGTCGTCATCCGGGCAAGGAAAAGACCGGCCGTCAGGTCACGGTCTCGACCGACCTGATCTACGACGTGCTGCGCTCCCACGAGCCGGACCACGTGCTTTTGGAGGCGACACGCCGCGATGCCGCTTCCGGGCTTCTGGATATCGGTCGTCTCGGCGATATGCTGTCCCGAATCAAGGGGCATATCACCCACCGTGACCTCGATCGCGTCTCGCCGCTGGCGGTGCCGATCATGCTGGAGATCGGCAAGGAGCAGGTACCGGGCGAGGCGCAGGATGCGGTGCTGCAGGAGGCGGCGGATGAATTGATTGCGGAGGCTGGATTGTCCACCGTTTCGGTTGGCGATCGCCCCTCACCCTAACCCTCTCCCCGCAAGCGGGGCGAGGGGACTTGCCCTGCTCGGTGTAGCGGATCGGGGCTGTACGGGTGCCACAAGTCTCCTTCTCCCCGTCAGTACGGGGAGAAGGTGCCCGGCAGGGCGGGTGAGGGGCAGCCCTCGACATTGACAGGAAAGACGAAACGACCTTGATGCACCGCCTCGGGCTTAGCCCCCGCACCATCGTAACAGGCCAACCCACCGGCGCCGAGGAAATCCTTGTCCACGGCATCGCCGCCGTCTGCGATCCGCTGGGCGGCCTTTACCTGCCGGAAACGCAGACCCTCGTCGTCTCCGACCTGCATCTGGAAAAGGGCGCGGCCTTCGCCCGCCGCGGCATGATGCTGCCGCCCTATGACACGATCGCCACGCTTAATATCCTCAACGCCGTTATTGCCCGCTATGAGCCGAAACTCGTCGTCTCGCTCGGCGACAATTTCCATGATCGCAGCGGCTCTGAACACCTGCCTGCGGACCTGAGAAAAATGATCACGGACATGGCGCGCGGCCGCGACTGGATCTGGATCAACGGCAACCACGATCCCGACGGAACCACAGACCTGCCGGGCATCTCGAGCGACGAACTTCTTTATGGGGGGCTGGTTTTTCGCCACGAACCCAGCCTGATTTCGGCAAAGGGCGAGATTGCCGGGCACCTCCATCCCGCCGCTACCGTCCGGCGCCGCGAAAAGTCGGTTCGTCGCCCGTGTTTCGCCAGCGACGGCCACCGCCTGCTCATGCCGGCCTTCGGCGTTCTCACCGGCGGCCTCGATCTCCGCCATCGGGCCATGCAGGGCCTGTTCAAGCAGGAAACGCTTGTCGCCCATCTCCTCGGCCGCGATCGCATCTATTCGGTGCGCTACGGCAGCCTGATGGGCTGATATGAATCAAACGGCGAAGGTAGTGGCCCTCCTCTGTGCGGTTCTAGTGTTGATCGCTGCAGTCGGATATCGGTCCAATCTGATCATCCTGCGGGTCAACCGAGAAGATTTCTTGGGTGGCCGGCTATCGGTATGGGACAGCCTCCTCCAGCTCCCACCCGGCAGCGGGCGGACATGGGCATTCATCCGCGCCGAGGATGGAGAAGCCGAGTTCAGTTTGGAATGCAACGACGGTCGGCATGTCCACGCTGGCTATCTTGAGGGAGGTGCGCTCCAATATGTGAGCGTCGCCATAACCGACTGTCGATTTGATGACAGCGGAACCTCCACTATCATTCTTTTCTTGCCGCTGGATGTAGCCGAACGTCTGTTCTCTTACCTGTAAACAAGCACCGGCAGTTTCGATCCGGCAAGCACCTTCATCGTCACGCTACCGAGCATGAATGCCTTGAAGCCCGAACGTCCGTGCGATGCCATCACGATCGCGTCGCAGCCATATTTTTCTGCTGTCTTGACGATGCATCCGGCCGGATCGACGCTCTGGAGCTTTATCGCTTCGCAGGTCAGATCGCGCTGTGCGGCGGCCGCTTTCGCATCGGCCAGAATGCCGTCTGCCTGTTCGTTCGCGCGCTGCTCGTATTCGGCATAGGCGATGTCCATGCCGACGGGATAGACGGTAAACACCTGTAGCGGCTCGATCACCGCCAGCACCGTCACCTTCGCATTGCTTTCGCGCGCAAAATCGAGCGCCTTTTCCAGTGCCTGGGTCGATAGCGGCGAACCGTCGGTCGGGATGAGGATATGTTTGAACATTTTGTTGACCTCCTTGGGTGACCTCCCTGGTCGAGATCATCTTGGCACCGGCCGATTGTCGCACATTGACCTGTCTCAAACCGAAGCGCTGCTCCCAAAGGGGTTCACGCCATCCTTCAGCCACGAGAGCGTATCCTTCCAGAAACCGCCGGCATGGCGGGAGTGGAAAAGGCTGAAATGCCCGATTGCATCGAGCCCGTAATGCGATGGCGATAGACTGGCTTCGATCCGCTCGGCATTGCAATAATAGGAAAGCGTCCGCCGGATCGCCGCGGCCGAACCTATATCATCATCGGTCACGCAGATCGCCAGGATCGGCGCGGTGACGGCGGCAAATCGCGAAAGCACAGCCTCGCGTTCATGCTTCGGATGCGTCCGCTCCATTCGCGGCCCGCGAAAGCTCCATTCATTGGCGACACCAGCCGGAAGATCTTCCAGCCAGCCGAGCTTCCTGCCGGGAAAATACCCGTAGATCGCGGTCAAGGCAGGCATCACCATGTGCCAGCGCCAGAACAACCTCGATCGATGCCCTGCCGCATAATCTCCCCACCAGGCATATTGCGCCCCCATCGTCAGCATCCGGTCTATCCGGTGCGCTTCGGTAGAAAGCCCCGGCAGGTAACCACCGATACTGTGCCCCACTACCATCAACGGAAGTTCCGGCGCTCTTTTGGTCATGAACCGCAGCGCCGCATCGAAATCCTGCTCGCCCCAGTCCCGCCAGCGATACCCGCAGCCGCGCAGGGTTTCCGGCCGCGACAGACCGATGCCGCGATAGTCATAGGTCAATACATCGAACCCTTCGCCGGCAAGGAAGTCCGCGTAATAGTGATAATAACGGGCAAGCACGCCGGTGGCGGCGTTGATGATCACGCGAGCGATGGGCCTTCCTCGCGCTGGCCAGATATGACCGTTCAGTGGCACGCCGTCCCGGCAGGTCAGGCTTGTCGAAATCCCGGTTGGGCGGGATGTCGATTGCGCGATTTCGGCCATGCGATCCTCCCGGCTGACTTCCCCGCAAGGCGGAGAATAGTCGGGCAAATCGACCACGCAATTATCCCAAGGCAGGGGTTGCGCCTTTCCGGCAGCACGGTGTCAACGCGCCAGCTTGGCAAACCCCTTGGCTAGGATGGGCCCGGTCGGTCGCCCGGTCGGCGATCCCCCGGCCTGTTCCAGCGTGATTTCGTAAAGCTGCGCATCCTGCGGCTTCGGCAGCGTCGACCCGCTCAGCCGTGCGGAATGAGCATCTTCCAGCAGGCCGAGCGACATTGGCCCCATCTCACGCGAAGGAAGCGTCCAGACCTGCATCGTCTTGTCCTCGGGCACACTGAAATCCGCCAGAAGCCGGATGCTGGCCGTATCGTTTCCGAAATCCTCGACCACCGCCTGAACCTCGCCGGCCTCGTTGACAAGCACTGCTACGACCAGCGGCTCGATCGTGCGCGTCACGCTCCACACCAGACCCACGGCCAGGATCAGCGAGGCGGCAATCGCTGAAATCGCCGCCGACCGCCAGCCGGAGCGAACATTGTCATTACCCGCTGTCGGAACTCTCGGCGAAACGGAGGCGATGGATGGCACCTCCACCGCGGCCTGTTCCGGCAGCCGGGCCTCGATGGCTTGCCACAGAACCGGAGACACGGCGGCCGGATCGACATTGGTGTCGAGTGGCAAAAATCGCTCGCGCGCTTCCGCAACGGCTGTGGCAAGCGTGGCATTGCGCTCGATCTCGTTTTCCACCTCCGCCACGTCTGTTTCGCTCAGCAGACCAAGCACATATTCGTCGGCGATATGGGCAACATTTTCGGTAGCGAACTTCATGCCATGCACTCCCGCAGCGTCAGGAGTCCGCGCCTTATCCAAGACTTCGCCGTGCCGAGCGGAAGTTTCAGCCGACCGGCAATTTCCCCGTGGGTATATCCGCTCACATAGGCCATCAATATGCCGCGCCGTCTCGTCTCTTCCAGGCGGCCAAGGCACTCTTTCAGCCGGCTGTTATGGTCGAGCCTGTGCCACGCCGCCATGATCTGTTCCAGTTGCTCGGCGTCCTGAATGGTCTCCAGTTGATCTTCCGTGATCAGGTCTTCCCGGCTCCCGTCTCTCAGCATGTTGAGCGCCCGGTTGCGCACGATCGCGTAGATCCAGCCGCGCGCCGACCCTTGCTCTGGCCTGTACTGATGCGCATGTGTCCAGATGCGAATGAACGCTTCCTGCACGACTTCTTCGGCAAGCTCACGGCGTTTGACGATCCGCTGTGCCACCGTCACCAGCCGGCCGGCCTCTGCATCGAATATGTCGCGCAACCCGCGCCGGTCGCCCTTGGCGCAGGCGGCAAGCGCCGCCTTGAAGTCCGTCGATTGGTCTGTCACCAAGGCCAGGCTGTCCTCTCTCCCCGAATAATCGCGCAGTTGCGAATATTCCATCTCTGCAGTTTTAGCGACGGACATGCGCTCGTCCAGAGTTTCACGTTTCCCGCAGTCATCCTGAGACTGCATATGGAAGACACGCCCGATGCGGAAATGGATGCGCGGCAAATAAATATTTTCAACGGCTGCATCCAAAGGCGTCCCGCCATGTGTCTACACATCGGGAGTGCTTCAGAGGCCGTGTGCCCTACCGCTCTTCATCATGCTGGAAACACAACGGGAGAGACAAAATGAAAACCCTTCGCACCGCGCTCGTCGCGTCCACCATGCTTGCCGCGTCTGCTGCCGCTGCAATGGCGGCCCCGGTCCTCGGCCTCACCGGTGACAAGACGCTCGTCATGTTCGACACCGCAAAGCCGGAAGTGACCAAGACCATGGATGTCACCGGCGTCGACAAGCTGGTCGGCATCGATTTCCGCCCCGGCAACAAGACGGTCATCGGCGTCACGCCCGATCACGCGATCGTCTCGATCAACCTTGAAACCGGCGCGGCCACGGAAGTCGCCAAGATGGACAAGATGCTGGCCATGACGCAAGCGCCGGTCGTCGTCGACTTCAACCCGATGGCCGACCGTCTGCGCTTCATGACCGGCACCACCAACCATCGTGTCCACCCGGATACCGGAGCAGTCACGGTCGATCGTGCTCTGGCTTTTGAAGAGGGCGATATGCACAAGGGCGAAACCCCGAACATCGTCGCGGCGTCCTACACCAATTCGATCGGCAAACCCGAAAAGACGGCGATGTACAATATCGATGCCACCATCGGCGCATTGATCCAACAGACCAAGCCGAATGACGGCACCCTGAAGGCGATCGGCAAGCTGGGCATCAAGCAGATGCCGGCAACATACGCCTTCGACATCCACGGTGAGGACGGCGGCAAGAATACTGCTTATCTGGCCGCAAACAAGACGCTCTATACCGTCAATCTTGAGACCGGTGCGGCCACCGAAATCGGCCCGATCACCGGCACCGAAAACGAGGTGCGCGACATCGTCATCCTCCCGGCCATGTAATCATGTGCAAAGGTTGGGGCGGAGTTCCGGCTTCGCTTCAGCCTGCCTCTAAATCTCGCCTGACATTTCGCGCCGCCGCCGGTCCAGCTCTTCCGTATAACGCCGCAGCGTGTGGCTTTCGGAAAGCTGCCCGACCACCTTGCGCTCGATCTGGTTGTTCACCACCGCCAGCGCTTCCGCCTCCGTCCGGTCGAACATTGCAGCCGCCTGCTTGGCATTCATGCTTCGAAGCAGCACGTCGTTCTTGTAGCGGATGAAAGAGGAGAGCTCTGGTTTCTCCTCGCCGCCCTCGGTCGCTGCCGAATAGACTTCCGGGGTAAGAATGATCCCGACATATTTTTCGGTCTCGTCGATTACGATCACGCGCTGGGTTGAACCGATCGGAAAATCCTTGCGGAACTCGTCGAGCGTCATTCCCGCCTGCGCCGTCTTCACATCGGAGCGCATCAGCTTGTCCACCGTCAGGTTGCGGATCCAGCCGATATCATGCGCGCTTCTGATTCCTTCGCCGCGCAGGTGAAAACGCCACGTCGCGAACGAGTAGCCGAAGCTGGTGCGCACAACGACCGATGACGTGATGACCGCCGCAAGCGCCAGCGCGGTGATAGGAAAGTCGCCGGTCACTTCCAGCGCCAGAAACGTCATCGTCAGCGGTCCGCCGATCACCGCCACTGCCATCGCGCTCATGCCGACCACCGCATAGATGACCGGCGTCAGCGTTGCATGGGCAAACAGGAACGGCGTCGAATAGGCAAACAGTTTTCCGATAAGCGCGCCTAAAAACAGCGAGGCGAAGAACAGGCCGCCACGGAAGCCGGCGCCGATGGTGATTGCCGATGCAACGGACTTGAGCAGCAGAAGTCCGATCACCGCCCCGATCGCCATGTGCTGGTTGAGGCTTTCGTGCAGCGCGCCGTGTCCGGCCGAAAGCACCCGCGTATCGATCAGCGCCAGCAGCCCCACGATCAGTCCTCCGAGCGCGGGACGGAAGACGGGGGAGATCGAGCTTTTGCGCGCCTGCTCCTCAACCTTCGAGACACCTTTCATCAGCAGGATGCCGCAGCCCGCACACACAATCCCGAGCATGACGGCTGGAAGATAGTCTGCCGGAACGACCGTGCCGATCTCGCCGATATCGATCATGAATTCGTCGCCGACGAAAAGCCGTGTCACGAAGGTCGCGGCCAGTGCCGCGACGACCACCGGCGCAAGGCTGACAATCGTATAGGTGCCGATGATCAGCTCGAAAGCGTAGAAAGAGCCCGTCAGTGGTGCGTTGAACGCCGAAGCGATTGCGCCTGCCGCCCCGCAGCCAACGAGAATGCGCATGTCCGAGCGGCGCAATTGCAAAATGAGACCGATCTTCGAGGCGATACCGGACGAAAGCTGCGTATAGCCTGCCTCCAGTCCTATCGAGGCGCCAAAACCGTTGGAGATCAGGTTCTGTACCGCAACCACGATACTGTCCGTCAGCGACAACCGGCCACCATGCAGCGCGTTGGCCTCGATCGGGTCGACCATCGGCTTTTTGCGCCACTTCTTTAGGATCAGGAACACGATCCCCATCACCACGCCGCCTGCGGCCGGTGCCCAGAGCACCACCATCGGATCGAGCGAGGTTGCCGCGCTAAGCCTCTCGTCGGGACCGATCCCGAAGATCAGCACCTGGACCTCATGGGCGATGAAACTCATCGCCGCCACCGCAAGCCCGGCAAGCACGCCGACCACAGCCGCCATCGCGATCAGGCCGAATTCGCTGCGCCTGATCAATATGCGCAATTGGGTCGGATGCAGCAGGTGGCGCCAATCGGGCAATCGATCTGGCAGGCGGTCGAGGAGGCGTTTCAACATCTTGGGCAGTCTGGGTTTGCGATATCGATCGCTAACTAGTGTAGGTTTCGCCGAAGCAAAGACGGCGGCAACAGGTCGGAGGTGATCAATCCTTGCGGAAGACGATGCTGGCACCCCAGCCGGTTACCAGCGCAATCAGCACGCAGAGCAGGCCATAGGCAAACGGCTGGTTATGAGCGGTGTCGGTGATCGCCTGTTCGAGGCCGGTCTTGACCACCCGGAGCGGAATTTCGCGCTGGGTCAGCAGCGTACCGCTCTTGAACAGATAGGCGCGCACGATATGCACCCCGTCCGGAACATTGGCCGGCAGCCTGAGCGAGGCGCGGAACAGACTGGATGAGACGAAACGAACGCCGCTCGCTTCCTTCTGGTAAAGGCCTCCAGCCAGCTTCAGTCGTCGATAAGCCTCGCGGAAATCGGAAAGCTCGCCGACATCGCGGATATAGCCGATCGGATTGAGCGCCAGATGTTCGATGCCGACACCCGCCGTATTGATCGGCGGCAATTGTGTGGGGTCGTCGAGCTGGCGGGTGCTGGCGATCGAATAGCTTTCCGGCACCTGCTCGAAGATCATCGAATCCGTGTTCACCCAGACGCCGAAGATGCGCTCCTTCTTGCGCACGGTGGCATAGTCGCGCGGGCCTTCAAGCGTGACGATGATGTCATAGCTGCCGATCGCGAGCAGTAGTTCGTCCGGATTTGTCATCGCCCCGAACACGGTTAGGTCGGCCCCGCGAAAATCCGAGGCGATCGCGATCTCGTTGGTCGAAACCCCGATATCGAGCCCTTCCTTGGCGGTCGAAGCCTCGCCCATCGGGATTTGCGCAAATCCGTTGGTCGCAGGGATCAGCAGCAGCGAGAAGAGGAGGGCGAGACGGCAAAACATCAGTAACCGATCCCTCCGACTGCAACCGAATAGAGATCCTGCGGGCGGATGAACAGGCCGACGGCAAGTCGGATGCCGACCGCCAGAACCAGCAGCGCCAGAAGAGCGCGCAGCTGTTCGCCGCGCAGCTTCTGCCCGACGCGTACGCCGTACTGTGCGCCGATAACACCCGCCACCATCAGGATGAAGGCAAGCACGATATCGACGGAATAGTTGGTCGCCGCCTGCACCATGGTCGTATAGGCGGTGACGAAGATGATCTGAAACAGCGACGTCCCGACAACGACATTGGTCGGGATGCGCAACAGATAGATCATCGCCGGCACCATGATGAAGCCACCGCCGACACCCATGATCGAGGTGAGGATGCCGATCAGGAAACCGAGCGTCACCACCGGAATGGCCGAAAGATAGATCCTCGACTTCTTGAACCGCATCTTCAGCGGCAGCCGGTGCACCCAGTTATGCTGGCCGGGACGCTTCAAGGGAAGCGGCTGGTTGAGCTTCGCCTTTCGCATGGCGCGCAGGCTTTCCTGCAGCATCAAAAGGCCGATCGTCGTCAGAAGCACGACGTAGAGAAGCGAGATGAACAGGTCGAGCTGGCCGATGCTGCGCAGCCACGAGAAGATCCACACGCCGACCGTCGCCCCGACAAGACCGCCGACAAGCAGCACCGTGCCGAGCTTCATGTCCAGCGTGCCGCGCCGGAAATGCGTGATCGCGCCGGAAACCGAGGACGCGACCACCTGGTTCGCCCCGGTCGCGACCGCAACGACGGGCGGAATATTGTAGAAGATCAGGAGCGGCGTGATCAGAAACCCGCCGCCGACGCCGAACATGCCGGACAGGAAACCGACGGCCGCACCCATGCCGAGGATGATGAAAATATTCACCGAAAGCTCTGCTATGGGCAGGTAGATCGTCACGGTTGACCCCGACAAGGCGAAACAGAACAACCTCGTCCAGCAGGCGATTTCTCGCTTGTCTGATGAGGTGGTGGGAAAGTGTCTCACATGCCGGGTGAACAAGGCATGAAGATGTCTGCTCCACATGCCTGCGCAGGCGTCAGGCTGTCAAACCCGCATGGGCGCGTCAGGGTATCGCAAGCCTTTGATTCGGCCGTTTTCTCAGCGGCGTGGCGAATATGCCGCGTCACCGCAAACCCGGTCGTTTTAGTCGTGATTGGAGATATGCGTGGGCGCACCAAAAAAGCCGGACCGAAAACGGACATGCCGTCTCCGGTCCGGCGACTGGAGCTTATCCATTCCGCTTGAGAAGTTCACGCACCATCGCGTCGTCCACCTTGCCGGTCGGCTCCTGGCCGATCGAACTCTGGAACGCCTTGATCGCCGCAACCGTCTTGGCGCCCATCTTGCCGTCCGGCGTGCCGGCATCGAAACCGTTCTTGTTGAGAATGGCCTGGATGTTGCGGATCGCCTTGGTCATGTCGATCGATGCAGTGGTCAGTTTCTTGCCGGAAACCCATTCGTCCGGAATGTTAACTGCATTGGCATTCGGGTCGAGCGGCTTGGCGGTCCAGGCATTCAGCTTGGCGCGAGCGCTTTCCAGCTGCTCCTTGCGCATCGCCTTGCCCACCTCTTCCTGCTTGGCGGCAGCGTCCGTATCGCCACCCCTGGCAGCTACGCCGAACCACTTGTAGCTCTCTTCGAGATCTTGGCGCACGCCGTTGCCGCGGGCATAGAGGATCGCGAGGTTGAACTGGCTATCGGCAACGCCGTGCTCGCTTGCCTTGCGGAACCACTCGACGGCCGCCGCATAGTCCGGCTGGCCGGCAGCCCCCGAAGCGTAAAGAACCGCGAGATTGTGCATCGCGCTGGCATTACCCGCCTGCGCCGCCTGACGATAATAGGAAATCGCCTCGCCGAGATTGCGCTCGACGCCGGTTCCCTTCTCCAGAAGGTTGCCCATCCGATACTGAGCCGGCGCAAGACCGCGATCGGCTGCAAGCTTGTACCACTTGGCGGCTTCGCCGAGATCGGTCGTAACTCCGCGGCCGTCGCTGAAGCGTGCACCGATTTCAAACAGCGCATTGGCGTCACCGGCCGCTGCCGCATCGGCCATCGATTGTGGCTCGATACCGGCAGGCACGGCGATCGAGGCGTGTTCGACCGGTGCGATCGGTGCCGCCGGCAGGTCTTCCGCCGGAGCTTCCGCAACCACATCCGAATCGCTTGCCTGCGGCGCTGCAGCCTCGGGTGTATTTGCCATTTGCTCCACCGGCGGAGCAGTTATCTCGGGCGCAGCGCTCTGCGGTAAGACCGGAGCCTCGGAAGCCGCCGGCGTCTGCGGAACCAGAGCGGCAGGCGTCGGCGCGCTTGCCTCGGGAGCGGCCGCAATCACCGGCTGCTCGACCGAAGCTACCTGCGGTGCCGGGCTGCCGCTCGTCACGGTCTTGATCAGCGGCATTGCCATCAGCGCCAGAAGCACGGCGCCGACTGCCATCAGGATCGGCCGGCGATGGCGCGAAAAGGCCGATGCGCCCTTTTCCTTCTCTGCCTTGCCGATATCAGGCTTCGCCTTGGCGGGTTTGGCCTTTGCAAGCGAGCCCATCTGGGAAGGATCGGCCTCCTGCGCGGCGGCCTTTGCGGCCCGGCGGGCAGCAGCAATATAGTCGGCGCGGTCGCCTGTGCGATCGCCACCCCGCTCGCTGCCGAATTCTCCCGCTGCCTGGCTGGCTCTCACCCGCTCGAGGATCTTGCGAACGTCTGGTGCACCTGAACCCGGCTCCAGAAGGTCGTTTTCGCCTTCGCTCTCCAGCATGTCGCCGGCAACCACGGCATCGTCTGCCGAAGGATCGATCGATGGCGTCGGGTCGACGAAGGTGCGTGCCTTGGCAGGCTTGTCCTGCTTCGAGCCGGGGAGAAGGCGCTTGGCCAGCCCGCCGAGCAGGCTCTTCTTCGCAGGCTTTTCTTCGTCCTCAATGTCCGTCTCGGCATCGACCGGCAAGAGCATCGCCGGAACATGATCGGCCATGGTGGAACCGATCGCGCTGGTCTCTCTCAACCGGGCTTCCGTGCGCGGCATGTCGAGGTTGGCCAGTTCACGATCCGCTTCGGCTGAAACGGGCGGCATCGCAACGGGTGCCGCCTCGCGCGCCACCGGCATGTCGCGCTGGATCGGCGCAGCCGCAAAGGCCGGCTGGCGAACAGGCTCTTCGTTTCGATAGGACACGGCAGGCGCAGTCGCAAACTGGCCTTCCAGCTGGTCCAGCCGTTCGGCGATCTGCACCAGCGTGCCGTGCAGTGCCTCGAACGTCTGGTGTGTCCGGCTTTCGGAACCGCGCGTCAGCTCTTCGAGATGCTTCAGGTCGTCGGCAAGGGCTGCAAGTGCCGCCATGTCTCCGCTTGTGCCGGGCGCGCCGGCACTCAGATTACGTGAATAGGCCTCGACCACCGCTTCGGCCGCCTGCCGGGCGGCCTCGACGATATATTCGTCATTGGTCGCCATATAGCCTTCGATCGCCGCCATGCGGCTGTCGAATTCCGGCGGCCATGCGGCGGGCGTACTGCTCGGCTGCGAAATCAGCGTCGAAAGATTGGCAATCTGGGCTTCCAGCCCGCGCAGCGCCTCGTCGTCATTGCGTGGAGCGGATGTTGCCTCGTCCAGTTGCGCTGCAATCGCGCTAAGCCTGTCCTCGATCCGCACGAAAGCGCCGTCATCGGCATGCAGGGGCCGCGGCTGCTGTTCCATCTCCTCAATCCGGTGCGACAGATAATCGAGCCGCTCGCCAAGCCCCTCGGCGCCAAAACTCGTGTCCAGCGCATCGATCTTGCGCGAAATGTCGGAAAGGTAGTTGGTGACGTCTTCCTGCTGGCCGGGAACATGCATCTGCTGCACCAGCACCGAAAGCTGTTCGATACGCTCCTGCAGCTGTGCCGTTGCCTGCTCCTCGGCCATGTCTTCGATTTTGCCGGCGAGCAGCTCGATCCGCATGGAAAGACCGTCGGTGGCGCTCTGGTCGGCAGTATAGCGGCCGATCGTTTCCACCTGTTCCATCAGCCCGGCCAGCCGGTCTTCAAGCCGGTCTTGCAGCCGCTGCATCGCAAGCTCGTCCTGCGCATTGGCAGCGCTGGCTCGGGAATTGGCGGCAATTGCGCGGCTGATCTCGTCCAGCCTGTGGTCCAACTGGCTGAACTGTTCGGTGATCGCCGCGTCATTCGGCTTCATGCGAGAGCCGAGCTGTTCCATCATGCCGGCAAGCGCCAGCAGCTTCTGTTCCAGCGCGCGAATGGTCGGGCTGTCCGCCATCACGCCGAGCTGGTTGCGAATTTCGTCGACCCGGTAGGCAAGCGCCACCAGTTCTTCGCGCAGCGCACTCGTGTCGGCGTCCTGAAGGCGTTCTTCCAGCCCTACCCACTGGTCCTGCATCTGCCGCAGCGATTCCTGCCGGGCAAGCCCGTCCATGACGGTCCGCAAATCCTCGAATTCGGAACGCAAGCCCGAAGCGCCTGGAGCGGATTGCATCGCAAGCTGGTCGATGCCCTGGGCCAGCCGTGCAAGGTCCGCCTGCACATCCTGCGTGAAACGCGAGTCCTCTGCCTGGGCGCGGATCGCACGCACTTCATCCTTCAGCGCCCGCATCTCGTGCGATACGCCTTCGGAAATGTCGCGCTTGAGATCATGCCTCAGGCCGGAAAGCGTCTCGGTAAATTCACGAATGTCGGCGCGGCGCTGGTTGGCCTCGGCCACGCGCGTGGCAACCGCCGGCTGGCGAATGTCTTCGCGGCGGGTGCCGGTGCGCTGTTCGGTGCGAGCGGGTGCTGCAGGCATTGCTGCACTGTTTTCAAAACGGCGGCTGCTCTGGCCTGCCTGTTCGAGCATGCGCTGCCGCTCGCGGATTTCCGCCAGCGGGTCGCGCGCACGCTCCGCGTAGCCCGCATCGACGGGGCTCGCCTTCGCACGCGGATCAGGCCCGGCCGGCATACGCGGCTGTCGATTGTCGTCAATGGCTCTTTGCGGTGCGACTACCTGTGCTTGGATCGGTGTCTGCGATGGCGCGCGTCCACCCGCCATCAGGCCCTGGATGCGTGCTTCCAGTCCCTCGATTGTGCGGCTCAGCGCATCCAGCGACGAGCGGTCTCGGTCGCCGTGACGGGGATGTGCCGATCGTGATCCGTTCATGTGCTCGCTCGTTTCGACGTTGATCCTGCCGGTCCGACTCTGAACGTTTCCCCCGGAGGTATTCCTCCATGAGTAAAACTGAATATTAGAGAAACCTTACGCAAGACTTGCCATTGTGACGGTTTGAACGCTTTTCGAAGCAAACGCACCGAACCGTCAGATCGCCTACTATCTCTGCAAACATGGTAAACAACCCGTTAAAGGTGCTCCAGATTTTAATTATTTCACGACATTCTAATATTTATGCCGCGGCTGACTTCGCACCTGCCCGCCCTATCTCGGAGCCTGTGCCTCATAAATTGCGTGTGAGTACCAATTGACGTTTACGCGCACGTCAATTAAATGACGAATGCAAGAATTGGCAGTGTCAGCGCAGCGGCCCTTGATCGGGACGCTTTCGGAAACGAAGCGCAGAAGGAGTGGTGCTGCCGATGAAGATGACAGGGAGGATGCTCATCGATGCCAATCTATAAGGCCCCGACCACTGATACGCTTTTTATTCTCAACGATGTTCTGGGCCTTGAGCGCTATGGCAACCTGCCCGGTTTCGCCGATGCCTCGCCGGACATGATCGAGGCGATCCTCGGTGAAGCGGCAAAGGTGGCTGAGGAAGCACTGTTTCCGCTCAATCTGTCAGGCGATCAGGAAGGCTGCAGCCGAAGGGATGATGGCTCGGTCACCGTACCGAAGGGTTTCAAGCAAGCATACGATCAATATTGCCAGGGCGGCTGGATCGGTCTGGCCGTGCCGGAAGAATTCGGAGGGCAGGGGCTTCCCTATACGCTGCACGCCGCTGTCGGCGAATACATGTCGTCGGCCAACATGTCGCTGATGATGTATCCGGGCCTGACCCAGGGCGCGATCGCCGCCATCCTTGTCCATGGTTCGGATGAGCAGAAGGCCACCTATCTGCCGAAAATGGTCGAGGGCACATGGTCTGGCACCATGAACCTCACCGAACCCCATTGCGGCACCGATCTCGGTCTTCTGCGTACCAAGGCCGTGCCGCAGGGTGATGGTTCCTACAGGATCTCCGGCCAGAAGATCTTCATCTCCGCCGGCGAACACGGCATGACCGACAACATCATCCATCTGGTTCTCGCCCGCATCGAAGGCGCACCGGAAGGAACCAAAGGCATCTCGCTGTTCATCGTGCCGAAATTCATGGTCGGCGAAGACGGTTCGCTCGGCGCCCGCAACGGCGTCACCTGTGGCGCACTCGAAGAAAAGATGGGCATCCACGGCAATTCCACCTGCGTCATGAACTATGATGATGCCACCGGTTACCTGATCGGCGCGGAGAACAAGGGCCTGTCGGCCATGTTCGTGATGATGAACGAGGCCCGCCTCGGCGTCGGCCTGCAGGGCCTGTCGATCGCCGAGACCGCCTACCAGAACGCCGTGGCTTACGCCAACGAGCGCATCCAGGGCCGTTCGCTCTCCGGCGCCAAGGCCCCGGACAAGAAGGCCGATCCGATCATCGTCCACCCGGATATCCGCCGTTCGCTGATGACGATCAGGTCGTTCAACGAAGCCGGCCGCGCCTTCCTGCTCTGGACGGCGCTGAAATCCGACATCGCCCACCGCTCGCCGGATGAGGCCGAACGCCAGAACGCCGACGACCTTCTCGGCCTCGCCACGCCGATCCTCAAAGGCGTGCTGACCGACAAGGGTTTCGACCACGCCGTCATGGCCCAGCAGGTTTTCGGCGGTCACGGCTACATCGAGGAACACGGCATGAGCCAGTATGTCCGCGATGCCCGTATCACCATGATCTACGAAGGCGCGAACGGCATCCAGGCGCTCGACCTGGTTGGCCGCAAACTGGCCTTAAACGGCGGCCGCGCCGTTATGGCCATGTTCAAGGAAATCGGCGATTTCTGCGAGGAAAACCGCGCCGACGAAACGATGGCTCCCTATACCAAGGCGTTGAAGAAGGGCCTCAACGACCTGCAGGCCGCAACCATGTGGTTCATGCAGAACGCCATGGCCAAGCCGGACAATGCCGGCGCTGGCTCTACCGATTACATGCACCTCTTCGGCCTCGTGACCTTGGGCTATATGTGGGCCAGGATGGCAAAAACCGCTCAGGAAAAGCTTGGTAGTGGTGACCCGCGCGAGGAGTATCTGAAGAACAAGCTGGTGACCGCGCGTTTCTATATGGAAAAGATCATGCCGGAAACTGCGTTGCGCAAGGTGCGCATCGAGGCGGGCAGCGACAGTGTGATGGAACTGGCTGCGGAAGCATTCTGAACCATTTCTAAGGACAAGGCGCTCCGAAGTGCCGCCCTGAAAGGGAAAACGGGAGAGACAACACCATGACCGAAGTCTTCATTTACGATCACGTGCGCACGCCGCGCGGTCGCGGCAAGAAGGATGGCAGCCTGCACGAGGTCCCCTCCGTCCGCCTCGCCGCCAAAACGCTGGAAGCCATCCGCGACCGGAACAATCTCGATACGGCAACCGTCGACGATATTATTATGGGCTGCGTCGATCCGGTGATGGATAGTGGCGCCGTCATCCCCAAGGCCGCCGCTTTCGAGGCCGGATATTCGACCAAAGCCCCCGGCATGCAGATCTCCCGTTTCTGCGCCTCGGGCCTCGACGCCATCAATTTCGGCGCCGGCAAGATCGCCGCCGGTTCGGACGACATCGTCATCGCCGGTGGTATCGAATCGATGTCCCGCGTCGGCATGGGCATGTCCGGCGGCGCCTGGTACATGGATCCTTCGGTCAACTTCCCGGCTTATTTCATGCCCCAGGGCGTCTCGGCCGATCTGATCGCTACCAAATACGGTTTTTCCCGCGATGACGTCGATGCCTATGCCGTCGAAAGCCAGAGACGCGCCGGAAAAGCTTGGGATGCCGGCTACTTCAACAACTCCGTCATTCCCGTAAAAGACCAGAACGGCCTGATCATCCTCGACCGCGATGAGCACATGCGTCCGGGAACCGACATGCAGGCGCTCGCTTCCCTCAACGCCTCCTTCCAGATGCCGGGCGAAATGGGCGGCTTCGAAGCCGTCGGCATTCAGGCCCATCCGGAAATCGAGAAGATCAACTATGTCCACCATGCCGGCAACTCGTCGGGCATAGTCGATGGCGCTGCTGCCGTCCTGATCGGCTCGAAAGCGGGTGGCGAGAGCATGGGCATCAAGCCGCGTGCCCGTATCCGCGCTTTCGCCAATATCGGCTCCGACCCGGCTTTGATGCTGACCGGCCCGGTTGACGTCACCGAAAAGCTTCTCGCCCGCACCGGCATGAAGATTTCCGATATCGATCTGTTCGAACTCAACGAAGCCTTCGCCGCCGTGGTCCTGCGCTACATGCAGGCTTTCGATATCAGCCACGACATCATGAACGTCAACGGCGGCGCCATCGCCATGGGCCACCCCCTCGGCGCCACCGGCGCGATGATCCTCGGCACCGTTCTCGACGAACTGGAACGCCGCGACCTGAACACCGCACTGGTCACCCTCTGCATCGGCGCCGGCATGGGCACGGCGACGGTGATCGAGCGGGTTTGAGAGGGTCTTAACCCTCCCCCTTGTGGGGAGGGTGGCCGGCAGGCGGGAGGGGTCTCACGACAATGAAGATCCCCTCCCCAACCCCTCCCCACAAGGGGGAGGGGCCCAACCGCCAGAATTTCAGGCCAGATTTCAGGGAAGAGGAAATCCCACCATGAGCACCTACACCAATTTCACCGTCGAAACCGACGCAGATGGCATCGCCCTCATCACTTGGGACATGCCCGGCAAGTCGATGAACGTCTTCACCGTCGAAGTCATGGACGAACTCGAGGCGATCCTCAAACAGACCGTCGAGGACGCTGCCATCAAGGGCGTCGTCTTCACTTCCGGAAAGTCCACCTTCTCCGGCGGCGCGGACCTGACCATGATCCGCGGCATGTTCTCCATGCTTCAGGACGAGCGCGCCAGAGACCCGCAGGCCGCCGCCCAAAAACTCTTCGATGCCGCCGGCCGCATGAGCTGGTTGTTCCGCGCCATCGAAACCAGCGGCAAGCCCTGGGTCTCCGCCATCAACGGCACCTGCATGGGCGGCGCGTTGGAACTGTCGCTCGCCTGCCACGGCCGCGTCGTCTCCAATTCGAAATCGGTCAAGCTGGCGCTGCCCGAAGTCAAGGTCGGCATTTTCCCCGGCGCCGGTGGCACCCAGCGCGTGTCGCGCCTCACCGATGCCCAGTCCGCCCTGCAGATGATGACGACAGGCCAGTCGCTTGCGCCTGCGCGCGCCAAGGCCATGGGCCTCGTCCATCAGGTGGTCGAACCCGATCAGCTGATCACCGCCGCAAAACAGATGATCAAGGACGGCCTCAAGCCCGTCGCCCCCTGGGACGAAAAAGGCTTCAAGGCCCCCGGCGGCGGCGTCTGGACACCCCAGGCTGCCCAGCTCTGGCCCGCAGCCCCGGCAATCCTGCGCCGCGAAACCGCCGGCAATTATCCCGGCGCGCTCGCCATCCTCAAATGCGTCTATGAAGGCCTGCAGCTTCCCTTCGATACGGCCCTGAAGGTCGAGCAGCGCTATTTCACGCAAGTTCTGCAGACCACCGAAGCCTTCTCGATGATCCGTTCGCTGTTCATCTCCATGCAGGAACTCGGCAAGGGCGCCCGCCGCCCGGCCGGTGTGGAAAAGAGCGAGTTCAGAAAGGTCGGCGTCGTCGGCGCCGGCTTCATGGGCGCCTCGATCGCCTATGTCACCGCCGCCGCCGGCATCCCTGTCGTCCTCATCGATCGCGATCAGGCCGCAGCCGACAAGGGCAAGTCCGTCTCGGAAAAACTGGTGGCAGACAGCATCGCCAAGGGCCGCATGACGAAGGAGGAGGGCGAAAAGCTCCTCTCGCTCGTCACCCCCACGCCCGATTACGCAACCCTCTCGGATGCCGACCTCGTCATCGAAGCCGTCTTCGAAGATCGTGCGGTGAAGAAGGCCGTCATCGAACAGATCGAAGCCGTCATCCCGGAAACCACCGTCTTTGCTTCCAACACCTCCACCCTGCCGATCACCGGTCTCGCCGAAAATTCAAAACGCCCGGACCAGTTCATCGGCGTGCATTTCTTCTCGCCGGTCGAAAAGATGATGCTCACCGAAGTCATCCTCGGCAAAGACACCGGCGACAAGGCGCTGGCGGTCGCGCTGGATTTCGTCGCGAAAATCAAGAAGACCCCGATCGTCGTCAACGATACCCGCGGCTTCTTCGTCAACCGCTGCGTCTTCCGTTATATCAACGAGGCCTATGACATGCTCACTGAGGGCGTGCCGGCCGCAATGATCGAGAATGCTGCCAAGATGGCCGGCATGCCGGTCGGCCCGCTCTCGCTCAACGACGAAGTCGCCGTCGATCTCTCCCAGAAGATCATGAAGGCCTCTATCGCCGATCTCGGCCCTAACTCGGTCAAGCCCGAGCACATGGACCTGATCGACAAGATGGTCGACGTGCTGGATCGCCGCGGCCGCAAGAACGGCCAGGGTTTTTACGACTACCCGGCCAAACCGGCCAAAAAGTCCCTCTGGCCCGGCCTCAAGGACCTCTATCACCAGAAACCGGCATCAGAAATCGACGTTGAAACCCTCAAGCAGCGTTTCCTCGTCACGATCGCGCTGGAGGCCGCCCGCACGGTGGAAGAAGGCATCGTCACCGACCCCCGCGAAGCCGATGTCGGCTCGATCCTCGGCTTCGGCTTCGCGCCTTACACGGGCGGCACGCTGAGCTATATAGACGGCATGGGCGTAAAAACCTTCGTCGCGCTGGCCGAAAAACTGGCGTCACAATACGGCGATCATTTCGCCCCGACCCCGCTCCTGAAGGACATGGCCGCCAAGAGCGAAACCTTCTACGAGCGCTTCAACCCCTATGCCGAAGTCGGCAAAGCGGCTTGAGGCCACGGGCCTCTTCCCTCATTCCTTTGCCTGTCACAGGAATCCAGCCAGCCCAAGTCATTGGGCTGGAAAGACCCTTCAATTCAGGTGAAGTGTCGAAGCGAGGTCGTGCTTTAAGACCGCCATTGCTGCCGCTCAGCCCTTCTTCACCCGAAACCGGTCGAGCCTCAGCCTCTCCCGCTCGTCGCTCAGGCTTTTGGCGGCGAGCCAGACCGCAGTCACCACGCTGGCCGTCGAGGCGGCGCAGAGGAGCAGCATCAGAAAGATCTGAGATTGCGCCGCAATTAGCGGATTGGCCCCGGCCAATATCTGCCCGCTCATGATGCCGGGCAGCGTGATCAGCCCGGCGCCCGCCATCTGGTTCAGCACCGGCAGCGTGCCGGCATAGATCGCCCGCTGCATCAACGGCGCCATCGCCTCTCGGCGCGTGCGCCCGAGCGAAAGCTGCGCCTCGATGGCTGCCCGCTGGGAAGACACGCCTTCGAAAATGTTGTTGAGCGCGATGCTGCTGGCGCTCATCGCCGAGCCTAAAATGATGCCGAAGATCGGAATGACGATCCTTGGTGCAGTCCAGTCTTCCGATCCCGCCACCGTCATCAGCGCAAAGGCCGCGACCAGCATCGTGCCGCCGGAGACCGCAATGCCGGAAAGCCCGTAATGCCAGAAGCCGATCAGCTTCTTGCGCTGCCGTGACCCCACTTCGAAAGTCGCTGCCACTAGCATCGCGAAAAGAACCAGAAGGCTCAGCCAATGGTCGGCGCTGGTAAAGATGAAACCCAGCACGAAACCGACCAGCAGAAGCTGCGCCACCATTCGCAGCGCCGCGATCAGGATGGACCGGTGAATGCCGAGGCTGAAAGCCACTGACAACACCGCGTTGACCAGAACCAGCAACGCCGCAAATGCCAGCTCGAAAGGGCCGAAGACGAGACCGTTCATTGCGGCCTCGCAAGCGTCATCACATGGTCGGCCAGCCGCTCCACCTGTTCCGGGTCATGCGAGGTCAAAACCACGGCGCATCCATCGGCCATCAGCTCTTTCACGATCTCTTCCACCGCCTTCACAGAAGCCGGGTCCAGCGCCGAAGTCGGCTCGTCCAGCAAAAGCACTTTCGGCCGATCCTCGATCGCCCGTAAAAATGCCATCCGCTGCCGCTCCCCGGTCGAAAGCCGCTCGGGTGCTGCCTCCAGCAGCGAAGCATCGAGAAAAAGCCGCTTCATCCCGTCGGTCTGCGCGCTTGCATCGGCAAAATGCTCGCCAACCGTTGCCGCCCACCAGCCGGGTTCGGAAGAAACATACCGCACCACCCGCCGCCATGCTGGCCCTGTCATCGAAGACGCCGCCAGCCCATCGACAAAACACTCCCCCTCATGCGGCACCAGATCGGCAATCATCCGCAATGTCAGGCTCTTTCCCGCCCCCGAAGGCCCGCTTACCGCGAGACACCGCCCCGCAGAGACTTCAAGCTCGATCGGTCCAACCAATTGGAATTTCAGCCCCCTGGCCGTCAGTCTTATCGCGGGGTTTTGCATGGGTGTCGTAATGGCATTAGGGGCGTTGGGGCGCAATATGGTGTGGGGACGGTTTGATGCGGTGGAAAGGGAAGCGTGGCCGATCGACGTCTTCATTGATGATCGCATGTCTGACGAATTATCAGGTCGAGCCGGACAAGTCGGATTTAGCTTTCCGAGATTGCTTGTGTCTGGATCCTCGGGTCAAGCCCGAGGATGACGGAGGAGAGGGATGCGCAAGGGCGCTTAAAGTAAACATCGAGTTTGGCTTGATTGCTTAATTTACTGTTTTATGCGGCTCCCACAAGTAAAGCATGCGCTCAGCAGATATTTGGAGAAACGTTGGCTTTCGGCTAAGCGCTACCCTAACGGCCGTCATCCTCGGGCTTGACCCGAGGATCCAGACGCAAGCCTAAAGTCGATGCCAATCCGGTAAAACGTGCCAGCCGGAGAGAGCCTTCTTCACCCAAGCTCATATTACAAATCCCGCCAGTGCGGGTTCATCGTCTCGATCAGCTCGATCTTCCATTTTCGGTACCAGCGCTTGAGTGATTTCTCCCGCTGTATCGCCGTCGTGATGCTCAGATGCTCCTCATACCAGACAAGCTGTCTGCAGCCGTATTTCGAGGCAAAACCGGGTGTCATGTCTTCGCGATGCTCCCAGATGTGCCTCTCAAGATCAGACGTCACGCCAATATAGAGCGTTCCGTTTTTGTGGTTGGTGATGATGTAGACATATCCCGCCATGCGAGCAGGATGTTGGGATGCACGCGCGTCGTCAATCCTAGCATTGTAGGGGCGTGTGCCTGGATCCTCGGGTCAAGCCCGAGGATGACGACAGATAGGTGAGAGCCAGAGTGCTACAAGCAAAGCAACGTCATTGTGCAAGCATGGAAATGTCGTCCGTCAGACCTTTATACTCGACGCACCAAGTTGCTGCCGCGTTCTCTGGCGAAACCTAAAAAGTGAGGCAGTACCGACCTTATTTCTGCCGACCAAGCACGACATCGCGTTAGGTGCTGTCCTACATCCCCTCAGATCCGTCATCCTCGGGCCTGACCCGAGGATCCAGACACAAGCACTCCAAGCGTCCTTGAGCATGGGGACGAAATCATGCCATGACCGAACAAAATCAACATCTTACGAAAATTTTATCCCCACCCTCCTAACCTATGACTACACTCTCCCCGTTCCGTCACGGATACACCGGCAGGCGTGCCGGCGAGGCGGGACCGGCGCTGGGGGTGAAGGGACGACGTGAACCGTCACCACCGGGGTCTGCGGAAAATGGTCTCCCTCCGGCGACACGGGGGAAGCGGCAAGGTTTTCGGACCGGCCTGCCGCTTCTGATGCCCGAACGGCGCGTCGGATGTGCCTGTGCGGCACACATGGTGGCCTGAAGGATGGTCTCGCCGGGCTTCGACCAAGTCCGTCCGTGAGAACGGAAAGCCCGGCGGCGGTGAAATGGAAGGTTGGCGATAAGTCCTCGGGTTTAACCCGAGGATCCGCCCGTTTTCCATCAAGCCAGACGAAAACCATTCGGCAAGGCAACGGCAGAGGGACCGGAGTCGCGGATAAAAACTGCCGAACGGGGCGCTGAGAGGTGTCACTTACAAACTAAATCATGAGGCAGCTTTCAGCGCCCCGTCCGAACTTGGAAATGCTCAAGATCGCCAAGGGCGTATTGCATCCATATCCCGATGCGCATCTGTCACCCAGTCAACGACCTTAATCCCTGCGACAAATCCGCATTTCGAGCATTCGCCCGTGGAGGACGCAAAAAATATTCGCATTTGCCGCTTTCGGCGGCGGTTTTCTTTCCTCACAACGCGCCTATTTTCTGCGATCACCACGGCAACTCATTCGTTGGAGAATACCGAAATGAACCTCGTCAAAACCACTCTCAAGGCTGTTGCCGCCGCCCTGCTCGTGCAGGCTGCTTTTGCCGCTCCGGTCTTTGCCGGCGAAAATCTCGACAAGATCAAAAAGGCCGGCGTCATCCGCATCGGCACGGAAGGCACCTACGCCCCCTTCACCTTCCACGACGCATCGAACAAGCTCGTAGGCTTCGATGTCGAGATCGGCGAAGCGGTTGCCAAGAAGCTCGGCGTGAAGGCACAGTTCATCGAAGGCAAGTGGGATGGCCTGATTGCCGGTATCGATGCGGATCGTTATGACGCCGTCATCAACCAGGTCGGTATCACCGATGCCCGCAAGCAGAAATACGCCTTCTCGGAGCCCTATATCGCCTCCAAGGCCGTGCTGATCGTCCGTGACGACAACACCGATATCAAGGGTTTTGCCGACCTCAAGGGCAAGAAGGCCGCCCAGTCGCTCACCAGCAATTACGGCAAGATGGCCGAGGCCGCAGGCGCCGAACTCGTCGGCACCGATGGTTTCGATCAGTCGATCCAGCTGGTTCTTACCCGCCGCGCCGATGCGACGCTGAACGACAGTCTTTCCTTCTTCGATTTCAAGAAGCAGAAGGCCGACGCACCGGTCAAGATCGTCGCCGAACAGGCTGAAGCCAGCTATTCCGGCGTCCTGCTGCGCAAGGGTGACGACGAACTGGTGGCCGAGGTCAACAAGGCGCTGGCCGATATCAAGGCCGACGGCACCTACAAGACGATCTCCGAGAAATATTTCGGTCAGGACGTCTCCAAGTAAGGGATATGCAAGAGATATTCGTCCGATCCTCCTGCACTTGAACCGTGCTACGATTTGGCGAAAGCTGAACCCGAACGTCCGGCCTTGGCCGGGCGTTTTCGTGTTAATGATCATAGAGCGTTAGAGAGTAAGGACTTCGCCCGTGCCGCATTGGCTTCAACTGATGATGGATTCATTTCCGACCCTGCTCTGGGCCGGTGTGAAATTCACCGTGCCGCTGACCTTGCTCTCCTTCGCCTTCGGCCTGACGCTCGGTCTCATCACCGCCGTCACAAGGCTGTTCGGCCCGAAGCCGCTGGTGCTGATCGCAAGGTTCTACGTCTGGGTCATTCGCGGCACGCCGCTGCTCGTCCAGCTTTTCGTCATCTTTTACGGCCTGCCCAGCGTCGGCATCCTACTCGATGCCTTCCCGGCGGCGCTGATCGGCTTCACGCTCAATATCGGCGCCTATTCGTCCGAAATCATTCGCGCGGTCATCGCCTCCGTGCCGAAAGGCCAGTGGGAAGCGGCCTATTCGATCGGCATGAACTGGCGTCAGGCCATGGCCCGCACCATCCTGCCGCAGGCCGCCCGTGTTGCCGTGCCGCCGCTCTCCAACACCTTCATCTCGCTGGTCAAGGATACATCGCTCGCCGCCGCCATCACCGTGCCGGAACTGTTTCAGGCCGCCCAGCGCATCGTCGCCACCACTTACGAGCCGCTGATCCTCTATATCCAGGCAGCGATCATCTATCTGGCGCTCAGCTCCGTGCTTTCGGCGCTGCAGGTACGGCTGGAAAAACGCTTTTCAAGATATGGCGGCATGCTGGAGGCCAACCGATGATCGAGCTCTCCCATATCCGCAAGAATTTCGGCGACCTTCAGGTCATCGACGATATCAGCCTCAAGGTAAATGAAGGCAGCGTCACTGCCCTTGTCGGCCCGTCGGGCGGCGGCAAGAGCACGCTTCTGCGCTGCATCAACCTGCTCGAAATCCCAACTTCCGGCACGATCCGCCTAGGTGATGCGGTAATCGAGTTCGCTCCCGGCAAAAAGGTCGGCTGGGATGCAGTTCAAAAAATCCGCCGCCAGACCGGCATGGTTTTTCAGAATTTCCAGCTTTTCCCCCACCGCACGGCGCTCGAAAATGTCATGGAAGGCTTGGTCACGGTGTTGAAATGGCCGCGTGAGAAGGCGGAAGCCCGTGCGCGTGAACTGCTCACCAAGGTCGGCATGGCGCATAAGGTCGACTCATGGCCCTCGACCCTTTCCGGCGGCCAGCAGCAGCGTGTAGCAATCGCCCGTGCACTCGCCATGTCGCCGCGTGTGCTGCTCTGCGACGAACCCACTTCGGCGCTCGATCCGGAACTGGCAACCGAAGTCGTCGAGGTCCTGAGCAAGCTTGCAGCCGAAGGCACGACCATGGTCATCGCCACCCACGACCTGCGCCTCGCCTCCCGCGTTGCCGATCATGCGGTCTTCCTCGAAGCCGGCAAGGTCGTCGAACAAGGGGCGGCCGATCGCGTTTTCGGCGCACCGGAACACGAGCGCACCCGCCGCTTCGTTTCCTCCATCAGCGCTGCCGTGCAATCGGGCTACGGGGAGGGGATCTGATCGGGTAATCGGGGCCGAAACGGACGGATGGGGAACTGATATTCGTCAAATCGGCCTTGACGCCGGGCTTGAGAGAACTAGACCGCGGACACTTTGTTTCGTTCGGGAGTGCATTCTTGAAATCCTTGGCAACCTTCTCAGCTTTCTTTGGCAAGACCTTCGCAATCTGGGTCATCCTCTTCGCCGTCCTCGGCTTCTTTTTTCCCGATACATTCAAGCTGGTAGCGCCGTGGATCGTCGCCCTTCTCGGCATCATCATGTTCGGCATGGGCCTCACCATCTCGGTCGATGATTTCCGCGAACTGGCCCGCCGCCCCTATGAAGTGGCGATCGGTGTCGTTGCCCATTTCGCCATCATGCCGGCACTTGCGCTGCTGCTGACGAAGATCATCCCGATGCCGCCGGAAGTCGCCGCCGGCGTCATCCTCGTCGGCTGCTGCCCGGGCGGCACCTCGTCCAACGTCATGACCTATCTTGCTCGTGGCGATGTCGCGCTGTCAGTTGCCTGCACCAGCGTCACCACGCTGGCGGCCCCCATTGTCACGCCGTTTCTGGTCTGGATGTTTGCCAGCCAGTACCTGCCGGTCGATGCCTGGGCGATGTTCGTCAGCATTCTCGAAGTCATCATCCTGCCGCTGGCGCTCGGTTTCCTGGCGCAGAAGCTGATCCCGGGCCTCGTGCGTGCCGCGATCCCGGTTCTGCCGCTGGTCAGCGTCGTCGGCATCATTCTGATCGTCGCGGCTGTTGTCGGCGCATCGAAGGGCGCGATCGCCCAGTCCGGCCTGCTGATCTTCGCCGTCGTCATGCTGCATAACGGCCTAGGTTATCTGCTTGGTTATTTCGGCGCCAAGGCGCTCGGCCTCAATTTCTACAAGCGCAAGGCGCTCGCAATCGAAGTCGGCATGCAGAATTCCGGCCTGGGTGCAGCCCTTGCCACCGCCTACTTCTCGCCGCTCGCCGCAGTCCCGAGCGCCATCTTCTCCGTCTGGCACAACATTTCCGGCGCGCTTCTCGCTAACTGGTTTGCCGGCAAGGAAGATGCCGATGCAGATGCGGCAACCAACCGGGTGGTTATTCCGCATTGAAGAAGGCGGAACGCTTTCCATAAAAAAAGGGCGGCTCCCGGGCCGCCCTTTTCAATTTTTCCATGCGCTTAGCTTTACCGCACGACCATCTGCTGCTGGCCGGTGGAAGCGGCGGGTTTCGGGTCGCGGGTCTTGGCCGGTGCCGGCTCCGCGGTGCCGAGATACTTGTCGCGTTCCCGCCAGACGGCCGGGATTGCAAGAAGTCCAACCGCAACGACCGCAATCGCCGTTTTTGTCAGTTCGTCCAGCTCCGGCGAACGGCCGTCGAAATAATAGACGAAGTAAACGATGGCGACGTGCCAGACATAGACATAAAGCGAATGGCGGCCGAGCAGGCGCAGGAAACGCAGAGTGAACACCCAGGTCAGTGCCGAGGCAATCGCGCGAACCCATGCCGCCTTGTGCTTCGGGCCGGCAACGATCAGCCAGGTGACGAGCAGACCCATCGCCGCGAAGTTCAACAGATAGACCGGACCGAAATCTGCACGGATTTCCATCGAGGCGAACTTGCCGATCATGTGCGGCGGCATCAGCTCATTGGCGGTAATCAGGCGCAGCGGCAGGAAGAACAGCACCAGCACCAGCGCCACCTTGGGGATGAAGGTGTTGTCGGGCGACAGCACATTACCCCAGTTGATCTTGCCCGAAGACGTCAGCGCGCCGAGCACCAGACCCGAGAAGAACACGATCTGCCAGCCGAACAGGTTGAACGAAACGCGCAGCCCCTGATCATCGGCACCCATGACCAGCTCGTTGAGCGGGATGGTGAGCAACTGGTGCAGGCCAAGCTGGCCGGCCATCCACAGCATGATCGATGCGGCCACCACATAGTGCCATTTGTCTTCCAGCACGAGCTTGATCAGCATTGGCGCAAACAGCATGTAGATGATGTATTGCGGCAGAATGTCCATGAAGGTCGGCTGGTACAGGAAGGTCGCGATCGCGGCGAGACGCAGCGGATCGTCGAAGGTCGTGTAGCCCAACCAGTTGAACCAGATCGAATAGGCGCCCGGCAGCACCATCTGCGCCACCATGACCGCGATCACGATGCCCATCGCATAACGATAAAGCTCGAACGCGCGGCTATAGATCGCCGAACGACCAGCCGCATATCTGGCCTTCATCATCTTGCGGGCGTAAACCATGCCGATCATCAGGCCGGAAAGGAATACGAAACCCTGAGCGTCCTCCACGAAGGCGAGCTGGTTGTGATTGATTTTTACAAGCAGGTATCCACCAGCAAAGATAAGGTGGTTGAGTACCATGAACACGAGGAAGTACCCTCGCATTCCGTCAATGATTTCAAAGCGCTTCATCGGTCGCGGTCTCCGTCTCTGCCGGTTCCGATGGTGCCAGCCCCTCGGTCCGTAAGGCCTCTGCGGGCCAGGAAGTCACGCGCCTAAACGTCGCGAGAAGCCGGAGAGTTCCGGCAAGAATCGGTATTAGCCGACGTTCAGACATTTCAACCGTAAACAGTCCGTGATGACTGTCACATGAACGGCATTTGTCAGTGGATGTGGAAAACTATTCGGCGGCGACCCGGCGCAAACCGGCGCTTTGCGTCAGATAAGCGCGGATTGCCGCAGGCTTTACTGGCTTGTGCTGCACGGCAATGCCATGCCGCTCGGCCTCTGCCCGAACCTCCGGTGTCCGGTCGGCCGTGATCAGCATCGCCGGTATTGCGGTCTGATAATGGGACCTCAGCGCAAGGATTGCCTCGATCCCATAACCGTCGTCGAGATGGTAGTCGGCGATGATGACATCCGGCGGCGGTTCGCGGCCCTTGATGATCGTATCGATCTCGGCAAGCGAGCGGGCCTGGCCGACCGTGCAGCCCCAGCCGGTGATCAGAAGGCTCATGCCTTCGAGGATCTGCGGTTCGTTGTCGACGCAGAGCACCCGCAATCCATTCAACACATTGGCGGGTTTTGCACGCTCGCGTCGAACTCTGGCCGAAGCAGCGTTCGGCGCAGCAAGGTCTCGCGGGTTCTCGACGCGGAAGCTCGTGCCGCGGCCGGGCTGCGAGGCAAGCTGTACCGGATGGCTCAGCATCCGCGACAGCCGGTCGACGATGGAAAGCCCCAGCCCCAATCCGCTTGCAGTCCGCGCGCCATCCTCCAGCCGGGCGAATTCCTTGAACACGGTGCGGAATTTTGATGACGGAATGCCGATGCCTGAATCCAGCACCTCGATGATTACCTTGTCGCCACGCCGACGCGCGCCGACGATTACCTTGCCCGAGACCGTGTACTTGATCGCGTTGGAAACGAGGTTCTGCACCAGTCGCCGCAGCAGGTTGGCGTCGGAAACCACTTTCAGCGAGGTCGGCATGACGACGAATTTGAGATCCTTCTCCCGCGCCATCGGCGAAAAGTCCGTGTCGATCCGCTTGAACAGATCGTCCAGCTCTATCGAGCTGAAACGGGGCTTCATCGTGCCGGTGTCGAGCCGCGAAATGTCCAGTACGGCGCCAAGGATTGTTTCGACCGATTCCAGCGAACTGTCGATATTGCGGGCGATTGCCGCATTCTTGTCCGCGCCAGCCAGTCGTTCGACCAGCGTCGAGGAATAAAGCCGGGCGGCATTGAGCGGCTGCAGAATGTCATGACCGGCGGCGGCAAAGAAGCGGGTCTTGCTGACATTCGCCTCGTCGGCCGAAGCCCGAGCCTCGCCGAGTGCGCGGTTGACGCGGGTAAGCTCCGCAGTTCGCTCCCCGACCCGCTGCTCCAGCGTCTCGTTTGCCTGTTTCAGCGCCTGATCCGCAGCAACACGCGCGGTAATGTCGGTAAAGGTTGCAACGAAACCCGCATCCGGCATGGGATTGCTGCGCACTTCGATGATCCGCTCACCGCCATGCACCATCAGCGAGAAGGTCGTTCCGAGATCCTTGAACTGGCTGGTAATAGCCTGCTTGTCCTTCTCGCTCACATCGCCGCGTTCGGCCAAAAGCGCGACGATATCGGAAAGCTCGAAGCCTACCTGTCCAGCCTGTTCGGGAAGATCCAGCAACTGGCGGAACCGCCGGTTCCACACCGTCAGCCGGTCGGAACTGTCGAACACGGCAATCCCCTGGTCCATGTGGGAAAGCGCCGTCTGCATCATGTCCTGGTTATATTGCAGCGCTTCGCTTGCCTGATCGAGCAGCCAGGCCGTGTCGGAATTGGTGTCCTCCACCTTCTGCAGCAGAAGAGAAAGCACAAGCCGCGCCGAAGACGAGCCGATTGCGCTTCCAAGTAACTGTTCGGAAAAATGGATCATCGCCATATCTGCCTGCTGGTCGTCGCGGAAACGGCGCCCGGCAGTCTTCTCGTAATTGGAAAAGGAGCGCAGCATCCGTTCCTCGCCAAGATAGCGGGCGATCACGGTCTTTAGGTCACCTACGCTGATGCGGGTCTTCCAGCCGCGCGTGGCAAATTGTGACCGCGGCTGGCGCTTGACGAAAATCCCCGCCTGCAATCGCTCCACCGGGCGTGGATTTCGCGACAGCGAACCGAGCACGAATGCAATCGTGTTGAGCGCGAGGCTGAATATCGTCGTCGTGACGAAAGGATCGATCTCCCGCCCGGAAAAGATCGCAGCGCCGGGAAAGATGAAATTCAGCACGGCCGCCGCGATATGGGAGTTGTCCGGTCCGCCAAGGCTCGGCAAGAACAGGAGATAGGCCCAGGACAGGAAGCCGAAGGAAAGGCCTAAAATGGCGCCGCGCGCATTGGCCCGCCGCCAGATCAGCCCGCCGAGAAGGGCAGGGGCGATCTGCGCAATGGCGGCAAACGCGAGCAGGCCGATCGACGCCAGCCCCGACTGGCTGTCGGCCATCCGGTAATAACCGTAGCCGAGCAGCATCACGGCAAAGATCGCCGCACGGCGGATATTGAGAAGCGTGCGGGTGAGGTCCTGGCTTGCGCCGGCATGCGAGGCGAGCTTGCGACGCAGGAAAAGCGGCAGCACGATATCGTTGGATATCATGATCGACAGCGCCACCGATTCCACGATCACCATTGCCGTTGCTGCCGAAAAACCGCCGATGAAGGTCATCAGCGTGACGAAGGGAAGCCCGGCTTCGAGCGGCAGCGTCAGAACATACAGGTCGGCATCGCCCATGCCGCCGAACGTGATCAGCCCGGCTGCCGCCACCGGGATCACGAAGATATTGATGGCGATGAGATAGACCGGCAGCAGGAAAGCGGCGGCACGGCGTTCCCGCGGTGTTCGGTTCTCCACCACCGTGACATGGAACTGCCGCGGCAGTATGACGATTGCGAACGCCGACAAAAGAATGACCAGCACCCATCGGCTGACCGGCGTTTCATAGGATGCAGCGGATGCAACCAGCAGGCTTTCTGATGCCCTGGCCGCAAGATCCGACCATCCGTCGAACATGAAGAACACGACGGCGATCCCGACTGTCGCGAAGGCGACCAGCTTCACGAGGGACTCCATGGCGACAGCCAGGATCAGCCCGTCCTGATGTTCTGTCGCATCCGTATGGCGAGTGCCGAAGACGACGGCGAAACAGGCCATCAGCAGGGTAACGATCAGCGCGAGATCGATGAAATGCAGGTTGCCGCTGCCGATGCCGAAATCGGATGGATTGACCATCACCGCGACGGAGCTGGACACTGCTTTCAGCTGCAGCGCGATATAGGGCACAGTGCCGACCAGCGCGAGCACGGCGACGATCGCTGCTACCGTGGCGTTCTTGCCGTAACGGGCGGCAATGAAATCGGCGATCGAGGTGAGTTTTTCCGCCTTGGCCAGTTCGACGATGCGGCGAATGATCGGCATGCCGAGCGTGAACGCCAGGATCGGCCCGATATAGATCGCGGCGAATTCCAGCCCGCGCTGGGAAGCAAGGCCGACACCGCCGAAATAGGTCCAGGAGGTGCAGTAAACAGCAAGGCTCAAGGCATAGACCAGCGGTCGCCCGCCTTTGGGAACACCCGAAAGCCGGCTCTTTCTGTCGCCGTAACTCGCCACCGCAAAAAGCAGCAGAATATAGGCGAATGCCGAGACAAGAATGACCCAGCCTTGAAGCATGTTTCCTCCCCCGCAGGCACGTGCGGACAGGAGATGAGATTAAGCGAAAGACGAAGCGTTGGAAATCGGCGAAGCCTCGTCAAAAAGTTCAATGCGGTCGAAGCTTCTCTGAGGATCTGTCAGGTTTAAACCCTTGGCTTTTTGCATCTTTTCAGTATCTGATGAAACGCTATGTTAAGCACGACGGCAACCGAGAGAGGGGTCAAGTCATGTCTGTAGTCAGCGAGTTTCGTTCATTTATTGCAAAGGGCAATGTTATCGATTTGGCAGTCGGTATCATCATTGGCGGCGCCTTTACCGGCATCGTTACATCGCTTGTCAATGATATCGTCATGCCGGTCGTCGGCGCGATCACCGGCGGCGGTTTCGATTTCTCCAATTACTTCATCGCGCTGTCGAGCGCCGTCACGGCTCCGTCGCTGGAAGAGGCGCGCAAGCAGGGCGCTGTCTTCGCTTATGGCAGCTTCATCACTGTTATGATCAATTTCGTCATTCTCGCCTTCATCATCTTCCTGATGGTCAAGGGTGTGAACAAGCTGCGCGCCATGGAAGAAAAGAAGCCGGTCGATGAAAAGCCTGCACCGCCGCCGGCCGATATCCAGCTTCTTTCGGAAATCCGCGATATCTTGAAGACGAAGTAACGAGACGCCTTGAGCCTGCAACTCATCAGAACAATGAATTGCAGGCTCAAGGAAACTCATGGGATTTCCGGACTTTTCTGCGCTATGAAAGGCACACGAAAAACAGGAAATCCGCATGTCTCTGCTTGGCTCCCTCAGTTCCCGCGCTCTTGCTGCTCCTGAAAGCGGCATTGTCGAGATCATTACCCATGCCCGCATCGGCGGCCGTGACGATCTGATCCCGCTTTGGGCGGGTGAGGGCGATCTGCCAAGCCCGGATTTCATCAACCGCGCAGCATCCGACGCGCTTCTGGGTGGTGAGACCTTCTATACCTGGCAGCGCGGCATTCCCGAGCTGCGACAGGCGCTTGCCGATTATTACACTCGCCATTTCGCGGTTTCGCTGCCGCCCGAGCATTTTTACGTCACCGGTTCCGGCATGCATGCCATCATGATGGCCGTGCAGGCGATCTGCGGACCGGGCGACGAGATGATCTATCTGTCGCCCACCTGGCCGAACATCGTTTCCGCAATCGAGCTTTCCGGCGCTGTCGCTACCGGCCTGCCGCTTGAGTTCACCGGTGGTAAATGGTCGCTCGACCTGAATAGGCTCGAAGCAATGATCACGCCGAAGACCAAGGGCCTGTTCGTCAACACGCCGTCCAACCCGACCGGCTGGACCGCGACGAAGAAAGACTTGGCCAGCATCCTCGGGCTTGCGCGTAAACACGGCCTGTGGATCATCGCCGACGAAATCTATTCCCGCTATTATTACGGCGGCGCGGTGAGGGCTCCGTCCTTCCTCGATATCGCGGAGCCGAACGACCGCATCATCTATGCGAACTCGTTCTCGAAGAACTGGTCGATGACCGGCTGGCGCGTCGGTTGGCTGGTCGCCCCGCCGGAATTGGGGCAGGTCATCGAGAACCTCATCCAGTATTCGAATTCCGGTGTCGCCCAGTTCATGCAGCGTGGCGCCGTCGTGGCGCTGAATGAAGGGGATGCTTTCGTTGAGGAAAATATCGAGCGCGCCCGCGTTTCTCGCGACATTCTCTGCGACAGGCTGATCGCCACCAACCGTGTCCAGACGCTGAAGCCCGAAGGGGCGATTTATGCGTTCCTGAAAGTGGATGGCATCACTGACAGCCGCGCGGCGGCACTCGATATCGTCGACAAGATCGGCGTGGCACTCGCACCGGGATCGGCCTTCGGCAAGGGCGGCGAGAATTTTCTCCGCGCCTGCTTCCTGCGCAATCCCAAGCATGTCGAAGAGGCCGCCGACCGGCTCGCGGGTTATATCAAGGCGCTCTGAGACAGTTGCCGGGGCTATTCGATAAAATTCGAAATATCCCCGAAAACCTCCCTTATCCACGTCATCGGATATAGTTGGGTCACCCCTTCATAAGTAACCGGTGATCAAGCGCCGCAATGCTTTCCTGCAAAAAACAAAAGGCAGGGAAGTTGTTCATGGCAGTGCTGGTAACAGGCGGTGCGGGGTATATAGGCAGCCATATGGCCTGGGCGTTGCTGGATGCCGGGGAAGACGTTGTCGTGCTTGACCGGCTTTCGACCGGCTTCCGCTGGGCGGTTCCGGATGCGGCGCGCTTTTATCTCGGCGATGTCGGCGATCAGGCCCTGCTAGCCCAGGTCTTCGCGGAAAACCAGATCGAGGCGATCATGCATTTCGCCGGCTCGATCGTCGTGCCGCAGTCCGTCGCCCATCCGCTCGATTATTATGAAAACAATACCAGCAAGACCCGGCTTCTCGCCGCTGCCGCGATCGAGGCCGGCATCAGGCATTTCGTCTTTTCCTCCACCGCTGCCGTCTATGGCGACCAGAAGGACGACACGCCGGTTCTGGAAAGCGCGATGACGTTGCCGAAAAACCCCTATGGCCAGTCCAAGCTGATGTCGGAACTGATGCTGCGCGATGCCGCTGCGGCTTATGATTTCCGCTTCGTCGCCCTGCGCTATTTCAACGTCGCCGGTGCGGATCCGCTCGGTCGCACCGGTCTTTCCACCGTCGGTGCAACGCATCTGATCAAGCTCGCCTGTGAAGCAGCCCTTGGCGAGCGGCCTGGCGTCGATATCTACGGCACCGACTATCCCACACCCGATGGCACCGGCGTGCGCGACTATATTCACGTCACCGATCTCGTCGAGGCGCATCTGAAGGCCCTGAGCTATCTGCGCCGCGGTGGCGAGCCGCTGATTGCCAATTGCGGTTACGGCCGGGGGTATTCGGTTCTGGAAGTGCTGAACGCGGTCAAGCGTGTCAGCGGCCAGTCCTTCGAGGTTCATTACGGTCCGCGCCGACCGGGCGATGCCGCAAGCGTCGTCGCCAATTCGACGCTCGCCCGCAGGCTTCTCGAATGGCAGCCGCGCCATGACGATCTCGACCTGATCGTCGAGACCGCGATCGCCTGGGAAGGGCAATTGGCCGGTCGCCGGGTGGAAGATCTCCGCTCGCTCCACCAGCGTCTGGCCGCCGTGCGCTTCTGATGCGCGATCAACGACAGGGGTGTCATGCCGAAATGATTATGGATAAGCGATTGCTTGAGGAGTAAGGGAAGCGCAAACAATCTGATCCGACGGATATCATGCGCCTCTCTTTGACAGCCGGTCTCGTTCTTCTTTTCTGCGGTATTGCCGCCTTGCCGGCCTATGCCTCGGATATCCCCAAGGCCGCCGCACAATCGCCGTCAGCCGTTTTGCCAAAGGTAAAACTGGTTGAGCCGCGCCTGCATCTTGCCAAGGGTGAGGCCGGCGCCAAGTCGCGTGTCGCTCTGACCTTCGACGCATGCATGGGTGCCGTCGATGAGCGCATCCTGTCGACGCTGATCAGCGAGCGTATCCCGTCCACGATCTTCGTCACCGCCCGCTGGCTCAGAAAGAATCCGCAGACAGTTGCGGTCTTTCTCGCCAATCCGGACCTGTTCGAGATCGAGAACCACGGCGAGAACCACATTCCGGCGATCGATGTCGCCGTGCCCGTCTATGGCATCCCGTCCGCCGGATCACCACAAGCCGTATCGCGGGAAGTCGGCAAGGGGGCGGAAGCGGTGATTGCTGCGGGCTTTTCGGCGCCCCGCTGGTTCCGGGGGGCGACGGCGAAATACGATGCGAGCTCGATCGATGAGATCCGCAAGATGGGCTATCGCGTCGCCGGTTATTCGCTGAACGGCGATGACGGTTCGCTGCTTGGCGCAGGCGCCGCCGAGAAGCGCATTGCGGCAGCCAAGGACGGGGATGTCATCATCTCCCACATCAACCAGCCGACCCATGCGGCAGGGCAGGGTGTCGCCAATGCTATTTTGAAGCTCAAGGCCCGCGGCGTTGAATTCGTCCGGCTCGCCGATGTCGAAACTATCGGCGACAACGATACGACCGGGCAGCGCCCCGGCCTGTTTTGAGCGGTTCGCATCTGCTGCGCCATCGCACCCGATTCTAAAACATGAGTTAAATCCTCAAGTCACTTGATCTGCAGCAAGTGGCCCCATGTCTCCAGCCTCTAGATTGCCGTCATATTGACGATCGGTAATCAGCGGAGAAGTTCGGGCATGGCATCGAGTGAGGACTTGGCACGCTATTTTGCGGCCGGAACCGGGCTCGATCCGCTCAGTGAGGCATTCAGCCGGCGGGGGGCGGTGATGCCGTTTCGCGGCAAGCGGCGTCTGCCGCCGGAAGAGATGCAGGATGTCTGGCTTGAGCTCCAGTCTCAGCCGGCTAAACCGGGCAAGCGGCTCGCCTATATCCACGTCCCTTTCTGCGCCAACCACTGCCTGTTCTGCGGCTTTTACCGCAATGCCTACGTGCCGCAGATAGGGGCGGATTATACCGAACTGGTGATCGAGGAAATCAGGCGTGAGGCGCAAACCACTGCCCTGCGCCACAACCCGATCCACGCCGTCTATCTCGGCGGCGGCACCCCGACGGCGTTGAGCGCGGAGGAACTGTCGCGGATCATCACGACTGTCCGCACCGAGCTGCCGCTCGCGCCCGATTGCGAGATCACCGTTGAGGGCCGGATCATCCATTTCACCCCGGACAAGATCGATGCCTGCCTGGAGGCCGGGGCGAACCGGTTCTCGATCGGCGTCCAGACCTTCGATACGGATGTGAGGAAGCGGCAGGGACGTCGCTCCAGCCGCGAAGAGGCCGTCCGCTTCCTCGAATATCTGCGCGACCAGGATCGCGCCGCTGTGGTGATCGACCTCATCTACGGGCTGCCGGGGCAGACGCTGGATGTGTGGCAGCGGGATCTGGAGACGGCCGTCGATATCGGTCCCGATGGGCTTGATCTTTATGGATTGAATCTCATTCCGACCACGCCGCTCTTCAAGGCGATCGAGGCAGGAAAGTTTCCGGCAACGCCGAGCCTGAACCAGATCGGCGCGTTCTACCGAACCGGAGCCGATTTCTTCCGGCGCAGGAACTGGCGTCAGATCAGTAACAACCACTGGGCCCGCACCACGCGCGAGAGAAATCTCTATAACCTGTTGATCAAGCAGGGCGCCGATTGCATCGCCTTCGGTTCCGGCGCCGGCGGTTCCATCGGTCCGGTCGGTTACGGCCTGAGCGGAGATCTGGCGGTTTATGGCGACGACATGAGGGCAGGCCGCAAATCGCTCGGCATGATGATGATTTCCGACGAGCTTTCCGCCCTGCGCACGCTGGTGACGGCAGGTTTCGAGGTCGGGCATCTCGATCTCGGCCAGCTGGACCGGACTTCCGGTCGCGCCATGACGCCGGTACTGGAGCCGCTTATCGCCCAGTGGCAGGGGGCGGGCCTCCTGTCGTTTGCGGGCGGTATCGTCGAACTCACCACCGCAGGCCGCTTCTGGTACTCGAACCTGATTGCCGCCCTCCACGACATTTTAACCCTTGAACTGGGCCCTTCACGGGATGCGGCCTGAACGAACTCATTGAAACGGAGCAGGGACATGTCCGATCTCGACCAAGCCGAAGCCATCATCAAGATCAAACAGGCCATCGCCGAAAAGCCGGACGGCGTGCTGGAAGCGCTTTCGGCGCAATATGGCGTCCCGTTTCAGACGGTGCTCGAATGCCTGCCGGAAGGCGTGACCCGCATCGACGGACACCATTTCATCGATGTGCTGACGGATATCGCCAACTGGGGCGACGTCATGTTCATCTGCCATTCGAAAGACGCCATCATCGAGTTTTCCGGCCCTGTGCCCAAGGGAGAGATGGGCCACGGCATGTATAATCTGCACGGCGGACCGGGCGGCCTTTCCGGCCATCTGCGCCCGGAAAACTGCGCCGCGATCTTCTTTGTCCGCCGCCTCTTCATGGGCATGGAAACCAGGTCGATCCAGTTCTTCAATGCCGAAGGCGAGACCATCTTCAAGATCTATGTCGGGCGCGACAGGGAACGCAAGTTGAAGGCCGTGCAGGTCGAGCGCTTCGAACGGCTTTCCATTCAATTCGCCAGGCCTGCAGGCAATGCCTGACATGCGGCCGCTTCTGATTTTCGGCGCCAGCCGCGGCGTCGGCCTTGAACTGGCAAAGCTCGAGCGCGCCGCCGGTCGTCCGGTGGCAGCGATGCTGAGGCATCAATCGGATGCCGTGGATCTGCTGCAGATCGGCGTCGAGATCCTGCGCGGCGATGCCCTGTCGCGGCCAGAGATAGAGCAGGCGCTGTTACGCCTGTCCGGCCCGTTTGACGTCGTGTCGACATTGAGCGGGCGAGGCGAGGCTGGCCGGCTTGTCGATGACGAAGGCAATATCAACGTCATCGAAGCGACGGCTGCGAGTGGCAGGGCAGGGCGCTTTGTCTTCATCACCTCCATGGGCTGCGGAGACATGGCGCCCTATCGGTCGGAAAGAGCGATCGCGGCCTTCGGTGCGGTCGTCGACGCCAAGACGTTTGCCGAAGACAGTTTGAAAGAGAGCGGTCTCGACTGGACGATCCTGCGTCCGGGCGGTCTCGTCTCCGAAGCCGCCACGGGCAATGGGCTGCTGACCCGCAACCCTCGGGTCCACGGTTTCATCCACCGCGCCGATGTCGCACTGCTTGCCTCCCGGGTGCTGCGTGACCCCACGACATCCCGCCATGCGTTTGCCGCTGTCGATCGGGACCGGATGAGGTGCGACACGCCGGTGGAACCCTTCTCGCTCGCGTGAGGCAGTCCGTTCCAGCATTGCGCACCCGGTGATAAAAACACCGGGTGCGCTTTTGTTTTCCGGGCTTTTTGGTTATGGACATCCATGGCCGAAAATGACGACGTAAATGATGATGCCCTTGCAAGGGGCGAAAGCCGCGGTGATCGCGCCCGCAGGTCGCAGGCGGCGCGAGAGGCCGACCGCAAGGCAAAGGCCGCTGCCAAACTTCGCGAAAACCTGATGCGTCGCAAGGGACAGGCCCGCGCCCGTCGCGCCGGCGAAGCGGACGATACACAGGGACTTCCGGCATCCACACCGTCTGCCGCAAAATCGGACGAATCATCCTGATTTATGTCGGCCACGGGATACTACGAGATTTCACGAACATTGAAGCGCCAGGGGTTTTCGTCTAAGGACGCGACCTTCCGAGCGTGAGAGGGAAAGTTTTTCAACCATGGATCGCATTCGCATTACCGGCGGCAACAAGCTGAACGGCATCATTCCGATTTCCGGCGCCAAGAACGCCGCCCTGCCGCTGATGATCGCCTCGCTTCTGACCAGCGACACCCTGACGCTTGAAAACGTGCCGCATCTGGCAGACGTCGAGCAGCTTCTGCGCATTCTCGGCAACCACGGCGTCGATATTTCCGTCAACGGTCGCCGCGAAGGCCAGACCGACAGCTATGCCCGCACCATACAGTTCACCTGCCGCACGATTGTCGACACCACCGCTCCTTACGAACTGGTCTCGAAGATGCGCGCCTCCTTCTGGGTCATCGGCCCGCTTCTGGCGCGTGAAGGCAAGGCCCGTGTTTCGCTGCCGGGCGGCTGCGCCATCGGCACGCGCCCGGTCGACCTCTTCCTCGAAAGCCTTGCAGCGCTTGGCGCCGAGATCGAGATTGACGGCGGTTATGTCAACGTATCGGCCCCCAAGGGCGGTCTCGTCGGCGCGCAATACACTTTCCCCAAGGTGTCCGTCGGTGCGACCCATGTGCTGCTGATGGCAGCAACGCTCGCCAAGGGCACGACCGTCATCGACAATGCTGCGCGCGAGCCGGAAATCGTCGATCTGGCGGATTGCCTGATCGCCATGGGCGCCAAGATCACCGGCGCCGGCACGAAGACCATCACCATCGAAGGCGTCTCCTCCCTGCATGGCGCGCGTCACCGCGTGCTGCCGGATCGTATCGAGACCGGCACCTATGCCATGGCCGTCGCTATGACCGGCGGCGACGTGACACTGACGGGCACGCGCGCCTCGCTGCTCGACAACGCACTCGACACGCTGAAGCTCGCCGGTGCGGAAATCACAGAGACCGAAAGCGGCCTGCGCGTCGTACGCAACGGTAACGGCATCCAGCCGGTCGATATCGTCACCGAACCCTTCCCGGGCTTCCCGACCGACCTGCAGGCGCAGTTCATGGCGCTGATGACCCGTTCCTCGGGTGTCTCGCATGTGACTGAAACCATCTTCGAAAACCGCTTCATGCACGTGCAGGAACTAGCCCGCCTCGGCGCCAAGATCTCGCTCTCGGGCCAGATGGCGCGGATCGAAGGCGTTTCCAAGCTGAAGGGCGCACCGGTCATGGCGACCGACCTGCGCGCCTCCGTGTCGCTCGTCATCGCCGGCCTTGCTGCCGAAGGCGACACCATGGTCAGCCGCGTCTATCACCTCGATCGCGGTTTCGAGCGTCTGGAAGAGAAGCTTACCCGATGCGGCGCAATCGTCGAACGCGTCAGCGACTGATCGTCGCCCAGATCACGAAGTCTTTGAAAGGACGGCAAGGAAACCCTTGCCGTCCTTTTTCGTATCCCTATGTTGAAGCGGCGTCCCAAGTTCCTCCCGCCTCATCTTCATGATCCGGCTTGGTCTTTCTGTTTCAACGCAATTCCGCATGCAGAACCTGCGCCCACTTTTGCTGGAATTGCTCTCATCGGAGATTTCCCAATGGCTGACGTTTCTTTTCCCGTCTGGTTCATCACCGGCTGCTCGACCGGCTTTGGCCGCGAACTCGCCAAGCTGACGCTCGACCGCGGCTGGCCGACCGTCGTCACCGCGCGCGACAAGAGCCGTCTTGCGGATCTCGTTGCCGGTTACGACAATGCGCTTGCCGTCGATCTCGACGTGACGGATCAGGCCCAGATAGAGGCGGCGGTAAAGGCTGCGGAAGAAAAATTCGGCCGCATCGACGTGTTGGTGAACAACGCAGGATACGGCTATCAGGCCTCGCTCGAGGAAGGTGAAGAAGCCGAAATCAGGGACATGTTCGACGCCAATGTCTTCGGACTATTCGCCATGACGCGTGCCGTCCTGCCCGGCATGCGCACCCGTCGCAAGGGACATGTCCTCAACCTGACCTCCCAGGCCGGTTTCATAGGCTTTGCCGGATCGGGCTATTACGCCGCCACCAAACATGCGGTCGAGGGCTTTTCCGATGCGCTTGCCGCCGAAGGCGCTCCGATCGGCATCAAGGTGACCTGCGTGGCGCCGGGGCCTTTCCGTACCGATTGGGCAGGCCGTTCGTTGAAGCAGACACCGGTGAAGATCGCCGACTATCAGGAGACGGCCGGTAGCCGCATGACCACGACCGCAGGCTATAGCGGCAAGCAGCCGGGCGATCCGGTTCGTGCCGGCGAGGCGATGATCAAGGCGACCGAAACGCAAAACCCACCGCGCCATCTGGTGCTCGGTGAACTTGCCTATAACGGCATCACCGGCAAACTTGCGGAGCGCCTTGCCGAAATCGAGAGCTGGAAAGATGTCAGCCTCTCTGCAGATTTCCCGAAATAAGCTTTTGACATCCATTGAACGAAGCCGGGGCGTGATATCCGCTCCGGCTTTTTGTTGTGTTCTTCAAGCCGATCGCTGCTGCGCCTGACGTCGAAGGATTTCGGTTGTCGTGTCGCGGTCTGCAGGCCGACCGAACAGATACCCCTGTGCAAAACCGCAACCGAGACGCTGCAGGCGAAGCGCCTGATCGGTGGTCTCGACACCTTCCGCCACCATGCGAACACCCAGTCCGCTCGCCATGCCGAGCAGCGCCCTGATGATCACCTCGCCGGGACCGCCCGACATGCGATCGACGAAGCTCTTGTCGATCTTGACGATATCGACCGGGAAATTCAGGAGATGGGTAAGCGAGGCATAACCGGTGCCGAAATCGTCGAGTGCCACCAGCAGTCCATCGGCCCGCATGCCTTCGATCGTCTGGCCGACCTTGCTGTCGCGTTCGTCCATATAGACCGTTTCGGTGACTTCGACGACGACCTGTTCGGGCGGCACCTTTTCCTGTGAGAAGATCTGGCTGATCCGCGCCCGCAGATCTCCCTGATCGAAATCGGCCATCGACACATTCACGCTGACATAGGAAAGCGGAATATCCCGATCGCGCCATGAGCGCATGTCGCGGGCAACCTGCTTCAGCATGAGGTTCGTCAGCTGATGGCCCAGCGACGCATCCTGCAAGGCTTCCGCAAACATTCCGGCCGAAAGAACCTGTCCGTCCGCCGTGCGCACGCGGCAAAGCGCTTCCAACCCGACGATCTCTTTGGTGTCTAGCCGGACGATCGGTTGGTAATACGGCTCTATACGCTCTTCGATAAGTGCGTTGGTCACTGTTTGAAGGACACGAAAACGCTCCGTCATCGCGCCGGTAAGCTCGTCGCTGTAAAGAACGAAACTGCCGCGCGCAGTCTGTTTCGCATGATGAAGCGCGAGATTGGCATGCTGCAGATAGGACGGAACGCCGGACGGATGCGATGGGTCGCAGATGGCACCGCCGCAGCTTGCCGAGAGGCGAAGTGTGTGGCTGTTTTCCTGCAGGTTGCGCTCTGCCATCGCCTCCAGGATGCTTGTGCAGACCGTGGCCAGATCCGACGGATCATTGTCGATCAGCACCGCAAATTCGTCGGCATCGACTCTGAAACTTTTCTCAGGTCCGATATTCCGCGTGATCGCATGCGCCGCCTCAAGGATCAGCCGGTCGCCAGTCGTGTGGCCGAAGGCATCGTTGATCTGCCCGAGATGGTCGATATCGATCAAGAGGATGCCGAACGGATCGGGATTGTTCTTCGCCCTCTCCTCGACCGTTCTGATGAAATTGGCGCGGTTGCCCAGCCCTGTGAGAATATCGAAATAAGCAAGTCGCTGGTTCTCCGCCTTCATCTCTTCGCGTTCAAGCACTAGCGAGCAGAGGTCGACGCATTCGGCAACGATCATACGCTCCTCTTCGGTCGGTCCCCGGTTTTCCTTGTAGTAGAAACCGAAGGCACCGAGCACACGACCGTCGCTCTGCAAGATCGGGCTCGACCAGCAGGCCATGACCTCGTGTTCTCTTGCCAGAATGTCCGCGAGCGCCCGATACGGCAGCCAGTAAGGATCGGTGAAGATATTCTCGACCGCGATCGGCTGACCAAGAAAGGCGGCAGTACCGCAGGAGCCGACACCCGGCCCGATCGCGATACCGTCTAGTGCTGCCGAATACTCTTCCGAAATGGTTGGGCCGGCCAAAGGATGCAGATGGCCGCTGCGATCGACGGTGACCAGCGAGCAGAGCACGCCTTCGGCCATCTGTTCGGCATGGCTGCAGATATGATTGCCGGCCTCCCTTACCGAGCAACCGCGAGCAAGCATATCCAGTATTTCCTGCTAAGTCGTCCCCTCCCGACTGCCATCCGTCAAAATTTCCCGGTTCTAAATGACTTGGATATCGAATGTTCCGATGATGTCCGTTGAAAGGTAAGTATAAGGTTATTCTGGTGGGCGTAATTATTATAAAACATCGATATTGTTGAGAAATATGGTTGCGAAGGTGACGCAGGTCAATGTTTCGCACCTCCGCGCGCCCTAGCGTCCGGGCAGCTCTTGGGGAATCCTATCTACACATGACATATTTTGCCTTCCTCTCCGCTGTTCTTGCGCTCCTGCTGGCGCCGGGGCCGACGAATACGTTGATGGGCATTGCCGGCGCGCGCGGCGGCCTTGGCGCCTCGGCGAAGCTTCTGCCCGCGGAACTTGCCGGTTACCTGACGGCGATCCTGCCGCTGACATGGTTGGGCGCGGAACTTCTCGCCCGTTTTCCTTCCGCTTCTGTCGCATTGAAAGTGGTTGCGGCTGTGTGGGTCATGTTCCTGGCAGTCAGGCTCTGGCGCATGCCGGGCGATGCGCAAAACGGCAGCGGCGTGACCGCTGGCCGTGTCTATCTCACCACCGTGCTCAATCCCAAGGCCCTGATTTTCGGCCTCGTGCTTTTACCGTCCCCCGCTGACAGTCAGTTCCTGCCGCGCCTTTTCGCCTTCTGCATCATGGTCATGGTCGTTGCCATGCTGTGGGGTGGCTTCGGCCGGCTGACCCAGGCGGGTGATGGCGGCAACAGGCGGTTGCTGCTGGTCCAGCGTGCGGCCTCCATCTGGCTGGCTGTCGTATCCGTGACGCTGATTACCGGCGTGTTGCGAGCGTAGAGCACTTCCGCTTTTCTTCGAAACGCGAAACCGCTCTATCTCTTCATTTTACCGCAATTCCGGACGCAAAACCGGTTCCCATTTTTGCTGGAATTGCTTTAGCCGAAACGGCTGGGCGAAAACGCTGTAAGATCCATGGCGGGTGACTGATCCTGCAGGAGATCCGCCACGAGCCTTGCCGTGCCTGCCGATTGGGTGAGGCCGAGATGGCCGTGGCCGAAGGCGTAGACGACGTTCGCAGTCGCCTTGGCCCGGCCGATTGCCGGCAGGCTGTCCGGCATGGACGGCCGAAAGCCCATCCACTGTACGCCGCCTTCGGTTTTCAGGCCCGGCAGAAAGCTCTTCGCCTTTTTCAGCATCGCTTCCGAGCGCGCGTAGTTCGGCGGCAATGACAGCCCGCCGAGCTCCACCGCGCCACCGACACGGATGCCGCTGGTCAGGCGGGTGACGACAAAGCCATGGCCGCCGAATGTGACCTGCGTGCGCAGGTCGAGCGCATCTGAGGGGAGGGTGGTGTTGTAGCCCCGCTCGGTCTCGAGCGGTATGTTTTCACCAAGTGTGCGCGCAATGCGATGCGAGAATGCGCCGGCCGCAAGCACGACCTTGCCGGCCAAGCGTGCAACATCGCCGGCAAGCACGATCTCGACGCCATCCGAAACCGGGCGCAAAGCCTTGACCTCGGCAATCTCGACGACGCCACCGCGGGCGCGAAAATTCTCGGCAAGCACCAGCGTGTAGAGTTTCGGATCGGCGATCGAATACCAGCCGGGCGTGAACGTGCCGCGGATGAAGCGGGGCGCGATCCCCGGCTGGATACCGGCCATCTCGGCGGCGTCCATGTGCTGGAACTCGATACCGTGCTCTTCGCGCGCTTCCCAGCCGGGCAGCGAGGTGCGGAATTCGGCATCGCTTTCATAGACCTGCAGATTGCCTTCCTTGCGCAGCATGGAAAGCGTGTCGGTGGCCGACAGGAAGGGCTCGAGCTCGGCCTTGGAAAGATCCATCAGCGCCGTCTGGGCGCTGGTCGAATGCGCCACGCGCGAGGCCGAACAGGCGCGCCAGAAGCGGAACATCCAGGGCGCGATGTTGAGTGCATAAGCGGGCGGAATGGAAAGCGGCCCAAGCGGATCGAGCAGCCATTTCGGCGCTTTTTTCAGGATGCCGGGGGAGGCAAGCGGGAGGATATCGGTAAAGGCGAAAGCGCCTGCATTGCCCGCCGAAGCGCCCGCCGCCGGACCCTCCCGGTCGATGACCGTAACGTTGAAACCGCGCATCTGCGCAGCGATGGCGACGGAAAGGCCGACGACCCCCGCCCCGATGACGACTATATCCGACCTTGCCATTTCCCTGATCGTCCCAACCTCACGCGGCCGTTTGCGGCTTCGCGCATCTTCCCCTTGTTATGTGACAAAGCCCTCCTTGTGGGAGGGCTTTGCGTGTTCGAATATCAGGCCTTGCAGGTCTGAACTGCGCCGGGCAGCTTGCTCCAGTCGGCATACCAGCTGTCGAAGAGTTTCAGCTGTGCCTCGACATAACCGCGCTGGCTGTCGGAAAGCACGTCGGTCTCGATGAAGTTGAGCGAGAACTCCTTGTTCCCCTTCAACACCATCATGTGCTTGAAATAGAGCACCAGATCCGGGCCTTCGTCGAAGGAGGAGAGCACGCCGAGCGCCTCTTCCAGCTCTTTGGCGCGCACGCGCGCATCCGCATCGCCCTTGGCGGCAGCCTGGGCGAGATTGCAAAGATGCAGCACTTCCTTCGGCAGAACATTGCCGATGCCGGTGATGGCGCCGGTTGCGCCGCAATTGACATAACCGTGGTAGACGGCAGTATCGACGCCGATCATCAACGTCACGTCGTCGTCACGGCTGGTGATGTTTTCGGCCGCATAACGCATGTCTTCCTGACCGCCGAATTCCTTGAAGCCGACAAGGTTCGGATGTTCTGCGCGCAGCGCGAAGAACAGGTCGGCGCGGGTGGCAAAACCGTAATAGGGGCTGTTGTAGATGACCGCCGGAAGATCCGGAGCCGCCGACAGGATCGCCTTGAAATGCGCCTTCTGGGCGGAAATGACTGAACCGCGCGAAAGGACGCGCGGGATGACCATCAACCCTTGAGCGCCAACCTTCTGAGCGTGCGCGGCAAGGGCAACGGCCGAAGCGGAGTTGATCGCGCCGGTGCCGACGATGACCGGAATGCCGGCCTTCACCAGGCGCTCGACGCCTTCCATGCGCTGCGCGTCCGTCAGAAGCGGCCAGTCACCCATCGAGCCGCAATAGACGACGGCCGACATGCCTGCTTCGATCAGCTGCTTGCCCTTGGCAACCAGCGCGTCGAAATCCGGCGTGCGGTCGCTTTTGCAGGGGGTCATCAGTGCCGGTACGACGCCGGAGAAAATCTTCGATTTCATCTTGCAAATCCTCGATATCAAAACGGCCGGCGGAGACGATCCCTAGCCCTTGGATAGAGAGAATACTCCTTCCATTTTCTTTGTCGACAAAAAAAATACAAGATGTCAAAGATCAATATCGAGGCGGTCGTTGCGGGTCAGGAGCCTGCCGATCTGTTCAACGATCTGCTCGCCATGCGCCTTGCCGAGACGGTCTGCCTCGGCAACGTTACGCGCCTCGACGGCGGCGATGATTTCCTCATGCTCATCGACATAACGCGGCGGCAGGCGATCCTCGTAGGACTGGTAATAGAGGCGCAGCATGCGTCGTCCTTCGCCGAGCAGCCGGTCGAAAAAGCTGGCGTAATAGGCATTGCGGCCGCTAGCCGCGATGGCCGAATGAAAATCGGCATTGGTGGCGATCATCGCCAGCGCATCCTGCGCCGCCACCGCCGCGCTGAACTCCGCCTGCCGCTCGCGAATGAGAAGAAGATCGTCCGCCCTGTGATGCTGAGCCGCCAGCCGGGTGGTGACGCGGTACATCAGCACGAGCGCATCGAAATAGGCGGGCATGCCGAGAAAATCGATATTCGACACCATGGTCGACCTGTTCGGCAGGGTCTCGATCAACCCTTCGCCGGCAAGCCGCACCAAAGCCTCGCGGATCGGCGTGCGCGACATGCCGAAACGCGCCGCAAGCTGCACCTCGTCGATCGCGCTGCCGGGCGAAAGCTTCAGGTCGAGAATCTCGTCGCGCAACAGATCATAGACCAGTTTGACCCCGGAGCCGCGCTTGCGTTCCGTGATCTGGCTCGAATCGTCATTGGTCATTTGCGCCTCGCGTGTCGACATGATGTCTTTTCGTCTTAGCGTATTAGACGCGAGGCGTTAAGCCAGAGGCGTATAGATCTCTTCGGTTCGTTCGATCAGGAAAGTGGTGGCAAGGCGACCGAAGGTGTGAGCGGGGCCGGGACATGGGGTCAACAAACAGGAAGACGGCAATTCGCGCCGAAATCAGGTGGCGGGTAGGCCTATTCTGTGGCCCGTCTCGAAATCGAGAGACATCTAATTTCGGATAAATGTCATTATCTCTTCATTTTTCTCAGATTGAGGTTGATCCTGGAAAATTCATCGGTATATATCGCGCCGTTCCAACGTTTTGGGTCCGCAGCGACACAGAACACTTTTAAGGACAGGTGGCCGAGTGGTTTAAGGCGCACGCCTGGAACGCGTGTGTGCGTGAAAGCGTACCGTGGGTTCGAATCCCACCTTGTCCGCCATTTATCTTATTAATACGCTGATTTTGTTTGGTTTTTTATACGGCGAATAAGCTGGCCCATCATTCAGCCCATCAGCTCCTTTTTTTGTGATTTTTATCTGCGCCGGGATTGTCATATCCGGGTGCGGTCGGATACACCCCGTAACACGGGCTCGAAAGGTCCATGCGCAAGACGTGCTAAATCAATCTGTTCGCCAACAGGCGGAATAGGGTTTAGTATGAAATGCGTTCCTCCGCGCCGGGCAACAAGCCTGGACGAACTCTCCCACAACAACAGCTACGCTGCGATGAAGGCTGGCCTTGGCGACGATACGGAGAATATCTCCGATCACGCAGAGCCCCAGCACGCAAACACGCGCTCGACGAAGCGCATCTCTACCGGCTCCTCTCCGGATAACGCCAATATCCATGTCCCCAACAAGGTGTCTGCCTCCGCTTCGTTTGGCCCCTATCTGTCGGATAAGGAGGTCGCGCAGCGCTACGGAGTGAAAAAACAGACGATCTGGCGGTGGGCGAAGAAGTCGGAAACTTTTCCGAAGCCCATCAAATTCCAAGGTACGACGACGCGCTGGTGCCTCGCGGCGCTGATGGAGTACGAGCGCCGCGAAAAGGAGGATCACGCGTGAGCACGGCTCCGTCGAAGCAGCCTCGCCGCAACCTTCAGGACCCGCGCAAGGCAAAGGCAAACTACCTCTATACCAGCGAAAATGTCATCAGCCTCTACGGGATCTGCGCGAACACCCTGACCAACTGGGTGCAGCGCGGCTTGGTGCCCTATCAGTCGGGCCGCAAGCGGCTGTTCAAGGGCGAGCATCTGAATGCCTTTCACCAAAATCGACGCCAGAAGGCGAAGCATGAGGTGGAACTAGATGAGGTGTACTGCGTCATATGCAAAGACACCCACTCTCTTCTGGTATCCGAAGTTCAGGCCACGCTCTTCAAGGGAAAGATGTCGGTATCTACCCCGTGCCCCAAAAAGGCATCGCCGGCCTATAAATGCATGTCGATCGGCGATTACGAGGCTCTCCAGGCGCTCAGAAAACCAATCCCAGAACGAAGCCAGAAGACTAATAATGATTCCGGCTCTCTTCCTGGGTTTGGGATTGAACAGGTTTTTTCGGATGGCAGCTGCCAACCGCCGAGTGCGGAACAGATGCACTTAGCAGTTTCACTGCCGCCCAAGGCGATTGAGATGGGCAATACCGCCAAGGCGCAAGTTATCGCCAAGCCCTCCGCTGCTGAGACCGAAAACGCGTTCGCAATTTACGAGTATCAGATGCTCGTGAAGGAAGCCCGTGGACGTCATGACAAGACTGTAGACGCGATCCTTCGCCATATCTGGCAGTTTGTCGATCTTTCGGGCAAGGGTGACTTCCGCGAGGTCGACAAGGAAACAATCGCGCTCTTTAAATCGGCCTTCCAAGAGAAGGGTACGGATGGCAAAGCGCGGGCCGCACAAACCGTGGTTCATGCCTTCGCTCACCTGAAGGGCTTCTTCGAGTGGCTCACGGAGCAGCCGGGGTACTCGTGTGTGCCGTCGCATCTCCACGACTATTTCACGCCCCCGCGACGGCTGGTTAATATTGCCAATGCGCCAACCACGAAGAATTACCCCTCTCACGAGGAAATCGTTGCAGCAGTGGAATCAATGGCCGGCAACTCGTTCTTGGAGCGCCGAAATCGTGCGTTGCTGGCGTTCGCATACCTGTCCGGCGTTCGCGTGGGGGCACTCATCACCTTGCAGATAAAGCACGTCGATCTGAAGCTGAAAGCGGTGGATCAACTAGCTGCCGAAGTCGCTACCAAAAACAGCAAAACGATACGTTCGGATTGGTTCCCGGTTGGGGAGATGTTCGAGGCAATCGTTTCAGACTGGATCACCGATTTGAAAGCGCAGGGCGCCACCGGCGAGACGCCTCTCTTCCCCAGGGGAGCACGGTACACATTTGGCGCCAGAAACGGTTCCGGCTGGGAGCCGCTGAAGGACGAAGGAACCGTCGCAAAGATCTTCGCCCGCATTGCGATCGATAATGGCATTGATCACTTCACCCCGCATCGGGTGCGTGACACGATCGGCTCGATGATCTTTCGCTGGGCTTCAAATCTGGAGGAAGCGAAGGCCCTCAGCCAGGGCTTTGGGCATGACAACCTAAAAACGACGCTGGATCACTACGGAGCGATCAGCGAAGCGAGGCAGCACGAACTGTTCTCGGGAATTAGGGACCGGAGCGAGCTGCAGTTTGGCGTCAACACCCGCAGCCTTACCCCAACAGCACGCGTGCAGCTTCAGCAAACGGTCGAAGACTTTATCGAGAAGATGATGTCGATGCTGAAGACGGAATAGGTAAAGAGCCTCTTTCTCGTTATCCAGCTCCCAAACCGCGGTTCCAAAATCAAGAATAGCGCGGCGGCCACACAGGCCACCGCTTCAGCCAGAGGCTGCCGAAGAGCAGAACGCAATTGCGTAAACCAGCTGGGGCCGAACTTAGCGAACTGATGGCTCCCTCGAAGTTGAGGCTTCCTTGCGACGTCTCATTGACGCCAAAAGAGCAAGGGCACCCTCGAAATTGAGTTCCTCCCGTCGCTCTGGATCAAAATAGCGGGGATAGAGGATATATGCCGCAGCGAAGATCTCTAGGGGCGTGCGCCTCGCCGTTCGGCGATCACACTTCTGGCGATCGTCGGTGGCGCCCCAGCCGGCATAAAATGGCATGCCAACGCAGGTTACTGGGATATCGCGGATCAACGCTTCGAATCCAGAAAGCGATGTGATCGTATAAACGTGATCGACAGTATTGAAGGCGTCCGCGAGCGTGATGTCTTGCTCGAGGATCATAGCCAGATGGCTGACGTCCCGAGGGTTTGACTGATATGGCCGAGTGCCGTGCAGCAGTTCGGGATGTGGCTTGTAGATGATCTGCGCGCCCGGATTTTCATAAGCAGCGATCTTCACGAGGTCGTTGTTATCGATCTTACGGTCGCAACCCTTTTCGATTGATGCATCACCCTCTACTTGTCCGACAACGAGGATACGCTTGCGCGTCTTCGGACCATATGTTGCATCAATGTCCACATCGTTCGACGCATTGTATTTCGAAAGCCTTGAGGCGATGAGCGCGCCCATGCCGGCCTTTGCGCGCTCGATCAATCGGGGATTGGCCTCAAAATCGTAGGTTTCTATGATGCGCTCAAGATCGGACTGTTTGGTCGCATCGAAATACATTGCCGAGCTATCAAAGCATAGCGAGATCGGCGGAGCCCGCGTAGCGCCTAGTGCGATTGAGCGAAGGAAACCGTCTTCTACCCTCGTAATGGGGATGGCATGTCGCAGGCAGAAGTCTTCGATAAAGGGCGGGATTTTATACCCCCACACATAAACCTTCGAGCCTTTGCGCATCAGCATAAAGGGCGCAATCAGGAGATAGAACCGTAGCTTGCCTATATGCCTGTTGCGTCGAACTACCTTCTCTCCGGCCAGCCAATGTTTGATGAAGTGTTTCCAGGTATTCAGGCCCAACACATAAGAACGTGGCTCGAGCTGTGGCATCGCTCGAGACAAAAATGATGCCAGCCGCATATGAAAATTCCCACTCATGGCTGGTTCGTCTCATTTCAGAGGAGGAAATGCAATGCGCAACGAAGCGCCGCCCACCTCAGTGATTGACATCAGCAAAGTCAGCTGCGCTCGCTCGAACCGCTCAAATGAGAAGCATTTTGTGATGGAGATGTATGCTGCGGCTGAGAGTGGCGACACCCAAAAATGTGATCGATGTAACATAAAATATAGCCGCCACGAGGGCGGCTAAACTCGCGGCTACCACCGAGAAAACAGCTATGCGATTTTCGCCAAGCTTTCCTGTCTCTTTCTCTCGGCTATTTCCCCGTCGATCGCGTCTATGCGATCTCTAAGGTTTTTCCACGTTCCGATGGGAACGTCATCCATATCCGGGGCACATGGCTCATCGAGCGCGCAGGGAAAGGACTGCTCGGAAGGACGGAAGTCAAGACCGGGGTCACGACGGACGTAACTAACCTCCAGGGAGGTCACGCCATAGGTATGATCGGGAAACCAGTAGGTCCCACTGTAATTGTTAAAATGAAGGTGAACCGGCGCATGTGTCGTGTCTATCTTGCGCATCACTGCCAGATAGCGGGCGAAAGCGGCAACGTCAGGCCGCATACCGTGAAACTCCACGATAATCTGTTTGAATGCCTTGAGATCCTCAAGGCTCATGGCCTCAAAGACATCCCATTCCGAGCCCTCGATGTCGATCTGCAAAATCGCATCTTTTCCCTCCGGCACACGCTCAGCGATGACATCGGAAATGCTTCGCCAACCTTCCGGCAAGTTAGCACCTGCTCCAACATTGGCCTTCGTGAAAATCAGGTTGGGGTGCTCATCCGGATGGTTCTCGATCGTGCCATCATATTGATAGACCTTATATCCCCGCTCCGCCATTTCGAGATCCCAAGGGGATTTCAAAGATACACCCAAGCTTAAGGCTACACCGTCCCGACCGGGATCGAGCATCACATAGCCGCCATCGTTAGCGCCACCAATCCGGACCATATCCAATCCCGCCGCCGATCGCGGGAAGAGTAGGCGCAGCATCTGATTCCAGGCCTGCATGTGACGGATGTGGGGAATGAGGATGATATTCGACTTCGGGCGCCAGCGAGCCCGCTTAAGGATGATGTCGTAAAGTTCCTGCTGCTGAAGAGATACACCAATCTTGTTCATAAAGCGCTTCCCAGTGACACTTTAGGGATAATGTACGGAGTGCCTCAGAGAGGCAACAGGTCGCAGCGACATATCCGCGCGATTGACGCGTGCAATGCTAAGCGCACCACCCATGCCCATAATCACGGGGCCGAAACTCATTTAATAGGCGACCTTCGCTGGCGGTTTACGACTATCGACGCCGTGTCTATGTTTGCGGAAAAATCAATGAGGAATGCCATGGGCGTGCACGACACCATCAAGGCGCTGTTATCTACAAAACAGGGTTCACGAGACTTAGATTTGGAAGTCGCAGCCATCTTTGGATGGAGCACCGCAAAAGTGGAGACGCCAGATAAGGCTAGTGGCTTTCTAGTCTATAAAACCGTATGGATCGACCCGAAGACATCGCAACCCGGGTTTGTCCCGCACTACACAACCGACCTGCAAGCCGGTTATGATCTTTCGGCAGAGTTATCCCCTCAAGGAGCCGTCGCAGTCGTGATTGAATCTGACGCAAGCCGAGCCACCTTCGAGGGCGAAGACCCGATTTACCATCCAGACCCAGCAGTAGCCCTTTGCATCGCTTGCCTGACATACGCCTCACGTCATGCGTAAAAGCTGGGCGCCCAGATCGAGACGTGCTCCAGATGGAGGTAAGATCTTTCGCGCAGGTAGATTTTGACGAATCGAACTGGTTTTTCATGGTCGATCTCGACAACTAGACGATCGTCACCGGCGCCGAAGGCAACGCGTCGATCTGGGGAGTAGACATCTACGTACTCCTTTCCATCTGCGGATACCGAGATTGCAATACTCGCGGCTCGCGCGGCGTGATCATCTGATCGATTATGAACCTCTACTCGTCTGATTAAATAAGCTGCATCAAGGCTTACGAGAAGGCTTGGTACATCATCCTTGTTCGTGTGGAAATGAACCTTCCCAAGAGATTTAGGTCCAAATGGCTTGGGAGCAAAGCCCTTCCACACGCTGCTGGGCGTGCATTTCGCGCCAATGGCCACGTTCCTCATACTGATCGACGAGGCAACTGGCCATTTTCGATCAAGGACGCCACGCAATTTCTCGGTAAGGCCGAGCCTTTCGAGCGATTTGTGCAGCTCTGTTTCAGCCAGAGGCATGACAACATTGGAGAGGTGGCATCCGTCGTAGAGGACTTCAGTTTTGGTCACATATCCGACGTCGATCAGGTGATCGAAGATAGTAATATGATCAATCCGGCCTTCTCCGACTTTTTGAGCCAAAAGCTCATTGAACCGTTTGGCAGCGTAATTTCGCTCAAGTACCCCTCCAACTGTGGGAAAACTTGGATGATAATTAACCTTGCCGGGAGGAGATGAAGGGATAGGTCCCCATATAATGCAAGGAATATCGTACTTCTTCACGAGCGAGTTGATTGCAAACAGATATCTATCGACGACTTTGGCCACTTCCGCGTCAAGTGACGTCTGGTTTATAATCGCGTTCCTTACGATGTGAACGCGACAATCGATTTCTCCGAAGCTCAGAAGTAAACAGCCATATTCTTCCCTGCGGCGATCAAGGTGATCCGTAATTTTCTCGATGGCCCGTGTAGCCGTTCCGGGCTTGCTCAAGCCATAGGCAGTTGCGGGCCCGACATGCAAGAGATCCACGCCCTCAAAAACACTCCTTTCCGAAGAAAGATTATTGTAGCCTGACCAGAATTGCGAATGACTGTCACCAGCCGCGAGTATCCTGTCGCGATTGCCCTTGGGACCAGAGCCCCCCCTAAATGCATTAATGAGTCGGCTGATCGGCATGCTGAAAAACCCGTGGTCGGTGAGTCGAAATCGGCGAGAGTTATAGCTTAGCGACTAAACCGCGCCATAGAATAATTAGCCCGATATCTAAGCTCCAGATTTCGATAGGCGGAACGCATTATTGGTCTAGACGAGATCATGGCGCCTACACAAAAGCTCATGTGTCGCCGTATTCTGATCCAATCCAAACCGGAGCGATAACTCAGATGGCGATTAACCACCGTTTACACCTGCGGCACGGCCTTTATATCTGTGCGGCACGAACTTAATGGAATCAGGTGGATTAGGTGAAGCTCAACAAGGAACAGCAGAACTCGATATTGGGATCGAGCTACAGCACGTATCGGGCGTTGATCGCTTATCTCGCGAACCGCGGCGATTCCTCCACATCTTCGCTCGACAGGAGCAAAACGGTTGCCGTTAGTGTCTATGACGACCAGATCGATTCTCATCAGCCCCTTCTGAGAAAGGTCTACCGGGATAACATACAGGGAATGAGTGACGTCAATCGGCTCTGGACTGACCGTTATCTTTTCTGGGGTGCCAAATTCGGCCGTATCGATCGTTTAGCAGCTCGTGCCATGCAGAATAATGCTCCAGCATGGTTTGTCGAGGACAGCTACATACGCAGCGTCGTCGGCTCGCTCGTCAAGGAGAGAAAAGAATACAGCCTGAGTTGCAGCCTGACCTTTGACGACCTAGCGCCACATTATGACGGAAACTATCCAAGCAGGATCGAGCAGATCATCCAGGCTCAGCAGCCGCTGGCGCCCTCCGAAGCAGCAGAAGTTCGGAGAAAAATTGATTCCATCATCGACACGCGGCTAACCAAGTACAACGATCAGCCGATCATGGACGACGTGTGTATCGGAGCACGCGACAAGAAGGTCCTCATCATATTGCAGAGCTACGGGGATGCGTCGGTTGAAGTTACCGGGGGCGACACCGCCGTGTTCGAACGAATGCTCAGCGACGCCATAAATGAAAATCCCGACGCTGACATTCTGGTGAAAACACACCCGGATACGATCATTAAGTCGAATAGAAGCTACATCAACGATAGAAGCGACAAGCTTCATTTTCTCAATTTTCGTATCAATCCTATTTCGCTCCTTCGTTACGTGGACAAGGTCTACGTATATTCATCACAGATGGGCTTTGAGGCCCTCCTGCTCGACAAGCAGGTCAAGATATATGGCACTCCGTGGTACGCAGGCTGGGGATTGACCGAGGATGTCAAGCCAATCAGCAGACGCGCAGATTACCCGAGGACCATCGAGCAACTCTTCAAGGCTTTTTACCTCGATTATTCGCACTACTTCGACACGGACGGCGCCGAGACCACCCTTGAGCAGGCGAGCAACAACATATTGTCGCTGCGAAAGCAGTTTTTCGACGAAAAGTATCGTGCAAAAAAAGTACTGATCATCAAACTCGACGGTATTGGCGATTATATCCTGGCGCGCGATCCCATGCGTTCCCTAAAAACCTCCGATTACTTCAAAGATGCAGAGTTCTCCCTTCTCGGCGACTCGGGATATCGCGGTGTACCGGAAGCACTGGACGGAGACTTTTTCTCAAACTTCAAATGGGTGAACAGGCGCGCCAACCGGTTTATGAATTGGCTGGAACGGGTGCGACATGACGCCGGCGGCACGCGGCGAAAGGTTCTGGATGTCCTGTCATATCTCTACCTAGTCTACTCAATGGGCATCAAAACAGGCATCCGGAAATCGGACTACGACTGCATTGTCGTTTGCTGCTGGAACCGTCGCCTACGCAACACCATCCTGCTGTTTCTAAGATGGATGAAGCCAAAGTATACGGTCGGCCTCGCAACAATGGATTTCAAGAAATCGCGATACTCTATCTCGATTCCCATCTCAGGCGACCATCTCAAATATTTCCGTTACGATCTGGAAAAGGCTTTCTTCAGTGCGCTGGCCCCTGCCCAAGAATCGCTACCTTCAGTTCAGCAAGCAAAAACAAGCTCCGTTGTTATGGTGGTCGGAGCGTTCCACGCCAAACGGCGCTGGCCAATCGAACGCTATCTTGAAGTTGCGTCTTGGCTATCCAAGGAACACGGGCTCGCCGTGACCTTGATAGGTGAAAGTGAGTTACCCACGCTTCCCAAGAATATAGCCGACGATAAAAATATCACACTTTCTTTGGGCAGACTGCCCATAGAGCAAGTAGTATCCTTGATCTCGTCAAGCTCCTTGGTGATATCAAACGATACCGGGTTTTATCACCTCGCAGTTGCTCTCCATAAGCGTACCGTCGTCATTTCCAATGGCAACTCCTACTCAACATTCTTGCATTATCCGGATACACACCCCGATGCCCTCAACATTAGGGAGGTGCTCGTGCCCGAGTTCGAGAAAATGCTGAAAACTCAAAATATGGATAAGGTCAGGGCATTTACACGCTCGTCTGACCTAGATATCGCCACCGTCACGGTCGAGAAGGTCAAGGCAGCGGTGATTGATGTTATGAAGATTTAATCACTCGGGCTGAAAGGCTTGGCCGAGCCGGATATCAATTTCGCTCGTGTCCGAGCAAACCAATGCAATGAAGACGCCCAAGCTTACATCACCGGACTGCGGTACCATGGCAACCAAGAGACATTCTTATCCCAGCATTCTTTCCAAGTTTTCCGACCTGACGGTGTTAGTTGTCGGCGACTTCATGCTTGACCGTTTTGTATATGGAGCGGTCAAGCGTGTTTCCCCAGAAGCTCCAATTCCCATTCTCAATTTCAATGGTGACGAGCTTATGCTGGGCGGAGCGGCAAACGTGGTATCGAACGTTGCTGCGCTAGGCGCGAAAGTGATACCTATCTCGGTAATTGGAGATGATGATGCCGGCACCCAACTTTGCACGCTCCTCAAGGCAGCAAACGTCGATCAAAGCCATCTGATTTCCAGCAACGGGCGAAGCACAACGCGTAAAACACGCTTCGTAGCGCAGCAACAGCTTTTCAGATTTGATGAGGAAGTGATCCAAGTCTTAAACGACGCGGATAGAAAAGCACTGGTGGCAGCCTTCTCCACGGCAATCACATCAGCCGACATCGTTGTTCTGTCAGATTACGGGAAGGGCGTTCTTTCCGATGGCGTCGCTGCATCTTTGATCGATGTGTGCAAAGCCGCTGCAATTCCAGTGATAGTCGATCCAAAGGGAGCCGATTACTCCATATACCGTGGAGCAACCGCGGTGACGCCGAACCGCCTCGAACTGCATGTTGCAACTGGCCTGCCCACTTCGTCCGATGAAGAAATCGTGGCTGCGGCGCGGCTTCTATGCCAGCAATGTTCATTTGACTTCGTCGTCGCAACACGCAGCGAGGAAGGTATGAGTATCGTGGACGCTGATACCTCGGTGCATGTACCGACTACGGCCCGAGAAGTATTCGATGTATCCGGTGCCGGCGATACCGTCATAGCAGCATTCTCTCTGGCGTTTGCGGCCGAAGGCGAGAGAGAAGTTGCAACAGAGATTGCAAACGTTGCAGCGGGAATTGTCGTTGGCAAACGTGGAACGGCGCAAACCAGCCGCGACGAACTTTTGAGCAACCTTACATTTGGTTGGCGAGATCATGCTCGCGAGGTGCTAGACGTGACTGCAGCTGCAAATCTATCCGCTGCTTGGAAGCATGAGGGGCTGAGGGTCGGCTTTACAAACGGTTGCTTCGACATACTGCACGTTGGGCACGCCTCCCAGCTGGCGGATGCCAGATCTCATTGTGACCGCCTCATTGTCGGGCTTAACACAGACGCCTCGGTCAAACGGAACAAAGGGCCGACCCGCCCTATCAATTCGGAGCTTGACCGTGCATCCATGCTGTTGGCCCTGAAGGCTGTGGATGCGGTTGTCCTTTTCGACGAAGACACTCCACTGAATGTAATACGTTCTGTTTTGCCCGATGTACTGGTGAAGGGCGGAGACTACACCGTAGATACCGTGGTTGGTGCCGATGTAGTCATCAGCAATGGCGGCCGCGTCCATATTTCCCCAACTGTAGGCGGTTACTCCACTACCGCGACACTTCGTAAAATGTCGTCTACTTCTCCCGAAAAAAGGAATGCCCAATGATCAAGCTGGACGACTATCTCAGCCAGTCGCTTGATGCTCTGAATGACTTGAAGGCTGCCCGACTCGATGAAAAAGCCGATCAAGCCGTCACCGCGATTGTGACTGCATTGCGCAATCAAAAACCACTGCTAGTTTGCGGTAACGGCGGCTCCGCTGCAGATGCCCAACACATTGCGGGCGAGCTCGTGGGCCGCTTCCTTAAAGAGCGTCGCGCCTACAATGTTATTGCGCTTAGCACCGACGCGGCAGTTTCGAGCGCTTGGAGCAATGACTATCAGTACGAAACCTTGCTTGCTCGACAAGTCCAAGCCTACGGTTCGCAAGGCGCTGTTCTACTTGCGATATCGACATCAGGAAACTCTCGAAATGTGGTGGCTGCAGCCGAGGCGGCACGTGCGATCGGTATGTCGGTTATCTCTATGACGGGACGAGGTGGAGGCACTCTGGCGTCACTGTCCGACGTTTTGCTAGATGTGCCTTCGACTTTCACACCAATGATCCAACAGGGCCATCTCAGCATATATCACTTCCTTTGTGGCGCGATCGAAAGCCGAATGGAGGAGTGACTTGAGCCGTGATTTCATCAATGATCCTAGGCAAGATGGGGCAGATAGAGGCCTATGGATTGAAATAGGAACGGATGCTGCGCGTTTCGCAAATCGCCCTGCTCTGTTTCTTGACAGGGACGGGGTCATAAACGTCGATTGCGGCTATCCTTCAAAACCATCAGATATAATAATCATTGAGGACATCATCCCTACAATACGGCTCGCGAATGAAGCAGGCTGGCCGGTGGTCGTGGTGACAAATCAATCTGGCATAGCGCGAGGTTACTTTACGTGGAGCGATTTCGCTGCGGTAACCGCCCACATTGATGCGGAGTTAGACCAACGCGGCGCTCGAATAGATGCTGTCCTCGCCTGCGGATACCATCAGGTTGGGCACGCCCCGTTGAATGTAGCAAATCATCCGATGCGGAAACCTCAATCAGGAATGTTCGTAGAGGCTCAGCGTAACTTCAAAATCAATCTTAAGCAGTCAATCATGATTGGCGACAAGATAACGGATTTCCAGGCAGCAAAAGCGGCGGGAATTGTTACATGCTATGAACCTGTGATGGGCCCTAGTGTTGCGTAAGTTAGCAACTTTCTGTTTTGGCGATAGGTTTGCGTATCTTCGCAAATAATTCAACTACCTTCAAAATCGACTTATCCAAGAAATAAAGCCTGTACCTATGCTATTGGGCTCTCCGCAGTCCCAATAGCCTGATGCGTCCCGTGTGATGACGGTCGGCAGCGCGACATATACTGACATGGACGCTACAAAGCAGGCTCAGAGAAGTAGCCACCCCGTGCTGCAGCCATCAGCGCCGCAATACAAAGAGCTATCTGAGGGGAGGCTGCCTGTATATAGCGATCGCTATCTATTCGTGCGCTGCCCTTGCCCTCTTCCCAAGCACATCCCAATCGTGATTGTGGACACAGTTCTTGTGCTAACTGAAGCGCACAACCCAAATTGGATGTGTAGAAGGGTACCCGTCCTGCCTCCGACGAGTCCTTGAAGAACCACTGTTCCGTCACTTTGGTTTCGCCCGTATGTCCGTCCACAACAGATTTAGTTCGCCTTACCCAACCGAGCAATATAGCGATCTGGCCGTCGAAAACCCTCGACCCTTGGGTTGCCGAGTTCAAATTTCTGATCACATCAACAACATTCATAGTCGACACCTTCTCGGCCTAACGTACGTCGGCACATCTATCCTGGCGGGGGCCCAACACCCAACACAACCCACCTCCCTATAATGGCGATGGACACTGGGGTCATTCAGATTTTCTACTGACACTACGCTGATATCACGCATTGAGTTGGCATTTACGCCACAGGTGGCTCCATGTCTTCCAAGAACGCTTAACTGCAGCAATACTGCTCCCACTCCAGCATCATCACTCGCCTCTGCTCCAACAAATCCGTTCGATGATATGCCGCCTCCACCGCATTCTTGATCGTATGTGCCAAGGCGCGTTCCGCCAAATCTCGTGCGTACCCATTCTCGGATGCCCAGTCGCGGAAGCTAGAGCGGAAGCCGTGGGCCGTAGCGAGGCGGCCGGGGGTATCGCTTTGGATCTTCTTGTCGCGAAGGAACTTGGTCAGCACCATATCGGTCATCGGCTTGCGTGAGCGAGAGAGGAAGACTAATCCCTCGCCCGTTTCAGATTTATCCAATTGCCGCTCCAAAATTTCGATCGCTCTTTGGCCAAGGGGCACGCGGTGCGTGACCTTACCCTTCATTCGCGCCGCCGGGATGGTCCAGATCGCGTGAGAGAAATCGATCTCTTCCCATTGCATTTCTCGCAGCTCGCCGGAGCGGCAAGCCGTCAGGATGAGCAGCTCCAGCATTTGCCGTGAGACAGCCTCACCTTCCATGAGCATCGAAAAGAACTTCGGGATTTCCCGCCAAGGCAGAGCTGGCTGGTGCTCTACCCTTTCGCGCTTGCCCGGTTGCTTCGGCAAGATCTTGTCGACGACACCCACAGGGCTGGCTAGTATGAAGCCGTTGGCCGCCGCCCAGTTCATCACGGCGTCGCAACGCTGTTTAATCCTTGCCGCAGTTTCAGCCTTTTTGAGCCAGATCGGCTTCAGGCATGCAGCAAAATCCGCAGGCGTCAGATCGTTGACCATCCGCTTGCCTATCTTTGGGAAGATGTACGTCTCCAGCGACGTCATCCACTGTTCGGTATGCTTGCTGTTACGAAAACCTTCAGCCTTGTCTGCGTGATGCCGCCTTGCAGCCTCTTCGAATGTGGGGACGGAAGCGAGCTTCTTTTTCTCGCGCTCTTGGACGCGGCGCTCCTCCAAGGGATCAATGCCCTTCTCGATCACGATCCGCAACTCAAACGCCTTCGTGCGAGCATCTCGGATCGAAACGATGGGATAGCTCCCTAATCCCATGTCTCTCCGCTTGCTGTTTTCGGGAGACTTGAAGCGGAAGATCCATTTTCCGGTGCCGACAGTCTTTGCTGGATAGAGATACAATCCGGCGATCGTCCCATCTGAAACAGGCTTATCATCGGGTTTCAGTTTTCGTGCTTTCGCATCGCTCAGGGCCAAAATCATTCTCCAGTATTCGGATCGTGATTGGTCTCTAGCCCATCATCCAGCCCATCACAAGATGATGGGCTGGATGATATTCAGTGTGATTCCATGTACCCATTTCTTCATACCAAGATCGTATTTTATCCTTATTATACAATGCCATATGGCGACACATCCAAGAACATGGAAAATCAAATATAGCAGTCACCTTGTCTGCCATTTTTACAAGTCAAACTCCTTCTTCGAGACGAGTTTGTGTGGTCGGTGTGTGATAGATGTCTGAGTGGCTGAGATGTCTTTTTCAGGAAAATCGATGATAAAGTCACTGTCACGCGTAGCTGCAATGGTTTGATTGGTGCTTGCTGAGTGAGCGTTTGCGTGAGGTTTGCGAAGTCTTGCATTTGCGCGGTATCTGCGCTCAATCCGTTTTCGACTTGAATATGAGTTTTCACAGGCCAGTGAGGCCGACGGTTATGGGATTGCATGTACCTGGCGGCGACAGGGCGTCCGTTTCAACAGATTGTATGGATTTCTGAAGAGAAATGGTGCCCGGAGGCGGATTTGAACCACCGACACGCGGATTTTCAATCCGCTGCTCTACCAACTGAGCTATCCGGGCATCCTAGGCTTATGTGAAGCCTGCCGGTCGTTTGGGACCGTCCGGAGCATGTAATCCCCGGGAGCGAGCGGGGTTATAACATCTTGTTCGGCCATGTCCAGCACCCCAAACGACTTTTTTGACAGGTTTGCGAAAATTCCGAATTTCCCTGCAGAATCAGTCGGAAAAGGGTGGCGTGTGGAGGTCGGAGGCCGCTGCTGCTGTGGATAATTGCCAAATCCTGCCGGGATGGCACGGTCTGCAGGGAGTGTATCTCCCGAAAGTGGCCGCTGGTTTTGGGGGATGGGTACGCAAACAAGACGTCAAAGCGTCGTGATCGCGTCCGAATGGCGGCGATGCGTTTCGTCGTCCGCAGGGCAAGCTTCTGCCGGTCTTGGAAAGGCGGATCACGCGATAGCGGCAGGTGCTGAAGTCAGTCGGCGATCGAAGGCGAAAAGGCTCAGGAAGAACAGACGCCGCTGTCGGGGGGGCAGGGGCGCGGATGGCATAGGTAGACGTTGAGGGCAAGCAATGCAGCAGACGTTCCTGGCCTTAACTACGAGCGATTATTCGCGACCCTCCAGATCATCATCCGCCTTGCGCTCGTCGTCGGCCACTGGAATGGCGTAGGAGCCTTTCAGCCAGCGCGACAGGTCGAGCGTGCGACAGCGTTCGGAGCAGAAGGGATAGTCTTCGCGCGAGGAGGGCTTGCCGCATTCCGGGCAGGGCCGGGCTTTCCTGAGCGGCTCGACCTTGCCGCCCGTCTTGATCGGTTCGGATGTCATGGGAGCAACTCCTTTTCGTCAAATCATTTGAGCAACGCGGGCAGAACGGCTGTCGCGCCTGTAAAGCCTGAAATCAGGCTTCGGGCCAGCCCTGTGCCACATCGAACCCTTCGCCGGAAAGCAGCGTCGTCACATCGTAGAGCGGGAGCCCGACAACGTTAGTGTAGGAGCCGGAAAGCTTCTGCACGAATGCGCCGGCAATGCCCTGAATGGCATAGGCGCCTGCCTTGCCGCGCCATTGGCCCGATGCGATGTAATTGTCGATCTCGCGGGTCGAAAGCCGCTTGAAGCGCACCTTCGTCTCGACCACCTTCTGGCGGAACTGTCCGCCGGGCGTGACCAGGCAGATGCCGGTATAGACCCAGTGGCCGCGGCCGGACAGAAGATGCAGCGCGGAAAACGCTTCTTCCGTATATTCGGTCTTTTCGAGGATGCGGCGGCCGACGGCAACGACCGTATCGGCCGACAGTATATAGCTGTGCCGCCAGGTCGGGTCGTCCTTGATCGCGCGATAGGCGGCCTCGGCCTTTTCGCTCGACAGCCGACGTGCGAGCGAGCGGGGATGCTCGGCACGCTTCGGCGTCTCATCGATATCCATCGGCATCAGCCGGGCAGGCTCTATGCCGATCTGGTTGAGAAGATCCAGGCGGCGCGGCGAACCCGATGCCAATATCAGCTTTTGCTCAAGCGCCATTTCAGGCCTTATCCCGCCGAAAAACTTACTTGAAGCGATAGGTAATACGGCCCTTGGTCAGGTCGTAAGGGGTCATTTCGACCAGAACCTTGTCGCCGGCGAGAACGCGGATACGGTTCTTGCGCATGCGGCCGGCCGTGTGGGCGATGATTTCGTGTTCGTTTTCGAGCTTCACCCGAAACGTCGCATTCGGCAACAGTTCCGTGACAACGCCCGGAAATTCAAGGACTTCTTCTTTAGCCATTTTATCGGTTTTCTTTCTGTCTAAGGTCGGGCAGGCAGGAATCTTCGTCCGCCGCCTCGAAATTTGCGCGGAAACTACACAATCGCGTCCGGTTTGTGAACCACGCCTAATCGCTATTCTTTTACATGCACAATTTCGCCGTTCAGCCGCTTGCCGGCGGCGCGCGCCTGATGGGTTTCATTCGCTTGTCGATCAGCTTCCAAAGATGGTCCCGCACCTGGCGATAGGCATCCAGTCGCTGCTCGCGCGTTCCCGTCACCACCGTCGGATCCATGGTCGGCCAGTAGACCACATCCACGGCATGCGAACGGGTCAGTTCCAGCGCCGTATGATGCGCTTCCGGCGCAAGCGTGACGATCAGATCGAAGAAGTCGTCTTCGATCTCCTCCAGCGTGCGCGGCCTGTGCGGGCGCTTGTGGTTGAGCGAAAGCCCCACTTCTTCCAGCACGACATCGACAAAGGGATCAGGCTCACCGGAACGGACGCCGGCAGACTGTATATATATATCGGGTTGCAGGAGGCTTTTCGCAATGGCTTCGGCCATCGGCGAGCGGATCGAATTCTGCCCGCACATGAACAGGATCGCCGTCGGAATGCCGATTTCCTGTTTCCGGTTCGGTGCGTCGGCGGTCATCTCAGCCACGCCAGTAGAGAACGCAGACGAGCGTGAACAGCCGGCGTGCTGTATCGAAATCGACGCCGATCTTGCCGTCCAGCCGGTCCATCAGTGTTTGCGAACCTTCGTTGTGAATGCCGCGGCGGCCCATGTCGATCGCCTCGATCCGCGATGGCGTGGCGGTCTTGATCGCCTCGTAATAGCTCTCGCAGACCATGAAATAGTCCTTGATGATCCGGCGGAACGGCGTCAGCGACAGGATGTGGGTGGCGACATCCTGATCCGCTTCGGTCGTGATCGTCAGCACCAGCCGCGCATTGACCAGTGAAAGCCGCAGCTTGTACGGCCCGCCCGCATGACCGAGCGGGGTGAACGAGTTTTCCTCGACCAGATCGAAGATCGCGACCGCGCGCTCATGTTCCACGTCGGGGGTGGAACGCCCGATCGAGTCGTCCAGAACGACATCGCAAAGACGAAACTCCCCCTGGCCCATCCGTCAATCTCCGGGGTTGAGGCGAATGGAGACGGAACGGGCATGCCCGTCCAGCCCTTCGGATTTGGCGAGCGTGATCGCCGCTGGCGCAAGCTGCCTGAGCTGTTCTGCGCCCAGACGCAGGATCGACGACCGCTTGACGAAATCGAGCACGCCGAGGCCGGACGAGAAGCGCGCCGAACGCGCCGTCGGCAGAACATGGTTCGATCCGCCGACATAATCGCCGATCACTTCCGGCGTATGGCGGCCGATGAAGATCGCGCCTGCATTGACGATACCGGGCATCAGCGCATCCGGATCGGCAACCGCAAGCTCCAGATGTTCGGCGGCGATGCGATTTGCGAGCGGCAGCGCGCTTTCGAAATTCTCGACGAGGATGACGGCGCCGAAATCGCGCCAGCTGGCGGTGGCGATGTCCGTGCGCGACAGTGTCTTCAGCTGCCGTTCGACGGCGGCTTCCACCGCTTTGCCGAAATCGGCGTCGTCGGTCATCAGGATCGACTGGGCGCCGGCATCGTGCTCGGCCTGGGCGAGAAGATCTGCGGCGATCCAGTCCGGATCGTTATTCTTATCCGCGATCACCAGAACTTCCGAAGGGCCGGCGATCATGTCGATGCCAACCGTGCCGAAAACCTGGCGCTTGGCGGCGGCCACATAGGCATTGCCGGGGCCGACGATTTTTGCGACCGGCGCGATCGTATCGGTGCCATAGGCAAGGGCGGCCACTGCCTGAGCGCCGCCGACGCGGTAGATTTCGGTAACGCCGGCGATCCGGGCTGCAGCCAGAACCGCGGGATTGATCTTGCCGCCGCCGGCGGGCACGACCATCACGAGGCGCGGGACGCCTGCAACCTTGGCCGGCACGGCATTCATCAGCACCGAGCTCGGATAGCTTGCCGTACCGCCCGGCACGTAGAGACCGACCGCCTCGATCGCCGTCCAGCGCGAACCGAGACCGACGCCGATCGCATCCTCGTAGATGTCGTCCTTCGGCATCTGGCGGGCGTGGTGTTTTTCGATACGCTCGGCTGCGAGCTTCAGCGCATCGATGACGGCGGCATCCGTTTGAGCAATCGCAGCATCAACTTCAGCCTCCGAGATGCGGATACCGTCCTTCGCCAGATCAACGCCGTCGAAACGGGCGGAATAATCGATAAGTGCCGCATCACCACGGGCGCGTACGTCATCGATGATGGCCTTGACCACGGCATTGACGTCTTCCGAGACCTCGCGTTTGGTCGACAGAAACGCCTTGAACTGCGCTTCGAAATCGTCGGATGTCTGTTCAAGCCAGAGTGCCACGCGGGTCGTCCTTCTTATGTCCTGCCATCATCGGGCCGGACACACCCACATTGGTCAGGGATGGCGCGGCCTTGTTGGGGTTTCCCACGCGCCGCCGATATCCGCAAGTGCGACTTCGATGCATTCGACATCCAATTCGATCGCGGCATTGCCGGAAAGCACCAGTTCGACCGTGCCGTCGGGACCTTCGCCTTTCTGGGTAAAGCGGATTGCCAGAAGCGACATCACGTCCTCCTTGCGGGCGCGGTTGATGCCGTTGGAGCGTACGGCCTCGACACGCTTGAGGACGAGAGCAGCGCGATGGCGCTCGAAACCCTTGCGCTTGCCTTCGGCGGCAGCCCAGTCGAACCGGTTCGCGGCAAGCGAAAACGCCTTCTCCGATGCGGACCAGTGCAAATCGCCCACTTTGAAAACCGCATCCTGCATATGGGCGGATATCACATCCAGATCATCCGTATCGAGAGCCAGAAGTTTCAGCTCGGTCATGCGCTTTTTCCATGATTGCATCGCCCGGACTTACAATATTCCGGGCGGCCGTTGTTCCATAATAAGGAGATAGGATGAACGCTTGCGGTAAACAACCGCGCTTGTCCATGTCTCGCGCGAGAATGATGCAAGACGACGACATTTCGCTTGGTGGAGTGGAGCGATGTTCTACGGAACTGCTCGGAGAGCCTGGATACCACCCTCCTTGTGTCGACTTGACATTTGTCGGCGCGAATAATCTGAGTATATGCAACTATAAGTAAAATGACGATACCCTTTGGGAGGAGGGGAAAATGTCAATGCTATATGTCGTTACGCTCTACAGTGATGCAGGCGCAGATCTGAACTCTTCTCAGCAGGCGCTGCCGATTTATCGCTTTGCAATCGAAAGTGCCGATCGCGGCGACGCAATTGCGCGTAGCTGCATGTCTGCTCTGCGCCGGCAACATACTGGCCTCGAGTTTTCTCACGACATCCGCGCGATCGTTCTTGTGACGCCGCAGACCGAGATTTTCGAGGTTGTTTCGGAGGTGCTGGAGATCGATGAATGCTAAAGTCTGCCGGACAAAAACATTCGATGAGGCAGAAATCTAAAGTGCGAGGATCGCGACAGGCTCTAATCGTGGAGACTACACGTCGGTCCATCATCTCTCTGTTGAGCGAGACCGAGCCTTGAGGGGCTTTGTGTGTCAGGCCAAATCCGCAACCTGTTCACGCCCGGATGGCCGCAATGCCCTGTTGGTCTTGACGATCGTGTGGATGAGCGCATCGTCATCGCGAATGCCTAGCTGATAGAACCGGATCGTCATGGCTGCTAGCCGTTCGGCTGCAGGATCATGACGCGACATGCAGGCGATATAGCGCGCCGTCTCGAAAATGGTCTGAAGCCGTTCGAGTTCTTCGGGCTCGATCGGCTCGTATGCTGCCGGCATTTTGGAACTTCCCATCCCTTGCTTCGCCCCAATGATTGTTTTTTAGGTAAGTCTAATAAGTATGCTTTTCCCCCCGATAGGAAAGCGAGAAACAAATATGGTGTTAGCAGAAAGTAAACATCGGCTCTGAGCACAATCTTGTTCGAAGGGCGGATGATCTCTTATAGCTGTGTGGCACGTGTGTGCATCCCATGGTTGGGTGGCAGGATAGATGAAGCAGGATTTCTTCGAACGTGAAGCGACGATCGTTGCTGCGGAATTGATCGGTGTGGAACTCGATGTCGCGGGATCTGGCGGTATTATTGTGGAGACGGAGGCCTATCTGCCCGATGACCCCGCCTCGCACAGTTTTCGCGGCCGAAGCGACCGTAATGGAAGCATGTTCGGTCCGGCCGGTAATGCCTATGTATATCGATCCTACGGTATTCATTGGTGCCTGAATTTCGTCTGCAGGCCCGGTAGTGCAGTTCTCATTCGCGCCGTCCAGCCGCTTTATGGTCTTGCGGCAATGCAGGTGCGCCGTCGCCTGGACGATCCTCTGCTGCTGTGTTCAGGCCCGGGTCGGCTCTGTCAGGCGCTTGGGATAACCATTGATCATGACGGAAAATCCCTGTTCGCACATCCGTTCGATCTGAGGGTTCCGAGCGAGCCGGCACGCGTTGTGACCGGCCCGCGGATCGGGATTTCGAGGGCGGTCGACAATCCATGGCGCTTCGGACTTGAGGGCTCGGCTTATCTCAGCAAGCGCTTTCCCGGCTGACGGGTTTAGCGACGGCCGAGCAGACTGAGCAATCCGCCGGTCGCAAGTCCGAGCAGTACGCTGCCTGCTGCCAGAAGCAGGGCATAGGACATGATGTTGTCCGACAACCAGTTTGCGGTGATCAGCCTTGCATTGCTGAAGCTAAGATCCTGCGTTGGCATGAAGCGGAACCAGCTGACTGGAACGCTTCCCATCACGTCTGTCTCGCCGCTGTAGATTGCGATGCGCCCGCTCATCTTTTCCCACGCCTCGCGGCTGGAAATTTCTCGCATGCCCTCGTCTAGCTGGGCGCTGTCCGGCGCAAGCACCGCCGTCCAGGTCCCTTGACCCGTCGGGTCGCTTTCCTGCGCAACCAGAAGATGGGCGGATTTCGGTGGTTTGTAGAGCTGGTCGGTAGGCGGCGCAAAACGCAAGGCGGAAAGCGACAGATCGTAATTGTCCTTGGCCCACTGGCTCAACTCTTCGAACTGGCGGCTGAAGAAGTTGCCATCGGCGCGCTGCTGCCAGTCCTGCAGGCTGATACTGGAGGGCGTAACCGTCTGCGGAGCGATATCGGGGCTCCAGCTGTTGCGGCTGTCCTGGTCGATTTTCAGCTGGGACAGGACGTTGAGCGGCATCTCGGAGATACCGCCGACAAAGATCGCGTTGCGCTCGGCCATCCGTGCTGCCGAGATTGTCACGTTGAGCGGTATAACCCGATGTGATGCGTTGGATATCTTGCCGGCGAAGGTTGCTGCGGCCGAAAGCGTATGTTCATCGATTCGGCCGAGGAACAGAGATACCGGGTCCTGTCCGAGGAAATACGGAAAGCCGATACCTGCAGTCGCGGCGACATTGGGAACCTGGGCGATCCGGGCAAAATCCGGCATGTGGAATTGCGAAGTACCAAATATCGCAAAACGCGGTTTTTCCTCGCTGCTCGCGCCTGGGGCGCAGGATCCATCAGAAGCAGTCCGCAGTGCGGCTTCGACAGTGATCGTGTTGACGCCGGGCCGGAAGTGTCGAAGCGTCAGCTTGATCGGAAGATGCCGCAGGATCGCACCGCCCGCAGATGTGATCGGAACGGTGGAGGCGATGTTTCCGTTGACGAAGATGTCTAGATGGCTGCCCGGCAGAACGTCAGGCGTGTACGCCGCATCCAGCAGGATACGAGCCTCACCATAGGCATTTGCGTAGAAATCCGCGGGAACGCCGATCGTAAAGCTGGTTCTGAAGAGGCGGCCGGTAAATTCCTGGCTGTTGACCCCAAGGGCGGAGAAGTCGAGTACCTTGTCGGAGAACAACAGCGGCGTATCCATGCCGCGCCAGCTTTCAGTCGAAAGCGTTTCGCGCCGTTGCGTCGAGCGGTTGTCGAGCGACGCGACGAAACTTTCGACAAGTCCGTCGATGGAAGACCAGGTTGGACCGGACAATACGAGCGAGGAAACGCCCTTGCTCCGCGGATAATCGACGAAGCTTGCCGCCGCCGAGTTGCTGTTAGAAGCGGAAAGTCCTGGAAGAACGGTCCTGAGTTCATCGGTCGTGCCGATGAAGACGGCAACTTCGCCGGGCTGGATGTCACCATCCGCCTGCCTGCTGAAGGTGAACGACTGGTTGGGCATGCCGGCGATGAGTGCAAGCGCCTGGCTCAGCCGCATCAGTGTGTCGGTGGCGCCGAGCTGATCGAGGGCTGGAGCAATGATGCGGAAGCGGGTATTGCCCTTGCCGTCCACGCCGATCGCCCTCAGGTCGTCCAGAGTGCCTAGGCGCCGGTCGTTGGTGCCGTCGAAGGACAGGTAAGTTTTGGATGGATCGATATCGGTCCATAATTCATAGGTGGATTCGATCGTGCAGTCGGTGCGATGGCGTTGGCTGGTACCGAAACGGACCATGTTGCCACCCGCCTTCAGCAATCCGGCCGGGATCTCGAAGGCCCGTTCGGCAGGCTGTTCGGCCGAGGCAATCGTCTCTGCGGCAACGACCACGTCATTGATCGTGATTGTCAGTTTCGATGTTTCTGGCGCGACAAAGATCGAGTTCTGATAGGCAAGATGCAGTTTTGCTGCGCGTCCTGCCTGATCGGCCGTCAGGTAGACGGACCACGATCGCTGTTCGATTTCTCCATTCAGCCGCATGTCCGTAAACGGAAGAATATAACGGCGTGCCTGATCGGCCGAGCCGGCTGCGGACACCGTCTGTGCAGGGGCCGCAGATTGTGCGGGTGACGGCGGCTGGGCGCTCCACTGCGCGGGTGCCGTCTGTTGTGCGGGCGGAGTGGCAGGCCTTGCGATCGGCGGCGTAATGGCGGGCGATGGAGCCTGGCTTGTTGGTGCCGGCTGGCCAGGAGCAATCGGCACGGGATTGACGGGCACAGGCGTCGGTGCGGGCGGCGGCGTCTCCTGAATGCCGCGATCGCGACGCTCCGAACCCATGTCAAAAGGCGTTGCGCCCTGTTGGGCGCAAACCGGAGTGGCGGCGCAGGCAACGAGGGCAAGGACAATGAGCTTGTTCATGTCGATCTCCTAGCCTTTCTCTGCGCTGCGGGACTTTCCGAGGTCACGCATCAGGTAACCAAGGCCGCGGCTCGTCTGATAGACGGACAGCCACAGGAACCACAACGTGCCGCGGAAGAGGCCCGGATTGTTCCGGCGAGCGGTCTGGAACTGGGTCCATTGGGCGGAATTGGCGAACATCAGGTCGGCGATCAATCGGTGATCGAGAGCCTTTTGCGGCACGTAACGGCAGCCCACGGAGGTGACGTCGCCGGTGCGGTCGAAGTTACGGATTTCGACCGGCAATTCGCTGACCGGAAGGTCGCTGAATGGCTGGAAGCGGATATGCCCGATCGTATCTTTGGCAATGCCCGTCGCGCCTTCCGTATAGACCTCGAGCTGAGCCCCGTGCACCGAGACATTGTTGATCGTCGCCGTATACCACTTTCCGTCGATGCCGAATTCGCACCGCCGGCTGATCTTGACGCGACGTGACGCCTGGCGTTCGCCGCGTTCGGAAACGACGCCGAGCGCGCAGCCGGCAATGATGATGTTGAGCATGTTCCAGCCGGCGACGACGAGTGTCACGTCCGCCTTGAACGGCTCGTTATAAAGCTTGTAGACGCTCATAGCGAAGGCGACGATCAGGATGAAGAAGATCACGAAGAACGGCCGGCTGACTTCCGAAAGGCGGCTCACCGAAACGGATTCATCCTTCGCCGTGACCTTGAAAGTCGGCTTGCGCGGGTTGAGCATGACCGAGATGACGGCCGGCAACAGATGCACCGTCTGCACATATTCGTAGAGTTCGGAAATCCATGGCCAGCGGAACGATCCGTAGAGATAGTTCTGCATCATCATGTTCACCGCCATATAGGTCAGCGAATAGACGAGGAATTCGCCGCCGGACGAGGTGAAGATTTCCAGATCGAAGAAGATGTAGAACAGCGGCGCGAACAGGAAGATCGTCCGCGGGAAGGGAAACAGCCAGAACAGCGTCGACGACATGTAGCAGAGACGCTGCGCCAGCGAGAGGCCGCGTTTGAGCGGCGGAAAACGGAAGCGCAGGATCTGCATCATGCCCTGAGCCCAGCGCGAGCGCTGGCCGATGAAGCTGGCGAATGTCGCCGGCTGCAGCCCGGCAATCAGCGGGCGGTCGACATAGATGCTGTTCCAGCCGAGGCCGTGCAGGTCGAGCGCCGTTTCGCAATCCTCGGTGATGCTGACGCCCGAAAAGCCATTTGATACTTCCAGCGCCTTGCGGTTCAAGACCGCAGCCGAGCCGCAGAAGAAGGCCGCATTCCATTTGTCGAGCCCGCGCTGGATGATGCCGTAGAACATCTCGTTCTCGCTCGGCATCTTTTCAAATGTTTGGAGGTTGCGTTCGACTGGGTCCGGGTTGAGGAAGAAGTGCGGCGTCTGGACGAGGAAGAGTTTCGGATCGCTCTCGAAATAATGCACCGTTTCCAGAAGGAAGTCGCGCGTCGGCGCATGGTCGGCGTCGAAGACCGCGATAAGATCGCCGGTCGAATGGGCAAGCCCGTTATTGAGATTGCCGGCCTTGGCATGCTCGTTGCGCTCGCGGGTGAGGTAATTCACCCCCATTTCTACGCAGAGCCGCTTCAGCTTTTCGTGGCGGGCTTCGGCCGCACGGGCGTCGGCAACATTACTCGCCTTGCGCTTCTGCACAGTGCCGCCATCGTCGAGCAGCCAGACGGTCAGCTTTTCCGGCGGATAATCCATGTTGCGGGCAGCGGCCAGAGTATTGGCAAGAAGCTGTTCGTCCTCGTTGTAGCTTGGCACAAAGACATCGACGGTCGGCAGGTTTTCGTCGCTGCTCGATCTGCTGCTTGGCCGCGCCGGCGGCAGCGGCATGGCAACGACGAACAGGCTGAGCGACAGCATCAGCACGCTGTACATTTCTGCCAGATAGACAAGCATGCCGGGAATGAAGTTTTCCAGCTGGTTGACCGGCGGCAGCGTGCTTGTCGTGCGCCAGTAGACATAACGCAGCACCATCCCTGTACCGAAGGCAAGCGCCACCAGTCGCCATTTTCCGCCGACATCCAGAAGCTTGATGATCGCCATGACCGTGACGATCAGGATGCTTGCGATCAGCTGCGTGCGCGTATTGATCGGCAAGGTCACCAGAAGGATGATCATCACCGTGGCGACGGCCCAGATAACGGCTGAATATAGTGTCCTCATGGCGGACTACCTCGATGAGAGCCGAAGACGGACAACAGGATCAGCGGCAGACAACGTCTGCTCCGTCGGTTGCCATGGAGCAGGATGGAGACGGAACTGCCACCCTTTGGGTTGCCGGTACCGTCGCGCCGTTTGGCGTCGTCGTTGCGGCATAACCATCGGAGGATCGTCCGGTGGCAGAAGAATAGCCGTTGCCGAAAGGCGAAGGTACGCGGGGACCACGCGGCTCAAGCTGCGGCGGTGCGACCGGCGCCGCCACAGGCTGAGCGACCGGCTGGACACGACGGACCTGAACTCGCGGCGCATAGGACGTCGTCTGCCGCTGCGGCAGCGTCTGGACCATCGGCTCGGATGACGCCGGGCGCGGATAGATCGGAGCGCCGGTGGTGCCGACGGCGGAGTTGAACTCGCGATTTGCACCGTAAGGGTTCCAGCCGAGTGCATCAACCGATGCGTTGATCGTAAAGTTATACATGACCGAAAGGAGCTTTGCTTCGGTGGCATTCGCCTCGCAGGTTCGCAGGCGGATCTGGATCACGCCGTAGTTGGCGAATGGCGTGCCCTGGTCGCGGGTGCGGATTTGTTGCCAGGCATAAAGGCACAGATCGGAGCCTCTGCCGCGCCCGAAAGCATATCCGAATGGACCATAGGCGTTCTGCACATAGAACTGTGATTTCGCCATCGCCACACGCGGCAGGGACTGGCGCATTTCAGATGAGATGCGTCCTTCGGTGATCGACGACATGCCCAGACTGTTATCGGCCTGGCTGTAGGCGCTCTCTGTGCCAAAGAGCTGGACCTTCAGCATGTTCTGTCCGGGTGTGGATGCGTTGGTCGCCAGATGGATGTCCTGGCTGATGGCATTGTTGAAACGTCGTTCGATAATGTTGACGACCGCGGGTCCCCCTGGCGGTGGCATGACTATGGCCTGTTCCGGCGGAACGCTCTTTATGAAGGCTTCGGATTGGATCGGCTTTCCTGCGCATCCGGTGAGGCTGAGCGCTGCAAATCCTATGGAGGCCGTGATAGCAGCACGGCGACCGCTCCATCCCGGCTGCAAAGTCATAAAGTGTCCGTCCGTCATCAAAATCCAGTCCTGGGGCAGACACGCATTACTCATTGCCCGCTTTCTGCGAGGGTCACCGGGCAGCCATTTGTGGAATGCCTGCCGGTTCGAGTCACTTTTGTGTATTCATGATTTCTTATTTACTTACGAAATCTAAATTGTTCGTTAACTATATGCCCTCATTCTTTAACCAATTGCTGTCAGATGTGGGCTTGTGTGCACGGGCCGAAATGATTTGGATGGACAGGGACCGGGGTGCAAATGCGGTTTTCGCTGATCTCTTTAGCTGCTTTCGGCATGGCCGCAGCGGCATTGATCGCTTACAAACAGGCGTCTGACGTCGATTTCAACGAGATCACCGGTTCGTTGACTGCTGCTGATTCGTTTTTCGCAGGCACAGACGTGAACCGCACGAACCGATTGCAGTCGCAATCTCCGACCGTGGCGCCAGCCGATAAGCGCGCCGGACGCCCGCCACTGGTAATTGCACAATCACAGCAGACTGCCCCGGCTTCGGAGCCGAGTGCGCAGATTTCGCAGCAGTTCCCGAAGCAGTCTCAGACGCAGCCGCCAGCACAAGCGCAGTCGAGGCCGGGCACTCAGCCGTCAGCCTCGGCTCCGCAGGTCGATGAAAGCGCGCTCCGCTATTTTGCCGCCCGAGGCGATACAGCCCGTCTACAGGCCGAAATCTCCCGTCTTCGAGCACTCTATCCCAACTGGACACCTCCGGCCGATCCGCTGGCCGCACGACCGACGACAGATCCGCAGTTGGACAACATGTGGCAGCTCTACGCACAGGCGCGCTATGCCGATGTGCGCAAGGCAATCTCCGATCGCCAGGCCGCCGAGCCGAGCTGGCAGCCGCCTACCGATCTTCTGGATAGGTTGAAGCTTGCCGAGGCGCGCACCCGGCTGACGGCGGCATCCGATGCCAAGACCTATGACGAGGTTATTCGGATTGCAGCGGAAAACCCGACGCTTCTGACCTGCAGCGAAGTCGATGTCTTGTGGCGTCTTGCCGAAGCCTTTGCCGATACCGACCGCAAGCCGCGGGCGCGTGATGCCTATCTGTACGTGCTCAGCAATTGCGACAATCCTTCGGAGCGGATGGCCACGGTCCAGAAGGCGAGCGAATTGCTGGCGCCGGACATGATCGAGGAACTGCTGTCGAAGGAACGAACCGGCGCGGACGGGCAGCCCGAATTCGAAAGCCTGCGTGATGATCTGGCCCGCCGTCTGGTGGGCGACGGCAATACCGATCCCAAGCTCGTCGTCGCTGACAAATATCTGACGCGGCTGGAACGGCTGGCCGAAAAGGATGAACTGGCGTCCGATGCGCTTCTGCTCGGCTGGTATTATTATCGCCGAGACAATCTCGGCGGCGCCGAGCGTTGGTTCCGCAAGGCCTTCACCAAGGAAGAGACCGCCTCTGCAGCTGAGGGCCTGGCTCTCACCCTGACACGCCAGAATTCTCCGCTCGAAGCCGAAAACGTGCTCTACAAATGGCGTGACACGTCGCCCGGCTCCAAGGCCGCCTATATGGCCGCCGTCGCCAACCTTCTCGCCATCGATCCTCCGCCGATCTTGCAGGAGGAAGTGCTGTCGCGCATGGCGCCTGTCGTCATCGAAGCGAAGGATGCAGCCGCGGCCCAGCAGTTCGGATGGTATGCGCGTTACATGCGCCAGCCGACAACGGCGGCTCAATGGTTTGCCGCAGCCCTCACATGGAAGCCGGATGACGAACCTTCCGCCTATGGTCTGGTCCTGAGCCGTAACGATCTCGGCGACAGGGCCGGTGTCGCGGCGATCCAGCGCACCTGGGCCGGCAGGTCCGACCGCATCGCCAATCTCGGCGAGGACGATCGTCGTCGTTTGCAGGGGCAGGATTATCTCTCGCAGCTCACGCCGCCGCAGCAACAGCAGACGCAACCCTATCTTGCGCAGCAGATGCAGCAATATCCGGTGGAGCAGCAACTACAGCCGCCGCCGCGCCAGCAGGCTTACTACCAGCAGCCCTCAAACCAGCAGCCTTATGCCGCTCAGCCTGAACCGGTCACTCAGGCTTACCGGCCTGTGCCCGTCGAAAGGCCCGCACCGCGTGTGTCACGCGCCACACCTGCCCGCAGTGCTCCAGTCAACAGGGGGTGCGCCTCTACCGTCGACCCTCGCCAACTTTCGCCGGATCAGGCTCTCGCCCGCGGCTGGTGCCTGATGGATCTCAACCGGCCGCTCGAAGCAGCGCAGGCATTCGATGTCGCGACCATGGCTTCCTCTCAGGCCGCCCGTTCCGATGCCGCTTACGGCAAGAGCCTCGCTTATCTGCGTGTCGGCCTGACTGACAAGGCGGCTGCCGCCGCAACGATCGCACCGCAGAACAATACCCGCGCCGTCGAACTGCAGGCATCCATCCTTGCCGACAGGGCCGTCAATTCGTTCAAGTCGGCCCGCTACCGGGAGACGCTGATCGCGCTCGATCAGCGGGCGCAGATCGTGCCCGAACAGACCGATCTGATGAGCCTGCGCGGATACGCCCTGCTCAACATCGGCAGGCAGGCGGAAGCGCTGCGTATCTTCCAGGCCTTGGCCGATCTCGGCAACAAGGATGGCCTGAGAGCGATTGCCGATCTTACAACCAAGAACAATTGAGCCGATGAAACCTCTGCTTGCAGTCTTTGCCGGACGGTGTTCCGATACCGTGGTTTCAATGGTCGTTTTGTAGCAAAACGGCCGATATCTACTGTCCATTAACCTTCGGGCAAGGAATTAACCATACAAATTGGACTATACGGCAAATGGGACGACTGCGGTCTGCTCACCAAGGCATGAAGCCGCCAAGGCCGTACCGGTTTGAATCCGGTATCCGCTCAAGAAAAGTCAGGAAAACTGCGGTGACCGCGTTCGCACGGCACGGGATCATGTCCTGTGTGCCAAGGCATTCATTGTCCATCTCCAGTCCCTGACCCGCATGGCTTCTCTCACGCCGAATTCTCGGTTTGTGTGGTTTTTGGGGACGACTTTTGGTGCAGGACACGCCAAGCGAACAGGTTCGACGTCGCCAGGCAGGCAGCCTTGGCGAGAGACTGGCATTCGCCGGTCTCGACGGCGATCTGTGCGATCTGCTCCGCCGGTGTCGCCCACAGCTCGAAGGCCATCTGAAGAACGGTCTGCGCGATCTCTTTCAACGCTTGCAGTCCTCTCCCGAAGCCTCCAGCCATTTCGAAACCGAACAGCAGGTCGACCGTCTCAACGATCTTCAGGCGTCCCACTGGGCGGTGCTGACCGACGCTCGCTTCGATGCGCTTTATGCAGATCGCGTCAAGGTTCTGTCGGATACTGAAAGCCGCATGGGTCTCGACCCGCGCTGGCATATCGCCGGCCATTCGGTGATGCTCGAACATCTGGTACTCGGCGCTGTCGAGGATTTTGCGCCGCGCTCCTTCCTTCCCGGTGCCCGCCGGCGCGAACAGGAACTGCGCGATCTCATCGCCGCCATCCTGCGCCTGGTCATGGTCGATGTCGAAATCGCCGTCTCGCTCCGTTTCAATGAACAGAGACAGAAGCACCAGCGCGCCCTTGCCGACCAGCGCTCCGCCGATCAGGCCGAAGCGGTCGACACCTTTGCCGCCGTCATTGGCGCGCTCGCCGAGCGTGATCTGACAGCCGCCCTGCCGAATGACGTGCCGGAAGCCTATCGTGAACTGGCCGAACTTCTGTCAAGCGCGATCGGCGGCATGCGCAACTCGGTCGGCGTGATCGACAATGCCGGAATGCAGGCGATCGGTCTGACGGATGCCATGGCACGCAACGCCTCGACATTCGCGGCCGCTTCGGAAGAGCAGGCGCGCCGGGCACAATCAGTGCATAACGACCTTTATCAGCTTTCCGCACTCGTCAAGGAAAGCGTTGCCGGAACGTCGGCTGCCGAAAGCGCTGCCGTTGCGACACGCCGTTCCGTCGAAGAAAGCGGTGAGATCGTTGGCCGCGCAATCAGCGCCATGACCGATATCGAGAATTCGGCCGAAAAGATCGGCGAGATCATCGGTGTCATCGACGAGATCGCCTTCCAGACCAATCTTCTCGCGCTCAATGCCGGCATCGAAGCGGCGCGCGCCGGCGATAGCGGCCGCGGTTTTGCCGTCGTCGCACAAGAGGTGAGGGCGCTTGCCCAGCGTTCCGCCGATGCGGCCCGCGAAATCAAGACACTGGTCACCGGTACCAAATCGCAGGTCGGGGCTGGTGTCGACATGGTTCATCGCACCCAGGCGGCGATCGGCGGCATCGTCCAGCAGGTCGGCGAGATCAATGATGCGATCACCGGCGTCGCCCGCCGCACGGTCGAACAGGCCGACGGGCTGAACCGCGTCACCTCGGAGATCGGCTCGCTCAGCCACGAGATCAGTGCAAATGCGAGCTTCGCACGCAATACCGGTGAAAGCGCCGATGAGCTGCACACCGTCATTCTCGAACTGGGCCGCACGGTGCGCGAATTCCGCATTGCCCGCCAGCAGGGTTTCGAGCGCGACGTCCAGAATACCCACGATGGCAGGCGCCCGGCAGTTCAGCCGGTTGGCGCATTGTCCGACCGATATCAGGCATTGGCTGAGGCCGAGGCACAACCCTTTTACAAACGGCAAGGAATACGCTGATGGCAGCAAAGAAGGCCGCATCCGGAAAACTGGCTCTCTCGGCCGTTCTCGACCTCAATGAAGCATCGGTCCTGCACGGTAAGCTCATGTCCATGCGGGGCAAGGATATCGTGATCGATGCCTCTGCGGTGGAGCGTGTCGGCGTGCAATGCGCCCAGGTTCTGGTTGCCGGTGCCACAGCATGGCAGGCCGACAAGAAGTCATTCCTCGTCGAGAAGGCATCGGATGCCTTTGAAAAGACGATGGCGCTGATTGGAATCAGCGAAACCCAGTTAATTGCTAAGGAGATCTAGCAATGAAGAAAAAAGTACTGACCGTGGATGATTCACGGACGATCCGGAACATGCTTCTGGTCACCCTCAACAATGCCGGTTTCGAAACGATCCAGGCAGAGGACGGCGTCGAGGGCCTTGAGGTTCTCGAAGGCTGCGAGCCGGATGTCATCGTTACCGACATCAACATGCCGCGCCTCGATGGCTTCGGTTTCATCGAAGGCGTGCGCCGCAACGAGAAATACCGCGCCATCCCGATCCTGGTTTTGACCACGGAAAGCGATGCCGAAAAGAAGAACCGTGCGCGCCAGGCCGGCGCGACCGGCTGGATCGTCAAGCCCTTCGATCCGGCAAAACTCATTGATGCGATCGAGCGTGTAACCGCCTGAACCGGGAATTCTTCCGATGGATATGAACGAAATCAAAGAGATCTTTTTTCAGGAATGCGAAGAGCAGCTCGCTGAACTGGAATCCGGTCTTCTCAAGCTGAACGATGGGGATCGCGATCCCGAGACGGTCAACGCCGTTTTCCGCGCCGTTCATTCCATCAAGGGTGGTGCCGGTGCATTCGGTCTGGAAGAGCTCGTGGCCTTTGCCCACGTCTTCGAGACCACGCTGGACTGCGTGCGCTCCAACAAGCTGGAGCCGAACCAGGATGTCCTGAAGGTCATGCTCAAGTCGGCCGACGTGCTCGCCGACCTCGTGACCTGCTCGCGTGATGGCGGCAGCGTCGAGGAAAGCCGTACGCGTGGACTGGTGAAGGAACTGGAGGCTCTGGCCAACGGCGAAGCTCTGCCGGCCGCCGAGGCACCGAAGGCTGCAAAGCCCGTTGCTGCTGCTCCTGCAAAGCCGACTGACGACAGCGGTTTCCAGCCGATCCCCTTCACCTTCGACGGTTTCGGCGAAGAAGAGAAAGTGGTCGAACAGTTCACCTACGAAGTCACCTTCAAGCCGACGCGTGAACTCTATTCCAAGGGCAACGAAGCGGCGCTTCTGCTGCGCGATCTTTCCCGCTTCGGCGAGATGGGCATTGCCTGCGATATGGATCAGCTTCCCGCGCTGGAAAACATGGATCCGGAAGCATCCTATTTCGGCTGGAAGATCTCCATCACCACGCCGAAGTCCGAGGAAGAAGTCCGTGCGGTCTTCGAATTCGCCGAGTGGGATTGTGAGCTGGAGGTCAAGCCGGCCGAAGTGTCGGAAGGCGAGCAGCTACCGATGATCCCGGTGCCTTTCGATCTCTCTGCACTGGACGACGAGCCGGCCGAGCCGACCCCGCAGACCGAGACCGCTGCGACGGAAGAAGCTTCTGCGAGCGTCGTCAAGGCCGTCAATGCTGCCGTCGAAAAGAAGGAAAGCGCTGCCGCCGCAGCCGCCGCGGCTGCTGCTGCCACCCAGAACAACGCCGCAGCCGCCGCATCTTCGGCCGGCCAGACGATCCGCGTCGATCTCGATCGCGTTGACCGCCTGATCAACCTCGTTGGCGAGCTCGTCATCAACCAGGCGATGCTCTCGCAGAGCGTTATCGAGAACGACAATAACGGCGTGTCCTCGATCAACATGGGTCTGGAAGAGCTGCAGCAGCTCACCCGCGAAATCCAGGACTCGGTCATGGCGATCCGCGCGCAGCCGGTCAAGCCGGTCTTCCAGCGCATGTCGCGTATCGTCCGCGAAGTGGCCGACATGGTCGGCAAGCAGATCCGCCTCGTCACCGAAGGCGAAAACACCGAAGTCGACAAGACGGTCATCGACAAGATCGCCGAGCCGCTCACCCACATGATCCGCAATGCCGTCGACCACGGCATCGAAAGCCCGGAAAAGCGAGAAGCCGCCGGCAAGGATCCGGAAGGCACGATCAAGCTTTCCGCAAAGCATCGTTCGGGTCGCATCCTCATCGAACTGCAGGACGATGGCGGCGGTATCAACCGCGAGCGCGTCAAGCAGAAGGCGATCGACAACGATCTCATCAGCCCCGATGCAAACCTTTCGGATGAAGAAATCGACAACCTGATCTTCGCGCCGGGCTTCTCCACCGCCGACAAGATCTCCGACATCTCCGGCCGCGGCGTCGGCATGGACGTCGTCAAGCGTTCGATCCAGGCACTTGGTGGTCGCATCTCGATCTCCTCGCGCCCGGGCCTCGGTTCGACCTTCACCATGAGCCTGCCGCTGACACTCGCCGTCCTCGACGGCATGGTCGTCACCGTTGCCGGCCAGACGCTGGTCGTGCCGCTGACGGCGATCGTTGAAACGCTCCAGCCGGAAGCCTCTGCCATTCACTCCTTTGGCGCGAACCAGCGGCTCATCTCGATCCGCAACTCGTTCTGCCCGCTGGTCGATGTTGGTCGCATCCTCAACTTCCGCACCAACCAGGCCAATCCAGTCGATGGCGTCGCGCTTCTGGTCGAATCCGAAGGCGGTGGCCAGCGCGCCCTGATGGTCGATGCGATCCAGGGCCAGCGCCAGGTCGTCATCAAGTCGCTCGAGGCGAACTACACCCACGTTCCGGGTATCGCCGCCGCAACCATCCTCGGCGATGGACGCGTGGCGCTCATCCTCGACGTCGATGCGGTCGTCGGTGCTTCTCGCGGTCAGTCGCTGAAGCCTGAAATGTCGCTCGCAGCAGCAGGATAACCTGGGTCATGAGCGTATCTTATGCCGTAAAGTCTCTGTCGCAGGGTGCCCGGGAGCTTATTGCCTTCCGTATCGGCGATCAGGAATTTTGCGTGAACATCATGTCCGTCCGCGAAATCCGCGGATGGACCCAGGCCACGCCGATGCCGCATGCGCCCGCCTATGTCAGGGGCGTGATCAACTTGCGCGGTGCGGTTTTGCCGATCATCGACATGTCGGCCCGGCTCGGCATGAAGGAAACAGAACCGACCCCGCGCCACGTGATCATCGTCGCGCAGGTGAAGAGCAAGGTTGTCGGCCTGCTGGTCGAGGCCGTTTCCGATATCCTTACGATTACCGACGATAATATCCAGCCGGTTCCGGAAGTCTCCTCGGACCTGGAGAAGCAATACGCAAGGGGCATCCTGGCCATCGACAAGCGAATGATCTGCTTGATCGAGCTGGAAGCCCTTTTCCCCGAGAAAGCTCACGACAAGGAAAGTGAAGCTGCATGATGCCGTTGGGCGCGCTTGATAGCCGGCAGTCGCCGGATGAGGTATTGGCGAGCGGAGAATATCCGCTGAAGCGCCGTGATCTCTCCGAAATCGCTGCAATGATCTATGCCGATGCCGGAATCTATCTCAACGATTCCAAGGCTTCTCTCGTCTATTCGCGTCTCTCCAAGCATATCCGCAATCTGGGCTTGAGAGGTTTTCGCGAATATTGCGAGCTTGTCTCATCGCCGGAAGGCGCAGCTGTTCGTCGCGAGATGCTGTCGCATCTGACCACGAATTTCACTCGCTTCTTCCGCGAGAACCATCATTTCGAACATCTGCGTGACGAAGTCTTGCCGGGCCTTATCAACCGTGCCAAGAGCGGCGGACGTGTGCGCATATGGTCGGCTGCCTGCTCGGATGGGCAGGAACCCTATTCGATCGCGCTTACCGTACTCGCGATGTTCCCGAACGCCGCCGATTACGATTTCCGTATTCTGGCGACCGATATCGATCCCAAGATCCTCGAAACGGCACGAGCCGGTGCCTATGACGAGAACGCTCTTGAGAGCATTTCGCCGGCCATGCGCAAGCAATGGTTCCGCGACGTCGATATCAACGGCCGCCGCAAGTGCCAGATTGACGATCGCGTCAAGAAGCTGATCACCTTCAACGAACTGAACCTGATGGCTCAGTGGCCATTCAAGGGCGGTTTTGACGTTATCTTCTGCCGCAACGTGGTCATCTATTTCGATGAACCGACGCAGATGAAGATTTGGTCCCGTTTCGCATCGCTGCTTCCAGATGCCGGTCACCTCTATATCGGCCATTCCGAGCGCGTGTCGGGTGATGCGAAGCATCTCTTCGACAATATCGGGATCACCACCTATCGCTATATCGGAAAGCATGCAGGGAGGAAGGCATGAGCGCGCCCGCACGCGTCCTCGTCGTGGACGACAGCCCCACTATGCGGGGCCTGATCACCGCTGTGCTGAATTCCGATCCGGAGGTTAGCGTCATCGGTCAGGCCGGCGATGCCATGGAGGCGCGTGCCGCAATCAAGCAGCTGAACCCGGACGTCGTCACGCTCGATATCGAAATGCCGAACATGAACGGCCTCGAGTTCCTCGAAAAGATCATGCGCCTGCGGCCGATGCCGGTCATCATGGTCTCGACGATGACGCATCACGGCGCCAACGCGACGCTGGCAGCACTTGAGATCGGCGCCTTCGATTGCGTCGGCAAGCCTGCTCCGGGCGAACGGCGTCCGTTCATGGATCTTGCCGAAAAGGTCAAGGCGGCTGCCCGCTCGGGCCGCAGGTTTACGGCAACATCCGCGCCGGCTCCGGTTGCGCCGCCAATGTCGGTTCATGAATACCGTGTGGGACGCAAAGTTGTCGCGATCGGATCTTCTACCGGTGGTGTGGAAGCGTTGATTACGGTGCTGCAAAAGTTCCCGCAGAACTGCCCGCCGACAGTAATCACTCAACATATGCCTCCGACGTTTACGAAAAGTTTTGCAGAACGTCTTAATCGTATCTGCGCTCCTGTAGTGGAAGAAGCGACCGATGGCGCACGCCTGGAGATCGGCAAGATCTATCTCGCGCCCGGTGGTGAACGACACATGCAGGTGGCAAATCCGTCAGCGCCATGCTGCCGGCTGATCGAAAAGGAACCCGTCAACGGCCATAGGCCGTCGGTCGATGTACTCTTCGATTCAGTTGCGGAATTGGCCGGCCGCAACGCGGTTGGCGTCATTCTGACCGGCATGGGGCGCGACGGGGCTTCCGGACTTCTGAAGATGCGCGGCGCCGGCGCACGCACTATCGGACAGAACGAGAAGACCTGTGTGGTCTATGGGATGCCGAGGGTTGCCTATGAACTGGGTGCCGTCGAGCAGCAGTTGCCCCTGGGCTCCATTGGAGAAGAAGTTTTGAAATTAACTGCCGCCCGAAAAGAAGGTACCGAATAAATGTCTCTCGCTGAAAAAATCAAAGTTCTGATCGTCGACGATCAGGTTACCAGCCGCCTGCTGCTCAGCGATGCTCTGACACAGCTCGGCTTCAAGCAGATCACCTCCGCCGGCGATGGCGTACAGGGCATGAAGATCATGTCCGAACAGCCGCATCACCTGGTCATTTCCGACTTCAACATGCCGAACATGGACGGCATTGGTTTCCTGCAGGCCGTTCGCTCGAACCCGGCAACCAAAAAGGCAGCCTTCATCATCCTGACGGCTCAGGGCGATCGCGCTCTGGTTCAGAAGGCAGCCCAGCTCGGCGCCAACAACGTTCTCGCCAAGCCGTTCACCATCGAAAAGATGAAGGCCGCTATCGAGGCGGTGTTCGGAGCCCTAAAATGAATGATGCTATCGCGTCCAGGCGCGTCCATATCATCCAGGGAGAGTACAAGGTCATTGACGACCCTGACGTCGTCCTGTCGACGATACTTGGATCGTGCGTGGCCGCGTGTCTTCGTGATCCAGTCGCCGGTGTCGGCGGCATGAACCACTTCTTGTTGCCTGGCTCGGGCGGGGCCATGGCATCGGGAGGTGATGCGACGCGCTATGGCGTGCATCTGATGGAGCTGTTGATCAACGGTCTCCTGAAGAAGGGCGCCCGGCGCGACCGGCTGGAGGCAAAGGTCTTCGGCGGCGCAAAAACGATCGCAAGCTTCTCGAATGTCGGCGAACAGAACGCAGCCTTTGCCATGCAGTTCCTGAGGGACGAAGGCATTCAGGTTGTCGGCTCGTCGACCGGCGGAGAGCACGGAAGAAAGCTTGAATATTGGCCCGTCCACGGACGTGCCAGACAATACCCGCTGACGGGCGCGGAAACGCAAAGAACAGTTGCGCTTGAACAGCGCCCTGTCCGCACGCCACCCAAGCCAGTCGACAACGCTATCGAATTCTTCTGATCGTCACCTCAATTCTTATTCTGGAATGGCCATGAACGACATTGTTACGCCGCAGATCTCTGCCCTCGAGGAGGCTTTGCCGGATGTTCTGATGCGGCTGGTTTCCGAATTGCACGATGTTGCATATCTGATCGAGCGGGTGGAGCCGCAAATTCTCGAAGTGGGCGGAGAGAATGTATTGCAGTCGCCCGACACGATGAAGATCTTGCAGGGCATCGATCTTGCCGTGCAGAAAACGCGCGGTCTGGCTGAATTCATCGATACCATTACGGGATCCATTCCCAATGAGTGGAAGGTGGATGTTTCCACGGCGCTCAGCCTCGTCAAGCTGGCAGACATGCAGAGATCTCTGGCGAACGGCATGCGGCATGGTCACTCGCAGCCGCTGACCAAGGCAGCAGGCGACTTCGACTTCTTCTGATCTTGTAGGCTGACGCGCTGCTCGCAAACTTTCGCGTCTGCACCCCCACATTCCAAATTGCCGAAACGCTCGCACAAGCTTCGCCTCATAGGGTGCGCCTGGGCAGTAGCTCTATAACCGTGTTCGGCGATGTGGGAACAGAATGAATCTGTTAGCTCAATTTTCACAAATTTCTAGAAATCTGGCATCTCTCGGTCAGACAAAACTTATTGCTTTGGCCGCTGCAGGTGCGATTTCAATCGCGATCGTCATTGCCGCCGCGATGTTTGTTAATAAGCCTGCCTACGAGACACTCTACGTGAACCTTGAGTCCAGCGATCTCAATCAGGTCAGCATGGCACTTGCAGAAGCCAACCTGGCTTTTGAAGTCGGTTCCGACGGCAAAAGCATCCAGGTTCCGGTCGGCAGCACCAGCAAGGCGCGTCTGCTGTTGGCGGAACGCGGGCTGCCAAACAGTTCCAACGCAGGTTATGAACTCTTCGACAATGTCGGCTCGCTCGGCCTGACGTCCTTCATGCAGGAAGTTACGCGCGTCCGCGCGCTTGAAGGCGAAATTTCCCGATCGATTCAGCAGATCAGCGGCGTCTCCGCCGCCCGCGTCCACATCGTCATGCCCGATGTCGGAAACTTCCGGCGCGCACAACAGAAGCCGACGGCCTCGGTGATGATCCGTGCGGGATCGTCGACCGGCCGCAAGGCCGCATCTTCAATTCGTCACCTTGTCGCTTCGGCCGTTCCCGGGCTCGACGTCGAGGACGTAACGATTCTCGATTCCACCGGCCAGTTGCTTGCTTCGGGCGACGACGGTGGCAATAATCAGATCAACCGCTCGCTTGGTATCGTCCAGTCTGTCCAGTCCGAAATCGAGACCAATATCGACAAGGCTCTCGCGCCGTTCCTCGGCATGGACAATTTCCGCTCCAGCGTCACGGCCGCCCTGAACACGGATAGCCAGCAGACCCAGGAGACCGTTTACGATCCGAATTCACGTGTAGAGCGTTCGGTCCGCGCGACGCGTGAAAACGCGCAGTCGCAGCAGTCGGCTGACGACAACGCATCGACAGTCGAGCAGAATGTTCCCCAGGCGGCACCTGACCAGGGTGGCAATAACGGGCCGAAGTCTTCCGACAAGTCCGACAAGCGTGAAGAGCAGACCAACTACGAAATCAACCAGAAGACCATTGCCACGACGCGCAACAGCTATCTGATTGAAAAAGTGTCGGTTGCCGTTGTGGTCAACAGGGGCCGTATCGCTCAGATGGTCGGAGAACCTGCTGATCAGGCCAAGATTGACGCCTACCTCGCCGAGATGCAGAAGATCGTGACCTCTGCCGCCGGCATCAGTCCGGATCGTGGCGACGTGATCACCCTCACGGCCATGGACTTCCTCGAAAGCCAGTTGCTTGAAGAAACCGCTACCGGCCCGAGCGTCACGGAAGTTCTTACTCGCAACCTCGGCGGCATCATCAACTCGCTGGCTTTCCTCGGTGTCGCGTTCCTGGTTATCTGGCTTGGCCTGCGCCCTCTGGTTCGCACGGTTTCCGGTACGAGCGCATCGGGAGAAACGATCGGCGAAGGTGCCGGCCTGGAACTGCCCGATTTCTCTCCGGCCGGCGGCAGCCCCGCTCTTATGGACGGTTTCGGCGCAGACTTCGGTTTCGATGGCAGCAACGACCTCATGGGCGACGACGAAGGCGATGGCTTCAACCGCCGCGTCAAGGAAGGCCCGGAAAAACGTCTTGCCCGCATGGTCGAGATTTCCGAAGAGCGTGCAGCGAAAATCCTCCGCAAGTGGGCCTTCGAAAAAGCAGCCTAAGGGTAGATCACGGAAACATGATGCAAAGGGTCGGATGCAAATCCGGCCCTTTTTTGCGGAAATTGGAACCAATTCGTCTGCGTCACTTTAACCTAAGATGTGACACTCCCGCAGCATCTGGGGAAATTCGCCCAGCACATGATGGCAATTGTGTGGGCTTCTCTTAAACTGACCGTGATTCGTCGGCGGTTTCATAACCCCTCAGCAAGGGGTGCAGCGGGTGTCGGTAACAGGAACTCGGATAGGCTTCTTCAGGCGAGGTCTTAATCGACGCAGCAGGAGCAGATAACGAATGGAGTTATCGGGCATGGATGTATCGGCGCAAGGACGCCCTATTCCGGAGAATGATCGCACTCCAGTAATGTCTCGTAATGAGTTGGTGCGCCGCCTTTCCGCCTTGGCCGGTTCGGAAAATCTGCAGGTGATCATGCGATTGCTCGCCGATCACGTCGGGGCGTCCCATTTTCTGCTTGCTCGTTACGATCTCATCCAGGAACAGGGTCTCGATTTCATCGTGACCTCGAACTGGCCCTTCGATCTCGTTCGTCGTCTCGGCTCTGAATTGGCCAGTGCCTACACGCGGTCGACGGAGCTTGAAAAATGTTTCGCCGTTCTGACACCGAGCTTTGCGCTTTTGCCGGACGAAATTGTCCTGCCTGAAAAATTGAGCCGCCAGTATTGCGCCCTGACCTTTTCGGTCGGCCGCACACGTTTTTCCTTGATGCTTCTGTTTGTCGAGGGCGTCATTCTTTCGCAGGAACATCTACGCGAAATTGGGCTTCTTGCCGCCTATGGCGCAAGCTTTGTCGAAAGCGTGGAATCCCGCACCGAACGTGATTTCGAGCTGACCGAACGAGAACTGGAATGCCTTTTCTGGATCGCCGAAGGCAAGACCAGCGACGAGATTGCGGTCATACTCGGAATTTCGAGAAATACCATCAACAACTACATCACTAGCGTGATGCGCAAGACTGCTACCAAGACCCGCTCCGAGGCGATCGCCTACGCGGTTCGCAACAATCTGGTATAGAGGGCGGCAACGGAATGGGCTATTCGCGAGGCGGTACCGCTGACGGACCGGGGAGCGTTCAACATCTCCGCTTGCAGCGTGGATCAAGCAGATCGGATATCTTTCCGAAACTCGTCGCCATGCAGAAAAGCCTCAAGGCTCGTAATTTTGCTGTTTTCCGGATCTCGGGAGCCGGGCTTCCGAATAAGCGAAAGCTGGTATGCGAACTGGAGAACTGGGGACCGAACGCGGTTGAAAACAGCAACCGGCTTCTCGGAGAGTTTGAAGAGACATTGCTCGATCATGTCGAGATGTCGCTTCTCCCTCTGGTATGGAGTGGAAATGGTTCCGGCAGCACCATAGATGCCGGCGAGTTCACACCGCTTATCCGGCGACTTGAGAGCGCTGTGCTGCCATTTTCGGGCGTTGTTTTCCCCGTGCGCTTGGGTGCTCTCGGGAACGGTTACGTTGCGTTCTTCGCCGAGCATCTCACGCTTGATGCGGGATCCGTGATAGATCAGCATGTGGAAAGCTGCCAGATCATGATGGATCTGCTGGCATTGGACGAGCGGCGCAACGTGCCGGCGGAATCGCTCAGTGAGCGGGAAATTGCCTGCCTGCAATTGGCGGGCGATGGTCGCATCAGCGAAGAGATTGCCGAAAAGCTCGGCCTTTCGGTCCACACCGTAAATGCCTATCTCGGTTCGGCGACGATCAAGCTTGATTCCGTCAACCGTATCCAGGCGATCGCAAAGGCGATCAGGCTCGGCTACATCACCTGATTTCTTATGCCGCTATCGCCGGCCGCGTTTTGCTCTTGCCGCATAGACACGATGGATAAGTTCGGCAACGGCCTTGTAGAAGGGCGGCGGGATAACGCCATCGACGGTGACCTGCGCGAACATCGAACGCGCCAGCGGTGGATCCTCGAAGATTGGGATATTGTTCTGCTGCGCCACTTCGCGGATCTTCAACGCGACCAGATCCTGACCTTTCGCGACCACGATCGGAGCTTCGTTCTCTCCCTGGGCATAACGGAGTGCCACCGCATAGTGAGTAGGATTGGTGATCACGAGCGTGGCGCGAGGAACATTGGTCATCATCCGCCGCCGTGCGCGATCGCGGCCGATGGAGCGGATGCGAGCCTTGATCAGCGGATCGCCCTGTGACTGCTTGAATTCGTCCTTCACTTCCTGCTTGGTCATTCGCATGTTCGAATACCAGTGATGGCGCGTCCACATGTAGTCGGCGATGGCAAGAATGCCGGTCGCAAACAGGATTACGATCATGATTTTCTTCATGATCGCCATCATCTCGACGAGCATCACCTGGGGATCGGAGAAGAGGGCATCGAGCGAGCGGAAATAATCGCTGCGCAGAACCAGAACCATCACGACGGAAACGACGATGATCTTGAACATCGACTTGCCGAATTCGACCAGTCCCGCCATGCTGAAAAGGCGCTGCCATCCCTTTACCGGCGATATCCGGTTGAACTGGGGCGTGATACGCTTCAGTACGAATTCAGGCATGTGCTGGGCAAAATTGGACCCCAGTCCGAATATGATGAACAGAACCGCCACCGGAAGCAGCATCGCGCTCGCATCCCACATCAGGCGGACAAACAGCGAAACGAGATCGTTGGCGGTCTGCATTCGCCATTGATCCGGCTGTTCAAGCAAATCGCGCAATGTTTCCGCTAGCCTGGCTGCACCCGTCGGAAGGAAGAAGACCAGATAGATATAGAAGGCGAGAGAGGACGCGAAGATAGGAACTTCGCGTGACGAGGGAGTATTACCCTCGGCCATCGCGTCCCGGATCTTTTTCTCTGTCGGGTCTTCTGTTTTACTGTCCTTGTCCTGATCGTCGGACACGAGCGCCTTCCTGACGGCCCTGGAGCAGACCCCGAAACCTGCAGTCGTCCCCCGCAAAAGGGATGCTGCAGAAACCTATAACGATGCATCGATAGGAAACCCTAGGTTTCCGCACCGATACGCAAGCGGTCATCAGACATTATTCATGGGATCGAAAAGGGGCAATCGTTAAGCCCCGGCGGTATCGCGGTTATCAACAGCGACCGATATGGTGCCGCGCGCCGAACCGGGCGCGCGGGATTGGTGTCACGGCCTCGTTCAGGCCGCCGCTCCCTCTGCCTGGGCTTCGGGATCCTTGAGGATGATCTGGCCCGAATTGGCGAGACGCAACGCTTCCTGTGCGATGGCGCGGCGTGCAATCGCGATTTCGCGCGGATTGGTGCCGGGCATCTCGACCTGCAGATCGGATTCGATCATGCGGCGAGAACGAGGGCTGATCGACGACAGGACACTTTCGCGCAGCTGCGCAGAAGAGGTTCTGAGCGCCATCGTCAGCACTTCGCCGGAGATGTCGTTCAAGAGCAGCACGCGGCTGCGCTGCGGCATGAGGAGAATATCCTCGAAGAGGAAGATCTTCGGACGAACCTTGGCAACGGCATCCTGGCTGATCTCCTCGAGAGAATTGAGCAGCGTATCGACGTCGGGCTTGGTCAGTTCGTTCATCAGTTCCGCGACCTTCATCGGGCCGACGGAGTTCTTCTCGCGTTCGATCTCGGTAATCAGGTCGACGACCTTGTTCTCGATGATCTGCGCCGCCTTCGGGTTGACGTTCTTCAGGTTCACCGTGCGGTTCATGATGTCCGCGCGCTGGCCGTCGGGCAGTTTCAGCAGCACCTTTGCACCGAAACCGGACGGCAGCATCGAAAGGATGTAGGCCACGGTCTGAGGATGTTCGCGCATCAGGAAAGTCGCGATGAAATCGGGATCGGCTTCCTGCAACCGGTCCCAGATGGACTCTTCGTAAGACTGGAAAGCCATACGTCGACCGAGAAGGCTGTCGACTTCTTCCGGGGTAAGGCCAGCCTCGAGAATGCTCTCGATGACCTTGGCGTTGTCCATAAGGCCTGCACCTTCGGTGAACAGGTCCTCAAATTCGTTGACGAGCTGTGCAAGTTCATTCGGCGGAATGGTGCGCAATGTTTGCGCCGCGGCGATGATCGCCTGCAGTTCTGCCTGGGTGAAAAATTTGAGCAGCTTTCCGGCGACATTCTTTCCCATGGCGAGCAGCACTGCTGCTGCCTTTTCCGCCTGGGAAAGAGGTTTGTCTGTCAATGCCCCGCCGAAGTCTTCAAAGTCCATCATGGTCTTTTTCCTCTTTGCTTCCGACTTCCTGGATCAGGAAGTTTTGGAGCTCATGACTTCAATGAGCTTCACACCGAAGCGGGTGTCGTCGTCTTCGAGAACCGTGATCTCACCACGGGCGATGCGACGCCCGTTGACGGTGATATCGACCGGTTCGCCGATCTTCTTGTCGAGCGCCACGACGGCGCCTTCCTGAAGGTTCATCAGATTCGACACCGAAATGCGACTGGTTCCGAGCACAACATGAACATCGATGGGGATATCCATGATGAGATCGAGGTTGCTGTTAAGCCCCGAGCCAGCAGTCGGCTTGCTTTCGGGCATGGAGTAGTCGAAATCGCTGCTCCCGCCGAAATCGCTGCTTGCCCCGAAGTCGTTGTCACCGCCAAAATCGCTGGTGGTGGCAACATCGCCGAATGAAGGCAATTCGGAGTTCGTTTCGCCGCCGGCCGGAAAGTCGAAGCCGAAACTGTCGTCAGCTGCCGGCGCCGTACCGTCGGCATCGTGTTTCATCACGCCACGGAGTTCGTTGACCGCATTGTCGAAATCGAAGTCCGAATCCGATGGGTTCAGTTCATTTTCTTCCGTCGAAGCTGTCTTCTTTGTCGCCATGAAATTAGCATTCCCGTTCCAAATCTATCGACTATCGGTGTTTTTCCACCAAGCCCCGGAGGTCCGCTGCCCTAGCCAAGCAGATGTTTCAAAATGTCGTTTTCGTTGCTCACATTGTCCTTGACGCGGACGGTGTAGTTCTCGCCGCTTCTGCCGAACTCGCAGTTATACATCTCGCGGCCATTGGCACTGACATCGACGATGATCTCTTCCTTGTCCCGGAAGGCAATCACGTCGCCTGCCACAAGCTTGGAAATCGTCTCGAGTGTCAGGGACTCAAGGGAAATCTTGGCTTCCAGCGTTACCCGTGACCGGCGAACTTGCTCGGACATGCTTTCCGACCAGGCATCCTGCTCACGGGAGAAGTCACCCTTCGATTTCGGCAGTGTAATGGTCGTCTTGAGCAGATATTTCTGCGGGATGACGAGGAAGAATTCGGAAGCGATCTTGCCTAGCTTCAGCTCGACCCGGATGGACATGGCGAAGGGATCGGCCTCTTCGTCTTCCAGCATCGGCCTTGCATCGGCATTGTGAGGCCTCTCGATCGTCGTTTCGAAGCCGCCCGGTGCGTTCACACCGGAACGCAATACCTGAGCTATCTTGTCGAAGACCATCGTCGAAAGATCCAGCTCGATCTGTGATAGAGCCCGGCGCGGCGGTTGGAAAATCGAATCCGGCGTTGCGCCGAGCATGTTTTCCATCAGCGTGATGACGAAGGCATTGTCGCAGGCGATGACGAATTTCGGGCACCAGTTGCGCAAGGTTGCATCGGCCAGCACGACATTATCGCCCAGCCTGCCAACCAGCTCGCTCATCAGGCCGGATCTGTATCCAGCGAAGATAACTTCGACCGAAAGTCCGAGCTCGCTCTGCAGCACGTCCGGAAGGAAGCTCTGGTAGAGAGTACCGAAATCCTGGGCCAGACGCTCCAGCGTTTTCTGGTCGCCGAGCGAACCCGTCAGGCGGGCCAGGAGTGCCCGCTCCATGGCTGGCTGTGCTTGCGAAGCTTGGTTGTTGCTGGTCATTGTCGTTAAGCCGCCTTCGTGTCGCCGCCGGGCTTCATCATTTCCTGCTCGACCGAGTCGATCGACGGACGGTCGGAGGAGGAGATCGTCTTGCGGCCGTACTCAAGCGCCACCTGCGGTACCGAGCCGTTCATGTAGGCAAGCAGGGTCTGCTTGACGATGATGTAAAGCCGGTGCTGCTTGGTGCGCACGATCTTGATCTGCGAGACGATCGGGTTGCACAGGCAGTAGGAAAGGAAGATGCCGAGCATCGTGCCGACGAGAGCCGCGCCGATCAGGCCGCCGAGAACCTCGGGAGATTCGTTGATATGGCTCATCGCCTTGATGACGCCGAGAACCGCGGCGATGATGCCGAGTGCTGGGAAGGCGTCGCCCATCAGCTGGATCGAATGATAGGGCTTCAGGCGATCATGAAGGATCGTCTCGATCTCTTCGTCCATCAACGCTTCGATCTCGTGGGAGCGTGCGTTGCCGATGATGATCAGTCGGACATAGTCACAGATGAAGGAGGTAAGTTCGGTATCCTTCAGAACCGATGGCGCTGACTGGAAGATCGGCGATTCTGCGGGATTGTCGATATGCGCTTCGATCTCGTTACGTGATTTGGTGCGCAGGTCGCGCATCAACGAATAAAGCACGCCGAGCACTTCGAGATAGGCCCGCTCCTTGGGAACGGCATTCTTGAAGATCTCGCCGATCGCCTTGCCGGAATCCTTGAGCACCTTCATCGGGTTCGCCATGATGAAGCTGCCGACGCCCGCACCACCGATAACGACCAGTTCGAACGGCTGCATGAGGAGCGCGACATGCCCGCCCATAGCCATGTAGCCGCCAATGATACAGCCGACCGTGATGACAAATCCGATAATAAGATTCATTGTAAGCTCGTATCCAACGCTTGTCCTAGACTAAACCGATAAGGCAGCTGCCTTGCGTGAGACTGTTGTAGTTCGCGGGGCGATGCGACCGAATGGCCTCGAACGCCGCTGAGGAGATCCGGCGCAGCTATTCGCCATAGACCTTGCCTGCCGAGGTCACGATTTCCCATTTGCCATTGCGTTGCCGCAAGCCTGCCAGACGCGAGCTATCCGGAAGCTTCGAGCCGATCTGGACGAGAAAAATGCCGTTGCCGTTTTCGATCAGTGCGCGGCCGTTGGCGACATGCAGCAGCTTGAATTCAGTGCCGCCGGGAAACGCCTGATCTTCGAAGCCGCCTGCATCCGATCCGTTACCGGATGGCGTCGACGGTATTGCAGCGGTGGTCAGCCGATCTGTTTCCATCTCGCGCAGAAGTGCGCGCTCGACTTCGTCCTGCTGCGGATCACGCATTGCGCCGATGCCGGCCTCACCGGCTGGACGCGCGTGGCGAACGTCGCGAAGCCCTTCCCAGCCGGCTACGTTGACCCCGAATTTCTCCTGGTTGAAGAAGACATACCAGGGGAAGGCGGCGCACAACATCGAAAATCCGACCAGCGAGGCGACAAGCCAGCGGTCGATCGGCTTGTCTAAAGTCGTTGCCGGCCCTGAAGCTTGATGCCTGCCGGATCTGGTTTTACCAAAGAGCCTGGTTTTCATGCTCATCTCTTTCCTGCCGGCATTGGGCGATTGGTATTGCTGAGAGATGCCTTCAGGGCATTGGCGAGTTCGGTGTAGGCGTCGATGACCGCCGCATCGCCAGGTGACTGCTTCAGCACGTCATAGATAATCGGCACCTGCTTGACGGCCATGTCGAGATCGGGATCCGCGCCGGGCCTGTAGCCGCCGATAAGGCGAAGATCCTTTGTCTCCTCGTAAACGCTGATCAGCCCCTTCAATCTGGAGACCAGTCGTTCCTGATCCCCGGTCCATGCCTTGCGGGCGAGACGCGAGATCGAGGAAAGCGGATTGACCGGCGGATACCGGCCTTCGTCGGCAAGTGCACGGTCAAGCACGATATGTCCGTCAAGGATACCGCGGGTCGAGTCGGCGATCGGGTCGTTGTGATTGTCGCCGTCGACGAGGATCGAGATGATTGCCGTGATCGTGCCCGTGCCTTCGATGCCGGGGCCGGCACGTTCCAGAAGGCGCGGCAGCTCGGTAAAGACTGAAGCCGGATAGCCTCGCGCGACCGGCGGCTCGCCTGCCGCGATCGCGACCTCGCGGATCGCATGCGCAAATCGCGTCACGCTGTCGGCGATGAACAGCACGTTCAATCCCTGATCACGAAAATGTTCCGCGATCGTCATGCCCACCAGCGGGGCCATCTTGCGTAGCATCGGGCTTTCGTCGCTGGTGGTGACGACGATCACCGCTTTGGCAACGTTGTCACCCAAAGTGTCTTCGATGAACTCACGTACTTCGCGACCACGTTCGCCGACCAGCGTTATGACCACCCGGTCGAAGGCATCTGCCTTTGCCAGCATCGATAGAAGCGTTGATTTGCCGACGCCTGAACCGGCGAAAATGCCCAGACGCTGCCCGTAACAGATAGGGGCAAAGATATCGATCGCCTTCACGCCGGTGCGGAACGAGGTATCGACCCGCCTGCGGGTCATGGATGGCGGCGGCAGGGTGTTGATTGAACGCTGCACCGAGCCTTCCCGCAATGGGCCTTTGCCGTCGATCGGTCTGCAGAGTGAATTGATCGTTCGACCGCACCAGCTCTCGCTGGGAGCCAGCCGGAATTCGCCGGTACGCAGCACGAGATCGCCGACACCGATCGGCTCGCCCGGCTCGATAGGGCAGACATAGATGAGATCGGGCTCGACACGCACGACCTCGCCCATATGCGCGCCAGTAGCACTCTGATGCGAAACGAATTCGCCAAGGCGAACATGTCTGGAAAGGCCACTGACGGTGTAATATCCGGCCGCGATCATCCTCACCCGACCGCCCCAGGACAGGACGCTCGAAGGATTTGCATAATGCGCCGCCATGTCCGACAGACGTTCCAGTCGTGGCATCACGACTGGTGAGGTGACCGGTTCGCTAACCGGCTGAAAATCGGATTGGGTCGTCGTCATCCGCGTGCGTCCTACTGGCTACCGCCCAGCGTTCTCATGGCGGATGAGAAGTTGTCTTCACTGGTGCTCATCAGCGAGGAAATGCTTTCGAACGCGCGGTTCACCTGGATCAGCTGGGTCATCTCGCCGATGGCATTGACGTTGGACTGTTCGAGGAAGCCCTGCATGACGCCGACGCCCATCGTATCGACGACTGCCTGCGGCGTGTCGGTGGGGATGATGCCGCTGTTGTCAGCGCGGTAGAAACCCTTGTCGATATCGACCGAGAAGACGCCGATCTGTCCGACCGCGCGGTCGCCCTGCATGATGCGTCCGTCCTGGCCGACCTTTGGTGTCGGGGCTCTCGGATCGAGCTGGATCGGAGCGCCGCCGCCATCGAGAACGGGGTAGCCATTCGTCGAAATGAGTTCACCCGTAAGCGACATGGAAAACCGTCCGTCACGTGTCAGAACCTGACCTTGAGGAGTCTGAATGGCGAACCACGCGTCGCCTTTGACGGCGAAATCCAGGGAATTCCCGGTCTGCTCAAGCTCGCCATTACGCATGGAGAGGTAGTCATTGCCCTGGGAGACGAATGCGATCTTGGTGTTGTTCTCGTTCTGGGTCTGGCTGAGGATCTGATCGAACTTCACCTCAGTCGAACGAAAGCCGACCGTATTCATGTTGGCAATATTGTCGGAGATCGTGGTGAGGCGACGCTCGAGAGCGATCTGCGAGGAAATGCCGACATAGATACCGGATTGCATGGATGTCTCCTGATTTACGGATACGGCGCATGCCCCCGCGCGGGAGAGCTGTGGCGATTTGAAGGAGACAGTTAAGAGCCCGGGCTTGCGCGAACCTGTTTGGTTTAGCGAGGGGGAAAATGCGTGCGGATACGGCAAATCGGCGGGCTGCGCCTACCGCAAGTCCCGCGCAAGATTGTCTCTCTAGCGTCCGGGACAACAAGATGGAGAACAACCATGACCATGCAGCCGATTCAGTTGTTCGAGCTTGCGTCTCGACAGGCGGAATGGCTGTCCGTTCGACAGCAGGTGACGACGACGAACATCGCCAACGCCAACACGCCGAAATACGTCTCCAAGGATCTGACGCCTTTCGATGCCGAGCTCAAGTCGGCAAGTGGTCTCGGGTCCATGGAAATGGCGAGGACGAATGCGGCTCACATGACCGCGGACATCGCCGGCAATGGCCGGGTTGAGCTGAAGGACTCTAAGCTCAATCAGGAGATAGGCGTCCAGGAATCCGGCAATACAGTCTCATTGGCGTCGGAAATGTCGAAGATGGGCGAGATCAAGCGGCAGTTCGAGCTGAACACCCTCCTCGTTCAAAATATCAACAGAATGATGCTGACGGCATTGGGTAAATAAAAATGGACTCTTTGATCGCTTCGCTCAAGATCGCAGGTAGTGGAATGGAAGCCCAGTCCACCCGCCTGCGCGTCGTTTCTGAAAACATCGCAAACGCACGTACGACCGGCGACACCTCGGGTGCGGATCCCTATCGTCGCAAGATCATCACCTTCGGTAATGAGATGGATCGCGCCAGCGGCATCAACATGGTGGATGTCAAGAAAATCGGCGCTGATGAGGGCAAGTTTACCGAGGAATACGATCCCGACCACCCCGCTGCAAATGCGCAGGGCATGGTCAAATATCCGAACGTCAATGTGCTGATCGAGATGGCCGACCTTCGCGAAGCCAATCGCAGCTACGAGGCAAACCTGCAGAGCATCAAGCAGACGCGGGATCTGATCTCGTCGACAATCGATTTGTTGAAAGGTTAACTATGATCGATAGCATTTCAAGCATCGGTGCGCTGAAAAAGTCCACTGGTCTCGACCAGACGGAGACCACCTCCAGCAGCATGTCGAACATGCTGGGCGCCGCAGTCGGTACGGTTGCAACCGGTGTTGCGGGGCCAACATTCGGCAGTTTTCTTGCTGATGCCGCCAAGGGTGCGCTCGATAGCGTGAAGCAAGGCGAAGCGATGTCCTTTGCCGGCATTCAGGGCAAGGCAGATACGCGCGAAGTCGTCGATGCTGTCATGGAAGCCAATCGCACGCTCCAGACCGCGGTCGCCCTTCGAGACAAGGTCGTATCGGCCTATCTCGAAATTTCCAAAATGCAGATCTAGGATAAAGAGGTTTCACGTCCATGAGAGCACTCGCCATTGCTGCAACGGGTATGAATGCCCAGCAGACGAACCTCGAAGTCATCGCCAACAACATCGCCAACATCAACACGACCGCCTTCAAGCGCGGCCGGGCGGAGTTTACCGACCTTCTCTACCAGACCGAACGCGCCGCAGGCGTCGCCAACCGCGCCAACCAGTCGGTTGTGCCGGAAGGCGCCAATATCGGTCTCGGAGTGCAGACATCGGCTGTTCGCAAGCTGTTCGAACAGGGTGAAATTTCCCAGACAAGCAATACGCTTGATGCCGCAATCGTCGGCAATGGCTGGTTCCAGATCGAAGGCTCGGACGGTACGACGCTTTATACGCGTGCCGGTGCATTCAACAAGGATGCCAACGGCCGTCTGGTGACGATCGATGGCTACGGCGTCATTCCCGCGATCACCATTCCGCAGGACGCGACCGAAGTCACCATCGCTCAGGACGGCACCGTCTCGGTTCGCATCGGCGAACAGGATAACATGACACAGGTCGGTCAGCTGCAGGTGGCGCTTTTTGCCAATGATGCAGGTCTGCGTCCGCTGGGCGACAACCTTTTCGCGGTCACGGAAGCGTCCGGCGATGCAGTTGTCGGTTCGCCGCTGGATACCGGCTACGGCTATCTGAAGCAGGGTTATCTCGAAAGCTCGAACGTCGATTCCGTCAAGGAAATCACTGACCTGATTTCTGCACAGCGCGCTTACGAAATGAACTCCAAGGTCATCACGACAGCGGATGAGATGGCTCAGATCGTCAGTAAGAATCTGAAGTAACGGATTAAGAGGCGGGCAAACATGATGTTTCCTAGTGTAAATGCACTTCGGTCGGCTGTCGGCGGGGCTATCCTGTCACTGCTGTTCATCGCTGGTGCCGGATCGCAGGTCGCGGTTGCCCAGCCTCTTTATGCCGTCGTTCCCACATCGACGATCTTCCCGGGCGATATCATCTCCTCAAGCCAGGTCATGGAGGTCGAAGTGACCAATCCGAACCTTGCCGGCGGATACACGTCAAGCGTCACAGATGTCATCGGCAAGGTGGCAAAGCGGACGCTGGTGGCGGGACGGACTATCCCGGTTTCCTCGCTGCGTGAGCCCTACACGATCGAGCGCGGCAAGGCGATCCGTATCATGTTCAATGTTGGCGGCCTGACGATTTCGGCTGCCGGATCGGCTCTGCAGGATGCCATGACCGGAGACTCGATCCGAGTCCGAAACACTGAGAGTGGAGTTACCGTCACCGGCGTGGTGAGGGCTGACGGAAATGTCGAGGTTGTCCAGAAATGATCGGTAGACTGCTAACAACGATCGCCGCCAGCCTGCTGGCGCTTTTTGCTGCGGCGTCTGTCGTCGAAGCGGCATCAAATGCGCGTATCAAGGACGTGGTATCGCTCCAGGCCGGGCGTGATAACCAGCTCATCGGTTATGGTCTCGTTGTCGGCCTGCAGGGAACCGGCGATGGCTTGCGTGCCTCGCCGTTTACCGACCAGTCAATGCGCGCGATGCTTCAGAACTTGGGTATTTCGACGCAAGGCGGTCAATCGGCCGCCAAAAACGTTGCGGCCGTTATGGTCACGACGAACCTCCCGCCTTTCACCAGTCCCGGCAGCCGCATCGACGTGACCGTCAGCTCTCTCGGTGACGCCACCTCGCTGCGCGGCGGAACACTTGTCATGACCTCGCTCACGGGTGCCGATGGACAGATCTATGCCGTTGCACAGGGCGCAGTCGTCGTTTCCGGTTTCTTGGCCGAAGGCGCAGCCGCCACCGTCACTGAAGGCATTACTACGGCCGGCCGTATTCCCGGTGGCGCCATCATCGAGCGGGAATTGCCTTCGCGCTTCAAGGATTCGGGCAATCTTGTTCTTCAGCTGCGCAATCCGGACTTCTCTACGGCAATCCGCGTTGCTGACGCGATCAACTCCTTCTCCACCAGTACCTATCGCATGCCGATTGCCGAAGCGCGCGATTCCCAGGTCGTCGCCGTGCAGAAGCCACCGCAGGAAGATCTCGCTCGCCTCATGGCGAGGATCGAGAACCTTGCCGTCGAAACCGACACACCCGCCAAGGTCGTCATTAACGAACGGACGGGAACCATCGTTATCGGCGCGGATGTCCGCATCTCCCGGGTCGCGGTCAGTTATGGAACGTTGACGGTACAGGTTACCGAAATGCCTCAGGTCGTGCAGCCCCTGCCTTTCTCGCGCGGCGAGACCTACGTCCAGCCGCAGACGGACATCATGGCCGAGAAGACTGGTGGTCCGGTTGCAGTTCTCGAGGGTCCGGATCTGCGCTCGCTGGTGGCAGGATTGAACAGCATCGGCGTCAAGCCTGATGGAATTATTGCGATCCTGCAGGGGATCAAGTCTGCAGGTGCGCTGCAAGCGGAGCTAGTACTGCAATGATTGGCCCAGACACTTCATCTCCGGCTCGGTTGCGCCCATGGGAGCGCTCCTCGGTTGCACTTCCGGTTCTCGCTCTCTTGGGGCTGCTCGTTGCGCTGCCCTCGGCCGACGCCCAGGAGCAGGTTCGTGACACGACCGGGATGACGAGCGAGACCGAAGTCCAGCAATTCTGCGGCAATATTGCCGACGCGGCGCGCGATCGCCGTTATGCCTTGCAGAAACAGGACCTTGAGAAACTTCAGGCCGAGGTCGATGATCGCATAGCCGTGATGGAGGCCCGCAAGGCCGAATACGAGGACTGGATCGGCCGGCGCAACGAATTCATGAAGCAGGCCGAAAACGGCCTGGTCGATATCTTCAAGACCATGAAGCCTGACACTGCTGCTCCGCAGCTGTCCGAAATGCAGGCAGGGCTTGCCGCCGCAATCGTCATGCGGCTGCCGCCCCGCCAATCCGGTCTGATATTGAGTGAGATGGAGGCCAAGAAGGCTGCGGCCGTTGCGTCCATCATCGCCAGTGCAGCGGATCCCAACACGTCGAAAGATCCGTCATGACCAAACTCGCACCTGCACTCCTTGCTACCGTGGCGCTTCTTTCGGGATGCTCGCAAACGCCCCAGACGATTAGGGAAGTCGGCAATGCACCGTCGATGAGCCCCATCGGCAGTGGCCTGCAGTTCAGTCAGGCGCCGCAGCTGGCTTCCTATCCTAAGCGCCCGCACAACATGAACAATGGCTATTCGCTCTGGAGCGACAGCCAGGCCGCTTTGTTCAAGGACGCACGCGCGCTCAATATCGGCGACATCCTGACCGTCACGATCAAGATCAACGACAAGGCTGATTTCGACAACGAGACGAAGCTTGAAAAGAGCAACGACCGGACGACCGCGTGGAAGGCCGATGCCACAATTTTCGGATGGAACCCCAAGACCGATTCTTCCTTTGGCTTCAACGGCGAATCCAATTCCGACGGCAAGGGGTCGACAACCCGGTCGGAACAGCTGAACCTGCTCGTAGCGGCCGTGGTGACCGGCGTTCTCGAAAACGGGAACCTTCTGATCAGCGGTTCGCAGGAAGTGCGTGTCAATCATGAGATCCGCATCCTGAACGTGGCCGGTATCGTCAGGCCGCAGGACGTCGATTCGGAGAACGAGATCTCCTACGAAAAGATCGCCGAGGCGCGCATCTCCTACGGCGGCCGCGGTCGCGTAACCGAAATTCAACAGCCGCCGGTCGGCCAGCAGCTCATGGACCTGTTCTCGCCGATCTGAGGCGTCCGGGTTTTTGCCGAGGAGTGAAACCACATGGCTATCACGGCTGAGGACGACAGCGTCCCGAAGAAGAAGAACGCACTTATCCCGATGATCGGCGCCGTGGTGCTGTTGTCCCTGGTGGGCGGCGGCGGCGGCTGGCTGACGGGAAAGCTGATTGCACCGGCGCCAAAACCGGTGGAGGAAGCGACAAGCACCCCTGCCGCCGAGGGCGAGAAGAAAGGCGAGGGCGAAAAGGCCGCGCCGGCTCTCCCCAACATGCTGGAACTGGCACCGATATTGACTAATATTGGCTATCCGGCGGAAAATCTCATCCGGCTGCAGGTGGGTTTGGTATTTGACGGCCCGCCTGACCCGGCGCTGGCCGAAACTGTGAACCAGAACATCATGACCTATCTGCGGACGCTCTCGCTGCAGCAGTTGCAGGGGCCGCGTGGATTCACATATTTGAAGGGCGACCTTCAGGAGATTGCTAGCCTGCGTTCCCAAGGGCGTGTAACAAAGGTCCTGATTAGGACTTTTGTTGTCGAATGATTCGTCTCGCGATTTTCGTTGCCACATTGGCTTTGGTGCCCGGTCTTGCGCATGCGCAGCAGCTACAGGATTTGATCAACGCTCCTGTTGACGGCTCTGCTGCTGCCTGGATCGTTCGCACTTTCGGCCTTCTGACCGTCCTGTCTGTGGCGCCAGGCATCCTGATCATGGTGACGAGCTTCCCGCGCTTCATCATCGCCTTCTCGATTTTGAGAACCGGCATGGGCCTCGCCACCACGCCGTCGAACATGATCCTCACCAGCATGGCGATGTTCATGACGTTCTACGTCATGTCTCCGACCCTTGAGCAGTCTTGGCGCGAGGGCATCCAGCCCATGTTGCAAAGTCAGGTGACGGAAGCGCAGGCGATCGAGCGTACGGCCGAACCGTTCCGAAGCTTCATGATCGCCAACACTAGGCCGAAGGATCTCGCCCTGTTTGTCGATCTCGCCACTGAACGCGGTCAGCAGACTTCAGAGAACGACAGGCCCTATTATCGGGTGCTCGTTCCGGCATTCATGTTGTCCGAAATCCGTCGCGGCTTCGAGATCGGCTTCCTTATTGTCCTGCCTTTCCTCGTCATCGATATGGTTGTCGCCACGATCACCATGGCCATGGGCATGATGATGCTTCCGCCGACATCGATCTCCCTTCCGTTCAAGATCCTGTTTTTCGTCCTTATAGACGGCTGGAACCTGCTCGTCGGCTCTCTGGTCAGATCGTTCTCCTGAACAATCGAAATTGTGCGCCTGTCTCTCGGCGCGGCAAGCCTGCCGGGTTGCGGTAGGGGCCTGCAGCTGTCTATCTGAAGGCCTCCTGACCTCCGTGGCGAGCGTGGCTCTCCTGTCGGTGCCGGCTGGCTTTGTCCTCCGCTCGGCGCCGTAGCGCACCTCGCATTCCTATCTTCCGTTCCTGGATATCCGTGAGGCCAGGCAACGAGCAGGCGCGTTGGTGGCGATACTGATCTCCTTCATGTCACATCCGCTCCCGTCGCTCGATCTCGCCTGTGTGCAATAGGCGAGGCGGCAGCACTGGGATTGCCCATCGGCCGGGTGAGGGGCTTCTTAAACGCAAATTGCCGCGCACATGGCGCGGCAAGCGGTGAATAAATCGCTCGGTTCCCCTCCGACGCACGCAGGAGGGGAACGATAGTCTTGTCAGTGATGAGCCGGGCTGCTCAGCTCGAGAGCCGCCTGCGCCTTGGTCGTATGGAAGGTCACCTTCCTGAGGCTGTCGGCCAGAATGGACGTGTTCTCCCTCGGATCGGCAGACGGGCTGTGGAAGTTGATGTAGTTGATCGAGATGCTTGCCTTGTCGGCTTCCAGCTTCAATCGGCTATATATGGTGATGCCCGGTGGGCTGATCTCCAGATCGAGCGTGATCGACGGGTAGGTCGACCAGTCGAGAGCATAGTCGCCTCCGACGCCGAAGCGGACCGTCCCCGGATGAAAATAGAGTTCGGCAGCAGAATCGACGAGATCAGCGATGCTGCTGTGATACTCGAAACGAAGAAGCGAAATGAGATCGGCAGCGTCCAGCAGCCTCAGTTCGGCCGCCAACGGGCCAATCGCCTTGGCAAGGATTTCTTCTCGTTCGATGGAGTAGGGGCATGTTTTCATAATGAGCCGTCTAGCCAGTTTTTATGGTTAACGTTGTATTCGGGCCGTCACGAGATCCCTGAAACTTCAGAGGATCGCTCGGTAGTGAAGTTAGAGTATGAGGCTTGCGTAGAAATGGAGTGTTGAATTTAAAAGGAAATTCGACATTCCAAGGCTTGGTCGACCATCGTAGCGCAACAGATCGCGCCGGCTTTCGATCGCCAGTTCTCATCAGGTTGAATACCGGGCTGTCATGATGCGTCTTGCACGCATCTCGGCAATGATGTTCGGTTCCGGACAACGCGTGTCGGGAACGGTGTGCTTCAGAGCAGCATCATGCTTGTAGGTTGTCGGGCGCAACGCTCAATGTGCGTCCGGCCAGGCCTGTGTCTGGCGTTTGTGTTCAGTCGGACTTTTCCATGAAAGGCCCGCTACGTGCCGGCAGGCACGCAACATCGATATGATCGGGCTTCAAGCCGTTTTTGGCGCGCTCTACCATTGTCTCGTAAGCGGTTTCGAGATGCAGGGTGAAGCGTGCGTCGTCGAAAAGCGGGCTTTTCAGGCGATTGTCTTCCAGGCGCTGCCGCAGAGGCTTGAGCTGTTCGGGATTTTTGCCGAACTCGACGGCCAGCCTTACATAGTCGTTCTCGTCTTCCGCAATAAGTTCGGGCAGTCCGATTGCATGCAGCAGACTTTGGCTGACGCGCGAGGCGAAATTGGTGCCCTTGTAGGTCAGGACCGGCAGACCGGCCCAGAGCATCTCGGAAGTCGTCGTGTGGCCGTTAACGGGATAGGTGTCGAGGCCAAGGTCCGCGAGCGGAATGCGGTTCAGGTGGTGCTCGAACTGCATCTTGGTCATGAAGAAGATGCGCTTGGCTGGAACGCCGGCGGCGACGAGCTTCTTCTGTATGTTCATCCTGCTTTCGGCATTGTTGGTCAGGATCCAGAGGATGCCGTTCGGCGTGGACTTCACGATATCTGCCCACATATCCAGCATCTGCGGCGTAATCTTGCGGTTCGCGTTGAACGACCCATAGATGAAGGCGTCTTCGGGAAGGCCCACTTCCTTGCGTGTCATAGGCTTGGCAAGCGGCCTGTTGACCGGATCGTTCGGCTGATACGTTTCCGGCAGGCGGCAGAACTTCTCGTAATAGTGCGGTTTCGAACTATCCGGCAAAACGTATCTGTCGCCCACGGCATAGTCGAGATCGACGTTGACAGTGGAGCCTGGGAAGCCCAGCCAGGCAACCTGGATCGGTGCCGCCTGCATGTTGAAGACCGTATTGCGAGTGCCGATCGTATGGCCCTTGAGATCGACGAGGATGTCGATATTGCGGGACCTGATTTCGGCCACGATCTCCTCATCGCTGAGATCGCGAACGGTGACGACATTGCCCCACTCTTCGCGGTTTGCCTCATTGGTCGCCAGCATCTTCGGATCGGTATGGCAAAAGAGGGTCACTTCGAAGCGATCCCTATCATGCAATTCGAACACCCGGCGGATAAGCTTCATCGTGGCATGTTTGTCGAAAAGGTCGGAGGAGAGGTAACCGACACGGATCTTGTCACCCCACGTATGGGGCATTTGATGCCGGATTGCGGTCATCTCCGGGGAAAATCTCGGCGTGTTGCTACGAGCCAGCTGGTTCAGATGCTCATTGCCGGTCCAATGGAGGTTGAAGAAGGTGCCGTCCATCCTGACGAAGTCCGTCTCGCCTGACGCAAGTTCAGCGTCGATGATCGGCTGGTGGCGCTCTATCGCGTCGTACTTGCTGTGTTCGCGGCTGAAGGTGAGATACATCAGCCGCACCGGCTGGCTGTTCGGAATTCGGCTGAGCAGTACACGGGCTGTCTCGATATCGGACGGATCGAACATATCCCAGGTGTTCAGCGAAATCCGGGCGCCGAGCAGCATATGCGGCAGCTCCTTACTCCTGATCAGCAAGGTTTTAAACACGCGGGCGATACGAGCCTCACCTCTCTCGACCAGAGTTGACGCGACGATGAAAGCCAGTTCTGGGTCGCGGGTCAGCTTTGGAAGAATGCGATTGGCCAGAGCCAGCGCCTTGTCCTTCTCACCGATTTCGAAATTGAGCTTGATGGCATCGATCAGATTGTCGTCGGCATGTTGACCGCCGAGCTCGGCAGCCAACTGGAAGGACTGGGCGGCTTCCGCCTTGTGACCGAGCTGCTTCAGCGTGCGGGCGAGCAGCGTGTAGGTACGGGCATCCTTTTGAACTTCGAGCAACCTGTTGATGGTGACGAGCGAGGAGGTGTAGTCGCCGCTGCGGAAATGCTGGGACGCGGCCTTATAGCTGATCTCGGTCAACATCTGCTCCGTATTTTCGTTGCCGCGCCAAGTTCGTCTGTTGGTTGCAGAGGCTTGCTTGCGGGCGACGCAAGAAATCGATCCGACTTTGCTATCCGGCGAAGCTTGCTTGAAACCGGTGTTGGTTGGCCGGAGCCGGAAAAACGCTCGCTAAAATTATGTTTAACGTACCACCCCGAGCGCTAACCGTTTGTTTACTATGTGTCCGCATTGCCGACGACTCACCCCCAAAATTAAGACTGTGGCAACTCTTGGCTGGCTAATTTGGTCCTGCGACGGGTTGGTGTCCTAAACGAATAAACGGAACCGAGTGGCATGATGTCGGACCGTCGCAGCCGATTAAGAACCGGCATGTCCTCACCGTTTGTTTTCAGTCTTTAGGGGACACTTCATGTCTAGCATCAACTTCAATGCCGGCGCTACTTCGGCTCTCGAAACCCTCCGCAACATCAACAAGGATCTGCAGAAGACGCAGAACAGCGTCTCCACGGGCGAGCGCGTTAACTCTGCTTCTGACGGCGTTTCCTACTGGTCCATCGCGACCACGATGAAGTCGGACAACAAGGCTCTCGGCGCCGCTTCCGACGCACTCGGCGTTGGCGCTGCCAAGGTCGACACAGCTTACGCTGCAACCGAAAGCGCCATTGACGTCGTCAACGAAATCAAGGCCAAGCTGGTTACCGCTTCGGAAAGCTCTGCCGACAAGGATCAGATCAACCTGGAAGTTGAAAAGCTTCAGGAACAGCTGACCGCAATCGGTAAGGCCGCCTCGTTCAACGGCGAAAACTGGCAGATTTCCGGCTCGAACACCTCGACCACCGCTAAGGTTGTCGACGGCTTCGTCCGCGAAGACAGCGGTACGGTCAAGATCACCACTGCCGACTTCAACCTGTCCAGCTACGCAATGTTCTCGACGCTCGCCAGCGACGTCGGTTCCGGCGGCATTCTGGGCGCTGTCATGACCATCGCTCTGACCTCTGCTTCCACGCAGGGCGCAATCGACGGCTTCATGACCACGGTTGAAACCGCTCTGTCGAGCCTGACGGATGCCGGCGCTGCTCTCGGCGCTCTGACCACCCGTATCACCCTGCAGGACGAATTCGCTTCCAAGATCTCCGACGCAATCGACTCGGGCGTCAGCCGCCTCATCGACGCCGACATGGAAGAAGAATCTGCAAAGCTTTCGGCACTCCAGACCCAGCAGCAGCTCGCTGTTCAGTCGCTGTCGATCGCCAACTCCTCGGGCCAGAACATCCTGCGTCTGTTCCAGTAATCACTGGCATCGTTCCGAAATTGGGGCCGCACCTTCCAGGTGCGGCCTTTTTCGTTTTGGGCGCCTTGAAATCCAGCGGAAACGCTGCTGCCAATCGTAGATATTAACAGGAAGTAAATGCTTAAAAATTAACGGGAAGTAAATGAAATTAAAGCGTTTTTTTTGTTTCTTTGTTTGGAACTTGTTAACCTTAACGGTGTCTACTCGGCTCATCAAAACGACGGGCCGAAATTAACGGTTTCCGGCAAGCATGAAGCTGACTGTCGTTCCCGGCGAAATCCGGAATGTCCCTTCAAATCATAGTGCCAAAGGGGCAACTTTCATGACCAGCATTCTGACCAACACCTCCGCCATGTCTGCTCTCGCAACGCTGCGGAACATCAACACTGATCTCGCTTCCACACAGGATCGCGTTTCGTCCGGTTATCGCGTCGGCGCTGCCAAGGTTGACACAGCTTACGCTGCAACCGAAAGCGCTATCGACATCGTCAACGAAATCAAGGCCAAGCTGGTTACCGCTTCGGAAAGCTCGACCGACAAGGAGCAGATCAACCTTGAAGTCGAAAAGCTTCAGCAGCAGCTGACGGCCGTTGCCCAGGCAGCATCCTTCTCCGGTGAAAACTGGCAGATTTCCGGCTCCAACACCTCGACGACGGCCACGGTCGTTGACGGCTTCATCCGCGAAGACAACAGCTCGGTCAAGATCACCACCGCAAGCTTCAACCTGTCCAGCTACGCAATGTTCGAGACCCTGTCCAGCGACGTCGGTTCCGGCGGCATTCTGGGCGCTGTCATGACCATCGCTCTGACCTCGGGTTCGACCCAGGGCGACATCGATGGCTTCATGAACACGGTTGAAACCGCACTGTCGAGCCTGACGGATGCCGGCGCTGCTCTCGGCGCTCTGACCACCCGTATCGACCTGCAGGACAACTTTGCAGCCAGCCTTTCCGACGCGATCGAATCGGGCGTAAGCCGCCTCGTCGACGCCGACATGGAAGAAGAATCAGCAAAGCTTTCGGCACTCCAGACCCAGCAGCAGCTGGCCGTCCAGTCGCTGTCGATCGCCAACTCTTCTTCGCAGAACATCATGACGCTGTTCCGCGGCTAAAAAAAATCCGCTCTCGGATAATAGGGTCGCACCATGGTGCGGCCCTTTTTTACGTCTTGTTTTTATTTGTTAATTTTGTATTTCCGCAATCATAGGCTGTTAGCTTTCTGTTCATTCGTGTTAACAGCCGCAAGCAGGCGTTAACTCTCTGTTAACCCTGATCGGTTTTTCTCCTCGTCATTGAAACAGCGGGCCGGGCAGCAGCGAACACGCAACGTCCACCGGCCAGGCATGAAGCTGATCGCGTTTACCGGTCCACGCCGGAATGTCCCTCCCAACCGTGAGCCAAGGGGCAATTTGAGATGACGAGCATTTTGACAAATACTTCCGCAATGTCCGCACTGCAGACGCTTCGTGCTATCGGCAGCAGCCTTGCAGACACGCAGGATCGCGTCTCTTCCGGTTACCGCGTCAGCGAAGCCGCCGATAACGTCGCCTATTGGTCGATCTCCACGACCATGAATTCCGACAACAAGGCGATTAACGCCGCCTCCGACGCTCTTGGCGTTGGTGCCGCCAAGGTCGATACCGCTTACGCTGCGATGGAAAGCGCCATCGACGTTGTCGACGAAATCAAGGCCAAGCTGGTTACCGCAACGGAAGAGTCCACCGACAAGGACCAGATCCAGCTCGAAGTGGAAAAGCTGCAGGAACAGTTGAGCGCGATTGCGCAGGCAGCTTCGTTCTCCGGTGAAAACTGGATGGTTGCAGCCGACAACGCCTCCAACACGGTGGTCGTGGATGGCTTCATCCGCAATGAGGACGGCACGGTCAAGGTTACGACCGCTGAGTTCCAGGTCGCCTCTTACGCAATGTTCGGCACCATCAATAACGGCGTCGGCGAAGACGGAATTCTCGGTAGCGTCATGAGCATCGCTCTGACCTCGGCATCCACGACCGGCGACATTCAGGCCTTCCTCGACCAGGTCGAAGCCGCACTTTCCAGCCTGACGGATTCGGGTGCCGCCCTTGGTGCTTTGATCACCCGCATCGATCTGCAGGATGAATACGCAGCGACTCTGTCGGACGCAATTGAAACCGGTGTAAGCCGACTGGTCGACGCGGACATGGAGGAGGAATCAGCCAAGCTTTCGGCGCTTCAGACGCAGCAGCAGCTTGCGATCCAGTCGCTGTCGATCGCCAACTCTTCTTCGCAGAACATTCTTTCGCTCTTCCAGGGCTAAATGTTCGGGATCACTTGATTTCGATGACAAAAAACGGGCCGCGTTTCCACGACGCGGCCCGATACGTATTAAGAAAAATCAACGGCTTATGCCGAATGACAGTAGCTGGAATCCGAGACGATATGCTGGCGCAAGGTTGTTTGCGTCTTGTCCGAATCGTAGGTTTTCATTAACCTTCGTGTATTGGCCAAAGAGCCATAAACGTGACGCGCTTGCCACATGGCAAGCAGCATGAAGTCGATGCGTCGCGGCCGGATCACAAACGGCATGTCCTGATTCCGAACATAGGTGGTTAGAACATGTCGAAGATCATGACCGTCGGTTACGTGCAGAGCGCGCTACAGACCCTTCTTTTCGCGAGCGACAATCTCGAAGAAACCCAGAAGCGCACGGCATCCGGCCTGGCGGTTGAATCTGCGGCAGACAATGCTGGTTACTGGTCGGCCGCAACCAACATGACCTCTGACCAGAGCGTTCTCGGTAGTATCGGAGATGCGCTCAACCTCGGTGCCTCTAAGCTCGATACGGCCTATGAGGCAGTGACCTCCTCCATCAACATCATGGACGAGATCACCAGTCAGCTGGTGACCGCCTACGAGGAGGGTACGGATAGAGATGCACTCAACGGCCGAATTAGCTCGCTCAAGGAAAATCTGAACTCTGTCCTCCAGGCAGCGACGTTCTCCGGCGACAACTGGCTCTACAATTCGGATGAAATTCTCGGCGCATCGAAAACCATTCCGACGTCTTTCCAGCGTAGCGTTTCGGGGGCGGTATCGCTCAGCTATGTTTCCGTCGATACCGCGGATACGACGCTGATCGATTCGGCCGATGCCAATCGCGGCCTTCTGACCGGCGCGATCGACGCCAATACATTGAATTCCGACGGAACCGCGACCTCCCGCAACTACTACCTGCTTGACGTGGATTCGACCATTGCGACGACCGGCACGTCGATTGCCGTTTCCGACGCCACGACCTCGGCCGAGCTGGACGATATGATTGCCGTCGTTGGCCATTTGACCGACAGGCTCAATCAGCTGGCAAGTTCGCTGGGCACCGTCTCCGCCCGTGTCGATCAGCAGACCGGCTTCGTGAAGTCTCTCCAGGATATTCTCGACAAGGGCGTTGGCCGCCTGGTCGATGCGGATATGGAAGAAGAATCCACCAAGCTGGCGGCTTACCAAACCCAGCAGTCGCTGTCGTCACAGCTCCTCTCCCTGCTCAATGGTCATCAGCAGAGCACACGCGTTCTTTTTAGCTAGCGCCGTTGGCGGGTCTTCATCTTCGCACAAGTTTGGCATCGTAGCTGGTTTCAGGTGATAATGCGTTCATTCCCGGATGCATCGCGCCGATCGCCTCGAAGCGAGCCTGCCAAACGCACGAAGGAATGGTCCACTTGTTCAGTTTTGAGGTAAGCCTTTTCATTCTCCGCATGTCGGCTAGGTAGGGATATCTCCATGAGTATGCCGCTTGCTCGTTACCTGAAGGATTTTGGCGCTCCGCAACCGCAGCCGCAGCCATCGGAGTTCGTTTCCGATTTCGATTTTCCCGAGAACAACTTCGATCTCCCGGACGTGGCGTCAGAGCCTGCCGTCGATATCGAAGAGGAAAAAAGCAAGGCGCGCGCCGAAGGCCATGAGGCTGCCGTGGTCGAAATGACGGAACGCCATGAGGAGCAGGTGGCGCAGATCACCGCAAGGCATCGCGAGGAAATCGAGGCGCTGACGGCGAAATACGACGCTGTCGTTGCCGAACGCGTTGAAGCCTTCCTCAAGGAGATGAAGGCATCAGTCTCGGATGCCGTAGACACTTCGGTGGCGCGTGTCCTGCAACCCTTTGTCCAGGAAGAGGTCGCTCGCGCTGCTGGCGCAAAATTCGCAGCCGATGTCGCTGAAGAGATCGGGCAGGGCAGGACGGTGAAACTCTCGGTGAGAGGTTCAGAAACATTTATCGAAATGATGCGCAAGCGGCTCGATCCGCTCGTGACTGAAGTCGAATACGAAGAATCGTCGGAAATCGACATGACGCTGGAAGTCGGTGACTCGATTCTCGTGACGCGTCTGAAGACTTTTGTCGAAGCGATGGAAGAGCAGATAGATGAGTGAAAGTCATCATCACGGCAAGAACGAAATTATTGTCGTCAAACGCCACAAGGGTGATCATGACGGAGCCCATGGCGGCGCCTGGAAGATCGCCTATGCGGACTTCATGACGGCAATGATGGCATTCTTCTTGGTCATGTGGCTCGTCAACGCCTCCAACGAAGAAACGAAGGCCTCGATTGCAAGCTACTTCAATCCGATCAAGCTGACGGATGAGCAGCCCAGCTCTGACGGCGTCAAAGAACCGGCAAAGGACGCACAAGGCGAACAGAACGGTCAGAAGTCGGACGTTGCAGCCGATAAGACACAGGACGGTTCCGCCGCAGCTTCCGGCGAGGATCTGACGGCTTCTTCCGGCGAGAACACCAGCTTTTCCGAAGAGGCATTTTTCGAAAATCCTTACGCGGTGCTGGCTGAGATCGCTCAGGAAGTTGGCCAGCAGGCCAATGTCAGCGTGAAGGGCGAGGGTGGCGCTGCAAATTCCGGCCCTTCGACCGGCGCTTCCGGCGGCGAGGCCTATCGCGATCCGTTCGATCCCGACTTCTGGAGTAAGCAGGTTTCCGCTCCACAGAACGGCCAGAACGGTGCCGTTGCCGTGTCGCAGGACAGCAAGCTGCCACCGGTTCCCGATGCCAAGCCGGTCGAGACAGCCGCCGCACAGGCGCATCCACGCACTGACACCCAGAGACAGTCGCCATCTGACGCGCAAGCGTCGACCAGCACCGATGCGGCCCAGCAACAGATTGCCGCGCTGCAATCACCCAAAGGCGCTGTCGACGGCAGTGGTCAGCCGAAGGAAGAGGAGCCTTATGATGGCTCTCCCGAGCCTGACAGGCCTCAGACAACGTCCAAGCCGACGGAGAAGCAAACCGAGAAGGCCGAGGAGTTGCGGGAAGAACTCGTCAAGGCTTTGACCGGCGTTCCGGGCAAACTTGCCGAGGGCATCGTCGTCACTCCGTCCGAGGGCGGTATGCTCGTTACCATTTCAGACCAGGCCGCAACGCCGATGTTCGATCTCGGATCGGCCGTTCCTCGCAGGGAGACTGTCCTGGCGATGGAGAAGGTTGCCGCAGTCTTGAAGGCGAAGGCTGGCTCGATCGTCATCCGCGGCCACACTGACAGCCGGCCTTATCGAGGTGGCAACGCCGACAACTGGACGCTTTCGATGGACCGCGCCCATGCCGCCTATTTCATGCTTCTGCGTGGCGGCCTTGAAGATACCCGCGTAAAGCAGCTTTCCGGTTTCGCCGATCGCCGACCGCAGGTTACCGACAATCCCGAGGACGGAGCCAATCGCCGCATAGAAATCCTGATTGCCGATGGTTGAAGGTAAGCGCTGATGTTCGCTCGCAGATACTGGATTGTTCGCTCCACGCTTCTTGCGGCCGCGCTGGCTGCAGGAGCCGCCGAGACGCGCGCCCAGGACCAGTCGCTCGATGCCTATAAGATCTTGAGGTCCCTCCAGTTCGTCCAGGATTCGCTGGTACTCGGAGATCACTCCGCCTCCGATCTCCAGCGCTACCTGCTCGATTCTCTCGACAAGAGGCTGCGATCTGCGGACAACGGAACGCTTGCGGATACGCGCAATGCAGACGCAGTCTTCGTTTACGTGATGAGTGGCGGTAATCCCGCCACCTTGAACTTCCTGGCATCCCGCGACACTCAGGGATATCTCGACGCGCGTGTCGTCAACGTCCTGCAGAAATATCTCGACGGCCGCGGCGGGCAGGTTGCAAGCTCGATTGCCTCTCTCTCCCAGGAATATAAGGGCTCACCGATCGGTCCCTATCTCAATCTTGTCGCCGGCAACGTCAATTATCCGACTGATCCGACCGCCGCACTGATCTTTTACGATCGCACCCGCATCGATGCACCGGGCACGATCCTGGAAGAGGCGGCGCTGCGCCGCTCCATCGTCGCAAGCGCAAGTCTGAAGGATGTCGATCGGGCTTTCGGCTATTCCGTGCGGTATGCGCGGCGTTTTCTTCATTCGCCTTATGCCAGCCAGTTCGCTGACCTCTTCGTCGACCTCGCGGTAACCAGCGCGCCGGGGCTTGGACACGACCGGGTTTCGGAAGTGGCCGACCTCATGGATCCGGACCGGGCCCAGGAGCTTTACCTGCGCATATCACGACTGGCGACGCTGAAGGGTAAATATGATCTGGCGAGCTATACGGCTGAAGAGGCACGCAAATTGAACGATGTGCTTAGCGGCAAGGGACGTACGCTACTCCCCGGCCTTTACGAGCATATTGCCAAGGTTCCGTCTTCAAATGTTTCGCAGGTTGTCGACCAGCTTTCATCGATTCCCCGCGAAGGTCTTTCGGATCGCGACCGAGCACTTCTCGATGCTGCGCAACGCGTCGGCGAGGAGATTGTCAGGCCTGTGGATATCAGCGGCAGCGGCGAAGACACCCCTACGCCCGATGGCAACACCCGGACTGCCGATGCCAAGCCTGATCCGACGACTGCAGGCTCAGTCGTGCCGAATGCCGCGACCGCGACAAATGCGGCCGTTGACGACTTCGTCACGCAAGGCCGAAACAAGCTGGGTGAGATAGATTCGCTCCTTGCGAAGGAGATTGGGGGTCGATGATGAATGTAGTGAACAATGCCTTGCCGGCGAGCGCGGATGTTTCAACCGCAGCTTCCTCTGCGTCCAACAAGGGTACGCGGACTTCCAAGGACGACGGTTTCGCCAAGACGCTCAACTCCTATGGCGACGGCCAGGGCCAGCGCGAAAAAGCCGCCGCGGCGAATGACGATGGCGCGGCAACCGAGACACAAGCCGGACAGGACCAGCCTGATACGGACGTCGCCGCCGAGCCGAAGGCGACTGCAAGCGCTCGTCCGTTCGCGATGACCGTCGAAACGATGCTTTCAAAGGCCGTTGTTCAGGCCTCGGATGCGATCACTCCGGAGGCCGTCGTTGAAATGCCGGTCGAGGGGCAGGACGCGGAGCCGCAAGTGCCTGTCGACGTTGCCGATCTCGATACGGCGGCAGACCTTTTGGCCGACCTGCAGGCGGCAATGCCGGCCAATACGAAGGGTTCGAGCAGCCCGGTTCGCAACACCGCCGCCGATCAGGCCAAGACAGACAATACGGACACCGATGCCGCAGACCCGGATGCTGCGGACGACGCGCTGGCATTGCTCCAGTCGCTTCCGGAAACGGCGTCTGCCCAGACTGTGCAGTCGGACATTGCCGGCGATCAGCTGCCGGTACAGACGGAATCCGCTGAAATCGACGTAGACACGGTAACAGCACAGGCCGGCAATGCTGCTCTGTCCTTGAAGGACGCAGCGGCAGGAACGGCCACGAACACCGTGGCGACGGATACAAAAACTAGCCAGCGTCCAGCTGCGACTGCCGCCGATGTTGCCCCGGCGGTTCACGATGCGCTGGAGCATGACAGCGAGCTTTCGGTCGACATGGAGACGCCCGCTGTCCAGGTCACCGAGAACCGTCGATACATCGGCATGGCACCGAGCTCCAACGCGGTCTCACTGGCAACCGCATTTGGTCAGGATCCGGATTGGTCGGCTGCCATGAACCCGAGCGCAAAGCTGTCCAACGAGGCGCTTTATGCCAGCACGGGCAAGGTGGTGAATACGCTCAAGATCGAGCTCAACCCCAATGACCTCGGGCATGTGACGGCAACGATGCGCATGGTCGGCGAAGAGCTGAACATTCATCTCACCGTCGAAAGCAGCAAGGCCTATCGGCAGCTCATGCACGACAGTTCCACGATGCTCGATAACCTGAAGTCACAAGGTTACAGCGTCGACCAGATCACGGTCAGCATTGCGAGTGGAAGTAGTTCGACTTCGTCCGACAAGGGCAGCGATACATTCGCCAACAGCCGGCAGTCTTCCGATATGGGACAGGCGCAGCAGCAACAGCAGCAGAACGGCCGCCAGGGCGGCAATACGAGTGGCGGTCTGACGGATACGTCGGACATCGGTACGCGTATCAGCTCTTCCGGAGGTAAGGATGAAGGTTCGGCTCAAGGCGCGGGTTCTGGCGGCGCTGGTGCTCGTCCCGACACCGTTTATCTCTGATAGGGGGGAAGCGGCGGTCGGCGCCAGCCTCGCTTGCGAACGGCAGATACAGCGCGCTGCTGCACAATATGGCATTCCGGAAGGCATACTCTATTCTGTCGGCCTCACCGAGACAGGGCGAAAAGGCTCGCTCAGTCCCTTTGCCTTGAATGTCGAAGGCAAGGCATTCTTTCCCGGTTCGCTGCAGGAAGCCTTTACTCAGGTTGCTGCATCTCGGGGGCAGGGGGCAAAGCTGATCGACATCGGCTGCATGCAGATCAACCTCATGTATCACGGCGCGGAATTTGCCTCCTTGCAGGATATGTTCGATCCGGCTCAGAACGTTGCCTATGCCGCACGTTTTCTGCGGCAGCTGTATGATCGGCACGAGACCTGGACGATGGCTGTTGCCCGTTACCATGCCGGGCCGAACAATGACCCGGCGCAGCAGCGATACGTATGTCGCGTGATCGCAAATCTGGTCGCTTCGGGATATGGGCAGTGGACCGCAGGAGCGACGAATTTTTGCGCTGGCGGCAACTGGAAGTAGATTGCCTTTCCAATTTACATCGCGCCTTTGATCTGGCAGCAATGAGGCGTGTCAAACAGGGGCATGCCGAATCCTGTTATGAATCTGTCAAAATCCACCGAAAAAATTGTGGCTGTTTTGGTTTTTACTACTATATCTAGTGCAAATCGGAGAGGTGTGGTTAATCAATTATTAATTAGTCCCCACAAGTTCCTATAATTGTGGCTGACTCTCACGATTCGTACTCATGCCTCAGCACATGAACGCTGCTGATTCGGAGATGGGTGAATGATCGTCGTGGTTGATGAGCGAGAGCTCGTAACGGAAGGTTACACATCCCTGTTCGGCCGCGAGGGCATCCCCTCGGCAGGCTTCGATCCCGTCGAGTTCGGCGAGTGGGTCAACTCCGCAGCCGATGCCGATATCCGCGCCATCGAAGCCTTCCTCATCGGCCAGACCAAGAACGCCTGCGATCTGCCACGCGCCATCCGCGATCGCTCCACCGCACCGGTCATCGCCGTTTCCGATCAGCCGTCGCTCGATGCGACGCTGGCGCTGTTTGATGCCGGCGTCGACGACGTCGTCCGCAAGCCGGTTCATCCGCGCGAGATCCTGGCGCGCGCCGCTGCCATCCGTCGCCGCCTGACCGCCATCGCCAACTACACCGATATCGGTTCGATCCGCGTCTATTCCGACGGTCGCGATCCTGAGATTGGTGGGGAAGTCTTTCCGCTGCCGCGCCGCGAGCGCCGCATTCTCGAATATCTGGTCGCCAATCGCGGCCGACGTGTTTCCAAGGCGCAGATCTTCTCGGCCATCTACGGCATCTTCGACGAGGACGTCGAGGAAAACGTCGTCGAGAGCCATATCAGCAAATTGCGCAAGAAGCTCCGCAAGAAGCTCGGAATCGACCCGATCGATTCAAAGCGCTTCCTCGGGTATTGCATCGACTGGAATTGATGACGGCACAGCATGGTGCTGTCCTGTTCAACGCAAAAACACCGCCCGATCGCTTTGGGCGGTGTTTCTATTTGAGATGACAGAAAAGATGGATGAAGCTCTTCGTTAGCGTGCCGAAAGCTGGGCCACGGCCAGCAGCGTGTCAGCGCTGATCGAGGAGGAGCTGCCCTGAAGAATGGAAAGGGCAGCCGAGTCCGTTGCGCCGTTCTGGCTGTCGTAAAGTGCGGTGAAGCGTTGAATGACCTTCTGCACGTAATCCGGATCGGACAATTTATCGAGCTCGACGAATTTCTCGACGGTCGCTGCCTGCTTCTCAAGCTCCTGGCTGGAGAAATAGGTCGACAGATTGTAGGCTGTCTTGAAAAAGTTGAGCAGCGCTGAATCCCCAAGGATGTCGTAGGCACTGGTGATCGACGAGGCCTTGCGCTCGAAATAGAGAGCAAGTCGAACGCCCTCGTTGGAATCGCCCTGCTCTTCTTCCAGTGTCTGCCGATAGTAGTTACTGACAGTCTGGAAAACGTCGCCCCTCTGCTGGACCGTGCCAAGCGTATCGGATGTCAGGTTACCTTCGGTGTCGAAATTGAAGGAAGCGACGATCTTGGCGAAGCTCTTGTTGTCCAACTGGTTGACGTAGCTCTTCGGATCGTCGAGATCCGAAGCGAACATCTGCTGCAGCTCGTCTTTTGTGACGCTCTTCGGATCAATTTCCTGGCTCTCGAGCAGGAAGTTGACGAGCCTGCTGTCCGATAGAAGTTCATCGACAGTCGAAATCGATTCCATCTTCTTTTCGAAATACTCGATCTCGTCAGTGGCGGTTTCGCCCGCTTTTTCCCTCTCATCGCCCTTCAGGAAGCGTGTCTTGAGGCTGAGGTAATCCGCGGTAAAGTCCTGAGTTACGTTTTCCGACTGTGCCAGAAGTGGGGTGTCGACGTCGCCCTTCGTATCGAAATTGAACGCTTTGACGAGGGCCACATACCGCTCGTCATCCAGCTGATTGGCGTAGCTGTCCTTGTCTTCGAGATTGCTGGAAAGGATCTTGCGCAGGGCCGTCATTTTGACCTCACTTGGGTCGATGCCGAAGGCGCGCAACGCGACATCCCATATTTCGGTAACGTCGTCGTTGTTCGCATCGTCGTCATCTGCATTCGACTTGAAGAAGTCATCAATGCTTTTGACGTCGGCGATGCGGGTCTCGAAATTGGAGACAGCATTTTCCACCGCATCGGCCTGGCTGGCCTGGAACGCGGTCTTGTACTTGGCCTCGAGATTGGTCGCCTGTTCGCTGGTCTGGGCCGAACCACCGGCCGCAACCGTTCCGTCGGTCTGGAAACTGAAATAATCCAGTAGCTCAGTATTGCCGATCGTCTCGGCGAATGTCCGGCTGTACATCATACTGGCAACGCTCGATGCCATCATCGTGTCGCGCAGTCCGAAAGCAGTTTTGACATACTCCAGAAGCCGCGCGTCCGAAGTGATTTCGGAGGCGCTTCCGGCCTCGGCAACGTGTTTTTCCCAGTAGGACTGGTTTGCGTCCAGGAGCAGGTCGGAGGGATAGGTCGACTTGTTGTAAATGTAGTCGAGCCGCAGATCCGATGTCTGTTCAGCGCTCTGCGCGGTCTCGCCTGCAGCGACTGTGCCATCGGAGCTGAAATTGAAAGCCGCAGCCAGTTCGCGCCAGGCATCGTTGCTCGCCTGATTGGCAACGCTATCGGGATCGTTCAGATCGCTTGTCAGGACCTGCGATAGATAGTTCTTGGAGGTGTATTTCGCGTCGAGCCCGAATGATTCCAGCACGTAGGTGCGCAGCCTGTCATTGCCGATAATGTCGTTGACATGATCGATGCTACCGATCTTGCTCTGGAAATAGGACACCTCGGACTTGATGTCCGTTTCTTCCTGGGTAAAGGAATCCTGGTAGGCCGTAACGAGGTTCTCGGTCTGGGCCGATGTCTGTGCCTTCGCCAAATCGCCCGAGAAATTGTAGGCCTTGGCGAAATCCGCGTATCGGGTGTCGGTGAGTGAATTGGCGAAGCTGGAATCGTCGTTCGGATCGCTTTCCAGCACCTTCTTCATGAAGGCCTTGGCATAGGTCATCTCCTCGAGGCCGTAGGCCTTCATTGCATAGGAAAACAACCTGTAATCGTTGACGAATTCCTCGGCTGTGGTGACTTTGCCGATATTTTCTTCGTAATAGTCCGTGTTGCTTGCAACATCACCCTGGCTTGCAACGCGCGACAACGAGGAATTGATGTCCCTGTTGAGGACAAGATAGCTCGTATATGTGGAGAATGCGCTTGAAACCATGCGGATGGAAGCCTTTTGCTTGCTGCAATGGCCGATATCATGGCCCAGACTTGCGCTTCCATCGCGCACACGTCCACCGGGCATCCTTGCCCTCGGGACTTAATTCGTGATGAACGTAGCTGAAAAATGCTCTTGTGTCATCCCCGTCCGGCCATCAATTCCGGGAATGGCTTAACGCGCCGTCACTCTCACGCAAGCTTCGCTTTCTAGATTTTACCCAAACCGGCTGGCTGTCCGATGTTGCGACGGCTGTCCGAATTCAAGGACTTTGGAAGCGAAAGCGCCTCAGGCGGTTTCCGCATCTCATGACGAGACGGAGCAGAAATGGCCACCCCTCAGAGTATCCTGCCGTTGCCGAAGGTCGCGCCGAAGGGCCGTGACATCGGTTTTGCCGTCGGCATAGTCACGATCCTTTGCATTCTCTTCCTGCCGATCCCGGTCTTCATGATCGACGTGGGGCTGGCCTTCTCCATCGCCTTCGCCGTCCTCATCCTGATGGTTTCGCTCTGGATTCAGCGCCCTCTGGATTTTTCGTCCTTCCCGACGATCCTTCTGATCGCCACCATGATTCGTCTGGCGCTCAACATTGCGACAACGCGCGTCATCCTCTCCCATGGACATGAGGGACATGATGCGGCTGGCGGTGTCATCGCCGGCTTCTCCAGTCTGGTCATGTCCGGCGACTTCGTTATCGGTCTGATCGTCTTTCTGATCCTGATCGTCGTCAACTTCATCGTTATCACCAAGGGTGCCACCCGTATCGCGGAAGTCGGAGCCCGCTTCACCCTCGATGCCATTCCCGGCAAGCAGATGTCGATCGATGCGGACCTGTCCGCCGGCACGATCGACGAGAAGGAAGCCCAGCGCCGCCGTAGTGAACTCGAAGAGGAAAGCTCCTTCTACGGCGCGATGGACGGTGCCTCGAAATTCGTTCGCGGCGATGCGGTCGCAGGCCTGTTGATCACCGCGATCAACATTTTCGGCGGCATCATCATCGGCTATTTCCGTCACGGTATGGAAATCGGCGAAGCAGCCGATGTCTTCGTCAAGCTTTCTGTCGGTGACGGTATCGTAACCCAGATTCCGGCTCTCATTGTCTCGCTCGCAGCCGGCCTCATCGTAACGCGCGGCGGCACCAAGGGCTCCACCGATACGGCCGTTATCGGCCAGTTGAGCAGCTATCCCAAGGCCATGTCGGTCGCTGCGGGCTTGATGTTCGTTCTCGCGCTCATTCCGGGCCTGCCCCTCCTGCCGTTCACCGCCCTTGGTGGTCTTCTGGCTGCTGGCGCATGGCTCGTTCCCCGCCAGATCGAGGCGCAGAACAAGCTCCTGCGCGAGGAGGAGGAAAAGAAGGCCGTCCAGAAGCAGGAGGTCGAAAAGGACACGGTCAAGAACGTCCTCAAGACCACCGAGATCGAGCTGGCGCTCGGCAAGCTCGTTTCGCCGCGCCTGCTGGGAGCCCATCAGGAACTTGCCTTCCGCGTCAGCAAGATGCGCAAGAAGTTTGCCGTACAGTACGGTTTCGTCGTACCCGAGATCAAGGTCAGCGACGATATCGCCATCCCCGACAAGTCCTACCAGATCCGCATCCATGGCACGACGGTCGCCGCAAGCACACTGCGTGTCGGTGAAGTGCTCGTCATTACCGGCAAGCGCCACAAGCCGTCGGTTCCTGGCGACGAGGTTCGCGAACCCGCCTTCGGCATGCCGGCGGTCTCCGTTCTGGAGCATTTCGTCGAAGATCTGAAGCGCGAGGGCTTCCACCCGATCGACAACATCTCTGCGCTGCTGACGCACGTGAGCGAGGTGATCCGCAACAATCTTCCGTCGCTCCTCTCGTTCAAGGACGTGAAGATCCTGATCGACCGGCTGGACCCGGAATACAAGAAGCTTGCCGACGAAATCTGCTCGTCTCACATGTCCTATTCCGGCCTGCAGGCCATCTTGAAACTGTTGCTGGCCGAGCGCGTTTCGATCCGCAACCTGCATCTCATTCTCGAAGCGGTGGCCGAACTCGCACCGCATCTGAAGAAGGCCGAGCAGATCGTCGAGCATGTGCGTGTCCGCATGGCGCAGCAGATTTGCGGCGATCTTTCCGACAACGGCGTGCTGCGTGTCGTCCGCATCGGTACCAAGTGGGACTTGATCTTCCAGCAGGCGCTCAAGCGCGACGCCAAGGGTGAAGTGATCGAATTCGATATCGATCCGCGCCATCTGGAAGAGTTCAGCAACGAGGCAAGCAAGGTTATCCGTGAATTCATGGACGAGGGACTGCCTTTTGTACTTGTGACCCTGCCCGAAACGCGCTCCTATGTCCGCATGATCACCGAACGCCTGTTCTCGACGCTTCCGGTGCTCTCCCATGTCGAGTTGGCAAAAGGCACGGAAATCAAGATACTCGGTTCGATTTCATGATCCCCGATCCCCAGGGCGCCATAATGGCGCTTTTCCTGGCATTCTGCCGAATAGGTGGATGCGTGATGGTTATGCCAGGGTTCTCGTCGGCGCGTCTGCCGATGCAGATCAGGCTTTTTCTGGCGCTGGCGTTATCGCTGGCGCTTTTGCCTTTGTTCTGGGATATCCTCTATCCGCCCGCCTCGGCCGCCCCCGAAGTCTTCATCGTGACGATCTTCTCCGAGACGATGACGGGCGTCATCTTCGGCCTCGTCGCGCGGATCTATGTTCTCGGCATCCAGTTTGCGGGTGCGATAATCGGCATGGCCATTTCGTTCAATGCCACGCCTTCAGGAGACATATTCGAAGACAGTTCCGACAACTCGCTGACCAGTCTTCTGGCAACGGGCGCGCTTCTCATCCTTTTTGTTTTGGATTTCCACCATTACATGATCAAGGAGCTGGCCGAATCCTATCAGAGCATTCCGGTGGGCTCGTTGATCGGTTCGCAACGCTCGCTGGTCAGCCTGACGGACACGCTCTCCGCGTCTTTCATGATCATGCTGAGGCTGGCGAGCCCCTTCATCCTCTATGGTCTGCTGTTCAACGTGGTCGTTGGCCTCATCAACAAGCTGGCACCGCAAATCCCTCTCTATTTCATTTCCACGCCTTTCGCGCTGGCAGGCGGTATCCTGCTGATTTATTTCGGCATAGCGGCAATTCTCGATCAGTTTGCCGATGGCTTCTTCGTCATCTTCGGCAATCTATAGGAGCGGATAATGGCGGATATGGACAGATCCAAGAAGCTCAAGCGTCTCGTCAGCGTCCAGCGGCATATGGAGAAGATGATCGAAAACGAGCTTTCGGTTATCGTTCGCCAGCGCGAGGAAGTGAACACAGCAATGGAATTGACAGCGAATGTCATGACCTCGCTCGACCCGATCCATCGCGGTCTTTCGCGCCATTATCTGGGCCGTTTCTCACGGCTGGCAACGGAAGAAAAGCAGCTTATGGCGGCCCGCCGCTCTCAGGAAGCGCGCCTGGCAAAGGAGCGCAGCAAGGGAGACCGGCTTGATGAGCGCCGCAAGGAGGCCCTGGAGCAGGAGCAGCGTGCTCGCGAGGACGATGCCGTCATCAACTTGCTTGAGATGATGATCACATTGAAGGACACCAGCTTCCAGCAAGGTTAAGGTGGCAACATTCCCCTCGATTTTACAGCGTCGTGCGCCATTCATCGGTTCAGGCAAGACGCTGTGACACTGAGGTCTGCGCATCGCAAGCCCGGAAATCGAAGTCGATTTTCGGTCGGCGCGCAAGCAAGAGGGAAACGACGTGGCCATATCTCCTTCCAGCGATCTTGTCCTCGACGTAGTCAAGGCAGCCGATCCGAACAGCATGTTGGCAGCGCGCGAAAAGCTGCGTTCTGTAAGTGCTGAACATCAGGCATCCGTGCTGACGGCCAGCAATGCCGGTTTTGCATCTGTGCTGGGCGCCGGTGCAAGCGATGCATCCAAGGCGGGCATCGGCAATATTCAGCACGCTACCGGCAAGGAGCAGATTCCTGAAGTTTACCGGAAGTTCGAATCGAGCGTCCTGACGACCTTCCTCAAGGACATGATGCCTTCCGAAAGCGAAGCCGTTTACGGCAAGGGCTCTGCCGGCGAGTTCTGGAAGAGCATGATGGCCGAACAGATGGCGGATTCGGTTTCCAAGCGAGGCGGCATTGGCATCGCGGAACAGGTCTTCGCGCAGGCGCTGAACAAGCAGCGTCTTGAAGTGCCCAACAACACGACAGACGGAAACGACAAGGCCAAGGCTGTCAGCATGATTACGGATTTCGAACGCCGTACGCTGCTGTCGCCGGGCGCCATCAAAAAAACTGATAACGACGCGGCTTGATTGAAATGCCGAGGGAGAACGATTCCATGGAAGTGCTGAACAGCGAGTACCGCATCAAGGCGGTTCTCGGTCGTCTTGACGTGATCATCGAAAACGAAAACCAGCGGATCGGCACCGATCCCGAGTTCGATTTCAAGCTCTCGAATGCACACAAGAGCCGCTGCCTTTACGAATTGACCATGCTTTTCCGCAACAGCGAGCGAAATGACATCACGGCGGCCCATCTGGAGCAGCTGCATGCGCTCAAGGCCAAACTGAAGTTGAACGAACGCCGCGTGGAAGCTCATATGCGTGCTGTACGCGCCGTTGCCGAACTTCTGAAGAATGCCGTTCGCAGTGCAGACGACGACGGCACCTATTCCCAGGAACAGTTCCTCGTTCGGGCCGATAGATGATCAAGATTGTCCTGATCGGCGTCTGGGTATGCATAATCTCGCTTGGCGGGGTATATGCGGCTGTGACCTTGTCGGCGAAATCCGGCGTAGAAGTTGCCAAACCCGTCATTCCCCCGGCTTATGTGGCAGGTGAAACCCTGAGCATACCCGTGGTGACGGAAGGAGCTGTGACCGGTTACTTCCTCACCAAGGTCTCGGTGATGATCGATCAGGAGAAGGCTGCTAACACGCATATCCCGATCGCGCCCTACATCACGGATGAGCTCTACACCGTCCTGGTGGGTAACAAGATGATCGACCTGCCGAAGGTGGGTGACCTGAATGTCGAGGGCCTGAGAGCCAAGATCAAGGACGACCTCAACGCGCGAGCCGGGGATGCATTGGTGACCGCGGTGATTTTCGAACAGCTCGATTACCTCTCCAAGGCGGACCTTGCCGGGAAGTCGAACCAGAAGATGGCTTCCAAGAAAATCATTGCGCCAGAGCCTGCTCCTGCCGGCACAGCCGGCAGTGCGGCTGCGCCGGCGCAATCGCACTAGAGCGCACCGCACTTTGGTTTCTTGTTTCCAGGCATGTCTTTCCCGCAAATTCCGGGATCACTTCGAGAGACATGCTCGGGCGGGTTCGGGAATTTAGGGGGGCACAGTGCCGAAACCAGTTCTGATCGTCGGCGCCGGTCTGTCCGGTGCCGTCATCGGCCGCGAGCTGGCAGAGGCCGGTCACGTCGTCCACATCATCGATCGGCGTTCCCACATCGCTGGCAATTGTCACACTGCGCGGGACGAAGCGTCCGGCGTGATGGTCCATGTCTACGGGCCGCATATCTTCCACACCAATGATGATGAGGTGTGGCGTTACGTCAACCGGCACATGACGTTCATGCCCTATGTGAACAGGGTGAAGACGACGAGCGCAGGGCAGGTCTATTCGCTGCCCGTCAACCTGCACACGATCAACCAGTTCTTTGACAGGACCTTCAGGCCGGATGAGGCGCGCGACTTCATTCAGTCACAGTCTGACCCGTCGATCGGTGAACCGGTGACATTCGAGGATCAGGCACTCAAATTCGTCGGACGCGAACTCTACGAAGCGTTTTTTGAAGGATACACGCGCAAGCAGTGGGGATGCTCGCCTGCGGATCTGCCTGCCAGCATCCTCAAACGACTGCCGGTGCGGTTCAGCTACGACGACAACTACTTTTCGCATCTCTATCAGGGCATGCCGGAGCACGGTTATACCGAGATGGTCGCGCGTATCTTGTCGCACGACAACATCTCCATAGAACTGGAGCGGAATTTCGTCCGCAGCGATGCCGGCGATTTCTCACACGTGTTTTATTCCGGGCCGCTCGACGGTTACTTCGACTACGAGCTCGGCCGGCTTGGATACCGCACCCTTGATTTCGAGGAGTTTCAATACGACGGTGATTATCAGGGTTGCGCGGTGATGAATTACGCAGATGCCGATGTCCGTTACACACGGGTTACCGAGCATAAGCACTTCTCTCCCTGGGAAAGCCACGAACGGAGCGTATGTTACCGGGAGTATTCGCGGGCATGCGGTCCGGATGATGAGCCATATTATCCGATAAGGCTGAGTGGCGAGCAGGCGCTGCTGGCGCAATACGTGGCGCGTGCTCGCTTCGAGCAAGGCGTCACCTTTGTCGGCCGCCTCGGCACATACCGTTATCTCGATATGGATGTGACGATCCGTGAGGCGCTTGATACCGCCCGATCCTGTATCCGCGCATTCGCGGACGGCTTACCACTCCCCGCGTTCAATATCGAGCCGTAGAAATGGTGCCTCTTTACCGTGTCGGGGTGGATGAGTAACAAACATATCCGCAACTAAAAGTAGATTCTTGATCGCGGTTTTTTTCCATCACGAGTCCGGCGATAATGAGGCGTGTCAAACGGAGTCTCGTTAGCATCAATCATTCTAGTACGATATCCACCGAAAAAATTGTGCCTGTTTTGGTTTGAGCCACTACATCTAGTGCAAATCGGAGAGGTGTGGTTAATCAATTATTAATTAGTCCCCACAAGTTCCTATAATTGTGGCTGACTCTCACGATTCGTACTCATGCCTCAGCACATGAACGCTGCTGATTCGGAGATGGGTGAATGATCGTCGTGGTTGATGAGCGAGAGCTCGTAACGGAAGGTTACACATCCCTGTTCGGCCGCGAGGGCATCCCCTCGGCAGGCTTCGATCCCGTCGAGTTCGGCGAGTGGGTCAACTCCGCAGCCGATGCCGATATCCGCGCCATCGAAGCCTTCCTCATCGGCCAGACCAAGAACGCCTGCGATCTGCCACGCGCCATCCGCGATCGCTCCACCGCACCGGTCATCGCCGTTTCCGATCAGCCGTCGCTCGATGCGACGCTGGCGCTGTTTGATGCCGGCGTCGACGACGTCGTCCGCAAGCCGGTTCATCCGCGCGAGATCCTGGCGCGCGCCGCTGCCATCCGTCGCCGCCTGACCGCCATCGCCAACTACACCGATATCGGTTCGATCCGCGTCTATTCCGACGGTCGCGATCCTGAGATTGGTGGGGAAGTCTTTCCGCTGCCGCGCCGCGAGCGCCGCATTCTCGAATATCTGGTCGCCAATCGCGGCCGACGTGTTTCCAAGGCGCAGATCTTCTCGGCCATCTACGGCATCTTCGACGAGGACGTCGAGGAAAACGTCGTCGAGAGCCATATCAGCAAATTGCGCAAGAAGCTCCGCAAGAAGCTCGGAATCGACCCGATCGATTCAAAGCGCTTCCTCGGGTATTGCATCGACTGGAATTGAAAAATGTAAGGGGCGATCAGGATCGCCCCTTTTTTGTTTTCCGGCCGGCAATGATTGTTCGGCCTTTTCCGATTGTTTCGACTGCCGGTTTTCCATCGACCCGTTGGGCATCCCGCCGTCGAAAAATGTTTTTCAAATTTTCCATCCATCCTTTTCAGACAGCTTCACGCAAGGACCGGCACCTAATGTGGAGCAACTATCACAGCGAGGATTCGAAATGAGCATTTTTGGAACCATGAAGACCGCCGTTTCGGGCATGAATGCTCAGGCTAACCGCCTGGGGACGGTCGGTGACAATATCGCGAACTCGAGCACGACAGCCTACAAGGGCGCTTCGACCTCGTTTTCGTCACTGGTTCTTCCATCCACTTCCGGCAACTACAACTCCGGCGGCGTGGAGACGAAAGTTTCCTACTCCGTTTCGGAACAGGGTGCCTTGGAATACACCACGTCCGGATCTGATCTCGCGATCCAGGGTGAAGGTTTCTTCATCGTCCAGGATACCGCTGGAAACATCTTCCTGACGCGTGCGGGTTCGTTTACTCCCGATGAAAACGGCTATCTCGTGAACGACGCCGGCTACATGCTTCTCGGTTACGACGCCGATGGAGGCACGCCGACCACCGTCGTCAATTCCTATGACGGGCTGGTGCCGGTTAAGGCTTCCAACTCGAGCATCACGGCTGTCGCAACGACCAACGGCTCGCTCACCGGCAACCTCAACAAGTCGGCGGATCCTGTCGCTGCGGGCAGCTGGGCAAGTGATAACGGTGCTACCACCGATGTCGACATGGACAGCATGCTGAAGACCTCGGTAACGACCTATGACGAGTACGGCGCAGCTGTAACCTACGATTTCTACTTCACCAAGACGGCCGATAACTCTTGGGAAGTCGCAGTTTACAATGCTGCCGATAAGAGCACGACCGGCAGCGGCAGCTTCCCGTATTCCGGCACGGCCGTGACCGCCGATCTGGTGTTTGATTCGAAGGGTCTCGTCAGCGTTGACGGCGCGACCTCGCCGCTGTCGATCACCGTTGGCGGCATTGACTTCGACCTTTCCGGCATGAACCAGCTTTCCAGCGCATCGGTAATCTCCAAGGGTAGCGCCAACGGTAGCCCGGCCGAGTCTATGACCGGTATCGAGATCGATTCGGATGGCACGGTTTACGCGACCTACGCCAAGAGCGATCCGAAAGCCCTCTACCAGATTGCGATGGCGACGGTTCAGAGCCCGGACAATCTCAAGCTCTTCTCGGGCAACGTATATAAGCCGACCGCAGACTCAGGTGTCGTCACCATCGGCTTTGCCGGCACCACCGGCTTCGGCGAAATCGTTTCCGGTGCCCTGGAAACATCCAACGTCGACCTCGCAAGCGAACTGACGGAAATGATCGAATCGCAGCGTAGCTACACGGCGAATTCCAAGGTATTCCAGACCGGCTCTGACCTGATGGATGTTCTCATCAATCTCGCCCGTTAAGGCGTAGGAGCCAGCTGAATGTCCATCGCATCCGCAATCAATACGACGAAATCGATCCTGAGCAACACCGCGACCCAGACGGCCACGGTGTCGACCAACACGTCCAATACGAACACTGAGGATTACAATCGTCGTACTGCGGTCACGACGACGAACCCCTATTCCGGTGCGACTACGGTCAAGCTGGAGCGTACCGAGGACGCGGCCCTTCTGAAGCAGACATTGTCGGCAATTGCAGACGATGCAGGTCAGCAGGCTTTGTTGAAGGGTCTCGTATCGCTCGATGCGGCGATGGGCGGAAGCGAATCTTCGGCGACGCCTTCGCAATATCTGGCGGCTCTTGTCGAGTCGCTTGATACTTATGCTACGTCACCGAGCGACGTAACATTGGCAGCGGCCGCAGTAGCGGCGGCTGGCGATCTTGCCAACTCCCTTAATCAGCAGACATCAGCCGTTCAGGGGCTTCGCGTCCAGGCGGATTCGGAGATTTCGACGACCGTTGATAAGTTGAACCAACTCTTGAAGGATTTCGAGAAGGTCAACGACAAGGTCAAGGAAAAGATCTCGAGGGGCGAGGATGCCAACGATGCACTCGACACCCGCGAAGGCCTTGTAAAGCAGATATCCGAGATCGTCGGCGTCACGAGCACCGTCCGTGATGGCAACGACATGGTGCTTTATACCAGCGGCGGCATCACCCTGTTCGAGACGGTGCCACGCGAGGTAACCTTCGATGCCAGTGCGGTTTTGTCTGCGGACGGACCGCCAGGCAACGCCGTCTATATCGATGGTGTCTCGCTTGCTCCGGGCAAGGGCAGTAGCACCAGCGCCAGCGGCTCGCTTCAGGCGCTGCTGCAGTTGCGCGACGAAGTCTACCCGACCTATCAGGATCAGTTGGACGAGATTGCCCGCGTTACGATGTCGGTCTTTGCCGAGTTGGACGGTGCAGGTGATGAAATCGCCGGCCTCTTCACCACCAAGGACGGATCGACTATCGATTTCAATAACCCGGATATCGTCTCCGGTCTGGCGGGGCTGATCACGGTCGATAGTGACGCGCAAGCCGATCCGACTAAGTTGAGGGACGGCAATATTTCCGGCGTAAAGCAGAATACCGAGAATGCCGCAGGCTTTTCGAAGCTCCTTTACGGCTATCTCGCAGGATTCGAAGAGACCGTCGATTTCGACGGCGATGCCGGAACCACAACCCGTGCCACGCTTCTGGCTTATTCGACCGATTCCGTCGGCTGGGTTCAGGAATATCGAAGCAACGCCAGCTCGGCTGCAGAAAGCACCTCTGCCATGCAGATGCGGGCGAAGGAAGCCTATGCCAATGCCACAGGCGTCAACCTCGACGAGGAGCTTATTCTCCTGTTGGACATCGAGCAGTCCTACAAGGCGGCCACGAAGCTGCTTTCGACGATTGACGAAATGCTCAGCTCACTAATGCAGGCGGCTAGCTAGTCATGAAAACAACGTCTATCTCATCTCTCGCCATTAGTCAGTCTATGCAATCGACCGTCTCCACTGCGATGACGGAGATTACAAAGCTGCAGGATGAGGCGGTTACCGGTACCTATTCCGATGTCGGGCTGGAACTTGGAACCCGTACCTCGACAAGCCTGGATTATTCGCGTGAAAGCAGCCGCCTCCAGTCGGTCATCGATGCGAACTCCTTCGCCGAGACGAGAATGGAAGGGTCGCAGCTTGCGCTGACCAACATCTCGGATGCAGGGCAGACACTGCTGGATGCCTTGACGGCGCTCAGTGGCAATTCCGATGTAAACAGCCTCAAGGTTTCCGCCGACAGCGCAATGTCGGTGCTGGAGAATTTCGTCAGCTACGCGAACACTGCAGTTAACGGCGAATACCTCTTTTCCGGCATATCGACGGATGTGCAGACTTTCGACGATGATTTCATCGCCAACGTGACGGATGACTTCAATACGGCGTTCACCAACTTCAGAACGGCAAACGGCATCGCCTCGGCCGGTGATGTGACCGCCGGCCAGATGACCCAGTTTCTGTCCGATTATGAGACATCTTTCAACTGGGCGTCCTGGACCAACGCGTCTGACACCGTAATGACGACGCGCATAAGTTCTTCGGAAACCGTAGCGACATCAACCAGCGCCAATTCCGAAGGTTTCAAGAACCTTGTCCTCGCTTCTGTGGTAGCGTCGCAGCTATCGAACGCCGGCCTCGGAAGCGGAGCCTTGTCCGTGGTTAGCCAGAAGGCAACGCAATATGCCGGCACCGCAATCTCCGGCGTGACTGCTCAGCAGTCAGCACTTGGTTTGTCGCAAGAGCGTATCGACAAAGCGAACACTTATATGAGCAACCAGATCAAGATCATCGATACGCAGCTGACGGGCTTGGTGGGTGTGGATACGGAGGAGGCCTCTGTGCGGTTGTCGACACTGCTGAACCAGGTTGAAACCTCTTACTCGATCACATCTCGAATCCTGGGCATGAGCCTCGCTGATTATCTCTAGTCATCGGCATGTATGTCCGATGCCCGCTCTACCATGAAGGGTAATTGAATGTTTCAGTTTTCATACGCGGAGATCATGGAGGATGATCTCACTGTCGCCCGCGAACGAGAACGCCAGATCCTGACAAGATCGATCGAACTTTTGGAAGTGGCCAAGCAGAGCGCCAAATACGACAAGGATTCGATCGAAGCTGTCTACTACACGAGACGGGTATGGATCAGGTTGATCGAGGATCTGCGGAGCGCCGACAATCAGCTTAGTGTGGAAGTCAGAGCCAATCTAATATCGATCGCAATATGGATACTGAAGGAGTTGGAAAACATTCGCCGACGAACGTCTACCAACTACCAGGGTATCATCGACATAACCATCATCATTCGGGATGGACTTAAATGAAAAGTACGCTACGCCTTTCGCTGAAATCCGGGGAAAAGATCTTCGTCAACGGTGCCGTCCTGCGGGTGGACCGGAAGGTTTCGATCGAATTCCTCAACGACGTGACGTTCTTGCTGGAAAACCATGTTCTTCAGCCCGAGCAGACCACGACGCCACTTCGGCAGCTTTACTTCATCGCCCAGATGATGCTGATCAACCCGGAAGGCAAAGAGCACTCCATGGCGCTCTTCCGCAAGTCGATTACCATGCTGGTGGCCTGCTTCCAGAACGAGGAAGTTCGTGCTGAATTGAAGCGGATCGACACCATGGTATCCTCGGGTCGTCCCTTTGACGCACTGAAGGCCATCCGTGCCCTTTATCCTGTCGAGGAAGCCATTCTCAACAAGAACGAGATCACGCCCGCAGCCGTTATGGAACTGCGAAAGGAAATTGCGCTATGGTGACCGTTACTTCCGCAACGTCGACGACATCGACGGCGTCCACCTCGACATCTGCCTCGGCCACGGCTTCGGCCGCGGCATCGCTGGATTACAACAGCTTTCTCAAGCTGCTGATCACGCAGATGCAGAACCAGGATCCGACCGATCCCATGGATGCGACCGAGCAGGTTTCCCAGCTCGCGACATTCTCGCAGGTTGAGCAGACGATCAAGACGAACTCCAATCTGGAGAGCCTGATCAGCCAGTCCAACCTGTCGAACGCGTCGAACTATATCGGCAAGACGATCACCAGCGCAGATGGCAAGACCACAGGCGTTGTCGCTTCGGTCGAAGTGACGTCCGATGGTCTCACGGCCAAGACGACGGATGGCAAGGAAATCAGCATTGGAGAGGGCATAACGATCTCCACCGCGAAAACCACGACGACAACCGAAACTTCCGCTTAAACTAAGCGCACGAATCCCTTAGAGCTGGGACGGTCGATTTGCGACGACCGTGCGGCCGTCCAGGCGCCTATGAAGGGTAGAATGTCATGAATGAGGCCGATGCGCTCGACATTATGCGCAACGCCATCTGGACGATCCTGGTCGCTGCAGGACCGGCTGTTCTTGCAGGCATGATTGTAGGCGTGACCATCGCCCTGATCCAGGCCTTGACTCAGGTGCAGGAAATGACGCTCACCTTCGTGCCCAAGATCGTTGCCGTCATGGTCGTTATCGGCCTTTCGGCGTCTTTTATGGGCGCACAGATTGCCTTGTTTGCGGATCTGGTTTTCTCACGCGTACAAAGCGGTTTTTGAAGCCTGCAGGCTTGCACCTTATCTGTCTTCCTTTTTTCGACGGTCATCTTAACGTCTTGTCTGTGGCGCTGCATCGCGCCCGTGAGGTTCGCAATTCGGACCGGGTTTGCTGTGGCTGCATCGTGCCGGCACGTTGGGCTGAAAAGTGGATACTCAATCATATTTCTCTGTGGCTGTAGCAATACTTCAGCTTCGCACAAGTCGGCCCCCCTACAGCTTCTGATATGACCAGCATGAAAAGCTGGTTGCAGCTCGCCATTCCAGGGAGGAGGGGGCGGCGAGAATTTGTTTCCTCGCATTGTTCGCCATACCGCGGAAGCCATTCCCGGGTTTGTTTTAGGCATTTGATCCAGCGTCAAGGCTCCACACATGACTACGACCATTTCCTCGCTCAGCGTTACCCAGATCAGGTCGCTTTCGACGGCGGCAGTTGCGGCGTGGACGACGGAGGACGTGGCGTCGCTGTCCACGGCCCAGATCAAGGCCCTATCTTCTGAACAGATTTCGGCGATGGATACGGAAGACATCGAAACGATGGATTCCCGTCAGTTGAGCGCCATCGCGACAAACGCGATCGTTGGCCTGACGATGGATCAGCTTGCGGTGCTCAGCAAGGTCGCTATCGAAAGCTTGAGCACAGGACAGGTTGCAGCGCTCACCACGGCGCAGCTGCTGGCGCTGTCTACGGATCAGGCCGAAGCACTGACGTCGTCGCAAGTCGGTTCATTGACGTCGGCACAGCTTGCGGCCTTGACGCCGGCCGATCTCGCGACCTTCTCGACGGCCGACATGGCAGCCATCAATCCGGCCGCGATCGGAGGCCTTACAACCAAAGTCATGGCGTCGTTGTCAACGGCGCAGGTTGCTGCGCTTTCCACCGGCTCGATCTCCAGACTGACGACCGACCAGATCGTGGCCTTGTCTACAGGACAGGTTGCGGCTTTGACGACTGCACAGGTCGGGGCTCTCAAGTCCCAGCAGGTCGCGGTTCTTGGAACCAACGATATCGCCGCGCTGTCGACCGAAAGCGTCGCAGCACTCAGCAACGGCGCGGCTCCCGGCCTGTCGTCGGCCCAGATCTCGGCCCTCTCATCGGCGCAGCTCGCCGCCGCCAACACGGCGCTCATTGCAAGCCTGACATCGACGCAGATCTCGGCACTGTCTACGGCTCAGGTCGCGGCCTTGACGTCAGCTCAGATTGGCGCGTTGAAAGTGCTGCAGGTTGCGGCGCTTAGCACAGCGATGGTCGGTGCTCTCACAACGATGCAGATCGCCTCCCTCAGCACCGGAAGCGTTTCCAGTCTGAGCACTGACCAGATCAATGCGCTGTCGGCGACACAGATTGCAGCATTGACGACGGCGCAGATGTCGGCGTTCAAGGCAACGCAGATCGTTGCCTTTTCGACGGGTGACATGGCAGGCCTGACGACAGCGCAGATTGCGGCCTTAGGCACGAAGTCCATTCTCGGTTTGACGGCGGATCAGGTTGCGGCACTATCCACCAGCCAGGTTCAGGCACTGACTTCGACCCAGATCAGGGTCCTGTCATCGGATCAGGTGTCGGCTCTCGGTGCGGATGATATTGCAACCTTCTCTACCGATGAAATGGCGGCACTCAGCAACAAGGCTGTGGCCGGCCTCTCGACCGCAGTCATGGCATCGCTGGCGCCCGCTCAGGTCGCATCGCTAAGCACCAGCGCCGTGGCCGCTTTGTCTACGGATCAGTTTGACGCATTGAACACCGCCCAGATCGCGGCCCTGACGAACCTGCAGGTTGCCGTGCTGACATCGGCCCAGCTTGCCGTGTTGAATTCGGCAGACTTTGCGGCCTTCTCGACCGCCAATATTGCAGCTCTTACCAGCCGCAGCATTTCGGGTCTCAGCACCAGCGTCATGGCATCCTTGTCGACCGCACAGGTAGCGGCCTTGAGCGCGGCCGCGGTAGGAAAGCTTTCGTCTGATCAGATGGAAGTTCTTTCGGTAGCGCAGGCCGAAGCACTTACTTCCGCGCAGGTAAAAGTACTGACGTCTGCTCAGCTGGCGATGCTGACGCCGCAGCAGCTTGCAACATTCTCGACCGGTGACATGGCAGCGATCTCGAGCGCTGCAATTTCCGGTTTGAAGGCAGACGTTATCGCGTCGCTCTCCACCGCTCAGATCGCTGCACTGACCGCAAGCTCTGTCGGTGGACTGACGACCGAACAGCTCGACAGCCTGTCGCTGGCACAGATTAAGGCGATGAGCACTGACCAGATTGGCGCGCTCAGGACCTCGCAGATCGCCGCGATTGGATCGGAAGGCGTGGCGGCTTTGTCCACTGCACAGATTGCAGCCTTGTCCGCCGCTGCGGTGTCTCGTCTGACTGTCGCCCAAGTCGCCGCCTTGAGTTCAAGCCAGGCCGAAGCCCTCACCACGGCACAGGTTAAGGCGCTTACTTCCGCCCAGGTTGCCGCGCTGGATCCCGAGGATCTGGCCACCTTCTCGACTGCGGAGATAGCCGCGCTCACCACGGGTACAATTCCAGGGTTGAGTACCGCGACCTTGCAGGCGTTGTCGACTGCACAGATTGCCGCCCTCACGACCGTTGCCGTCGCCAAAATGACGACCGAGCAGATGGCCGCCTTGAGCGGCATTCAGCTTGCGGCATTGACCACCGCTCAAGTGGGAGCCTTGTCCTCCTCGCAGCTCGGGGCGATCGACACGGAAAGCCTGCTTGGTTTGTCTGCCAAGTCCTTCGCGGCAATTACCTCTGCGGCTATGGCAGGTCTTTCGACCGATACGGTCGCAGCCTTGTCCACGGCCCAGATCGCCGCGCTGAGCACATCGGCAGTCGCCGCCATGTCGACAGCCCAGGTCGCAGTCCTGTCCAGCGGTCAGGCATCGGCTTTGACCACCACACAGGTCAAAGCGCTGACTTCAAAGCAGATCGGGGCATTGCCGACCGAAACGCTGGTATCGCTTTCCAGCGGTCAGATCGCATCGTTGAACACGGCTGCGTTTGCCGCTCTCTCGACCGATCAGATCGCTTCTCTGACGTCGCTTCAGCTTGCAGCTCTTTCCACGGCCCAAGTCGCGGCTCTGACTTCGCTCCAGGTCGGCGCACTTTCGTCGGAGGCTATCGCGGCCTTCTCTGCAGCCCGGCTTTCCGTGCTTAACTCAGGTGCCGTCGCCGCCTTGTCCACGGACGTGATCGCGGCCCTTTCCACGGCACAGGTCGCCGCTCTCAGCACCGCGGGTATCGCCAGCCTTACGACAGACCAGATCGCTGCTCTGTCGACGGCGCAAGTGGATGCGTTGTCGACGCTGCAGATAGGCGTTCTGAAGTCATCACAGCTCGCAGCATTGAGCACTGCAGACCTCGCGACCTTCTCGAAAGCCGATATCGCGGCGATCGGTGCGAAGGCGATAGCGGGCCTGAGCAGTAGCGCGCTTGCTTCATTGACGAGCGATCAGCTCGGTGCGCTCGGTGTAACGGCGATCGCCAATCTGACGAGCGACCAGATCGAAGCGCTCAGCTCGGCCCAGATCGACGCCCTGTCGACCAAGCAGGTCGCCGCCCTGACCTCGGCACAGGTGGCGGCGTTGAGTGCGACCGCAATCGGGCATTTCAGCTCCGCGCAGATTTCGGCGCTGAGCACGGCCGGCATGAAAGGCTTGAGCGAAGATCACATCGCAGCCCTGACGGCCGCACAAATCTCGGCTCTGTCGACTCTCCAGATGTCGACGCTGAGTTCGATGCAGATCGCGGCTTTCGGCACGGATGATATTGCCTCACTTTCCACGGCGCAGGTCGCGGCACTGAGCACGGCTGGCATTACTGGTTTGTCGACAAGACAGGTCGCAGCCTTGTCGACGGCGCAGGTCGATGCCCTGACCGCCACTCAGATTGCTGTATTGAGCATCGACCAGATCGAGGTTCTTGATCCGGCCGATATCGCGACCTTCTCGACGAAAGAGATGGCCGCAATCAGCTCAGCCGCCATTTCGGGGTTGTCGACATCGGCCTTGGCTTCCTTGTCTACCGCCCAGATCGCGGCGCTCAGTGCCAGCGGCATTACCGGTTTGACTACCGGGCAAATCTCGGCTCTGCTCTCGAGCCAGGTCTCGTCACTGACGACGAAACAGATTGCGTCGCTGAGCGCCACCCAGGCGGCCGCCCTTGGCACGGATGACATCGCAGCCATGTCCACTGCCCAGGTCTCGTCTTTCAGCACGGCGGGTATTTCCGGCCTGACGACGAAACAGGTTGCAGCGCTTTCAACTGCGCAGGCGGGAGCCTTGACCAGCGTTCAGGTTGCGGCATTGAGTTCCGCCCAGGTCGCGGTTATCGGAACGGAAAACATCAAGAGTTTCTCCACGTCTGATGTTTCAGCCATTCATACGGATGCGATTTCCAGCCTGACGACGGCTGTCATCGCAACGCTTTCTACGGGCCAGATTGCATCCTTGACCACCAGCGCGATCGCGTCGCTGACGACGAAGCAGGTTGCAGCGCTCAGCACGGGGCAGATCGCCGCCCTATCGAGCAAGCAGGTCGGCGCTCTGACGTCACAACAGATAGCGGCTCTTGGTGCGGACGATCTCGAGGCACTCTCCAGCTCGGCCCTCTCGGCAATCAGCTCCGCTGCGATAGGAGGCCTGTCTACCGATACGCTGGCATCGCTGTCGAACGAAATGATTGCCGGCCTCGGCACCTCGGCGATCGCTGGTCTCACCACCAGACAGATTGCGACACTGAGTACCGACCAGATCGGCGCGCTGACGACGCGCCAGATGGGAGCTTTGAACTCTTACCAAGCGGCAGCGCTGTCGAGCGACGACCTTGCAGCTTTGACGACCGGCCAGATCGCGGCCTTGAGCACCGCAGGTATTTCGGGGCTTTCCTCGGGTCAGATAGAGGCGCTGACGACTGCCCAGACAGAAGCGCTGACCGCCACGCAAGTGGCCTCAATGACCTCCAAACAGGTCGCGGCACTTGGCGCCGATGATCTTGCATTGTTTGCGACCAGGGAAATCGCTGCCCTGAGTTCCAGCGCCGTTGCCGGATTGTCCTCCGCGACACTTGCATCTCTCTCCAATGATCTCGTTGCCGCCTTCAGCACGGCTGCAATTACCAGTCTGTCGACGAGCCAGATGGCTGCATTTTCGACAACGCAGCTTGCGGCGATGACGAGCAGTCAGGTCAGTGCACTGAATTCGAAACAGCTTGAAGCGCTGGGGACGAGCTATATCGCCTCCCTCTCGACGGAGGAGATTGCGGCTCTCAGCACGGCAGTCATTGCCGGCCTTTCGACTGCGCAGATCGCCACGCTTTCGACCGCGCAGGCCGAAGCGCTGACGAGTTCACAGATTGCTGTCCTGAATTCCAACCAGATCGCCGCGCTTGGCAGTGACGACCTGGCCCTTTTCACGACCCGGGAGATTGCTTCGCTAAGCGCGAGCGCGATTGCCGGCCTCTCGACAGACGTCCTTGCATCCCTATCGACTGACAGGATCGAGGCGCTCAGCTTTTCGAATATTGCAGCGCTTTCCACCGCCCAGGTGGCAGCTCTCGGCAGCAAACAGTTGGAGGCCCTCACAACCGCTCAGATCGGCCATCTGTCATCGAGGCAGATCGGCGCGCTCGGTGCGGCAGGCATATCGGTGCTCTCCACCGGTCAGATCGCCGCCATGGCAACGGCTGGACTGGCCGGCCTGACCTCGGCCCAGGTGAATGCGATGTCGACCAGCCAGGTCGAGGCACTGACGAGCACGCAAGTTGCGGTTCTGACCTCGGCGCAGGTCGCGGCCCTCGGCACCGACGATCTGGCAGTCTTCTCGACAAAGGAACTTGCGGTTCTCGGCTCAAGCGCCATTGCCGGCCTGTCCACCGCTGTGCTTGCAGCACTCTCGACCGAGCAGATCGCGTCGCTGAGCTCTGCCGCAATCGGTCAGCTTACCACCAGCCAGGTCGCGGCGTTGAGCACCGCGCAGATCGATGCCCTGACAACGGCCCAGTTCGGTGCCCTCGGTTCCAAGCAGATCGCGGTCCTCGGTACCGATGCAATCGCAGGCCTCTCGACCGATCAGATTGCAGCGTTTGGCACGGCCGGTATTGCGGGGCTGACGGCTGCCCAGATCGCGGCGCTTACCACCAGCCAGGTCGAAGCCCTGACGTCGACGCAGATCGGCGCACTTAATTCGGCCCAGGTGGCGGCTTTCGGCACCGACGACCTTGAAGTCTTCTCGACTGCCGATATTGCTGCCCTGAGTTCCAGCGGCGTGGCGGGATTGACGACCACTGTTCTTGCTGCGCTCTCGACTGAACAGATCGCGCATCTGAGCGCTGCGGGCATTGCCGGTCTCACCAGCAGCCAGATTACCGCGCTTACGACGGTTCAGGCGGAAGCGTTGACGACGACTCAGATCGCAGCGCTCAACTCCAGGCAGATATCCGCACTCGGCCTTGACGATCTTGCGACCTTCACGACCGACGAGATTGCAGCCATCAGTTCTATGGCCATCTCGGGTCTGTCGACCAGCACCGTTGCCGCGCTGACGACGGAGCAGATCGCGGCCCTCGGAACGGCAGCTATCGCTGGTCTCACAACCGGCCAGATCGCCGCACTGAGCCTGAACCAGCTCGAGACCCTATCAACGGCTCAGATCGGCGTTCTCTCGTCGAGCCAGGTGGCCGTGCTGACAACTGTCGAAATCGCGGCTCTGACAACGGCGCAGATCGCGGCACTCAGCACATCCGGCATCGCAGGTCTGACGAGCGGACAGGCCAGTGCATTGACACTGGACCAGATTTCCGCGCTGTCGACGACGCAGATCGCGGCGCTGACATCGACAGCCATATCGGGACTGACCGCGGAGGATCTGGAATCCTTCTCGACCGAAAAGCTTGCCGCAATCTCGTCCACAGCGATTGCCGGCCTATCGACGAGCTTCATCGCGGCTCTTTCAACGCAGGAGCTCGCGGCGCTCGGGACCGCCGGTATCTCCGGTCTGACCAGCGCCCAGGTCGATGCATTGACGGCAGAACATCTCGACTCGCTGTCGACGGCGCAGATTGCGGCCTTCAGCTCGGCAGGCCTTTCCGGCCTCACCACCGAGGACATGGCCGCATTCTCGACTGCGGATCTCGCAGCCATTGGCACCGCCGCAATCAAGGGCCTGTCCACCGCGATCATCGCATCGTTGACGACGGAGCAGATCGGCGCACTCTCTGCCAGCCAGGTCGGTGGTCTGAACTACAATCAGATCGTCGCTCTCTCCACCGCCCAGGTCGCAGAGCTGACTACAGCCCAAATCGGCGCGCTCAACGCGCTGCAGGCAGCAGCGCTGGGTACTGACGATATCGCTGTCTTCACGACGGGCGAGATTGCCGCGCTGAACACCGGGGCGATCTCCGGTCTGACCTCGTCGGTCATTTCGTCGCTCACCACGGCGCAGGCAGAAGCCCTGACCCCGACCCAGGTCAACTCCCTGACCTCGTCGCAGCTCGCCGCCCTGTCCAATGATGGATTGGCCACGTTCTCGACCGAGGATATTGCCGCCTTCAACAGCGCCGCTCTCCCCGGCCTGTCGACGGAAAGCATCGTGGCCATGTCGAGCGCACAGCGTGACACGCTGATCGAGACCCATATGGCAGCGCTGAGCCCTGCTCAGGTCTCCGCGATCATCTCGCTTTATCTGGCGGCATAAGTACGCTGCCGGGAGCATCGATCTAAACAAAAACCACCGCTCATTGAGAGCGGTGGTTTGTTTCTTTCTATCGGTCTGCTCTGGCCCAGAGACGGTTGTCAGCCTCTATCGGCGACTGGTCGTCCCAATCGGCAAGCCTTTCGCGATAATGTCGCCGATAGTCGCTATCGTCACAGTATTCGACATGGGCCTGAACGAGATCCGCGCCGATCTCGTAATAGATTTCCATGTTGCGCAGGTCCGGCACCGGCGTCTCGCCGCGTTCGCACTCCCCCTGCATTTCCCAGAAGATCTCTTCCAGTCTGCGGGCGAGGCCGGGAATGTCGCGAAGCACGCTGCTTTCGCGTCGTGCCGCAAGCTGGTCCCGGATTGCCTTCAGGCTGGCCGGGTTCTTCGCATAGCCGATTGCCTTCGCCACATAATCTTCCGGATCGCTGCACAGCAGTTCCGGCACGCCCGCGGCATGGACGATACTGTGGCAGAAACGGGCGGCAAAGCTGCGGCCCGGGAAAGTCAGCACCGGCAGACCCATCGTCAGGGCATCGGCCCCGGTGGAGTGGGCGCCATAAGGGAACGTATCGAGGAACAGGTCGGCAGCAGCGATACGCGCCAGATGCTGCGCATTCGGCGCCTTCGGTGCAAATATGATCCGGTCGCTGTTGATCCCGGCCTTCTCCGCACTTTCACGCAGCCGCTGGTCCACCTTGTCGCCGCCGGTCAAAAGCCAGAGCACGCTGTCTGGAGCTTCTCGCAGGATTTGCATCCAGTGGCCGAACGTGGTTTCGGTGATCTTCTGCATGCCGTTGAAGCAGGCGAAGACGAACTTGTCCTTCGGCAGCCCGGCATCCGCGCGTGTCGGTTTGTCCGCGATGGCACGCTTCCGGTCGATCGGCTGGTTGCAGGCGATGCGGAAGACCTTTTCGGAATAATAGATCTCGTTATCCGCCGGAACGATATGCTCGTCGGCGATCATATATTGATGGAACGGGCTGCCCATCGAGCCTGGATAACCGCAGAAATTGACGATCACCGGTGCCGGACGATAGGCGAATATCTTTGTCCGCGCATGTTTGGTGTAACCGTTGACGTCGACGAGGATGTCGATCTCGTCGTCGCCGATCAGCTTGGCAGCCTCTGCATCGCTCATCGTCGCGATATCACGCCAGCAATCAACAACCGCCTTCATCCGCGTCTGGGTTTCGTCCCGCAGCACCGGATCGCCGCAATAATAGGCGTAGATCTCGACGCTTTCCTTGTCGTGCAGTTCGAGCACTTCCCGGAGCGCGAAGCCGACGGCATGGTCGCGCAGGTCGGAGGAAACGTAACCGATCCGCAACCGCTCACCCGTTCCGGTCTTCTGCTTCGGGATGCGGCGCTGCAACTCCTTCGTCTCGACGCGCCCGACCAGCGACCTGTTGTAGCGGTAGGCCTTGGCAAGCTGGAACATCGGATCGTCCGAATAGCAGGCAAGCGTCAGTGGCGACATGGCATCAATCATCTGCCGCTGCGTGGCATGGGTCGATGGTGTCAGCACCGGCCATTTGCATTGGCGCTGCCGAAGCGCGCTCCAGTGCTGTCCGGCCTCCGGCTTGTCGGGGCGCAGTTCGATCGCCTGCCACAGTGCAGTTTCGGCTTCCTCCAGAAGACCGGCATTTTCCATCACGCGGCCGATATGCTGCAGCGTCATCAGCCGGTGGCTGACCCGGTCGGCGGTACTTTCGGCGGTGAGCGCGGTATAAGCCTGCCACTGCTGGATGGCCTGAACGGCAAGACCACCGTCTTCAAGCGCGCGACCGAGATTGATATGGGCAGCACCAAAAGCTGGATCGAGCTTCAGGCAGGCGCGCAATGCGTTGATCGTCCCGGCAAGGTCGTTCAATTGCCTGAGCGTGACCGAATAATTGAAATAGACGAGATGCAGGAATGGATTGCCATCGTTGAAGGCGATCCAGGCCTTGTATATTTCCGCCGCCTCTGCCTTCTGCCCGGCAGCACTTCGACTTTCCGCAACGGTGAAGAGATCGGTGAAGGCGAGCCGCTGGGTGCGCGCAAGTTCCAGAATTTCGGCGAGCGGGGCGTTGGGAGATAAGCTCATCTTGTCGACCTTGGCATCCATAAAGTTCTGCAATTTATGATGTAGGCAATATCGTCGCCGGCCTTGCCTGGACATGCGCCGGCATCATGCCGACCCCTGAGGTCTTATCGCGTTGCATCAACCATCGGCAAGGCTGCGCAAATATGTGTCCCCATCGGATTCACAGAAGTCTGGCCGCTGCGCTAACCTGATACCTGGGTGATGCCGCATAATCACGCAACGGTTGCATTTTAGCCTTTTACTTAAATGTCGCTTGAGGACACGCTGTTACACGATCGGACAGGTGACGCTGTCTGATCGAGTCGGTAATGAGCAAAAGCATGAATTCTTCAACTGGTCCTGTATCCCGCACATTTTGCGGTCTGCCGGTATCGGCCCTGGATTGGAATGCGGCTCTCGCCCATGCGGAAGAGCTTGCTCTGGCAAAGGGGCATCCCAAAACTATCGCCTTCCTCGACGATGCACAGCTCCTGGGCGCGCTGTTAGGGTTTTCTCGCGGCAAGATATTGAAGCGACATATGTTTCTGCCGGTCGGTGGGGCCTTTCAGCACATTCTGATGAAGTTTTTCCATCGTAGACCGGCGTTCGACGCCAGGTTTTCTCCCGACAGCTTTATTCCTGCTCTGCTTACCTATTTTGCAGAACCATGCCGTGTCGGCCTCATCGGCGATGACAAGAGCCGCACGGAGCTGCTTTGCACACATTTTGCCCGTCATACCCCGTGGCACGATTTCGTCGCCATCCCGTCTGACGCGAACCTGTCGGGCCGGTTGGATCTGGTGATCGTCGATGCGACAGACCCGCATGTATATGAGCATATTGTGGGTGGTTTGCGTGGCGCCGATATCGGGCTCGTCGTGTTGGCGGGCAGGGGGCTTCGCCGGTTCTCTAAAACGCCTCCCGTTTCCTCTGGCCTTCAATCTTCAGTTTCCAAGCCGTCTTTCGCCTGACGGTTAACCTTTTGTTTGCCACGAAAATTTAGACTGCCTTAATCAATGCGGGCAATGGCGGCTCCGCTGCGCGCAGAGGTGGTGAGCAATGTATGCCGATGCAAAGGACAGGCAAGCGCCCGATGGGACGCCGTCGATCTTTCGCCGGCTCCATTCAGCTTTCCTGACATTTAGTCCGGCGCTGGCAATGACAGCGGCTTTCGGCATCACCATACCTTTCGTCGCCATGCAGCTCCAAGGCGTCCAATTTAAAGCCGAGACGCAGGTAGCAGTCACCACCCAGCGCGGCGAAGCGATCCATTCCGCCATCGAAGAGCTGGGTTCCAAGACGGTGCTGGACAATGTCATTCGCGCCCTCAACCTTGCAAGCGTAGAGGAAAACCGCCCCAGCATAGCCCGTGTTGTCTCCGAAGTTGTTTCGGGTGAGGTGACGACGGTTTCGCAGGTGGAGGAAGTCGCCCGCCAGAAATTACGCGATGCAATGTCCGTTTCTTACGACGCTGCCGGCGCCAGAATAGTGCTCGGTGCCAAGGCAGATGATCCCCATACAGCCGCTGTTATCGCCAATCAGCTGGCAAGCGAACTCCGGCGCTCGCTTGTTGCTAATATTGGTGAAACGCCAAGTCCGCAGGTGGATGCGATGCGCAAGGCGGCCGCCAGGGCCGAATCCGCGCTCACAGGTTTTGTCGGCAAGCTGGATGAAGGCACGCGCGCAAAACTGCAGTCGTTGCAGGACGAGCATCGCAAGCTTGAGACCGATATCTCCGATACCGAACGGCATCTTGCGGAAGTGGCTGAAAAGCAGCAGATGGCGTCGTCGATGAAGCTCGCCGATGTGCTTGCCAAGCCGCTTCCCGACAGCCTGGAATTTACGGGCCTTGAATACGAACGGCAGCGTTATGTGCAGGCGGAGCTTGCCGTCCAGCAGCTCGCGGTCAATCTTGGTCCGCTTCATCCACGGCTGGTGGCGGCTCAAGGCGCTCTCGACGGTGCCAAACGGGATATCGGCAGCGCATTGCGCCAGCTTGTGGCCTCGCTCAAGGATGATCTTGCTACAACGACGAAGGCCCTTGCCGAGCTTAAGGATCGCAAGGCGGCTCTCGATGCGGACAGGCCGTTGAACGACACGGCCGCACAGCTTTCATCGCTTCATGCTTCAGCCGAAGAGGCCCGCCATAACCTCGATAAGATCGAAGCGGCATCCAATTCATCCAGGCCCGTGGCCGTTTCGCTCCCGCCTGTTCTGCGCGCTGCATCGCCCGCTTCAGCGGAGCGTCTCGGTCCCGACCTGATCAGGCTTTCAGGTCTTGGGGCGCTCCTCGGGCTTCTTGCCGGTCTCCTGTTATCGGCGCTGCGTTATCGGCGTCAGTCGCAGCTTGCGACCGAATTCGAAGATATGCCCGTTCAACTGGACTTGCTCGAGCACGATCTGCAGGCGGAGCCTGCCGCGGCGCACGCCATTGATGAAAGCGCATTGCTTTATGAAAATGGCCATAATGAGCGCCTTCCCGATGACGATCCGGTCGAGGAACGGCTGGCTGCAAACGATACCGCTTTTGGCGATCGGGTGCGTTCCTTGCTCATCGAAAACCGGATGACTTTGCAAGAGACGGATTTGCCGCCGCATGTTGCAGCCCTGGTCGATGAGTCCCGGACACGTCGCGGCGAGGAGAGCTGGCAGCGTTGGGATGACGCCGTTGACTATGATCAGGAAGAGTTGCTCACGTTGCAGCGCGAACTCGCCGAGCTTCGCGAACTGGTGGCCGAACACGCTGCCCGTCAGCTGAAGGCGACGGGCTGATCCAGTGTCACCCGGCATAAACTCCTTGCATTTGCCTGATCTGGACAGCATAGGGCGTGCACGGGCAATCGGCCCTCCGCCGATCCCCTAATTTGACGCTGAGAAGCGAGGAGTTCACCGTGGCATTTGTGATCGATGGCAAGGAAGCAGCCGCTTCCGTGATTTCCGCCGTAACCGAAGCATCCGTATCGCTGGAAGGCAAAACCGGTATCAAGCCGGGCCTCGCGGTCGTCATCGTCGGCGAAGATCCGGCAAGCCACGCCTATGTCAATTCCAAGGGCAAGATGGCCAAGCAATGCGGCTTCAACTCCATCCAGCACACGCTGCCGGAAGAGACGACGCAGGAAGAACTGCAGGCGCTGGTCGACACGCTCAACGCCGATCCGGCAGTTCACGGCATTCTCGTCCAGCTGCCGCTGCCGAAACATTTCGACAGCGATGCCATCATCCAGTCCATCCTGCCGGAAAAGGACGTCGATGGCCTGAACATCGCCAATGCCGGCAAGATTGCCACGGGCGACCTCGATACCGGCCTCATCTCCTGCACTCCGGCCGGCTCGATGCTGCTCGTCAAGCGCGTCCATGGTGAAGACCTTTCGGGTCTCAATGCCGTCGTCATCGGCCGTTCCAACCTGTTCGGCAAGCCGATGGGCCTGCTTCTTCTCGCGGCCAATGCCACCGTCACCATGGCGCATTCGCGCACCAGGGATCTCGCTTCCGTCTGCCGCAATGCCGATATTCTTGTCGCAGCCGTCGGGCGGGCCGAAATGGTCAAGCGCGACTGGGTCAAGCCGGGCGCAACCGTTATCGATGTCGGCATCAACCGCGTGCCGGCTCCCGAAAAGGGTGAGGGCAAGACCAAGCTCGTCGGCGACGTCGCTTTTGCCGAAGCCTCGGAGGTTGCTGCCTCGATTACGCCCGTTCCGGGCGGCGTCGGGCCGATGACGATTGCCATGCTGATGGCCAACACGGTCATCGCCGCACACCGCGCCTGCAGCCTACCCGTGCCGAAGTTCTAAAATTTGCACATTTGTCGCGCCGTGGTTGCGCGATAGCCCCTTGATTCCTCAGCGGGAGCGTTAAATCATCACTCCGGTTGCCACGTCGTCGCATGTGGCAATCTTTCAGGTCGACTTAAACGATTTTGAGAGGGAGGAGGATTTGATGAGGACTTCTGTTTGGATCGGCACCGCTGTGGTGGCCTTGATCGCAGGCATGGCACATGCGCAGGAACTGAAGTTTCCGCCGGGTCAGGATGCCAAGTTCAACTGGAAGAGCTATGAGGATTTCAAGGCGGCGCATGCCGACCTCAAGGGCCAGAGCCTGACCCTTTTCGGTCCGTGGCGCGGCGAGGACGAGGTGCTGTTCAACAGCGTGCTTGCCTATTTCAACGCTGCCACCGGCATCAACGGTAAATACTCCTCCTCCGAAAACTACGAGCAGCAGATCGTCATCGATACCCAGGCAGGGTCACCGCCCAACATCGCCATCATCCCGCAGCCGGGCCTTCTGGCCGATCTTTCCACCAAGGGTTTTCTCACCTCGCTTGGCCAGGAAAACGCCGACTGGGTCAAGACCAATTACGGCTCCGGCGAAGACTGGGTTCGCTACGGCACCTACAAGGGCAAGGATGGCAAGGAAGGTTACTTCGGCTTCCCCTTCAAGGCCGACCTCAAGTCCATGGTCTGGTACGTACCGGAAAATTTTGAGGAAGCCGGGTATGAAATCCCCAAGACCATGGAGGATCTGATCGCGTTGACCGACCAGATCGTCGAGGATGGCGGGGTGCCATGGTGCATCGGTCTCGGTTCCGGCGGTGCGACTGGCTGGCCGGCGACAGACTGGGTCGAGGACATGATGCTGCGCACCCAGACGCCGGAAACCTATGACAAGTGGGTATCGAACGAAGTGAAGTTCGACGATCCGGCTGTGGTAGGCGCGATCGAGGAATTCGGCAAGTTCGCCAAGAACGAGAAATATGTCGCCGGCGGCGTGGCAGCGGTTGCCTCGACCGACTTCCGCGACAGCCCCAACGGCCTCTTCGACATTCCGCCGAAATGCTACCTGCATCACCAGGCATCCTTCGTCCCGTCCTTCTTCCCGCCGGACAAGGAACTCGGTGTCGATGCCGATTTCTTCTACATGCCGACCTATGCCTCCAAGCCTGAACTTGGCACGCCGGTTTTGGGCGCCGGCACATTCTTCGCCGTCACCAAGGCTAGTCCTGCCGCCAAGGCCTTTATCGAATTCCTGAAAACGCCGATCGCCCATGAAGTGTGGATGGCGCAGGCCTCGTTCCTGACGCCATATAAGGGCGTCAATCTCGATGCTTATGCCAACGAAGTCCTCAAGAAACAGGGCGAGTTACTGACAAAGGCAACCACCTTCCGCTTCGACGCCTCCGACCAGATGCCCGGCAAGATCGGCGCAGGCGCCTTCTGGACCGGCATGATCGACTATGTCGGCGGCAAGGATGCAAAGACGGCCGCAGGTGAAATCCAGAAAGCCTGGGACGGGTTGAAGTAGAAACTTCTTCTCTCGATTATGTCGGCGGCCCCTCATCCGCCTGCCGGCACCTTCTCCCCGCATGCGGGGAGAAGGAAGCAAGGCGCAACGTCTCGATAATCTCGGCCTTTGCGCAGGGCACGTTCTAGGGTGAGGGGCCAAGCAGACGAATGTCTGCGCTTAAGCCACAGATTGGGAGGGGCAGCATGGCATCGCAGATCGTATCGGCCTTCGGCGCGGTAATCGCCGGCGTGTTTGCCTGTGCGCTCTATTACTGGCTATCCGACAAGCTGCTGCAGATCATCCTGCCGGTGCGCTCGGGTGACGTGCAGAGGATCTCGGCCAATCTGAAGACCCACGCGGCGATCCGGCCCTGGCTGTTCCTCGGTCCCGCGCTGCTCTTGATGATCGTCTACCTCGTCTATCCCGTCATCGCGACCTTCATCCTGTCTTTCTATGACAGGTCAGGCGGCAATTTTGTCGGGCTGGCCAATTACTGGTGGGCGGCGACCGACGCACAGTTCCGCCAGTCGATCTTCAACAACATCCTCTGGCTTGCCGTCGTGCCTGCCGCCTGCACCTTCTTTGGCCTGGTCATCGCGGTGCTCACCGACCGCATATGGTGGGGCAATATCGCAAAAAGCCTGATCTTCATGCCGATGGCGATCTCCTTCGTCGGTGCTTCCGTGATCTGGAAATTCATCTACGAATATCGCGGCGCAGACGGCACCCAGATCGGCCTCCTCAACGCCATCGTGCAGTTCTTTGGCGGCGATCCGCAGGTCTGGATCGCCATACCGATCTGGAACAACTTTTTCCTCATGGCGATCCTGATCTGGATCCAGACCGGTTTCGCCATGGTCATCCTGTCAGCCGCACTCCGTGGCATCCCCGAAGAGACGATCGAAGCAGCGGTCATCGACGGCGCCAATGGCTGGCAGATTTTCTGGAAGATCATGGTGCCGCAGATCTGGGGCACCATCGCGGTCGTCTGGACGACGATCACCATCCTCGTCCTGAAGGTTTTCGACATCGTGTTGACCATGACCAACGGCCAGTGGAACACGATGGTGCTGGCGAACCTGATGTTCGACTGGATGTTCCGCGGCGGTGGTGACAGCGGTCGAAGCGCCGTCATCGCGCTCGTCATCATGGCGGCTGTCACACCGATCATGATCTGGAACATCCGCCAGGCCAGCGAAGACCGGGGAGGGCACTGACATGAACGCAGCGATAAATCTCCGCCGTATCGGCTTGCCTCGCCTGATCGTTCACTTCTCCGTTCTGGTCATCTGCATCCTCTGGCTCATCCCGACGATCGGCATTCTCGTGACGTCCTTGCGAGAGCCGGGCCAGATCGCCTCATCCGGCTGGTGGACGGCCTTCAGCGGAGCAGCCGAAACCAGTGCGGCCCGACTCGGCGAGCCTTCGACCGCAAGACAGGACGGCCCCAACTACGTGATTTCCGGTTCGGTCTTCGATGGCGCCGATACCGGCCCGAAAGGCAGCGTCCGCGCCTTCGGCACCAAAGTCGCCGCTCCGACTGAATTTACAGCCGGTGAAGCTGCTGATCTTGGCGACGGCGAGACGCTGACCGTCAATGAGGACGGCACTTATGTCTATTCCAAGAACGCGCCCTTCACGGACAAGCGCGGCAAGCGTGTCTATCTTTCCGTCGCGCAGCCGCCGTCCTTCACGCTCGATAATTACCGCACGGTTCTGACCTCTCAAGGCATCGGTCAGGCCTTCATCAATTCGTTGACCGTCGCCATCCCGGCAACGATCATCCCCATCCTGATATCGGCTTTTGCGGCCTACGCGCTGTCATGGATGCAGTTCCCCGGCCGCGCGATCATCATCGCCGTCGTTGTCGGCCTGATCGTCGTGCCGCTGCAGATGTCGCTTATCCCGCTGCTGAAGATGTATAACGAGATCGGTGCCTTCTTCGGCATTGCGTCGCGCAGCTATGTTGGCATCTGGTTGGCGCATGCCGCCTTCGGCATGCCGCTCGCCATCTATCTCCTGCGCAATTACATCGCCGGTCTGCCGAAGGAAGTGATCGAATCCGCCCGTGTCGATGGCGCCAGCGACTTCGAGATCTTCGTCCGCATCGTGCTGCCTTTGTCTTTCCCGGCACTGGCTTCTTTCTCCATCTTCCAGTTCCTCTGGACCTGGAACGACCTTCTCGTTGCCATGGTTTTCCTCGGCACCGGCAAGGACCAGCTGGTGCTGACAGGCGCACTCAATGCGCTGCTCGGTTCCATGGGTGGAAAGTGGGAAATCCTCACCGCTTCCGCCTTCATCACCATTATCGTCCCGATTATCGTCTTTTTTGCACTGCAGCGTTATCTCGTTCGCGGCCTGCTGGCAGGCTCCGTCAAGGGCGGCTGAGGCCGCGGACGATCACCAGAACCAACAAGGATATTGAATGAGCATTTCCGCAGAAGCCGCAGCGACGCCCAGCAATGCCCCGGACCGGGATTGGTGGCGCGGTGCCGTGATCTATCAGATTTACCCGCGCTCCTTTCAGGATTCCAACGGTGACGGCATCGGTGACCTCAAGGGCATTACCGCCCGCCTTCCGCATATCGCAGCGCTTGGTGCCGACGCCGTATGGATCTCGCCCTTCTTTCCGTCGCCGATGAAGGATTTCGGTTACGATGTCTCGAATTACATCGATGTCGATCCGATGTTCGGCACGCTGTCAGATTTCGACGGCCTGATCGCCGAAGCCCATCGCCTCGGTATCAAGGTGATGATCGACCTCGTGATGTCCCATTCGTCCGACCAGCATCCCTGGTTCATCGAAAGCCGGTCTTCTCGCTTCAACCCCAAGGCCGACTGGTATGTCTGGTCGGATGCCAAGCCGGATGGTTCACCGCCCAATAACTGGCTGTCGATTTTCGGCGGATCCGCTTGGCACTGGGATCCGACGCGCATGCAATATTACATGCACAATTTCCTTACCTCCCAGCCGGACCTGAACCTGCATAATGCCGAGGTGCAGGATGCGCTGCTCGATCTGACCCGCTTCTGGCTGAAGCGTGGTGTCGATGGTTTTCGTCTCGACACGATCAACTTCTATTTCCACGACAAGGAGCTGCGCGACAATCCGGCGCTCGACCCTTCGCGCCGTAACGCCTCCACCGCGCCTGCGGTCAATCCCTATAACTTCCAGGAGCATCTCTACGACAAGAGCCGCCCGGAAAACATCGACTTCCTCAAGCGTTTCCGTGCCGTGTTGAACGAGTTCCCCGCCATCGCCGCCGTCGGCGAGGTCGGCGATAGCCAGCGCGGGCTGGAGATCGTCGGCGAATACACGTCCGGCGGCGACAAGATGCATATGTGCTACGCCTTCGAATTCCTGGCGCCAGATGTGTTGACGCCAGCACGCGTGGAGGAAACCCAGCATGCGTTTGCGGCCGCAGCGCCGGAAGGCTGGGTCTGCTGGGCCTTTTCAAACCACGATGTGGTGCGTCATGTCAGCCGCTGGGGCCAGGAGGTCCTTGATCGCGACGGCTACGCCAAGATGCTCTCCGCCATCCTTCTGTCCCAGCGCGGCTCGGTCTGCATCTATCAGGGAGAGGAACTGGGCCTGACGGAAGCAGATATCGCTTATGCCGATCTGCAGGATCCTTACGGCATCCAGTTCTGGCCAGAATTCAAGGGCCGCGACGGCTGCCGCACACCTATGCCGTGGGATGCGCAGGCGCTGCAGGCGGGTTTTTCGACTGCGGAACGCACATGGCTGCCCATCCCGGTCGAGCATCAGTTGAAGGCTGTCAGCGCCCAATATGGCGACCCGGCTTCGGTGCTGGAACAGTATCGTCGCTTCCTCGCCTTTAGAAAGACAAATCCGGCTTTGTCGAAGGGCGAGATCTCGTTCCTGGCCACCGAGGAACCGCTGCTTGCCTATGAAAGGCAATATGGCAACGAGACCATCCTGTGCATGTTCAACATGAGCCCTAATTCCTCATCGACAGCATTGCCGGACGGGAATTGGGAAGTGCTGGAAGGGCATGGGTTTGAGACTCCATTTGAAGGCCGCCAGATCGAGCTGCCGGCGTGGGGCGCGTTCTTCGCACGGCACGTGTGAGATAGGGAACAGGGGAGGACGGTCATGACCGGCGTAACGCTCAAGGAAATCCGCAAGTCCTATGGTCAGGTCAAGGTGCTGCATGGCATCGACCTCACGATAGAACAGGGCGAATTCATCGTCTTCGTCGGTCCGTCCGGCTGCGGAAAATCGACTCTGCTTCGGATGATCGCCGGGCTCGAAACCGTGACTTCCGGTGAGATGTCCATCGATGGCGAGGTTGTCAATGAAGTCCCTCCCTCGCGCCGCGGCATCGCCATGGTCTTCCAGTCCTATGCGCTCTATCCGCATATGACTGTTTACGACAACATGGCTTTTGGCATGCGGATCGCCCGCGAAAGCAAAACCGAGATCGATCGCCGCGTTCGCGCGGCGGCCGATATCCTGCAGCTCACGCCCTATCTCGAACGTCTGCCCAAAGCGCTCTCCGGTGGCCAGCGCCAGCGTGTCGCGATCGGTCGCGCCATCTGCCGCAATCCTAAGGTCTTCCTGTTCGACGAGCCCCTGTCGAACCTCGATGCGGCGCTGCGTGTCGCGACCCGCATCGAGATCGCCAAGCTCAAGGACAAGCTTTCCGACACGACGATGATCTACGTCACCCACGATCAGGTCGAGGCCATGACGCTGGCGGATCGCATCGTCGTTCTGTCCGCTGGAAAGATCGAGCAGGTCGGGCCGCCGCTGGAGCTTTACGAGCGCCCGGCCAATCTTTTCGTTGCGCGTTTCATAGGCTCGCCGGCAATGAACATCCTGCCGGTGACGATCGGCGAACCCGGCGCCGAAACCTTGGTCACTCTCAAGGGTGCCCAGTCAACGAGCGTACCGATCACGGTACCCGCTACCGACAGGGGCGCGAAGGCAAGTCTCGGCGTTCGTCCAGAAGATCTGGAGATTTGCATAAATGACGACTACCTCTTTGAGGGCCGCGTTTTGCTGGTGGAAGCGCTGGGCGAGGTGACCCTGCTTTATCTCGAAGGCGGAGCCGGCGAAGAGCCGGTCATCGTCAAATTGCCCGGCAAGTCCGATGTCTCGAAGGGCGATATCGTTCGCCTCAAGGCTGCTCCTCAAAAGCTGCATCTTTTTAATGCAGAAGGCAGGACATATCGGGTCTGATGAAGGCCCTGTGAAACGAGAAGGCCGTTTCTGCGTCCCGATTTGCGCTGGCGGAATTAGCTTGCTCGTTTTCGCGTTTCGAAGAGAGGCGCAATGCCCTCGTCGGTAAGGGTGAGTTCACCACATTTCGTGAAGCGTCCATTTGTCCTGTGCTGAAACGGGACTCGCCAACCCGTTGTTAAACTTCACGACCTAGTCTCCGCCTGTAAGTATAGGAGTAAAGTCGTGGGTGCGGCGCCAATTAACAAAAATCATTATCTGAACAAGGAAGAGTCATTCATGTATGACCGCGAACAGCGGTTCAAGATGGAAGACACGATGAATGCGGGCCGCATCGAATATACCGAAAAGGCCGTACTCAACATGGCGCAGCGCCGTTGCGATGTGGTGCAGATTTCCCAGAGCGGCGCGGTCCTTGGCCTGCTGACGCAGTATAATCTTCCCGAACAGTTCTATCTCGATATCCCCGATGCCCGCATCAACAAGGTCGGCTGTGTCCTGATGCGCGTCAACATGAACAACACGATCGAAGTCCGCTTCCTGCGCCTGCTGAGCGATAAGGAACTCAACCGCATCTTCGTCTTCTCCACCCATCCAAGGCACCGGGACCACAAGATGGATATCCGCACCTGGTAAGATAGATCGATAGACACAAAAAAGGCGGCCACCGGGCCGCCTTTTTGCTGTTTGATCCGCAGCCTGTGCCTCAGGCAAAAACGCTTGCGCCCTGATCAGCCCTGCCGACATTGCGGCGGAAGGCGGAGAACAGCTCGCGGCCCATACCGAATTCGTTTTCGGAAAGATCGGCTTCGGCCGGCGTGCGTGCATCGAATTCCGCTGCGTCCACCAGCACTTCCAGCGTTCCGGCAACCGCGTCGAGACGGATCATGTCGCCTTCGCGGATTTTCGCGATCGCGCCGCCGTCAGAAGCTTCCGGCGTCATGTGGATCGCTGCCGGCACCTTGCCGGATGCGCCCGACATGCGGCCGTCGGTGACGAGGGCGACCTTGAAGCCGCGGTCCTGCAACACGCCGAGCGGGGGCGTCAGGCGGTGAAGTTCCGGCATGCCGTTCGCCTTCGGTCCCTGGAAGCGGACGACGGCAATGAAGTCACGGTTCAGCTCGCCGCGCTTGAACGCATCCTGCAGGCCCTGCTGGTCGTGGAAGATCACGGCCGGTGCCTCGATCACATGGCGCTCCGGCTTGACGGCCGAAATCTTGATGACGCCATGGCCGATATTGCCGGAAAGCATCTTCAGGCCACCGGTCTTCTGGAACGGCTGGTCGACGGTTGTCAGGACCTTCGGGTCACCGCTGACCTCCGGCACGCTTTCACGCGTCACCTGTCCGTCTGCGCCGAGCTTGGCTTCGACCGTATAGGCTTCCAGCCCGTGACCGAAGACGGTGCGCACGTCGTCATGCACATAACCGCCGCGAAGAAGCTGCTTGATCAGGAAACCCATGCCGCCGGCAGCGTGGAAATGGTTCACGTCGGCAAGCCCATTCGGATAGACGCGCGCGAGAAGCGGTACGGTATCCGAAAGCTCGGAAATATCCTGCCAGGTCAGGTGAATGCCTGCAGCCCGCGCCATTGCGACCAAATGCATCGTGTGATTGGTCGATCCGCCCGTCGCATGCAAGCCGACGACGCCGTTGACGATCGAGCGCTCGTCGATCATCTCGCCGGCCGGTGTAAATTCATTGCCCATGGCGGTGATGGCGAGTGCCCGTTTCGCAGCTTCGCGGGTCAGGGCTTCGCGCAGCGGCGTGCCGGGATTGACGAAGGAGGCGCCGGGCATATGGAAGCCCATGATCTCCATCAGCATCTGGTTGGAATTGGCCGTGCCATAGAAGGTGCAGGTGCCGGGACCATGATAGGACTTGGATTCGGCTTCCAGAAGCTCGGTGCGACCGACCTTGCCTTCCGCATAGAGCTGGCGAATGCGCGACTTCTCGTCGTTGGGCAGGCCCGAGGTCATCGGACCGGCCGGAATGAACACGGCCGGCAGGTGCCCAAAGGAAAGCGCGGCAATCACCAGGCCCGGCACGATCTTGTCGCAGATGCCGAGATAGACGGAAGCGTCGAACATGTTGTGGGAAAGGCCGATACCGGCCGCCATGGCGATCGTATCGCGCGAGAACAGCGACAGTTCCATGCCCGGCTGGCCCTGCGTGACGCCGTCGCACATCGCCGGAACCGCACCTGCCACCTGTGCAATGCCGCCCGCTTCACGGGCAGCTTCGCGGATGATCGGCGGAAATGTCTCATAGGGCTGATGCGCCGAAAGCATGTCGTTATAGGCGGTGATGATGCCGAGGTTCGGAACGACGTCTCCGGACAGCGCGTCCTTCTCGGCGGGGGAACAGACGGCAAATCCATGTGCCAGGTTCCCGCAGGAAAGAACCGCCCGGTGCGGCCCCTTGGCGACCGCTCGTTGCAATCGGTCGAGATAGGCCTCGCGATGCGGTTTGGATCGCTCGATGATCCTTGCCGTGATCGCCTGAATGCTGGAATGCGCCGCCATGTCAAAACCTCCTTCGGGCAATCCCGGCTTGGGAGAGGCCAAAGCCACCGGGATTGCATGTCTCGTCAATGTGTTGCCGCCTGACGAGCGCCAGGCGGACGATAGGTGCCTCAGGGCGCCCAGTAGATCTCGAGCGGTGAAACCGCTCTGGTGAGTACGGCGCGGATCGGCATGTTCTTCTCGTCCGATCCGGCTTCAGCCTTCGCCAGCACGTCCTTCTTCTCCTGGCCCTCGATATGCAGCACCAGCAGCGGTGCGTCGGAGAGACTTGAGAAAGTGAAGGTCAGCCGCTCTTCGCCGGCACCTTCCGCCGCCATGGTCATCACGCCGCGTGGCGTCGAAAGATTGAGCGCTTTGGCAAGATGATTGCCACGTGGAAAGAACGATGCAGTATGTCCGTCGCCGCCCATGCCGAGGATCGCGACATCGAACGGATTGCAGATCGAAGCCGTCTTTCCGGTGGCAATTTCCGCGGCTGTATCGATCGTTGCCGCTTCGTGATAGAGCGGGATGAAGGTCGTGGCCGCAGCCTTGTCCTTGAGCAGATGCGTTGCGACCAGAAGATGATTGGAGCGTGGGCTGTCGGCCGGCACGAAACGTTCGTCGACCAGCGTCACCGAAACCTTCGTCCAGTCGAGATCCTTGCCCGAAAGCGCCTCGAAGAAGCGTTTCGGCGTCGACCCGCCGGAAACGGCGATGGACGCCGCTCCCTTTTTCGAGATCGCTGCGGAAAGCTGCTTGGCAACCTTGTCGGCTAGCGCTTCGGCGAGATCGGCTCCATTGGCAAACTCATGAAAAGTCGATGCCATGGTCTTCAGCCTTCGTGCCAGGTGCGGCCGTCACGCTCGATCAGTGCAATCGCCTGGCTCGGACCCCAGGTGCCGGCCGTGTAACCCTGCGCCACCTGTCCGGTTTCTTCCCAGCCCTTGAGGATAGGATCGACCCATTCCCATGCCGCTTCCACTTCGTCGCGACGCATGAACAGCGTCTGGTTGGCACGGATCGTGTCCATCAGCAGGCGCTCGTAGGCGTCCGGGCTGCGGGCGTTGAAGGCTTCCGCAAAGCTCATGTCGAGCGAGACATTGCGCAGGCGCATGCCGCCCGGACCTGGGTCCTTGATCATCAGCGACTGCTTGACGCCTTCGTCCGGCTGCAGGCGGATGATCAGCTGGTTGGCCGAAATCCGGCCCGCTGCCGTGTCGAAAATGTTGTGCGGCACAGGCTTGAAGGAAATCACGATTTCCGAAACGCGGCTCGCAAGGCGCTTGCCCGTGCGGATGTAGAAGGGAACGCCGGCCCAGCGCCAGTTGCCGATCTCGGCCTTGATGGCGACGAAGGTTTCGGTGTTGGAAACGCCACCTTCCAGCTCTTCGAGATAACCCTTGACCGGGCCGCCCGCGGAGGCACCGGCGCGGTACTGGCCGCGCACCGTCATCACTTCGCAATTGTCGGCGGTGATCGGCTTCAGCGCCCGCAGCACCTTGAGCTTCTCGTCACGCACCGCTTCCGAATTCATCGAAGACGGGGTTTCCATCGCAACAAGGCAAAGCAGCTGCATGATATGGTTCTGCACCATGTCGCGCAGTGCGCCGGCCGTGTCATAATAACCGGCGCGACCTTCGAGGCCGACAGCTTCGGCGACAGTGATCTGCACATGGTCGATATAGTTGGCGTTCCACAGCGGCTCATAGAGCGCATTGGCAAAACGCAGCGCCATCAGGTTCTGGACCGTCTCTTTGCCCAGATAGTGGTCGATACGGTAGATCTGTTCTTCCTTGAACACCTTGCCGATCGTGTCGTTCAGTTCCAGCGCCGAGGCGAGGTCGCGGCCGATCGGCTTCTCGACGACGATGCGCGTCGACTTGGTGATCAGCTTGTGGTCGCGAATCTTTTCCGAAATCGCGCCGAAAATCGCCGGCGCAACGGCCAGATAGAAAGCGCGAATGCGCTCCTTGCCGGTGCCTTCGTCGAGAATCTTCTTCAGCTTGTCCCAGCCCTGATCGGACTTGGCATCGACGGAAATGTAGAAGATGCGCTCGCAGAAGGCCTTGACCTGGGCTTCGTCATATTCGCCCTTCTTCAGATGCTCCTTGAGCGCATCCTCGGCGAACTTGCGGTATTCTTCATTGGAAAGCGCGCTACGGGACGCGCCGATGATCCGCGTCGGCTCCGTGAACTGACCTTCGATCTGCCGGTGATACAGAGCCGGAAGAAGCTTGCGCTCAGCAAGGTCGCCGGTCGCGCCGAAGACGATGCAATCGAATGGTTCCACTGGAATGATCTGGCTGCTCATCGCTCAACTTTCGTCATGTGTGGTTGGGGTGTGTCTTATGCTAATCGATTTAAAAAGGCTAGCCCGAATGTCGGCCTCAAATACGGTCTCTTAGCGCAAACCAGGTTAATGCAAGGAAAAGCAGTGGTTTACGCATTGCATGTCCTCCCGGAAAGGCAGGTATGGTAAGATCGGCCAGCACGTCGAGCTCGCTTTTGCCTCCAGCGACCATTTCAGCATAAAGCTTGCCACAATAATTTGACAGCATCACGCCATGGCCGGAATATCCACCGATGGAGGTAACGCCTGGCATGACCTGGCGAACGAAAGGCCTTCGCGGCAGAGTGATCCCCACATTGCCGCCCCAGGCATGGGTTATCCGCACGTCCTTCAAGGCCGGATAGGTGGTGACGATCTGCTGCCGTATCGCTTCCGCCGTATCGCTCGGGTTTTTCGAACTATAGACCTCACGGCCGCCGAACAGCAGCCGGTTATCCTTCGACTTGCGGAAATAGCGCACCACGAAGCGGCTGTCGCAGACAGCCTCCATGCCCGGAATGACATGCGGGAAAGCATCGAGCGGCTCGGTTGCCGCGATGAACGAGCCGATCGGCATCACATGCGCTGAGGTGACCGGTTCGAGATCGCCGATATAGGCATTGGTGGCGATCAGCACCCGGTCGGATGTCAGCGTGCCTTTCGGCGTCTCGACCCTGATCTTGGTACCCTCGCGGCGGATCGCCGTCGCTCTGGTATTCTCGTAAATGCCGGCGCCTGCGGCCTTGGCCACTTTCGCCAGACCGATCAGGAATTTCAGTGGGTGGATATGGCCGGTGCCGATATCACGCACGCCGCAATAATAATCCTTGGTGCCGACCCGCTCTTCCGTCTCCGCCTTGTCCATGAATGTCATGTACGGATAGTCATAGCGTTCAGCGGCGATCTCCGCATTGGCGCGGTAATCGCGCTCATATCCCGGTTTGTGTGACACGTTGAGCTGGCCCGGCATGTAATCCATGTCTATGCCATGCAGTGTCGCAAAATCGTGGAGATGCCGCTTGGCGTTTTCTGCCATTTCGAACAAAAGCTTGGAGCGTTCGTAGCCCAGTTCCTTCTCGGCCTCTTCCGGCCACCAGCGCTGCCCGGTGCCGAGCTGCCCGCCATTGCGGCCGGAGCCGCCATCGCCGAAGTGCCCGCCTTCGATCAGCGCCACGGAGACGCCGGAAGCCGCCAGATTACAGGCTGCCTGCAATCCGGTATAGCCGCCGCCGATGATCGTTACATCCACCGCCTGCGAGCCGTCGAGTGTGGGATAGGTGGGGCGTTCCTCGACGCTCGCCTGATACCAGGAAAGACCCGGCGCGATCGGGCTCTGCCATGTATCCATGCTGCTCACCTTAAACGTTGAGAAGCAGGAACTCGCGCTCCCACGGGCTGATCACCTGCATGAAGGTCTCGAATTCCCCGCGTTTGACGCCTGCATAGATACCGATGAACTCCTTGCTGAACACCTCCGCCAGCGCCGGCTCCTCTTCCAGCAGCGAGACAGCTTTCAGGAGATCGCGCGGCAGGTCGATCGCGCCTTCGTTGGCGGATTCGTCCGTCGGCGGTGTCGGATCGATCTTGTTCATGATGCCGAGCAAACCGCAACCGAGCGACGCAGCGAGTGCCAGATACGGATTGGCATCCGAACTCGGCAGCCGGTTTTCGACGCGCCTTGCCACCGGATCGGAAACCGGCACGCGGAAAGCCGTCGTGCGGTTGTCGTAACCCCAGGCGGTATTGACCGGCGCCGCCATGTCCGGCGTCAGGCGGCGGTAGGAGTTCACGTAAGGCGCCATCATCACCAGCGCCTTCGGAATATAGGTCTGCATCCCGCCGATGAACTGGAAGAATTCCTTCGAAGGTTTGCCGTCCTTCTGCGAGAAGATGTTCTTGCCCGTATCGATATCGACGACGGATTGGTGGATGTGCATGGCCGACCCCGCCTGGCCCTGCATCGGCTTGGCCATGAAGGTCGCGTAGATGCCGTGTTTCATCGCCGCTTCGCGGATCGTCCGCTTGAACATGAATACCTGGTCGGCCAGTTCCACCGGATCGCCGTGACGCAGGTTGATTTCGAGCTGCGCTGGTCCTTCTTCGTGGATCAGCGTATCGATCTCCAGTCCCTGCTTTTCGGAGAAGTGGTAGATATCGTCGATCAACTCGTCAAACTCGTTGATGCCGGCAATCGAATAACCCTGTCCACCGAGAATCGCGCGGCCGGAACGGCCCTTCGGCGGATGCAGCGGATAATCCGGGTCGTCGTTCTTGGCGACCAGATAAAATTCGATTTCCGGAGCCACGACCGGCTTCCAGCCACGCTCTGTGTAGAGTCGCACAACGTTCTTCAGCACGTTGCGCGGCGTATAGGCGACAGCGTTGCCTTCCGTGTTGACGATGTCGCAGATCACCTGCGCTGTCGGATCGGTTTCCCACGGCACGACCGAGAGCGTCGAAAGATCCGGCATCAGCTTGAGATCGCTGTCGCGCGGCTCGTAGCGGAAGCTCTCGGTCTCTTCCGGATATTCGCCGGAAATCGTGTGCCTGTAGAGCGCCGATGGCAGCGCCAGCGATGTGTTGGAGGTGAATTTCGACGACGGCATCATCTTGCCGCGCGGCACGCCGGCAAGGTCGGGCGTGATGCATTCGATATCTTCGATCCCTCGCGCGCGCAGCCATGCCGCGGCCTCCTGCCAGTCTGCCACGCCGCGAAGCGAGGTCAACGTTGGTTGGGCGACGGCGGCCTTGGCGACCGTACCGACTTCAACTGCAGCGGGATTGGCTTTTTTGGTTGGCATGACACACCGGGTGAGGTTGATCGAATGTTCCCATCATAGCCACCGATCGGCAATTGGCGAGGGGGAGGCGTTGACTTTGGGTGAACTATGTCGAACAGCGAAAGCGGCAACCAATGGAGTGATGATTGGCCCGTAAATTCGATGTGGTGATCCTCGGCGCCGGTGCCGCCGGCATGATGTGCGCGATCCGCGCCGGTGCGCGTGGGCGTTCCGTTCTGGTTCTCGACCACGCCAAGGCTCCGGGCGAGAAGATCCGCATTTCCGGTGGCGGTCGCTGCAACTTCACCAATATTCATGCCGGCCCGAAGAATTATCTCTCTTCCAACCCGCATTTCGTCAAATCAGCACTCGCCCGGTATTCGGCGCAGGATTTTATCGATCTGGTGAACCGCCACGGCATCGCCTTCCACGAAAAGACACTGGGTCAGCTCTTCTGCGATGAAAGCGCCAAGGACATCATCCGCATGTTGCTGTCAGAGATGGAAGCGGTAAGGGCCAAGCTCGAACTCCAGACCGGCGTCACCTCGGTGGAAGGGAGCGCTGACGGTTTTCGCATCGTCACCTCCACCGGCGAGACGATCGAAGCCGGCTCCGTCGTCGTTGCCACCGGCGGCAAGTCGATCCCGAAAATGGGTGCGACCGGTCTCGCTTATGACATCGCCAGGCAGTTCGATCTGAAGCTCGTCGAAACCCGCCCTGGCCTCGTGCCGCTGACGCTCGATCCGGGGCTTCTGGAAAAGCTCGCGCCGCTTTCGGGCATCGCCGCACCCGCCGAAATCCGCCATGGCAAGACCAGCTTCCGCGAGGCTCTGCTTTTCACCCATCGCGGCTTGAGCGGTCCCGCGATCCTGCAGATCTCGTCCTATTGGCGTGAAGGTGACGAGATCACGCTCGTGATCGAACCGGATCGCCGGATCGCCGACGACCTGAAGGCTGCCCGCAAGGCCAACGGCAAGCAGTTGGTGCAGACGGCGCTTTCCGATATCCTGCCCAAGCGGCTTGCGCAGTTCTTCGCCGAGAAACATCCCGCGGCAACGAAGCTTGCGGACTGTTCAGACAAGGTTTTCGACGCTGTCGCCGCTTCGATCCAGGACTGGCGAATCCGTCCGGCAGGCTCCGAAGGTTATCGCACGGCCGAAGTCACGCTCGGTGGCATCGATACTTCGGAACTCGATTCCAAGACGATGCAGGCAAAGTCTGTTCCCGGCCTATACTTCATCGGCGAATGCGTCGACGTCACTGGTTGGCTCGGCGGCTACAATTTTCAATGGGCGTGGTCGTCGGGCCATGTCTGCGGAGAAGCGCTTTGATCCTGGCATTCACGCCCGCATGGCTCCGGTTGTGGTGTTATCGTTCAGCACTTCTTAATGTAACGAACTGATCCTGCCATAATCCCAGCTTATTTTGATGTTCAAGATCGAAAAAGGCTGCCACTATAGGTTTGATTATCGTCTCGGAGTTCCAATCCATGCCGAATGCTCGCCGTACCCGCGCCATTGCAATTGCCAAGGCGGATGACCGCGCAAAACTCTTTCGTTTCAGCATGCTGATGATTGCCGCTGGAACCACGGCTGCACTTTTGGCCGTACCGGTACTGTTTTAAGCGGTACGCTAATTTAATCGGTTTTTCAGTGGCTTTGGGCTGGTTTGCTTTGCGCGGCCGCCTCCAAATTCTTGACGTTTGTCAAGTTTAGCAAAAATTTCACCTATGTCGGCGAGTGTGTGTGGGAAATTTACACCCACAAAGGCTCCCCATGAAAAAGATCGTACCTTCTTCGGTCGTCACTAAAATTGTATTTCTTTGTCTCTTTCTTATCGTGGTTGCAGTCTCCGCCGTTTCCGGCCTTGCCTACAACACGTTTCGCAAGGACATCATGGAAACGGCTGTGGAGGATACGCACAAGTCCATCCGGACGATGGCGTTAATCTATGAGACGGCTGTGGTGAGTGCAAAAACAGCACTTTCTGACGGAAAGCTCGCCAAGGTTACTGCCGGCGAGGGGGCACTTCAGGGCCATGATCTTGTCGATCGTACCGCCGGCTCCATCGGTGGCGTAGCGACGGTGTTCGAGAAGCAGGGCGGCGATTATGTCCGCATCTCCACTAACGTGAAGAACGAGAAGGGCGAACGTGCCGTCGGCACCAAGCTCGTCGCCGATCACCCGGCACAGAAGGCTCTGGCCAAAGGCGAGGCCTATTATGGCCCGGCCGTTCTTTTCGGCCGCGATTTCATGACCGCCTATTATCCTGTTGTGAACGCCTCCGGCGCTGTCAGCGGCGTACTCTTCATCGGCATCCCGATGGAGGTCTATTTCGCCCATATCGCCTCTGCCGGCACGGCCTTGATGGTCTCCTCGCTGCTTGCGCTTCTCTTCATTGCCGTTGCCAGCTATTTCGTCATTCGCAGACTCGTCAGCCCGCTCGGCGTCCTGACCGGCTCCGTCCGGGCGATTGCCGATGGCGACAACAAGTCCGAGATCCCTTACACCGCACGCTCTGACGAGTTCGGCAACATTGCCCGCGCCCTGCAGGTCTTCCGCGACAACGCGCTCGAAAAACTGCGCATCGAGCATCAGAGTGCCATGGAACGGGCAGAGGCCGAAGCCGAACGCGAACGCAACGACAGTGACAAGCGCATGGTCGACAGCCAGATTGATCAGGCTGTCGCAGCACTCGGCACGGCCCTGTCGCGCCTGTCGCAGGGGGATCTCTCGGTCACTATTGACCAGCCTTTCTCCGGCAAGCTGGAACCGCTGCGCACCGATTTCAACGGTTCGATCCTCAAGCTGCGCGACACGCTGTCCCACATTCGTCAGAGCACGATGGCAATCCAGAAGAGCAGCGCCGATCTCAGCCATTCGTCCGCTGATCTGTCTCGCCGCACCGAAAGCCAGGCGGCTTCGCTGGAGGAGACCGCGGCTGCTGTCGAGGAAATCACGGCAACCGTGCGCTCTTCCGCCGATCGTGCCCGCGAGGCGAACGAGGCCGTTGGTCACACGAAGAAGAATGCCGACAATTCCGGCACCGTCGTCAAGAATGCTGTCGAGGCCATGGGGCGTATCGAAGACGCGTCGCAGAAGATCGAACTGATCATCGAGGTGATTGACGACATCGCCTTCCAGACCAACCTTCTCGCTCTGAATGCCGGTATCGAGGCGGCCCGCGCGGGTGAAGCCGGCAAGGGGTTTGCGGTTGTCGCGCAGGAAGTGCGTGAACTGGCGCAGCGCTCAGCCGATGCGGCCAAGGAAATCAAAGGCTTGGTCAATCAGGCGACCAACGAGGTCGGTTCCGGTGTCTCGCTCGTCCAGCAGGCCGGCGAAGTACTCGCCACGATCAGCAGCGAGATCGTCGTCATCAGCCAGCATGTCGAAACCATCGCCACCGCCAGCCGCGACCAGTCGGCAGCGCTGTCCAACATCAATCAGTCCGTCAACCAGATGGATCAGATGACCCAGCAGAACGGCGCAATGGTGGCCGAAACCAGTGAGGCAAGCCAGCGCCTGGCGGCAGAGACCGAAGCCCTGTTCGACCTGCTGCAGCAGTTCCGCATCGATGCGGCCGCCACGGGCACGCAGTCTTCTTATCGCTACAGCAAGGCCGCCTGAACGGCGTCTCTTGAAGATCGGCAACCAGATGTAAGAAAGGGCGGCTTGAGGCCGCCCTTTCTGTTGGCAGGGAGATGAAAAGGTATGGTGGCCGAAGGGCTCCCAAGAGGCTCCCTAATGGCTCCATCGGCCCGGCTCTTGTCCGGCCGGTGTTTGAGGCAATTCCAGCACAAGTGTGAAACTCTGACTGCTGAATTTGCGACAAATTGCGGGACGGTGCGGTCCGACCCGGCAATCTTGCACCCGCCGCTACTGAAGCCTGTTGGTCATGACGACGGGAACCATAAGGTCGCCCCAGTGGCCGTCGCCGCCGTGATGCCGCGCCGAACGGATCAGCTCGACCGAAACGCCGGCCTCGACTGCTTTCATGACGGCATGGTTCAGCCGGTGCAGGTCATTGGCAAGCGAGCGGATCGCTGCCTGCTGATCGGCGGTCATGGCGCTTGCCTGCTCCTCCGCCCGTTCTTTTACATGGGTCTTGATGGGTGCCTGGATCGTCATTTCGGGGTCTCCTTTCGTTGGGTTTGGTGGTCTTGATATCTCTTGTTGCCGTGAGCCTTTTGCGGATGGCGAAGTCCCCCTCTGGCCTGCCGGCCATCTCCCCCACAAGGGGGGAGAAAAATCGCGGCAGCCGCCCATTTCACCTGTGAACGCTGGCGGTGAGGCTGGGTTAAGCCCTCCCCCTTGTGGGGAGGGTGGGGAGGGGACTTTGCGGCTCACTCCGCCGCCGGCCGGAACTGTGCATGCTCGGTGGACTCTCCCATCGCGGTCGTCGACGACAGCCCGCCGGTGATCGCCATCGACACGGCATCGAAATAACCGGTGCCGACTTCGCGCTGGTGTTTGGTCGCCGTATATCCGTTGATCTCGGAAGCGAATTCCGCCTCCTGCAGCTCTGAATAGGCGGCCATCTGCCGGTCCTTGTAACCGCGAGAAAGTTCGAACATGCCGAAATTCAGCTGGTGGAACCCGGCGAGCGTGATGAACTGGAACTTATAGCCCATCGCCCCCAGTTCCCGCTGGAATTTCGCGATCGTCGCGTCGTCGAGGTTCTTTTTCCAGTTGAACGACGGTGAGCAATTGTAAGCCAGCATCTTGCCCGGATGTTCCCGGTGCACGCCCTCGGCAAACTTGCGCGCCTGCTCCAGATCCGGTTTCGACGTCTCGCACCAGATCAGGTCGCAATGCGGAGCGTAAGCGACGGCACGGGCAATGCAGGGCTCAAGCCCGTTCTTCACTCGATAGAACCCTTCCGCCGTCCTCCCGGCATCGTAATCGACAAAGGGCCGGTCGCGCTCGTCGATATCCGAGGTCAGAAGCTTTGCAGCTTCCGCATCCGTGCGGGCAATCACCAGCGTCGGTACGCCCATGACGTCGGCGGCAAGCCGCGCCGCAGTCAGGTTGCGGATGTGCGCCGCAGTCGGGATCAGCACCTTGCCGCCCAGATGGCCGCATTTCTTTTCGGCCGCCAGCTGGTCCTCGAAATGAACGCCCGCGGCGCCAGCCTCGATAAACGCCTTCATGATCTCGAAAGCGTTGAGCGGTCCGCCGAACCCGGCTTCTGCATCGGCAACGATCGGCGCAAACCACGTCTCGACCGAAAGCCCCTTGCCCTCGGACGTCTCGATCTGGTCGGCGCGTTGCAGGGTGCGGTTGATCCGCCGCGCCAGTTCCGGTGCCGCATTGGCCGGATAAAGCGACTGGTCCGGATACATCGAGGATGCGGTATTGCTGTCCGCCGCCACCTGCCAGCCGGAGAGATAGATGGCCTTTAAGCCCGCGCGCACCTGCTGCATCGCCTGATTGCCAGTCATGGCGCCGAGCGCATTGACGAAATCCTCAGCTTTCAAAAGCTCCCACAGCCGGTTCGCACCTTTTTCCGCCAGCGAATAACGGATCTCGATCGAGCCGCGCAGCCGCTGCACGTCCTCAGCCGAATAGGGGCGGGTGATCCCGTCGAACCGGCCGTCAGGCGCATTGGCAACGAGCTTGTAAAAATCTGTCATCTGTCTCTCTCCCACTGGTTTTGAACTTTGGATCAGGCCCGAAAGCTCATGTGAAATATTTACAGAATGACGAATGTTAATTCTATAAGTGCATGATATAAAAGAAGTTACGATGTCACGACTTACACAGAAGCGAGTTGAGTTTTGTAAATATTGTAAAATCGAAGCCGCGTAAAACTTTGACAGGAGGAGGTCTATAGTGGAGCGGAAGGTATTTGCGGGAGGCCGCGTCAGGCGGGTCCGGCTCGGGCTTGGTTTGACCCAGACCGCCATGGCAGGCGCGCTGGAAATCTCTCCCTCCTATCTCAACCTGATCGAGCGCAACCAGCGGCCGCTGACGGTGCAGCTTCTGTTGAAGCTCGCCTCCACCTACAAGGTGGATCTCGATGCGCTCCAGGGGGAGGGCGGCGGGCTTGCCCCCCAGCTGCGCGAAGTTTTTGCAGATCCGCTCCTGGCCGGTGAAATCCCCGGCGATCAGGAAATTGTCGAAGTCGCGGAAGCGGCGCCCAATGCGGCACTCGCCACGGTAAAACTCTATCGCGCCTATCGCGAACAGGCGGGCCGGCTTTCCGATCTCGCGGTCCTGCTGGCAAGCGAAGGCCGCGAGATGGCAACCAGCAGCAGCCGAATGCCGATGGATGAGGTGCGCCAGTCGCTGGAACGTCGCCCGAACTTTTTTCCCCGCCTGGAGGATGCGGCAGAGGCTCTGGCAAAGACCTTCTCCGCCGGAGACGACCTACCCTCCGCCCTACGCACATGGCTGAAGAACGAGCGTGGCATAACCGTCCGCACGCTTCCCTCTCACGTTATGCCGAGCTTGCGTCGCCGTTACGATCGCCACAGCATGCGGCTCTTCCTCTCGGAGCGCCTCTCGCCCTTCGATCGCAACCGGGAACTGGCGACTGAAGTCGCACTGCTGGCAATGGCGACGGAAATCGATGCGGAGCTGGACGGCCTGTCCCTGCAGACGGCAGAAGCCCGGCGTATCGCCCGCTTCGAGCTTGCCCGTTATGCGGCCCATGCGCTGCTCATGCCCTACGCGGCGTTTCTGGCGGCCGCACAGCGCGCCCGTTACGATATCGATATCCTGCGCGCCCGCTTCGATGTCTCCTTCGAACAGGCTGCAAACCGCCTGACCTCCCTCTGTCGGCCGGACGCTGCCGGTATTCCTTTCTTCCTCATGGAGATGGATCACGCTGGCAATGTCGTGCGTCGCGCGGGCGCCCAAGGCTTTCCGCAATCCCGCTTCGGTGGCCGTTGTCCCAAGCTCGGCATCCATTCCGCCTTTGCCGAGCCCGGCCGCATCCTCGTCGATCGCGTGGAGATGCCGGAAGAGGACGCCTTTCTCACCGTGTCGAGAACGCTGGAAGGTCCGCAGGCGGATTTCGGCGAGCGGATCCGACGTACGGCGATCCTCATCGGTTGCGATATCGGCTTTGCAGCCGATGTGGCCTATGCCGCGGCGCTGCCGGCCACCGGCTTTGCCGTCGAATCCGGCCCCGCCTGCCGCATCTGCGAGCGCAAGGCCTGTCTGTCGCGTGCCGAGCCGCCGATCACACGCCCGCTCGGGCTTGACGAAATGGTGACCGGCCTCAGCGCCTTCGACTTTCAGTAGCCCCTTGGGTAATTTGCACGACAAGCCTTGGGGGCAAGTCATTCCGCAGTGCACATTCCCACTTGTAGGTCGTAAAAATCCTTTCTACTCTCACGTTCAAATACAGAGGGAATTCCTGCGTGGGGGCACCCGCGGAGAAAAAAGAAACAGGAGAAATCATGAGAACCCACCTGCTTGGAATGGCGGCAGCACTTGCTGTTACCGCCCTTGGCTCCTCCGCTTTTGCGCAGGAAAAGGTCGTCCACGTCTATAACTGGTCGGACTATATCGATGAGTCCATTCTCGAGGATTTCACCAAGGAAACCGGCATCAAGGTCGTTTACGACGTTTTTGACAGCAATGATCTCGTGGAAACCAAGCTGCTTGCCGGCGGCTCGGGTTATGACGTCGTTGTCCCGACCGGTCCGTTCCTTGCCCGCCAGATCACGGCCGGAGTGTTCCAGAAGCTCGACAAGTCGAAGCTGCCGAACCTCACCAACATGTGGCCGCTCGTGTCCGAGCGTCTGGCAAAATATGATCCTGGCAACGAATATGCCGTCAACTACATGTGGGGCACCACCGGCATCGGCTATAATGTCGACAAGGTGAAGGCAGCGCTCGGCGATGTGCCGATCGACAGCTGGGACGTCCTGTTCAAGCCGGAAAACGCAGAAAAGCTGAAGTCCTGCGGCATCAACATTCTCGATGCCTCCGACGAAACGTTCGCCATCGCCATGAACTATGTCGGCAAGAACCCGGACAGCAAGGAAACTGCCGATCTGGAAGCCGGCGGCGAGGTCTTCAAGAAGATCCGTCCTTTCGTGAAGACGTTCAACGCCTCGGCCTATATAGATGAGCTCGCTAACGGCGACAGCTGCATCACCATCGGTTGGTCGGGCGACGTGCTGCAGGCGAAGTCGCGCGCCGAAGAAGCTGGCAAGGGCGTCAAGGTCGAGTTCGTCATCCCCAAGGAAGGCACCTATATGTGGTTCGACAACCTCGCGATCCCGGCGGATGCGAAGAATGTCGAAGAGGCGCACGCCTTCATCAACTACCTGATGAAGCCGGAAGTCATCGCCAAGGCCTCCAACTATGTCCAGTATGCCAACGGCAACCTTGCCTCGCAGAAGTTCGTCGATAAGGAAGTGCTGGAAAATCCGTCGGTCTATCCGCCGGAAGATGTGGTGGCAAAGCTCTTCACCATCTCGCCTTACGGACCCAAGGAACAGCGCGTGCTGAATCGGGTCTGGACGCAGATCAAGACCGGCAGCTGATAGCTGACAATCCAAGGGCGGGCTTTTACCCGCCCTTTCAGTTTCCAAGGATCGCAAGCGGGGCAAGGCATGGCGAAAACTCTCGGACCGGTAAAACGCAAATTCTCTCCCTGGACCGATCCGAATGCGGTCCCCTTCATCCGCTTCGAGAATATCACCAAACGCTTCGGCGATTTTGTTGCCGTCGACAACCTCACGCTTGATATCTACGAGAAGGAATTCTTCTCGCTGCTTGGCCCTTCCGGCTGCGGAAAGACGACGCTGATGCGCATGCTCGCCGGCTTCGAGGAGCCGACGGAAGGCCGCATTCTTCTGCAGGGGCAGGACATTCGTGGCGTCCCGCCCTATCGCCGCCCGACGAATATGATGTTCCAGTCCTATGCGCTTTTTCCGCATATGACGGTGGAGAAGAACATCGCCTTCGGTCTCGAACAGGACAATATGCCGAAGGGCGAGATTACCGCCCGCGTTCAGGAAATGCTCAAGCTCGTCAAGCTCGAACAGTTCGCCAAACGCAAGCCGAACCAGCTTTCCGGCGGTCAGCGCCAGCGCGTTGCTCTCGCCCGTTCGCTCGCCAAGCGTCCCAAGGTGCTGCTGCTCGACGAGCCGCTCGGCGCGCTCGACAAGAAGCTGCGCGAGGAAACCCAGTTCGAGCTGATGGACCTGCAGCACACGCTCGGCATGACCTTCCTTATCGTCACCCACGACCAGGAAGAAGCGATGACCGTGTCCGACCGGATCGCAGTCATGGACAAGGGCATCATCATGCAGGTGGCGACCCCGGCTGAAATCTACGAGGCGCCGAACAGCCGCTACGTCGCGGATTTCATCGGCGACATCAACATCATCGAAGGCAAGATTGCCGACACCGCAAGCGCGCTCGGCGCACCGGGCACGGTAAGGATCGAAAGCGAAGGCCTGTCGATCGCCGTCGATCAGGAATGCCAGGCTGTTAAAGGCGATCATGTCGCCTTCGCTGTTCGTCCGGAAAAGGTGCGAATCTCGCTGGATGCTCCGGCCGATAGTTCCACCAATGCGTTTTATGGCGAGGTCTGGGATATCGGCTATCTCGGCGATTTCTCGCTCTTCATCGTCCGCTCCGAGGATGGCCGTTTCCTGCGTGCGGCCCAGGCCAATGTTTCGCGTCTCGTCGATCGGCCGATCACCTTTGGCGATATGGTCTGGCTCACCTGGTCGCGCGATGCCGGCCTCGTCCTGACGCGATAGGGAAGGGGAGCGAACATGGCCAATGTCGCGGAAACCAATCCTGTCAGCAATGCCGCGACCAGTACCGGAGGTCCGTCCTGGACGCGCTGGCTGGTCGTCGTCGTGCCCTATATCTGGCTCATCCTGTTCTTCGTCGCGCCGTTCCTTATCATCTTCAAGATCTCGCTGTCGGATACGGCCATCGCCATGCCGCCCTATCTGCCGACCTTCGATGGTTTCGGCAATCTTGGCGAATTCTTTTCCGAGCTGGATTTCGAGAACTATATCTTCCTGACCGAAGACCCGCTCTACATCTGGTCCTATCTGTCGTCGCTCAGGATCGCGGCGATCTCGACGCTGCTGCTGTTGCTGATCGGCTATCCGATGGCGCTCGCCATGGCCCGCGCCCCGACCTCGATCCGCCCGACGCTGGTCATGCTGGTGATCCTGCCCTTCTGGACCTCGTTTCTCATCCGCGTCTACGCTTGGATCGGCATCCTCAAGCCGGATGGCCTGCTGACGCTTCTCCTCCAGACGATCGGACTGATGGGACCGGACCAGCAGGTGCAGATCTTCCGCACCGATTATGCCGTCTTCATCGGCATCGTCTATTCCTATCTGCCCTTCATGGTCCTGCCGCTCTATTCGGCGTTGGAAAAGATGGATCATTCGTTGCTGGAAGCCGCAAGCGATCTCGGCTGCCCGCCCTGGAAAGCTTTCTGGAAGATCACTTTCCCGCTCTCCATACCGGGCGTCATTGCCGGCGCGATGATCTGCTTCATCCCGATCACCGGCGAATTCGTCATCCCGGATCTTTTGGGCGGTGCCGATACGCTGATGATCGGCAAGACGCTCTGGACCGAATTCTTTGGCAATCGTGACTGGCCGCTCGCCTCTGCCGTCGCCGTCGTCCTGCTGATCATGCTGGTCGTGCCGATCATGATCTTCCAGAACCAGCAGAAGAAGGTGGTGTGATGAGATCTCCCCGTTTCGACGCCACCGTTCTCACCCTCGGTTTCGCCTTTCTCTACATCCCGATCATCATCCTGATCGTCTACTCGTTCAACGCTTCAAGGCTGGTCACGGTCTGGGGTGGCTTCTCGCTGAACTGGTACTCCGCGATGTGGTCGAACCAGGGCTTGATGGATGCAGCCTGGGTCACGGCTCGCGTCGGCGTCCTGAGTGCCACGCTCGGCACAATCCTTGGCACTCTGGCGGCATTGGCGCTCACCCGCTTTGCCCGCTTCCCCGGCCGCATGGCCTTTTCCGGCATGATCTACGCCCCGCTGGTCATGCCCGAAGTCATCACTGGCCTGTCGCTGCTCCTGCTCTTCGTCGCAATGGGTGTCGATCGCGGCTTCTGGACGGTCACGATCGCGCATACGACCTTCACCATGTGTTATGTGGCGATCGTCGTGCAGTCGAGGCTCCTGACCTTCGACCGCAGTCTGGAGGAGGCAGCGCTCGATCTCGGCTGCCCGCCGGTCAAAACCTTCTTCAGGATCACCCTGCCGCTGATCCTGCCCGCAGTCATCGCTGGCTGGATGCTCGCCTTCACCTTGTCGCTCGATGACCTCGTCATCGCGAGCTTCAACACTGGTCCGGGCGCAACAACACTGCCGATCAAGATCTATTCGCAGGTCCGCCTCGGTGTGACGCCGGAAATCAACGCCATCTGCACCATCCTCATTGGTCTTGTAACGATCGGCGTCATCGCCGCATCCCTCACCACCAAGCGCGCCGAGTTGAGGCGCGTCCGCGACGAGCATCTGGCGATCCGCGGCGCGGAAAGCTGATAGGCGGAACCGGGTTTTATTCGCCGGGCTTGGCGGCCGGCACGTTCATCGGCCAGAGGATCGGCGTCGGCCACGCTCCGCCGATGAAGAAGTTTAGCGGCGGGTTTGCATCCTTCGGTGTGATCGTGGCCGAGAGCGCGAGGCTGCTGTTTGCAAGCGGCACGGCCCCGGTCAGCGCAATCGTTTCGTTGCGCCCGGCAATCTCGGTGTCCTGAAGGTCGGCAATTCCGTTGCGGATAGTGGCCGTCGCCTTCATGCTGTCGAATTCGATGGAGCCCGTTGCAGCGTCGCTAAGCGAGAAATAGGGTTTTCGGATTGCTAGCTGGCGAATAGCCGACAGGTCCATGCCGGTCAGATTGCCGGAGCCTGTCTGGAAGCTGACCGTCCCGGTCGCTGCGTTCCAGGCGTCGCGCGTGATCGGGCGTGGCACATCCAGCGAAATGTCGAGCGATCCCTGTGCTGCAGGCAGCGGGCCTTTGAGCTGCAGCTGTTGTGCGATCGTCGCGAAATCGACGCCCCGGACGGCCGCGCGGAAGGCGACGCTTTGTTCCTCGCCCCGGGCGCTGGAATTCGCATTAAGGGTGGTGATCCGCCCCGTCATGCGACCCGGTTTTAGATCGCTATCGAGAATATCGAGGCGGAACTGCTGAGTCACATTCATCAGGCCAAGCGCAACATCATAAAGCTGGAGACCGCCCAGCGAGGCGATTTGTGAAGAAAGCCTCATATCGAGGTCCATATTCGTCACAAGCGACGGCAGCGCTTGCACATCCTTGCTGATCGTCGGCTCCAGAGCGATAAGCAGGCGACGCAGGTCCATATGATCGAAGGCAAGCGTGCCCGAAAGCTTCGGCGGCGAGGAGGCGGGGATGTCGAGCTCCAACAAACCGGTCGCATTCTCCTCGTTCAGCCCGAGCGAAAGCTCCTCGAACCTCATTTCCTGGCGGTCTGCAATCAACCGGGCCGAAACCGATGCCGATTGCAGTCCATCCACCAGGCGTGGATCGATCTCGAACCAGCGTAGCGCAGCAGGCATGTCCGATGCCCGAAGCTCGGCATTGCCGGAGAAATAACCTCGCGGCGTCAGGCTTGCGACGCCGTCGAACTTTGCAAACCCGATGTCGGCACTGGCCGTTCCCTCGAAATCTCCGCTTCTACCATCGAGAAGCAGCAGCGGCTGTGTGCTGCGAATATCGAGGCCGATCCTTTTGCCGCGGACAACGGCATCCCCGCGGATGATGGCGGTATCGGAAAGACGAGGCCAATCCATCATGCCGTTGATGGCATCGAAGCGGACGACACTTCCATCTGTTTCGCGGATGATATCGAGAATGCCGTTGCGAAACTGTACCTCGCCAATCGGTGCATCCAGCGCCTGATCGAGCCTCTGCCGGTCGCCATTGGCCGAAACTTTCGCCATGGCATCGACCAGCTGTCCGCCATTGGCCCAATGAAGCCGCTCGTCCTTGTCGCGGCTCATGAAAAGGTGTGGTTCGTTAAGGCGGAAATCCTCAAAGACCGGCTGGCCAAGCAAGGCTTCCATCAAGTCGAACGAGGCGGACAGTTCCTTGATCGTTGCCAGTATCTGCCGTCCGCCATGTTCATCGTTATGAATGGTGATGTCGGTAAGCGTGACTTCCGGATGCGGCCAGAACCGAATTGTGGAGATGCCGCCGATTGTGGCGTTATTCCCGGTCCACCGTTCTACCGACTGTTCGATGCTTTCCCGCACCAGACTGGTGGAAATCAGGAAAGGCGTGACGATCCTGAAAATCGCGCCCACCGCAAGGATCATCGCAAGCGCAATCAGCACCGTTCGACCAACTGGCCGGCGTGCATGCCTGCGGAATGTCTGGGCGGCTTTCGTGAACATGCAAGGCGCATATAGGAAATGGCTGCAGGGCGCAATTCGGGCATCGAAACGACAACGTCATGTACTTCATTGTCGCATGCGACATGTTATACATTTCCTGTCGCCCCGGCATGGAGGTGCCCGCGGCAAGAGGAGGCCGGCAGATGCCGGAAAGGGAGGACTATGCTCGAACAGGAAAAGCCGCTCTGGATCATGCCCGAAGAGAAGCGGCATGAAACACCCCTTTATCGGTTCATCCGCTGGTGCGAGGCGCGCCATGCCACCAAATTTGCCGATTATGACGCCTTTCATTCATGGTCGATCGATGAAAGCGAACATTTCTGGTCGGCGATCTGGGATTTCTGCGGCGTCAGGGGAGAGCGTGGCGAAATCGTGCTGGCAAACGGGGAAGATATGCTGGCCGCACGTTTTTTTCCCGAAGCTTCGCTCAACTTTGCGGAAAACCTGCTTGCCCATGCCGGTGAGGGATCCGAGGAAGCACTGATTTTTCGCGGAGAAGACAAGGCCCGTTACAGCTGGTCGTGGGACAGGCTGCGCTCGGAAGTCTCGAAGCTCCAGCAGACCTTTCGCGCCATGGGTATCGGCAAAGGGGATCGCGTTGCGGCAATGATGCCGAACATGCCCGAAACCATCGCCTGCATGTTGGCCACTGCCTCGCTTGGCGCCATCTGGTCGTCCTGTTCCCCCGATTTCGGTGAGCAGGGCGTGCTCGACCGCTTCGGCCAGATCGAGCCCAGGCTTTTCATCACCTGTGACGGTTACTGGTATAACGGCAAACAGCAGGATGTTTCCGCCAAGCTGAAGGTGGTGACCGCCCGCCTTGGCGTGCCGGTCATCGTCGTGCCCTATCTTGGCAAGGCGGCAACGCTGGCCGCCGACTTGACGGACTCACGCACTTACCCCGATGTAATCGCCGCCTATCAGGAAAAGCCGCTCGAATTTGTCCAGCTGCCGTTTTCCCATCCGCTCTACATCCTGTTTTCCTCTGGCACGACCGGCATCCCGAAATGTATCGTCCATTCTGCCGGCGGCACCTTGCTGCAGCATCTGAAGGAGCATCGGCTCCACTGCGGCATAGAGCCGGGAGAAAGGCTCTTCTATTTCACCACCTGCGGCTGGATGATGTGGAACTGGCTGGCTTCGGGCCTCGCGGTTGGCGCGACGCTGTGCCTCTATGACGGCTCGCCCTTTGCTCCCGATGGCAACGTGCTCTTCGATTTTGCTCAGGATGAAAAGTTTGCCGTCTTCGGCACGGCGGCAAAATATATCGATTCATTGCGCAAGTCCGGCATCGTGCCGAAGGAAAGTCATGATCTGTCATCGCTGCGCCTGATGACCTCAACCGGTTCGCCGCTGTCTCCTGAAGGATTTTCCTTTGTTTATGAAGGCATCAAGCAGGATATGCATCTTGCATCGATCTCCGGCGGCACCGACATCGTCTCGTGTTTCGTGCTGGGCAATCCGTTAAAACCCGTCTGGAAGGGCGAGATTCAGGGGCCGGGACTGGGGCTTGCCGTCGATATATGGAACGACGACGGCGAGCCGGTACGCGGCGAGAAGGGCGAACTGGTTTGCACCAAAGCCTTCCCCTCAATGCCGGTCGGGTTCTGGAACGACCCGGACAAGTCGAGATACAGGGCCGCTTATTTCGAGCGTTTCGACAATGTCTGGTGCCACGGCGATTTCGCCGAATGGACAGCGCATGGCGGGCTGATCATTCATGGTCGCTCGGATGCGACGCTCAATCCTGGCGGCGTGCGCATCGGCACGGCCGAAATCTACAATCAGGTCGAGCAGATGGAGGAAGTGTCAGAAGCCATCTGTATCGGCCAGGATTGGCACAATGATGTGCGCGTCGTGTTGTTCGTCCGGCTCGCCAATGGGTTGTCGCTCGATGAGGATCTTGCCAAGGCAATACGTACCCGTATCCGCAATGGCACGACGCCCCGCCATGTCCCCGCCAAGGTCATACAGGTATCGGATATTCCGAGAACCAAATCCGGCAAGATCGTCGAACTTGCAGTGCGCGATGTCGTTCACGGCAGGCCCGTCAAAAACAAGGAAGCACTCGCCAATCCCGACGCGTTGAAACAGTATGAAAACCTTGCAGAACTTGGCACGTGATCTTGCTGCAATGCAGCAATACATCGCGATGATCCGGATCGGGACAGGTTTAAGCTCTTGTTGAGTGACGTTCCTCAATTCTGGGGCAAAATGTCCGGTTAAGGGCTATAAAGCTGACACACGATGAGATTTTGAGGCGGGACGTCTTTTACTTCTATCGTTGTTCAACAGCACAATGACTTGAGGGCAGCCGAGGCTGCCCCTTTTTTATAGCGGTATACACGCATTGCGTGAATAGGTGATTCTGTATCGCGTTTTTGGCGTGTCGTTAGCTCGCCAGAACCCGCTGCGACGGGAAGGTGATCTCCACCAGCGTTCCCTCGTTCGGCACCGAGGTAATGGCGAAATTCGCCCGGTTCGCATCCACCATCGCTTTTGTCAGTGGCAGCCCAAGGCCCGTGCCGTCACCCCGTTTGCGGGATGCTCCCGCCACCTGCCGGAATGGCTTCATCGCCAATTCCAGCTCGGCGCGGTTCATGCCGATACCGGTATCGCGAATTCTCAGCACGACGCTGCCATTCGTCTCATAGGCGGTGGAGACGACGATCTGACCGCCCGATGGCGTAAACCGGATGGCGTTGGACAGGATGTTGAGCACGATCTGCTTGATCGAGCGCAGATCGGCCACCACCTGCGGCACGGCTTGCGACAGTGCCGTGCGTATGATCACCCGCTGGCCGTTTGCCTGCGGCTGCACAAGCGAGACCGCTTCCGACACCGTTTCGTCCAGGCCGACAGCGACGAAATCGAGATCAAGCTCTCCCGCCTCGATCTTGGAAATATCGAGCAGGTCGTTGACGATATCGAGCACATGCCGGCCCGAGCGGCCGATATCGTTCGAATATTCGATATAGCGGGGGTGGCCGACAGGCCCGAGCCGTTCCGATGCCATCATGTCGGCAAAGCCGATAATGGCATTCAGTGGCGTGCGAATCTCGTGGCTCACATGTGCAAGGAACTCGCTCTTGTGCGCATTGGCCGTTTCCGCGGCGCGTTTTGCGGTGCGCAGCTCGTCTTCGGTCCGTTTCCACTGGGTGATGTCGCGGATGACGGCGCAATAGCCGTTGGATGACGTCAATCGGCCGATCGTCATGAAAAGGGGAAGGAACCCGCCGGATGCCTCGCGGCCGATCACTTCACGACCGTCGTTCAGCACGCTCGCCACGCCATGGCCGGAAATCCCGGAGAGATAGTCGAGGATTGCCCGCTGGCTTTCATGCGCAAAAAGCGTGACGAACGGCTTGCCGTTGATCTCTTCGCCATCGAAGTTGAACAGCGCGCTTGCCGCTCGGTTCATCGATCGGACTTCCCTGTCGGATCCGATGATGACGACGCCGTCGGTGGCGGTCTCCAGAATGGCCCGCAGCTCCTCCACCTCGACCTGCAGTTTCGCCAATTGGTCGGCGGTGCGGATCGGGCGCAGCGGCAACACTTCCGCCGTGGTGTTTTCTGGCGGCTCCGCTTCGGCGGCAACCGGCATCAGCGCCAGCATCAATGCCGATGTCTCATTGAAGCGGATCGACTGAAGCCTTGCCGTCACGGGAACGATCACGTCGTCGGCGCGCACCACCACCATGCCGCCGGCATGCGTGGTCTTGTCTTCCAGTTCCTGCCGCTGCAACAACGCATCAAGTCCGCCGACATCACCAAGCGCCTCTAGTGAAGGATAGCCGGTCAGTTTCAGGAATTCGCCGTTGGCGTGGATCAGTCGATCACCGGCATGCACTAGAAGTGCTACCGGCATCTGGTCGATGATATCCTCCGAAAGGCCGGTGCGATCGCGGCCGGGCAGCATGGCGGCGAGAGCTGCGGCATCCACCGCTTCCTCGTGCTCGATCTCATTCTCGGGGCGGTCCTCGGTTGCTTCCGTCGGCTCGTTGTCGAACAACGTGACGACGATGTTATCGGAAGTCTCCGACCCGTCGGTCACCTCAAGCGTCTCATCCTCGTGAAATGCCTGGGCATCTTCCGGCAGTTCTTCGTCAACCTGTTGCGTTTCGTCGTCGTCGGTCGGCAGGGACTGCTCAACCTCGCCATTCGCCTCGGAAACGAGGTCTTCGTTCGTGCTGGTGACGTCCTTGCTGAAAGCCGCAACATCCTCCGGCAGATCGGATGCGGTGGTGTCTGCAGTAATAACCTTATCACCGAGGGCTTCGTCGCTTTCGGTCTCCAGATCCTCGGCTGGTTTCACGAAATCATCCAGACGTCGGGCAATTTCCTGAAAGTTTGCCTGCTCGCCGGGACTCAGCCGTGAGCGTCGCTCCTCAAGCTGGATCACCTTGTCCCATTGCCGTCTGCCCGGCGTTTCGGTCAGCGTCAGGGCTGGGGGCTCGCCTTCCGGCCAGTCAACGGTCTTGGCCGGGTCTTCAGCTGTGTCCGCATCAACGGTATCCACATCCGGTTCGTTGTCCGTTTCACCCGGCATCGGCATGTCGTCATCGGCGAAAGAGCTCGCTTCGACATCTGCCTCTTCATTCGATGTGTCGCCAATCTCATCGAACGCTGCCGTTTCCGCGTTCTCGTCGCTTGCCGCAGGGACAGTATCGGCATTCTGGTTTTCGGCCGGTTGCTCGAGAACCTCTTCCAATTGCTCGGAAGCTTGCAATTCATTCTGTTCTGCTTCGAGCGGCTTGGTTGCTAGGTCTGCCTCTGCTCCCCCCAATGAAAGGCCAGCGGCGTGCGGGTCTTCGGCTGCGTCGCCCATCCGAACGATGCCGAAGCCGCGGAACCCGTCAAATTCGCGTGCTCTCGTGTAAGTCGGGAGCGCTGCCAGATCGACCGGCACCACGAGCGAGGTTCCCTCTACCGGCCACCAGATCGTCTTGCCTGACCATGTGTCCCGACGGCCAAGCAATTCGCCGATCTTGCCGTCCGGATCGAGATTGAAGAGTGCGGCGAGATCGGAAAATGCCATGCCCGAAATATCGGCTGCATGCGGCCCGACAGCCTGGGCGAATTCCTTCGACACTTCGCTGAACCGGCCGGCGGCATCGATTTTCCAGACGAAGCGCACCGTTCCGAGCGGACGTGATGCCGGCTCTGCCTGTTGCATATGCGGCAACGGTTCGACGTGGTCTTCGGCGATGTTTATGCCTTCATCCCCCGGCGCCTCTGCCTCAGACGTGGTGGCTGGCACGGTTTCGTCATCATGCTCTTCGTGCGATCCGAACGTCGCGACCTCGTCGTCATCGGTTTCAATGTCGACAGCCACGTCCGCGTCGCCCGACAGGTCTGCCGGAATGCGATTTTCTCCGCTCACGATCTCTTCGGCAGAAATGTCCTGCGCAACGGTTTCGGCATCCCGCTCAGCAGCTGTGGTGCCGTCGAACGTCTTCGCATCCGGTTCGCCGCTCTCGGTGAAAACCTCGTTTGCTTCATCAGCAGGGGCCAGATCTTCAGTCTTCACATCCCCGCTCTCGATGTCTTCAATGCGGGAAACCGGCGAAGGCGTGTCCGAAGCCTCTTCCACCGTGACCTTTTCTGCAGCGGTCTCGGCGAAGGCATCAGCTTCGGTTTCTGTCTCGTGTCCACCCGTCTCCACGTAGGCCGCATCGCTCTCATCGGCCGCGCCCGTCGTATCGTCGAGTGAGATTTCTTCCTCCGTTTCGGGATTGTCCTCGATCGCGGCGACGGCGCTCAGCGCATCTTCGTAGTCAGGCAAGGCGACGCTATCAGCGGCGATTTCTTCCGCGGCATGCGTGGCATTCACCGCCGCAGCCTGCATTTTTGCGGCTCCCACGACGAACAGAAGATTAAGTGCAGGCTCTTCCGACACCTGGCCGATCGCAGCAGGCAGATATCCGCTGGCGGTCGCGATCGGGCGCTTGATCAGTCGGTGACGGTCATTGCCGACCATCGAGACAAGCATGCGCGTCGTCTGGATGGAAAGGGTGAGCGCTGCAAACTGGCCGGATGCAGCCAGAATGTTACCATCGCCATCGAGCACGGCCATATGCGTGTCGGGATCGTCAAAGCCTTCGATCAGGCGGGCAGCACATTCCTTGAGCGGCAGGTTTTGGCTGTCCACCGGCACGGAAAGAAGGATGCACGGCTTGTCCTGAACCCGGATCATTTCGCAGCGCGCCTGCACAGCCACGCGCAGAAACCCGGAAGCGATGCGAACGGTAAACGTGCGCCTGTCGCCCACCGACTGCAGCGAGCGTGCGACAGGCTCCACCTGGCGAAACATCAGTTCGCCGCGGTCGAGCCCCTGGTCGAGAAAATCATAGATTGAGCCGAAGCCAAAAAGTGCGGCACCCCGGCCATTTGCCCATGAGACCGATCTGAGATCCGCCGAGAACAGAACGACGGCCATACCCGCGGCAAATGCCTCTCGCACACGCTCGTGTACGGCGACATCGATGAATGGGTATTGCACGTCCGACATGGGCAAGCCTGTGAAATTACGTGTCGGCCTATAAGGCCATGGAATTAACCTCTTGTTAATATCCCTCCCCTTCGACAGGGTCCACATGGGAGAACAGGAACGCGTAAACAGGGTTAACGTCGGTCGGTTGTGCTGCACTGCAAATATTGCAATGCACAATAGCATCGGCTATATTTACGGCAGAACAGGTTCGGCGATGCCTGTTTTTTCGCCGGACCGGATCTTTTTGGAGGAAAAGATTGTGGCTTATTCTGACGATATCTTCTCGTTCTCTGCATTCGATCCGGCAAAGCTGACGCAAAGCTGGCACGAGTTTGCAGAGCAAAGCACGACCCATTCCCATGACGCCTACGGTAAGATGAAAACGGCGGCGGCGGAAGCCTCCCGCACGGTTGAATCCACAATCCATTCTGCCCAGGCCGGCTCTATGGAATTCGGCTTGAAGGCAATCGACGCACTTCGCACCAATACCGAAATGTCGCTCTCCCATATGGAGCAGTTGATCGGGGCCAAGTCCTTTTCCGAAATGATGGAATTGCAGACTGCTTTCGTCCGCAAGCAGGCGGAGTTTACCGTCGAGCAGGTGAAGGTGATGCAGGACGCCGCGCAAAAGGTTGCAGGCGAAGTCTCAAGGCCCGGCCGGCAAGCCGCCGAAAAAGCCATGGACGCCTTCAAGCCGTCCTGATCGCCAGGTTCTTCGGCAACCTTGTCCACATCCTCGCGGCGGACTTGATCACAAGGATCGAATTTGTCAGATTGAAAGGACTTGCAATCTTCATTCGATGGCCGTATGTGACCGGTCAACATCGCTTCGGCGGTTTATGCGGTTGTAGCTCAGTTGGTTAGAGCGCAGGTTTGTGGCACCTGAGGTCGGTGGTTCGACCCCACTCAACCGTACCATTCCCCTCTCTCAGTAAGTCTATAAGTCACTAGGACTTACGGGGAGAGGGGAATTATCCTTCCCCGATATCCCGGTCCATTTGTGCACGCGCGTAATGCGTTGGCGGCATGCCGACAAATCGGGTGAACGCGATGCTGAAGGCGCTGGCGGAGCCGTAGCCGACACGATCGGCGATCTCCTTGATGCCTTCATCGCCACGTCTGAGCAGTTTTTTCGCGATCGCCATCCTCCAGGAGAGCAGGTATTCGATCGGCGCGACGCCCATCGCCTTGCGAAAGCGTTCGAAAAAGACCGATCGGGATAGAGCCGCTTCGCCGGCCAGTTTCTCAACCGTCCAGTCATGCTTCGGGTCTGCATGTATCTTGCGAAGCGCCGCCGCCAGCCGCTCGTCGGAAAGCCCGCGAAGCAGGCCGGGAGAGGCGCTGCCGCCGGACGCCGACCGAAGCGCCTCGATCAGCAGCACTTCGAGAAGCCGCGTCAGCACCATGTCGCGCGCCGGCTTTTCTTCCTTCGCTTCGTTCCGGATCAGTTGAACGATGGTGGCGAACTGCCTTTCCCCGCGCACATGCACCAGTCGCGGCAGCAGCGATACAAGAAGGCTGGCATCCGGGGATCCGAACGCAAGTCCGCCGACAAGCATGCGCATATTGGCCGGTCCGTCCGGATCGCCGTGCCGGGTCTCCTCATCGCGCCTGGTAACGGCGAAATGCGCGGCATTTTCCGGATCGACCGGCTCGATACTCGACATGGTAAAGTCGCAGGCGGCGGGGATCAGAATGAAGTCGCCGGCCCGCAGTTCTATCGGTTCCTCTCCGGGAGCCGACAGCCGTGCTGCACCTTCGAGAAGGACGCAGAAAAGCGGCCGGGCCGTCGCCGGAGCATCGACGCGCCATGGGCCGGAGCCGCTCGCCATCTTCGAAAACGGCAGGCTTGGCTGAAGCAGGGCCACCACATCTGCGAACGGATCGGTCAATTCAGGACTTTCAAAAATGAATTGAGGACGATCGATTGTAGTACGTCCTGGCTTCAATATCTACTTTCATGACCAGACAACATGAAAGGAACAACCATGAAGACTGTTCTCATCACCGGCTGCTCGTCTGGTTTCGGCCTCGATATCGCAAAACTGTTTCTCGATCGCGACTGGAAGGTGATCGCGACTATGCGCACGCCGCGTGAGGACCTGCTGCCGATATCCGAAAACCTGCGCATACTCCCCCTCGAAGTCAGAAGCGATGAAAGCGTCGCAAGGGCTATCGAAGCGGCCGGCCCGATCGACGTCCTTGTCAACAATGCCGGCATCGGCTGGCTGAACGCGCTCGAAGGCACGCCGGTCGATGTCATCCGCGATATCTTCGAGACCAACACGATCGGCACGATGCGCATGGCGCAGGCCGTGCTTCCGCAGTTCCGCGAAAGGAGGGCGGGGCTGATCGTCAATGTCACGTCGGCGGTCACCATGAAGCCGCTGCCGCTTCTGTCGGTCTATACGGCGAGCAAGGCCGCGGTGAATGCGTTTACGGAATCGCTTGCACTCGAACTCGAACCATTCGGCATTGATGTGAAGATCGTGCTTCCGGGCGCGGCACCAGCCACCAGTTTCGGCAAGACCGCGATCTCCCGTATGGAAGGGCATGGTGGTTTCCCCGAAGCCTATGCGGGATATGCAAATGAGGTGTTTGGCGAGATGAGGCAGAGAACCGAGGTCACGCTGCCGATGGATGTCGCACAAGCCGTCTGGCGTGCAGTGACCGATCCGTCATCCCCGAAGCGGCTGCCGGCTGGCACCGATGCGGTGGCGCTCGCCAATTCGCAGGCCTGACGCAACAAAAATCCGCCGGGTCGCTTTCGATCCGGCGGATATGTTCGAAGACGACGGTCACTCTTAGCCGAAGGCCGATGCCAGCCGCTGGCCCAGCGCACGTGCCGGCGATGGCTCCCTCCTGTCCCGCAGGTCAGCATTGTTGATGGCCCGAACTGATGCTTCCGCATCAAGCTTGAACTGGGCAAGCAGGGCGGTCAGCTCGGCAGCCTGCGAAGCAAGGCTGTAGGTCGCGGCGGTTGTCTCTTCCACCATCGATGCATTTTTCTGCGTACCCTGGTCCATCTGGTTGACCGCGGAGTTGATCTCCGAAAGCCCGGTAGACTGCTCGCGTGTGGACGATACGATGGCCGAGACGCTCCGGTTGATTTCCTGCACTTCCGATACGATCGTGTGCAGCGCCGTGCCGGTTTCTCCGACCAGCGCCACCCCGTCGCGCACCTGCGCGCTCGACTTGGTGATCAGGTTCTTGATCTCCTTGGCGGCATTCGCCGAACGTTGAGCCAGTTCGCGCACCTCCTGTGCGACGACGGCAAACCCCTTGCCTGCGTCGCCCGCCCGCGCGGCCTCTACGCCGGCGTTCAGCGCCAGCAGGTTGGTCTGGAAGGCGATATCGTCGATCACGCCGATAATGTTGCCGATTTCGGATGACGATTTCTCGATCTCCTGCATCGCCAAAACGGCCTTGCGAACGATCTCTCCGGAGCGTTCGGCACCATCATGGGCCTTTTTCACCAGTTCGCCGGCCGTGCTTGCCTGCGCGGCGGAATCCTTGACGGCGGTAGTCACCTGTTCCAGTGCTGCGGCGGTCTCTTCCACTGATGCAGCCTGCTGTTCCGTGCGCTTTGACAGGTCTTCCGTTGCCGCACGAATTTCGCTCGCGCCGGCATCGATCATCTTGGCGTTGTCGCCAACCGACCGCAGTGCTGCCTGAAGTCTGGTGATGGACTCGTTGAAGTTCAGCCGAACCTTGTCCAGTTCACCGGCAAACGGGGTAGCCAGACGGTAGGTCACATCGCCTTCGGCAAGATGGTTCAGGCCGCGGGCGATATCATCCACCGCGAACTTCACCTCCGCTGCTTGCCTTGCACTTTGCTCCTCGCGCGCCTGTCGTTCCTGTTCTGTAAGCCGGCCATTGGCTTCCGCTTCGCGTTCCAGCCGCTCGCGCTCGATGGCGTTGTCGCGGAATACCGAAACAGCGGCTGCCATGTCGCCGATCTCGTCCTTGCGATCCCGATGCGGGATCTGATGCTCTGTATTGCCGGCCGCGAGTGCGTTCATCGACAGGGTGATGCTGGCGATCGGCCGCGCGATCCAGCGGAAGCCGAGCAGGGCGGCAATCCCGCCGACCACGCCGACGATGACCACCAGGATAACCGTTGTCACCAGCGACGAACTCGCTGTTGCCTTTGCCTCACTGACTGCCGCTTCTCCGGTTGCCTTGTTCAGGCTGACCATTTCGGCAAATAGCTTGACGGCTTCTCCACCCATGACCGTCATCTGTTGCACATGTTTCTTGGCCGCAGCCATGTCGCCTTCACCCAGCAGGGTAACAAGACGCCCGCCTGCCGCTTCATAGGTGTCGATTGCGGCTTCCGTGGCCTGATATTTGGCACGCATAGTGTCTGTCGTCAGACTGGCGCCATAGGCTTCGAATGCTTTGTTGCGTGCGGCATATGCCGCCTTCAGCACGGCAAGCGCGCTGGCGCGTTCCTCCTGCGTCGAAGTGCTGAGCAGCAGTGCGACGTTGCGGCGGACATCGCCGAAAAGACGTTCCATTTCGCCCATCTGGGTTGCCCGCGAAACCCGTTCGCCGACGGTGTCGACCTGGGCCTGGAGAGAATTGACCGCGAGAATGGAAAAGGCGCCCTGGACAATTCCGAGCGTGACGACGAGGCCGAATAACAATGGTAAAAGTGTTTTAATCTGAATTTTTGCAAACATAACCGGGTCCTTGGATGTGCCGTGCATTCTTGTGTTGTGCGCGTGCCCGTTGAGATTTGTGACAGTTTTGCTAACAAAGGGCTTACAGCGGGCTGTGCACCGCTGCGGCTTGTTGCCTCAAATCTGACAAAGTATCATAAAAATTGATTTAACATTTTCTTGTCCATTCCTGCCGTCGATTGGCATGCGGCAGGCACAAAAAATGGGCCGCTTAGTCGGCGGCCCAGTCTGGTATTGCCATATCGGTGGGATATCATCCCACCGGTTCGCCTATGATCAGGCGGTAAGACCCGTCCATTTCCAGTCGCGGATTTCCGGCATGTCTTCACCGTATTCCTGCACATGGGCCGTATGCAGTGCGAGCTTGCCCTTGAGCATTTCGATCACATGCGGAACCTTTTCCTTCAGCTCCGGCACCCGTTCGATGGCTTCGAGCGCCAGGTGATAGCGGTCGAGCTGGTTCAGCACCGTCATGTCGAAAGGCGTCGTGGTCGTGCCTTCCTCGACAAAGCCGCGAACGTGCATGTTGCGGTGGTTGTTGCGCTTATAGGTCAGCCGGTGGATGAGATACGGGTAACCGTGATAGGCGAAGATGACAGGCCGTTCGGTGGTGAACAGCTTGTCGAACTCCTCGTCCGTCAGGCCATGCGAATGCTCTTCCTTCGCCTGCAGCGTCATCAGGTCGACGACGTTGACGACGCGGATCTTCAGTTCGGGGATCGCCTCGCGCAGGATCATCACGGCGGCGAGAGTTTCCATTGTCGGCACGTCGCCGGCGCAGGCCATCACCACATCCGGCGCAATCGCATCATCCTCGTTGCTGGCCCAATCCCAGACCCCGATGCCTGCCTCGCAATGCCTTGTCGCATCCTCGATCGAAAGCCATTGCGGCTCCGGCTGCTTGCCGGCCACAATGACGTTGATGCGGTCCCAGGTATTCAGGCAATGGTCAGCCACCCACAGAAGCGTATTGGCATCCGGCGGCAGGTAGATGCGCACCACGTCCGCCTTCTTGTTGGCAACGTGATCGAGGAAACCCGGATCCTGATGCGAAAAGCCGTTATGGTCCTGCCGCCACACATGCGAGGTGAGCAGGTAGTTGAGCGAGCTGATCGGCTTTCTCCACTCGAGATGACGCGTCACCTTCAGCCACTTGGCATGCTGATTGAACATCGAGTCAATGATGTGGATGAAGGCTTCGTAGCAGGAGAAGAAGCCGTGACGGCCGGTGAGCAGATAACCTTCCAGCCAGCCCTGGCACAGGTGCTCGGAAAGCACTTCCATCACCCGTCCGTCTGGCGCGAGATGCACGTCATAGGGCTCGATCTTTTCCATCCACACCCGGTCGGTTGCTTCGAAGACCGGGCCAAGCCGATTGGAATCCGTCTCATCCGGCCCGAAGACCCGGAAATTCTTCTCCGTGTCGTTAAGCTTCATCACGTCGCGCAGATATTTGCCCAGCACTTCCGTCGTCTGGACGATCTTTTCGCCCGGTACCGTCACATCAACAGCGTAGTCGGAAATCGGCGGGCATTTCAGCTCCTTGCGCAGGATGCCGCCATTGGTATGCGGGTTTGCCCCCATACGGCGGTTGCCGGTTGGCGCAAGGGCTTTCAGTTCCGCTTTCAGGCTTCCGTCCGCATTGAACAGGTCTTCCGGATTGTAGCTCCGCATCCAGTCTTCCAGAACCTTGCGGTGGCTGTCGTTTTCGCGGCATGTGGCAACCGGAACCTGGTGCGCGCGCCAGAAATCCTCGACCTTCTTGCCGTCGACTTCCTTCGGTCCCGTCCATCCCTTGGGGCTGCGCAGGATGATCATCGGCCAACGCGGTGCCTGGGTGGAGAGTGTGCCCGAGCGCGCCTCTTCCTGGATCGCGCGGATCATGTCGGTCGCCAGATCCATCGCATCCGCCATCAGCCGGTGCATCGCCTCCGGCTCGTTACCTTCGACGAAGATCGGCGCATAGCCATGGCCTTCGAACAGCTTTCTCAGGTCGTCATGCGGAATGCGCGAAAGCACGGTCGGGTTGGCGATCTTGTAGCCGTTGAGATGCAGGATCGGCAGAACCGCGCCGTCGCGGGCTGGGTTGAGGAATTTGTTGGACTGCCAGCTTGCCGCCAGCGGCCCGGTTTCGGCCTCGCCGTCACCCACCACGCAGGCGACGATCAGGTCCGGGTTGTCGAAGGCTGCACCATAGGCATGCACCAGCGCATAACCCAGTTCGCCGCCTTCATGAATGGAGCCGGGCGTTTCAGGTGCGACATGGCTCGGCACGCCACCGGGGAAGGAGAACTGCCGGAACAGCTTGCGCATGCCTTCTTCGTTTTCAGCAATCTCCGGATAGACTTCGCTGTAGATGCCTTCCATCCAGGTATTGGCGACCATGCCCGGCCCGCCATGTCCCGGTCCGCATATATAGATGACGTCGAGATCGCGGCTTTTGATCACCCGGTTGAGATGCGTGTAGATGAAGTTGAGGCCGGGGGTCGTGCCCCAGTGGCCGAGGAGTCGCGGTTTGATATGCAGCGGCTGAAGCGGCTCACGCAGGAGCGGGTTTTCCAGAAGATAGATTTGACCGACCGAAAGATAATTGGCCGCTCGCCAGTACCGGTCCATCAATTCCACTTCCGCCTGCGACAGTTGCGTGCGCGGACGGGTGGGGTCGAAATATTCGGCCTGCGAAAATGCGGCGTCCTTTTGGACCAAATGTTGCTGCATTGAAAACTCCTCTCTTTTTCCTCACCTCTGATGCTAATCGATTTAGATGATCTGTTTCATGACATGGATCATGGACTGGCGGATTGTCCGCCTCTCAAGAGGCATCGCGCTTCCAGCAATGTGGATGCTTTTTGTGACAATCAATCAACTCTTGCGCGATGGACGTCAGGATAGGGCAGGGGCTGACGATTGCCAGCTTTCAGCGCGACATTTCTGGCTTCGGTCTCCCGTTGCCGCCAGTCGGGCCTGACCATTCGCCGCGCACAAACTCCGTGCGTTATGCCGTCGCAGGTTTTGATGCGACTCAACGCGCGCCTGTCATGTCCGGGTGATGTTGAAAGGCCAGACTTGTTTCCTGGCCGGATTGTCGTCATCGGAGGAGACGAAACATGCATGACACGAATAGCATCGCCGCCATCGATGCGGATGAACGCACGATCGAGCTTGGTGCGCTTTTCTCCGAGGTTCGGGCATTGCGTGACCGGGTCGCTGACGAAGGGCGATCATTGTTGGAAAGCCTTATCACCGGGGGTGTCGAAGCGGATCGCCTTGAAAACCTTTGCCATTATCTCTGCCTGCGCAGGCACGACATTCGGCCGCTGCAGCGCAGGCTGATGTGTTACGGCCTCTCCTCACTCGGCCGGCTGGAAAGCCGGGTTCTGCCGACGCTGGATGCCGTGCTCTCAGCCCTGTCTGCCATGCAGGGAATGACCTCTCCCTATGTCCTGCCGTCAGAAGCGCAGTTTTTTGCCGGCGAGGCGGAGCTCAGCGCGATGACGCAGTGGTTGCTGGGCAGCGGACGCCCGCATCGCCGCGGCCGCATCATGGTCACGCTGTCGGGAGAGGCGGCGACCGATCCCGACTTCATCCTCGATCTCGCCCGGCGCGGCATGGATGTCGCTCGCATCAACTGCGCTCATGATGGTCCCGACAGATGGGAGGCAATGGCGCGGCATGTGCGTGCCGCCGGCGAAAAGATCGAACGCCGGATCACCGTGCTGATGGATATCGCCGGGCCCAAGATCAGGACGGAAGCCGTTGTGGCCGACAAGGGCGCCAAACTCACGACAGGCGATCTTTTCCGCCTTGTCGCTTCACGCGAACCTTATCAGACGGAAGACGTGCGTTTCTGCGCGGCGGTTTCACTGCCGGAGATCGTCGAACGGGTCGAGCCGGGGCATAAGCTACGTTATAATGACGGCAAGCTGGAAGCCGTCGTCGAAAGCGTCTCCGAAGGGTGACCCACGTGAAGGCCGGTGGCGTCAAGCTGAAACCGGAAAAAGGATTGAACCTGCCGGATACGGCACTCGGCCTGTCGCCCCTGACCGCCAAGGATGAAGGTGATCTTGCTGCCGTCATCGGCAATGCCGACATGCTCGGTTATTCCTTCGTCAGCCGGCCGGAGGATCTGGATCTGTTGGAGAAGGCGCTCGGCGCCCATCCGCCGCGTGTCGAAAAGCTTGGCCTCGTTGCCAAGATCGAGCAGCCGGAAGCGGTCCGCAACCTGCCGGCCTTGATTGCCCGTGCCCACACACTCGGTCGCCCCTTCGGCGTCATGATCGCCCGCGGCGATCTTGCAGCCGAGATCGGTTTCGAGCGGGTTGCCGAAATGCAGGAAGAAATCCTCTGGCTCTGCGAAGCGGCATCCGTACCCACCGTCTGGGCGACACAGGTTCTGGAGGATTTGGTCAAGGACGGCTTGCCATCGCGTGGAGAGATGACCGATGCCGCCATGGCTGCCCGTGCCGAATGCGTCATGCTGAACAAGGGACCGGCGGTTGCCGAAGCCGTCACGCTGCTTGACACGCTTCTTGCCCGCATGGACGAGCATATTTTCAAGAAGACGCCTACGCTTCGTGCACTGAAATCCTGGTAGCTCAAATAGGAAGACCCGGCCCATGAATGTTGGGCCGGGTCCTTCGTGGGACGACGCGGCCTCCGTCGCGTCGTCCCAGCCCACCGTTCAGGCGGAGATGGCGAATCCGGCACCGTCCGGCTCTTGATCGAACCGTCCTTTGGCTGCGCCCGGATATCGTTGATATCGTCGCGCAGGGTTCACGGATTTCAGACTTCACCTCAACCCTCGGCGGCAAACTGGATATATGCTTTCCGGGAGACCAAATTCCGGGAGTGGAAATCCTTGCAGTCCGAGTTGGCTTTGAGCCTATACATGCTGCGGTTGATTTCATTGACCCAACGCAATGCCCCTGAAAATGCCCCGGAAATGCCTTCGAATGGATATCCGATTCAGGCGTCGTGGATGGGCTTGTGCTCGGCGATGTCGGCGGCGTGGCGGAACATGCGCACCAGCCTTGTCCGCTCTTCCCCATGCCGCATCAGTGCGTGGTCGAAGCGCCGGATCTGGCCCGGATCCGGCCGCCAGCGCCCGTCGCGGGCCTTGTCGTTGCTGCTTGCAGGCTTGAACGACATGCGCGGGCCGATATTCTCCTGAAACTGCGCCAGCGTCATGCCGGCCTTCACCAGTAGAGCCCGCACACCAGAGCGGCTTTCTGTGGCGATCACCACACGGAAGGCGTTGATGAGGCTGCCCTTGGATACCGGCAGCTCGCGTGTGTCGAACAGATCGCTGCCGGTTTCATGCTCCCGCAGATAAACCAGATAGATGTCGACCAGCCGGTGCGCCGTCTGCAGCAATTGCGCGTCGGTTCCACCATCGATCCCATAGACGTGATCGTCGCCATGCGCCGGTTTTGTGAAAGCTGAATAAGGCATGATCCTGTCCTCGTTTGCCTTATAAACGCGCAGGGCTTGCTTTGGTTCTGCCGGAATTTTGACCACCTAAGATACGGAGGCGCCACCGTTTTTTCACATTCGATGTTGTGCAGCGCACAATTGCCTATTGCACAAAGCGGATTATGGCCTATGTTTGTCCTGCGGCCGCGTGTCGCACCATGGGTCATTTGACCCCCTTCACCCGTCGCAAACGCCGGGTTTTTTCAAGAAGGATGAAACCATGACAGTCTCAATTAGCAACATCAAGGCATCTCAGAGCGGCGCTGTTCTTTCGGGTCAAGTGGCAAGAGCCGTTGCCGAAGCGCGTATTGCCGCCGGCTACAGTATTGATGACCTTTCTTTGACCACCGGCCTCGTGCACGAGGAAATTCTTGGCGTCGAGGAAGGCCTGAATGCCGATCCGGCCAAGCTGAAACGTATTGCCGTTGCGCTGAAATTACCCCCGTCAGCGCTTCTCGTCGCCTGATTTTAAGGTGTACCAAAAGCCCGGCTCCAGCCGGGCTTTTTCGTCTTTGCCGTCAACCGGCGACGAAGATATGGCTTTCCGCCGCCACCAGTTCGCGGATGTATTCGACAACGATCCGAAGCCGCGCAAGGTCGCGGGATGTTTCGTGATAGGTCGTCCAGTAGGATCGCTTGAGCGAGACTTGCGGCAAGAGCCTGATGAGCTCGGGATGTTGCCGCGCCACATAATCATGCAGGATGCCGATGCCGGCACCCGCTTTGACCGCCTCGGTCTGGCCCATCGCGCTCGAGATCTCGAAACCCGCATCCCAGTCGCGCATGATCTCGCCGGTGAAATTCAGCGAGGGTGAGAAGATCAGGTCTTCCACATAGCCCACCCGCGCATGCCGTCTCAGCTCTTCGGCGGTTTTTGGTTCTCCGGCGGTATCGAGATAGGCCCGTGATGCATAAAGCCCGAGCGTGTAATCGGTGAGTCTGGAGGAAACGAGCCGGCCCTGTTCCGGCTGCTCGATGGTGATCGCAATATCCGCCTCGCGTTGCGACAGCGAAAAATGCCGCGGCACCGGCACCAGCTGGATCTTCAGTTCCGGATGCCGGCGGGTAAGACGGCTCATCCGCGATGCGAGAAAGGAGACGCCGAAACCGTCCGGCGCGCCGATCCGCACCGTTCCGGCAATCACCGTGTCGGTGCTGGCCGTTCTTGCCTGCGCCGAAAGCATTTCGGTTTCCATCTTTTCGGCCGCAGCCAGCAGCACTTCGCCTTCCGCCGTCAGCGTGCAACCGTTGGTTCTCCGCACCAGAAGCCGCGTCTGCAGCGCATCCTCCAGCGCCGTCATCCGCCGCCCGAGCGTAGCATGGTTGATACCGAGCCGCCGTGAGGCGGAGAGCAACTGGCCGGTGCGAGCCACCGCCAGAAACATCCTGACATCATCCCAGTCCACGGGCGCTACCCTCTAATGTCGAAATTTGCACAACAGTTGCGTAAACTATCGCGTTGAATTGCGCAAATTCGAGTGACATTCTGGCTGTCACAGAAACCAGGAGGAAACCATGCAGGAAATCGGTCATTTCATCGGCGGCAAGCATGTCGCCGGAACCAGCGGTCGCACCGCCGACGTCTTTAATCCGGCAACCGGCGAAGTACAGGCCAAGGTCGCGCTCGCAAGCGTTTCCGAAATTCGCGCGGCAGTCGAAAACGCCAAGGCCGCTCAGCCGGCATGGGCTGCCACCAATCCCCAGCGCCGCGCCCGCGTCTTCATGAAGTTTGTCGATCTGCTCAACCAGAACATGGATGAGCTTGCCGTCATGCTGTCGAAGGAGCATGGCAAGACGGTCGAGGATTCGAAGGGCGATATCGTCCGCGGCCTGGAAGTCTGCGAATTCGTTATCGGCATTCCGCATCTTTCCAAGGGCGAGTTCACCGAGGGTGCAGGCCCGCAGATCGACATGTATTCGATCCGCCAGCCGGTCGGCATCGGTGCTGGCATTACCCCGTTCAATTTCCCCGGCATGATCCCCATGTGGATGTTCGCCCCGGCGATTGCCTGCGGCAACGCTTTTATCCTGAAGCCTTCCGAGCGTGATCCGTCCCTGCCGATCCGGCTTGCCGAACTGATGATCGAGGCAGGTCTCCCGGCTGGCATCCTCAACGTCATCAACGGCGACAAGGCCGCCGTTGATGCGATCCTGACGGATCCGGATATAGGCGCCGTCTCGTTTGTCGGCTCCACCCCGATCGCCCGTTATGTCTACGGAACGGCAGCTCAGAACGGCAAGCGCGCCCAGTGCTTCGGCGGCGCCAAGAACCACATGATCATCATGCCGGATGCCGATCTCGATCAGGCCGTGAACGCGCTTATGGGCGCGGGCTACGGTTCCGCTGGCGAGCGCTGTATGGCCGTCTCGGTCGCCGTGCCGGTCGGCGAGGAAACCGCCAACCGACTGGTCGATAAGTTGATCCCCAAGATCGAGAGCCTGCGCATCGGCCCCTATACCGATGACAAGGCCGACATGGGCCCGGTGGTCACCAAGGCGGCGCAGGAGCGCATCAACGGCCTGATCGACAAGGGTGTCGAAGAGGGTGCCAAGCTTCTCGTCGATGGCCGCGGCTTCAAGCTGCAGGGATATGAAGACGGTTATTTCGTCGGCGGTTCGCTGTTCGACAACGTCACGCCGGACATGGAAATCTATAAGCAGGAAATCTTCGGCCCGGTCCTCTCCGTCGTTCGCGCGACGAATTACGAAGACGCCCTGTCGCTGCCGATGAAACATGAATACGGCAACGGTGTAGCGATCTACACCCGTGACGGCGATGCCGCCCGCGATTTCGCATCCCGCATCAACATCGGAATGATCGGCATCAACGTGCCGATCCCGGTTCCGCTCGCATACCATTCCTTCGGCGGCTGGAAGGCGTCGTCCTTCGGCGACCTCAACCAGCATGGCACGGATTCGATCAAGTTCTGGACCAAGACCAAGACGATCACCGCCCGTTGGCCCTCCGGTATCAAGGACGGCGCGGAATTCGTCATGCCGGTCATGAAATAATCTGGACACTATCGATGGCGGGTATGATCGTATCCGCCATCCAGCTTTCGCTTAATCAACTATCCCTCACGAAAGGTTGACGTGGTCGCCAGTTGCCCTAATTTGACGCGGGTAGGAGTGGGAGTTGTATCATGGTCTACGAATGGGACGAAAAGCGTGCCCGTCGCGCGTATTTGGCGCGTGTTGGCCTGAGCATCCTGGCAATCACGATAACTCTGGGCGTTTCCGCAGCGATTGCTATCGCGATGTCTATCGGTTGAGCCATCTTCGCGGCATATTTCAATCATGTCAGACAAGGCCTGCTAATGACTTGGCGCTAAAGGCATGCGGTGAAACAGGCGCGCGAAGCGTGCGAGTGGTTCGCTGGCGCAGCGCGTTTTTCCTGGTAGATGGTCTCAGCAGGCCTGCAGTTTTCTCGCGAGAAACTTCCGGCGGTCGATCACGGCTGGTGCTGAACCTATTTGTCACAGCCTTGGTATGAATGTCATTTATCAAGGATCGTCCACTGGCGCGGGTGTAAGCAGATGGTAATCACCACCAGGAAAACCGCACCTAGTGGCTGCTTTATGTTGATTGTTTAATTCAGGATTTGCTTTTTTGTGTGTTCGGTGAATTAGTGCACTTGAAAACATGATCCCGATTTTCCTATTTTGGAATTGTTCAAAACTAGGGAAGCGTCTATATAGAGTTCTCTCGAGTCTTCGGAGACCATCATGCGCCTGACCAAACAGACCAATTATGCCGTAAGAATGCTGATGTATTGTGCAGCCAATCACGGCCATCTCAGCCGCATTCCGGAAATTGCCAGGGCATATGGCGTATCCGAACTGTTTCTGTTCAAGATCCTTCAGCCGCTCAACAAGGCTGGTCTGGTGGAGACCGTGCGTGGCCGCAACGGTGGTGTGAAGCTCGGCCGTGCTGCCGATAAGATCACCCTTTTTGATGTCGTGCGCGTCACGGAAGATAGTTTCGCAATGGCGGAATGTTTCGAGGACGATGGTGCGATCGAATGTCCTCTGGTCGATAGCTGCGGTCTCAACTCCGCGCTTCGCAAGGCGCTCAACGCCTTCTTCGACGTTCTGGCCGAATACACGATCGACGATCTGGTCAAGGCGCGTCCGCAGATCAACTTCCTCCTCGGCCTCGATGCGGTCGATATGAAGAAGGTTGTCGCTCCGGCGGCCTGATCTCACCAAAGCTTTTTCGACGAAAAACGCCGGTCGCTCCGGCGTTTTTTGTTTCTGCTGACCGCACTTGGTTGACCTTCCTGCCGCAGTGGCTAGAACGAATTATGTCTTGCCATGCCGGCAGCCTGCCGTGTCGGTAGCCTGTTGCGCCGACAGGTATCAGGTCCGGTCTGCATGAATTTTCCTGAACTGCGCCAATTTTTTGTAACGTTGCTGATCGGAACTGCCGGCGCACTTATAGCCATGGCCATAGGCTTTCCGGCGCCCTATCTCATCGGACCGGCGCTTGCAGTCACCTTTGCTGGTCTAGCCGGACTTCGTCTGGGTGTCCCGCTTCTCGTCCGCAACGCCTGCTTCGTCATCATCGGCATATCGATGGGCTCGACAGTTACGCCGGAGATTTTTGTTGCGGCACGTACCTGGCCGCTCAGCTTCGTCATGGTCTTCGTGGCGATTGTCATCCTGCTTTTTTCCGCAGCCTGGGTGCTTCAGCGGCTGTTTCGTTACGATCGCACGACAGCGCTTCTTGCCGCATCGCCCGGCCATCTGGGTTATGTTCTGAGCCTCGCTGCAGAAATGCGCTGTGATCTTCGCGCTGTCAGCATTTCCCAGAGCGTGCGCGTGCTTGCGCTGACGATCAGTGTCCCGCTGATCGTTGAATTCTTTGATTTGGCCGACACCGACGTGATCGTTCTGCCCGACGCGATGAGCATGCCGATCCTCGTTGTGATGCTGATCGTTTCAGCCGGTTTCGGCCTGCTTTTCCAGCGTTGGAAGTTTCCCGCGGCCCTTTTGCTTGGCGGCGTTTTTGTCTCCATCTCCACCCATATCACCGGTTCCGTCTCCGGCACCGTCCCCAACTGGCTGCTGATCCCGATCTATGTTCTGCTCGGCTCGCTGATCGGTTCGCGCTTTTCCGGCCTGTCCTTCGCCGATCTGCGCCTCGCCATCGTTTCGGGTTTGGTCGTCACGGTCGTCGTCATGGCGCTTGCGGGGGGCATTGCCGTTATCGTCTCCTATTTCGCCAATGTGCCGCTGGATGCGGCGCTGATCGCGTTTTCTCCCGGTGGACTGGAAACCATGGCCGCCATGGCCGTCATGCTTCATGCCGACCCCACCTATGTCGGCGCTCATCATGTGCTAAGGCTGATGTTCCTGTCCGTGCTGATGCCGCTCGTCATCGGCAGGGATGCAAGATTGAAATAGAATTCGTCGCGTCAGATGCGCAAACACAAGCAGTGAGGAGAAGGAATGTCGAAGGCGATCATCGTCATGGGGGTTAGCGGCGCCGGTAAGACGTCGATTGCCGATCTTCTGGCAAGCCGTCTCGGCTGCAAGTTCGTCGAAGGAGATCGGCTGCATCCGGAGGCGAACGTCAAGAAGATGGCGGAAGGGACGCCGTTGACGGACGAAGATCGCTGGCCGTGGCTGGATATCATCGGCAACGAACTGAAGGTGGCCCGCTCTGCGGGCGAAGATATTGTCGTGACATGCTCGTCTTTGAAGAAGATCTATCGCAAAAGACTTCGATCCGCTGGCGGTGATCCGCTCTACTTCGTGTTCCTCAAGGGCTCGCCCGAGCTTTTGGCCTCCCGCATGGGCGCTCGCAAGGGTCACTTCATGCCGACCTCCTTGCTGCAGAGTCAGCTTGCAACGCTTGAAAGCCCGGAAGGTGAGCTTAATGTGGTGACCGTCGATATCGACGCTTCGGTTCCGCAAATCGTAGAGGATGCAATCGGCAGGCTGGAAAAACTCTGGCGGGAAAATAGTTGAACGATATCTCGCCCGGATCGACAATTCTTAGTGAATTAAACTTTTATTTACATTTTTTGTCCGGCTTGGTGATCTGAAACTGGTCTTTCTACGTATAACACTCAATTAGCGTTATCGGTTTCGCCGGTAGCGTTCGGTCAATGAGTGTTGGGTGGAAAAGGGATCGCATGCAGGAGTCGAGCCATGGCGCGGGACGTGCCGCGCTTCGCCGGGTGCCGAAACAGGAAAGAAGTCGTGAACGTATCGGCGAGATCCTGAAAGTCGCGAAGGAACTGATCGGTCAGAAGGGTATTGATGCCGTCACCATGAAGGAGATCGCAGCGCTTTCCGGCGGTCCCATCGCTTCGGTCTACCAATATTTTCCTAACAAGTCGGCCATCATCGCCATGCTCTATGAGCTCTACGTCGAAGAGGTTCGCGAGCTGATTGCTGGCCACGTCTCCCACATCGAAACTGCGGATGACGCCCTGAAGGCAACCGACGATCTGTTCGACATGTATTACGAGCGCATGCGCCAGGAACCGTCTACTCAGGACCTTCTGAACGCGATCCAGGCAGACAAGACACTGGCCGATCTCGATATCGCCGAGACGCGGGCTCAGGCAGAGGGTTTCTATCAGCTCACCCGGCATTTCGTTGCCGAACCGCTTCGTGAAAGCTATGCGCAGACCCTGTTCGTCATGTTCCACATGGCCGGCGCCACCTTGCGCCTCGCACTGATGGTTCCGGCGGAAGCGGCGCAGATTTCGGCACAGTTCAAGTCGATCGTGCGAACCCACGCGACCTACTTCCTCAAGGGACATTTCCCGCAAGCAGCTGTGTGATGACTGGGCGTTCTCAGACGCCCAGTTTATCCCTTATCCCGTAATACCATGCACCGAGTGCCGTCAGCGGCACGCGGAACATCCGTCCGCCGGGGAAGGGCAGGTTGGGCAGCGATGCCCAGACATCGAAACGCTCCGCATGGCCGGCAGCGGCCTCACCGAGTATCTTTCCTAGAAGATGCGTCGTCGTTACCCCATGGCCGCTGTCGCCATGGGAGAAATAGACCTTGTCCGACAGTTTCCCCATATGCGGAATACGCGTCAGCGTCAGCGCGAAATTGCCGCTCCAGGCATAATCGATCTTCGTGTCCTTCAACTGCGGAAACGTCTTGAGCATATTCGGACGGATCACGCCGGTCAGGTTTTTCGGATCGTTTCCGCCGTAACCGATGCCGCCGCCATAAAGCAGCCTGTTGTCTGCGGTGCGGCGATAATAGTCGAGAATATAATTGGCATCCTCGACGCAGTAATTGGCCGGCAGCAGATCCTCGATCAGTGAGGACTCGAGCGGTTCCGTCACCATCACCTGGCTCGATACCGGCATCATCCGTCCATGCACCTGCGGAAACAGCGGTGCCAGATAGGCATTGCCGCAGATCAGCACATAAGATGCCGTCACCGAGCCGCCGCCCGTGCTGACGACCGGACGCTTCCTGTCAGTATCGACCGCGATCACCCGCGAGCCTTCAAAAATCTTCGCACCCAGATTTTCCGCCGCGCGCGCCTCGCCAAGCACGAGGTTGAGCGGATGGATATGCCCGCCGAGCTTGTCGATCATCCCGCCCGCATAGCGGTCGGTCCTTACATATTTGGCCACGTCGGCCTTGGACACCATTTCCAGCCCTGTATGGCCGTAACGTTCCCAGTCGGTCTTGTGATGCTCCATCTCGCGGATCTGCTTGTCGGTGAAGGCCGCAAAGAAACCGCCATGCTCAAGCTCGCAATCGATCGCATATTTGACCACCCGCTCGCGGATGATATTGCCGCCTTCGAGCGACATCTTGCCAAGCTCGATCGCCTTGTCTTTCCCATAGCGTCCGGCGATCGTCTCGAGATCGCGGCTGTAACCGTTGACGATCTGCCCGCCATTGCGCCCGGATGCGCCGAAACCGATACGCTCCGCTTCCAGCACCACGACCGAAAAGCCGCGCTCCGAAAGCTCCAGCGCCGCCGATATGCCGGTGAACCCGGCACCGATGATGCACACGTCAGTCTCGATATCGCCGGCAAGGGCAGGGTGCACGCGCTTGTCATTGGCGCTTGCCGCATACCACGAGCCGGTATGGCCGGGATTGGTGGCGCTGTCTCGAAACGTCATCTCATACCGTCCTTATATAGGCGTCATATTCCACGTCGGTGACGCGCAGCGAAAACTCGGCCAGTTCCTGCGCCTTGCAGGCACTATAGAGCGACCGGTATTTCGGGCCGAGTGTGGCATAGGCGAAAGTGGATCGGGCAAACTGCCGCAGCGCATAGTCCCAGTTGGTCGGCAGCGGATCATGGTTGATCGCGTGCTCGTCGCCGGTAATCGCCCCGCCCGGATTACGCTTCTCCTTGATGCCGGAAAGTGCGGCATTGAGGATCATCGCCAGCGCCAGATAGGGGTTCACATCTGCACCCGCCACCCGATGCTCGATCCGCGTCGCAGGCTTCGATGCGGTGATCACCCGCACCGCCGCCGACCGGTTGTCGAACCCCCAGGATGCATAGGTCGGCGCATGTTCCGATGGCCTCAAGCGCCGGTAGGAATTGGCATGTGGCGCAAACACCGCCATGCTCTCCCCCATATTCTCCAGCAACCCGCCGACCGAATGAAACAGCATTTCCGAAGGCCCGTCCTCGCCGGCATAGACATTGCGCCCGCTCTCGTCGATCAGCGAGAAATGCACATGCATGCCGCTGCCTGCCTGCATGCCATAGGGTTTCGCCATGAAGGTCGCATCGAGATCATTCGCCCGTGCCACGCCCTTGACGATCCGCTTCAGAAGCACCGCATAATCTGCGGCTCTCAGCGCATCCGGCACATGGTTGAGATTGATCTCGTACTGGCCCGGTCCGTTTTCACGCACCACCATGTCGGCCGGTATGCCTTGCGCCCTTGCGGCACTGGCAATGCCATGGAACACATCCTCGAAATCCTGCAGTTCGGAGATCGAAAGCACCTGCGTCTGGCCCGTATGCCAGCGCCCCTCGCGCGAGTTCGGCGGTCGCACAGGATCGAGCGCCGAACGCAGCGGGTCGATCAGGTAGAACTCGAGCTCCGTCGCCACTACCGGCGTCAGCCCGATCTTCGCAAACCCTTTGAGCACATTGGCCAGCACCTGCCGCGGATCGCCGTAGAAACCGGAACCGTCCGGATCGCGCATGCCGAGCAGCACCTGTGCCGTCGGCCGGTTCAGCCAGTTGATCCGCGACAGCGTACCGGGAATGGGAAAACATAACCCGTCCGGATCGCCGGTTCCCTGCGCTAGTCCGGCGGCATTCACGTCGCGGCCCCAGACATCCAGTGCATAGACCGAGCGCGGCATCGCCATGCCTTTGTCCAGCACGTCCAGCGCCCGTTCGCGCGGTATCCACTTTCCGCGCGGAACACCATTCGCATCGATCACGAAGGCCTCTAGAACCTCGATATCGGGATTGGCATCGAAAAAGCTTTTGGCATTGGCAACATCATTCATGAAACACCAGAAAATCCAATCGAACCCGAGGCGAAAAACGCCCGTTCACGCCGCTAATGAGGCGCGCTAACGGTCGAGAAATCTGGCGTCGTAGATGAGATAACGTGCCATTGTCATGTCGGCCCGGCGGATCAGGGGCGATCATCCGGGCATCGTTCCCTTTGATTGTTCCTTAAAGCCTAACCCGCCTTTTTGCCAAAAGCCAGCCCGGCCGCTGTGATCGCTATTGAGGCCCGCAACCATCAGGCCCGCAACCATCAGGTCCGGAGGCATCAGGCCCGGAGGCATCAAGCATTGAACCGCTCTGGCCGATAGGCCGAAATATCGATCAGCGTCTTTTCGCCCAAAATTGCCTCGGCAATCACCTGACCCGTCACCGGTCCGAGCGTCAGCCCGTGATGTGCATGGCCGAAAGCGAACCACAGGCCCTCATGCCGGGGCGCTCTTCCGATCACCGGCATCATGTCCGGTGTGCAGGGGCGGGCACCCATCCACGGCTCCTTGTCCAGCCTCTCGCCGAGCGGCAAGATGCTGCGCGCCACCGCTTCCGCGCGGGCCAACTGCACCGGCGTTTTCGGGGCATCCCGGCGAGCGAATTCCGCCCCGGTCGTCAGCCGTATCCCCTGGTTCATCGGCGCCAGAAGATAACCGCGCTCCGCATCCAGCAGCCAGCCGTTGAGCACCGCATTGCCCTTGGGCGCATAATGCATGTGATAGCCGCGCTTCACCCCGACGAGGAAATTGTAGCCGAGCGGCTTCGTCACCACGTCAGACCACGGCCCGAGCGCCACGACCACGTCCTTGGCTTCCACCGTGCCTTCCCCCGCCACGATCCGCCATCCGCTCGTGGTTTTCGAAAGGCTGCGTGCATCGCCCTTCAGCACCTTGCCGCCAAGCTTTTCGAATAGCCGCACATAGGCCTGGCTCAGCGCCAGAGGGTCCTTCACCGACCACGGATCTTCCCAGCGCAATGCACCGGCGAAATCCCGGGAGAGATGTGGCTCTTTCGCCGCCAGATCGTTGGGCGAAAGCGCCTCGAACGCCACGCCGTATTCCTGTGCCAGCCTTTCGGCCTCGCGAAGCTCGCCATCCCGTTTGGCAGGCGTGCGAAAAAGCTCCGTCCAGCCATCCTTGGCGATCAGCGCCTGCGCCCCCGCTTCCTCGATCAGCTCGTTATGGGTGGAGATCGAATGCTCGATCAACGGCGCATAGGCGCGTGCGATCAGCTGGTGACGGGAAAGGTTCGAGTGCCACCAGTATTTCGCCAGGAAGGACGAGACGGAAGGGAGCGCCCGCCAGTGAAAATGCGAGTCGATCCGGTTGTTCATGGCATTGCGCAATATCTGGCCGAACTGCTGCGGAAAGCCGTAAGGGACGACGCCTTCGCGCTGGATCAGCCCGGCATTGCCATAGGACGTCTCGCGCCCCGGCTCGCCGCGGTCGACAAGAACCACAGCCTTGCCGCGACGGGCAAGCTGCAAGGCCGTCGAAATGCCGACGATGCCGCCTCCAAGTACGATGACATCTGCAGCCGCCATGATCTTTCGTCTCCACACTCAACCATCACCGGAACATGCCGCCCCGGTGATCGCCGCGCAAACGAAAAATGTCGAAATGGCGGTGGTTTAACCCTTCAGCGCTTCGGCGGAAATCCAGAAGACGGCATCCTGAGATTCAGCCGTTTCCAGCCAGAGGAATTCCAGATGCGGATATTCCTCCTCGAGAATTTCCCGGCCCGAGCCGATCTCGCAGATCATCCCGCCTTCCGGGTTGAGATAGTCGCCGGCCTGCTCAAGTATCTGGCGCACCAGATCGAGCCCGTCCTCGCCGCCGTCATGCGCCATCGCCGGCTCCGCCTGATGTTCGGCCGGAAAGCCGGCCATCGAGGCATGGTCCACATAGGGCGGGTTGGTGATGATCAGGTCATAGGTCTTGCCCTTGAGCGGCGCAAACAGATCGCCCTGATGGAGCGACACCTGTTCACCGACTTCATGCTCGGCGACATTGATCTTCGCCACTTCCAGCGCATCGGCCGAAAGATCGACCGCATCGATCGCCGCATTGGGGAAGAATTTTGCCGCCAGCACCGCAAGGCAGCCCGAACCGGTGCAGATATCGACGGCAGTTTCCACGGCAAAGGGATCAGGCAGATAGGTCGAACCCTGTTCGCCCAGATATTCGGAAAACAGGATCTCGCCGATATGCGAACGCGGCACGATCACCCGCTCGTCGACATGGAAGCGCACGCCCTGGATATAGGAATGGCCGGTAATATAGGACGAAGGCTTGCGCGTCGTCACACGCGTCTCGATCCGCTCGGAAAGCAGCTTGCGTTCGGATGGGAGAAGCCGCGCATCGAGAAACGGATCGAGCGCATCGATCGGCAGGTTGAGTGAATCGAGCAGCAGAAACGCCGCATCGTCCCCGGCCGTCGTCGTGCCGTGGCCGTAACCCAGCTCGGCCGCATTGAAACGGGAAATCGCATAACGCCAGTAATCGCGCAGCGTCACGAGGTCTGTCGTAATGTTATCCTGGCTCACCGGCGTCTCTCTTCGTCACAACTGGGTTTTGGCAATTGGGTTTTGATCACATCCGGACCATATAGGACTGGACGAAGCCGGGCATAGAATGGCAAGGGCGGATGGGTCAACAGGGAAGGCTGGACAAGACCCGTCCTGACCGTCCCGCAAGGCAAATGGTTCAAGCTGGCCGCTCAACCGAGGCCAAAAGTAAGGCAGGCGGGTACCACTCGTAATCTCCCCACTTGTGGCGGGCTCGAAGAGCGGGCAGAGACAGGTGGCTCTGCCCCGGCAGCCGACAGGCCAGAGGGGGCGGAAACTCAGAGTCGAGCGAAGACGTGATCGCCTGCGCAGGAAACCGCATGAAATGAACGAAAAGCCCCGACGCTCCAAACCAACACAGAACCGCCGGCCGCCGGCGGCCCCCGTCCGCAAACCCGCCGCGCCATCCTCCGGCAAACGCGTCACGCTCCCGCGTGCCTTGTCGAAACTCGGCTTCTGCTCACGCACGCAAGCCGAGGATCTCATCCGCGCCGGCCAGGTCAGCGTCAACGGCCGCACCGTCACCGATACCGAAGCCTGGATCGACCTCGACACCGCAAAGCTCGCCGTCGATGGAAGAGAGGTCGCGGCCGAAGCCCCGGTCTATCTGATGCTCAACAAACCCCGCGGCCTAGTCACCACCCGCCATGACCCCGAAGGCCGCCCGACCGTCTTCGATTGCCTGAAAGGCCACGACCACACGCATCTCTCCCCTGTCGGTCGGCTCGACAAGGCGAGCGAGGGCCTTCTCCTCTTCACCAATGACACGCAATTCGCCAATGCGTTGCTCGATCCCGAAACCCATGTGCCGAAAACCTATCACGTCCAGATCGACACGCTCGTCGACGACGAGATGCTCAAGGTGATGACGAAAGGCATTGAAAAGGACGGCGAAACCTTAAAAGCCCGCCGCGCGATAAAACTACGCGAAGGCGAAAAGAATTCCTGGCTGGAGATCGAACTGGACGAAGGCAAGAACCGCCACATCCGCCGCATGCTCGAAGTGCTAGACATTGGCACGCTGCGCCTCATCCGAGTGGCGATCGGTGATCTTGTACTGGGCGATCTGGATAAGGGGGCAGTGCGTGCGCTGAGCGAGGCGGAGCTTGATGGGCTGAGGGTCCAGTCCGCCGCTGCGCCGAAGCGTTAAGCCAGCTTCTGTGCAGCGATTCGACATAGGCTATCAAGTCTGCGGATATGATTAGCAATCATGACACCCAATCAAAACGCCAACAAAAACATAATCTTCTAGAGAAAATTGGCTGGGGAACCTGGATTCTCACATGATTTCAAGAGCTTAGCGGAAACGCCCTGAAATTCCCTCTGTTTTCCTGTCGCGAGCGACCGTGGATGCCACCTTTGTGCCCTGGCTTTGGGCATCAGTCAACTGGACGGTCGAGCGGCAATAATTTCCGCTTCCGGGCCTCAAGTTTGCGGTGAGGTGGCCATGAAGCGCCCGGCAGCTTTGCGCCCCTCAAGGCGGCGAAGCCTTCCGCGAACCTGTCATCATTCATGTGGACGAGAGGCAGTATCAGGTGAGGTAGTCTGGGCGTGACTTACTTAGTCATCTGTATGAAAATTAGTGACGTCGAAAACGCTTACCTACGGGTCATCACTCAATCCTTGCAGGTCATTGAGCATCGGCGCATGCATAGAAGCATGTCGAAGAGCATCACAGAACACCCGTTGAAAACATGTGAGCAATAACGGGACATATACTCGGTCCTCGGAAGTTTCGGCCAGGAAGTGTAGCAGCGGTGTAATATCCTCGGTATAGGTACGCGCGACGAGCAAGCAGAATTTCTGAAGGTCGCGACTGTCCGCAAGCTCTGCCTCGACAAGCTGAGAAGCTTCGGCCGCTCCGGATGCAGCAAGACCAACTATGCACATAGCGCGGATCAATGCATCTGGATGCTCAATAGCGCCATGACGGAGATAGCGACGTGTTTCAGGCGAACCTGGCGCTAATTGCCCGAGTGACCAGGCAGCATAATAGCCTAACTCGCCTCCCCCGCTGCCGGAAACTAGAGCGCCAAGATTGTCAACGGCGTGCAGCCGAAGATCTATTGCGGCGGAGATGACGTCGCCAATCGAGCCCTTCGCCAATAAGTCTTGCTTTAGCTCGCGGATTGTCCGGGCTTGAGCGGGGATGAAAGCCAAAGCTTTCATCGCTTGCGAGCTTAGCTCGCTGTCGGCGGCTCGGATCAGGACCTCAAGATCGGGAACTGCGCCCTTGGATGGCTCCAAGCAAAGTCTGGCAAGAAGAGCATAGATCATGTCCGATGGCGCCTTCTTCGCGACCATTTCGTTCAACAGAATCTTGGCGTTCCCAGGAGGAATGCCCTTCATCGCCGAAAGCCAATCGAAAACAGAGATGTCTCGATTATAGTAGTCGAAGAAATGTCGATTCATATCGATAAGACGGCCGGCTATCGAGCGCAGCGCATTCTCATTTTGATCCTTCCAGGCAGCATGTGCATAGGCCATCGAGTATGTGTAGGCGAATTTTTCCTTGTGATAGCGGTCGCTCATGTCGACAACGGAGAAAAGCCAGTTGCCCGACCAGCCCGCCATGGTTGCCTGCATTCTTGTCTTGTAGACCCAAGACGGCTGTAACCTTTCCTCGAACAGTTTAGCAGCCTCTTCAGCCGTGCGGTTGTCGCGAACCCACCGGAGCCAGGGTGCGATCAACTCGAACTGCCGTTCACTGCTAGCCAGTCCGGCAGCGGCCATAAATATTGCAGTTGGATTGACGTCATTCTTAACCAGAGCCGATGCAAACATCCGTTCGATCATACGGCCAGCCCTCAACTCGAGAGCAATCTCAGCTTTACGCTCCAAATTCGCGTCATCCGACGGCATGGTGGTGCCTGACGTAAGCTTCACCGAGAGCGCGGACTGAAATACTGTTCCGTTGTCCGGGCCGAGGCGAAGGGGAGGAGGTTCAACAGTCGTTGTCTCGCGAGTGACCTGTGATCCTGCTGACTCTTGATCGCGTACGACGGGGCGATGATCCGGCTCGCCGAAACCCATCTCTAAAGACTGCCTGACAAACCGCACGAGCGCTTGATGCTGTAGGGCGGTGCGGCTCAGCGGCTTCACGATCGACGAATGATCCGAACCCGGAATTTTCAGGGGTTCATAACCTTCTCCGTGGAAATAAGCGGACGCTGAAAACGGTTCGACCACCTGCCGCCAGAGCCCGAACAGGCGCTTAATCCTAATCGGTCGGTCCTCAATCAGTTCTCTACCGACGATGCGTAAAATTTTACTGTCAAGAAGCGTGCGGAAATCGCGGTGGAGATCATCGAGAGTAGTGTTCGATTGGCTAAAGCGCAGGATTGCCGCCTGACTGTGCGAAAAAGCATATGAGAGTATGGAGAGCATATTTGCATCACGCGACCCCAGCGAAGGCGATGCGACCAGAAACAAGCCGAGGATCGGATTGGTCTTCGCCAGTCGCGCCTGATTTGCCACAATGAACCGCCTGATGACGATCCCGCCCATGCTGTGGCAAACGAAGATGATCCTCCGCTGCTTCCATATATCGAACTCGGAAAGATACTCTCTCAGCGCGTCGGTTGCATCCGAGACGCTGTAAGTGTGTGAGATCAACCCCGTGCGATAGGTGAAAACATATACACCGGCTCCTAAGATTTCCTCCTCTTCGAGAAGCAAACTGGGCCATGACGGATTTCCCCATGCCGCTTCGCTGTCAGACAGTATGCCATGGACGAAGATGACGGTTGTATCGGAATTCGACCGCCTCAACGGCTGCAATCCGAAGCCGAGAGACGAAGCCGCTTGGCGCGCGGCGTTGGTGCTTTTCGATAATCCTGACATCGCCTAATCACTTCTCGGACAAATGTTAGAAGAAATTGCAATTTCCTACACAAATATAAAGCATTACTACACCTTTGCATTTATACAGCGGTTGCTTCACGGGACTTATCAAGCGAAATCCGACGCCGCCAACCCGATTATATGGAAGATGCGTAGTGCTATATGTCTGACGCAATCTATGTCCGAATGGCTGCTCCTGGCGAATGCTGGCCCACGCGTGATGCGGTGACGATTAGATCATCAGCCGAATAACGTTTGCGACGTTAATGCGGCTGATGGCCGCCTGTCCGGTTTCGGCCCTGACGCCGTCGTTAGTCACACATCCGTCCGAGGGCACTAGGACAGGGTCCCCAGCCGTCTTTTTGAGAACTCTAAGCATCATTGGGATCTGCAGAACGTCACATGCCACTTGACCCGAGATCGCGCCAATGGCTTAACGAGCTTGCCTTGAAATTCCCTTGTTTTTCCCATCGCTAGCGACCGTGGATGCCACCTTGTGCTCTGGCTTTGGGCGTCAGTCAACAGCACGGGCGAGCGGCAATAATTTCCGCTTTTAGCGCTGAAGACGGCATCTGGCGATCGCCACGCGATGACCGCTTTGCGCCCCAATATCAGTCATGGAGGCAAATCATCGGACTTCTTCGCGGAAGAGCATGAGGCAATTGGACCGATCTGGTTTTGTCGCTGGCTTGCGTTCGCGCAGAAGGCCTTCGAGCCGTTTTCCAGCTTTTGGGTGAATCTCCTCGAAGTGACGCGCGGTCTCGATGGTGTCGCCGCGCTGAAAAATGCGCTTGACTGCACGAGAGAATTTCCATCCCGACGCCTCTGGCTGTGCAAGAACTTGCACGCTGCCGCAAGAGAGCTATAGCAAATCGCGCTGGTGAGTAGCGCCGCTGGACAAAGGACGCTGCAGGTGCCTCTGAAACTCAGAGTTTAAACGCGTTAGTAGACTCGAAAATAAATTTGACAGCAGTTTCAAGCGTGCAGGTGGGACGAGTCCTGTACCAGCCTCGGCGCCGACTCGGTATGACCCCTTGTGAGGCGTCCAAGATATGATATTTTGCGCAGCAAGCAGCCCGATGTTCTTCACTTTTTCTTTTGGTGAAAGGACCGGCTATGGAACCCAATGATTCTCTCTTCCTCGAAATCCTCGGCATCAAGGCTGGCGCTCACGGCCGTTTCGCGATTGTCGCCGTGCTCGTGACTTTTTTGCTGGCGGGGGCGGGGTATCTGACGGGGCGGACGCTGGGATTGTGGTGATGCTGATTATCTCCGGCCGATATGAGACTTCCCCCGCAATCTCAGCCGCCACCTTGGCTTGGGCTGCCGCTTGTTCTCTCGCATCGAGACGCTGGATGATCCCAAGGCGCATGGCGCGGCGTCTATTGATGGCACTTTCGCCCGCGATTTGGCGCAAGGCGACCGCTGCCTTGTCGAGAATGGTATGGAGATATTCGTTCGGATTGCCGACGGTGAGATATTGGCGCAGGCCGTTGATTATATCCGAAAACGCCTCGTCTTCATGGGACTTCAAGGCGCGAGTGTATTCCTCCACCGGAAGTGCGGCTGTGCCAACAACAACATCTTCCTCAAAGCCCCTCTTTGCGAGCGCGAGGAAAAGCTCGTCAGGGGTCATCTTCGGTTTCTGCCGCGCTTGGGCAGCCGCCAACCTTTCTTGCACCTCTTGTGTCAATTCCTCTCCAAACCGAGCGAGGTGGTCCAGATCGAACGCTGACGGGTTGTCGGCATTCGCGGCAGCGTACATGTCTATGAATTCCATCGCACGCGGGTCATCCAGCTCGCGAAACAACCTCTCCAACTGTACGGTGTCGTTCAGGCTCATGTAAGCGTTCAACCGCTTGTACGTTTCATATATTTCTCCCAACGCCTCGTCGGCAGGTCGATTGAACGAGTTGTGATAGAAATTCCAAGCCCTTCGCATCTCCATATCCGCTTTGCCACGGATATCGGCTTGATTGAGAACTCTGGCGTGTTGCGCTATTTCCGCTTCAGCGAAGTAACCGTTTCTGATGCCCGTTAAGAGCTGATCGTCAAAATCATTCGAACTGTAGAAGTCGATGCTGAGGAGGGTGTCCCGCCAGCGCACTTGCTCATCAGAATCGTTCTTTTCAGCCGAGTAGGTGTTGACCTTCCGGAGGTATTCTAGCGATGGAGCGCTTTCTGGCTGGAAGTAGCTCCATCCGAACAGTGTTATGGTTCGGACGGTATTGATCGTGACCTTGAATGAGTATTCCTTCAGAAGCGGCGTCACGAGTTTGCAAAGCGCGAAAATCTTTCTTATGACGCGAACGTTGCTGATGCCGAGCTTTATGGCGAAACCCTTGATCAAGTTCCCAATGTTGTCTGCATCACCAGGTATCGCGATCTCGGCTATCTCTTCATGGGACGGTTCAAACCGAAGATGAACGTCAACCACCTTTTCGAGGTACCCTTCAAATTCAACTTTGTCTTCTAGCTGAGCGTCATTGAGCAGCAGCACGACCTTGCACTTGCGGTCGATAGCGAGCTGGGAAATGTAGCCGAGTACATCCACGCTCCTGAGGTCTTCGCCCTTCCTTTCGAGGTCATCCACGCAAATGATCATGTTGCGTGCGGATAAGGCTAGAGCCTCGACTATCGCATCCGAGCCTTTGTCGAAAAACACATCTACGGCTTTGAGCCAGAGGTTGGATTGCGATTTAACGCCTGCGTAAAGGTCTTTATAGTTCGCGGGGTCGAATGGCTTATCTATCTGCGCCACGTCGACGGTCGATTGGAAAATCTCGCGCTTTATCTCTGCAAGGGAGTTCAGGCCGAACAGCGACGCTTTGGCATAACGTTTAAGAGGGACTTTCCCCGCTTGTCCCTGCATTTTCAGCACATCGTCCCATGTCCATGTCTTGCCTGTTCCCCACTCGCCCCGAATACAAAGCACCTCGGGCTTATCCGTGGAAAGGAACCTTTGAATGGCTGCACGCGCGTTCTGAACCGACATCAATTCCCCCCACTTGAATATGAGAGTGGCGTTCTACCATGAGCTGTTGTCAAAGTTCCACTGGAGGATGGATTGCTCCTATGCAATCCTGCCTCGTGGCGAACAGCCGGTGGCAAGTGTCAATCCCCTTCGCGGGGAACCGCTTGCGCGGGGAAGGGGGTGTCTCCCCGGAAAGTCTCTCCTAGACCGAAGGACTTGAACACCCGGAGTAGGCGCTCAAGGCGCGGTTCCTCTTTCTCGGGAAGGAGGATCCGTTTTGTATCCAGGGAGAACGGCAGGACCCAGAGGGTCAGGCCCGGTCTGTCAGGGAAAGTAAATGGCGCGAGCGGACCCTTGAACTGCCCCGTCGCCGGGTAGAGAAGGACTACGTCGCCCGTCGCTCCGAGGTAGGAGTGCCCGTATGCGTACATCTGATAGAAATCGGACTGTGACAGCCAGTATTTGGCGCGGAAAGCGGCCTCCTCGTCGATTAGCTTCCATTTCGTGTCGGCGAGCAAAACGTTCGACATCGATCGCGTAACAACTAGATCCGGACGCATACAGAACATTCGTCTGCCCGCATGGTGCACCAGATATCTCGAGCTTCGCTGGACCTGGAGCTGGTGACCCTCTTTGAGTTGCCTTCGCATGTGCTTGGCGACAAAGGCTTCAAATAAAGCTTCCATGGGAAACAACAGCGTGGGCGCGTTGCTCGAGCCGATTCCGGTGATCGGGGAGTGCCCGGATAATAGAAGCCGGGCCCACGCGAGAGGTTCCTCGTAGTGATCCATGCCGCGCTGCCGGGCCAACCCGGCGAAGTCGCGATCGATGTCGGCTGATCTCGGGACCTCCGCAAACGCGAACCGGAGTTCCTGAGCGAGCCTCTGATTGGCCGGACTACGGGTTTGGTCTGCGACTGCGGCCAACGCGCTATGGATTAAGCGGTTCTCGGGCCTGTTCTGGGTGAACTCGTCGAGAGCGGCGAAAAACCTATCGGGTCGGACGAGGTTCTTCTTGAGGTTCTCGGAGAAGAGGAGCTTTCCGCGAAGCGAGGCAAGGTTTTCCTCCAGCGGGTTATAGCCACTCGCCAGTCCTCGTTGGAGAACCTTGCGGACCCCCTCGAGAAACTGCGACACGAATACCTCGAAAAGTGGCATGCGCCGGGCCTGGAGTTCCGCCCGATCCTTCCGGATGTGGCGGAATTCTCCCAGACAGGACAGCATGTCGAGAAGCAGGGAGCGCGCGGAAGAGCCGCCGTCGGCCGCTACCTTTCCTATCTTGGGCAGTACTTCGATCTGGAAACCGCCAGGCGCACGGATGACGCCGACGGAGTTCGTCATCTGGATCGTCCGCCTGCCGTGGCGGAGACCCGGCCTTGCCCAAGCGGCGTCACCGATTCCGCTGGCTCGTAGGCATTCGCTCTCGAGCCAGGCAAACACCGCATCCGGTATACCGATGACCTCCCCGAAGCCCGGTCCGGCCACCAGGTGCTGGTATTCGAAGACGGTGACCGCGCCCAAACCTCTCATGGTCATCTCGTCGTCGTATAGATCCCGACGTAGGACTCCACATCGGTAAAGGCTGACTTCTGGATTTCGTAACGCGGTCGCGAGAGAAGGCTATCCATCTCGTGGGTGTCGCCGAACAGTTCCGCCACCAGCTCTTCGTTCTGAGAGAGCTCGAGGACGAACTGATGCCTGGCGTGGCTCTTCTGGTTGTCGCCGAGGACAAGCCTGATTTTCCGCCAGTCGTCGAAGAAGTATTCCTCGAGGAGGGGGATTATCTTCGACTGGAAGATCGCACCCAGCGTCGCCAGGCGCTCCTGTTGATCGCCAATCAAAGAAAGCGGGGTGAGATACGCGTGGCCGATGCAGTGGTCGCGGTCATACAGGAGCTCTATCCTCCGGTTGATGGTCTCCAGCATCCGCGCCACGTCGATGGCGTGTTCGCCGGTCACGATGTCGGTGTCGGCAAGCGGATAGCCTTCGCTCTTTCGTGTTTCCGGCGGGAGCGAAACGAATTCGAACCGCCTCCTAAGGGCTGTGTCCATCAGAGCCAGTGAGCGGTCTGCTGTATTCATCGTCCCGATGATGTCGACGTTCTGGGGAACGGTGAAGAGATCGCCCGAATACGGTAGGACGACTGCGACCTTGTTCGGCATGCCCTCCCGCTTGTCGGTCTCGATCAGCGTGATCAGCTCCCCAAAAATCTTGCTGATGTTTCCGCGGTTGATCTCATCGATGACGATCGCGAAGCGGTGTTCGGGAGCCTGGCGCGCGCGTTCGCAGATGTCTTTGAACACGCCGTTCTTGATATGGTACCGCACCGATCCGTCGTCTTCGTCGGACAGCACGGGCCTCAGTCCTTCAACGAACTCCTCGTAGCCGAACGACTGGTGGAACGTTACGAATGAATGCCGTCGGACGATGGAGCCGGCACCGGGCTTCTGCCGCGATTGCTTGACGAGGTCGACGAGCGGAACGCAGACCGCTTCCCAATCTCCGGAAAGCTCGAATTCTCCCGCTCCGGCGCGAGAGAATATTCGGATAGTGCCGTCGCCTATTCCGGAGACCATCTTGGTCAGGATCGTGGTATGCAAGGTTTCGCGGACGTTCTTGCTTCGGCCCTTTGTCGCCGATACTGCCTGCACGAACGGATGGCCGAGAAGCTGAGTGACAGACGCCCTGCCTCCGAGGTCGTACATGGCGGCTGCGACCGCTTCCCACCAACTGAGCGTGCCCATTTTTTCCAGTACGAACTGGCTACGCCACTCGGAATCGCTCTCGACGTCGGCGCGCTGCTCGTAATCCTCCTTAAGGAGGCGCGAAACGGTATAGGTTTTACCCGTACCCGGAGGGCCGTAGTATATCCGGTTCAACGGGCCCCGCGTGTTGAGGTCGGTTTCGGATTCGTCCTTGTCTTCGTCGCTGACGGTATCGCGGTCGGCCTCGAGCTCGTCTGGCCACCGTCCCGTCAACTTCCGCCCTGGCGGCAGGATTCCCTCGGCGACCAGGGACGCTTCCGACAGCGCGTCCTCTAGTTCCGTCAGCAATTCGGCGGTCAACGGTCGACGGCGGACCGTCTCCATTCCGTTGATCGTCCGGCGAATTGAAATGGTGCGCCTCGTTTTGCCCTGGACGGTCCCGAGGACCGCGTTGGCGCGCTCGGCGTTCGGTTCTTTCCAGCCGAACCGAACCTGGACGCCGCGACTGATGTGCCACCAGTCCAGTCCGAGATCGTGGGTCAGCCGCGCGAGCCTGCAGAAGAGGGCGCTTTCCTCGACCGTCCATCTTTCGCGGTATTCTTGAAAGGCGGGTTTGCCGTCGAAGTGGCTGAGGATCTGCTGATCTGTCATGTCAGCCAACGCGAGCTGCTTTACGATCTCGTCGTAGTCGGGCCGGAAGTCCGCAATTCTCTCGAGGGTCCAATCGACAAGCTGGTCCATCGACATGCGCAGCCCGTCGGCCTTTGCAAGGATGGAGACTATCCCGGATGCGGCGTCGTCGTTTCCCCTGATCGCTGCATACGCCTGTTGCTGCGGGGGATTGCCCACCGTGTCGATTTTGACGAGAAACACCTGCGCGGCGTCGATCCCAACCGTGTAGGCGAGATTTGTCGGCGAACTGGGAGAGGGATAAATCTTCGCCCAGTTATAGCTGGAGAAGTTTCCGGCCTGATTGGTCGGCCTTCTCCTTATCTTCACGTAGGCTCCCGGCCCGATCCTCGACGCGACCGCCTCGGCCCAGTGCCCGGTAATATCGTACGCCGTCTTGAGAGCCGCGTAGGCGTTTTGATGGTCCTCGCTCGTGCTATCCATGTGTGTCCCGTTCCACTGCTGGAGAAGGGAGAAGTGCTCTTCAGTAAAGAACGCCATTCGGGTGCCCGCTGCGCATGAGTGATTCTAGGCGGTGATATTAGCGCAGGCATCGATAAGCAACTAATGGCATCGAAGGGCCGATGTGGGCGTTGGCGGAAAGGCAGTTATCTGCTGCCCTGCCTAAAACAGACATTTTGCTATCTGCCAACAAGGTCATGGGTCAGGGTGTCTTTGAGGAAGGTCCCCAGCCGCTTTTTACCGAGCTCAAGGTGGTCTAATGATCTGGAGGCAGTCACATAGGATTTGAGGCGAAATCGCTCCAAGTAGCTGCAAAGACGTCACTTTTTCTAGTGGGCATAGGCAGCTATTAAACAGAGGGAATGGGTCCAAAAATGGCTTGCCTGGGGACCTTGGATTCTCACGTTATTTCAACGACTTAGCAGAAAAGTCTTGAAATTCCCTATGTTTTCCCATCGCGAGCGACCGTGGATGCCACCTTTGTGCCCTGGCTTCGGGCATCAGTCAACTAGACGGTCGAGCGGCAATAATTTCCGCTTCGCGGCCGAAGTTGTGTTCCCGCGGTCGCCGCTCGGATGGCCGCTTCGTGCCCTATTTACGACCGGTCAACCCGCCGCTCCGATCTCCTGAAAGCGGAGGGCCGCCCACGTAGAAGTCATGATTACGGCGGTGTGGCTCGCGGACGGACCGCTTAGCGCGCAACTATTGGCCTCTCCCGCCGTTCACGTGCGCGCTTCCGACGGTGCGCGCCCGGTGAACAAGGAATGCCAACTTTCGCCGATTGACAAGGTTGACGAAGCTGCCGCTCTTGGTGGCATTGCCAGCCTATAGTGAGGTCTTAGGAGACAGCAGTTTATTTTCGCTGCGAAATTACAAAAGTCTGAGAACCTAAGTTGCAAGCAAAAGCGTATTAAAATTAAAGTTGCATTGAAATCATCGTTGCGTTATTATTCACGGACAATCGATACCTCATACTATTTGCGCCTGTTGGGTTTTTGTTTCCATAAAAGGGAGGCTAAATTGCAAGAGACCGTAGAAGAAAGATTGGCTCGAATTGAAGCAGTTTTAGCTGAGACAAAAGAAGCTAAAATTAAGCTAACTACTGAAAGAATTACATCAGCGGCTAGTTCATTTGCTTCAGAGCCGGGATCGGATACTGCTCACAAATTTCTCAAAGAAATTGAGCGCGCGACTTCTGAGTCTGGGGATCAGAAGTTGATGGGCACGACAAGCACTGTGTCGACTGTGACAACGGTTACCATTTAACTCAGTACGGCAGGTGTTCGCTGTGAGTGCAGAGCTTGAGTCCCGTGGCGGTAATGGGCCACTGGATCCGCTATTTGTTGAGCAGTTGAGGCGGATTGCAATTGAGGGGCAAGAGCTACCCACGGTGCCTTGCCGGATTATCTGGCTGCGAGATGGTCGACATCGAACAGCCTTAATTGAAGCGGTCGACGAGGAAGGTGACCGCGTTCTGTTCATAAAAATGAGGGGAACATCGCAGTTCCTTGGTGATCTCACTCTCGGCGTTGAGAGGCATGTTCGGGCAGTGATCGAAGCAGCCAACTCAATAGGAGTGTATTCCTCGGTGCCCTTAATTATGGGGGGCGATGATGACTTCCTGGTGTTTGAGGGAATACCTGGCGCCGCGTCGCTCGCTGAGCACGACCTTTCTGTGGAGCCTGGCACTTCTGCGCGTTGGGCGGCGGAAACTATGGCGACCCTGCACCGAATCCCCCTTCTCTTTGCCGAGAACTTACGTCCCATTCGCATGCCAGTCCCAACCTACGGGAGCATAACGCCTGACAAGATGGCCTCAGGTCTTGGCTTGAACGAGCACTTCTTGCGGCTTGTTCAAATTAGTCCATCTTTAAACGATGCGCTGAGAGAAGCGAGCGCTGAATGGTGCGCTGACACGGTAGTGCATGGTGACTTTCAAGTGAGCAACGTTTTGCAGCTTGAAAGCGATGCAACCCGTCTTTTTATTGTCGATTGGGAATTGTCAGGCATAGGAGATCGCCATTGGGACATGGCGACGCTCGTGGCCAGCGCGTATTACCGTCAAATTATCATGCAGCGCCCACCCCCAACGAAATGGATTAGTTGCGCAATAGCGCACTATCAGCACATTGCGGCGTACAGGCTGAACGAGCGGAAACTATTTGCGTACACTGCTGCGTGGTTGGCCCTGAAGACGCAGGTCAACATTGCATTTGGCGTTACTCCCACGAAGATTGATGTAGAAAGCTTGTTCCTAGCCGCTAGCATCGTCGGTTAATGCCAATGCTGACACTGTTTCAACTCCTTGAACAGATACAGCCGTCCACTGAAGGCATTCTTACTCTGCCTGCCGCTTTGGTCGAAGATGGCCAACAAATTCGTTTCAACGCTGAGCAAGAACGCGGACCGTTAATTCGGCAACTTTATAGCCTATATCATCTCCGGGTTCGTGAGATAGCAACCCTCACCGTCCCGGATATTTTTAACGGAGCTTCTTCTAGCGCGGATGCTCACCTTACAAGAGCATTCTCGAAGCTATTTAGGGGGCGTTTTTATGAAAGTTTGGGATGGAAGCGGCAGACGTGTGAAAATGACGGAGTCGGAGGACATTTTACCCGCGCCGGGGTGTCCCTACATTGCAGCGCTGCTCAAATCAGGCGCATGGAAGATGATTTGCATCACACATTACTGTTTCCTTGCCTCCAGACGGGTGCTCGTCCAGGTTTTTTTGTGATGCATTCGTCGCATGGACCAGCAAATCCTGTCCAGTTTAGAGTATATCTGAACCTTGAGAGCAGCCGATCGATTACCTCGCTTTACTATATATGGCAGGCGCTAGATGCGCGATCAATGAAGTTTTCAATAAAGGTTGTGAGCAGCGCGTACAGGCTCGGACGCTCGGACAGTGCAGTCATATATATCGCTGCGGACGGGCTGCGCTCTTGCCTACGAGAGCTAAGGAATCTTCGTTTTGACCGGCATTTTCCGCGGCTCGTCGCAAGTACTTCTTTGTTCGCGCGAAGGGTGAGCGACGGCATCGCAGTCGCAGAAGAGCCAGAGCGCCGGACTGGCGATGCCCTACTGAGTTTCGGCCAGCACAGAGCATCAATGCTCGCCGCCGCGATTATCGCTGCCCGCACGAGTGGATGGTCGACCGACGCGCTGATTTTCGCGTTACGTATGGAGGGGATGGACCCTCGTCGTGCCTACCGAAACCAAAGAGTGGGATGGATAGCAAATGGCTGACAAAAAGGTCGCGCTGATCAGCATGCCTTGGATGTCTACGAGTTTTCCGTCAATTCAACTCGCAGTGCTGGCGCGCGCGCTTGAGGATTCGGGTATCCCTTGTGACAGGTTCGAGCACTTCCTGCGCTTTTCACACGAAATAGGACATAGTGCGTATAGCGCGATCTCTGGCGGCGACAGCGCGGCGGGAGAAGCGGTGTTTTCTCAATTATATTGGGGTAGTCAATTGTCTGCCGCCGACATAGGCGCCGAACGGCTTTTCAACCTCTCGCAAGCCGACACGATGTGGAAGGCAATCGGCTTTGTAGCTGAGCGCTTTATCGACGAAGTCGCAGCCGAGACAGATTGGAGCCAATATGACATCGTCGGCTTCACGCTAACTATCGCGCAGAATTCGGCTTCAATGGTTCTTGCGCGTCAGATAAAGCTAAGAAATCCAGATATCAAAATTGTAATTGGAGGAACAAGCTGCGCCGGCCCCATGGGTAAAGCGTTATTGGATATATGCCCCCATTTTGACTACGCCGTGACCATCGAAGGAGAGGAAGTGCTTCCAGCCATGGTAAATCGGATGAGGAGCGGGGGTATAGTGAATGACCTCGGCGGTGTTGTAGAGCGTGGTGTTACGGACAATGGGCAGGGGCATAAATTACCTAAATTGCTGCGACCACGGCTTGAGGGACTATCCTTCGACCCGTACTTCTCAACTTTAAAATTGCTGCAAATGGAAGCACGAATTGCTGTCTGGTTGCCGATAGAAACATCACGAGGATGTTGGTTTGGAGAGAAGAACCAGTGTCGCTTCTGCGGGCTGCACGAGGTAATGAAATACCGCACCCCAGATTCGAATGCGCTGGTCGCCGAACTTGATCGCCTTGAGTCAAAGTATGGCGTGAAGAGATTCTTCGCAGTGGATCTTATCATGCCGCAAGAATTTTATGAATCGACGCTAGACCATTTGGCGAACAGCGATCGAGGATGGTCATTTTTCTACGAAATTAAGGCCAATGTGACTCGATCGCAGATTGCACTGCTAAAGAGAGCGGGAGTTGAGTGGATACAGCCTGGACTGGAGAGTCTTTCGAGCAATTCACTGAAACTAATGAAAAAGGGCTGCGAACCATATCACAACGTTCAATTGTTGAAATGGTGTCATACGGACGGCATTCGCGTATCGTGGAACGTACTATATGGGCTGCCTGGTGAGACTGATATTGACGTGCAGGAGACTATTTCCCGCACCCATTTGCTTCAGCACCTCCAGCCACCATCGGGTGCTGGCCGATTTCAGCTGCATCGGTTTAGCCCTTATTTCGAGAATCCATCTATCTTCGGGATTACAAACATTCGTCCGCGAGAAATCATGCGAAAAGTCTATCCCGTTTCAGACGATCTGCTGGTGAATGTTTGCTATCAATTCGACTATGACTGTGAGGCACTACACGTCACAGACGAATGCGAGGGCGCGCTCCAAGCCGCTATTGACCGCTGGCGCATCGCTTATAAAGCTGGGGCATTTCTGCGACTCAAAAGTCAGCCGGGCTGTGGAGGCACGCTGTGGGATGGCCGGGATCCGGATAACGTTCGCGAGTACCAACTAAGCGCTTTCGAAGTGGCACTACTCCAGCGACTTGATAGCGCATTGCCAGAACGTGCGATTATTATTTCCGATAGCGCCTGTAATCATGAGCTCCAAGTTGGGCTGGAGCGTTTAATCGAAATTGGTGCGGTAATACGTGACTGCGGCAAGCTGCTCAGCCTCGTACCTTTGGCTGACGATTTTCGGGTTCCGCGTGAATTAATAGGTCAGGAAATCGCGGCCCACCCGTCGTTGGTCGGTTAAAGACTGAATGACTATTCGGTTCGTTTGTTCGTTGGTTCACTGAACCGGAATTGCCCATATTGTCCACCCTAGTCTGGGGACTCAGCTTCGAGCTGTTGAAAGCTGCGTATTGCCTTATTTCTGAATCGTCTAATTTCTGGATCTGACTATACAGCCATAAGTGACCGGAAAGGAGCTGACAGCGCCCCAATCCAACCGCCGTCGACGGGCAGCTATTCGAACCGGGAATGCCAAAAGCGAACGAACCGCCGTCGGCCCCCAATGCCGCCGTCAGTGACAGCGTGTCCGAGTAAGAACAACAGGTCCCCAGCCAATTTTCCTAGCCACCTTCGAACGCGACGGGTGGCCCAAGGAACTGCGGCCGAAATCGCCCAACTTATTGAGAAGACGCCACTTTTCAGAGGGGAAGATGGTTGCCAATTTAGATCAAAAAATCGATCGAAAATGACTTGCCTGGGGACATCGGATTCTCACATGATTTCAATTACTTAGAATAAAAGCCTTGAAATTCCCTCTGTTTTCCCATCGCGAGCGACCGTGGATGCCAGCTTTGTGCCCTGGCTTTGGGCATCAGTCAACAGGGCGGGTGAGCGGCAATAATTTCCGCTTTCGGACTTCAAGTTTGCGGTGAGCAGGCACTGACCTCCCTGCGCTGAGGACGAACGCGGCGGCCGCCAGCGGCCTAGTCGCGGTCACATTTCGACATCTTCATCTTCCTCGTCGTCGGTCAGACCCTCAACGTCCTCCCCTAGAAGAATCGCGCGTTGTCGGCGGGAAGGTTTCTCGAACGTCTCGAACCGCGGAAGCGCCTGGAGGGCGCCAGCCTCCGAATGGAAAAGGCGCGTGAAAGAACGGCGGCCGCCGAAGCCGTCGCTGTGAAGTGGGCCGAAGACGCTTTTCTCCCCCGCCACCGCCCATATCGCGACCAGCTCCTCGCGCGCGAGCATCTCAAGGAACGCGGCGCGATCGACTAAGGCCGCGCTTCGCCCAACCCGGTGCGCCGACGGATCCATGAACACCACTTCGCCATCCGCGTTGCGATATTCGATCGACCGGCCGTCGGAGAGGCGCAGGCCGAGTTTGTCGATCAGCCAGCCAGCGGGCAAGTTGAGGGTGATGTTCTGCGTGATTGAATAGTCGTAACTACTGCTCTCAGCCGTATACTCGGCGGTGGGCGGTCGCACGGACAAGGCGGGCGCCTGCCAGTCGCCTCCATTGGGCCGCCACTCGATCCAGCCGTTGTCGCTGTGGTCGGGCCAGGCCCAAGGATGCTCGCCCAGATGCATATGATAGCCATCGGCACCGCCAACCGGCATGTCGTGATTCCCGGTCAAGTGGATGCCCTCGAGCCGCTCGAGAAACTGCGGCAGATCGGCGGCGCCGATGACCGTGCAGCCGATCCTGCGCCATGATTCAGAGCGGAGCCAGTCGCGGTCCTCCTCCCATATCTCGAACCCGGTGAGCACGAGCCACTGGCGGCCGTCCTGGTCGGAGACCTCGATATTCTCCGCGCCGTCGAGTATCGAGGCGCTCGAATGGAGCCAGGCCAACGCCTCGCCGGGCGTCCTAGCTTCGATGGTCGGACGCAAAGGCGCCCAGAAGCTCGCCTCGCGTGGCCGGCGCCAGCCGTCATCTTCGGTGCGCTCGCGTAGCATCGACGGGTCGATATTGCGTAGCCGGCTCGGTCCGTTCTCCTCCTCTTCGCCGGTCAGCACCGCAAGATTGTCTTCCATTCGCGCTGCGAGTTCATAGGTTGCTAGCCATTGGTATTTCTTGCCGATCCGCTCGACCTCGTGGCTATTGCGGCCGGTGCCGATGCCCCGGTCAAACGCATGGTGTAGCGCCTCGGACCAGCCGAGTTCGTGAGCACGCCACGCCACCCAACGGCGTGCCCAGGCCAGGTTGAATTCGGCCGGGCCGCGCGCGGCGAAGCCCTGATACATGCCTTCGTCGCGCCAGTTCTCGGCGCGCGCGCGCCAATCCTCGAATCGCTGTGGACCGATGGCGTCACGAAAGGCGCGCTTCGCCGCGCGGAGATTGTCGCGCCGGTCCGCGTGAACCGGCCCGTTTCGCTCCCCCTTAATCGCAACGGTTTCGGCTTGGAGGGTCGCGTAGGCGGCAAGATCCTCCTCGCTGGCGTCGGCAGTAAATTCGGCGAGCCACTGGCTCCTCAGCTCCCCGGCGGTGGGCAGCGGGTCGGTGCCGCGCAGCGCTGGGCTGAAGCGGCGAACGATCGGATCTAGAATATAGCGCGCGAAGTCGCCGTCCTTGAGCGAGCTAACGATCGCGTCGTGGAAGCGCTTACCGTCATCGCCATAGGAAACCTTGAACGCGGCAATCTGCTCCTCGGAGATCTTCTCGATCGGCCAGGCACTCGAAAAAGGCGGCCTGGTTGACGTCAGGTCAAATTCGGACGCCAGCGCACCCTGCGCCGCAGCGTAGCCGATCAGGCCCGAGGCATGGTCCCGAAGCAGCTTGTTGGCAGGCGGGTTGCCTCCGGCGAACAGACCGTCATGTAGCATCCCGGCGACAGACTGCAGTTCCTCAGTGCTCCAGCGCCCCTGCATCCCCGCGCCGAATAGCGTGGCGGCAAGCCGCTCGACGACATAGAGATCGTCGAGCCCAGCGAACCCCTGCCAAATCCGCATAGCCAGCGCGGCACGATCGGCGAACAGCACGACCAACGCCTTGGTCGCCTTGTCGCGCAGCGGCCGGCGCGTCGCGGTGAGACACCAGGCGAGTTGAATCGCGGTGAGCTCCGCGCGTTCGGGCGCGACACCGGCGAGATCGGCCGTGCGGACCCAGTCGATCAGGTGGAATGCCGCGTCGGGCGATCGGGCGAGGTGGATCGTCCAGTGCATATCGCGCTCGCCCATTGGCAGCACGCGAAGCTCGGCGTCGAGACGACGCGCATTGTCTTGGTGCCCGGGCTCGGTGGCGAAGCCCGAACATCCCTATCAGGCGATAGGCCCAGCCATTTTCGATATCCATTTCCAGCTCTGCGATGTCGGCGGGACGGCCGTAGCGACGCGCAGCCGTCGAGACGTCTTCCAGATGCTCAAGCATCATGTCGCGTTCGTGTTCGCAAAGCTTTTGGAGCTGCGCCTTGGACATCGGTTCCTTCAAATTCATCTTCAGTTCGGCCAGCAGCGTGTTGAGCTTCCGACCGATGACTTGCGCCTTTTTATGATCCGAACAGTGAAGGCTCAGTGAAAGCCGGCTGCCGGATCGGCATTGCTGGAACGTGTTCGGAATGCGCGCGCGCCAATAGAAGATATTGCCGCGGCGGGTGAGATTCTCGACGTCGTGGCGGACCGCCATGAGGAACTTGCCCTTGCCTGCCACCGGCGCTGCCGCCGCGCATATTTCGCGTGGGCATCACCTGTGGGCTACAGTTCTGGGCATCAGGTCGCCGATGATGCCAAAACGATATCCGGCACGACTGGAAAATCAAGGAATTAAGGGCATTTAGGGAGAATTGGCTGGGGAACCTGGATTCGAACCAAGATTAACGGAGTCAGAGTCCGTCGTTCTACCGTTGAACTATTCCCCAGCAGGAAGCGGCGCTTGGCCGGTTCGTCGGTGTGCGGCGCTTATAGCCAAACCTTCGCGACTTGCAAATAGTTTTTTCCGAAAAATTTGCAGCATCTTGCATCAGCCACTTTTGGTCGCCGTTCGGAAAAAGACATTGGCGAATTGCGCTTGCGCTGTTATCCTTGCCGCAACGAAGCAATCAGACGCAGCAGCACGCCTTTTGGAGGCGGTGCGCCGCGAAATGGATAGAACGACCAATGGACCCCGATAGCGGCCGTATGCCGCCAGATGGCGGGGCGTCGGCCGGAGAGCGTGGGGCGCAAAAGCGGCCCCGTCGCAGGAAAGGGAAGCGCGGCGGCAAAAACCGCAATGCGAACACTTCCCAACACGCGTCATCGGCCGTTCAGGCTGACCCGGCCGCGCGCCCAGAAAAAAAGCAGGACTCGTCAAGACAGGACGTGGCTAAACGCGATGCCGGGAAATCGGATGTCGCGAAGCAGGATCAGCCTGCGCGCAAACGCAAGCGCAGGCGCTCCAGATCTCATTCCGGTGCATCGTCCGATCACATTCCACAGGCTGCAGCCGGTGCTTCAGGGCATTCCGGTGGCAAGCCGCATGTCGATGCCCGAGGCGGATCATCCCATTCGGCAGGCGCATCGAATGCCGGCGCAAGCGCGCAGCAGCCTCATCATGCGGGTGGCGAAGGCGCATCGCGGAATGAAGGCAAAAATCACGGCGGCCAGTCTCATGGTGGCCAGTCTCACAGCGGTCAGTCTCATGGCGGCAGAGGGCGGGACCGGCGCAAGAAGAACCGGGCCGGTCGCGGCCTTCAGGGGCGCCCCCTCACACAGGCAAAAGGCGCTCTGAACGGTGTTTCGCAGCCTGCGTTGACACGGGCGATGTCTTCTTCCGAGCAGGGCAGCAGCATCACCCCGGCCCTGCAGTCGGTCGACGCGCCGCTTCCCTTCCATGACGATCTTTATGCCGCGCTCGATCTCGGCACCAACAATTGCCGCCTGCTGATCGCCCAGCCGACGCGTCCGGGCCATTTTCGCGTCGTCGATGCGTTCTCGCGCATCGTGCGTCTGGGGGAGGGGCTTGCAGCCACCGGCCGGCTGTCGAACGACGCGATGGACCGTGCCGTCGAGGCTTTGCGCATCTGTGCCTTGAAGCTCGCCGCCAAGCCGATCCGCAAGATGCGGTTGATCGCAACCGAAGCCTGCCGCGCCGCCGCAAACGGCGAGGAATTTCTGGCGCGGGTGACTGCCGAAACCGGTCTTGAGCTGGAAATCATCGATCGCGAGACAGAGGCGCGTCTTGCCGTTTCCGGCTGCTCCTCGCTTGTGGGGCGTGAGGCGCGTTCTATCGTGCTGTTCGATATCGGCGGTGGCTCGTCGGAAATTGCCGTCATCCGCATCGCCGACAATCGCTCATCGCGGCTTGCCAACCATATCACGCACTGGACGTCGCTGCCCGTCGGCGTCGTCACTCTGTCGGAGCGTTATGGTGGTCGCGATGTGACGCCGGATGTCTTCGAGGCGATGATCTGTGAGGTTCAGGGCATGCTGGCAAAATTCGATTGCCCGCCGCCTGAAGCCGGTGGCAACGGCAGCGACTACGATTTCCATCTGATCGGCACATCGGGCACGGTCACGACGCTTGCCGGCGTCCATCTCGATTTGCCGCGTTATGACCGTCGCAGGGTCGATGGCCTGTGGCTGTCGGATGCGGAAGTTTCCGCCATGCAGGCAAAGCTGCTTTCCTGGGATTTCGCCGGGCGTGCCGCCAATCCGTGCATTGGCCCTGATCGTGCTGATCTGGTGCTTGCTGGCTGCGCCATTCTGGAGGCGATCCGCCGCCGTTGGCCAAGTCCCAGAATGCGGGTTGCCGATCGCGGGCTGCGCGAAGGGCTTTTGACCGATATGATGGCCGATGATGGCGTCTGGCGGCGCATTCGCTCGAGAAGATCGGGCTCGACAGGTTCCGGAGAGGTTTTGAGACGGCGATGACGAAGACACCGGTCGGAATAAACAGAACAGGGCGAAAGCTCGGCCAGAAGGTCAAGAAGGGCAAGCTGAAGGCGTCTTCGCGCCGCTGGCTGGAGCGCCATATCAACGATCCTTACGTGCAGCGGGCAAAGCTCGAGGGTTATCGCGCCCGCGCCGCCTTCAAGCTGCTTGAGATCGATGAAAAACACCAGATCTTGAAGGGCGCCCGCCGCATCATCGATTTGGGCGCAGCACCTGGCAGCTGGTCGCAGATCGCCGCCAAGGTGACGAACTCGACGGACGAGGATCCGCGCGTGGCCGCCATCGACTTTCTGGAGGTCGATCCCTTGCCGGGCGTAAAAATCCTGCAGCTCGATTTTCTCGATGACAGCGCGCCTGCACTTTTGAAGGAAGCGATCGGCGGCGTGCCGAACCTCGTGCTTTCCGATATGGCGGCGCCGACGACCGGCCATCACCGGACAGACCATCTGCGCACCATGCATTTGTGCGAGGTCGCGGCGCATTTCGCCATCGAGGTTCTGGCCGAAGGCGGTCACTTCCTGGCAAAGACCTTCCAGGGCGGCACGGAAAAGGATCTGCTTGATCTCCTAAAGAAGAACTTCAAGCAGGTCATCCATGTGAAGCCCGCGTCGTCGCGTCAGGAATCGGTCGAGATGTTCCTGCTCGCCAAGCACTTCAAGGGTCGCAGGGCAGAGGATGCTGACGCCGAAGTCGTTTCCGAGACGTCTGACGACTGATCCTTATTCTCCCGCTTCCGGCTGCACGTCAGCCGGTCGCCGGCCCCGGTGGCCGGAAACATCGGCCCCTGTCAGCGGATCGAGCTTGATGAGCGGAATGATCGAAAACAGCGAGACGGCGGCCACGATGAAGAAGGCAAGGTGAAAATCTGAAAGCTGCAGATGGCTGCCTGAAAACATCGACGACATTTCCAGGATGAAGGCGGCAAAGGCGACGCCAAGCGCAAGGCTGACCTGCTGCAGCGCGGATGCCATGGAGGTCGCCTGGCTCGCCAGTTCGTCGGAAATCTCCGAATAACCTAGTGCGTTGACGCCGGTAAAGAACAGCGAGCGGAACAGGCCTGCCGCCAGAAGCGCACCGATGATCCAGATATGCGGCGTCTCGGGCGTGAAGAACCCGTTCACCGCCGTCATGGCTGCGCCGAGAACGCCGGCGACCATAAGCGCCGTGCGGAAGCCGGTGACGGCAAATACCCGCCGCGCCATGAACTTCACGGTCAGCGCACCGATCGCACCTGAAAAAGTGATAAGACCGGATTGGAACGGATTGAGCCCGAAACCGAGCTGCAACATCAGCGGCATCAGAAAGGGGATGGCACCGGTGGCAATCCGAAACAGCGTGCCACCCGTTGTCGATGCCCTGAATGCCCGGTCGTTGAAGATCTGCAGGTTCAGGATCGGGTGAGGGTGCAGCCTTGCGTGACGCACATAAAGAAAGCACGCGGCAAAGCCTGCAAGCGTTGCGCTGATTCCGACTGCGGGCGGCAGGGCCGGCAGGCCGATTACCGAAAGCCCGAAGACGACGCCGGAGGCCGCGACGGATGTCAGCAGGAAGCCAGTCCAGTCCATCCTGGCAGTTCCCATCGGCGGCACTTCGGGCAGGTATCTGCCGGTGAGGTAAAGGCCGATCACCCCGATCGGCACATTGATGATGAAGATCCAGTGCCAGGAAAAATAGGTCGTAATGAAGCCACCGATCGGCGGCCCCGTCAGCGGTCCGACAAGCGCCGGTATGGTCAAAAGCGCCATGGCGGAAACGAGATCGCTGCGCTTGGTGGTGCGCAGCAGAACCAGGCGCCCGACCGGCGTCATCATTGCCCCGCCCATGCCCTGCAGAAAACGTGACATGACGAACTGGACGACAGAATCGGAGATCGCGCAGAGGATCGATCCGATGATGAAAACGCAGATCGCCAGCCGGAACACCTTCTTCGCGCCGAACCGGTCCGACATCCATCCGCTGATCGGGATGAACATCGCAAGCGCCACCATATAAGAGGTTAGCGCCAGCTTGAGTGTGATCGGGCTGACGCCGAGATCATTGGCGATTGTCGGAAGCGCGGTGGCGATCACAGTCGAATCCATGTTCTCCATGAACAGGGCGACAGCGAGGATGAGTGGAATGATACGATTCATGGAGACGGATGCCGTTATCTGACAGGCCCGAGGGACAAGAGGCCTGTAAACCTCCAAAGCCGTTCTGCCAATGGACGTTCCGCGCCTTTTGTTCATCTCATTGGTCGGGCGAGGTGTCACGTCTGCGTGAAAACGCGATTTTGACCCCTGATCATCGTCAACTTTTCGCTCGGGCGCGCTAACTTCGCGTCGACATCATTCGTCATGAGGGAACGGGATATGGCTGGAAACGGTATCGGAAGAAGAACTTTGCTGGGCACTGCGGGCTTCACGGTCCTCGCTGCACCGGCAATCATCGGCAACCGGGCGGCCTTCGCCCAGGACAGCAGCAAAGCGAGCAGCAATTTGGCAATCGATCGTGTTACCCCGCCCGATCTTCATAAGTTCAAGGTAGGCAGTTTCGAGGTTCTCGTCGTCAAGGATGGCGCTCGTCCGTCTGGCGTGCCGAACGAAACCTTCGGCACCAACCAGTCCGCTGAAACCGTCGGCGCGCTTCTGTCTGACAATTTTTTGCCGACAGACCAGTTCGTCAACGGCTTCTCGCCGACCCTGATCGACACCGGTTCTGACGTTATCCTGTTCGATACCGGTTTCGGCCAGTCCGGTCATGCACAGGGCGCAGGCCGCCTGATAGAAGGTATGGCCGCTGCCGGTTACATGCCGGCCGACGTCACCATCGTCGTCCTGACCCATCTACACGGCGACCATATCGGCGGCCTGATGGAAAATGGAAAACCTGCCTTCGAGAATGCCCGTTATGTCGTCGGCCAGAAGGAATACGATTTCTGGAGCGATACTGCGCGTGTCGGCACACCTGCCGAAGGTGGCCACAAGGGCGTGCTTGCCAACGTCAAGCCGCTTGCCGAAAAGATCACCTTCATCGGTGATGGCGCCGATGTCGTCTCCGGCATCACCAGCATGGCAGCTTTCGGCCACTCGCCGGGCCACATGATCTTCAACGTCGAATCCGCCGGCAAGCGCCTGATCCTGACGGCCGACACGGCAAACCACTTCGTGCTGTCGCTGCAGCGCCCGGATTGGGAAGTGAAGTTCGACATGGACAAGGCCGCCGCCGCCGCAACCCGGAAGAAGGTGTTCGACATGGTCGCCACCGACAAGGTCGCCTTCCTCGGCTATCACATGCCGTTCCCGGCGGTCGGTTATGCCGAAAAGCAGGAGACGGGTTACCGCTTCGTGCCGAAGAGCTATCAGTTCGATATCTGATCGTTTTCTGCGTACAGCATATGAGCTATGCAAACCCGGGTGGGCTGCCTCCCGGGTTTTTTCTATTCCCTTGTTGTCATGAACGTGTTACCAGCCCTCGCCAACTTCCATGTATTTCATGCAGAAGCAACCGGATGAAGGATTTCCTTTTCCCGGAGGATTCTGCCTATCCAACTGAAGGAACTGGCAATGGCACGCATCGTAATCTCGGCAACCGGCGCGGAAGCGCTAACATTCGACGACGTGCTTCTCCAGCCGGGGCACTCGGAAATCATGCCGGGTCAGACCAATATTTCCACCCGCATCGCCAAGGATATCGACCTTTCGTTGCCGATCCTGTCCTCGGCCATGGACACGGTCACCGAAAGCCGTCTGGCGATCGCCATGGCGCAGTCGGGCGGCATGGGCGTCATCCACCGCAACCTGACCCCGATCGAACAAGCTGAAGAAGTCCGCCAGGTCAAGAAGTTCGAAAGCGGCATGGTCGTCAACCCGGTCACGATCGGCCCGGATGCAACGCTGGCCGAAGCCCTGTCGTTGATGAAGGCTCACGGCATTTCCGGCATTCCGGTCGTCGAAAACGGCGGTCGCCCGGGCCGTCTGGTCGGTATCCTCACCAACCGCGACGTCCGTTTCGCTTCTGATCCGAACCAGAAGATCTTCGAACTGATGACCCGCGACAACCTGATCACGGTCAAGGACGGTGTCGAGCAGGCCGAGGCCAAGCGCCTTCTCCATTCCCACCGCATCGAAAAGCTGCTGGTCGTCGACAATGAAGGCCGCTGCATCGGTCTCATCACCGTCAAGGACATCGAGAAGTCGCAGCTCAACCCGAACGCCGCTAAGGACGCCCAGGGCCGTCTGCGTGCCGCCGCCGCCATCTCCACCGGTGACGATGGCGTCGAGCGCGCCGAGCGCCTGATCGATGCCGGCGTCGATGTCATCGTCGTCGATACCGCCCACGGTCATTCCCAGAAGGTTCTGGATGCCGTTGCCCACGTCAAGAAGATGTCGAACGCCATTCGCATCATCGCCGGCAATGTCGCTACCGCCGAAGGCACCAAGGCACTGATCGATGCCGGCGCAGACTGCATCAAGGTCGGTATCGGCCCGGGCTCGATCTGCACCACCCGCGTTGTCGCAGGCGTCGGCGTTCCGCAGCTCGCAGCCGTCATGGCGGCAGTCGAGGAAGGCAACAAGCACGGTATCCCGGTCATCGCCGATGGTGGCCTGAAGTTCTCGGGCGACGTCGCCAAGGCGATCGCCGCCGGCGCCTCCGCCGTCATGGTCGGCTCGCTTCTGGCCGGTACCGATGAAAGCCCGGGCGAAGTTTACCTCTACCAGGGCCGTTCCTTCAAAGCCTATCGCGGCATGGGCTCCGTCGGCGCCATGGCGCGCGGCTCGGCAGACCGTTACTTCCAGGCGGAAGTGCGCGACACGCTGAAGCTCGTTCCGGAAGGCATCGAAGGTCAGGTTCCGTACAAGGGCCCGGTCTCGGCCGTGCTGCACCAGCTCGCCGGTGGCCTCAAGGCTGCCATGGGTTATGTCGGCGGCAAGGACATCAAGGACTTCCAGGAAAAGGCGACCTTCGTGCGCATTTCGGGCGCTGGTCTTCGCGAAAGCCATCCGCATGGCGTGACCATCACCCGCGAAAGCCCGAACTATCCGGGCGTCAGCTCGTAAAGAGTTGAAGCATCTCCACCGATTTCAGGCGGGCCGGGCATTTTGCCCGGCCCGTTTTCGTGCCAGAAGGTCGGGAAGATTGTAGGAGTATTGCCGATGATGACCGACACGACCGCCATGTTCTGGCCAATGATTGCCCACGCTTTTCTGGTCTTCATCCTCTATTATCTGCTGTCGATGCGCCGCGGCGCAGCCATCCGCGACGGCGGTTACGATGCGCGGCAGTTCAAGGAGAACTTGTCAGAGCCGACTGAGAGCCTGCTGGTCCATAACAACCTGAAGAACCAGTTCGAGCTGCCGATGCTTTTTCACGCCGGCGTGCTGGCGATCTTCATCTGCAATGCCGACAACATCATCACCATTGTACTCGCCTGGATCTTCGTCATCTCGCGTTACGCGCATTCCTATGTCCACATCACCAGCAACCGGCTGCTTCTGCGCCGCCCGCTGTTCATGCTCGGCTTCATGGTGACAGTGTTGATGTGGGGCTGGCTGGCGATTTGGCTCGCCACGTCCTGAGGCGGGTCCGCTCTCACGCACCAATCTTTTTAACGCACCAATTTCTTCACGCATAAGTGTAGCGCGGCCCTTCCGCGCTTCATCGCCTTGTCGGAGGGCCGCCCTAACTTTGCACGAAGCGTAGCGAGAGGAGCAGGCATCATGGACAAGGAGCCAAAAGTCACCCAGGCGATGATCAACGCCTATGACGAATATACCCATCTCCATCTCGACCGACGCAAGTTCATGGAACGGCTGACCGCACTCGCAGGGTCCGGCGCCGCAGCGGCCGCCATCGCCCCCATGCTCGCCGCCAATGGCGCCCGCGCCGCCATGGTCGAGGCAAGCGACGACCGGCTGACGACCGAAAACGTCACTTTTCCCGGTTCGACCGGCGACATGAAAGCCTATTGGGCCCGTCCCAAATCCGCGACCGGCCCGCTCGGCTCCATCATCGTCATCCACGAAAACCGCGGCCTCAACGACCATATCCGCGATGTCGCCCGCCGCGCGGCGCTGGAGGGCTTCAACGCGCTTGCGGTGGATTTCCTCTCTCCTCTCGGCGGAACGCCCACGGATGAGGACAAGGCGCGCGAGATGTTTTCCACCCTTGCGCCGGCACAGACTGCCGCTGATGGCGAAGCGGCGCGTGCCTGGCTTTCGAAACATGAAGGCGCCAACGGAAAAGTCGGTGCTGTTGGCTTCTGCTGGGGTGGTGGCCTCGTCAACCGCATGGCGGTCAACTCGCCGGAGCTTAATGCCGGCGTCGCCTACTATGGACAACAGGCACCGGCGGCGGATGTGCCAAAAATCAAGGCGCCGCTGATGTTGCATTACGGCGGCCTCGACGAGCGCATCAATGCCGGCATCCCCGCCTATCGCGAGGCGCTGGAAAAGAACGGCAAGACCTTCGAGCTCTTCGTCTACGAGGGCGTCAACCACGCCTTCAACAACGACACCTCGGCCGCCCGTTATGACAAGGCAGCCGCAGATCTCGCCTGGAGCCGAACGACCGACTTTTTCAGGAAGTATCTTAGCTGACACCAATCTTGCCACACACAAGTGTAGCAGCCTTGCGACAGAAGCGGCGGCGGCAAACCCGCCGACGTTGACATGTGTCAGTTCGGCTTCTTTTCTCTCCACGGTTGCGGCGAGCAAGCGCTCAGCCGAATGTCATCGCTTGTGAGGAGGATGAAATGGCATCAACAATGAAGGCCGCCGTCGTACGGGCATTCGGAAAGCCGCTCGTCATCGAGGAAGTGGCGATCCCCGATCCAGGCCCGGGTCAGGTCCTGATAAAATACGAAGCAACAGGTGTCTGCCACACCGATCTTCATGCCGCCAATGGCGATTGGCCGGTCAAGCCCAATCCCCCCTTCATTCCCGGCCATGAGGGTGTCGGCTATGTCGCAAAGCTCGGCGCCGGCGTCTCCCGTATCAAGGAAGGCGATCGCGTCGGCGTGCCGTGGCTGCACACCGCCTGCGGCGCGTGCTCGCCTTGCCGCACCGGCTGGGAAACGCTCTGCGGCAGCCAGCAGAATACCGGTTATTCCGTCAACGGCACGTTTGCGCAATATGGTCTGGCCGATCCGGATTTCTGCGGCCGCCTGCCGGATAATCTCGAATTCGGCGCAGCCGCTCCCGTGCTCTGCGCCGGCGTCACCGTCTACAAGGGCCTGAAGGAAACTGAGGTCCGGCCCGGCGAATGGGTGGTCATCTCCGGCGTTGGCGGCCTCGGCCATATGGCTGTTCAGTATGCCAAGGCCATGGGCATGCATGTTGTGGCCGCCGATATTTTTGATGAAAAGCTGGATCTGGCGAAAAAGCTTGGCGCAGACATCACAGTCAATGGCCGCGATGCCGATGCCATCGAGCAGGTGCAGAAGGCGACCGGCGGCGTGCATGGCGCGCTGGTTACCGCCGTTTCGCCCAAGGCGATGGAGCAGGCATACGGCTTCCTGCGCTCCAGGGGCACGATGGCGTTGGTCGGCCTGCCACCCGGTTATATCTCGCTGCCGGTCTTCGATACGGTTCTGAAGCGTATCACCGTGCGTGGCTCCATTGTCGGCACCCGTCAGGATCTTGAGGAGTCGCTGGTCTTTGCTGGGGAAGGCAAGGTTGCCGCGACTTTCTCTTGGGACAAGCTGGAAAACATAAACGCCATTTTCCACCGCATGGAAGAGGGCAAGATCGACGGCCGTGTCGTCCTGGACCTCGCGGCCTGATCCAAGATCGGGTGAGGGGCGCTCAGCGCCCCTCATTTCTGCTTCGGGGCTGTCTCGATAATCGCTGCCGCCAAGGCAGACATGTCCTCTGAACGCCCGCTGGATTTTCGCCATATCAATCCGATCTCGCGAGATGGTGCGGGATCGGCAAACGGCACGATTATCAGGTTGTTTCGGGCGGTTTCCGAGGCAAGCGCCATTTCGGGGATCAACGTCATTCCCATGTCATGGGATACCATCTGCAGCAGCGTCGCCATTGAGGTTGCGCCAAAATTGACGAGGCTTCTTTTCCCGGCCGCGCTGCAGACGGCAAGCGCCTGATCGCGCAGGCAGTGCCCTTCTTCGAGCAGCAGCAGCCGGTCGGCATCCACCTGGTTTTCCGTCATCGGCGAGGTCAGCACCTCACGGTCATTCTTCGCCATCGCCATGAAGAACCGGTCGGCGAACAAGGGCCTGACCTCAAGCGTCTCTGCTTCTACCGGCAGCGCCGCGATCACCGCATCCAGCCGCCCGTCGAGAAGTTCGGCAACCAGCCGGTCGGTCACTGTTTCCTTCAGCTCAATCTCGATTTCCGGATAGGCTTGACGCAGATACGGGATCAGTTTCGGCACAAGATAGGGCGCGACCGTCGGAATGATGCCGATGCGGATCGGCCCGGCCAGGACACCGCTCTTGCGCCTCGCCGTCTGTTCCAGTTCGTCAACCGCGCCAAGAATGACGCGGATGCGCGACAATACCGCCTCGCCCTTGGCGGTCAGAAGCACGCCGGCGCGATTGCGCTCCACCAGCTGCGCGCCCAGATGATCTTCCATTTCCATGATCTGGGTCGAAAGCGCCGGCTGGCTGACATGCACCATCGCCGCCGCCTTGCCGAAATGCCGCGTGGCAGCCAGCGCCTCGAAATACCGCATCTGGCGAAGTGTAAGCATGATAGGAAATTCCGATCGAACGGCGACGATGCCGCACCTCAAGATTATGAGATGAGGGTATCTTCTTCAACTGTTTGCAGCCGCGTTGGAAAATGAAACGCTGACGGAGATCTCACCACCCCGTCATCACCTGGCCCGACCTCGCTCGCGCCTGCCGGGCGAAGCTCTTCACCTCGCCGTCGAGATCGTCGGGTATCGCGGCCGGTGAAATGTTGTCGAGGCAGGCGGTGATGTGATCGGTGATCGCGTTCATCAGCGACGGCGAAAGCCCCGGCCGTTTCATCAGGCCGATCTGCACTGGCGGCAGCGGCGGAAAGCCGTCTGCGGCTGTCAGAACCTTCATGCCCGGCCGAAGTGCCGATTCCGGCAGAACCGAAACGGCCATGCCGGCAAGGATCGCAGCCGCAATGACGGTCGAAGACCAGCTGGTGAACAGAACCTGATATTCGCGCCCATCCGCGTCCAGTGCCGAACAGGCAAGCTGCCGCCACAGACAGTCACGGCGTCCGACCGCAAGCGGCACAGGCGCATCATCCTTCAGCGGATGGTTGGCGGATGCAACCCAGCACAGCGGTTCCGTCCGCACCACATCCGAGATCCGCTGCCGCGGGTTATGGGTCACGAGTGCGATATCGAGTTCGCCCCGCGCCATCTTTTCGCCGAGGCTGACCGATGGTTCGCAGACGATATAGAGTTCCACATTCGGATGGGTCTTGGCGAACCGGCCGATGATTTCCGGCATGTAGCGGTCGGCATAATCGTCGGGAGTGCCGATCCGGATCGTGCCCTCCAGCCGGTTGTCATCGAAGGCCGCAATCGCCTCGTTGTTCAGCCGGATGATGCGCCGGGCATAGTTCATCAGCTTCTCGCCCTCGGCCGTCAGGCGGTTGCCCCGCCCGTCCTTGGCAAACAGCTGCTTGCCGATCCGTTCTTCAAGCCTGCGCATCTGCATCGAAACGGCAGATTGCGTCTTGAACACTCGGTCCGCAGCCTTGGTGAAGCTGCCCGTGTCGATGATGGCGATGAAAGTATGCAACTGGTCGATATCGAGAGGAGCGGACATGGGCGTCATCCATCAGTGAAGTTGATAATCATCATTAGAAACATTCGTTGGACTGATCAATACGATTAACCGATAACACCTGCAATTCTCGAACAGAGGCGCTGTTGCAAACGGCGCAAATGTCTCACCGGCAATCCGTCCGCATCAGCCGTCGGAAAGCCTTTGACCGTGCCCGATGAAAGGATACCCCGATGAGCACGACCGAATGCGGAACTGATTTGAAGCTCGTAAAGGCTGCGGCCCCGGTTCGCGCCGGTTTGGTCCAGACGGCCGTGTTCGTGCGCATCAAATCCGCATGGCGCGCCATCCGTAATCGCATTGCGGCGCATCCGCTTTCTGAATTGGATGATCATATGCTCGACGATATCGGACTTAGCCGCCGTGATGTCGTGATCGCACTTGATCGTTCCGGCGCGCTGGATGATCCGTCTCTGCTTCTGGCAAAGGCTGCTCGTACGCGCGCCCGCACGCGGTTTGCCCGGCCGCCAGCTCGCTGACCGCGTGCATCAATTCGAAAATGTAACGATTTTCCCCGCAGGGTAAGCCAATGACCCTGCCTCTTGCCCGGCCGGACACCCGCGCCGGGCCTTTTTTGTTTTGTGTGGAGCGAAGAAAAGCCCGCCGAAGCGGGCTTTCAGATCAATACTGGTATTCGTCGAACACCGGCTCGACCGAGCCATTCCAGCGGCCGTTGAAAAGTGCAAGCAGATCGTCGGCGAGCGTTGCCTTCTTCGCCAGCACTTCTTCGAGCGGTTGCAGGAAGACGCTTTCGTCCTGGCCGTCGCCATTGAGCTTCGCCCGCGCCTTGAGGCCGGCCGTCGAAATCCGCGCTGCATCGCGCGCCACGTCCAGAACCGGACGGCCCTTGATCGTCGCTGCAAGCCCCTGTGCCGGGACGGCATCGCGCATCGCGACAACATCCTCGAACGTCCAGTCTGCCGTCAGCGCCTCGGCTTCGGCAAGCGCCGCATCGTCGTAAAGCAAACCGACCCAGAAGGCCGGAAGCGCGCAGATCCGGCGCCACGGGCCGCCGTCTGCGCCGCGCATTTCAAGAAAACGCTTCAGTCGAACGTCGGGGAAGAGCGTCGAGAGATGGTTCGTCCAGTCACCCATGTTCGGCTGCCAGTCGGCCACTTCGCCCTTCAGCGCGCCGGCCATGAACTGGCGGAAGGTCACATGAGTGCAGTCGTGATATTTGCCGTCGCGAACGATAAAATACATCGGCACGTCGAGCGCCCATTCGACATAGTGGTCGAACCGGAAATCCGCATCGAAGACGAAGGGCAGGGTGCCGGAACGCCGGTTGTCGGTATCGCGCCAGATATCGCCGCGCCAGGAGAGGAGACCGTTAGGCTTGCCTTCGGTAAACGGCGAGGAAGCAAACAGCGCGGTCGCGATCGACTGCAGCTTCATCGACACCCGCATCTTGGCGGCCATGTCGGCTTCCGAGGAGAAATCGAGGTTAACCTGGATCGTGCAGGTGCGGTACATCATGTCGAGACCCTTGGCGCCGACCTTCGGCATGTAACGGGTCATGATGTCGTAGCGGGATTTTGGCATGCGCGGCGTTTCAGCCAGAGACCATGTCGGGCTGCCGCCCAGCCCAAGGAAGCGAATGCCCATCGGCTCTGCGATCTCTTTCACCAGCGCCAGATGCTTGTTGGATTCCTTGCAGGTCTCGTGGATCGTCTCCAGCGGCGCTCCGGACAATTCGAACTGGCCGCCAGGCTCGATCGAGATCGCGCCCATGCCGGACTGTTCTCCAAGCCCGATGATGTTCTCGCCGTCCATGATCGGCTCCCAGCCGAGCCTTTCCTGCATGCCCTTCAAAAGCGCGGAAATGCTGGCATCGCCGAAATAGGGAACGGGAGCGTTGTCCTTGGCGAAAAACACGAATTTCTCGTGTTCGGTGCCGATGCGGAATTTTTCCTTGGGGCGCGAGCCCTGCGCCAGATAGGCGGAAAGCTCAGATACCGAGGAAAGTGGTGTCTGGTCGGTCGTGTCACGCGCCATGAAAATACCTTGGTCGGAAGGCCTGGAATGATAAGCCAGACTGATAATCGTCCGGCTGATTGAACCGAATTCATCTGCGGTGCAAGCGAATTTGTTTCAAGATCAGTTCAGAAAAACAGTGCGATCTGTTGCGCTTTGGCAAGTCTGCAATGGTCCTCCATTACTTCCAATCACCGATCGCCGCCTGAATGACCGCCAGTGCCGCAACCGCCGCCGTATCGGCCCGCAGGATCCGCGGCCCGAGCGGTATCGCCGTCACGTAGGGCAGCGAGCGCAAGAGGCTGCGTTCCTCCTCCGAAAACCCGCCCTCCGGACCGACAAGCAGGGCAACCTTTTTCTCGGTGATCTTTGCCAGGATCGGCAACGGGTTCTGGCCCTCGTCGCCTTCGTCACAGAAGATGATCCGCCGGTCTTCAGACCAGCGCTCCAGTATCTCGGCAAGCTTGCGCGGTTCGCAAACCTCCGGGATCGACAGCACGCCGCATTGTTCGGCAGCTTCCGTCACATTCGCTTTCAGCCGGTCGAGATTGGTGATCTTACCCTGTACATGCTGGGTCATCACCGGCTGCATCGTGCCGGCCCCCATCTCCACGGCCTTCTGCACCAGATAATCCAGCCGGCCGACTTTTAGCGGCGCAAACAGATAATGCAGGTCGGAGGTTTCCGGTTGCGGCCTTGTCTGCTCGATCGGCTGAAGCACGATCTTCTTGCGGCTGGGAAAGGTGATCTCGGCCAGCCATTCGCCGTCGCGTCCGTTGAATACCAGAACCTTCGCACCGGCTTCCAGCCTCAGCACGTTGGCGAGATAATTGAACTGCTCGCTCGATACCTCATGCCGGGTGTCGGTAGACAGGGGAGAAACGACGAAAAGCCGCTGAAGGCGAAAATTGGCGCGCATGATCTTCTCTTACAAAAACAGCGCAAACATAACCGTAGCAATGATCGCCGCAAGGCCTGCCGCGGCCGGAAGCGTGATAATCCAGGCGGCGAGAATGCTCAGGATATGCGAACGGCGCACCAGGTAGCGCCGTTTCATCTCGTCGTCATTGTGCTCGCGTTCCTCGGCCTCGGGGTGGATGTCCCTGCCGGAACGGACCCGCATATATTCGTAGCGCCGCTTCGAATTGCGTGTGTACCATTCGCGGAAAAGCCCGACGCCGAACACCGCGCCGACGGCAATATGGGTGGAGGAGACCGGCATGCCGATCCACGACGCGACGAGCACGGTCAGTCCCGTTGACAGCGATACGCAATAGGCCCGCATCGGGTTGAGCTTTGTGATCTCGGCACCCACAAGCCGCACCAGTTTTGGTCCGTAAAGCAAAAGCCCGAGCGAAATGCCCAGGCCGCCGATCACCAGTTCCCACAGCGGTACGCCGGGCATGCGGTGCACGCTGCCGGTGGCCACGTCCTGAACCGCTCCGACGATCGCCGCCAATGGCCCGATCGCGTTCGACACGTCATTCGCTCCATGCGCAAATGACATCAGCGCCGCCGACAGGATCAGCGGAATGCGAAAAAGCTTTCTCAGCGACTGGTTACGGTTTTCCAGCCCCTCCGCCTGCCGGGCAATCACCGGGATCAGTACCCGCCAGGCGATAAGGCCGGTCACGACGGCCACCAGGCTTGCCAGATAAGGCGAGGGCGCACGTAGCTGATTGCCGCCGACAAGCGTCAGATAGCCCGCAAATACACCGGTCATGATACCGATCAGCACCGGCACCCATGTCTTGGCTGACGTGATCTTGTCTTCGCGGTAGATGATCGTTTCCTTGACCAGCAAAAGGAACGCCGCCGCGATCACCGCTCCGAGCACCGGTGAGACGACCCAGCTTGCGGTAATGCCCGCGACCAGCCCCCAGTTGATCGCGCCGAAGCCGGCGGCGGCAATGCCGGCACCCATCACCGCACCGACGATGGAGTGGGTGGTCGAGATCGGCGCGCTCGCCCAGGTCGCGATGTTGATCAGTACGGCAGCGGCAAGAAGCGCCGCCATCATCGCCCAGATCAGCACGTTAGGGCTGGAAATCAACGCCCCGTTGGTGATGCCACTGGCAATCGTGGTGGCGACATTGCCGCCGGCCAGCACGGCCCCCGCCACCTCGAAGACGGCAGCCAGGGCAAGTCCGAAGCCCATCGTCATGGCGCGCGCACCGACCGCGGCACCGATATTGTTGGTCACGTCGTTTGCGCCGATATTCATCGCCATATAGCCGGCCAGCGCCGCAGCGGCGATGACGATGACGGAGCCGGATGTGCCGGTCACATAGGTCGAGGCGAAAATCGCGGCCAGAATGATGAAGAGCAGCGCCACGCCCGGACCGGCAAGCCCGCGCGCCGTATGCCGCGCGGCGTCTTCCACCGAGGAGAGTTTTTCCAGATCCTTGTCGAGCGTCGGCTTTGCCAGACGCGGCTTCTGTTGGGCCATGCTTCGTTTTATCGGTAAGGAGCAGCGCTTGGATATCTTGCTCCGGTTTATCCCGAAGCTTTTTTAGCGCTCGCTTTTGAAGAGATTATGATGTTGGGCCGCAGGGCCTGCTCAGCCCGTGGCTTTCATGGCGAGAGTGCCAACCGCGGCGACATCCTGAACCGGTTTGCGCATCCTTTCGGCAAACTGCAGCATCAGGATTTTCAGTTCCGGCTCGTTCACCCGGTTGGAGGCTTCTTCGGGAGAAACCCACTCGATCTGCCGCACGCCCTTTTCCTTGAAGTCCTTGCAGCTGCCTTCGACCTTGAGCAGATGAACCTGCACGCGCACCGGCACCTTGATGCCGTTATCGAGACCCTTGCGGTAATGGTAAAAGCCGAAAGGCTTTTTCTCGGCCTTGCCTTTGACGCCGACCTCTTCCCTGGCTTCCTGCTCGGCGACCTGATGCGCTTGTCTGTTTTCCATCGGCCAACCCTTGGGGATCACCCACCGGCCGGTATCGCGACTGGTGGCAACCAGAACCTCGAATTCGCCGCGCTTTGTGGCGCGATAGCAGATCGCAGCATATTGCTGGCGCGGGGGGCGCTGCACCATGAGACGAAGATTGCTGGCGATACGGTTCATCAGGCCCAATTTAGAAAACACCTCCGAGAGTTTCATTTTACTAATATAATGATTGCGCCAGGATTAACGAGGTGTCGGGATCGAATTTGATCGTGAATCACCCGTTAAAAACCCTTACTCAGCTAAATATAAGGGGGTCGATAAACTGAGACGTCAACAGCTTATTGCACACCTGTTCAACTTTCCTCGAAATGTTGCCGAAATGCGCATGGCGAACGCATCGAGGCGACATTCGTCAAGAATAAGTTGAAGCATCCCGGCGTCATGAAATAGGTTGCGATTGAGACATGCGAGGGAGGAATGCATGCCGCAGCCAATCCAGTTTTTGCCGCCGAGGCAGGATGTCCTGTCTCGCAGGGCAACCATCATCGATGATCTGCGCGGCCTTCTGCCGGCCGATTGCGTCATCCATGAGGCGCGCGAACTGGTTCCCTTCGAAACAGACGCCTTCATCAGCTATCGCCGCATGCCGCTCGCCGTCGTTCTGCCGCGTACCACCTCGCAGGTGGCGGCGGTGATGAAATACTGTCATCGCTACGGTATCCCCGTCGTGCCGCGCGGCGCCGGCACCTCACTTTCGGGCGGTGCCATCCCGCAGGAGGATGCGATCGTGCTCGGCCTGTCGCGCATGTCCCGCATCATCGAGATCGACTATGCCAACCGCACCGCGACGGTGCAGGCCGGCGTCACCAACCTGAATATTTCCGAAGCCGTGGCGGTGGACGGTTTCTTTTACGCACCCGATCCCAGCTCCCAGCTTGCCTGCACCATCGGCGGCAATATCGGCATGAATTCCGGCGGCGCGCACTGTCTGAAATACGGTGTCACCACCAACAATCTTCTCGGCGTGAAACTGGTCCTGGTCGATGGCCAGGTGATCGAGTTGGGCGGCAAGCATCTGGATGCGGCAGGCTATGATCTCTTGGGCCTCGTCTGCGGCTCGGAAGGCCAGCTCGGCATCGTCACCGAGGCGACGGTTCGCCTGATCGCCAAGCCGGAAGGCGCCCGCCCGGTCCTGTTCGGGTTCTCGACATCCGAGGAAGCCGGCGCCTGCGTGGCCGATATTATCGCCGCCGGCATCATACCGGTCGCCATCGAATTCATGGACAAGCCGGCGATCGAGATCTGCGAGGCTTTTGCCAAGGCTGGTTACCCGCTCGATGTCGGCGCACTCCTGATCGTCGAGGTCGAAGGCTCGGAAGCGGAAATGGATGCCACGCTGGAAAACATCGTCGAGATCGCCCGTCGCCATCAGGTCATGACCGTGCGCGAATGCCAGTCGGCAACCGAGGCCGCGCTGATCTGGAAAGGCCGCAAATCCGCCTTCGGCGCCACCGGCCGCATCGCCGACTACATCTGCATGGATGGCACGGTGCCGCTCGGCAAGCTCTCTTATGTGCTGAAAAAGACGTCGGAAATCGTCGATCGCTTCGGCCTTCGCGTCGCCAATGTGTTCCACGCCGGCGACGGCAACATGCACCCGCTGATCTTGTTCAACGCCAATGACCCGGAAGAGGCGATGAAGGCGGAAGAGGCGGGCAACGAGATCCTCAAACTCTGCGTCGATGCCGGCGGCTGCCTCACCGGCGAACACGGCGTCGGCATCGAAAAACGCGACCTGATGCGGCATCAATATACGCCGGCCGAGCTTGCGCAGCAGATGGCGGTGCGCGCCGCGTTTGACGAGGACTGGATCCTCAATCCGTCAAAGGTGTTTCCGCTGGAAGGGAGGGGATGAAGCCTATGCTTTCCAGTTCCGTCTCGTTCCCCCATCACCCCCCTCTGCCCTGCCGGGCATCTCCCCCACAAGGGGGGAGATCACGAGAGGCATGCTCCTCGTTCCTCTCTCTACCCGTCTTATCGTCTCGATACATATCCAACATTGATTGGGGCAAAGGGGTGCGCCTGGCTGATCTCCCTCCTTGTGGGGGGCTCGGAGAGCGGGGCGAGACACGTGGCTCGACCCAGGAAAGCCGGCAGGGCAGAGGGGGGCATTCACACTCTCGACACCAGCGGGGAGCATCCCCCGCATGCTGATCCCCAACACCGAAGCCGATGCCGCCTACATCATTCGCAATGCGGCAGCCGAGAGAAAGCCACTGGAGATCTGCGGCAACAACACCCGTGGTTTTGCCAGGGCGAACCAGCCAGCCGAACAGATCAGCTCCCGAGGTCTCACCGGCATCGTCGATTACGACCCCGCCGAAATGGTGATGACGGTCAGGTCCGGCACGCCGGTTTCCGAGGTCGAGGCAGCCCTTGCTGCCAACCGCCAGATGATGGCTTTCGAGCCTATGGATCATCGCGGCATTCTCGGCACCCATGGAGCTCATTCTCGCGAGCCGACCATCGGCGGCGTTTTTGCAGCCAACGTTTCCGGCCCCCGCCGTCTCACCGCAGGGGCTGCGCGCGACAGCCTTCTCGGTCTCCGCTTCGTCAACGGCCGCGGTGAGATCATCCGCGCCGGCGGCAGGGTGATGAAGAATGTCACCGGGCTCGACCTCACGAAGTTGCTGGCCGGCTCGCAGGGCACGCTCGGTTTCCTCACCGAAGTCACTTTTCGCGTGCTGCCGGTTCCGCCAGCGGTGGAAACCGTCGTCATCTCCGGCCTTGACGACGAGATGGCGGCAAAAGCGATGGCTGCGGCCATGGCCTTGCCGGTGGAAATCTCCGGTGCCGCACACCTGCCGGCAAGCGTCCGTTCTCGCTTCATCGGCAATCACCTGCCGGAAGGTGAGGCGACCGTGCTGCGGCTCGAAGGGCTTGGGCCTTCTGTAGAGGTCCGGGCGCAAAAACTTGCCGCCGTCATGGAAGCCTTCGGACCGGTTGCGACGCTCGGTATGGAACGGAGCCTCACGCTCTGGCGCGAGATCCGCAACGTTGTCCCTTATGCCGATGGCACGGAAAAACCGCTCTGGCGGGTCTCGGTCGCCCCGAGCGCCGGTTATCATCTGGTCTCGGCGCTGCGTCTGGAGGCCGGCATCGATGCCTTTTACGACTGGCAGGGAGGACTGGTCTGGATGCGAATGGAGGCCGATCCCGAAGCTGAGCTTCTCCGCCGCTATATCCGCGCGTTGGGCGGCGGCCACGCAACCCTGATCCGGGCCACGGAAGCAGCACGCGCCGATATCCCGACCTTCGAACCGCTGCCGGATGCTGTTGCGGCGTTGTCTGCGCGGGTGAAGGAAAAGCTCGATCCGGCGGGGATTTTTAGCGTGGGGAAGATGGGGTGATGAGAATGAACTTTAGCAGATGGCATTTTGCTCGTGGCGTGCCCCTCACCCTAACCCTCTCCCCGCCTGCGGGGAGAGGGGACGTGCCCCGCTCGACCTCAGTGGCTGAGCGAGCGGTCGCGGCATATCCCTTCTCCCCGTTTCAACGGAGAGAAGGTGGCGGCAGCCGGATGAGGGGCGATTGCGCGTTCAGAATTGGCGGAGTTGGCATCCTAAAAAACATGCGCGAAGGTCGCGCCGCTTGTGATCTCCCCCCGTGTGGGGGAGATGCCCGGCAGGGCAGAGGGGGGCTGGCGACCTCGACGATCCGAGGAACCTTCTGATGCAAACCTCCTTCACCCCCGAACAGCTCGAAGACCCGCACGTCGCCGAATCCGAAAAAATTCTTCGTCGCTGCGTCCATTGCGGTTTCTGCACCGCCACCTGTCCGACCTATGTGACTTTGGGCAACGAACTCGACAGCCCGCGCGGCCGCATCTACCTGATCAAGGACATGCTGGAAAACGGTCGCGATGCAGATGAGGAAGTCGTCACCCATATCGACCGGTGCCTCTCCTGTCTCTCCTGCGTTTCCACCTGTCCTTCCGGCGTCGACTACATGCATCTGGTCGATCATGCCCGCGTCCATATCGAAAACACCTACAGGCGCCCGCTGATCGACCGGTTGATCCGCAGCCTGCTTGCCGCCGTTCTGCCATATCCGTCACGCTTCCGCACGGCGCTGACGCTGGCAAGATTCGGCCGCCCTTTCGCGCCGTTGTTGAAGCAGGTCAAGGCGCTGAAGCCGCTCGCCGCCATGCTCGATCTCGCGCCGCAATCTGCACCGGTGCGGCAGGAAACGGTCATGCACGGCGCCCAGCCCATTCGCGGCATAAGGCGGGGGCGGGTGGCTATCCTCTCGGGCTGCGCGCAATCCGTGCTCGATCCGGGCATCAATTCAGCAACAATCCGGCTTCTCGCCCGCTTTGGTATCGAGGTCATTTTGCCTGAAGGCGAGGGGTGTTGCGGCGCGCTTGTTCATCACATGGGGCGTGAGGAAGAGGCGCTCGATTTTGCCCGCCACAACGTCGATGTCTGGACACGCGAGATCGACAACAAGGGCCTCGATGCGATCATCATCACCGCATCCGGTTGCGGCACGACCATCAAGGATTACGGCCACATGCTGCGGCTCGATCCGGCCTATGCCGAAAAGGCGGCAAGGGTATCGGCGCTGGCCAGCGACATAACCGAATATCTCTCAACGCTCGATCTGCCTCGACAGGAACAGAGACGTATCAACGTCACCTATCATTCCGCCTGTTCCATGCAGCACGGCCAGAAAATCACTATGGCACCGAAACTGCTGCTGAAAAATGCCGGCTTCACCGTGCGCGATCCGGCGGAAGGGCATCTCTGTTGCGGCTCCGCCGGCACTTACAACATCCTGCAGCCGGATATTTCTGCCGAGTTGAAAGCCCGCAAGGTTCGCAATATCGAGGCGACGAAACCGGATGTCATCGCCACCGGCAATATCGGCTGCATGACCCAGATCGGCTCAGGCACGGCCATTCCGATCGTCCACACAGTGGAATTGCTGGATTGGGCTTATGGTGGCGAGAAGCCGGGGAAACTGTCGGCTTTAAAGGAAAAGGCCACCGTTTAGGTGGCCTTCCCAGGTCAATTCCGGAGAATTCTGTTATCCGCCGAAAATCGTGCGGAAAATGTCGATGCCACGATCCTTGAAGGCAACGTCGCCGGGCTTTGATCCGGGTCCGATCACGACGACCTTGGAGCCGACCGGAGCGCGGGCATAAAGATGCTCGACATCCTTGTTCATCATGCGGATGCAGCCGGAAGACAGGTTGAGGCCGATGGACCAGGGCTGGTTGGTGCCGTGGATGCGGAAGATCGTGTCTCGGCCCCCTTTGTAGAGATACATGGCGCGGGCGCCCAGCGGATTGTCCGGACCGCCGGGCTGAACCGCCGGCAGCTTGATGCCGCGGCGGGCTTCGCGGGCGCGCATTTCCGCCGGCGGGGTCCAGGTCGGCCATTCGGCCTTGCGTCCGATCGAGACTTCGCCAGACCAGCCGAAACCTTCGCGGCCGACACCGATGCCGTAACGCGTCGCGCGGTTTTTGCCTTCGACGTAATAGAGGAACTTGTTGTTGGTATCGACGATGATCGTACCCGGTGCTTCATTGGTGGTGAAGCGAACGCTGCGGCGCTGGAATTTCGCCGGCACTTCCTTGTTGCGAACCTTTGGCGCGACATCGCTGGCGGTCGTTTGAGATTGAGCGCTGGCGGTCTCGACCGGTGCCATGGTGGCGATGGCCGCAAATATCATGCCGGCTACGGCCAGCAGCAATTTAGGCGATTTCATCCTTACCCCTCATACAGATCTGATCTTCAAGCCGAGGCAAAATGTCCCGGCTTGGCCTGTAGGGCAAGTCAAAGAGGCGAGAATATGGGCAGCCTGTGGATAATAAAACGGCCGGATCGTGTCGATCCGGCCACATGAATACATGTCGAAGGGGCGGAAAACCTAGATCACGATCACCCTGGTTCCGATCTCTACCAGTCCGTAAAGATCGGTTACATCCTCGTTGCGCATGCGGATGCAACCGGACGAGACGGCGCTGCCGATCGTCCAGGGCGCGTTGGTGCCATGGATGCGGTAGAGCGTCGAGCCGAGATACATGGCGCGCGCACCGAGCGGGTTTTCCGGTCCGCCATCCATGCGCGCAGGCAGGTAGTGGCCCTTGGCGGCCTCGCGGGCGATCATCTCCTGCGGCGGCACCCAGCTCGGCCATTCCGCCTTGCGGGTCACCTTGTGTTCACCAGCCCATTCGAAGCCCGGTTTGCCGACACCAACGCCGTAACGTTTGGCCTGACCGTTTTCCATCACGAGATAGAGGAAACGGTTATTGGTATCGATGACGATCGTGCCCGGCCTTTCCTTCGTGTCATAGGCCACCATCTGCGGCAGGAACTGCGGCTCGATCTGGCTGCGGACAGCCCGGTTGGGACGCACGGCTGCCTGCTGCACCTGGCTGTTGTCGCCGAAGATGCCGCGGCGCACGACCGGCGTGCGGGCCGGTTGCTGCACGTCCGCCTGCCGCGCGACACCGGGCCGGTTCGGCGCCGCCGGGTAATAATTGCGCTGGCCGGTCACCACGGCCTGCGGCTTCATCGATCGCTGCGGCTGAACCTGTCTCTGGCGGGCCTGCGGCTGCGCACCGAGTTGCATCAGCCATGGAGCAGCAAGATCGGGACTGACCACGATCGGCGGGCGTTCGCGATAACGATCATCCGCCATTGCGGAACTGGAAAACAGGGCAGCAAGGCCCAGCGCGAGAAGAAGTTTCGCCTTCATGTCGGATCCACTCGTTACAATCACCGAAAGGCGGCCGCGCATCGACCTGAAAATCGAAATCGATTTTCGGAAAGTACGATGCGCCACTTAAATTGCCCGCCATTTGAGGCAGATGGTGAACGCAAGCTCAAAGCGAATGGTAAACGGGTGGCGCGTTTCATGCGTCAAATCCGATATAGCTTCCGGCAAGGTTACCCGCCGGTTTCGAGACATGGTTGCCTGAAACTGAAACCGGCGATACTGCCGTTAACGATTGGAATTGCGTAGAAAGAATTAGAGCGGATAGTATGGTCTGGGAGAAGGAAATGGCGGGCATCATAACCGGCGAGGATGGCAGGGGACGCTGCTTCTGGCATGGCGGGCTGGAGGATTACCGCCGTTACCACGACGAGGAATGGGGCCGCCCGGTCACCGACGATATCCGTCTGTTCGAAAAGATCTGCCTCGAAGGGTTTCAGTCCGGCCTTTCCTGGCTGACGATCCTGCGCAAGCGCGAGAATTTTCGCGCGGGCTTTGCCGGCTTCGACTTTCACAAGGTGGCGGAATTCGGTGAGGCCGACATCGAGCGGCTGGTGGCGGATGCCGGTATCATCCGCCATCGCGGCAAGATCGTCTCTACCATCAACAATGCTCGCCGCGCCATCGAACTGCAGCAGGAATTCGGCTCGCTCGCCAAATTCTTCTGGAGTTTTGAACCCGGTGCCGACCAGCGCCCGGCTACGCGCGATCTCGAAACGCTGCGCGCCAATCCGACCACGCCGGTTTCCGTGGCGCTTTCGAAGAACCTCAAGAAACGCGGCTGGAGCTTTGTCGGCCCGACGACGATCTATGCCTTCATGCAGGCCATGGGCATGGTCAACGACCATATCGACGGCTGCTTCTGCCAGAGCGAGGTGGACGAGATGCGGCTGAGGTTCAAACGACCCTAATCCGAGGCCGAGGTGATGCCGTTCAGCACGCCGTGCAGCTCGCCCAGATGGTCGATCTGGCGAAAGCGCGGAGCATCGGTCGGCGCGTCGACGTGTTCAAGAACCCAGGTCAGTGCGTGGGGAACGAAGACGCCGTAAGCGCCGGCGGCAATTGCCGGCACGATGTCGGATTTCAATGAATTGCCGACCATCATCGCCCGTTCTGGCCCTTCTGCAACCTTGTGAAAGATGCGGCGATAGGTGGTGGCGTTCTTGTCCGAGACAATCTCAACGGCATCGAAGTAGTCGCCAAGGCCTGATTGCGCCAGCTTGCGCTCCTGGTCGAACAGGTCGCCCTTGGTGATCAGCACCAGCAGATAATGGCCGTTCAGCGCTTCAAGCGTCTCTTCCACATGCGGCATGCATTCCACCGGATGGCGCAAAAGGTCACGACCAATCTCGAGGATCTTGGTGATCGTTTTTGTCGGAACCTTGCCCTCGGTGATCTCGACGGCGGTCTCGATCATCGAAAGGGTGAAACCCTTGATACCGAAACCGTAATATTCGAGGTTTCGCTTTTCGGCTTCGAGCAGCTTGGCCGAAATATCCGGCCCCTCGGCAAAATCGCCGAGCAGCGTCTGAAAATGCTCTTCCGTCAGCCGGTAATATTGTTCGTTCTGCCAGAGCGTATCGTCGGCATCAAAGCCGATAGCGGTAATCGGGCGCATGTCCACTGCCTCCGGCCCTATCATATGGAGGAAGATCGACGCCGGGCAAGCGGCAAGCTTGCCCGGCGCCATCTCATTCAGCTCTTATTTTCCGTGCTGTTTCAGCCAGGCCTGCATGTCGGCGATCTCGGCCTCCTGCGCCTTGATCACTGCTTCCGCCAGCTTGCGCTGGGTCGGGTCCTTTCCGTATTCGAGTTCGATCTTGGCCATGTCGATCGCGCCCTGATGATGGGCGATCATTCCGCGGGCGAAATCGACATCCGCATCGCCGGAAAACTCGATCGCCATGCCCTGATGCATTTTTGCATTGGCGGCCTTGAAGGCTTTTGTCGAGGCGCTGTCTTCGGCCGACGCAGCATTCATCGTCATGCCAGCATGGCCTTTCATGTCGTGGCCCTTCATTTCCTGCGCAAATGCGCCGGAGAAGGACGTGTTGGCAAAGGCGAGCGTTATCGCAGCCGCGGCAATGATCGTGGTCTTGGACATGAGGTATCCTTCCGTGTCCTGAAATTCGTTATCGATGATATGACGAAAACGATCAGGCTCGGGGAGGAGGCGTCAGCGGCGCAGGGCCTGAAACGATCAGCGAAAGGCCGGTTTCCGGTGCGGGGTAACGGTGGATGAAACGGCCGCTATCGGCGAAGGTGATGTGCGGCGGCATCACCAGGCAGGCGGAGCAGAAAGGTGCGACGCAAATCTTCTTGCCGTCTTCGCTCTTGTGCGGGCAAGGCTGCTGTATCTCGCCATGCATGGGATCGGATTGCGCGATATCGCCATGCCCCGAATGGACCGGCATGGCGTGCTGCGACGTTGCTGGACCGGCGTTTATTGCTGCGCCAGCCATTGCCGCACCCGCCATAGGCATGACAGCCATAGCCGGCATCGCTCCGTAAAGGAGCCAGGCGGCAAACATCATGATGGTGGCGAGCTGTCTCATTGCAATGATTCTAAGCTTTGGGCGTTGGAAATCAAGCGAGGCCGGCATCACGTCACGCTGATCGGATGCGGTGACGGTTCAGACCGCGATCACCCGATGGATGGCCTGCCGGTCGCGGCCAATCTCGCCGAACGGCGCCACCGGCCAGTTCCACCGCCGTTTCGCCTCAGGCGCCGCAACGCCGCAGAGAAGGTCGTCCTCTTCAAGGATAGCCCCGTCGCGGTCGGTCACCTCATAGCTGATGTCCGTCAGCAGCGCCGTCTTGCAGGGCAGTTGCCCAAGTCCGTCGAGATGGGCGCGGATGAGTTGCGAGATGACTGCATCCGGATTTTCATGGCCGGATCGCTCCAGCAGCCGGCGACAGCCGACGCCGATCTGCGAGACGATATTGGCCGAGACGACGAGATCGAGATAGGGTACCTGCCGCAGAAACGCCAGCGGCTCCGGTGTCTTTCCAGACAGCGCATCCTCAAGCCCGGAAAGATCGCGCGAGATCAACCGGACATTGGTCAGCCGCTTTGCCCTGATCCATGTGCGGACGCTGGCGAGATGCACGAGATCGACCAGCACGACGGTATCGAAGCGTTTCGACAGTTCGACTATCGGCACATCGCGCAGCAGGCCGGAGCCGAGCACGACGGCGGTGCGCCGCTGTTTCATCGGCGCGATCGTCTCGCGGATAAAGGCATGGCAATTCTCTTCATGCGCCGCCCAGTCCTTCGTGCAACGCGCCGCCCGGCCCCAGAGGCCGAGAGAAGAGCGGATGAAGGGACGGAATTTTCGCGGCGTGACCAGAGCGGTCGCGGTATATTGGATGGCTTCGAGGATCATATGAATACAGGCAAAGACTAACGGTAGGCTTGGCGGCGGTGATCAACTTCCATCACCAGAACCACCAGTCGTTGATCCTGTATGTCGCAGATGATGCGATAGTCACCGACCTTGTAGCGCCAGAGATGTTTGAAACGAGGCCCCTGAAGGGCCTTGCCGAGTTGGCGGGGATTGTCGAGCGGCTTCACCCGGGTGTGCAGAAAATCTCGTATGCGAGCCGACTCTATATGGCCCATTTTCTTGAGCTGTTTGATCGCAGTCGCCTGAAAGTCAATCTTCCACGCCAACCTCGCGCTCCATCTCTTCCCAGGTGTAGGTGCGCTCGCCGTTTTTTAAGCGCTCCATCGCCGCCTCGGCGAGTGCGATGTCGTGCAAATCCTCCAGATGCTGCTCGATCACCTCGCGCATATAGGCATCCGGCGCGGAACCGGCTTCGGCCGCATATTCCTCTACGAGCTTCATCATCTCATCCGGCATTTCGATGGTGACACGCTTGTTCATGGTGATTAATCCTTCAGGTCGCCTGTATATACCATTGCGCTGCACTCTTCGCCAGCCGCCGCCCTTGCCGGGTGAGGCCTCATCCTCTAAGAAACCGCTCGTATTTTCGGCCTTTTCCGAAGGCCACAAAGCAATGGATATCGATCATGAGCGACAAGCAAAAGAAGCCCCAGAAACTCAAGGCCCGCCTGCCGCGCGGTTTTGTCGACCGCTCGGCTGCCGATATCCATGCGACCAACGAGATGACGGCGAAAATCCGCGAGGTCTATGAGCGCTACGGTTTCGATCCGGTCGAGACGCCGCTGTTCGAATATACCGATGCGCTGGGCAAGTTCCTGCCTGACTCTGACCGCCCCAACGAAGGCGTGTTTTCGCTGCAGGACGATGACGAGCAGTGGATGAGCCTGCGTTACGACCTGACGGCGCCGCTGGCCCGTCACGTGGCGGAGAATTTCAACGAGATCCAGCTGCCGTTCCGCACCTATCGCGCCGGTTATGTGTTCCGCAACGAAAAGCCCGGTCCGGGCCGTTTCCGCCAGTTCATGCAGTTCGATGCCGATACGGTCGGCGCGCCGGGCGTTCAGGCCGATGCCGAAATGTGCATGATGATGGCCGACACGATGGAAGCGCTCGGCATCAAGCGCGGCGACTATGTGATCCGCGTCAACAACCGCAAGGTTCTCGATGGCGTCATGGAAGCCATCGGTCTCGGCGGTGACGACAAGGCCGGCCAGCGCCTGAACGTGCTGCGCGCCATCGACAAGCTCGACAAGTTCGGCCCGGAAGGTGTGAAGCTGCTTCTCGGCGAAGGCCGCAAGGACGAGAGCGGTGACTTCACCAAGGGTGCGGGCCTGAATGCCGACCAGATCGACAAGGTTCTCTTCTTCGTCGGCATCAAGGACTATGCGCAAAGCGCTGCCCAGCTTGCCGAGCTCGTTGCCGGTACTGCCAATGGCGGCGAAGGCGTCGATGAACTGAACACGATCGGCGCTCTGGCGACCGGTGCCGGTTACGGCCCGGACCGCATCAAGATCGATCCTTCCGTCGTCCGCGGCCTCGAATATTACACCGGTCCGGTCTTCGAAGCCGAACTGACCTTCGACGTCACCAACGAGAAGGGTGAAAAGGTCGTCTTCGGCTCGGTCGGCGGTGGCGGGCGTTATGATGGTCTCGTCTCGCGCTTCATGGGGCAGCCGGTTCCGGCAACGGGCTTCTCCATCGGCGTATCGCGGCTGATGACGGCGCTGAAGAACCTCGGCAAGCTGGGGCAGGACGAGGTCCTGGCTCCCGTCCTCGTCACCGTCATGGATGGCGATGTGGAAAGCATGGGCCGTTACCAGCGTTTCACGCAGGCTCTTCGCTCCGAAGGCATCCGCGCCGAAATGTATCAGGGCAACTGGAAGAAGTTTGGCAACCAGCTGAAATATGCCGACCGCAGAGGTTGCCCGATCGCCATCATTCAGGGCGGTGATGAGCGCGCGGAAGGCGTCGTACAGTTGAAGGACCTGATCGAGGGCAAGCGCCTGTCTGGTGAGATCGAGGACAACGCTTCGTGGCGCGAGGCGCGTGTGGCTCAGGAAACTGTGTCGGAAGCCGATCTTGTTGCCAAGGTGAAGGATATTCTCGCGGCTCAGGCCGAAGATCGCAGGCGGGCGAAGGATGTTTGATCGCGTTTCCTGTGTTTCGGGAGCTCTCCCATGCCTCTGATCAACATGCCCGAATTTTCAGGCACCCTGCTCGATGAATTCGCTGCCCGCGGTACCGCGCGGATCGACACACCGGTCATCCAGCCGGCAGCGCCGTTCCTCGACATGGCGGGCGAAGACCTGCGCCGGCGTATTTTCCTCACCGAAAGCGAGACGGGCGAGAGCCTCTGCCTTCGGCCGGAATTCACCATTCCCGTCTGCCTGCGCCATATCGCCAATGCCACCGGCACGCCGCGGCGGTACTGTTATCTCGGCGAAGTGTTCCGCCAGCGCCGCGAGGGTGACAACGAGTTCTATCAGGCCGGTATCGAGGATCTGGGCGAGACCGCGACGGCCAATGCCGATGCGCGCGCCGTCAACGATGCGATGCAGATCCTGCACAACCTCATTCCCGGCCGCCGCCTGACGGTAACGCTCGGTGACCAGGCGGTCTTCGAGGCGGTCGTTCGTGCGCTTGGCCTGCCCGGCGGCTGGCAGAAACGGCTGATCCAGTCCTTCGGCAACAATGCCCATCTGCGGCACCTGCTGATGACGCTGGCGAGCCCGCAGGCTGAAACGGGTCTGTCACCAGAGCTTGCCGCGCTTCTGAGCCAGGACGAGGCGGCGCTGATCGCCCATATCGACCGGACCATGGAAGAGACGGGGTACTCCACCAATGCCAGCCGTTCGCCGCGCGAAATCGCGGCCCGGCTGAAGGAAAAGCAATCGCTGGCCGAAACCAGGCTCGATGGCTCGGCGCTTCTTCTCCTGAGCGAATTCCTGTCGCTGGAAATGTCGCTTTCCGAGGCTCCCGCAGCACTGGCCGGTTTCGCCGATGCGGCGGGGCTTGCCATGGGGGCGGCACTCGTGACGTTTCAGGCACGCGCGGAGGCCATGGCCGATCTCGGTGTCGACCTGACCAAGGTGACCTACCGCGCCGCATTCGGCCGTCCGCTCGATTATTACACCGGGCTCGTCTTCGAAGTCAGCCGCGACAACGCGGTTCTGGCCGGTGGCGGGCGTTTTGACCGGCTGATGACGCTTCTCGGTGCGAACGAAGATATTCCGGCCGTGGGCTTCTCGCTCTGGCTCGACCGGATCGAACAGGCGAGGGCGCGCTGATGTCTATGATTACCATCGCTCTCCCCTCCAAGGGCCGCATGAAGGAAGATGCGTCCGCAATCTTCGAGCGCGCCGGCATGCCGATCGTTGCCGTTGGTAACGAGCGCTCCTATCGCGGCAAGGTCGACGGTCACGACGATATCGAGATCGCCTTCCTGTCTGCCTCCGAGATTGCCCGCGAAATCGGTGCCGGAACGGTCGATTTCGGCGTGACCGGTGAAGACCTGATCCGCGAAGGTTTGGCAGATGCCGACCGTAAGGTCGAAATTTCGGCCCGCCTCGGCTTCGGTCATGCGGATGTCGTCGTCGCCGTGCCGGAGATCTGGCTCGATGTCGACACGATGGCGGATCTCGGTGACGTTGCCGCCGACTTCCGCTCGCGCCATGGCCGCCGTCTGCAGATCGCCACCAAATACTGGCGGCTGACGCAGCAGCATTTTTCGGGAAGCCACGGCATCCAGCTCTATCGCATCGTCGAAAGCCTTGGCGCCACCGAAGGAGCGCCTGCCGCGGGACAGGCGGATATCATCGTCGACATCACCTCGACCGGCTCGACGCTGAAGGCCAATCACCTGAAGATCCTGTCCGATGGCGTGATCCTGAAGTCGGAAGCCTGCCTTGTTCGCGCCCGCAAGGCCGAGCACGAAGGCGACGACCGTATCGCGGCGATCGTCGAGGCAGTCCGCAAGGCCGTGTGATCAGGATGTCAGGCGCGGACGCCAACATTATCGGGCTTTATGAACGCCACGCGCTCGCCTTCGACAAGGTGCGCGGTCGCAACCTGTTCGAACGGCCGTGGCTCGATCATTTTACCGGGCTTATCCCGCAGCGCGGGCATGTGCTGGATCTCGGTTGCGGGGCGGCCGAGCCGATGGCTGCACATCTGATCAGCAGAGGTTTTCACGTCACCGGTGTCGATACGTCGAAGACGCTGATCGGGCTGGCGCGCGAGCGGTTTCCGGGCATGGCCTGGCATGAAGACGACATGCGGAAGTTCTACATACCGACCAAGTTTTCCGGCATCCTTGCGTGGCACAGCTTCTTTCACCTGAATGCCGATGACCAGCGGGCGATGTTTCCGCGCTTCGGCGCGCTTGCCGGTCCGGGTGCTGCGCTGATGTTTACCAGCGGTCATTTCGAAGGCGAGGCGATGGGCGAGTTCGGCGGCGAGCCGCTTTACCATGCCAGCCTGTCAAAGGCCGAATATGAGGCGCTGCTGCAGAAGAACGGCTTTAGGGTGGTCGCCCAGATCTCGCAGGATCCTGCCTGCGGCGGCGCGACCGTCTGGCTCGCCAAAAATATCCGCCGCTAGAACAGTCCTTTATTCAGACAATAAAAAACCCGCCGGATGTTGGTCCGGCGGGAATGTCTTGGCAGGGATTTGATAATTGTTAGGCGGCAATTGCGACGGAACCGCGGCGGGCGTCGATGGAATATGCGCCCGGGCCGAAGGTTGCGAGCAGGATGTATGCGCCGGCCAGTGTGAAATTCTTCATCAGCATGATGCCGTTAAGGGCGTTGATCCAGCCGAGAGCCGCATCAGGCCAGCCGGGAACGGCAACGGTACCCGAATGGAAGACGGCACCGGTGAAGATGCAGAAGAGTGCAAGCGCCCAGCCGACGATTTTGGTCTGGAAGCCGACGAGAACGGCAAGACCGGTGACGAATTCGAACAGGCCGGCGAGATAAGCCAGAGCCGTGGCAGCAGGCAGGCCGGCGCCGGTGATCATGCCGGCGGTGCCTGCCGGATCGGTCAGTTTGCCGAAGCCGGAATAGATGAAGATGAAGGACAAGAGGATACGGGCGATCAGGACGATGGTGTTTTGCGAGCTAGACATGGAAGTCTCCAGATATTCGCCAGCTCCGGTCTTTCGGGCCAGCGGTTGAATTCTCTGGAGCTGTATGTGCCACGTTTATCGGTGCCCCGAAAGGTGAACGAAGGTGGACAAATTGTTCGCTAAAAATGAACGACAACGACAAGGCTCGGCGCGGGATGTGAAACAGGGGAGAGGCCGCGCAAATGCGGAATCGGGATATATGTTTGTATGGCGTTGCAATTGCGCGGCCTGGCATATTGGTTGATGTCCTGCCGGTTTCCCTCGATTTCTTCCTTTCATGAGGATGGGTCGGCTTGCGGACATGCCTTGCATGCCGCAGGCGTGACTGCGACAGGCTTATGCCAGCTTCCGCCTGCCCACGAACGTCTCGCGAAACACTCCGGTGGCGAAAGCGACATGATTATGTGACCGCCATTCGCTGCGGGGATGAAGGGGCGCGAAATTCACGCCATCATCCTGATTTTACTGGGATCAATGAGACAAAGCTTCCCCGTCCGATTGCCGCGCCATTGCATTTGCGGGACGAAAGACTACGTGGCGAGCACACAGCTTGATAGATTCGCTTTCCTGCTCCATCCTTGCGCCCTGTCTTCGCATTGCGATCATGGGAGGGAGTGAGGGATGACCTTCGAATATCTGGTGACGGCGTTCATAATATGCCTCTCGCCTGGCATCGGTGTCGTTTACACGCTGTCATCGACACTTGGCGGCGGATTGAAGGCGGGTTTCTGGGCTGCGATCGGCTGCACGATTGCGACGGTCATTCATCTGGTCGTCGCCATGGCCGGTCTTGCCGCTATTCTCCACACGAGCGCGGTTCTGTTCCAGGCGATCAAATTCGCTGGCGTCGCTTATCTGCTCTGGATGGCCTGGGCGGTTTTGAAAGGGCGAGGCGGGCTGTCGGTGCGCCCAACGGAACCGAAATCCCCGCTGCAGCTCATCCGTAGCGGCATTCTGCTGAATATACTGAACCCGAAACTGCCATTGTTCTTCGTCGCCTTCATCCCGCAATTCGTACCCGCTGGAAGCCCGGTTGGGCTGTTGATCGAACTTGGTCTCGGCTTCACCGCGATGACCTTCATCGTGTTTATCGGTTATGCCGTGATTGCCGCGACCGGGCGGCAATATCTGCTGCAGAGTGAAACCGCGATGAGCTGGATGCGCCGCGCCTTCGCCGCATCCTTTGCCGCACTTGGATTGAAGCTTGCGACCGAAGGAACGCGATAGCTTCAGAACTCCTGCCAATTATCCCCTGCAGCGCTGGGCGCGAGCCCCAGTCCTGCTGCCAGTTTTCCGGCCAGCGACCGTGCGGGCGAGGGGTGAACCTGACGGACGGGCGCTGTCGGTGAGACGGCGCGCACAGCCGGGGCCGTTGCGATCGGAGCATCCGCACCGAGATCGAAGCGGGACACCAGCACACGCAGCCGCTCCGCTTCACCGGCAAGTGCCACGCTGGCGCTGTTTGCCTCTTCCACCATGGCGGCATTCTGCTGCGTGACCTGGTCCATCTGGTTGACCGCGACATTCACCTGCGACATGCCGACCGACTGTTCCTTCGATGATGTGGCAATCGCATCCAGCTGGCTATTGATCGCCGAGACATGATTGCGGATGCCGGCAAGCGCAATACCGGTGGCGCTGACCAGCGAAACGCCGCTTCTGACCTCATCGGCCGAGTTGCGGATCAGCTCCTTGATCTCCTTTGCCGCCTGGGCCGAGCGCTGGGCGAGTTCGCGCACTTCCTGGGCGACCACGGCAAATCCCTTGCCCGCTTCACCTGCGCGCGCGGCCTCCACACCCGCATTCAGCGCCAGAAGATTGGTCTGGAAGGCGATCTCGTCAATCACCCCGATAATGCTGGAAATCTGTTCCGACGACTGTTCGATCTTCTGCATCGCATTGACCGCCTTCGCGACCACCTCACCCGATTGCAGCGCCGATTGATTGGCTTCCACGGCCATTCCGCGCGCCTCTTCCGTGCGGTTAGAGGAATTGGCAACATTCGAGGTGATCTCGTCGAGTGCTGCTGCGGTTTCCTCCAGCGAGGCGGCTTGCTGTTCTGTTCTGCGGGAAAGATCGGCGGCGCTCTGTGAAAGTTCGCGCGAACCGCTGTCGATCGCGCCGGTGGCGTCTGAAACAGCCTGCATTGTGTCACGCAACTGCGCCACGGCGGAATTGAAATCCGATCGAAGGCCTTCGAAATCCGGGCTGAACGGCCGGTTAAGCGTGACTGCCAGATTACCGCTGGAAAGCTGCTTCAGCCCCTCTGCCAGCCCTTCCGTCGCCTGCGCCATGTTTGCTGCCCGCACCCGGTCGGCTTCAGCGTTGCGCTGGCGCTCCGCATCCTGGGCGCTGCGGTTGTCTTGCGCCTGCTGTTCCATTTCGCGGGCGCGCAGGCCGTTATCCTTGAATACCTGCACCGCACCAGCCATCTGGCCCACCTCGTCGCGGCGATCGACGCCGTCGATCGTCACCGAAAGATTGCCGTTGGCCAAGTTGACCATCGTTGCCTGCAACTGCTTGATCGGCCGCACCAGCCAGCTGCGAATGGCAAAGAACCCGACCGACAGCACGACGACAAGACCGAGAAGGACGCCGCCAAGCGTAGTCAATGCTGTGGTATTGGCAGCACTGCCGAGAGTTTCGGCCTTGCCCGATACGCCATTGATGATCGTATCGGTGATTTTCGTCGACGTTTCGGCAAATGCGGCGAACTGCGGCTGGCAGCCGGTCAGGAAAGCCTCCTGCGATGCCTGTATCTCGCCCTCTGTCTTTGCGACCTCGCCGAGCCTGATTGCCGGTGCGCAGGATTGCTGAAGGATCGAAAGGCCGGCAGCCTTCAGCGCATGCAGATCCCGGTTATCAGAAAGAATGCCGATCGCCGCGTCCATCCGCTCGGCAAATCCCGCCTGCGCATGCTGCAGTTCCGCGGTCGCGGCCGCATTGCCTTCCGGCGTGCGCGACATCAAAAGATCACCTATCGCCGCCCGAGCCATCTGGATCGACCGGTTGGCACGCGCCACCGAAAGTGATGCCGTACTCTCCTTGTGCAGAAGATCGCCATAGGACCCGTTGATCTCATAGATGCGTGAACTGCTGTAACCCGCAATGGCTATGGCGAAGATACCAAACAGCGCCATGATGGCCATGAACTTGCCGACGATCGAGATGTGCTTCATCGAAATGCCCCGTGTGCAGAGAGTGCGTCGAGGCCAGGGTAGCGGCAGGTCTTTATGATTAAGTATCGGCTAATGTATTATTTTATACCTGTCTAAAATTATACTCGCACAGGTGGTGCCGTCGAATTTCATTTGGACCTTGGTTGCAGCATGCTTCTGCCTCCGAGAAGCGAATGTATTCATAGGGGGCAGGCGGTCTCAGTAGTTCGCGACCATCGTCGGTTCGAAATCCGGGACGACATTGAGCATCGGCGCTGCGCGCGCAACGATCTGCTTTACCATCGGCGCTGCCGTATTGGTGGCAAAAGTACTCGTCGTGCCTTCGCCCGAAAGCGGCTCGTCGCAGAAGGACAAAACGACATATTGCGGGTGATCGATCGGGAAGGCCGCCAGATAGGCGTTGAAGCTCAGCGTGTGGGAATATTTGCCGTTGATGACCTTGTTTGCTGTTCCCGTCTTGCCGCCGACATGGAAGCCGGGAACGTCGGCGCTTTTGCCCGAGCCCTCTTCGCCGTTGAGCTTGAACAGGGTGCGGATCGTATCGCTCGTGCTCGGCTTGACGATCCTCACCGCGGTCTGTTCGGCAGCCTCTGCCGTGCGCGGCAGGAAGGTCGGCTCGATCAGCTCGCCGCCATTGACGAGGGCCGCGCCCGCAACTGCCGTCTGCAGTGGCGTGGTCGCCACGCCATGGCCGAAGGAGATGGTGATGGCGTTGATCTTCTTCCACACTTTCGGCTGGCTCGGCGTCTTCACTTCCGGCAGTTCGGTTTCCATCCGTGTCAAAAGCCCGAACCTGGTGAGATAGGCTTTCTGGTTATCCATGCCGACCCGGTCCATCATCTTCGCCGTGCCGATATTGGAGGAGTAGCGGAAGACCTCCGGTACTGTCAGCCAGCGGCGCGGCACGTCGCGGTCGTCATGAATGGTGAAGCGGCCGAAATGAAGCGGCGTCGTGGCGTCGAACGTATCGGAGAGTTTTGTCACGCCGGAATCGAGCGCCATCGCCATCGAAAAGGTCTTGAAGGTCGAGCCCATTTCGAACGTGCCGTTGGTCATCCGGTTCAGCCAGCCGTCTCCGCCATCGGCCTGCGGATCGTTCGGATCGAAATCGGGTGCGGAGGCAAGCGCCAGCACTTCGCCGGTGTGAATGTCGATGACGGCCGCACCGGCAGCCTTGCTCTTGTATTCGCTCATCGCGTGGCGAACCGCGTCATAGACGATATTCTGCACCCGGATATCGAGCGAAAGGCGGATCGGCTTCAACGCTTCTTCGGTGGTCAGCCCGACGCTCTTCAGGTCGGAAAGCCCCTGCATGTCGAGATACTTTTCCATGCCGGCGACGCCGCGATTGTCAATATCGACATAACCGAGCACATGCGCCGCGATGCGCCCATCCGGATAGAACCGCTTCACCTCCGGACGAAAGCCGATGGCGGGGATGCCGAGTTTCAGCACTTCGCTCTGCTGCTTCGGCGTCAGCTGGCGGCGAACCCAGATGAATTTCTGGCGCTTGTCGGAAAGCTTGGCATAAAGCGACTTGCGATCGAGATCCGGAAAAAGGGCCGAGATTTTCTCCACCGTCTCATCGAGATCGACGATGCGGAAAGGTTCGGCAAACATCGAAACGGTGTGGATGTCTGTCGCCAGAAGCTCGCCATTGCGATCGGTAATGTCCGGACGCGCCGCGATATTGTTATTGGCGGGAATGGATGCGGTCGCCTCTGCCGGGCTGAAGCCGTATTCGGTCATCCGGGCAAACATCGCGCAATAGGCAAGGATGAAACAGGTCGACAGGATGACGAGGCGGGATCTCGCCTGCTTCGCACTGCCCGGCGCCTTCCGCTTTGCTTTGGCTGAGCGTTTTGCAGAGATCAGCGTTTTCACGCGACCGCTCTTGCGAAGGGAAAAGGCGATAACTGACATGAAGGTCTTCTGCTCTCAGGCGGAAGATCATCGACCACCGTGCCGACGATTGTCTAGGTTCGGATGGTTAACGACACGCTAATATCGCGCGCCGAACCGATCACGAAAACGCACATTCGGTGCCCGGGAGGGGCCACCGAATGCCTGGCCATCACAGGCTCAAGTCCAGACCGAGCTGACTGCTGAGGAAAAATGCGAAGACTGCCAAGGCCAACACCGCCAGCGCAAAAACTGCCGCTACCTTGCCGCCCGTGCGTACCAACGCCAGCGTCTCACCCTTTTCACCCTGATCATAATGCCACTTGATGGCGAAGAACATGGCCAAGCCCAAAGCGACAGCTTTGAAGATGACGAAGACGACAGGGACCCAATCCATGACAAAGGCTCTCATTTGCATAAGCTATGTGCCTTATGCTCCCATTTTGGGCAGATGCATATATCTCATTCTGCAACGCTGATATGTGACAGCAGGTGGTTGGGGAGCAGGGCTGTGTGCGTTGGGTTCGGGAATGGCTGCGTCGCACAATGGTGGTGAGTGTCACGCCACTGGATTGCTGGTTCGAAGCTGCTGGCGAGGTGTACGTCACACTGAAAGTGGAGCGTCAAAACATTCTAGGAATAGGATTCTTCGTAATCTTCAAATTCCCAAAACATAAACCGGGACAATATATTTGCTATGTCATTCCATGTTTCGCCTGACACCTCGGAGACAAGTTTTCCGACAGCTGCCTTAATCGCGCAACCATCGTGCTCGTTCATAAATAAAATGTGCCTTGAAAAGGCAGGGTGTTGGGCACGGTTCTTCTGAAACCATTTCGGAGAACAAACTTCAAAGCTGAAGATATCTCCGCCCTCTTTGCCCTGAATGGCAACTGTTACATCCATGCCAATACAAAAGTCTGATGGGTCATCGGGCCAGTAACTATCGAACTCTCCCCCTGCCATCGAGTAGGACTTAATCACAGCTTTCATGGCACCATATGGGTTGTATACCTATCATCTGAATGGGGCCGGTATACAGGCCATCTGCTGCTCCGGCGACCAGTTTTCAGGCCTGTCCTGAGCATAGACCCATTTCAAGCCGCTTTTTATCCATGTCTCGCGAAATGCCTGAGCACTCCGGATCGTCTCATCTTCATAACCGAATTCAACACCACAGCAGGGACATATTTCGTAGGTGGGGCAATTTCCGTCTTCTCCGTACTGGGGGTACGGTTGCCGCAATCCACAGACGCGGCAATGGCAAGTGGGATCATTATGCATTGAAATTGGAGCGCCCTGCCTTCCGAAATATTGGGTAGTTTCTCGACTATCAACCAATAGCCTTCGTGGGCGTGTGACAGCAACGGGCAGAAAGTCGCCGTCGTCTTTTATCCCATTCACAACGCAAAAAAGGGCGGCCTTGCGACCGCCCTTCTATTCCTGAACCGGATGGCTCAGATATGAAACCTTAACGGTCTCACATCATGTCCATGCCGCCCATGCCGCCCATGCCGCCAGGCATGCCGCCGCCAGCTGCTTCCTTCTTCGGAAGTTCGGCGATCATGGCTTCGGTGGTGATCAGCAGCGAAGCAACCGAAGCTGCGTTCTGCAGAGCCGTACGAACGACCTTGACCGGGTCGACGATGCCCATGGCGATCATGTCGCCATATTCAGACGTCTGGGCGTTGTAGCCGTAGTTGTCTTCGTTCTTTTCGAGGATCTTGCCGACCACGATCGAAGCTTCGTCACCAGCGTTTTCAGAGATCTGGCGAACCAGAGACTGCAGAGCGCGGCGAACGATGTTGACACCAGCTTCCTGGTCGTCGTTCGCACCCTTGACGGTGATCTTGGAAGCCGAACGGAGCAGTGCAACGCCGCCGCCCGGTACGATGCCTTCCTGAACGGCCGCGCGGGTTGCGTTCAGAGCGTCGTCGATGCGGTCCTTGCGTTCCTTGACTTCGATTTCGGTCGAGCCGCCAACGCGGATGACGGCAACGCCGCCAGCGAGCTTGGCAAGACGTTCCTGCAGCTTTTCGCGGTCGTAGTCCGAAGTGGTTTCTTCGATCTGCGCCTTGATCTGGGCTACGCGGCCTTCGATGTCAGCCTTCTGGCCGGCGCCGTCGACGATCGTCGTGTTTTCCTTGGAGATCGAAACCTTCTTGGAACGGCCGAGCATGTCGAGGGTGACGTTTTCGAGCTTGATGCCGAGGTCTTCGGAGATGACGGTGCCGCCCGTGAGGATGGCGATGTCTTCCAGCATGGCCTTGCGGCGATCGCCGAAGCCCGGAGCCTTGACGGCAGCGATCTTCAGGCCGCCACGCAGCTTGTTGACGACGAGCGTTGCAAGAGCTTCGCCTTCAACGTCTTCAGCGATGATGACGAGCGGCTTGCCGGTCTGAACGACGGCTTCGAGAACCGGCAGCATGGCCTGGAGGTTCGAGAGCTTCTTTTCGTGCAGCAGGATGTACGCGTCTTCGAGGTCCGCGATCATCTTTTCCGGGTTGGTCACGAAGTAAGGCGACAGGTAGCCGCGGTCGAACTGCATGCCTTCGACGACTTCGAGTTCGGTTTCAGCGGTCTTGGCTTCTTCGACGGTGATGACGCCTTCGTTGCCAACCTTCTGCATGGCTTCAGCAATGTCGTTACCGACCTGCGTGTCGCCGTTTGCGGAGATCGTGCCGACCTGGGCAACTTCAGCCGAGGTGGAGATCTTCTTTGCCTTGGCCTGCAGGTCCTTGACGACTTCGAGAACGGCCAGATCGATACCGCGCTTCAGGTCCATCGGGTTCATGCCGGCAGCAACTGCCTTGGCGCCTTCGCGAACGATCGCGCGGGCAAGAACGGTTGCGGTCGTGGTGCCGTCACCGGCGATGTCGTTGGTCTTCGAAGCAACTTCGCGGACCATCTGGGCGCCCATGTTTTCGAACTTGTCTTCAAGTTCGATTTCCTTGGCGACCGATACACCGTCCTTGGTGATGCGCGGAGCGCCGAAGGACTTGTCGATAACAACGTTACGACCCTTCGGGCCGAGGGTTACCTGCACTGCGTCAGCGAGGATGTCGACGCCGCGCAGCATCTTTTCGCGCGCAGAGCGGCCGAATTTTACTTCTTTAGCTGCCATTTTGAGAGCTCCTGAATAGAGGTTTCAGCGAATTACGAAAAAAGCGTTGCCGGCAATCAGCCGATAACGCCCATGATGTCGGATTCCTTCATGATCAGAAGGTCTTCGCCGTTAAGCTTGACTTCGGTGCCGGACCACTTGCCGAACAGAACGCGGTCGCCGACCTTGACGTCGAGAGCAACGAGTGCGCCCTTGTCGTCACGTGCGCCGGAGCCGACTGCGATGATTTCGCCTTCAGCCGGCTTTTCCTTGGCGGTGTCCGGAATGATGATGCCGCCCTTGGTCTTTTCTTCAGACTCGACGCGCTTTACGACAACGCGATCGTGCAGGGGGCGGAAAGTTGTGCTTGCCATTGTCTAATCCCTCGATCAAATGACATGGACAGGTCTCAGGAATAAGACCCGCGGATCTCGTTTAGCACTCCTCGGATGAGAGTGCTAACGGAGCCCGAGATAAGGGTGGCGATCGGGCGAGTCAAGAACGGGCTCGAAATTTTCGTTGCCGCTCTGCAACATCAAGCAAAACAGGATTAACAGCCAACGGCCATCACTCTCCTGCTCTGGCGAGACGGCTTCTGTCAGAAGAGTTTGACCTCAGCATGGCAGCTGCCGATGAAGCCAGCCAATGAAAATTGTCATATAGCTTTAACATGACATTTTTACTGAGGCGCATTCCTTTTGAGGATATTGGTTTGGGGGAGGGCATATGGCGGCGATTGACGATGTGGCAAAATCGGATAGCGCTCAGCCCACACTTGCCGAACTAACTTCCGTCTTCGCCCGCATCGGCTGTTTGAGCTTCGGTGGCCCGGCAGCGCAGATAGCCATGATGCACCGTGCAGTCGTGGAGGAAAAACGCTGGCTCTCGGAGGAGCGGTTCCTGCATGCCCTGAACTACTGCATGCTGCTGCCGGGACCGGAGGCGCAACAGCTCGCCACCTATATCGGCTGGCTGACCCATGGCACCCGCGGCGGCGTCATCTCAGGGCTGCTTTTCATTCTGCCCGGCCTCGTCGTCATCACCATCCTGTCGGCCGCCTACGCGCTCTGGCAGGAAACCACATGGCTGGCCGGTCTGTTCTTTGGGCTCAAGGCCGCAGTTCTTGCCATCGTCGTCGAGGCGGTCATTCGGCTCTCGAAGAAGACGCTGAAGAGCGGGTTTCTCTGTCTTGTGGCAGCCACGGCCTTCGTGGCGCTGTTTATTTTTTCTGTACCCTTTCCGGTCGTGGTTCTCGCTGCTGCCTCTGCCGGTTTCCTCAATGCCCGGCGAACCGGTGTCACCACGGCACCAACAGACCTCACCGATCTTCACGCACCACCATCACCGGGCAGGGCGATCATGAGCCTGATCGGCTGGATCATCGTCTGGCAATTGCCGCTTCTGATCCTTTGGGCCTTTTCCGCACCGGATGGCCTGACAAGTCTTTTCTCCTTCTTCTCAAAAATGGCGCTGGTCACCTTCGGCGGTGCTTATGCGGTTTTGGCCTATGTGGCGCAGGTCGGTGTCGAGCAATATGGCTGGCTGAAGCCGGGCGAAATGCTGGATGGGTTGGCGCTGGCCGAAACCACGCCGGGGCCGCTCGTTCTCGTTCTTTCCTTCGTTGGTTTCCTCACCGGTTTTCGCGAGGCTTCCGGGGTCGTCGGAGGCGTTCTCGGCGCTTTGCTGGTAGCCTGGGCGACCTTCGTTCCGAGCTTCATCTTCATTTTTGCCGGTGCGCCTTATATCGAGCGCCTGCGCGGTAATCGCATCCTGTCCGGCGCGCTGTCGGCGATCACTGCGGCGATTGTCGGCGTCATCCTCAACCTCGCCATCTGGTTCGGCCTGCATGTTCTGTTTCGCGAAGTAGGAAAGGTCGAACTCGTGCCGTCGCTCGGGCTTGAACTGGCGCTGCCGGTCTGGGCAAGCCTCGATCCGGTGGCAGCAGTTCTGTTCGTGCTCTCGGCCGTTTTGCTGTTCCGGATGAAGCTCGGCATGATGCCGGTTCTCGGTATCTGCGCCGCGGCCGGGCTGGCGGTTCGCTTGGCGGCACTCATGTAACGGCCGCATGAAATATACCGCACTGCACGCAAATCTCCTTGCCATCCAGGCCACGCTTTGCGACATCAGCGCCAGATATGTGAGGCCAGACGTGGCAGAAGGTGATCAACAGGCATGGCAAAGCGCATCCAGAACTTGAGTGAAGTCATTGGCGGCTACGATGTGGTTCTGTCCGATGTCTGGGGCGTGGTGCATAACGGTGTTGCAGCCTTTCCGCATTCCTGTCAGGCATTGGCCGAAGCCCGCAAAGCCGGTGCAACCGTCGTGCTGATCACCAATTCCCCACGGCCCGCGCCGGGCGTCATCGAGCAGCTGAAACTGCTCGGCGTCGAAGACGGCACCTATGACCGCATCGTCACGTCTGGCGACGTGACCCGCCATCTGATCGCCGAAGGCCCGAAAAAGGTTTTTCTGCTCGGCCCCGAACGCGACATGCCGCTTTTCGATGGTCTCGACGTCGAGGTTGTTTCCGCCGACCAGGCGGAAGCGATCGTCTGCACCGGCTTCTTCGATGACGAGAAGGAAGTGCCGGAAGACTATACCGACATGCTGAAGGCCTTGGTTGCCCGCGACGTGCCTTTCATCTGCGCCAACCCGGATCTCGTCGTCGAGCGTGGCCACAAGATCATTCCATGCGCCGGTGCTGTTGCCGCCTATTACGAACAGCTCGGCGGCAAGACCCGCATCGCCGGCAAGCCGCATTTCCCGATCTACGAGGCCTCGCTTGCGGCCGCCCGCGAAGTGCGCGGCGACTTCGACAAGTCGAAGGTGCTCGCTGTTGGCGACGGCATGCCGACCGATGTGCGCGGCGCGCTTTCGCAAGGCCTCGACCTGCTTTATATCAGCGCTGGTATCCATGTGGCGGAATACACTGTCAACGGCGAGACGGACGAGGCCATCCTGCAGGCATGGTTGAAGAGCGAAAACGCCGCGCCGAAATTCTGGATGCCCAGACTTGCTTGATTGATCTGGCCTGGCCAGTCACGCAATATCGAATAGCCTGATCCGGACCTGTCCCATGACCGTATTTCACCGCAACGAAAAGAAGGATCCGCTGCCCGAGGCTCTGAAGGGCGGAGTGGTCGCGATCGGCAACTTCGACGGCGTGCATCGCGGTCATCGCAGCGTGCTCAAACGTGCGCTGAAGCTGGCGGAAGAACGCGGTGTACCGGCTCTGGTCCTGACCTTCGAGCCGCATCCGCGTACCGTCTTCAAGCCGGACCAGCCGGTTTTCCGCATCACGCCGGCGCCGGTGAAGGCGCGGCTCCTGGAGGCGATGGGGTTCCATTCGGTGATCGAATATCCATTCGATCGCGATTTTGCCGGCCGCTCCGCCGAAGAGTTCATCCGGTCTATTTTGGTCGACTGGCTGGGCGCGAGTGCAGTCGTCACCGGCTTCGATTTCCATTTCGGCAAGGGCCGCGAGGGTGGGCCGGCCTTCCTGATGGCCGCCGGTGAGCGCCACGGTTTTTCCGTCTCGCTGGTCGATGCCTTCCGCGATGAAAACGCCGAGGTGATTTCATCAAGCCGTATCCGCGAATTGCTGGGCGAGGGGGATGTCGCTCAGGCAGCCGGCCTGCTCGGTTATCGCTATACGGTGGAAGCCGAAGTGATCGACGGGGAAAAGCTCGGCCGCCAGCTCGGTTTTCCTACCGCCAATATGCGGCTGGCGCCCGAGGCGGAATTGAAGCCCGGCATCTATGCCGTCCGTTTCCGCCGCGCAGACGGCACGCTTTATGACGGCGTCGCAAGCTACGGCCGCCGCCCGACGGTGACCGATAATGGCGCTCCGTTGCTCGAAACCTATCTCTTCGATTTTTCCGGTTCGCTCTATTGCGAAATCTGCGCCGTCTCTTTCTTCGGCCATCTGCGCGACGAGCTGAAATTCGACGGGCTGGACCCGCTGGTGGCGCAGATCAAGCGCGACGAGGAAGAGGCGAGGGCGCTGCTTTCCGGCGTTCAGCCGATTAGTGAACTGGATGCGAAGATCGCATTCGCCTTCAACGCAGAAAACGAAGGATAAGATCATGGCAAGCACCCCGCGCCGGCCCACCAATCCTATGGATGCCGCCGAAGCCCTGTTCAAGCCGGCAAAGAAAGCCGCCGCAGCACCTGTCGAAAAGCGCGCCCTGCCGGAAGTTAAGGAACTTGTGTCGATCAAGCTCGACAGCGCGGTTATCGAATATTTTCAGGAAGACGGCCCCGGCTGGCAGGACCGCATCAACGATGCACTGCGCGGTGTGATGGCGGCAAATCCGAGAGATTGAAGAGCAGTCGTTTTTTAAAGGCGCTTTTCCGAGCCCGCATCTTTCAGGATAGCGTTGTCGGTGTGTCGACTCAAAAGATTATGCGGAAGCAATATGATCTTTCCGGTGTCTCGCGAGCGCCATTTTTCATGCGAACCCTTCGCGTTGGTCAGATATTCATAACCGAGTTCCGAAATGATCGTGCGGACGGTTTTGTAAAAACCATCGACCATCAGGCCGCAGCCGGAATGCTGGCAGGTCTCTCCCAGAGAATTGCTGGGATGAGATCTCTGATCGGTGTGTCAGCAAGGTCTGCTGCTGACATATGGTTGGCGACGATCAGATCGATGGCTGCGTCAAAGAGCACGTCCTCGAAAGCATTTACGGTCGGAGCTTCGATATGGAGGCCGTCGATATCGCTCTCGGAATAAAAGACCTTGGCCTCTTCATCCCAAACGGCTTTTACGAAAAACGTTCTTTTCATAACAACGGCCCAAACCTGTTCTGGTACAGTCGCGGCAAGAATATACGACCTCGCGGCAGTCAGGCAATCATGTCGTCTCGCCAATCCGATTTCCCCCTTCCTTTCCGCCCCAAAACGCCTTAATAACCGCGTCCATGACAGTTTTCCGGTCGGCCCAGATCATCGCTAGGATGATCATACGAATTATCGGCCCGGCTTTCCGCGCTGCTTGATCAAGCTGCGGGAAGGTCCGGGATTTTGGCGTTTGAACAGTGCCTCCGCCACCGAATTCTCATCCGCATCGCGCCGAAACGTGGCGCCAAGAGACGATTGCCTGATATGACCGATACTGCTGAAAAGCTCGATTACTCGAAGACCCTTTATCTGCCCGAGACGGAATTCCCGATGCGCGCCGGCCTGCCGCAGAAGGAGCCGGAAACCGTTGCCCGCTGGCAGCAGATGGACCTCTACAGACAACTGCGCACCTCCGCCGTCGGCCGCGAAAAGTTCGTGCTGCACGATGGGCCTCCCTACGCCAACGGCAACATCCATATCGGCCATGCGCTGAACAAGATCCTGAAGGACGTCATCACCCGCTCGTTCCAGATGCGCGGTTATGACTCGAATTACGTTCCGGGCTGGGATTGCCACGGCCTGCCGATCGAGTGGAAGATCGAGGAAGAAAACTACCGCGCCAAGGGCAAGGCCAAGCCGGACCTGAAGCAGCCGGACGCGATGATCGAATTCCGCAAGGAATGCCGCGCCTATGCCGAAAAATGGATCAAGATCCAGGGCGACGAGTTCAAGCGCCTCGGCATCGTCGGCGATTTCGACAACCCGTATCTAACGATGAACTTTCACGCCGAAAGCCGCATCGCCGGCGAACTGCTGAAAATCGCCATGAGCGGCCAGCTTTATCGCGGCTCCAAGCCGATCATGTGGTCGGTCGTCGAGCGCACGGCGCTGGCGGAAGCCGAGGTCGAATACCACGATTACGAGAGTGACACGATCTGGGTGAAGTTCCCGGTCGTCGGCGCTGCCGAACTCTCCGACGCTCACGTCGTCATCTGGACCACCACCCCGTGGACCATCCCCGGCAACCGCGCCGTCGCCTATTCGCCGAAGGTCGCTTACGGCCTTTACGAGGTCACCGAAGCTGTCAACGACTTCGGTCCGCAGCCGGGTGAAAAGCTGATCTTTGCCGATGCGCTGGCCGAAGAATCGGCTGCCAAGGCAAAGCTCACCTTCAAGAAGCTGCGTGGCGTCTCGGCAGACGAAATGGCAGCCCTGACGCTTGCGCACCCGCTCGCGGGCCTCGGCGGCGGTTACGAATTCGCCGTTCCGCTTCTCGCCGGCGATCACGTCACCGATGATGCTGGTACCGGTTTCGTCCACACCGCTCCTTCCCATGGCCGTGAAGACTTCGAGGCATGGATGTCGTCGGTCAAGGAACTGGAAGCCAAGGGCATCGATACCCGCATCCCATTCCCGGTCGACGACAGCGGCACCTACACCGCCGACGCCCCCGGTTTCGAGGGCGCTCGCGTCATGGATGACAACGGCAAGAAGGGTGATGCCAACGACCGCGTCATCAAGGCGCTGATCGAACGTAACGCACTGTTTGCCCGTGGCCGCCTGAAGCACTCCTATCCGCATTCGTGGCGCTCCAAGAAGCCGATCATCTTCCGCAACACGCCGCAATGGTTCGTCTATATGGACAAGGACCTGAAGGACGGCACAACGCTGCGCACCCGTGCCCTGTCTGCGATCGATGACACCCGTTTCGTGCCCGCCGGCGGCCAGAACCGTCTGCGTGCCATGATCGAGCAGCGCCCGGACTGGGTTCTGTCGCGTCAGCGCGCCTGGGGCGTTCCGATCTGCGTGTTTGCCGATGAAGAAGGCAATGTCCTGCAGGACGAAGAGGTCAACAAGCGCATTCTCGAAGCCTTCGATACCGAAGGTGCCGATGCCTGGTTCGCCGAAGGCGCCAAGGAACGGTTCCTGGGCAATGGCCACGACCACGGAAAGTGGACGCAGGTCATGGATATCCTCGATGTCTGGTTCGATAGTGGCTCGACGCATACGTTCACGCTCGAAGACCGCCCGGACCTGAAATGGCCGGCCGATGTCTATCTCGAAGGCTCCGACCAGCATCGCGGCTGGTTCCACTCCTCGCTTCTGGAATCGGCTGCCACCCGCGGCCGCGCGCCTTATGACACGGTCGTCACCCATGGTTTCACCATGGATGAAAAGGGCCAGAAAATGTCGAAGTCGCTCGGCAACGTCGTGTCCCCGCAGGACGTGATGAAGGATGCCGGTGCCGACATCCTTCGCCTATGGGTCATGACCACCGACTATTGGGAAGACCAGCGCCTCGGCAAGACGATCATCCAGACGAATGTCGATGCCTATCGCAAGCTGCGCAACACCATTCGCTGGATGCTCGGCACGCTGGCCCATGACGAAGGTGAGGAAATCGCCTACGCCGAACTGCCGGAACTCGAAAAGCTGATGCTGCATCGCCTGTATGAGCTCGATAAGCTCGTACGCGAAGGCTATGATGCGTTCGAATTCAAGAAGATCACCCGTGCGCTGATCGATTTTGCCAATATCGAACTCTCGGCTTTCTATTTCGACATCCGCAAGGACGCGCTCTATTGCGATGCCCCGTCTTCGCCGCGCCGCCGCGCTTCGCTCGCCGTCATCCGCGAAATCTTTGAGGCCACCGTCACCTGGCTTGCCCCGATGCTGCCTTTCACCACCGAAGAGGCTTGGTTGTCGCTGAAACCGGATGCGGTCTCGGTGCATCTCGAGCAGTTCCCGCAGGTGCCGGCCGAATGGAAGAACGACGCGGTTGCCGAAAAGTGGGCGAAGATCCGCAAGGTTCGCTCCGTGGTCACCGGCGCACTCGAGATCGAGCGCAAGGACAAGCGCATCGGTTCGTCGCTGGAAGCGGCGCCCGTCGTCTATGTTGCCGATGCCGAATTGTTGAAGGCGCTGGAAGGTCTCGAATTCGAGGAAACCTGCATCACCTCTGCCATCACGATCACGGCAGGTGAAGGTCCGGAAACGGCTTTCCGTCTGCCGGAAGTCGCGGGCGTGTCGGTCGATCCGAAGCTGGCCGAGGGCACCAAATGCGCCCGTTCGTGGCGTGTGACAACCGATGTCGGCTCCGATCCGGCATGGCCGGATGTCTCGGCTCGCGATGCTGCGGCGCTGACCGAACTTGCCAAGCTTGGCAAGTTGTAATGTCATGAACCGTGCCGGATGATTGCGCTTAAGCGCGTCATCCGGTATTCCTGCCTGAAATTGGCCGGATTTATCCGTCAGGTCGATGGCAATAGTCTATGAGGCGTCGAGGCGGGCGTCCGTGGTAGGGGTTTGATGGAAACGACGAAAACCTTGCGTATGGCCCTTGGTGCGGCCGGTATTCTGGTTGCGACCGTGACGCTTTCCGGCTGCATGGGAAGCCCGACCTACGGCACAGACAAGACTGCCATGGAACAATTGGGCGATGACGTGACTTCGGCCATCGATATCGGTGGCGATCGCGCCAAGGAAAAGGCGAAGATCCGCTACAACCCACGTCCTGCGCTGGTCGTCGCCAGCCATCAGGAAGGCGGGGCGTTGCCACCGCCGCAGCAATCGCTTGCCAACCGCGAAAACAACCCGAACTGGGTCGAATCGCCGGAAGAGGCACGTGAGCGCCTTCGTCAGGAAGCGACCGACAACCAGAGCAACCCGAACTACCGTTCACCGCTTCTGGCCGGCAAGGGCCAGGCCGGGCAGTTGACGGAATCGCAGAAGTGGGAAGCCTTCCGTCAGGCGAAAGCCAACGCAAACGATCCGGGCATCAGCGGAGGCCGCCGTTCGCTCTCCGATCCGCCGACGGAATTCCGAACTGCCGATGCGCAGACCCTGCAGGATCTGGGTGAGCCGGAGACCAAAAAGGAAGCTCGCCGCAAGAAGGAAGCCGAGGCCGCCTCCACAAAGGGCTCTGCCTGGTGGAAGCCCTTCCAGTAAGATTGAGCGAACGAGGCTCGGCCAAGCCGGGCCTTTTTTGTAAGTCTTATTTGTCCCGTCGGGACCGGAAAAAGTCGATGAGCAGGTCTGCCGCCGGCACTTCGGCAATGCCGGAATAGACTTCGGGCGCATGGTGGCAGGTGGGTTGCGAGAAAAACCGCACGCCGTTTTCCACAGCGCCACCCTTCGGATCGTTGGCGCCGTAATAAAGCCGGCGGATACGGGCGAAGGATATGGCGCCGGCGCACATGGTACATGGCTCCAGCGTCACATAGAGATCCGCTCCGCCAAGCCGCTCGCTTCCGGCCTTGGCTGCAGCTGCGCGGATCACGGCAATTTCGGCATGGGCGGTGATGTCGTTTTCGGCGCGGGTGCGGTTGCCTGAGCGGGCGACAATCTCGCCGTCGATGACGAGTACGGCACCAACTGGAACCTCGCCGCGTTCCGCGGCATTTCTGGCTTCTGTCAATGCGGCATCCATGAAGCCGTCGCTCTTTGGCATTTCAGCGATTTCCTCTTAACCCGGATCGCATGAACTGGTAGGAAGCATGCAACGCGAAGCGCGCCTTCTGGGTGTGCATCCATCTGGTCAACACGAACAAGTATGTCCGGGATACTCCGTCGACATCCTGCTTCAGGCAAACAACATATGAATTCAAAAGACAAGCCGAAGCGCGGCGAAGCGAAAACCTTCGTTCGCGAAATCAAGCCGAAAGCCGAAGGCAGCACTGCTTCCAAGTCGGGGGGCAAGCCGGGCTTCAAGTCCTCAGGCAAGCCGGGAGCCAAATTCAGCGACAAGCCCGCTGGGGCTGCGAAGCCGCGCGCCAAGGCAGAAGGTGCAGTGAGAAAGCCGGTCCGTTCGGCCAAGCGCGAGGAATTCGTCGGCGAGGGTGCATCCGCGCCGACCGACGGCAAGCCCGAGCGTATTTCGAAAATTCTCGCCCGTGTCGGTGTCGCATCCCGTCGCGATGTGGAGCGGATGATCCTCGAGGGCCGCGTCACATTGAACGGCAAGCCGCTCGATACCCCTGTCGTCAACGTGACGCTGGAAGACAAGATCGAAGTGGACGGCGTGCCGATCCGCGGCATCGAGCGCACCCGCCTTTGGCTCTACCACAAGCCAGGCGGTCTGGTGACCACCAATTCCGATCCGGAAGGCCGTCCGACCGTGTTCGACAACCTGCCGGAAGGCCTTCCGCGGGTTCTCTCCATCGGCCGCCTCGACATCAACACCGAAGGCCTGCTGCTTCTGACCAATGACGGCGGTCTGTCGCGTACGCTCGAACTGCCGACCACCGGCTGGCTGCGCCGCTACCGCGTGCGCGCCCATGGTGAGGTCGATCAGGCCGCGCTCGACAAACTGAAGGACGGCATTGCCGTAGACGGCGTGCTCTACGGCTCGATCGAAGCGACGCTCGACCGCGCCCAGGGCCACAATGTCTGGATCACCATGGGTCTTCGCGAAGGCAAGAACCGCGAAATCAAGAACGTGCTCGGCGCGCTCGGTCTCGAGGTCAACCGCCTGATCCGCATTTCCTACGGCCCGTTCCAGCTCGGCGATCTGCCGGAAGGCGAAGTGCTGGAAGTGCGCGGCCGCACCCTGCGCGACCAGCTCGGCCCGCGCCTGATCAATGAATCGAAGGCCAATTTCGAAGCCCCGGTCTATAACGAGCGCGGTTCGGAAGAAGAGCAGCCGCAGCGTGCCGAAAAGACGGAGCGTCCTGCCAAGTCCGAACGCGGCTGGGCGAATGATCGCTCGGACGATCGTGGTGGTGACCGCGGCGACCGCCGCGAGCGCGCCCTTGGCCGCCTCGACACCAAGCGTCCCGATGCCCGCCGCGACGATCGCAAGTTTTCCGACAGGCCTTCGGGCAAGTTCGGGGCGAAGCCATCGGATCGCGATTTCGGTGATGAGAAGCCGAAGAAGCGCCCGCCGATGGGCACCAGCCGCACGGCGAATGTCTGGATGGCGCCCGGCGCCCGCCCGACGACCGACGACAGCGGCCGCAAGGTAACAGCCCGTGCCCAGGCCGAGCAGCTGTTCAAGAAGCCAGCGCCGGAAAACGATCTCCGCGTCAAGATCAATCGCGTCAAGGATGACAGCGACTGGATCCGCGGTGAAGACCAGCCGGAACGAGGCGCAAGGCGTGGTGATCGCGAAGACCGTGGCGACCGTGGTTTCGGCGACAAGCCACGCGGTGAACGTTCGTTCGGCGACAAGCCGAGAGGCGAGCGCTCGTTTGGTGATCGCCCCCGTGGCGACAGGCCTTACGGCGACCGCAAGCCCCGCGAAGACGGAGACCGTCCGGCCCGCGGCAAATCCTTCTCCAGCGAGGGGCGCTCCGAGCGTCCGCGCGGCGAACGCAGCTTTGGTGACAAGCCCCGTGGCGATCGTCCCTACGGCGACAAGCCGAGGGGAGAACGTTCGTTCGGTGATCGCCCCTCTGCTGATCGCCCCGCACGTTCCTTCTCGGATCGCCCGCCGCGTGACGATAGAGGCGAGCGCTCCTTCGGTGATCGCCCCGCAAGAGGTGACAAGCCCTTCGGTGGCAAGCCTTCTGGCGCAAAGCCTGGCTTCGGCGGCAAGCCCTCGGGTGGCAAGCCCGGTTTCGGTGGCAAGCCGGGTGGCGGAAAATCCTTTGGCGGCAAGCCTTCCGGCGGCAGACCCAATAGCGGTAAGCCAGGTGGTGGTTCGCGTGGTGGCCCAGGCGGTGGACGCCCGGGCGGCAAGCCGCGGACACCGAGGGGCTAAGCTGTGCGGATCGTAGGGGGTGAGTTCCGCGGCCGCGCTCTGGCCACGCCGAAGACGAATGATATCCGGCCGACCATCGACCGGACGCGCGAAAGCCTGTTCAATATCCTCGGGCACGTCTATCCGGACGCGCTCGATGGTACACGGGTGATCGACCTTTTTGCCGGAACCGGCGCGGTGGGGCTGGAAGCCCTGTCGCGCGGTTGCAAGCAGGCCTTGTTCGTTGAAAACAGCGTCGAAGGCAGGGGCCTTCTCTGGGAGAATATCGACAGTTTCGGTCTGCATGGCCGGGCGCGTATTCTCCGTCGGGACGCAACCAGCCTCGGTTCGATCGGCAATATCGAGCCGTTCAACCTGATTTTCGCCGATCCACCTTACGGCAAGGGCCTGGGTGAAAAGGCACTCCATGCGGCGCATGCCGGCGGCTGGTTGGCCGCGGGTGCCCTTGTTCTGCTGGAAGAGCGGATTGATGCCGAGATCGTCGTCGATCCAGTTTTCAAACCGCTGGAAAGCCGGATGTTCGGCGATAGCCGCATCGAATTCTATCGATATCAGCCAGGCTGAACCTCGCCATGAACACACGCCTCTCCCTGCCGGATCTGGATACTGAAAACAGCGGGGAGGGCCTGCGTTATGCCGTAGCCTTCGGCGGCGGCGGAGCAAGAGGCATCTCGCATATCTGTATCATCGAGGCGCTCGATGAACTCGGCATCAAACCGGTGGCGATTTCGGGATCTTCGATCGGCGCGATCATGGGGGCCGGCATGGCGTCCGGCATGCGAGGCGCCGACATCCGCGACTATACGGTGCGCACGATGGGCAACCGCAATTCGCTGTTCAATCGCCTCTGGACGCTCGGACCGGCTTCAATGCGCGACAAGCTGGGCGGCTTCCGCTTCGGCCATTTCAATCTCGATCCCATCCTCGATGCCTTCCTTCCTCCCGATATCCCGGAGGATTTTTCCGACCTGAAAATCCCGCTTAAAATCTCCGCCACCGATTATTACGGGCAGGCCGAGGTGATCCTCGAAGAGGGGGATCTCAGAACCGCGATTGCCGCATCAGCCGCCATTCCCGGCCTGTTCATGCCGGTCTGGGTCAACGGAAGGGTGATGATCGACGGCGGCGTATTCAATCCGGTTCCCTATGAACAGCTGCTCGACCTTGCCGACGTTGTCATCGGCGTCGATGTCGTTGGCGCACCGGAAGGCGACGGCACCCACCCGCCGACCCGCATCGACGCGCTGTTCGGTGCCAGCCAGCTAACCATGCAGGCTTCGATCGCGCTGAAACTGAAACTAAATCCGCCGCACATCTTCCTGCGCCCGCAGGTCAACCGTTTCCGCGTGCTGGATTTCCTCAAAGCGCAGGAAATTCTGGACGAGGCAAGCCACGTCAAGGATGAATTGAAGCGTGCAGTGGATGCACTGCAGGCATCCGTCGCCAAGGGCTGAAGCCGTCCTGCTCACCATTTCCCCAGAGACAGACCCGCTTCCACCTCGTCGGCCACGTCTTCCTGAACATTGATGCGTTTCGGCTTGATCAACGGTTCCGGCTTGACCGGGCTGTTGAACAGCTTGTCGCGTCCTGCCGAAATGCCCTCGACTGCTTGGATCTGCAGGCGCTCCTCGTCGCGGCGGCGGATATCCTGAAGAATTTCCTCGGCGCGCGCTTCGGACATGCCGAGCGCTTCCAGCGTCTTGGCACCAAACAGCAGGCCGGATTCCAGCGTTTCGCGCAATTCGTATTCGACGCCCTTTTCCCTCAGCCACAGGGAATGGATGCGGTCATAGGAACGGGCGAAAAGCCGGACATTGGGAAACTCTGACTGGATAAGCTCGACGATCCTGCTGGTCGTTTCCTTCTTCTGCGTCGCAACGACGACGATCTTGGCCTTTTCGATACCGGATGACACGAGCACGTCGCGACGGGTGCCGTCGCCGAAATAGATGCGGAAGCCGAAATTGGCGGCCTGGCGGATACGATCGGCGGAATCATCGATCACGGTCACGGCGCTGCCGCCGGCAAGCAGCATCTGCGAGGCGATCTGGCCGAAACGGGAAAAGCCGATCATCAGCACGTCTGCGCCGGCGCCGGCGAAATCCTCGTCCAGTTCCTCCCGCGCCTCACCATGCATCAGGCGTTTGGCAAGTGCCGCACCAAGCGGCGTCAGCGCCATCGAAAGCGTCACGATGGCGATCAGCAGCGAGGCGGTCGAGGATGACAGAAGCCCGGCGGCGGTGGCGGTGGTAAACAGAACGAAGGCGAATTCGCCGCCTTGCGGCAACAGGAAGGCAATCTGGATCGCATCGTTATGGGATGAGCCCCAGAGCCGGCAGAGCCCGTAGACGATAAACGCCTTCACTGCCATGAACACGATGACGGCCGGGATGATGAACAGGATATGGTCGACGATCACTTCGAGTTCCAGCGACAGGCCGACCGCAACGAAGAACAGTGCCAGAAGCAGGCCGCGGAACGGCTCGATATCAGCCTCCAGCTCGTGCCGATAGGAGGATTCCGCCAGCATCACGCCGGCGAGAAACGCTCCCATCGCCATCGACAGGCCAACCATCTGCATTGCCGCCGCCGATCCGAGCACGACGAGCAGGGCGGCCGCGATCATCACCTCGCGCGCGCCGGTGCGGGCAATGATCTGGAACATCGGATTGAGCAGATATTTTCCGGCGATGATCATCGCGCCGATGGCCGCGATCGCAACGGCGAAATCGACAAACGGTGTGGCGGCCTGTTCCTCCGTTCCCGGCGCAAGCACGGTGATCAGCGCCAGAAGCGGCACGATCGCCAGATCCTGGAACAGCAGAACTGAAAACGAGCGTTGCCCGTAGCGGCTGTTGATATCGCCGGCGTCGTTGAGCAACTGCAATGCAAAGGCGGTGGAGGAAAGCGCAAGGCCGAAGCCGACGATCAGGCTTCCCTGCCACGTCGCCATGCCGGTCTCGAAGGCGAGCGCCGCAAGCGCAAGCCCGGTCAAAAGAACCTGAACCGGACCAAGACCGAACACGTCGCCGCGCATCTGCCATAAGCGCGAGGGTTTGAGCTCCAGCCCTATGACGAAGAGCAGGAAGACGACGCCGTATTCCGCTACATGCAGTACCTCTTCCGTATCGGTGATACGCTGGAAGACCGGGCCGATGATGACGCCGACCGCCAGATAGCCGAGAACCGTTCCAAGCCCCAGCCTCTTGAAGATTGGTGCGGCGATGACCGCTCCGGCCAGAAGAAGCAACATTTCGGTGAATAGCGAGCCCGGTGCGGTCATGCAGAAACTTTCGAATAGGCGGAATGAATCAGTCGGGCTGTTCGCAGACGCGACAACCCGGTCAAGAAAAGGTGTGGCACACTTGATGCTTCGAAGCGCTCACAATAAATGGGACAGGAACGAAAGGCTTGCAAATATGAGCTCTGAAATTGATTCCGCCCAGCTTTTATCCCGTGCTTCTGAACTAATCGACCTGGCGAAGGCGGCAGGCGCCGATGCGGCCGATGCAGTCGTGGTCCGCTCGCGCTCGCGCTCCGTCTCGGTGCGCCTCGGCAAGGTCGAGGGAACTGAATCATCGGAAAGCGACGATTTTTCGCTGCGCGTGTTTGTCGGCCAGAAGGTTGCCAGCGTGTCGGCCAATCCGGGCTTCGACATGAAGACGCTTGCGGAACGCGCCGTCGCCATGGCGAAGGTCTCTCCCGAAGACCCCTTCGTCTGCATGGCGGATGCGGACCGGCTGGCGAAATCCTATCCGGATCTCGACCTTTTTGACCCGACCGATGTGCCGACCGATGCATTGCGTGAGGCAGCCCTTGCTGCCGAAGCTGCTGCATTGGCCGTTAATGGCGTCACCAATTCTTCCGGCGCCGGCGCCTCTGCGGGCATGGGCGGCATGGTTCTCGTCACCTCGCATGGCTTTTCCGGCAGCTACATGGCCACGCGTTTCGGCCGATCCGTCAGCGCAATTGCAGGCGAAGGCACGAAGATGGAGCGCGACTACGATTTCGACAGTCGCCTTTATAACGCCGATCTCGATGCGCCGGATCTGATCGGTCGGCGCGCCGGCGAGCGTGCGGTTGCTCGTATCAATCCGCGCCAGGTGCCGACAGCAAGCAATGTCACCGTCGTTTTTGATCCGCGCATGGCGCGTGGTTTCGTAGGCACGATCGCCGGCGCCATCAATGGTTCATCCGTGGCGCGCAAGACGAGCTTCCTGCGTGACAGGATGGGCCAGCAGGTTTTGAAGGCTGGTCTCAACATCACCGACGATCCGCTGATCGTCCGCGGTTCATCCTCGCGTCCGTTCGATGGCGAAGGTGTTTCCGGCGAGCGGATGACGATGATCGAGGACGGCGTGCTGAAGCACTGGTTCCTGTCGACCTCCACCGGCCGCGAACTCGGCCTGCCGACCAATGGTCGTGGCGTGCGCGGCGGTAACTCCGTCACCCCGGCCTCTACCAACCTGGCGCTTGAACCGGGCGATATCTCGCCGGAGGAACTGATCGCGTCGGTGGGTACCGGCCTTTATGTGACCGAACTGATCGGCCAAGGCGTAAACATGCTCACCGGCGAATATTCGCGCGGCGCCAGCGGTTTCTGGATCGAAAACGGCAAGCTTGCCTTCCCCGTCTCCGAGGTGACGATCGCGTCCAACCTCAAGGACATGTTCATGCGTCTCACGCTGGCAAACGATATCGACCGCAAATACGGTGTCGCTTCGCCGACCATCGCGATCGAGGGCATGACGCTGGCGGGAAGCTGACGCCATGGTTTCCTCCGACAAAAACTGGAGCGCAGATCTCGACCTCATCCTCGATGCCGCCCGGCAGGCAGGTGAGATCGCCAACGGCTATTTCCGGCAATCGCCGGAAGTCTGGTGGAAGAACGAGGGCCGCTCGCCGGTCAGCACCGCCGACTTTGCCGCCAATGATCGTCTCCAGTCGCTTCTTCTGAAGGCGCGCCCGAACTATGGCTGGCTTTCGGAAGAGACCGACGACGACAGCGCCCGGCTGGCCTGTGAGACGCTGTTCGTTGTCGATCCGATCGACGGCACCCGCGCCTTCATCGCCGGAGAACCGATCTGGTGTGTATCCGTCGCGGTTGTCCACAAGGGCCGCCCGGTGGCGGGCGTCCTCGTCGCGCCGGCGCTGCAGCAGGAATACCAGGCCGCGGCAGAAGGTCCGGCCTTGAGGAACGGCGCACCTATCGCTGTCCGATCCGAGGTGGAGGTTGACGAACTGGTGCTGGCCGCGGACGAGAAGATCGTCAAAAAGCTGCAGCCCGAGCTTGCAATCCATCGCGTCAGCCACGTTCCCTCGCTCGCTTATCGGCTGGCGATGGTGGCCGATGCACGCATCGATGGGACGATCGTGAAGAAGGACAGCCATGACTGGGATCTGGCCGCTGCCGACTTGATACTGGAGCGTGCAGGCGGTGCGCTGACCGGGCTTGATGACCAACCCCTGATCTACAATCGCGAAACCATCCGTCACGGCGTTCTGGTGGCCGGAACCCGCCATGCGCGCCATGTGCTTCTGCCCCATCTTGTGACCGGTGCAGCGGGTTGACCTTTGTGACGGAATGCCGCAGAGGAAGGGCTTCTAGTCAAGAAATGGACGGATTTGGAAATGACGCAATCGAGCGAAAAGAAGCAGCTCCTGCACCTGGTTTTTGGCGGTGAACTTGCGAGCCTGGACGGCGTGCAGTTCAAGGATTTGTCTGCCCTCGACATTGTTGGCATCTATCCCGACTACGCAACAGCGCTGACCGCCTGGCGCTCAAAGGCGCAGTCGACTGTCGACAATGCCGAGATGCGCTATTTCATCGTCCACATGCACCGCCTTCTGGATCCTGAAATCAAGTAGGCCTGACACAAGGCGCCAGAAATATGATAGTCCTTCAGGTTAGGGCGCACTTGACCTGAAGCTCGCTTTTTTGACGCATTTATGAAGCAGGTAAGACGAGCTAAATTATCGCTCCAGGGGTGAGGTATTGATGGCGCTAGGCAGGGATATGGAGCGAGGGCTATGAGCGGTGCTGTGGCTCGCATGGCTCTTGCCGGCTATCGCCTTGCAGGCGTAGCGCTTTATCCTTTGGCCGGCCCCTATCTCGCCTGCCGGGCGATGAAAGGCAAGGAAGACCGCTCAAGACGACTTGAGAGACTGGGTTATGCGAGCCAGCCGCGTCCTCGTGGGCCGCTGGTCTGGGTTCATTCGGCAAGCGTCGGGGAAACCCTTTCCATCCTGCCGTTGATCCGTGAACTGCGCCGCCGCGAAATCCATGTCGTGCTGACTACCGGCACTGTCACCTCAGCTGCCCTTGTCGCCGCTCGGCTGGGTGATGAGGTCATCCATCAATATGTGCCGATCGATCTTAAATTCCCGATCAAGCGTTTCATCGCCTATTGGCGGCCGGATGCCTGCATTACGGCGGAATCTGAAATCTGGCCGACAACCGTCGCTGAACTCGCGCGCCGCCGCATCCCGCAGATCCGGGTCAATGCCCGCATTTCGGATCGCTCCTTCGCGCGCTGGAGCAACCACGCCAAGGTGGCTGAGGCGCTGTTCGACAAGATGGCGCTCGTCGTCGCCCAGTCCGATCTCGATGCAGAACGCTTCCGTGACCTCGGTGCATGGCCGGTCATCGTCTCCGGCAACCTGAAGAGTGACACGGATCCGCCGCCCTGCGACGAGTTGCTGCTGGCGAAATACAAGGCAGAGATCGGCGACCGCAAGACCTGGGCGGCGATCTCGACCTTCGATGGCGAGGAAATGGCTGCTGCCACTGTTCACCGGGCGCTGAAGCCGAAGAATGGCCAGTTGACCATCATCGTGCCGCGCCATCCCGACCGGGCTGATGCGATCGAAACCATGCTTAAGGAAGAGGGCCTAGTTGTTGCACGTCGTTCGCGCAATGACGAACTTACGCCTGAGACTGATATTTTCCTCGGCGATTCCATAGGCGAAATGGGGCTTTACCTGCGCCTGACCGAAATCGCCTTTGTGGGCCGATCTCTGACCAATGAAGGCGGTCAGAACCCCCTGGAGCCGGCAATGATCGGTTGCGCCGTGCTGACCGGCCCGAACATCCAGAATTTCCGTGATGCCTATCAACATCTCGTCCGCAAAGGTGGGGCGCGAGTAGTCAAGGATGTCGAGATGCTGGCCAAGGCCGTGCATTACCTGCTGATTACCGATCACGCCCGGGCCAGGATGGTGGAAGCCGGAGCCGATGCGATGGAAGACCTGCGCGGTGCACTCGCCAAGACCGTCAAGGCGCTCGAACCCTATCTCAATCCCTTGACCGTGACGGCACGCCTGCAGCCGAAGGTCGCGGCTGCCGGAACCGGTCGGTGAGCCCGCCCCCCGCGATCGCGGGCATCCTGTTCGACAAGGACGGTACGCTTATCCGTTACGACGAAAGCTGGGGACCGGTAAACCGGGAGGCTGCACGCATCGCTGCAGCCGGAAACGCAGCGCTCGAACCCGTTCTGCTGGCCGCCGGCGGCATGGACCCGGAGACGGGCAAGACGAAAGCCGACAGCCTGCTCGCCGCCGGTAATTCCGCCGAGATTGCCCAAGGTTTCGTCACGGCCGGCTCGCCGCTCGATGTCGATGAGCTGACCCGCGAACTGGATGCGCTGTTCCTCCGTGCGGCGGAATTTTCCGTGCCGGTCGCCGATCTCCTTTCCGTGTTTTCGGATTTGAAGGCACGTGGTTTGAAGCTTGGCATCGCCTCCAGCGACAACGAGAAGGCAATCCGCCGCATGGCCGAAAGCTTCGGCATTGCCGGACATGTGGATTTCATCGCCGGTTACGACAGCGGTTTCGGCACCAAGCCGCAGCCGGGCATGATGCTCGCCTTCTGCAAGGCCGTCGGCCTTCAGCCGGCGGAAGTCGCGATGGTGGGTGACAACAATCACGACATGCATATGGGCCGTGCCGCAGGTGCCGGGCTCAACCTTGCCGTCCTGACCGGCACGGGGACGCGTCAGACGCTTTCCGCCCTTGCCGACCATTGTCTCGACGATATTACCGCACTTCCCGACGTCATCTTTGCCCCCGCATCGCCCGGCGCGGTTTCCGTAGGGGATTAGCCGCGATGGTTTCCGAAGCGCCGCCCTTCTGGTGGGAAAAGGCCGATTGGCGCGCTTATGCGCTGTCACCTTTTTCGGCCATCTATGGCGCGGTTGCGGGTAAAAGGATGCGCACGGCTAGGCGCGCTTCTGCCCCGATACCTGTGATCTGTGTAGGCAATTTTACAGTTGGGGGCGCCGGCAAGACCCCGACCTCGATCGCGCTCGCAAGGGCTGCCAAGGCAATGGGCCACACACCCGGTTTCCTCAGCCGCGGTTATGGCGGCTCGCTGGATGTGACCACGCTGGTCGATCGCGATCGCCATCGTGCCGATACGGTGGGCGACGAGGCGCTGCTTCTGGCGGCAGAAGCCATGACGGTAATCTCGCGCAAGCGGGTCGATGGCGCAAGAAAACTGGCCGCGGAAGGCGCTGACCTGATCATCATGGACGACGGTTTCCAGAGTGCCCGCCTGCATCTGGATTTCGCTCTTGTGGTGATCGATAGCGTAAGAGGCATCGGCAATGGCCATCTTGTGCCGGGTGGCCCGGTTCGCGCTCCGATAAAGGAACAGATGCACCAGCTCTCTGCCATCCTCAAGGTTGGTAATGGCGAAGCTGCGGATGCGCTTGTCCGCAAGGCAGCTCGTGCCGGCAAAGCGATCCATGTCGCCACGATCGAGCCGCGCCCGGATGCCAGCCTGTCGGGCAAGAATGTGCTGGCCTATGCCGGAATAGCAGATCCGGAAAAATTCTACCGCACCGTCCGCGCCATCGGCGGGCTGATCTCGACGACCCGCTCCTTTCCGGATCATCATTATTTCACCGGGGACGAGATCCAGTCGCTGCTCGACGATGCCGAGCGCGAGGACCTGGTACTGGCGACTACGGCCAAGGATGCCGCCCGCCTTGCCGGCCATTCCGGCCCGGCCCGCACGCTGCTGGAGAGATCGAAGATCGTCGAGATCGACATGGTCTTCGACGATCCCAATGGTCCTTCGACCATGATCGAGGCGGCATTCAGGAATTTCCGCGAAAGACGGCTGCGCGAGGGCGCGGCCAAGGGCTGATCGTTCAGCCCACCTGCTGGTTCGGCAGCGTTCCGGCGCGTTTTTCGGCTTCGAGCGAGGTTGCGCAGTCGATATAGGCTTCCTGCCTTGCAACGCTCCAATAACGCAGTTCGTCGACCGGGATATGCGCGCCGGTCAAGGCGCAGGTGACGTAGGAGCCGGCGCTCAGGATTTGGTAGTCGCCGTCGAGATAGCGGATCTTGGCCTCGCGAAAGCCGCTTCCCTCAAACCGGTTCATCACTCGTCTCCTGCGAAAAAACATCGGTCCCCTCTACCCCGAACCAATTACGATTACCAGAGCGCTTCTCAACTCCGCCCGAACAGCCGTTCTATATCAGAAAGCTTGAGTTCTATATAGGTCGGCCGCCCATGGTTGCAGGTTCCCGAACCGGGTGTCGCCTCCATCTGGCGCAAAAGCGCATTCATCTCGTCTGGTTTCAGCCGCCGACCGGACCTGACTGATCCGTGGCAGGCCATCGTTGCGGCAATATATTCGAGCTTGTTCCTGAGGCCGCTCGCTGTATTCCATTCCGCGATCTCGTCGGCGAGATCGCGGACAAGCGCGCTCGCATCCACTTCGCCGAGCATGGCTGGCGTTTCGCGCACGGCAACCGCGCCCGGACCGAAACGCTCGATCGCAAGCCCCAGCCTGTCGAGTTCCGTTGCATGCACCATCAGCCGGTCGCAATCCTCTTCCGGAAGGTCAATGATCTCCGGGATCAGCAGCACCTGCGAGGCAAGGCGGTCATTTTCCAGCGCCTTGCGCAGGCTCTCGTAGACCAGGCGTTCATGTGCCGCATGCTGGTCGACGATCACGAGACCTTTCTCGGTCTGGGCGACGATATAGTTCTCATGGACCTGCGCGCGGGCAGCACCCAGCCGGTAACCGGCGGCGGTTGTCTCAGGCGTATAGGTTGTTTCCGCACTCGTGTCGGCGCGAGCCGTCGGCGCGGCAAAGGCGTCGAAACCGGACTGGACCGGGCGGGCTGCATAGGCGGTTGCGATATCGAGATCGAGCGGTCTTGAAGGCGAAGAAGACGCGGACCAGCTTGCCTGCGCAGAAGCCGAATGCGAATAGGAACGCTGCGGGAAAGCTGAACCCGAGCCCTCGGAAAAGCCCGGTTGAGCGGAAGGCTGCTGGAAAGAGCCGGGCTGGAAGGCGCGCAGCATGGCAGCGGCCCCGGTGGTCGAGGCACGGTCACCCTCGCGATGCAGCGCCTGACGGATGGCCCCGACGATCAGCCCGCGCACCAGCTGCGGGTCGCGGAAGCGCACGTCGGCCTTCGCCGGATGCACGTTGACGTCGACAAAGGCGGGATCGAGATCGATCGAAAGGACCGCGACCGGATAGCGCCCTGCCGGCATCTGTTCGGCATAGGCACCACGGATCGCAGACAGGATCAGCTTGTCCTGCACCGGCCGCCCGTTGACGAAGGCGAACTGATGCGCCGAGTTGCCGCGGTGAAAGGTCGGCACGCCGACGAAACCGGACAGCGACACATCCTCGCGCCCGGCATCGATCTCGATCGCATTCTCCTTGAATTCCGGGCCGAGGATCTGCGCCATGCGGGCAAGATGGTCGTCACCGGTGGCGGCAAATTCCAGCGTCGAGCGGTCGGAACCGGACAGCACGAAACGGATATGCGGGAAGGCGATGGCCATGCGCTTGACCACTTCGGTGATCGCTGCCGCCTCCGCCCGCTCGGTCTTCATGAATTTCAGCCGGGCAGGGGTGGCAAAGAACAGGTCGCGCACCTCGACCACCGTACCGGGATTGGCCGGCGCCGGCTTGACCGGGATCGCGGCACCGCCATTGACCGAAACCTGCGAGCCGGACGGATCGCCGTGGCGGCGGCTGGTGATCGTCAGCCGCGCGACCGAACCGATCGATGGCAGCGCTTCGCCGCGGAAACCGAGCGTGTGGATATCGTTGAGCGTCGTCGAGATCTTCGAGGTGCAATGGCGGCGCACGGCCAGTTCCAGATCTGCCGCATCCATGCCCGATCCGTTGTCGGTGACGCGGACAAGGCTCTTGCCCCCGCCGGCCGTGGCGATTTCGATACGCGTCGCACCGGCGTCGATCGCATTCTCGATCAATTCCTTTGTCGCGCTGGCGGGCCGTTCAATGACTTCGCCGGCGGCGATCTGGTTGATCAGGGTTTCAGGCAGGAGCTTTACAGACATGTCGCCATTTTCGGGGATTCTGCGGCCGGAGGAAAGTGCTGCAATAGGATTATCCTCGGCAATCGTCTCAATGGGAAACGCCATTAATCCGGCCTTAAGGTAAACGGGCTAGGGTTCATGTGAGAAATTGGATGAATCCGGGAGAGCATCTCTGCTCTTCGCGAATGACCGGAGTGGCGGCCAGCTGGGCACCGCCACAACAATCTGGTCATTCGTTGATGACTTGCAGCCAGCATGTTCCCATTGACGAGCGTGAAGGAAGTTTTGCCGATCGTACGTTGAATCGGCTGACCGGGAGTGGCCGAAAGCCGTCCCGAAAGCATACGGAGTTTCATCCATGAATGATTTGGACGCGGCGGATCCGAACATTCAGACTGCCATTCTGGAAGCACTGGCCGAGGGCTTGTCCGCGGCTGTGTTGCTTTACGACAGGAACGATCTTGTCGTATTTGCCAGCCAGCAGATCGCGAGCATCACACGGGTACAGCCCCGTCTGCTGGTGCCGGGAACCCGTATTCGCGATCTTCTCGCTGCCATGTATGATGCCGGTATCCGCCTTGTCGCCGACACCCACAATTATCGCCGTGCGCTCAATCGCGAGGATTGGGTTGCCGAACAGATTGCCGGTCTGTGGAAGGAGCGTTCTGAAAGCCTGGAGCGTCCCGGTCCCGATCGCTGGCTGAGTGTCGTCAAGCGCCGTCTTCCTTCCGGCTACGGCGTCTGCGTCATCAAGGATGTCTCCGAACAGAAGAAGCGCGAGGAGCAGTGGCGACTCGACACCGAACGCGTCCAGGTGACTGAAGAAGTTCTCGACAACCTGCCTTTCCCGATCAGCGTCAAGGACCGCAACGCCACCTTCGTCGCGGTCAACAAGGCCAATTGCGATTTCCTCGATCTGCCCGCCGATGCGATCCTTGGTCACAAGGGTTCCGACATCAATTCCAGGGCCTTCGAAGACCGTCTTGCGCCGATCAACCAGCATGTCTATGAGACTGGCGACCCGATCCAGCTCCCCGAGCACATCACCCGCCCTGATGGTTCGACCGCACTGACGATCGTCCACAAATATCGGATCGGCAAGCCCGGCCGTTATTATCTTGTAACCGTCAAGCAGGATGTGTCGTCGGTTGTTGCCGGCGTCCGTACCGATCTGTCGCAGCAATCGAGCGAATGGGTCTCCGGCTTTGTTCCGATCGACATGACCCGGAGCGCCGTTTCGAGCTCGGCCGTCGACCCGCTCTCCGCCGTCGCTGGCGCAAAGATACTCGTTGTAAGCCGTTTCGCCGACACGGTGGCGGAGGCAATCGATGTCCTTTCCCGCCAGGCCGCCGATGTTTCAGCCGCAGCCGACGCCGAGGAACTCACCCTGTTTCTTCAACTCGCGGCCGAAGCCGATGTCCGCATCGACATCGTCGTCATCGATGCCCGTATGCCGGCCGAGTTGAAGCAGATCGCCGAAGCCTATGGCGTAACGGCACTGCGTGTCGAAGAAGGGACTTTCGGGCCCGGCCTGCCGGTTCGGATCGCCACCGAACTGCGCAAACCCGTTGATGAAATCATATTGCCGCCAATCGACGAGCCGTCGTTCGCGCCGGTCTCGAAGGACGATAGTATCGATGTCCTTGTTGCCGAGGACAATGAAGTCAATCAGATCGTCTTTTCACAGATCATCGAAGGACTTGGCTATAGCTACGTTCTGGCGACCGATGGCGAAGAGGCAGTCCGCCTTTGGCGCGAGCATTCGCCGCGCCTTGTTCTCATGGATGTAACGCTACCGAAACTGACCGGTTTCGAAGCGTCTGCGGCGATCCGTGCACTTGAGGACGGAGTTCAGGCGGTGCCGATCATCGCTGTCCTGCCGCAAGCGTTCGATCGTGATCGCGAGGCCTGCATCGAGGCCGGCATGAACGATGTGATCCTGAAGCCGATCAGCCCGGAAGCACTGGATGCGGTATTCCAGAGGTATTTGCTTTCGGACGAAGACGAGATAGCAGCTGAAGCCTGGCCCGTTTCGTGACCATATTGGCATAAGCTGATACATCAGCAGAGTTTCTTAATCTTTGTCCCTCATCCTTCGCTCGTTTCGATGAGCAGGATTTTTTATGAAGCTAGCGGGCAACCCATTGCCGCACGTCAGCCAGAACGAGTTGCAGGCCATGGCCTACAGCGATCCGTTGACGGGCCTGGGCAACCGCTACCGGTTGCGCGACAAGGTGCGCCTGCTTGCAGCCGAACGCGCCGACGACCCGGCCCCCTTTGCCATCTGCATCGCCAATCTCGACGGCTTCAAGCCCATCAACGATCTTTTCGGCTCGGAGGCGGGTGACGAAATTCTCTGCCAGGTTGCCCATCGTCTGAAGGCCTGCATGCCCGATGGCGCGACGGTAACACGCCACGATGGCGACGAATTCGCCTTTGTCCTTCCTCTTGTCTTCGAGCGGGTAGGGGCGGAGCGCATCGGTCAGATGATGAAGGATGTGCTCTCCGCTCCGTATGATTTGGGCGACCGCAATGTTCGCCTTTCGGCATCCTTCGGTTTTGCCATCTATCCTTTCGCAGGTGAGGAATTCGAAAACCTGCTGAAGAGCGCCGAAACGGCCCTCTACCGATCCAAGCGCCGAGGCCGCGCCCAGATCACTGTTTATTCCACTGAAATTGCCCAGGAAATGAAGCGTGCCACGCAGATCGAGCAGGCACTGCGCAACGCAATCATCACAGATGCGGTCGATGTGCATTTCCAGCCGATCGTGCGCATCCGCGACGGCGTGGTGGTGGGTTTCGAAGCTTTGGCGCGTTGGCGCGATGCCGATCTCGGTTTCGTCTCGCCTGCCGTCTTTGTGCCGCTGGCCGAAGAGCGCGGCTTTATCGATGCATTGTCGGATACGCTGCTGCGCAAAGCGGCAGAGGCTGCACTTTCATGGCCGCGCGAGCTTTTCCTGTCGTTCAACCTGTCCTCCGCCCAGCTCATGGATCCGGGCACATCGCGCAACATCCTCTCGACGCTGTCGCGCGTCGGGCTTGATCCGCGGCGCGTGGAACTGGAAATCACCGAAACAGCCGTGATGACATCGGCCGATACCGCCCAGCGGATCATTTCGGAATTGCGAGCAAGCGGCGTGCGCATTTCGCTCGACGATTTCGGCACCGGCCAGTCCAGCCTTGGCCGGCTGCGCGACTTCACATTCGACAAGGTCAAGATCGACCGCGCCTTCATCTCACGCATCACCTCAGACCGCGCGTCGGAACATATCGTGCGCGCCATCATCGCCATGTGCCAGGGGCTGGATCTCGCAGTCGTTGCCGAAGGCATCGAGGAACAGGCCGATGTCGACATGCTGCGCGCACTCGGCTGCGGCATGGGGCAAGGCTACCACTACGGCCGCCCGGTGGATGGCGCCGCGACCCTGCGCTACCTGCAGGACCACTACCACGACTTCATGGCGATCGAGCGGATCTGAGGCGCGCGTAGCTCGCTTGAGAGCTGGACTTTGCCGCAAAGGCAGGGTTCGATCCGGTGTGGTTATATAGACGCATCCCATCGCATCCGAATTTCTCGCTCCAAAGTATCCACCGCATCACAGTCGAGGTTTTCATTTCCCGCATATGCGAGGTGAGATATCACCGTTAAAGCCGCGTATTGTCCTTGGATTGCCGCTGCTTCGCGCATCAAGCTTAGCGCCTGTTTTGTGGACACTTCTCTACCATCAATCACGTGACTGGCCATGTTTGAGATGGGAACAGCAAGGGGAAAACTCGCAAGCTCACTCCAGGTGGCCAGCAATTCCCGCTGTCTTTGTTTTGGCACCTTTTCCGAATGTGGCGGGGCGAGGATTTCGTACAGCACACAAAATGCGGCATTTGGGGAAATGGACAATGCTTCCGCGACGAGTGCCGTAGCCTTGGAAGTATCTAGGTATGGAAATTTGCAGTCGATCTTATCAGAAAATGCTCGCTCTTGATCGATAGAGTTCATAATTGGGCTCGCACAAATAATCACGAATTTTCTAACAACCGTAGCTCATGACGGCAATTGCCGTTTTACAGACATCCCGCGGCGCTTCTGATTGTCGCGGGAAGCCCGCTCCTCGGCGATGATCCCCTCTCGATCGAACGAGAGTGCGCCATTTCGATGTCCAACGATCCGCTGCTACAGCCGTTTCAGCTCAGGCATCTGACGCTGAAAAACCGCATTATGTCGACAGCCCATGAACCGGCCTATTCGGAAGACGGGATGCCTAAGGATCGCTATCGGCTCTATCATCTGGAAAAGGCCAAGGGCGGTATCGCCATGACGATGACGGCGGGGTCGGCCAGCGTTTCGGTCGACAGCCCGCCCGCCTTCGGCAATCTGCTCGCCTACAAGGACGAGATCGTTCCGTGGCTGAAGCGGTTGACCGACGACTGTCATGAGCTTGGCACGGCGGTGATGATCCAGCTTACCCATCTCGGCCGGCGCACCAACTGGAACAAGGGCAACTGGCTTCCGGTCCTCGCACCCTCTCCGATCCGCGAACCTGCCCACCGCGCTTTCCCGAAGGAAATGGAGGACTGGGATATCGAGCGGATCGTCGCCGACTATGCCGATGCCGCTGCTCGCATGAAGGAAGGCGGTCTCGATGGGATCGAGATCGAGGCCTACGGCCATCTGATCGACCAGTTCTGGTCGCCCGCCACAAACAAGCGGGAGGATGAGTTTGGCGGTTCGCTGGAAAACCGCATGCGCTTTTCCGACATGGTGCTGAAGGCTGTCCGAAAATCGGTGGGACCGGATTTCATCGTCGGCATTAGGCTGGTGACGGACGAGGACTGGGAGAAGGGCCTTTCACGCGAAGAGGGGATCGAGATCGCAAGGCGGCTGGTCGCCTCCGGTAATGTCGATTTCCTCAATGTCATCAGAGGCCATATCGATCACGATGCCGATCTCAACAATGTCATCCCGATCCAGGGCATGCGCGCGTCGCCGCATCTGGATTTTGCCGGCGAGGTGAGGGCGGCGACGAAATTCCCGGTCTTTCATGCGGCCCGCATCGCCGACGTTGCAACCGCCCGCCACGCGATCGCGGACGGCAAGCTCGATATGGTCGGCATGACCCGCGCCCATATCGCCGATCCGCATATCGTCCAGAAGATCATGCGCGGAGAGGAGGCGCGTATCCGCCCCTGTGTCGGTGCGACCTACTGTTTGGACAGGATTTACGAAGGCGGCGAGGCGCTCTGTATCCACAATGCGGCGACCGGCCGCGAGGCGCTGATATCTCATGATATCGCTCCTGCACATGAGGTAAGGCGCGCCGTTGTCGTCGGCGCCGGTCCGGCAGGGCTGGAGGCGGCGCGGGTTCTGGCAGAACGGGGGCATTCGGTGACAGTGCTCGAAGCCACGGGAGAGGCCGGCGGCCAGATCAATCTTCTCATCCGCAATCCCCGCCGGCGCGAAATGATCGGCATTATCGATTGGCGCCTGTCGGAACTCGAACGTCTCGGTGTGGAAATCCGTTACGACATCTACGCCGAGGCGGATGACGTCATGTCGCTCGATCCCGACCTTGTTGTTGTCGCGACAGGAGGTTTCGCGCAATTGCCCGAGCTGGAGGAGGGTGAGGATCTGGTTACCTCGAGCTGGGATATCCTCGCGGGTACCGCAAAGCCTCAAGCTTCGGTTCTTCTTTTCGACGACAATGGCGGCCATCCGGGCATGAGCGCGGCCGAAGTTATCGCATCAAGCGGCGCGGAGCTGGAACTGGTCTCCCCCGAGCGTTTTTTCGCCCCGGAAATGGGCGGCATGAACCATGTGCCCTATGCAAAGAACTTCGCGGACAAGAACGTAAAGGTCACGATCAACACACGGCTTAAATCCGTGCGGCGCAATGGCAATGGCCTGACGGCCGTTCTCGGTTCGGATTACTCGCCCGCGACTGTTGAGCGTCAGGTCGGTCAGGTGGTGGTGGAACACGGCACCGCGGCCAATGCCGACTTGTTTCTTGCATTGAAGCCATTGTCGAAAAATCTTGGAGCGGTGGATTACCGCGCCCTGATCGACCGCCGCGTCCCGCTGCCTCTCAAGCTTGAAGATGCCACTTTCGACCTCGTCAGGATCGGCGATGCCGTGTCGAGCCGCAACATCCATGCGGCCATCTATGACGCATTACGGCTCTGTTCCCTTCTCTAGATCGACGAAAGGGCGGCGCCGCGGCACCGCCCTCTGTCATTCTCATCGCATCACACGTGGCGGATGGCTCGTTCCGGGCTTCAAACTTTAAGGCTTCGTCGCCGTCGACGAGTTTGTATCGCCACCCGTTGCGGGGGCTGCCGGCGTGGCAGGGGTGGCCGGCGTCGTAGTCGTGGACGATGTCGTGGTTGCGTCCGTCGCAGCCTGCTTGTCGTCCAGAGTCTTGAATTCCGGGGCGGACTGAAGCGCTTCGGCCGTTTCAGTCGTCGTCAGGCGTACGTCGTTTTTCTCGGCGTCGCGGGTCATGCTGATCTTGCTCATCGGCAGTGCGACATCCTTGGTACCGATGCCGAGGAAGCCGCCGACACCGACAATCGCCGCGACGATGCCGCCGTTTTCTTCGAGGATCAGGTCGTTGACCTTGCCGATGCTCTCGTCGCCGGCGTTATAGATCTGCTTGCCGATATAATCATTGGCGCTGACCTGGGTTTCCGACTGCTGGGTCAGATAGGCTGCATCAGCCGCAGCGGATGTCGTCGAGCCGGCTGCCGGTGCCATCGTATTGGTCTCGGCCGGCGCCATCGGTGCTGCAGGGGTAGCCGGCGTAGCATTGTTTGTCTGGGCGAATGCCGGCGCAAGGGCGGTGGACGTCATGAGGGCGGCCGCAATAAGTGCTCCAAAGGTCTTCTTCATGGTGTTCCTGCCTTTTCCATTTGTTATTGTTACATAAAACCACTGCCTTGACCGGGAAGTCGTCACGGCTGCGGCTCGATAGGGAAACAAGCAGGGACAGCATTGGTTCCCCGAATGCTGTTTTTTTACGCTGAGAACGTCTTGATTTGAGACGCGCCTCGGTCGTCAGAGGCGATAGGAGGGATCGTATTTGGCCTCTGCGCCGGTATCGACCGCGAATGTCGCACCGGCCATCGCATCAGCCGCGCGGCCGGCAGCGTCCAACCCTTCCCAGGCGGAAGTGATAGCGATGCGGCCGTTACCGATAAAGGCGGGGCAGGTCGTTCTACTGGCCGGCAACTGATATCGCTGAATAAAGGTTCCGGCGGCATCGTAATGGTCGAGCGCCGCTTCGCCCCAGCGTGCATTCCACAGATGGCCGTTGGCATCGCAGATAGACCCGTCGATACCGCCTGCGTCCGCGCTGCCGTCGATGAAGACGGATGGCTGGCCCGCTGGAAGGCCGGTTGAGGGATCGATCGCAACTTTCATCAACCGGTTGCCGCGGGTATCGACGAAGTAGGCCGTTGCGGCATCGGGGGAAAAGCAGATGGAGTTCGGTATGCTGATTGCATCGTAAAGCCTCGTCACCACGCCTCGGGAGACATGGTAGATCGCGCCGGCACCATCGGCAGCGGTGCGTCCCATCGTACCGATCCAGAGGCTGCCGGAGGGGTGTACGCGCCCGTCATTCGAACGATTGCCGTCATTGCCCGGTTCGAGTTCACAATACGGTGCGAGTTCGCCGGTTGCCCGGTTGCGGACGAACAGCCCCTTGTCGCTGCCGATCAGTTGTGTGTCGGCATCGATCCGCGCAACGACGCTCGCCATCACTGGAAGCGGATGGATGCTCTCGATGCCGGTTGCCATATCGAGGGCATGCAGCGCCTTGCCGAGAATGTTGCACCACCACAGCGTATTGGTCTCGGCTTCGAAGCTGATCCCTTCACCCAGTTCGCACAAGCTGGAAGACAATACCGTGCCTTTGAACGAATGAACGGATGCCATCTTTTCCTCCCGGATACCGTGATGTTCTCGCGGCTGCCTATTCGCCATATTGCGGCGTCCCTGTCCACACCGACCGCGCAATATGCGTCATCCCCAGCTAATAACCTGCACCCTCGTGTCGCCTGCGCGAGAACTCTGTTAAGACGAGTACCTGTCAGTATTGATAAAACGGTTGATGGCGGAAAAAATTAACATCTCTTTTAAGTCTGCAGTGGAAGCTCCTATATTGTAAGACACGCGATGCGGGAAGAAATGCAAGGAAATTGCAACTTTTGCCTTTTCTCCCAATGAGCGATCTCCGAAAATCACCTGAATGATTCGTGTGCTTGCGCCGCCAATCCTGCGCATTCGGAACAGAGAAGTTAGAAAATGTCCAAAACGGAAACGGCCGCCAACCTGATTACATTCGACGTCGATGTCGAAGAGATTGCAGGTTTGAAGACCCAGTTCGATGTCTTCCGTTTCACCAAGAAGCTTGCGGAGTTTTACGGCTTTCGCAATTTCATGGTTCTCAACCTTCCGCCTGCAACCGCGTTGGGCCTGTCCGGCAGTGCTATCATCAATAACTGGCCGTCCGAACTCGTTTCGCTTTTCGATCGCGAAGGCATGATCCGCTCAAGCTTTGTCGTGCGTCAGCTGCGTCGTTCCGCGGTGCCATTCGCTTTCGACCTTGAGCGCGATGCGGAAACGCCGGAAATGGCTGCCGTGTTTGGCAGATTTGGTATCGTGCGCGGCGCTTGCATTCCGGTCCACGATCCGGCTGGAGCCAGGGGGGCGGTTGTGATCGGCGGTTTGGGCAGCGAGCCGAATCGCCAGCAGTTGATGGAAATGACTTTTGCGGCGATCCATATCTTCGACCGGCTTGCCGAAATCCGAAACATGGACGTTCGTGCGACCGATCTTTTGACGGATCGCGAGATCGATTGCCTGACCTGGACTGCAGCGGGCAAGACAAGCGCCGAGATCGCCGATATCCTCGGCCTGTCGGAACATACCGTTAATCATTACTTGAATCGCGCCGCCAAAAAGCTGGATACCGTCAATCGTACTCAAGCTGTGGCCAAGGCTTTGCGCATAGGGCTGATTAAATAGGCTTTCGCTAATCTGCACAAATGATGTGCGAACCCTGTTTGCTGCAGTGCGGAATGCCGTCTTATACGTCGTTTGTTCTGAAAATTACTGCAAAAAAGTGCTAAAATACCCTCTTTCAGACTGGCACGTTTCATGCTTGCTTAGAAATAGGTCCAGAGGGGACTTCAAAAGCGTACCAAGAGACGCGACCAAGAAAAAAGCCGCTGTCCGGATCGAGCGCCCATTGGCTGCCATCCAGACAGCGGCTTTATTCATCTTGCCGGTATGCGGCAGCAACTCCTATATAGCAGCAAGGAATGTGCGCCGTGGCGAAAAGCCGGGATGCGCTTGAGGACAAGCAGGAGCTAGACATGCCGGATGTAACGAAAACCCAGGTGCTCGAAGCACTCGGCAAGGTTCGCAGTCCGGATCTGGAAAGCGACCTTGTGAGCCGCGGCATGGTGTCGGACGTCTTCATCTCGGATAACAAAGTCTATTTTTCGATCACCGTGCCTGCAGATAAGGCTCAGGAACTGGAGCCCTTGCGGCTGGCCGCCGAAAAGGCGGTCACGTCCGTGCCGGGCGTCAAGGGTGCGCTGGTCACATTGACGGCAGACCGAAAGGCGTCTGCCGCACCGCAGCAGGCTGCGGCGCCGTCGGCTCACGGTCATTCGCACGCTCATGCTCCCGCCGGCGGTCCATCCCGTGGTCCGGGCAACGTGAAGGCCGGCGTTCCCGGTGTTGGGGCGATCGTCGCGGTCGCATCCGGCAAGGGCGGCGTCGGCAAATCCACCACTGCCGTCAATTTTGCGCTTGGGCTGCAGGCGAACGGCCTGCGTGTCGGCATTCTCGATGCGGATATCTACGGACCGTCCGTACCACGGCTCCTGAAGATTTCCGGCAGGCCCGAACAGATCGACGGCCGGCTGATCAAGCCAATGGAAAACTACGGCCTCAAGGCCATGTCGATGGGTTTCCTCGTCGATGAGGAAACGGCGATGATCTGGCGCGGCCCCATGGTCCAGTCGGCGCTTCTGCAGATGCTGCGTGAAGTCGCCTGGGGCGATCTCGATGTTCTCGTCGTCGATATGCCGCCCGGCACCGGCGACGCGCAACTGACCATGGCCCAGCAGGTGCCGCTCGCTGGTGCGGTGATCGTGTCCACGCCGCAGGACCTGGCATTGATCGATGCCCGCAAGGCCGTGACGATGTTCCGCAAGGTGGAAATCCCGCTTCTCGGCATCGTCGAGAACATGAGCTATTTCCTCGCCCCCGATACCGGCAAGCGCTATGACATCTTTGGTCATGGCGGTGCCCGCGCGGAAGCCGACCGCATCGGCGTTCCCTTCCTCGGCGAAGTACCGTTGACGATGGATATTCGCGAACGCTCCGATCTCGGGACGCCGATCGTGCATGCCGAACCGGACAGCGAGATTTCAGGCATCTACAAGGATATCGCCGCCAAGGTCTGGGCGCAGCTTTCGCAAGGCAAGCGCCGCCAGGCGCCGTCAATCGTTTTCGAATAGGACGGCCGCAGCTCTGGCGCTTTCTTTTGCGGTGTTACCGCCTAATGCAGGGAGGGCTTGTGGCCGATCGCCGCAAGGCCCTTGCGCAGAAGGCTTCCAAGCGCCATTTTCCGTCTACTGTCCGGGGCACCCCGCCTCCTATATTTTGGCAATTGCCGCTTTCATCGTCGCCTCGCTTGCTGGCCGGCGACGGTTCGCTGGCCGGTTCCGGGCAAAAAATCGAGAGTGATCAAGGCCCGACCTACCAAATAATAGTCTGCCTATCTTAACCTTAGTCCGGAAGTTCGTCCGCTCTGTTTCGCCCATTCTGTTGCGCATGCCGTTATCCGTTTCATTGTCCGTCGTCTTCTGGAAAGGCTGACTGAAGTCAGGCACTCTATGGGTCACCCCGCTGAACATCACGCTGCCGAAAAGACGCGTACTCACAGCCTGTTTGCACTCACCCTCGGCTCCGTCGGCGTCGTTTACGGTGATATCGGCACCAGCCCGCTTTATGCATTCCGCGAGGCGCTGAAACCCGTTGCCAGCGACGGCCTCACTCATATGGAAATCATCGGCCTGATCTCGCTGATGATCTGGACCCTGACGATCATCGTTACGCTGAAATACGTGATCTTTCTGCTCAGAGCCGATAACGACGGTGAAGGCGGCACGCTCTCGCTTCTGGCGCTTCTGACCAAGTCGGCCAATGGACAGCGCGCCATGCTGATGCTGCTCGGCCTGATTGGCGCAGCCCTGTTCCTTGGCGATGCGATGATAACGCCGGCGCTTTCCGTCATGTCCGCGGTCGAGGGCTTGAAACTGGTCACGCCGAAGCTGGATAGCGCGGTTCTGCCCATCTCCGTGGTCATTCTGATTGCGCTTTTCGCCATACAGTCGAAGGGCACCGCCCTGGTGTCACGTTTCTTCGGGCCGATTACCGCGCTCTGGTTCATCGTCATGGGTGCGATAGGGCTCGTCCATATCGCCGATGATCTGAGTATTCTGAAGGCCTTCAACCCCTGGTACGCGATGGAATTCATGCTGCGCGAAGGCTTTGCTGGCATTGTCGTTCTTGGCGCTGTCTTTCTGACGGTGACCGGGGCTGAAGCGCTTTATGCCGATCTCGGTCATTTCGGTCGCAAGCCGATCCAGTTGGCCTGGTTCCTTCTGGTTTACCCTGCGCTGACGTTGAATTATCTAGGCCAGGGCGCCATGGTGCTGCAGCATCCGGAAGCGATGAGCGACCCCTTCTATCTAATGTTTCCCGAATGGGCGCTGATCCCGGTCATCCTTCTGGCGACAGCCGCGACGATCATTGCCAGCCAAGCGGTGATTACCGGTGCTTTCTCGCTCGTGCGCCAGGCGATCCATCTCGGTTACCTGCCGCGCATGCAGATCCTCTTTACCTCGGAGACCAATACGGGGCAGATCTTCCTGCCCGGCGTCAACACGCTGCTGCTTGTCGGTGTGATTGCGCTCGTTCTCGGCTTCGAAAGCTCCGAAGCACTCGCTACCGCCTATGGCATCTCGGTGACCGGCGCGATGGTGGTCACGACGCTCATGGCTTTCGAATTCGTCCGCCTTCGCTGGAACTGGCCGCAGACGGTGGCGATTATGGTTTTGGCGCCATTGCTCGCCTTCGAGCTGGTTTTCCTTGGAGCCAATCTCCTGAAGATCCATGATGGCGGCTGGGTGCCGGCGATGATGGCCGCGTTTTTCACCATCATCATGTGGACCTGGAAACGCGGCACCGCAATCCTTTTCGAAAAGACCCGTCGCATCGACGTGCCGCTTAATACCTTCGTGCCGATGGTGGAGAAGAAGTCGGATCATGCCCCGGTTTCGGTGCCCGGCATTGCCATCTTCCTGACCAGCGATCCGGAAACCGCACCTGCCGCATTGCTGCACAACATCAAGCACAACCATGTCCTGCACGAAAAGAACGTCATCCTGACCATCCGTACAGTCAATAAGCCGCGCGTTTCGATCGAGGAGCGATATCGCTTGGAAAAAATCTCCGAGCGCTTCACCGTGATCGAACTGCGCTTCGGCTTCATGCAGTCGCACAATGTCTCGCAGGCGCTCGCCTATCTGCGCAAGACCGGCTTCAAGTTCGACATCATGTCGACCTCGTTTTATCTTGGCCGGAGGAAGCTGGTGCCGGATGCCGAATCGGGCATGCCCATGTGGCAGGACCGGCTCTACATCGCCATGGCCAATGCTGCGACCGACCCATCAGACTATTTCCATCTGCCGGCTAACCGTGTGGTCGAACTCGGTGCGCACGTCGTCATCTGAGCGGAATGGACCACCTCTACCGCGTGTCCTTGGGGCTATATTCACGTCTTTGTTAAATGCGCGTGTGCTGAAGGAGGCTGTGGCGCAAGGCTTTCCGTTCGCGCGTTAACCGCTCATCAAGGTTAATGATTCACTCTTCAAGCATAGTCGCTGTCCCGCACGTTCTCTTGCGGGCTTCTATGGTTACCTTGTGGAGTTGCCGTTTTGCGTTCGAAAAGAGTTCTGCGTAAGAGGTCCCTGCCGCGTTGGGACAAATTGGCCTCTCCGGTTCTGTTCGGTTTTGCCGCCTGGCTGGCCTTTCCTTCCATACCCTCTCAGGGTGACCTCACTGACCTGCTTTCCGGTGTTAACGGGCCGTCGGAAAGCTGGCGGATGGTGATCACCCAGTCACCGGCGGGCTCGCTCCACACGGCGTCGCTTGCCTTTCCGGGCGGCTCGCATGTTCTCGGCGGCGATGCCGGCATCGCGTTGCCGGACGGGCGCAGGGTGGCGTTGGCCGACAAGGACAAGCCGGGCGAAGGCACGCCCGACGAAGATCGCATCAACCGCTCTGAAAAGAAGGGCCGCATCGTTGCCGTCATGCCGATGCTGCCGCCGAAGGCATTCTCTGCCGGCTCCATCCTCGATCGTTCGAGTTCGTTGACCAGGCCCGTCGATGACGAGGACGAGATGACCGCCTTCGTCAAGGTCGCCCGGGGCGAGCAGGCCAGTCAGCAACCGGTCGAAGTGGCCGAATTCTATTTCCGCAAGGATGAGGTGAAGGAAAAGAGCCTTCCGCCGATGATTGCCAGCCTCGTGACTAACGATCGTGCGGATATACTGGCAACCGCCTATGCTTCATCCGCCCCTGATTTCTCCCGCCAGTCACCCTTCGATGCAATCCTGAAGAAGCCCGAGGCGGGAAGGTTTATCCCGCCGATCGGTCCCGAGGACCATGCCTGGGCGGCGAACCCGCTGCCCGCCGATTCTTTTTCGCCCAAGCAGCAGCAGTGCCTGGCATCCGGCATCTATTTCGAGGCGCGAGGCGAATCGGTGCGCGGCCAGGCCGCGGTTGCCCAGGTCATCCTCAATCGGGTGCGCAATCCAGCATATCCGGATACCATTTGCGATGTCGTCTATCAGAACGAGGATTGGCGAAACCGCTGCCAGTTTTCCTTCGCATGCGACAATATCAAGGACCGGATACGTTCGCAGGATCATTGGAAGACGGCGCGTGAGGTGGCCATGGCCGTCACCGCCGGAAAGATCTGGATGCCGGAGGTCGGCTCTGCGACACATTATCACGCCACCTATATCCGGCCGAACTGGGCGAAGACGATGAAAAAGGTGGGACGCATCGGTTTGCACGTCTTCTATAGAACCTATGGTGGTGGTTGGAGCTGATACAAGCGCCCCAGTGCCCGCCGATTCCCGCAACAGTTTTATCCACTATCCCGTCACTTATGCTATAAGGCGATGAATTCATTAGCTTTAAAACGCTTGTGGCAAGCTTGTTCAGCGCCTTGACTAGCAAGGCGGTGAAAACTATGTTGCGCGCACTTGAAAGAGGGCCGGAAGGCGCGAAATCCCTCGCTAACCGTTGCACGGCTTTGCCGTGCGGGAGAGCCGGTGATGGAGGATGCGATGGACGACCCTGATGATGGTCTGGATGAGCGCCGGAAGCGCCTTTCTGCAGCCTTGGCTGAAAGAAAGGCCGAAGACGCGGCAGAGGATCGGAAGAACGGACAATCGGAAGCCAGCCGCAAGGGTATGGCGCTCGGATTGAAGATTTCCTCCGAATTCATCTCTGCCATCGCGGTTGGCGGGGTCATAGGCTATCTGATCGATTGGGCCATCGGCTCAAAACCCTGGGGGATGATACTTTTTGTCCTCCTCGGTTTTTGTGCCGGTGTGCTAAGTGTGCTCCGCGCCGTAGGTATGGTGGCTCAACCGCCGCACCTTGAAAGCCGGAGCAGTGAAGACAAGAAGTGAGGCGACCTCGGGTCGTCTTGGTGAACAGGCCGCGCGGGCGGTCATCGAAAGAGGGTAAACGGTGGCAAACGATCCGATCCATCAGTTCCACATCAACACGATCGTGCCGATTGAAATCGGTGGCATCGACTTCTCTTTCACCAATGCTTCCCTGTTCATGGTTGCGACAGTCGCTATTGCAGCCGGCTTTCTCTATTTCTCGACCTCGCAGCGCTCGCTGATCCCGGGCCGCGCGCAGTCTGTTGCCGAAATGTCCTATGAATTCGTCGCAAATATGTTGCGAGAAGGGGCGGGCAGCCACGGCATGAAATTCTTCCCGCTGGTCTTTTCGCTGTTCATGTTCATCCTGACTGCGAACCTGATCGGCATGTTCCCTTACTTCTTCACCGTCACCAGCCAGATCATCGTCACCTTCGCTCTGTCGATCCTGGTCGTCGGTCTCGTCGTGGTCTACGGTTTTGCCAAGCATGGCCTTCGCTTCCTGAAGCTTTTCGTGCCGTCGGGCGTTCCTGGTGCGCTTCTGCCGCTGGTTGTTCTGATCGAGGTCATCTCCTTCATCGCCCGCCCGATCAGCCTCTCGGTTCGTCTCTTCGCCAACATGCTGGCTGGCCACATCACGCTCAAGGTTTTCGCAGGCTTCGTGACCTCGCTCGGTGCACTCGGTGCGCTCGGCATTGGCACGGCTATCCTGCCCCTCATCATGACCGTCGCTCTGACCGGTCTGGAATTTCTCGTTGCATTCCTTCAGGCCTACGTCTTCGCAGTCCTGACATGCATGTACTTGAACGATGCCCTGCATCCGGACGGTCACTGAGAAATAAAGTCGTTGGTGCTTGAGGGCACCAGTCCAAAGCCGCAACAAACCATTCGAAGGAGTTCATCATGGACGCGGAAGCAGCAAAGTACATCGGCGCAGGTATCGCTTGCCTCGGCATGGGTGGCGCAGGCATCGGCCTCGGCACGATTTTCGGCAACTACCTGTCGGGCGCTCTGCGTAACCCGTCGGCTGCTGATGGCCAGTTCGGCCGCCTGATTTTCGGCTTCGCCGTTACGGAAGCTCTGGGCATCTTCTCGCTGCTCGTAGCTCTCCTTCTCCTGTTCGCTGTCTAAGACTTATCGTCTAGCGGCATAGGATAGGATCACGGCCGGCCGGCAACGGTGAGCCGTGATCCACTTTATATGGAATTCACCTGGAGGTGATGATGTTCGTGACCTCGGCATACGCGCAGACCGCGCCGGCCGCATCTGAAACGCCTGCTGCGCCCGCAGGCGAGGTTCATACCGAAACCGGCGTCGCTCACGGCGGAGAGCACGAGTCTGCGGGTTTCCCGCCATTCGACTCGTCGCATTTCGCGTCGCAGCTGCTCTGGCTCGCCATCACCTTTGGCCTTTTCTATCTCGTCATTCAGAAGGTCATCATGCCGCGCGTTGGCGGCATCATCGAAGATCGCAAGGGCCGTATCGCCGGCGATCTCGAAGAGGCAGGCCGCCTGAAGGCCGAAGCTGACGCTGCCGTCGAGACCTATGAAAAGGAACTGGCTCAAGCCCGTTCCAAGGCAAACGGCATTGCTGACGCTGCTCGTAACGACGCCAAGGCCAAGGCCGCTGCCGATCGCACCGCGATCGAGGCGGAACTTGCTGCCAAGCTCGCCGCAGCCGAAACCCGCATCGGCGAAATCAAGTCCAAGGCTTTTGCCGAAGTGGGCGCGATTGCCGAAGAAACCGCGACCGCGATCGTCGATCAGCTGATCGGCGGCAAGGCCACCGGCGACGACATCAAGGCTGCTGTCGCAGCTGCCAAGACGGGAGCCTGATCCATGGACGCAACATTTTGGGCCCTTATCGGTCTCGTCCTCTTTCTCGGCCTGATGATCTACATCAAGGTTCCGGGTATGGTCGGCCGTTCGCTGGACAAGCGCGCCGATAACATTCGCGGCGAACTCGACGAGGCAAAGCGCCTGCGTGAGGAAGCCCAGGCTCTGCTCGCCGAATACCAGAAGAAGCGCAAGGAAGCCGAGGCCGAAGCGGCAGCCCTGTTGGCCGCCGCCGAACGCGAAGCCGCTCTTCTGACCGAGGAAGCCCGCCAGAAGACCGAGGAATTTGTTGCTCGCCGCAACGCACTTTCGGAACAGAAAATCAAGCAGGCCGAAGCCGACGCCATCACCGCCGTCAAGTCCGCTGCCATCGACATCGCTGTCGAAGCCGCAGGCAAGGTGATCGCCGCAAAGACCGACAAGACCACCCAGACCGCCCTCTTCAAGGACGCCGTCGCCAAGGTCCAGTCGCGCCTGAACTGATTTTTTCTCAGAATTCGAATTTGAAAAGCCGGGTGAAAACGCCCGGCTTTTTTGTTTCGAGATGTCGGACGTTGATTATGGCCTGTAGACAAGTCTCTAATTCGAGGTAGAGCTTCCCGGCTCCTAGTAGAAATAGATTCTATCGAGTTCGATCTCATAAGGATCTATAAGGATCGGGCTGCCGTCCTCTTTATAGATTTCAAGCTCATCTATTTTCCCGTCGATGACATGAAGCAGCAAGTGGACCAATGCGCCGCTTTCATCGACGTCATCCATATAGAAGCCTTCAACGGGAATGCGCCCACTAACCCTATCCGATGGATAGTCATTATCGCGAACATCCGCCCAGGGGCCGTTGCTGCGCAATTTCAAGCTTCCTTCCGGATCAATGCGCATGACTTCTACAGACTGCATCTGGTCGAGAATTTGACGCCGTCCGGGGAAGTCGCCACGAAGGAGATGCATCAGCAGATTGTGCTCAACTGTTCCGATGGGTCTCCAATTGTCAACGATGCGCTCTTTGAACGGATCCTGACCTCGTTCTTCAGAAAGCCTGAGCCAGCCTACGGCTTGCCGGGCTTCGATGACTGCTTCGGCGGTGCTATAAAAAATTCCGGAGACTAGCTCTTCGACCCAGGCCGGCGGGCAGTCGTCCCACATCGATACCTGTTCCTCAACATAGAAAAACAGTCCACCGGTGCGCCTATATATACTTATGCGCTTTAGCTGATCGGCGCGCATAATTCGCTTTACGAGTTTCCTAGTCATCCTACTTGCTTGACCCTTGGACGATTGCTGTTGCCCGGAGAAGCGCAGCATCGGCCAATGAGGGCAAACAGGCAATGCGTCGAGACCGCCCGGCGTTCTGTTCGCTCTATTCTAAAAAGTCGTCGTTCTTCAACGGCCGAAAACTCATCCTGTGCAGCGGGCAGGGGCCGTCGGCGATGATCGCGTCCCTATGCTGCTTCGTCCCGTAGCCGGCATGCTTTGCAAAGCCATAGGCTGGATAGACGACGCCGGCGCGGTTCATCATCCGGTCGCGCGTCACCTTTGCGACGATCGAGGCGGCGGCGATGGAGACGGAACGGCTGTCACCCTTGATGACGGCCGTGCCCGAGCAGGAAAGCCCCTTGGGCACATCGCGGCCATCGACCAGCACATGGGCTGGAGCGACCGAAAGGAAGGCGACGGCACGGCGCATGGCATCGAGACTGGCACGCAAGATGTTGATCTCGTCGATCAGCTTCGGCCCGGAGGAGGCGATCGACACATGGGCGGTCGCCATGATCGCTTCAAACAGGGCTTCGCGCTGCTTCAGGCTGAGCTTCTTGGAATCGTTGAGGCCGGCCGGGATATTATCGGGGTCGAGGATCACCGCAGCGGCGACTACAGGGCCCGCGAGCGGCCCGCGGCCTGCCTCGTCGGTTCCGGCAACCGGCCAGTGTCCGGCATCGCGAGCGGCAAGCTCCAGGCTGAAATCACAGGTGAGGGGGGTATCGAAAAGCATCGGAGAATCGGGCGGCGTGTGAACCAACATGGCGGCAGGCTCGCACGCCGTCCCGATCTCCTGCAAGCCCCGAAAGCGAGTGCGGCTTCGCTTTCCACCGCGCTCATGGCGGTGGGCTCGGGGCAATGTTCTCGGCGGGGCAAGGGGGCGGAAACCTTACCGAGAACGAAGTTGAATATGTCGTGCCTCACGGGAGGCGCATGAATGACACAAAACTCGACATGCGGAGGACTGAAGAAAAATCTGGCTTAGAATGCGCGGGCATTCTTGGACGTTTCCCTTCCTGCGTGTTCTTTCGCGCTATGGTTCCTTATCCTAGAGAAGCGACAGCTGGATCCCGCCGCCATTGGGGCGGATGAACAGGTCGTCGCGCAGATGCATGCCGCGCCGGCCGAGCCCAAGCCGCTTGGTCGCCATTTCGAAACGGCGGCCGATCTGCCATGCATAGGGACCGGCACCCTTCATCCGCTTTCCGAACTCGGCATCGTAATCCTTGCCGCCCCGCATCGAGCGGATCAGCGACATCACATGCCGGTAGCGATCCGGATAATTGCGCAGCAACCAGTCGCGAAACAGCGGGCTGACTTCCAGCGGCAGGCGCAAAAGCACATAACTTGCTTCCGTCGCCCCCGCAGCATGGCCTGCATCCAGAATTCGTTCTATCTCGTGGTCGTTCAGCGCCGGAATGATCGGCGAAGCCATGATCGCAGTCGGTATGCCGGCATCCGACAGCGCCTTGATCGCTTCCAGCCGCTTGGCCGGTGTCGAAGCACGGGGTTCCATCGTTCGGGCGAGCTTGCGATCCAGTGTCGTCACCGAAATCCCGACTTTGGCCAGGCCTTTCGAGGCCATGTCGGAAAGGATGTCGATATCGCGCATGACCAGCGCCGACTTCGTCACGATCACCACCGGATGATTGGCCTTCTGCAGCACTTCGAGGATCTGGCGCATGATCCGCCATTCCCGCTCGATCGGCTGATAGGGATCGGTATTGGTGCCGATCGCAATTGCCCGCACCTTGTAATCCGGCCTGCTCAGCTCCCGTTCCAGAAGCCGCGGCACGTCCGGCTTGGCAAATAGTTTAGCCTCGAAATCGAGCCCCGGTGAAAGGCCCATGAAACTGTGGCTCGGCCTTGCAAAACAATAGATGCAACCATGCTCGCAGCCGCGATAGGGATTGATCGACCGGTCGAAACCGATATCGGGGCTGTCGTTGCGGGTGATCGCCGTTTTCGGCTTCTCGATCTGCACTTCCGTGCGGAACGGCTCGAGCTCCTCGAGTGTCTGCCAACCGTCGTCGAACACCTCGCGGCGTTCCTCCTCGAAGCGTCCGCTCGGGTTCAGGCCGGCGCCTCTGCCGCGCCGCCGATCGATCTCGATCCTGAGCCCGGATGATTGGACCAGTGCATCGGCAATGTCAGCCGTATGGGCGGGCGCAAACGCACCCTGCCGCAGTTGGGACAGCTCGGTCATTGAAGGCTCCTGACGGGATCACTTCCCGTTCTCGATGACTAAATTCCTATCGCCAGAATGAGAACATTGCAAGAACAAACTTTGTTCGTTGCTGGCTTTTGCCCAAGCTATGGGTTAAGGGTCAGAAATGCTGACTGTTTTAATGGAATGCAGGGACCAGGAAGCCGAGCTTGCGCAGACGCTTTCGATCCTCGTTACTGCCGCTGTGGAAGGACTTGTAAGTGACGTGATCGTGCTCGATCACGCGTCGCATGATGGTTCGTCCCGTGTGGCGGATGCTGCCGGCTGCCGGTTTCACAGTCACTGGGACATCAAGGATGTCCTGCGCAGTGCGCGTGGCGAATGGCTGCTTTTCATAGAGGCAGGCGCGCGTCCGCAAAGCGGCTGGATCGAGGAAGTCATCGAGCATCTGGCGATCCACAAGCAGCCGGCGCGCTTTTCGCCGTCGCGCAACTACCGCCGGCCATTCTTCCAGCGTATCGGTCGTTCGGTCCCTCCGCTGGAATACGGGCTGATCCTACCGAAGAAGAGCGCGATTGCGGTCGCCAAATCAGGCATGAGCCTGGAAGCGCTGGCAAAGGGCCACAAGGCGACGAAGCTGATGAGTCAGCTCATTCCGGCGTGGGTTGTCCGCAGCCGATAATTTCAGCCTTTCGTGCGCTTCAGATGTTCGTCCAGCCGCGGCAGGATTTCGACGAAATTGCAGGGCATGTGACGATAGTCGAGCTGCGCCTTCAATATCCCGTCCCAGGCATCCTTGCAGGCGCCGGGCGAGCCGGGAATGACGAAGATGTAGGTGGCATTGAGCACGCCGCCCGTCGCGCGCGACTGGATCGTCGATGTGCCGATCTTGTCATAGGAAATGCGGTGAAAAAGCGCCGAAAATCCGTCCATCCGCTTTTCGAACAGCGGTTCCAGCGCTTCCGGCGTCACGTCGCGGCCGGTAAAGCCGGTGCCTCCGGTGGTGATGACGACATCGATCTCCGGGTCGAGCGTCCAGGCCGTCACCTGTCCGGCGATCTTTTCGCGGTCGTCGGTCACGATGGCGCGGGCTTTCAGCAGATGCCCCGCCGCCTCGATGCGGTCGACAAGCGTCTGGCCCGACTTGTCGTCTTCGAGTGTGCGCGTATCGGAGACGGTCAGAACCGCGATGCCGAGCGGAATGAAGCTGCGCATTTCGTCTATCCCGATCATTATTTCGCTCCGATGGTCCGTGCGGCTGTGAAATACCAGTCTGGCCGCTTGCTCTGAAGATCGTTCGCAGCGTTTACCGCTTTGGCTGACGTTTCAAACAGTCCGAAATATGTCGCACCGGAACCGGACATGCGGGCAAGCCACGCGCCTTCCGCCGCAATCAGTTCGGAAAGCTCGCCGATCTCGCTGACAAGCGAGCGCGCCGGCGGCTCCAGATCGTTGCGCAAGGCGCTGAGATCGGCTTGCCAGTCTCCGGTAAGGGCTGGAATGGCGGGATTGTTCTTGGTTGTCAGCCGCCGAAAAATATCCGGTGTCGAGACGCCGCGAAGCGGATTGCCAAGCACGATGGCGAAAGACGGCATGGTGTCGAGCATGGTGATGTCCTCACCTATGCCTCTTGCGGCAAGCGGCCGGCTTTTCAGGCACATGGGCACATCGGCGCCGAGTGAAAGCGCAAGCGCCGAAAGTTCCGGCTCGCTGATCTGTGCATCCCACAGGCGTAAAAGACCGCGTAGGGTTGCTGCCGCATCGGCCGATCCGCCGCCGATGCCAGAGGCGATCGGCAGGTTCTTTTGCAGATGGATGGCAACCGGCGGCGCGGCAATGCCTTTTGCGTCAAGCGCAATGCGCAGGATATCGCGAGCCTTGAGCACGAGGTTCTGCTGGGCCGCATCCGGATCAGGCGAAAGCCCTTCGCCGAACCGGCCGGAAATCGAAAATGCATCCTTTTTGGAAAGCGTAAAACCCAGCCTGTCTCCGGCGGGCGCACCCGCCGTCGCATCGTCTGCATCAGCGGTAAAGGTCACGATACTGTCGAGCAGGTGATATCCGTCGGCGCGCTGGCCGACCGCATGCAGCGCCAGATTGATTTTCGCCGGTGCGAATTCGGTCACTGCGAAGTTTGTGAATGCTAAGTCGAAAAGGCCCGCGTCTGTGGCGGGCCTTTTGATATCTGCCGATGTGATGTCCAGAGACATATCGTGCATCAGGACTTCTTATCGGGCGTGGCAGGTGCCGGAGCGGCCTGAGCCGGGGTTTCCGTCTGGTTGCGCACCGTATTGGTGGCATTCGGATCGAGCGCCGGCAGGCCGTTTTCGATCTTCTGCTTCACATGCTCGCGGTTGACGTCTTCGCCTTCGGAAACAAGCGTGCGGTTCCACTGGTAGACGGCTTCGAGCTTGCGCCCGACCCGCCAATAGGCATCGCCCAGATGGTCGTTGATCGTGGCATCACCGGCGCGCAGCTGGATTGCTTTCTCAAGCTCCGTCACCGCATCGTCGAACCGGCCGAGGCGATAGTAAGCCCAGCCGAGCGAATCGACGATATAGCCGTCATCGGGGCGCGCATCGACGGCCGCCTGGATCATCTTCAGGCCTTCGTCCAGGTTGAGGTTCATGTCGACCAGCGAATAGCCGAGATAATTCAGAACCTGCGCCTGTTCAGGGTTCAGTTCCAGTGCCTTGCGGAAATTGGGTTCGGCTTTCGGCCATTCCTTCAAGCGCTCATAGGCAATGCCGCGCTGGAAGAACACCGACCAGTCGCTCTGCCGAGGCACCGAGCCGATGACTTCGACGGCCTTGTCGTAATTCGCGGCCATCTCCTTGTAGTCCTTGGCCTCGGACAAGACGCTGCCATAGGCGATGTAGCTGCGGATATCGGCCGGGTCGGACTGGATCAGTTCCTTCAGGTGGCTCTTGGCCTCATCGATCTTGCCGGTATCGGAAAGCGTGATGCCGAGCTGCAGTTCGGAAATCCGCCGCATCGGCGAATCCTCGGGAACCTGCTGGTAGAATGCGATGGCGCGCTGCGGCTGTTCCAGTTTTTCGGCAATGCCGCCGAGCATGATCAGCGTATCGGCACTCTTCTCGTCGAGCGCATGCGAGATCTGCAGGTAGAGCGCCACCATGTCTTCCGCACCCTGGCGGTTCAGCGCCCCGCCGATGGAGAAGAGCACGCCGGCTGCACCTTCGGCAGCGGTCGTGACCTGCTGGGCCGGCTTTTCACCCTTTTCGATGCTCTGGCGCAGCGCCTTGAGCGGAGCGTAATTGGAGATCATGCCGTCGCCGACAGAGATCGCATCGAGCGCCTTCTGCTTGTTGCCCGCCGAGGCTTCCAATCGCGCCAGCGCCATGACGGCGCGCATGAACGTATCCGGAGCGGTAGCGACCGCGTCATTATTGGTCACGGCCCGGTTGAGATATTGGCGGGCGGTCGAGGTGTCGCCGGCGACGATCGCCATTGCACCCAGATGGTAATCGGTAAAGACCTTGAACCAGGCGGGGCCTTTCAGCCCGTTGATCGTCGCGATCGCCTTTTTACCCTTGCCGGCGCCGACATCGGCCCAGCCGGACAGAAGAAGATGCGTCAGGCGGTCGAGATCGTTCGGTCCCTCATAGGCAAGGATCTTCCTGGCGCTGTCGTATTTACCGCTGCGCAGCGCATCCAGCCCGCGCACGATCTTCGTCACGCGCTCGACGGCGGTGTCGCTCTTCAGCGCTTCGGCTTCCTTCAACCCGTCGGCAAAATCGCCGTTGAGAAGAAGCGAGATCATAAGCCGTTCGCGGATTTCGAGATTGGCCGGCTCGAAATCGAGTGCCTTGCGATAAAGCGCGATTGCGGTCGGGTAGTCGTGATCGACATCGGCCGTGCGGGCAGCGAGAAACGCGCCGGCAAACGACTTCACGTCACGCGCCCCGAACGTCGCCGCCTTCTCTTCGGCCGGCTTGGCGTCCGGTGTGGCGGCGCCCGCCACAGAACCGAACACCAGGCATGCCGCGAGCGCGACGCTGGAAAGCAGGAGATGACGGTTTGTCTGCCGCATAAACGGGCCTTTCATGAAAGCTGGCGTGTCGGCGACGCGTCGCCGCAGGAATGCGCCGAATGATTCATAACAGAATGGCTTTTTTGAAGCAGGTCCGCAAGGAAATCTGCCGTGAGCTCAGCTATCCCCAGAAGGGTTGTCACGGCAGATTGATCAGTTCACCCGCTGGATGGTGAAGTCGATGACTTCCATCATCGCATCCTTCAGCGAACCGGCCGGAAGCGGAGCCAGCGCATCGCGGGCGATCTTGCCGTAATGCAGGGCGCGCGCGATCGTATCCTTCAGCGCGTCGTGCCTGGTAATCAGACCTAGCGCCTTTTCGAGGTTCTGGTCGCTGCTTTCACCCTTTTCGATGGCGCTGCGCCAGAAGGCTTGTTCTTCCTGCGTGCCGCGACGGAAGGCGAGGATGACGGGAAGTGTGATCTTGCCCTCGCGGAAATCGTCGCCGACATTCTTGCCGAGATCAGCAGCATTGCCGCCATAATCCAGCGCATCGTCGACCATCTGGAAGGCATAACCGAGGTTCATGCCGTAGGAGCGCAGGGCCGAACGGCTTGCCTTGTCTGCATTGGCGATGATCGGGCCGACTTCGGCAGCCGCGGCAAACAGTGCCGCTGTCTTGGCGCGGATGACGGAGAGATAATCGTCTTCGGTCGTTTCGAGATTCTTGGCGACAGAAAGCTGCAGAACTTCACCTTCGGCGATCACGGCGGCTGCTGTCGCAAGCACGTCGAGCGCTTCGAGCGAACCGACATCGACCATCATCTTGAACGCCTGGCCGAGCAGAAAATCGCCGACGAGAACGCTTGCCTGATTGCCCCAGATCATCCGTGCTGTGGACTTGCCGCGGCGCAGATCGCTTTCGTCGACCACGTCGTCATGCAGAAGCGTCGCCGTATGCATGAACTCGACCGAGGTCGCGAGCCTCACATGGCCTTCGCCCTGGTAACCGAACATCGAGGCCGATGCGAGCGTCAGCATCGGGCGCAGCCGCTTGCCGCCGGAAGAGATCAGGTGGTTGGCCACTTCCGGGATCATCTGTACATCCGAGCCGGCCTTAGACAGGATCAGCTGGTTGACGCGATCCATGTCCGCCTTGGTGAGATCCACCAGCGGCTTTACGGATGCAGATTTGTTTTTGCCTTCTTCAAGCGGTATGACGACGCCCAAGTTCAGGCCTCCCTGGAAATGTATGAGACGAGACTAGTAACGTCGTCATAGGGCGGTAGGGCAAAAACATAAAGGGCTTTTCACGAAAGGGTGCCTGATGATCGAGCTTATCCGCACCAATGATGTCGTCACGCTGTCACTTGCGGAAAGCCTGATGAAAGATGCCGGCATACATTGCCTCGTCGCCGATCAGTCGATGAGCGTGCTGGAAGGTTCGCTTGGCCTCCTGCAGCGCCGTCTTCTGGTGGAAGAGTCGCGTTCGCAAGAGGCCCGCACAATCCTTACTGATGCCGGCCTGGAGACCGAACTGCGGTCATGAGCACATCCGATCTGATCAAGTCCAAGCCGCAGGTAGACTTCACCATCGATGCCTTCCATCGTGGCCGCTTCCACGTTGTACAGCCGAAAAATGAAGGGCATCGCTCTGGTGTGGACGCCATGCTGCTTGCCTCGCTGGTATCGGGCGACGGGCCAGCAAGCGTTGCCGATCTAGGCTCCGGGGCAGGAGCGGCGGGTCTCGCGGTCGCCTCGCGGCTTGGTGGGGCACACGTCCTCCTGGTCGAAAAATTTCCGGTCATGGCGGATTATGCCAGACGAAGCATCGCTCTGCCCGAAAACGCCTTCCTGGCGGACCGCGTGGATGTGCTCGAGGCGGACGTGAGCCTGACCGGCAAGGCCCGGGTCGCAGCAGGTCTTGAAGACGAGGTTCACGATCACGTCATCATGAACCCGCCCTTCAATCATGCCGGGGATCGCAGGACCCCCGACAACCTGAAGGCAGAGGCGCATGCGATGACGGATGGCCTGTTCGAGGCCTGGCTGAAGACTGCGGGCGCTATCATGAAATCCGGCGGGCAGCTGTCGCTGATCGCACGGCCTGAATCCATTGCCGATATTCTGGCAGCTTGCGGAAAGCGTTTTGGCGGCGTCGAAATCACCCCCGTCCATCCGCGCCCCGGCGAGGATGCGACCCGCATTCTCGTGACGGCGATCAAGGGATCGAAGGCAAGGCTGATATTCCGCGCACCGCTTGTCGTGCATGGTCCAGACGGCCATTCGTTCAGCGCCGATGTCGACGACCTGAACAATGGCCGTTCGGCCTATCTGCGTCGCACTGTCAGCCGCTCACCACGTCGATCAGCAGTTTGACATTGAGCGCGGCAATGGCGAGGGCGATCAGGTAGGCAAGTGCCGCCAGCCAGCGTGGCGCGACCAGCGCACCCATCTTCGCCTTGCTGGTCGTGAACATCACCAGCGGAAAGACGGCGAAGGAAAGCTGCAGGCTGAGCACGACCTGGGTGAGGATCAGAAGTTCGGACGTTCCAGCATCGCCATACCAGATGGTGACGATACCGGCCGGCACGATCGCAATTGCCCGCGTCACCACGCGCCGGACCCACGGCTTCAGCTTGATATGCAGAAAACCTTCCATGACGATCTGCCCGGCAAGCGTTGCCGTCACCGTCGAGTTGAGGCCGCAGCAGAGCAGGGCGATGCCGAAGAAGACCGGCGCCAGAGCGAGGCCAAGGATGGGCGACAGGAGCGCATTTGCCTGGCCGAGTTCAACCACATTGGTGTGCCCGTTGGCATTGAAGGCTGCTGCCGCAAGGATGAGAATGGCGGCATTGATCATCAGCGCGAAGGTGAGCGCAACCGTGGAATCGATCGTCGCGAATTTGAGCGCCTCGCGCTTTTCCGGCACCGTCTTGCCGAAATCACGCGTCTGCACGATGCCGGAATGCAGGTAGAGATTATGCGGCATGACGGTCGCGCCTAAAATGCCGAGCGCCAGATAGAGCATTTCGGGGTTTTTGACGATCTCCGTCGTCGGCACGAAGCCGAACGCGACCTCAGACCAGACCGGATCTGCAAAGAAGATCTGCACGCCGAAACAGACGGCGATGACCCCGAGCAGGGTAATGATGAAGGCCTCGACCCAGCGAAAACCGAGCCTCTGCAGATAGAGGATGAGAAACACGTCGAGCGAGGTAACGAGAACGCCGACTTCCAGCGAGATGCCAAAAATCAGGTTGAGCCCGATCGCGGTGCCTATCACCTCGGCAATGTCCGTGGCGATGATGGCGATCTCCGCCAAAGCCCAGAGAACGACCGAGACCGACCGCGGAAAGGCATCACGGCAAGCTTGCGCCAAATCGCGGCCCGAGGCGATCGCCAGTCGGGCGCAGAGCGATTGCAGCACGATCGCCATCAGGTTGGAAAGCAGCGCGACAGAAAGCAGCGCGTAACCGAATTTCGACCCGCCGGCGAGCGAGGTGGCCCAGTTGCCGGGATCCATGTAACCGACTGCGACCAGATAACCCGGACCCGCGAAGGCAAGGACACGTCTCAGTTTCGAGCCGTGGCGGGTGACATTGACCGATTGATAGACATCCGACAGCGACGCCTCGCGGGCATCTTGCCGCCAGCCACTCTCGGTCTTTATGCGGGAGAAATCCATGTAATCCTCGGATGGGCAATAACGGCATCTTGCTTGTTTGGAATGAAATTGCAAGTCATTCGCAATAAGCCGTAAACCTTCGTTGGAACACAGCGATTGCACTTGTCGTTCCAATGCCTACATGCATTGCTGAACCGATATTCTGGAAGGATCTTAAATGGCTGGCTTGTTCAATCGTCTGCTCCCGAAGCGTTTTCGCAAGAAGGGATTGGCGATACCCGTCGTTCGCCTGCATGGGGCGATCATGACGGGCGGAAACCAGTTCAAGCCGACATTGAGCCTGGCGACGGCAGCCCCGATGCTGGAAAAGGCATTCGCCAACAAGGAGACACCGGTTGTTGCCATCTCGGTGAATTCCCCGGGCGGCTCGCCCGTGCAGTCGCGGCTGATCTTCCAGCGCATCCGGGCGCTTGCCGAGGAAAAGCAGAAGAAGGTGCTGATCTTCGTCGAGGATGTTGCGGCCTCCGGCGGCTATATGATCGCGCTTGCGGGCGACGAGATCTTTGCCGACCCGACCTCGATCGTCGGTTCGATCGGTGTCGTCTCCGGCGGCTTCGGTTTCCCTGAAATGCTGAAGAAGATCGGCATCGAGCGCCGCGTCTATACCGCCGGTGAAAACAAGGTCATCCTCGATCCGTTCCAGCCGGAAAAGGATAGCGATATCGAATATCTGAAGACGCTGCAGGTCGAGATCCACAAGGTCTTCATCGATATGGTGAAGATGCGCCGAGGTGAGCGTCTGTCCGATGACGGAGAAATTTTCTCCGGCCTGTTCTGGACGGGCTCGAAAGGTCTGGAACTCGGCCTGATTGACGGGCTGGGCGACATGCGCGAAGTCTTGAAACGCCGCTTCGGCAAGGATGTCCGCCTCGAACTGATCGGCAGCGCCCGCACCCTGTTCGGCAAGCGTCTGCCCGGCGTGGAAATGACCACACCCGCCTTTGGTGAAATCGCCGCGCAGGCGGGGGCGGGACTTGCCGCCAGCATCGAAGAAAGGGCATTGTGGAGCCGATACGGGCTCTGACGCCCGACACGTCTCGTTTGAGAGCGGGGCGCATTTGCATAAGGACTTCGAGGGGAAATGGCCCAGCTCATATTCATGGCCGTGCTGATCTGCGGCGGATGGATGCTTTACAAGCGCTTCATCAAGGACGCGGAGAAACTGACCGCACGCCGCAAGCAGCAGGAAAAGGAACGCCAGACCGGTGCCGTCGGCACGCTGGAAAAGGATCCGGTGACGGGCGAGTATCGGGTGAAGAAGGAAGAAGAGTAAGGCACTCGTGCCTTCACGCTTGACCCTCGCCGCCTCGCGTGGCACTCGTCCGCATCCTCAATCAAACGATGCCGATATGCCCATGACCGATCTGCCCGAACACATGGACCCCAAGCGCTCTTTCCAGGCGCTCATCCTGACGCTCCATAATTACTGGGCGGACAAGGGCTGCGCCGTTCTGCAGCCTTACGACATGGAGGTCGGTGCCGGTACCTTCCATCCCGCGACCACTTTGCGTGCGCTTGGTCCCAAGCCGTGGAAGGCAGCTTACGTTCAGCCGTCGCGCCGCCCGTCCGACGGTCGTTACGGCGAAAATCCGAACCGCCTGCAGCATTATTACCAGTATCAGGTCATCCTGAAGCCGAACCCTTCCAACCTGCAGGAGCTTTATCTCGGCTCGCTGAAGGCGATCGGCCTCGATCCGCTTCTGCATGACGTGCGTTTCGTCGAGGATGACTGGGAAAGCCCGACGCTCGGCGCCTGGGGTCTCGGCTGGGAATGCTGGTGCGACGGCATGGAAGTCTCGCAGTTCACTTACTTCCAGCAGGTCTGCGGCATCGAATGCTCGCCGGTTGCCGGCGAGTTGACCTATGGTCTCGAACGTCTCGCCATGTATGTCCAGGGCGTCGACAACGTCTATGACCTGAACTTCAATGGCCGCGAAGGCGAAGAGAAGATTTCCTATGGCGATGTTTTCCTGCAGGCAGAGCAGGAATATTCCCGCCATAACTTCGAATACGCCAATACCGAAATGCTGCATCGCCACTTCATCGATGCGGAAAAGGAATGCCAGGCGCTTCTCGCTGCCGGTGCACCGGGCGACAACGCCAACCAGATGCTGCACAAGTGCGTCTTCCCGGCTTACGACCAATGCATCAAGGCATCCCACGTCTTCAACCTGCTTGATGCCCGCGGCGTGATCTCGGTCACCGAACGCCAGAGCTACATCCTTCGCGTCCGCACGCTCGCCAAGGCCTGCGGCGAGGCTTTCCTGCTGACGGATGCCGGTGGCGCGAATTTCGGCGAAAAGGCCGCCTGAGGCTCGCTTGATACTATCGCGCGATGCCGCAGTTACGCGGCGTCGCTTTTTTCCAGAGCCAGCCGGAAGCCCAGAGCCTGAACGACTTTCTGGACGGTTTCGTAGCGCAGTTTCGATCCTGATTTGAGAGCTTTGTAGAGGCTTTCCCGTCCAAGCCCCGAAAGTTCTGCGACTTGGGACATGCCGCGCGCCTTGGCGACGTGCCCGAGTGCCGCGATGAAAACGTCCGGGTTTTCATCTTCCATGGCCAATTCCAGATATTCCAGCATGGCATCCGGGCTATCGAGATATTCGGCAATTTCGAATGTGCTGGTCTCGCTCATGGCCATTCTTTCCTGATTGTCGCGGCCAGCTCGATGGCTCGGCCTATATCCCGCTTCTGCGTGGATTTATCGCCGCCGACCAGCAGCAGGTAAACAGTCTGGCCGCGGCGGGTGTAGTAGATGCGGTAGCCGGGACCGTAATGAACACGCATTTCGGAAACCCCGCCGCCGACCGGTTCGCAATCACCGAAATTCCCTTGCTCTGCCGATGTCAGGCGAGCGAGAATTCGCAGCCTGCCCTTTTGATCCTTGAGCGAACGCAGCCACTCGTCAAATTGCTTGGTCTTCTCGAACGTGATCATACGAATGTATCCGATTGGATACGGTTTCGCAATAGAAGCGAAAGCCGTCAAAGTTTAGTGCGGTCAGCTATTCAATAAGTGACGGATCGCGTTAGATGTATCGGCAGAAACTGGGGGTATTACCGATATGTACATCGCGCTCGGCCTTATCGCGCTCGTCGCTCTCTACGTCATCGTCATTTATAACGGCCTCGTCCGCGCGCGGCAGATGGCGGAAGAGGCTTGGTCCGGCATCGATGTGCAGCTGAAGCGCCGCGCCGATCTAGTCCCCAACCTGATCGAGACGGTGAAGGGTTATGCTGCGCACGAAAAAGGCACGCTCGAAGAGGTGGTGAAGCTGCGCAATCAGGCTCAGGCGGTGCCCACCGGCGATGTCGCCGGTCGTGCGCAGGCGGAAGGCCTGCTCTCTCAGGCGCTCGGCAAACTGTTCGCGCTCGCAGAAGCCTATCCCGACCTCAAGGCCAACCAGAATTTCGCCGAGCTGCAGACTTCGCTGGAGACGATCGAAAGCGAGATCCAGATGGCGCGGCGTTATTACAATGGCTCGGCGCGCGACCTGAACATCAAGGTCGAGAGCTTTCCCGCCAATCTTGTCGCCGGCCCCTTCGGCTTTTCCAAGCGCGAGTATTTCGAGATCGAAAACGAGGCCGATCGCGCCGTTCCCAGCGTGAAATTCTAAAGCGGAGGTCGCTGATGTTTCGGCGCCTTGTCCTCGCCCTTGCCTTGGTTCTGGCAGGTTATCTTCCGGCTGCGGCGGAGGAATATATCCGCAGCTACAATTCGGATATCAGGATTGCTGCCGATGGTGAGCTGACGGTGACCGAGGCGATCACGGTCAATGCCGAGGGCAATCGCATCCGCCGCGGCATTTTTCGCGATTTCCCGATGACCATGGAGGATGCGAAAGGCCGCACGATCCGGGTCGGTTTCGAGCCCGTCTCCGTTACCCGCGATGGCCGCCCGGAAGCCTTTCATACGGAAACCATCTCCCGCGGCATCCGCATCTATGCCGGGGATGAAAACACGTTTCTATCTCCCGGCGAGCACACCTACGCCATCACCTACAGAACCAACCGGCAGATCCGTTATTTCGACGATCATGACGAGTTGTACTGGAACGCCACCGGGAATGGCTGGCAGTTCCGCATTGCACAGGCTTCGGCGCGTGTGACGCTGCCGGGCGGCAGGGTCACGGATACCACTGCCTTTACCGGTGCCTACGGTTCCACCGCCAGCGACGTCCGCGCAAGCGCTTCTGGCAGCCAGGCGACATTCACCACGACCCGCCCGCTGGGCAGTGAGGAAGGCCTCACGATAGTCGTCGGCTTCCCCAAGGGCATCGTTACAGCACCTTCCGCAGATCAGGAGAGTGCGTGGTGGTGGCGTGACAACCGTAACTTGTTCCTTGCCCTCGGTGGCCTCGCCGTCGTTGCTTTTTATTATTTCGTGGTCTGGCGGAGAGTCGGCCGTGACCCGCAAGGCGGCGTCATCGTGCCGCGCTGGGATACACCGGCCGGCATCTCGCCGGCGCTGGTCAACTATATTGACAACAAGGGATTTTCCGGCGGCGGCTGGACTGCGTTTTCGGCAAGCCTGCTTGATCTTGCGGTAAAGGGTTATCTGACGCTCGAAGACCTCAAGTCGCGGGTTGTCGTCAGGATCAGCGATAGAAAGCCGTTGAAGGATCTCCCCTCCGGACAAAAGAGCATGCTGTTCCAGATGGGCGCAGCGGGTGACACATTCGCGATCGAGAAGTCGAATGGCGAACGGGTACAAGAGATCGGCAAGGCCTTCCGGCAGGCGATCGAGAAGGAACATCGGGGCAAATATTACAGGCACAATACCGTCTATGTCGTGCTTGGCGTGCTGCTCAGCCTGATGGCCGCGGCGGCGTTGCTGATTTTTGGCGATATCGATCCGGATGATCTCGGGCTTCTGCTTCCCGCCGTCTTGTTCGGCGGCTTCTGGTCCTTCTTTGCGGTCAATGCCGGCAAGTCACTGCTGCGGAAGAAAACCATTGCCGCCCGCATCGTCGCGATCATCTCGCTTGCCATGTTCGGCCTTGTCGCCTTTTCCATTGGCGGGACTTTCATCGTCGGCATGATCGACAGCATCGGGGATGGCCAGTGGCCGGTCTTCGCCGGCATCGGCGGTTTCGTCCTCATCAATGCGCTGTTCTTCTTCCTGATGGGCGCGCCGACCCCGCTCGGCCGCAAGCTGATGGATGAGATCGAAGGCCTGCGCACCTACCTGACGGTCGCCGAAAAGGACCGGATGAACATGGCCGGCGCCCCTTCCATGTCGCCGCAGCATTTCGAAAAGCTCTTGCCCTATGCCGTAGCGCTCGGCGTCGAAAAACCGTGGAGCGAGGCATTCGAGGCATGGCTGGCAACGGCGGTTGCCGCCGGTGCCGCAGCCTATAGCTCGACCTGGTATCACGGTGACGGTTTCGGCAGTTTTGGCGATCGCATCGGCGGCTTCTCGTCATCCATGTCGCAGACCATCCAGTCCACCATCCCGACCCCGAAATCCTCGTCGTCTTCCTCCGGCTTCTCGACAGGTGGCGGTTTTTCCGGCGGCGGGGGCGGCGGCGGAGGCGGTGGAGGATGGTAGCTGCTGCTTGAATTCTGCAAGCTGATCGACTACGTTACATGTAACGCGATCCTTGGAGGTGAAAATGCCCGCTTCCGTTGGCAGAAGAGTACAGAAGCATCGGGATGCCCTGAGAGCATCCGGTCTGCGTCCGGTGCAGATTTGGGTACCTGATACGCGTCGGCCGGGGTTTGCGGCGGAATGCCGCCGTCAGGCCAAAATTGCCGCCGCCGCGGATGCCGCCGATCGTGATCTCGATGCAATTCTGGATGCGACGCTTGCCGACCTTGATGACGAAGGCTGACCATGCGGCGTGGCGATCTCGTTACCATTGGGGTCTCTGGTGATTTCGGTAAACCACGCCCGGCACTAGTCATCCAAGCGGACCTATTTTACGAGACCGGCACGGTGACCGTGCTGCTTATTTCTTCCGCTCTTGTCGAGGCGCCGTTGATCCGGGTGAGGGTTGAGCCTTCCTCTTTAAACGGCCTGCAGAAGACCTCCCAGATCATGATCGACAAGGCCATGTCGGTAAAGCGTGACGAGCTCGGCCTCGTTATCGGCCGCCTCGAAGACGAAACGCTGCTTGCCGTCACCAGATCGCTTGCGGTGTTTCTCGGCCTGGTCTGAGCTTTACCGGCGGCCTAGCCGCCACTTTCCCAATCAGACCTGATGACTTTTGCGGATGGGCTTGCTAAGCCCGCCACGTCATTATTTTTAAGCGCAAAGACTTGAGCCCCATGCCCGACCTGCTTCTAGAACTTCGCTCCGAGGAAATTCCTGCCCGCATGCAGCGCAAGGCGGCGGGTGACCTGAAAAAGCTCGTGACCGACGCGCTGGTGGATGCAGGCCTGACCTATGAAGGTGCGCGCGAATACTGGACACCGCGTCGCCTGACGCTCGATATCCGCGGCCTGACAGCCCGTTCGGCCGATCTGCGCGAGGAAATCAAGGGACCGTCCACCAAGGCGCCGGAACAGGCGATTGCCGGTTTCCTGCGCAAGGCCGGACTTTCGGATATCTCCGAAGCCCAGGTCGCCACCGATCCGAAGAAGGGCGATTTCTATGTCGCCATCGTCTCCAAGGCCGGCCGCGCCGCCGAAGAGATTATTGCAGACGTGATGCCCGGCATCATTCGCTCCTTCCCTTGGCCGAAATCGATGCGCTCCGGTTTCGCCTCCATGCCAAAGGGTTCGAGCTATGGCGGCGTCGAGGGCAAGGGTTCGGAAAGTCTGCGCTGGGTGCGCCCGTTGCAGTCGATCATCTGCACTTTCGGCTCCGAGCATGACGAGACCAAAGTCATCCCCTTCGAAATCGATAGCATCACCGCCGGCAACGTCACCTATGGTCACCGTTTCCACGCACCGGATGCGATCACCGTTCGCCGTTTCGATGATTATGTCGCAAGCCTCGAAAAGGCGAAGGTCATGCTCGATGCCGACCGTCGCAAGGACATGATCCTGCACGATGCCCGTGATCTCGCATTCGCAAGCGGCCTCGATCTGGTCGAGGACGAAGGCCTGCTCGAAGAGGTTTCCGGTCTGGTCGAATGGCCGCATGTGCTGATGGGCACGTTCGAGAAGGACTATCTCGAAATCCCGGCTGAAATCATCCGCCTGACGATCAAGACCAACCAGAAATGCTTCGTTACCCGCCCGCAAGGCGTGGAAGAAGGCCTGTCCAACCATTTCATCCTGATCTCGAATATCGATGCCAAGGATGGCGGCAAGGAAATCATCCACGGTAACGGCAAGGTCGTGCGCGCCCGCCTGTCGGATGCCAAGCATTTCTGGACCCGCGACCAGGGCGATATCCCGGATCTCGGCACGCTGGTGGACTCGGCGAAAAAATTCGATCTCGACCTGAAGAAGCCGCTCGACCAGCGCATGGCCAAGCTCGATGCGCTGAACGTGACGTTCCACGCCAAGCTCGGCACGCAAGGAGCGCGCGTTGCCCGCATCCGCGCGCTGGCCAAGGAACTGGCCCCTATCGTCGGCGCCGACCCGATCCTCGTCGATCGTGCGGCTGTGCTCGCCAAGGCTGACCTTCGCACAGAGGCCGTCGGCGAATTCCCCGAACTGCAGGGCCTGATGGGCCGCCGTTATGCCGGTCTGCAGGGCGAAAAGGAATCCGTCGCGATCGCCATCGAGGATCACTACAAGCCGCAAGGCCCGTCCGACCGTGTGCCGAAGGACAAGGTGGCAATCACCGTCGCGCTCGCCGACAAGCTCGATACGCTTACCGGCTTCTGGGCCATCGACGAAAAGCCGACCGGCTCGAAGGACCCGTATGCGCTGCGCCGTGCGGCTCTGGGTGTTGTGCGCATTCTCTTGGAGCGGAGTGTCGAGTTGCCGCTCCTCAAGCAGATCGAAAATGCGGCTATTCCCGTTCTAAATTCGGACGCAGAGAGGTTCTTCTCTGAGATGGGGAAAAGCGTAAGTGCTGCAGCGGAGATACTGAACCGCCCAGAAATGGTTGAGGAATTTGATAGTTCTTCGCCCGTCATCGAAGGATGGTCGGATCACGTGTTTCACGGGATCTATCGAGTTCAGAACGACCTCCTGTCCTTCTTCCATGACCGCCTGAAAGTCTACCTGCGCGATATGGGCGCCCGTCACGACATCATCGACTCGGTACTGACGCCGGAGACCGATGATCTCCTGCTCGCAGCCCGTCGGGCAGAAGCGCTGACCTCCTTCATCTCCTCCGAAGACGGCCAGAACCTGCTGGCTGGCACCAAGCGCGCTACACAGCTGCTTGCCGCCGAAGAGAAGAAGGGCACCGTTATTGCCGAGGGCGTTTCCGGCGAACTCCTGAAGCTCGATGCCGAAAAGGCGCTTTGGGCTGCGGTCCAGGTGGCCTCTAAGGAAACCTCCGAAGCGGTATCGAAGAAAGAATACCGCTCCGCCATGGAAGCCCTGTCACAGCTGCGCGCGCCGGTCGACAAATTCTTCGAGGATGTTCTGGTCAACGACGAGGACACCGCCATCCGCGCCAACCGCCTGGCCCTCCTGAAAGCCATCCGCGAGGCGACCGGCACGGTTGCGGATTTCTCCAAGATCAGCGGGTAAGGCGCGGCTCTGCAAAAGCAGACGCAATCCATCCGAACTTTCAAAAGCCCCGCTAATCCGGGGCTTTTTTCTGCGCTGCGCTCCGTGTTAAACTGAGTGTGGATTTCTCCAGGAGCCTTCGATGAACAAGCCCGTGCAAGTGACCGTCAGCGATCAGGCCGCAAGCTTCGTCTCGCGCGAGTTGGAAAGCGGACGCTTCGAGACCGTTGACGAGGTTATCGAGGCGGGGCTTCGCATGCTCGAGGAAGAGCAGATGAAGATCGAGAGGCTGCGCGAATTGCTGATCGAGAGCGAGAATAGCGGCCCTGCGCATTACGTCGATCGGGATGAGTTCCTGTCCCGGATGCGTGAAAAGCATGGGCGATGAAAGTCTATCGTCTACGCCCGACTGCCGAGGCAGATCTTGACGATATCTGGTTATATACTGCCAATATCTGGTCCACTGAGCAGGCTGAGACCTATGTCTCCCGCTTGTTCGATATGTTCGTTTTGCTTGGGACCAATCAAGGTCTCGGGCAACAGGTAGATACGATCATGCCCGGCTATCGCCGCTTTCTATGCGACCACCATCTCATTTTTTATGTATGCGCTGATGACGGGCAGGTCGAAATCGTTCGTATCCTCCACGAAAAGGTCGATATCCGCCGCCATCTCGACGAACAGCAATGACAGTCTCCAAAATCCTCATCAGCGCCTGCCTTCTCGGCCATGCCGTCCGTTATGACGGCAAGGGAAAGCCGCTCGTCCATCCGGCGATCGATCGGTGGCGGGAGGAGGGGAGGCTGGTGACGATCTGCCCGGAGCTGGCCGGCGGCATGGGCGTGCCGCGGCCGCCTGCCGAGATCGAGAAGGGCATGACCGGGGCCGATGTGCTTGAGGGGCGGGCGCGGGTCATGGAGATCACCGGCGGTGATGTGACCGAGGCCTTCGTCGCGGGTGCCCGTCACGCGCTGGAATTTGCGCAGGCGCATGGCTGCACCCACGCGCTTCTGATCGACGGCAGCCCATCCTGTGGCTCGGGCTTTATCTATGACGGATCGTTCGAGGGGCTGAGACACGCAGGCAACGGCGTGACGGCTGCGCTTCTGGAGCAGGCAGGTATCGTCGTGTGTTCAGATCGCCAGGTGGAGGAACTGGTGGAGCTGTTGGCAAAAGCCTGACGCCGCCCGTTTGCCGCTATCGCGCGGATCCCGAAAAAGTACTGAAAAGAGAAAGCCGCCGGACCATATTGTCCTGACGGCTTTCATCCCCGCGTCCCCCGCGTAACTTGGTGAGCACTCCGCCCGACTAGGGCGGAACCTAGATAGTGTAAATTAGCTTGCCATGCGCATCTGGCCGGCCATGTCGCGCAGGCTGTCGGCGTGTTTCGAACCGCTGACGCGGAAGCCTCGGATCAGGTTCAGGAGGTCCTCGGTATCGACTGCGAGCGCTTCCGCAGAGGCCGTGGTCTCTTCCGCCATGGCGGCGTTCTGCTGGGTTGCCTGGTCGAGATGGTTGAGCGACGAGGAGATCGAACGCAGTGTCGAATCCTGCTCTGCGGCGGAATCGGCGATCTTGCTGACGATGTCGCTTGCCGCCTTTACCTGGCTCGAAATTCGCTTGAGCGCTTCGCCGGCCTCGCCCACCAAGCGAACGCCATTTTCCACCTGATGCGAGGAATGCGAGATCTGGTCCTTGATCTCCTTGGCGGCGGCTGCCGAACGCTGGGCGAGTTCACGCACTTCCTGGGCGACGACGGCAAAACCCTTGCCGCTTTCGCCGGCACGCGCGGCCTCGACGCCGGCATTGAGCGCCAGCAGGTTGGTCTGGAACGCGATCTCGTCGATGACGCCGATGATCTTGGAAATCTCGCCGGAGGATTGCTCGATACCGCTCATCGCCTCGATCGCTTCGGCAACCACGGCATCGCTGCGGTTCGCTTCGCCGCTGACCGTGACGACCCGCTGGGCCGCCTCGCGAGCGCCGTCAGCGGTCTGCTTGACGGCAACCGTCAGTTCGTCGAGAGCCGCCGAAGTTTCTTCCAGACTTGCCGCCTGGCGCTCGGTGCGCTGCGACAGCTCATTGGAAGCGCGACGGATTTCCTCCTTCGAGCCGCCGATATCGATGCCCTTGGCATTGACCTTGGACATGGCAGCTTCGAGATGGCCGAGCGCCTCGTTGAAGTTGTCGCGCAGGCCGGCATAGCGACTGCCGAGATCGCCGCAGCGAACCGTGAGGTCGCCCTTGGCGAGGTTTTCGAGAGCGGAGCCGATCGTGGAGACGACGCGGGCCTGCAATTTGGCCTCGTCGCGCTGCATGTCGAGGTTCTGCTGGCGCTCGCCGTCGAGTTCCTCCTGTTGGCGCTGTTGGCGTTCTTCCATCGCATGGCGCTCGCGCACCTTCTGCTGCAGGGCTTCGGTGGCGCGGGCCATCAGGCCCACTTCGTTCGTCATGCCCGTATGCGGGATCTTGAGATTGACATCCTCGTCGGCAACGGCGTTCAGCGCGTTGCGGATATCGCTGAGCGGTCCGGAAATGTTGCGGATGACAATCAGTGCAAGGATGGCGGCAAGCACAAGGATGCCGGCTCCGATGCCGACGGCCTTCATGATGTCCGAGCGGACCTGGGCTTCGAGGTCATCGACATAGACGCCGGTAACGAGAACCAACTGCCAGGGTTCGAAAGCGAGCGCATAGGAGCTCTTGCGGAAATCCTCGCCCTGTTCGCCGGGCTTGGGCCCAAGGAAGTCTGCAGTGCCGCCGCCGGCACGGGCGAGCTTGACCAACTCGTCGCGATACATGAAGCCCTGGCTGTCGGGCTTGCCCTTGAAATTCTGGCCGAGACGCTTGGGGTCTGGATGCAGGCGCATCGTCACGTCATAGTCATAGGCATAGAGATAACCGTCCGGCTTGAAGGTCATGGCGGAGACAGCTGCGAAGGCCTGTTTCTGGGCGTCCTCGCGCGTCAGCTCGCCAGCCGCTTCACGCTCCTGGAATTTCTTCAGAATGCCGATGCCGGATTCCACTTGGCTGCGCAGCATTCCGTAACGCTCTGCATAGATCGCGCTGGTGGATGCGCGTAGTTCGAAATAGGTACCGACCGCGAAGGCGACCATTAATGTCAGCACGAGCAGGACGAGCTGATGGGAGATCTTCAGGTTCTTCATGGAATCCTCGCGACCATACCGACCGCCATTGTCCGGCAGCCGAATAAACTTCAAGTGTTGGGAAGGAGCGCATCCTGCGCAAAATTCGTGCTGCATCGCACAAGGCTAAAAATGCCCTGTATCTTTGAATAAAAATTTAAGTTTTTGGCGGATGGCCGATGATAACGGATATATTATCGAACGTTATCGCGAATTTTCAGCCCGATAGGGAATTTAACAAGTCAGGGTAGAAGTATTAGGAATAGTGTATCTTGCGGATGGCGAAATAAGCAGCTCTCGTTATTCACTCAACCTAAGTGGAGTGTCTTTTATCTTCTGCTCGCTGAAGGTGCTTTTCTCCACGGCGCCTGTCTTTGACTCAAGGTCGATCGGGTCAGCTTGATGGCTCGCGGTCTGGACCTCTGTCTGGACATATCTGCCGCTCGTGGTCGCAATCACAGCCTGCATCTGATCGATGTTCATCCAGTCCGGTACCTTGCTGATATGGACGACCGGCGAGCCGCCCATCCAAGCATCGGTACGTACGATCTTCTTCTGGCCGTCGATCTCCATAAGCGAGACCGATTGGATGCTGCCTTTCAGCTCGGGAACCTTGTAGTTACTGTCTTCGGCCTTCTTGAGAGGAGGGCAGGTTTCGCAAGTCAAGCTCAGCATGCTTGGGGTCGTTCCCTGCGTATTGCCCGGAAATGGCATTACAGACTGCGCCTGGGCAGTACCGGCGAAAAGCACGAAGGCTGTGAGGGCCAGATGGCGCATGATGCAAATCCTCTCTTTGCATCATGCATAGTCCATCAGTGGTTTCGATCCCGTCAGGAGAACCGGTAAATAACGGCTTAAACTGTAACGATCGGCCGCATCACCAGAAGGCATGCGGCCAAGCTGTCAGGAATTCTCGCGCGCGGCCGCACGCCAGCCGATATCGCGGCGGCAGAAACCGTTTTCCCAGGTGATGCCTTCTACGAGCGAATAGGCCCCGGCCTGTGCCTCGCGGACATTATGGCCGATCGCCGTAACGTTCAGCACCCGGCCGCCGGTCGCAACCAGCTGTCCGTCCTTGATCGCGGTGCCGGCATGGAAGATCTTCTCGCCTCTGCCGGTTGACGGCAATTTGGCGATCGGCGTGTTCTTGTCATAGGCGGCGGGATAACCCTTGGATGCCATGACGACGCTCAGCGCCACATCGTCGTTCCACAGCGCCTCGACCTGATTGAGGGTGCCGGTTGCGGCGGCATAGAGCAGTTCGAGAAGATCGCTCTTCAGCCGCATCATCAGCACCTGGCATTCCGGGTCGCCGAAGCGGACATTGTATTCGATCAGTTCCGGACCCTTCTGGGTGATCATCAGGCCGGCAAAGAAGACGCCGGTGAACGGATGGCCGCTTTCCGCCATGCCGCGGATGGTCGGCTCGATAATTTCCTTCATCGTCCGCTCGACCATTTCGGGCGTCATCACCGGGGCAGGGGAATAGGCGCCCATGCCGCCCGTGTTCGGTCCGGTGTCGCCGTCGCCCACACGCTTGTGGTCCTGCGCGGTTGCCAGCGCCAGCGCGGTCTTGCCGTCGGAAAGGCAGAAGAAGCTTGCCTCCTCGCCATCGAGATAGGCCTCGACCACGACTTCCGCACCGGCTGCCCCGAAGGCGCCGTCGAAGCAGTCGTCGATCGCGGCAAGTGCTTCTTCGACCGTCATTGCCACGGTGACACCCTTGCCGGCGGCAAGTCCGTCCGCCTTGACCACGATCGGCGCGCCCTGCTCGGTCACATAGGCCTTGGCTTCTTCACCATTGGTGAAGCGGCGATAGGCTCCGGTCGGGATATTGTAGCGGGCGCAGATATCCTTGGTGAAACCCTTGGAGCCTTCGAGCTGGGCTGCCGCGGCCGATGGTCCAAATACGACGATGTTCTTGGAACGCAGCACGTCGGCGATACCGGCCACCAGCGGACCTTCCGGACCGACCACGACGAAGTCGATACCATTGGTCAGGCAGAATTCGGCAACTGCGCCATGATCATCGACGTCAAGGGAAGCGATCTGGGCATGTTCCGCGATACCGGGATTGCCCGGAGCGGCATAAAGGGCAGTCAGTTTGGGAGACTGTGCGAGCTTCCACGCCAGTGCATGTTCGCGGCCGCCTGAGCCGATCAGCAGAACCTTCATAAACCGCCCTCATGGTTGTTTCACTGGGGCGGTTAAGGCCCGTTGCCGCAAAGGTCAAGGGTCTGCGGCCGATATGCACCCGGTTGGCGGCCGGCCCCACAGGGATAACAGGGTCGGCACCGCCTTGATGATATGTTTCTAGAGCGTGCATGCTCCTACCGGCGCAACGCCAGTGTCGTTTCGAAAATCAGTCGATTTCTATAGGCGAGGAAGGGAACCGGTTCGTCTCTTTTGGCCGCATCTTTTATCTTTTCGCTCAGGTAGATGATGGCGGCCTCCAGCTCTTCGGAGCCCACCGCCTCATCACGGGCGAGTTGGGTGGCGATTCTTCTGGGCATTCATACCTCCATGCGTACCGCATCATGCGGCGTCGCTAACTATAGGTGGCGCGACGAATGCGAGAAGATGTCACGTCTTTATCCACCGGGTGACGGTTATCGATTTGTGAATGCCGGTCCGTTTTGGCACAGGCTGCTTCATCATCCTGTGAGCGCAGGGAAAGGCAGTGTTGTCTTGCCGCAAAGTTTGACTATGGTCGCGCCTCCCGATCTAGACGAGGACTTCCATGGCCGCCGACATCCAAAAACTCAGCCTTGCGATTGCCGCAGAAATCAACGCGCGCCCGGATCAGGCGAAGGCGGCGATCGGTCTGCTGGATGAAGGCGCGACGGTTCCCTTCATCGCGCGCTATCGTAAGGAAGTGACCGGTGGCCTCGACGATACGCAGCTTCGCAATCTCGCCGAGCGCCTCGTCTATCTGCGTGAGCTGGAAGCCCGCCGCGTCTCGATCGTCGACAGCATCAATACCCAGGGCAAGATGACCGACGAACTGGCGGCCAAGCTTGCCGTTGCCGCCACCAAGGCCGAACTGGAAGACCTTTATCTTCCCTACAAGCCGAAGCGCCGTACCCGCGCCGAGATCGCCCGCGAGCGGGGCCTTGGCCCGCTCGCCGAAGCCATCTGGGCAGATCGCAACGCCGACCCGGCAAAGCTTGCGCAAGACTATGTTCAGGGTGAAGTCGCCGACCTGAAGACGGCGCTCGATGGCGCGCGCGATATCGTTGCCGAAACCATCTCCGAAAATGCCGATCTTCTCGGCCGCCTGCGCCAGCATATGCGCGATGGCGCCGTTCTCCGCGCCAAGGTGGTCGATGGCAAGCAGGAGGCGGGCGCAAAGTTCGCCGACTATTTCGATCACACGGAGCGCTGGGCAACCGTTCCCGGCCACCGTGCACTCGCCATGCTGCGCGGCTGGAATGAGGAAATGCTAACGCTGACGATAGATGTCGATGCCGACGACACATCCCCGGTCAAGCCGGCACAGCGCATCATTGCCGCTGCGTTTGAAATCCGCGGCTCTGGCAAGGGCGACCTGTGGCTGATGGAGGCTGCCGGCTGGACCTGGCGCGTCAAGCTCTCTGTCTCCCTGTCGCTCGATCTGATGCGGGAAATGCGCGAGCGCTCCGAAGAGGATGCAATTCACGTCTTCGCGCGTAATCTCAAGGACCTGCTTCTGGCCGCTCCTGCCGGTTCCCGCTCGACCATGGGCCTCGATCCGGGCATCCGCACTGGCGTCAAGGTCGCGATCGTCGATGCCACCGGCAAGCTGATCGACACCTCGACCGTCTATCCTTTCCCGCCGAAGAACGACCTGCGCGGTACCCAGGCTGAACTTGCCTCGCTGATCCGCAAGCATGATGTCGAACTGATCGCCATCGGCAACGGTACCGGCAGCCGCGAGACGGAAAAGCTGGTGGCCGATATGCTGTCATCCCTGCCGGGGGCCAAGCCGACCAAGGTTATCGTGTCGGAAGCCGGCGCCTCGGTCTATTCCGCCTCGGAAACGGCAGCCGCCGAATTCCCTGGGCTCGACGTGTCGCTGCGCGGCGCGGTCTCCATCGCCCGCCGCCTGCAGGACCCGCTGGCCGAACTGGTCAAGATCGAACCCAAGGCGATCGGCGTCGGCCAGTACCAGCACGATGTCGATCAGGGCAAGCTCGCCCGCTCGCTCGATGCCGTCGTCGAAGATGCGGTGAATGCCGTTGGCGTCGATCTCAATATGGCGTCTGCGCCGCTGCTCGCCCGCGTTTCGGGCTTGAGTAAATCCATTGCTGAAGCGATCGTTGCCCATCGCGATTTGAATGGCGCTTTCGCAAGCCGCAAGGATCTTCTGAAGGTCGCGCGCCTAGGCAACCGCACGTTTGAGCAGGCTGCAGGCTTCCTGCGTATTCCGAACGGCAAGGAGCCACTCGATGCCTCCTCCGTCCACCCGGAAGCCTATGGCGTGGCAAAGAAGATTGTTGCCGCCTGTGGCCGCGACCTGCGCACCCTGATGGGCGACAGCGCCGCGTTGAAGTCGGTCGATCCGCGCCAGTTCATCGACGAGCAGTTCGGTCTGCCGACGGTGAAGGACATCATCGCCGAACTGGAAAAGCCCGGCCGCGACCCGCGCCCGAGCTTCAAGACCGCCACTTTTGCGGAAGGTGTCGATGAGATCACCGATCTCAAGCCCGGCATGCTGCTGGAAGGTACCGTGACGAACGTTGCGGCCTTCGGCGCCTTCGTCGATATCGGCGTGCATCAGGACGGTCTCGTCCACGTCTCGCAACTGGCCGACAAGTTCGTCAAGGACCCGCATGAAGTCGTCAAGGCGGGTGATGTGGTGAAGGTTCGGGTAGTCGAGGTGGACGTCAAGCGCAAGCGAATCGGCTTGACAATGCGCAAGGATGGAGGCGAAAGCGCCCCGCCGCCGCGTGGTCCGGGCAAAAATGAACGCCCCGCCAATCAAAAATTCATGAAGACCGAAAAGCCTTCTTCACAAGGCGCTTTCGGCGCAGCGCTCGCAGAAGCTTTAAAAAAGCGCTGAATTTTACAAGCTTCGATGCCATTGCTACCATTAGGTGTGCGCCGTCAAACAACCCGTTTGACGGCGTGCTGTTTCGTGTCATTTTCATGACCGGAATGTGCTTGCAGTCCGAGGAATAGACGCTAGATTTCGAAAAATAGTAAGGTTCCCTTAGTATTCAGGAGGTGGGTCCGTGAACTCGTCCCTTCACGATCTTCTTAGCAAAATCATCAAGATAGGCACTCTCACCGTCCGTGGGACGGGAGGCGAACAGCGATATGGAGGAGGGGGAGGTCGGTCGGTGGCCATCCGCTTCACCGACGAAGCATCGGAATTGGCGCTTCTGCGTGATCCGCAGTTGCAACTCGGCCAGCTCTACATGGATGGCCGTCTCCTTGTGGAAGAAGGCGACATCTATGAGTTCCTGGCCCTGATCAAGGACAACACCCTGTCCGAAGGCCTGACATTCGGCATGATCGTCCGCGGCATCGGCCGCATGATCGAGGCGCAGTTCCGTAATCGCGTTCCGATCAACCACAATCGCAAGAACGTCTCGCATCACTACGATCTCGACGAAAAGCTGTTCTCGCTGTTTCTCGACGAGGACTGGCAATATTCTTGCGCCTACTTCAACCCGCCCGGCATTTCGCTGGACGAGGCGCAGATCGCCAAGAAACGCCATATCGTGGCAAAGCTTCTGGCAGAGCCCGGCCAGAAGGCGCTGGAAATCGGCTCCGGCTGGGGCGGCATGGCGATGTATCTGTCGGAAAGCTCCGGTATCGACGTGACCGGCATCACGCTGTCGACCGAGCAGCTCAAGATCTCCCGCGAACGCGCCGCCAGGCGGGGTCTCGCCAACAGCGTCCGTTTCGAGTTGCAGGACTATTATTACCTCCCGCCGACCAAGAGCTACGATCGCATCGTCTCCGTCGGAATGTTCGAACATGTGGGCCGCCTGAACTACAAGAAGTTCTTCAACAAGGTGAACGATGTGCTCGCCGATGACGGCGTGATGGTGTTGCATTCGATCGGCCAGCCCTATCCGGCGATCTACAACAATCCGTGGATCGAAAAGTACATCTTCCCGGGCGGTTATATCCCGTCTCTGGCGGAAGTGCTTCCGGCGATCGAAAAGGCGGGACTGCTGGTCTCCGACGTTGAAATCCTGCCAATGCATTACGCCTATACGCTGCGCCACTGGCGCGAGCGCTTCATGGCCAACAGGGAAAAGGCGGCAGCGCTTTATGACGACCGTTTCGTCAGGATGTGGGAGTTCTACCTCGCAGCCTCCGAAATGGCCTTCACCCACGAAGCCTTCCACATCTTCCAGATCCAGATCGTCAAGAAGCGCCAAGCCGTTCCTGATACCCGCGACTACATCTATGAGCGGGAAGCGGAATTGCGGGCGTTTGAACAGAGCCGATTGCCGTTGGACAAGATTGCGGTGTGATGGTGCCCAGCTGGGGGCAGAAGACCCCTCCCAACCCTCCCCACAAGGGGGAGGGCTTAACCCGGCCGATCCCTCCGGTGAGAAATTGGCAAGAGGCCGCCACGGGTCTTCTCCCCCTTGTGGGGGAGATGGCCGGCAGGCCAGAGGGGGACTTGAAGGCGATGATTCTTCCATCTCCTTGACCACCCCAAATCCCCGGCGCTAGAACCTCGGCATGATGACAAACGCCCCAAATGATGCCGCTCGCGTGGCCGATGCCCCTTCCGATAATTTTGTCTATCGCGTGCTGCCGCGATCGCTATGGGGATATTCCCAGCTTGCCCGCTGGGACCGCCCGATCGGCTGGCAGCTTCTGATGTGGCCGTGCTTCTGGTCCATCGCTCTTGCGGCGGACGCGGCACCCGATGGCCTGGAGCCTTCGGCGGGCACGATCATCTTCTATCTCTTCCTGATGTTCGTCGGCTCTGTCGCCATGCGTGGCGCAGGCTGCGCCTATAACGATCTCGTCGACCACGATATCGACATGGAAGTGGCGCGCACCCGTTCGCGCCCGCTGCCGTCGGGCCGCGTGTCCCGTTTCGGTGCCAAGGTGTTCATCGTTCTGCAGGCGCTGGTCGGACTGCTTGTCCTCATTCAGTTCAACACCTTCTCGATCGTGCTCGGCATAGCCTCGCTCGCTGTCGTCGCCATCTATCCCTTTGCCAAACGTTTTACCGATTGGCCGCAGTTCTTCCTTGGGCTCGCATTCTCCTGGGGCGCGCTGATAGGCTGGGCGGCAATCTTCGGATCGCTCTCCTGGGCGCCGGTGTTTCTCTATATCGGTGCCGTTGCCTGGACAATCGGTTACGACACGATCTATGCCTATCAGGATATCGAGGATGACGAACTGATCGGTGTTCGCTCTACTGCACGGCTGTTCGGCGACAAGGCAAAACCCTGCCTTGTCGGGCTCTACGGCGTCACCGTCCTGTTTCTTTTCTTGTCCTTTATCGCGGCCGGTGCCGGTTTCTTCGCCTATGTCGGGCTGATTGCTATGGTCATTATGCTCGGCTGGCAGATTCTCATTCTGGATATCCGCAATACCGCCCAGTGCCGGGACCTGTTCCTCTCCAACAATCGTGTCGGCGCAATCCTCTTTGCCGGCCTGCTTCTCTCGCTCATTTTCTGAGACAGCGATGATGCTGAACTGAGAAAGCCCGGCTTGTTGAAGCCGGGCTTTGCGCTGCGCCTTGCAGGTTCAGGGGACGTTCCTACCGGCGCGCGATGATTTCCCGGCCTTCGATCCTCAGCGCGACGCCGAGGCTGCCGGTCGTGCGGCGAACGAGGAAGCGGGGACGCCTTGCGGCGAAATAGGAGTGACGGCGGCGCTGCTTGGTGCCATGGTTGCGCACGTCGCCGATATGGTTTTCGAGCGGACGGGCAACGCCATCGGCTTCAACCATCAGCATCGGAATATGAAAGGCTTCAGACCACGAGCGCCAGTCGGCTGCGATGTCGCAGAGATCGTGCGCTACGAGAAGCGGGATGCAGAGATCAGGATCGTCGTGATGGAGTTCGAGCGTGACGGTGACTTCACCGTTGCCATGGTCGATCGCACGGGCGGCGACACCCTTGAACGCGCGCGCCGGCAGGGCGAAGGACAGCGGCAGACCGCTACCCGGAAGGATCTTGCGCAGCACGGCGCCGCGCTCGTCGATGGTGATCGTGACATCTCCTGAGGTCTCGCGCAGCGAATAGGTAATCTGCTGCGGAAAACGAGACGGATCGAGCCTCAATGTCGACCCTGCCCAATCGGGCTTCAGAACGGTTTTGCTCATCGCTTTATGCTACCCTTGTTTTACCTGAGAGCCGCTTCCGGTTTCCCGTATTCGTTTCTCTGCGGGACTTTTGTCCTCTGATGGGCTCACATTAGGCGGCGGGGTTGCGAAAACCCCTTAAAAATCGCGGTTAAGGAAAGTTTGCCTTGGTGGATGGTTACCGAATGCCGCAATTATCGCGGTTTCTGAAGGGTGAACGCGTCAGCTTGGATTGAAGGCGTATCGCCGTGAGACACGCCCTTGCGATCGCGTTTTCGGGTCTGTGGAAAACCGTCCGGATCGCCGATTATGCAGGCCGAAAGCCTGGGACAAAAATCAGCTGTCGTCTTTTTTGGAGAAGGGTGTGAAGGCCGCGTCGATATTGGACGACAGCCACGCCAGATCCTCGTCGGCGGCTTTGAGCATGGCGGCTTCCATCCGTCGATAGCGTGAAAGAAGCTCCCGGCCGAACTCGGTAAGGCCGGCCCCACCGCCGCTTTTTCCACCATGGCGGGTAAAGATCGAAGGTTCGCGGAACATCCGGTTAATCTCGTCCGAAAGCAGCCATGCACGCCGGTAGGACATGCCGATCGAAGCTCCGGCGGCGCGGATGGAACCATGTTCCTCGATCAGCTCGAGCAGTTGCGCCTTTCCCGGCCCGAGCCTTACGCCGATATCGAAATCGATGCGGATCGTGGTTTTCCGGATATGGCTCATGGGGCGATGATGACCTTGCCCGGGTTCATGATGCCGGCCGGATCGAAGGATTTCTTGATCCGGGCCATAAGGTCCATCTCGATCGGCGAGCGGACATGCGCAAGCTCGTCCCGCTTCAGCTGGCCGATGCCGTGCTCCGCCGAAATCGAGCCGCCAGCGGCAAGCACGATCCTATGGACGATCTCGTTGATCTCGCGCCAGCGGTCGAGAAACGCTTGTTTGTCGGCACCTACCGGCTGGGAGATGTTGTAGTGGATATTGCCGTCGCCCATATGGCCGAAGGCGCAGACGCGCGCGCCTGGCATGGCGGCGAGAACCGCCGTTTCGGCCTCCGCCATGAATTGCGGGATCTTCGAGACCGGCACGGACACGTCGTGCTTGATCGATCCGCCTTCCGGCTTCTGAGCGCCGGACATGCTTTCGCGCATCGTCCACAGCGCCTTCTGCTGCGCAACCGAGCTGGCAATCACCGCATCGCGTACCAGACCGGCCTCGAAACCCTGCTCCAGCAGCGAATGGACCATGACTTCAGCAGTCTCGGCCGAGTCCGACGTCGATATGTCGATCAGCACATACCACGGATGCGGTTCCGACAGCGGGTCGCGCACGCCGTCGATATGGCGCGAGGTGAATTCGATGCCGATCCGCGGCATCAGCTCGAAGCCGGTCAGGGCCATGCCGCAAAGTGTCGAGGCCTTGTCGAACAGTTGAAGCGCGTCTTCGGTCGAGGCGACACCGGCAAACGCCACCTGATGACCGACCGGTCGGGGGAAGAGTTTCAGGACCGCACCGGTAATGATGCCGAGCGTGCCTTCCGCACCGATGAAGAGGTCGCGCAGGTCGTAGCCGGTATTGTCCTTCTTCAGCCGACGCAGGCCGTCCCAGATCTCGCCGGTCGGAAGTACCACTTCCAACCCGAGGCAGAGCTGGCGCATGTTGCCATAGGCAAGCACCGCCGTGCCGCCCGCATTGGTGGAAAGATTGCCGCCGATCCTGCAGGAACCTTCCGATCCGAGCGAAAGCGGAAACAGCCGGTTCACCTCTTCCGCAGCCTTCTGCACGTCGGCAAGAATTGCGCCGCCATCGGCAACCAGCACATTGGCTACCGGATCGACGTCGCGGATGCGGTTCATCCGGGCAAGCGATACGATGACGTCATTGCCGCCGGCGCGTGGTGTCTGTCCGCCGACAAGACCGGTATTGCCGGTCTGCGGCACGATGGCGGTGCCGGTTTCGCTGGCGAGTTTCAGGATCGCCGAGACTTCCTGCGTCGAGGCAGGCTTCAGAAGCAGCGGCGAGGAACCCTTGTAGAGACCACGATCCTCCACCAGATGCGGGGCAAGGCCTGCCGCATCGCGGATCACATTGGCATCTCCGACAATCGCGGCAAAACGGTCAATCAGTCCCGAAGCCATCTCTGAACCGGCCTTTGCGCTCTCGCCCGCTGCATTGTCCATTTTCATTCCTCTCCGTCGCGTGGTGCGGCTGCCCGTCCCAGCCTGTCATTGATCGCTTCGCCTAGTCCCTCGTTCGGGATCGGCGCAACCGCGATGCTTGAGGCACCGCTGGCATCCGCGCGCTTCAGGTATTCGAACAGGTTGGCGGCCGCCTGCGCAAGGTCGGCGGATGGGCTGAGGTCGAGATCGATCGCAGCCTTTTCCGCACCGGCAACCGGCTGGCCACCGAAACGGATCAGCGCTTCGCCCGGTTCGATCGCCGTCGCGTCGAGACGCACGCTAGCGCCCGGCGCATAATGCGAGGCGAGCATGCCCGGCGCCTCGATGATCGCGGCAGGGCCTGAGCGGCGCTCAAGGTCACGCCCGGCAGCGTCGGCGATATGCATGGCCGCAAGACCACCGGGCCTGAGAAGCAGGATCGCGCCGGTTTCGGGATCGACGCGGATGATCGTCGACTCGACGCCGACTGGCGAAGAGCCGCCGTCGATGATCAGTTGAAGCTTGTCGCCGAGGTCGTCCATCACATGGCGTGCCGAGGTCGGGCTAATCTTGCCGGACGTGTTGGCGCTTGGTGCCGCAAGCGGCCGGCCGAAATCGCGGATCAGGTCGTTGGCAAAACCTTCCGGGCAGCGAAGCCCGACCGTTTCCAGCCCCGCGGTTGCCAGCGGATGGATGGTGCTGTCTTTCCTGAGCGGCAGGACAATGGTCAGCGGACCGGGCCAGAAGGTTTCGGCCAACTTTCTCGACGCCGGATCGAACACCGCGTACCGCTCGGCCATCTCGATATCGCAGACATGGCAGATGAGCGGATTGAACTGCGGACGCCCCTTGGTCTCGTAGATGTGCGAGATCGCATCGGCGCGCGTCGCATCCGCGGCAAGGCCGTAGACCGTTTCGGTCGGAATGGCGACGGGAAAACCGTCATTGAGCACGCGGCTTGCCTCGCTGATGGCGCGCTGGGGCTCATGGGTGATGTTTATGATTTCGGCTGTCATGCCGCTGTCAATACAGCGGAGTGCCCGTGCTTTAAAGCCTTTTGATGATTTCGCGCACTGCGGCACTGGGCGCGCCGAGCATCAGAACGTTGCGCATCGCATCGCGCGGGCTGTTGGTCTGGAACAGAAGCCCGTTCTTGCGCCATGTCCGGTCGATCCGCGCCTGTTCGCCTGCTTCGCCTTCCACCGCGACGGCGAAATACATGCGGGAATTCCGTGGATTGATTCGGGCGAAAAACACCTCGTCGCCGCCGATCTCGGAAGAGAAGTTGGCGATGTAGAATGACCAGCTGACCATCGCATCCTGCGAAAAGAAGGTACGTGCTGCGGTCACATGGCAATAGCCCAGATGCGGGCTACCCTCCAACGTGCGGTGAAAGATGATCTTCGGCAGGTGGATAGACCGGTGAAAGCTGTTCAGCCGCTTATGCGTGGTTTCGCCGGCCGTTTCGAGCTTCTTGCCTGTCTTTTCAGCCACTTCGTCATGGGTGAGATAGCGACGTTCGTCGGGAACCCAGACAGGGCGGGAGCGTGGAATTCTGCCGGTTCGCAGGAATTCCGTATGGGCATTGCCGCTGCTTGGCGGCATCATCAAGGGCCTGGGCCTGTTGACTTCGTAATAACGGAGCTGTCCTGGCATGGTGGCGGCTCTTCCCAATGAATTTTCAAGAACACTATTAGCAAGACCTTAACAGTCGGTTTCTCCCGCAATCGGATGCTATTGCGCGATCGTCGCCAATGCAGTGGCCGATGTCGCAATGTCGTCTATGCGACAGGCCGGCGTCCCGCTTAAATATGACAAAGCTCAAGGTGCCGCCTCGCTAGGGGAGGCGGAGAATTGGGAAGCCGGCGGGTCGCAGAGATCTATCCGGCGCTGCCCCCGCAACGGTGGTGGAGTTGAAGGCATGGTAGGGGGCGACCCCGGCCACTGGGACAGAGCCGAACGGCCGACCGGGAAGGTGCCATGCAGTCCTTTTGGGACAACTCCTCAGCCCGGAAACCAGCCTGAGCTTGATGACACCGGTCGCGGAGGGCGCACGGGACGGGAATTGGCTGCATTGATTGTTGCCGGCTTGTCCATGCCCTGAAGCTTGCTTGTATTGCGAGGAAGCATATGGACATTCACAATCAGGTTCTGCGGCAGCTGAAGAACCGCCGCGAAGGTTTCAGCCTGGAACAGCCCTTTTATATCGATCCCGATTATTACAAGCTCGATCTCGAGATGATCTGGTATCGCGACTGGCTGTTTGCCGGCCACGATTGCCAGATCAACAAGGCGGGCATGTATTTTACCCTGCAGGTTGGCGACTATCCGGTTCTCGTCATCCGCACGCGCGAGGGCGATATCCGCGCCTATCACAATACCTGCCGCCATCGCGGCCACCGCGTCTGCACCAAGGAAACGGGTTCTGCGACCCGCCTCGTCTGTCCCTATCACCAGTGGACCTACCAGCATGACGGCTCGCTGATGTCGGCCCGTCATATGGGCGAGAATTTCGACAAGAAGCAGTTTGGATTGAAACCCGTCCACTGCCAGGTGGTTGCTGGCTACATCTTTATCTGCCTCGCAAAGGAAGCCCCGGATTTTGCTCCGGTTCGCGCAACGGTCGAGCCTTACATGGCGCCGCATCGCCTGCCCGAAACGAAGGTTGCTGCCCAGAACACGATCATCGAAAAGGGCAACTGGAAGCTCGTCTGGGAAAACAATCGCGAGTGTTATCACTGCGCCGGTAACCATCCGGAACTCTGCCGCACCTACCCGGAAGCGCCGACTGCGACCGGTGTGCAGGGCGCCGGCGACGATCCGTTCATTTCCGAACACTGGAGCCGCTGTGAAGCGGCCGGCCTGCCGAGCACGTTCAACATGTCGCCGGACGGCCAGTTCCGCGTGGCGCGCATGCCGCTGATCGAGGATGCCGAAAGCTACACGATGAACGGCCGTCCCGCAGTTCAACGGTCGCTCTCCGACGACGTGACGATTTCCCATATCGGCACGATGCTTCTGTTCCATTACCCGACCACCTGGAACCATATGCTGGTCGACCACGCGATCTCTTTCCGAGTCATCCCCATCGGGCCGGAAGAGACGGCGGTCACCACCACATGGCTGGTCCACAAGGATGCGGTGGAAGGCGTCGATTACGATGTCGAGCAGCTGACCCATGTCTGGAACATGACCAACGACCAGGACAGGCAGATCGTCGAGGAAAACGCCTTCGGCATCCGCTCTCCCGCCTATGAACCCGGCCCTTATTCCGAGGCGCATGAAGGTGGTGTGATGCAGTTCGTTGAGTGGTATTCGAACTTCATGATCGATCGCCTGCAGGGCAAGGACAGCACGCTTTACGCGGTGGCGTGATACTGAGCGCTCCTCCGCAATGTGCCGTCAGTTTGCGGAGGAGCCTGTTTTTACGCTGAGTGGGACGTACGATCACTCCCGATTAAGGCGTCGAAGGCTTGGTGTCTTTGGGTCGCAAGCCAGGCCCGAAAGGAAATGATCTCGGGATTGATCTCGCGCATCGCAGCAAGGTCCACGTGATCCGCCAGCGGGCCGTTATCCAGGATCGCCGCAAGCTGACCAAGATCGCTATTGGCGGCAAGGACTTCATCGGCAAAGCGGGAATAGATGACCGGACGACCGGCGGCTTCGCTGAAGATTTCCCCCAGCTGGCGCCCTGTAACCGTATCGCTCGCGATCTTAATCGTCCGTCCGCTGAACCGTATGCCATCGGCAAAGATCGCGGCGACGAATTTCCCGATGTCTTCCACGGCAATCAGTTGCATCGACTGGTCCGGCCTGAGGAAGAATGTGTACCGGCCTTCTGAAAGGCCGAATGCCGGGTTGATCAGCATATCCATGAATATCATCGGTCTGATTATGGTTGCGGTGACCGGCAGCCAACGGATATGCGCCTCGATCCGCGGCTTGGCGTCGAAACGGGCGATCCCGGTCGGTGTGTCGCCGGAACTGGCGCCCGAGGAATAGACGAGATGTGCGACGCCGCTTTCGGCCGCAAGATCGGCGATCCCGCACCCTATCCGTACCTCTTCGGTCTCTGACAGGTTGGCCGGTAAGACGCTGAACACGCCATGGGCACTGTCCATCCCGGCGCGAAATGTATCGAGATCGGCAAATGATCCTTCAACCAGTTCGGCACCCGCCTGACGAAGGGCGACGGATTTGGGGGCCGCAATGTCTCGCACAATCGCGCGAACGGGCCATCTTGCCTTCAAAAGCGCTTCGGCGACCGCTCCACCCTGCCGGCCGGTGGCGCCGAATACCAGGATTGGACGCTTGTCTTCTTTCATCTGAGAACCCTCGTGGTGAACACGGGGTCTCCATATATACTGTTGAAACACAGCCGGAAGACGGCACTATTTTCAGCCTCGGGCACACGGGTGATACTCTTGGACAATTCAGGTCGGAGCAAAACCGAAAGGCAGTTGACGCGCGATCAGGCTTTCCTGCCGCAACCTGCTAACGGAGTATGCGGGCGTCTGGGTGACAAGTGGACGGTTCAGGTCATCTGGCGCCTCTCGCTGGCAGAGGGTCGAAGGCTCCGTTTTTCGCATCTGAAAAGGGAAATCGACGGCATCACGCAGCGCATGCTGACACTGACGCTACGCGGCCTGGAACGCGACGGTTTCGTCAGGCGACACTATTTTCCCGAGGTGCCGCCGCGCGTCGAATACGAGCTGACCGAATTGGGAGCCGGCATACTGGCGTCTCTTCAGGCGCTGAATTTCTGGATCAGGGACAACTTCTCCCGCATCGAGGAAAACCGGCGCGTTTTCGACGAAGCCGGCGAATAGGGCATCTGGCATTCCTCTGCCAGGGAATATGGCGTGGAACAAATTGGTATGTATCACGTTCTAAATCGCTGATTATATGTCGAGGAAACATTCCCATGAACGCATTCCGCATGCGCATTGCCACCGCCTTAACGGCAGCGGCCGTTCTTGCTACGAGTTTTGTTCCGGTTTCGGCCGCACCTGTGATGCCGGTGGCACCGATGGCGGTGCAGGCCTCCGCCAGCCAGGCGACCGAGGTCCAATACCGTCGCGACGATCGTGACCGCCGCTATTATCGCCATGATCGCGATCGCCGCCACTACCGCCATGATCGACGCGCCTATCGGGAAGGATATTACAACGGCCATCGCGGATATCGCGAGCGCCGCCAAGGATATCGCTATCACAACGGTTACTGGTTCCCGCTGGCAGCATTCGGTGCCGCTGCGATTATCGGCGGCGCCATCGCCAACCAGCCGCGTGCTTCGGGGGGCAGCCATTATCAGTGGTGCGCCAATCGCTACCGGACTTATCGAGCTTCGGATAATACCTATGTCGCCAGCGCCGGCGTCCGCCGCTCTTGCGTTTCGCCTTACAGGTAAGCGGATATCATGACGAACAAGCCCGGACGCTCACGCGGCCGGGCTTTCACATTTCCGCGCATAGCATGCATTCAGGACAAAAATCCTAGCGTTGGAATGTTTGTTGACTATCCTGTGAGTTGGTGGCGCGGGAGGCGTCACCTCTTCAACTAAGGGAATGGAGAGTACGAAATGACTCTGTTCAAGAAATTTGCCGTTGCAGCTGTTTCAGCCGTCGTTCTTGCTGGATCACTCGGAACCGCGCAGGCGCTGCCGCTGCCAGCCGCACCGAATGCGCAGTTCGTATCCGACGTAAGCAACGTGCAATATTATCGCGACCGCGGCTGGCGTGGCGATGGCCCGCGCCGCGGCTGGTACGGAGGTCATCGCGGTTACCGCTACCACCGTGACGGATATCGTCGTCACAATGATGGCTACTGGTATCCGCTTGCAGCCTTCGGTGCCGGCGCGATCATCGGAGGAGCGATCGCTTCGCAGCCACGTTATGTCGAGCCCGCACCCCGGCCTGCTTATAGCGGCGGAGGCGGCTTGAACCCGCGCCACTATGAATGGTGTGCGGGCCGCTACCGGTCCTATGATAGCTATTCGAACTCGTTCCAGCCGTATAACGGCCCACGCCAGACCTGTTATTCGCCCTACTACTGAGTGGGGTGGGAAATGGCACGATAGATCGGCCCGCGCTTCGGCGCGGGTTTTTCGTTTGCGCATTACAGAATGCCGACCCGCCTTAGTAGCCACCAAGCGGCGGCAACCGAAAGCCCGATCGCGCCGAAGGCGAACAGCGTGCCATGCTCCAGATGCGCAAATGGCAGGCCTTCCGTATTCATCCCGAAAAAGCCGGTGACCAGCGACGGTGGCAACAGGAAGGCGGTCATCAGCGACAGGATGTAGAGGTGGCGGTTGGTTTCCGACGAAAGCTTGGAATCGATTTCCTCATGCAGCAGCCGTGCCCGTTCCTGCAGCGCATAGACATCATGATCGACCGCTTCCAGACGGCTGATCAGTCGTGATGCCGCATCATCGAAACCATCCGGCATCTCGTCCTCGTCGGAAGCCGCGGCCCGTCGCATCAGGGTCAGCACCGTTCGCAGATGCCGGTGAAGCCGAACGACGGTGCGGCGCACGGGCGCGAGCTTGCGGCGTTCGTCACGCGGTGCGTTGTCGTAGACGAAATCCTCGATCAGGTTCAGCTCTTCCGTCAGTTCCATGACAAGCGTGATCAGTGTTCGCTGGAATTCCGCCACCAGCGTCTCGAACACGTCGATCGGCCGTTTGAAGCGTGCCGCATTCTTTTCCATCTGCGCCTTGAGCCGGTCAATGGAACGCAGCGGCTGCAGACGCGTGGTGATGATGATGCGGTCGGAGACGAAAAAATGCAGCCAGCCGATATCGCGCGTTTCGCTGTCGAACTCCTTCTGGAAGTCGATCAGCGTGCCGTAGATCAGCTGCTCGTCGAGAATGATCGCCGCATGGGTGTCACGCGTGGTGAGAGCCGCAAGCACCGGCGGCGTCACACCCGGCAGGCTTTCCAGAAACGCCGGTACCCGGCTGTCGGCAAGGTTCAGATGCAGCCAGAGAAAACCGTCGCCGCTATCCAGCTCTCGCGCCGTCGTCTCGAGCGGTAGCCGTGCGCAGGAGCGCGTCGGCGCATCGAAGCGGTAGGCCCAGACGAGACCGGGAATGGCAGGCGTCATCAGCGGTGGCGTATCCATCGGCAGAACTCCGGTATCCTGAAGACCTTCTAGATCAAACTCGCGAAAGAATCTTTATCGCCGCGGCATCCTGCATTTTATCATTTTTCTTTCCCCTCATGCGCGACTGCTTCATGATGGAACAACCTGCCGATTGACAATCTCCTTTACGTTTACGTAAAAGGAATTACTTGTCCCGAGAGGCAAGGCTGCACTTCTGATGAGGAGGATCATATGTACAGCGCCCCGGTGGAGGAGATTGCCTTCACGTTGAACCATGTTGCCGGTCTTTCCGCGGCCCTGGAGGAGGGGCGCTTCGGCGACCTCAGCGGCGATCTGGTGGCGGCAATCCTTGAGGAGGCCGGACGCTTCGCCTCGAGCGAGATCGCGCCGCTCGGCGAGAGGGGCGACCGCGAAGGCGCGAAACTCGAAGACGGCGAGGTGACGACGCCGAAGGGCTGGCCCGACCTTTATCGTCGCTGGCGCGAAGGCGGCTGGAACGGACTGACCGCGCCGGAGGCTTATGGCGGCCAGAACCTGCCGCATATGCTCAATGTCGCAGCGCTCGAAATGTGGAACTCAGCCTCAATGGCCTTCGCGCTGGCCCCGACACTGACGATGGGCGCGATCGAGGCGCTCGCAGCCCACGGCTCGGATGAACTCAAAGAAGTCTTTCTGGAAAAGATGGTGTCCGGCGAATGGACCGGCACGATGAACCTCACGGAACCGCATGCCGGCTCCGATCTCGGCGTGCTGAAGACCCGCGCCGAGCCGCGCGACGATGGCACCTATCGCATCTTCGGCCAGAAGATTTTCATCACCTGGGGCGAGCATGATGCCGCCGACAACATCATCCATCTGGTCCTCGCCCGTTTGGCGGACGCACCGGCCGGCACACGTGGCATCTCGCTGTTTCTGGTGCCGAAATTCCTGGTCAACGAGGATGGATCACTCGGTGAGCGCAACGACGTTCTCTGCCACTCGATCGAACACAAGCTCGGCATTCACGGCTCTCCCACCTGCACGATGATTTTCGGTGACGGCCGGTTCGGCGAGGAATGGGGTGCTGTCGGTTATCTCGTCGGCGAGGAAAACAAAGGTCTCGCCTGCATGTTCACGATGATGAACAACGCACGCCTCGCCGTCGGCATCCAGGGTGTCGCGATTGCCGAAGCCGCGACCCAGAAGGCCATCGCCTTCGCCAAGGAACGCACGCAGGGCAAGGCGCCGAACTGGTCGGGAAACGATAAAAGCACCGTCCAGAACGGGGGCCAGAACGGGGGAATGAGCCCGATCGTCGAGCATCCGGATGTCGCCCAGATGCTTTTGACCATGAAGGCACTGACCCAAGGCGCACGAGCCATTTGTTATGCCTGCGCCCATGCCACCGACATGTCCCATCATCATGAGGGTGAAGAGGCCAAACATTGGGCAGAGCGTGCGGCCCTGCTGACCCCGATCGCCAAATCCTTCTCCACCGATATCGGCGTCGATGTCGCCTCGCTTGGCATTCAGGTCCATGGAGGAATGGGCTTCATCGAAGAGACCGGTGCGGCGCGTTATCTGCGCGATGCCCGCATCGCCCCGATCTATGAAGGCACAAACGGCATTCAGGCGATCGACCTCGTCACCCGCAAGCTGCCGCTTTCCGGCGGCGATCAGGTGAAGGGGTTGCTTGCCGAGTTGAAGCAGGTGGCCGAAGAGATCGCCGTCCGCAACGATCCCGATTTCGGCGAAACCGGTGACCGGCTGCGCGCCGCAATCGCTGCTCTGGAGGCTGCAACCGCCTGGCTGCTGGTGGCGCAGGCGGATGGCCGTACGGCCGATGCTCTGGCAGGAGCGACGCCCTATCAGCGCCTCTTCGGCCTCGTCCTGACCGGCGTCTATCTCGCCAGGGGCGGGCTGGTCGCAGCCGATAACGGCGAGGGGAGCGGCCGCGTCAACCTCTGCCGCTTCATGGCGGAAAACCTGCTCGCCGAAACCTCGGCGCTCAAGGATCGCGTCATCGCAGGCTCCGCCAGCCTTGCCGCCGCCCGCAGCCTGCTGGATTGAGGAAGATATCTTGACCGAACATATCATCGTCGATCGTACCGATGCCTATCCCGGCGTGCTGGTCATCCGTTTCAACCGGCCGGAAAAGAAGAACGCCATCACCGCCGCCATGTATCAGCGCATGACGGCCGCGCTTGAAGAGGCCAATGCCGATGACGAGGTGAAGGCCGTCGTGTTTCTTGGCACCGAAGGCTGCTTTTCCGCCGGCAACGACATGGGCGATTTCGTCGGTTACGCGATGTCGGGCACCACGGAGCCGCCGGCCGGCGCCCTGTTCATCAAGGCGCTGGCACTGGCCGAAAAGCCGCTCGTCTCCGGCGTCGACGGGCTGGCGATCGGTATCGGCACGACACTCAACCTCCATTGCGACCTGACGGTCGCTTCTGGCCGCAGCCTGTTCAGGACGCCCTTCGTCGATTTGGCGCTTGTCCCGGAAGCTGCATCGAGCCTGCTTGCGCCGAGGATCATCGGCCATCAACGCGCCTTCGCGCTTCTGGTGGCCGGCGAAGGCTTTTCCGCCGAGGCAGCACTCGAAGCCGGCATGATCTGGAAGGTTGTCGCTCCGAATGCGGTGGAGATGGAGGCGCTGGCAATCGGTGCCGAACTTGCCAAGAAACCGCCCCAGGCGCTGCAGATCGCCCGCGATCTCGTTCGCGGCCCGCGCGATGAGGTGTTGGCGCGGATCGATGACGAACTCGTCCATTTTTCCGCTCGTCTGAAAAGCGCCGAGGCGCGGGCCGCCTTCGAAGCCTTCCTTCGTCGTTAGAAGAATAGGGGCAGCCTGCCGATGCGACTGTGAGGTCGGCACCGGCAGGCCTTGCCTGCGGGCGGGCGGGCAGTCTCGGTTGTTTACGGCTGCGGTTCCAATGCCTGTTCCAGGGCGGTGCCGACCGGGTTGATATCGCCGACGAAGCGGATCAGGTCCGCCATGGTGAAATGCCCGGCCTTGGCGCTCGGCAATTCCGGCTTCCAGTCGGACCGCTGCCAGAGGAAGGAATCGTGATCGCCATGCACCATGCCGAGAAAGGTTTCGGCGACGATGGTCGAGGCCATCGGGCCGAGGCGTTCGCCCTTGTGGTAATGCTCCGCCTCTTTCAGCGCATAATACCAGAGCGGCGTTTCCTCATGCAGCCCGTGTTTCTTGGCGGCCTTGCCGTCAGGCCCGGTCGCAACCTGCGCCGGTTTCAGCGGCGTGAGGCCCATCGCCCGACAGACAGCCTGGCCGGACGGAAGCCCGATCTGCACGCCGCGGCGCAGGTTACGGAAGGCGAGGTTGAATTCCCGCACCAGCTGCGGCGGTGCCTCGGGTATCAGCCCCGGCAGCGTATGTAGCGCCGGTGTCAGCAATGGGTCGAGACGGCGGCTGTGGTTGAGTGCGAAGTTGCCGCCGGCCGGCGTGCCGAGATCGAAATAACGCCGCCAGTCGATCACCCAGTTGGAGGGCAGCGTGTTCTGCGCCGCAGGAGGCGGGGCAGGCGGCACGGGCGCGAATTCGCCGGTGATCGATCCTGACTTGCCGGTGAAGAAGAACAGAAGCCCCAGCGTGCCATTGGCGATCGAATCCGCCGTCGGGTTGAATACCTGGTTATGGCTGTAGGTCTGCCGCACCATCGAATGCCCGAGCCGGTAACAGGCAGCGGCAAATTCCGCTGGCATGTAGGGCCGCTGCTTGAACCGGTAGAAACGCCGGCCCTGATGCTTGATCTTCTGGATGAGGCCCGGCTCGGTCAGCCGTTCGACGAAATCGAACAGCACGATCCACTGGTAGTGCCAGGTGACGATCCGCCTTGTTTCCTTGAAAAGCGCGTCGTCGCTGAGGCCGGGATTTGCGGCGACCACCCTGTCGAATACCTTGTTGTGGAACTTCAACATCAGAAGATGCATCTGCGCCACCAAAAGGTTCTCGTCATTGCGCTCGTCGAAGATCAGCGCATGTCCGACCTGGTTGCGCGGCAGGTCGTTGGGCAGTGTCGGGATGGAGCGGCCATTCTGGTCGGGTGATTGCGCCGCATGTCCGATCAGCATCTTGCCGATGATCTTCGGCTTGGCGGGATCGCGCTGGTAGAGATAGGGATGGATGCCCGGCCCGTCGCCATAAAGCGAATCGAGGTCGAGCGCCGGTGTGCGGAAATTCACCGTCGCCAGCGGATCGGCCTTCTGCTGGTCGAGCGGCGTCGTGTCCAGCGTGATGTCGTGGTCGATGAATTGGCCGAGATAGGTATAGCCCGCCGGGATGTTCATGTTGTCGCCCGCGGGATCGGGATTGCCCGCCGCATCGAGCCTGTCCAGCATCGCTGCCGCCAGTTCCGCAAGCGCATCATCGCTGGCCGAAAGCGGCAGAAGATTTGGAAACATCACCCCGAATTTGCCGGGATCGCCTATGCCGTCGAAGGAATGCAGCGTCTCCGGTTTCATCCCGCGCACGCCATGCCCATGCATCGCTACGTCTGTCATGATTTCCCCTCCCGTCGCAGCAAAGCAAGTCATTTGCTTCCACAGGCTGCGAGGCGGCGAAATATGCTCTCGTCCTAATGTTCGGTAAATTGGAGGGAATTCAAAAGTGCCGAAAGCAATACCGGAAGGTGTATCTTCGCGGCACTTCAGAATGAGCCTGCCCCGAACTGGGGCGAGGTTTGCGTCAGATTAACGCGAAAGCAGCGCCACGGCTTCCACATGCGTCGACCAGAGGAACTGGTCGATCGGCGTCACCGACTTGATGCGATAGCCCGCATCGACGAGAATTTTGAGGTCTCGCGCAAGTGTTGCAGGGTTGCAGGAAACGGCCACGACCGTCTTGATCCCGGAGCGGACAAGCTCCTTCACCTGAACTTCGGCGCCGGCGCGCGGTGGGTCGAAGACGGCCGCATCATAGACCTTCAGTTCCTGCGCCATCATCGGACGACGGAAGAGGTCGCGCTTTTCCACCGTGACCGGTTTCAGCCCCTGCGTGTTGCGCGCCGCAAGATCGAGCGCCTTGATCGACTTGTCCTCGCCCTCGACCGCATGCACTTTCGCCTTGCGGGCTATCCTGAGCGAAAACGTACCCGAGCCGGCAAACAGGTCGATCACCCGCTTGGCCTTGCCGAGATGGTTCATCACCAGTTCCGCCATCGCCTCTTCCGCGGGCTTGGTCGCCTGGGTGAAGGCTCCGGGCGGCGGCGACACGTTGACACCGCCGAAATCGATGATCGGCTTCGTCGGTTCGAGAATGATCTCGCCATTCACCGAAACCCGCGCAATGCCTTTCAGCGAAAGCACGGCTTCGGTCACGGCACGACGCTGTTTGTCGTCGAGCTTTTTCAGTCCATCAGCCGCCAGATCAAGCCCGGATAGCGTCTCGAGCACCGTCAGGTGGAAGCTCTCGGACCCTTGAGCAAGCGCTGCTGCCACTGTGCGGATCGCGGGAAGCCTCGCCACGATACCGGGCGAGGTGATGGGACATTCTTCGATTGATACGATGTGGTTGGTCTCGGCGCGATTGAAGCCGAGAAGCAGCTCCTTCTCTGTGCGGCGCACGGAAAATACGGCGCGGCGTCGCTCGCCGGGATGGCACGCAATGGTCTCCCCGACTTCCGGTGTCAGCCCGCGCGCCTTCAGCGCATCAATGACCAATTCACGCTTGAAAGCGTTATAGGCCGGTGCCGCCAGATGCTGCAGCGAACAGCCGCCGCAATTGTCCCGGTCGGGATTGAAATGCCGACAGATCGGCTCGATCCGGTCCGGGGACGGATTGGAGGTCGACATGACGGTACCGTAATCGCCGTTGCGGGCGATTGCCAACGTTTCGCCGGGCAGCGCGTAAGGCACATAAACCGGCCCGTATTCACTTTCGGCAACGCCATGGCCCTGTGCGCCGAGCTTTTCGATCGTGACGGTGACCGTACTCATGATGGCTTCCTTCCGCCAAGCAGGAATTCGACATTGCCGTCGCCGCCAGCGATCGGCGAGGGGATCATCCCGAGACTTTCCCACTCCATCTCTTCGACGAGCCAGCGCTGCAGTTCCGCCGCAACATCCGGCGCAGTCTCCGGCTGTTTCAGCATGCCGCCCTTGCCGACATTTTCGCGGCCCGCTTCGAACTGCGGCTTGACCAGCAGCACGCAATGGCTGCCCGGTTCCGCCAGTTCGAGCGCCGGCGGCAGGGCAAGCTTCAGCGAGATGAACGAGACGTCGGAAACGATGAAATCGACCGGCTCGTCATCGATGTCGTCCGCCGTCATCTCGCGGGCATTCAGGCCCTCGATATTGGTGACGCGCTCATCGCTGAGCAGCCGCTCATGCATCTGGTCATGGCCGACATCCACGGCGATGACGTGGGCGGCACCGCGCTCCAGCAGAACCTGGGTAAATCCACCCGTCGACGCGCCGACATCGAGGCAGGTCAGGCCTTCCGGATCGAGGCCGAAATGGTCGAGCGCCGCAATCAGTTTCAGCGCCGCGCGCGAGACATAGGTGCTGGCCGGATCATCGACGACGATCTCGGCCTCCGACGAGACGGACTGCGCGGGCTTGGTCACGACCTTGCCATCGACCTTCACGGTGCCGCGCGCAATCGCGTCGCGCGCCCGCGAGCGGCTGTCGAAAAGGTTGAGCGAGACCAGCAGCTGGTCGAGACGGACGGATGAGGAGTGTTGGTTCATGCGGCTCTCTTGGCGGTTTCCGTGTCGCAAGGCAAGCAATTCCAGCAAAAGCAGGTATCAGTTCCGCCTCCGGATTGGAGCAAAAGCGAAACAGACAGGCGATGGCGCCGTGCCCCAGCAATAGGCAGAGAATCCCGAAATCGGCCATAAGTCGGAGATCTGTAAAATGAGTATGAGTTCTTCAAGCGGCCGGTAGTGATTTTTCGCTAGGAACGAGCCAGCGGCATTGGTGATGATTGTGTCGCGGAGACACCCATGGGAATTCAACGCGAAGTCAGGATCGATCTGTTACGCGGCATAACGCTGCTGCTGATTTTTATTGGCCACGCCGAATTCACCTTTTCCGCCACGTTCCAGCATTCGCGCGGCTTTGCCGATGCGTCGGAGCTATTCGTGCTGCTCGCCGGCATGTCTTCGGCGCTTGCCTATTATCGCCCGAATGCCGGTCTCTCTCTGTCGCGCCCCTGGCGCCGTGCATGGCGCATCTATCTCGCATACCTGCTGCTTTTCCTGATCATGGCGGCATTCGCGTCGCTGCTGGCGATCGAATATGCCCATACCAGCGCGGTCAGTGATATGGCCGGCTTTCTCAACGAGCCGGTCCGGCGTGGGGTACAGGCCGCGCTACTGGCGTACATGCCCGGAGATCTGGACATTTTGCCGATGTATATCGTGCTCATGCTATGGGTTCCGGTCGTCTTCTTGCTTCACGATCGTTCCCCGACACTGCTGATAGGCCTTTCGACGCTCATTTGGATCGTCGCGGGTCGTGGGCACGTCAACTTTGCGAACCCGGCGCTGGAAAGCGGGCATTGGTACTTCGATCCGCTTTCCTGGCAGCTGATCTTCACAATCGGCGTCGTGCTCGGTATCCGCATCAAGACCGGTCGTGATCCCTTGCCCTATGACCGCAAGGCGTTCTTCCTTGCGGCAGGCTTCGCCATCATCGCCATCCCGGTAAACCTTGCCTATTTCCTGGCATGGTTTCAGCCGCCTTATCCCGGTTTCTACAAGGAACTGATTTCGAAAACCAACAGTGGGCCGTTGCGCATCGCCGACGCGCTGGCCATCCTCTATCTCGCCTGGAACATGGATTTTGTGAAAAAGGCAACAGGATGGGTATGGCTGCGGCACGTTTCGATGATCGGTCGCCACAGCCTGCCGATCTTTTCGATAGGTATCGTTCTTTCTACCTCGGCAAGCGTCTATATGGGCCTGCACCCGCAGGCGTCGCTTGGCGCCCAGATGATTATCCTTGTTGCGGGCTGCGCCGCACATCTGGCGCTTGGCTGGTTTCTCGAAAGGAAAAGGCTGCGCGCTTCTTCCGACCGCCTGCAGCTTGGCAGAGCTAATCCGGCTTGACCGGAATACCGGCCGATTTATCGTTATCTGCTCGGTATGATTTGAGGCGACGCAAGTGATTGTGAGTTGAAGCAACCACCGGCCAGGCGCAAAGCTGTTTGTTAAGGCATCGGGAAAGCCAGCCATGCGCCGTCATGCCAAGGGCCTTGATCGATATAACTTTGTGACGATCACGCTCCATTGGCTGGTCGCCCTGCTGATCTTCGGGTTGATCGTGCTTGGTTTCGCGATGACGCGCCGTTCCGTCGATCCGGCTTTGCAGTTCTCATTGTTTCAGTGGCACAAGTCTTTCGGCATGCTGGCTCTGCTTGTGTCTCTGGTGCGGCTTGCCTACTCATTGTTTGGTCCCCGACCGAAACCGGTCGCCGAGATGAGCGCTCTCGAACATGGGGCCGCGCGCGGAATGCATCATCTGCTGCTTTTGCTGGCGCTTGCTGTGCCGCTCGCAGGCTGGATGATAGCCTCTGTGTCTACGCTGGAGATACCGACATTTGCTTTTGATCTCGTCGTCATCCCGCATCTGCCGGTGGCAAAATCCGATGCCGCCGAAGCCTGGTGGACGACGGCGCATGCCGTGCTCGCCTATCTTGTCCTCGCACTGGTGGCGCTGCATGCCAGCGCTGCGCTTTACCACCATTATATAAGGCGCGATGCCGTTCTGATCCGCATGCTCGGCCTTCGCGGCCATCGATAAGGCAAGGATTCGTCAGGGAGGTGACGTGTCATGATCCGAGGGACATCAATTCTAACCGCAATAGTTCTCTATTCGTCATCGGCGCAACTTGCTCCGGCGGCGCCAGGCGTCCCAAATCTCACCGAAGCGGCGGGGCGTTACACCATCACCGGCTCATCCGATATCCGCTTTCAGGTCGATCAGGTCGGCGGTGGCGGTATCAAGGGAAGCTTTCGCAGGTTCTCCGGCAATTTCAATCTGAAGGCAGGCGACTTGAGCAATGCGGTGGTGAATTTCGAACTGGAGCCGCAAAGTGTCAGCACCGGCCAGGCAAGGGTCGATACCTTCCTGCGTTCGAGTGCCGTGTTCGATACCGAAAATTACGACAGCATTACCTTTCGTTCCAATCGTGTCGAGCAAACCGGTCCGGATAGCGCCCATATCACCGGCACGCTAACTGCCAAAGGGCATAGTGCAGCGGAAAGTTTCGATGTCAGGTTGACGTCGTGGAACGGCCGCATGATCGGATTTACCGTCAGCGGCCGGATACTGCGGTCGCATTACGCCATGGATGTCGGCACGCCGATCTATTCCAACGTGGTGGAATTCGACATGCTGGTAGAAGGTCAGCGAAACTGAGGCGTGGCTTATCCCGCAGCGCCCACGCCGATCACAGTCTTGCCGAGCGCGCCGAACACGGTCCTGACGATGCCGGCGCGGTCGAGGCCGGCCTTGGCATACATCACGTCCGGGCTTGCCTGTTCCATCCAGATATCCGGAAGAACCATAGAGCGGACCTTCAGCCCGTGGTCGAGCAGGCCTTCAGAGCTCATGAACTGCAGCACATGGCTGCCGAAACCGCCGACGGCGCCTTCCTCGATGGTGATCAGCACCTCGTGGTGGCGGGCAAGCTGGCGGATCAGCTCATAGTCGAGCGGCTTGGCGAAACGCGCATCCGCAACCGTCGTCGAAAGCCCGGCGGCCTCAAGATCTTCGGCAGCAAGCAGACAGTCCTTCAACCGCGTGCCGAAGGATAAAAGCGCAACCTTGGAGCCTTCCTTGACGATGCGGCCCTTGCCGATCTCAAGGATCTCACCGCGCTCCGGCAGTTCGACGCCGACGCCTTCGCCGCGCGGATAACGGAACGAGATCGGGCCATCGTCATAGGCGACGGCGGTGCGCACCATGTGTTTCAGTTCCGCCTCGTCGGCGGCGGCCATGACAACCATGTTCGGCAGCGTGGCGAGGAATGTCGTGTCGAACGAACCGGCATGTGTCGGCCCGTCGGCACCGACGAAACCGGCGCGGTCGATCGGGAAGCGCACCGGCAGACCCTGGATCGCAACGTCATGCACGACCTGGTCGTAACCGCGCTGCAAGAAGGTGGAATAGATGGCGCAGAACGGCTTGAAGCCTTCGGTCGCAAGACCGGCCGCAAAGGTCACCGCATGCTGTTCGGCAATGCCGACATCGAAGGTGCGCGACGGATAGGCCTGTTGCAGCTTGCTGAGACCCGTACCGTCCGGCATCGCCGCGGTAATACCAACGATCTTGTCGTCGAAGCCTGCCTCCTGTACCAGAGCGTCACCGAAGACGCTCGTATAGGAGGGGGCATTCGGCTTGGCTTTCGCCTGCGCACCGGTGATGACGTCGAACTTGTTGACGCCGTGATATTTGTCGGCCGCAGCTTCCGCCGGCGGATAACCCTTGCCCTTCTGGGTGACGACATGGATCAGCACCGGGCCATGGGCATTGTCGCGCACATTGCGCAGGACCGGCAGGAGATGGTCGAAGGAATGACCATCGATCGGGCCGATATGGTAGAAGCCGAGTTCCTCGAACATCGTACCGCCGGTCACGTAACCGCGTGCATGTTCGACGGCACGGGTGATCGCGCGGTCGACGGAACGGCCGAGATAGCCGGTCAGCTTCTTGCCCATTTCGCGCACGCCCATATAGGCGCGGCCGGAGGCAAGGCGCGCCAGATAGGCGCTCATCGCGCCGGTCGGCGGGGCAATCGACATGTCGTTGTCGTTGAGAATGACGATCAGCCGGGCATCCAGCGCGCCGGCATTGTTCAGCGCTTCAAACGCCATGCCGGCCGACATCGAGCCGTCGCCGATGATCGAGATCACGTTGCGCTTCTTGCCCGCAAGCTCCGAGCCGACCGCCATGCCGAGACCGGCCGAAATCGAGGTGGAGGAATGCGCGGCGCCAAAGGGATCGTATTCGCTTTCCGCCCGGCGGGTGAAGCCGGAAAGACCGTCTTCCTGGCGCAGCGTGCGGATCCGGTCGCGGCGGCCGGTCAGGATCTTGTGCGGATAACACTGGTGGCCGACATCGAAGATCAGCCGGTCGTCGGGCGTGTTGAAAACCTTGTGGATGGCGATCGTCAGTTCGACCACACCAAGTCCGGCACCCAGGTGACCACCCGTTTTCGAGACCGCATCGATCATCTCGTCGCGCACTTCACGGGCAAGCTTGGGCAGGTCGCGGTCATCGACTTTCTTCAGATCTGCGGGGAGCTTGACGGTGTCGAGCAGCGGCGTCGCGGGCAGGGAAGTCACGGAAGCTGGCTTTCTCTTCTTGTTTTCTTGGAAGTCGTTTCGTCCCAAAAGATGAGCAGAAAACGGCTTTTTTCAAGTTTTACGAACATCCGGTTCTAATCGATTTTAGCTGCCGGGCAAGCGGAAAGCCTATGGCGAGGGCAAAGGAACGAACTCTTCCTCGTCGCCCGGAACGATGTCGAAACGGCCCGTTCGCCACTCTTCCTTGGCTTTTTCGATCCGTTCCTTCGAGGAGGAGACGAAGTTCCACCAGATGTAACGCTTCGAATTGAGCGCGGCACCGCCGAACAGCATGACATGACAGCCGAGCGGCCCGGCCCGAAGCGTGATCTCGTCGCCGGCGCGAAACACCAGCAGCTGATCGGCTGCGAACCGGTCACCGGCGATCTCCAGCTCGCCAGCGAGGATGTAAAGCGCGCGCTCCTCATGGCCCGCGCCGAAGGGAAAGCTCTTGCCCGGTTCGAGCCGCAGGTCGACATAAAGCGTGTCGGTAAAGGTCGAAACCGGCGAGGCAAGCCCCTCGAATGCGCCGATTACCACGCGCCCATGCGCGCCGTCCCATTCTATTTCGGGCATCACTTCCCGGCCGGTATGGGCAAAGGCGGGGTCGATTTCTTCCTTGTTGTCCGGCAGCGCCAGCCATGTCTGCAGCCCGGACATCGACAGCGGATGCCCGCGCAGGTTCTCCGGCGTCCGCTCCGAATGCGTAATGCCGCGTCCAGCCGTCATCAGGTTGATGTCGCCGGGCTTGATCACCAGTTCGGTGCCCAGACTGTCGCGATGCTTGATCTCGCCGTCGAACAGATAAGTGACGGTCGAAAGCCCGATATGCGGATGCGGCTTCACATCCAGCGCCTCGTCGGGCTTGAGGATGGCCGGTCCCATGCGGTCGAAGAAGATGAACGGCCCTACCAGCCGCCGCTGCCGGCTCGGCAATGCGCGCCTCACCGAAAATCCGCCGATATCGGAAGAACGCGGAATGATCAGGTTCTCGATCGCATCACAAGCAAAGGCATCGCCGGGGGCGGGGTCTGTTCCAGGGAAAAAGGACATCCAGCAATCTCCGTCTTTCGGTTCATCCTAGCGCGTTCGCCCCCGGGTGGACAACCACGAGGCAACAGGGGCGGGCAGCTGCTCCGCCAAGCTCAATATGGGGGTGGGTCTTGCGAATACAGGTCCATCTGCTCATCGCCTTCGGATGGCGGAAATATTTCGGCGACGAAAGTCTCCGGATCGGAGGTGAACTCCTTCATCAGCGAGAAATGGTCGGTCTCGCGGAAATCGATTTCCGACAGCCCGTCCTTCGTCATCCGCAAAAGCCGTGCGCCGGGATAGGCCATGATCAGCGGTGAATGGGTGGCGATGATGAACTGCGCTTCGCCTGCATGTTCCGCCTCGCGCAATATCCTCATCAATTCGATCTGGCGTCTGGGAGAAAGTGCAGATTCCGGTTCGTCGAGGATGAAGATACCGCGTCGCCGGCAGCGTTCGTGGAAAAAACGCAGGAACCCTTCGCCATGGGAATAGGAAAGAAAGTCCGGCCCCATCTCGTTGCTCTCTCTGGCGGCCTGATCGAGATAACGGGCGACGGAGAAGAACGTCTCTGCCTTGAAGAACCACCCTGCAGAAACTTTCGGCAGCCATCCGCCGATTAGGCATTTGGACAGGATGCCGCCGGGCGTTTCGATCGCCATCGAGTGATCGACGGGACGGTAACCACTGCCGCCGCCGGCATCATCGAATCCGGCAAGCACGGCAATGCCCTCCAGAAGGGTGGATTTGCCGATGCCGTTTTCCCCCACGATGATCGTAATCGGGTGGTCGAACCGAAGGGAGAAATCCCCGCCCTGCAAAAGCGGCAGGGAATAGGGATAGGCTTCGAAGTCCGTCCAAGTGCTTTTTATGGAAATGCTGCGCAGGTAAGGCGGTTTGGCCCGGACTTTCGGCTTTTTGCTCATGGCATACCTGTCTTGCGGCATCTGGTGGCGGAGCACGCATGCAGTTATCGGGGAGCGCCTTCCAGCGTTACCGCTGAGCCTTATTCCCCGTCGAGCGGCTCGACGCCCTGCACCTTTCCGGCGCGGTCGAGGCGGATCTTCTCGATCCGGTTTTCGGCCGCGTTGAGCAGCTTCTCGCAATGTTTCTTCAGCGCTTCGCCGCGCTCATAAATGGCGATGGACTCGTCCAGCGCCACGTCGCCGCGTTCCAGCCGCGCAACGATGCTTTCGAGTTCGGCAACAGCCTTTTCGAAGGAATAGCCGCTTACATCGATCGTATCGGTGGTTTCGGTCATGTCCTTCATCCTCTCATCAGTCTTACGATATGCATGCCGGCGGATTCTGCCAGTCCTTCCAGATCATAACCACCCTCAAGCAGGCTGACGACCCGGTTGTTGGCGTATTTCCCAGCAATTTCCATCAGCCGCCCGGTCGCCCAGTCGAAATCATCGCCGACAAGGTTGATCTGCGCCAGCGGATCGCGGTGATGCGCGTCGAAACCGGCCGAGATGATGATGAAATCGGGACGAAAATCATCGAGCCGCGGAAGCACGCGGTCCTTGAACGCATCGCGAAAATGATCGCTGCCGTCATTGGGCGAAAGCGGCGCGTTGACGACCGTGTTCTTCGCACCCGTTTCGTTCTTGGCGCCTGTGCCGGGGTAGAGCGGCATCTGGTGGGTGGAGCAGAACAGGACAGACGGGTCATCCCAGAATATGTCCTGCGTACCGTTGCCGTGATGCACGTCCCAGTCGATGATCGCGACGCGCTCGACGCCATAGGTCTGCTGGGCATGGCGCGCTGCAATCGCTCCATTGTTGAACAGGCAGAAGCCCATTGCCTTGGATTTTTCCGCATGGTGGCCCGGAGGCCGGGCCGCAACAAAGGCATTGTCGACCTTGCCCGTCATCACATCGTCGACAGCCGCCATCGCGCCGCCGATACCGGTCAGCGCCGCCTGCAGGCTTTTCGGCCCGACATAGGTATCCGCCTCGATCTGACGGATCGTGTCCTCTTCCGGGATTTCGCGCATCACGGCGCGAAGATGCTCTTCCGGATGCGCAAGCAGGACCGCATCCTCGTTGGCCTGGGGGGCTTCCTTGCGTGCCAGATCGGAAAAATTCGGATGCTGGAGCGCGATCGCCAGCGAACGCAGCCGGTCGGGTCGCTCAGGATGGCCTTCAGGTGCAGGATGTTCGAGAAAGATCTGGTGTTCGTAAAGGCGGGTGGTCATGAAACGTGTCCCCGACGGTCTGTTGCCCACGACATGGCGCATCCGCCGCATTTTTTCAAGCAGCAGCCCTTGCCCTCGGGCCGGTTTGGCCGGAAAGAATAGTGTTGGGGAAATGGCTGTTCAGAGGTGTGCGTGGCCAAGGATACGATCAAGGCGTCGGATTTTCGCGTTGCCTTCCGCGACGTCGACATGAATGGCCAGATGTTCCGTTCGGTCTATATCGACCGCGCCGAGGAAGCGGTTGCCGCCTTCTGGCGTCGCCGCAAGACCAAGGACGATGACCCGTTCTTCATCACCGGCAAGGTTGCCGGGACATTCCATGTGCCGCTTGCCGTCGGAGATATCGTCCACACCCATGTCGGTGTCAGCAAGATCGGCGGAAAATCGGCAGGTTTCCTTGTGCGCATGACCCGTGGCGAAGAAGCTGTCGCCGAAGTCGAGATTGTCTGGGTCGCAACAGACGGGAAGGGTGGCAGCCCGGTCGCGCTTCCGGAAGACCTGCGCGACTGGCTTTATTCGTTTCTCGATTGAGCCTTATGCTCAGGCCCTCTGGGGCAGGAGCGGGTAGCCGACCATGACGGCGCGGCCGGCAAGGGCTGCGATCACGGCTTTCAGGACATCGCCCGGAATAAAGGCGAGCGAACCCATGAATGCCTTTGAGAAGCCGAGGCCGGTGATCAGCGCCAGATAGCTGATGCCGCAGACGTAAAGAACGATCACACCGCCGAACAGCGCCGCGACGAAGAAATTGACCGTTTGCACGAAGCCGGCCTGGCTGTGGCTGACGAGAAGCTGCGACAGGTAGCCGGTGGTGAGGACGGCGAAGACCCAGCCGATCAGATAACCGGTGGTCGGCGCCATGAACACGGCAAGGCCGCCACGGCCGCCGGAAAGAACCGGAAGCCCGATCGCGGCAAGCACCAGCACAAGCAGCACCGAAATCGTGCCGCGCTTGGCGCCGAGCACGACGCCTGCCAGCATCACGCCGAGCGACTGGGCGGTGATCGGAACCGGAATGAAGCCGAGCATGATCGGCGGAACGAGGCCGAGAGCCACGATGATGGCGGCAAAGAGCGCTGAAAGAACGAGGTCGCGGGTTGCCATGGTTTGGAGTTCCTTGAGACTGACAATCCGTCACTTCTGACTGCGGATGCCGCGGGCGTCAATGGCAGCGGCAATCTCGTCCGCGCTTTGGAGCGTTGTGATGATCAGCGGAACGATGAGCGACACCGGGCGCGGCTTCAACCCGCGGGCGTAATGCGCATCCCGGATCACCTCGTAGCGGCTGAGGATTTCCGGCACGAAACGGATGACCAGGCCGATCGAAAGCCCGACATCCCGCGCTTTCAGAATGCCCAGCCGCTCCAACGGCATCGCAGCCCTGGTGATCACGTCGATGAAATCGCCGGTCGTCGTCGTTGCGGTGACAAGGCTGGCGAAAAGCGCCAGCGCCGCCAGCCGGAAAAACGCGGTCAGTCCTTCGGCCGTGCCGTTGAAAGTCGCCGTAAACAGCGCAACGACGACAACGATCAGTGCAAACGGGCGCATGCGGCGCCAGATCTCCGCGGTGCTGATTCTCAGCAGCGCGTGGCCGGCAAGGCCTGCAAATGCCGCACCCGCGAGAAATCCTGCATTGTTGATCATGAAGAGGATCAGGCTGATGATGGCCAGCGCCGCCAGTTTCACAGCCGCCGGAAGCCGGTGCAGAACGCTGTCGCCATTGATATGCAGCGAGCGCATCAGGCTGTCGCTCCGTGCATCGCTCGGTACTCGCCGATGACTTCGGCAGGTCCACCGTCTGCCGCGATCCGTCCTTCATGAACGAGCAGCACCCGGTCCAGACCGGCCACGAGATCGAGATCGTGGCTGATGACGATCACGTCTTCCGGCAGTGTGTGAATCGTCTTTTCCACCAGGTTGCGGTTCTTCAGGTCGAGCTGGTTGGTCGGCTCGTCCATCACCAGAATTTTTGGTTCGGTGACGAGCACCGAGGCCAGCGCTGCAAGTTGCAACTCTCCGCCGGAAAGCTCGTGCGCGCGCCGGTCTCCGAGATGTCTTATACCGAAACGGTCGAGTATGGCATCGACCGCCGCCGTCACCTCCGGCTTCGGCAGTTTGCGTGACTTGAGGCCGAGCGCGATATCTTCGCGCAGCAGCGGCAGAATGATCTGGTTCTGCGGGTTCTGGAAAATGAATCCGCTTTGTCCGCGCGCTTCGTCTTCGTTTGTCACCGTATCGAAACCGTTGACCGTGACCCGGCCGGACGATGGCTTGACCAGCCCGTTGATCATCCGCGCAAGCGTGGTCTTGCCGGAGCCGTTCAGCCCGATAATGCCGACCCGCCGCCCGCTTATCGTCAGGTCGAGCGGATGGATGACGGTGCGGCCCTCGAAGCGAACCTCGACCTTTTCAAAGTGGATATCCAAACCTGATCCTCAAAATCCTCCCGCGTCTATAAACCGCCATCGGCAACAAAGGAATTCGGAACAAAAAAAGAACATTGCAAAGGTTGCATGAAGCCCATAGTCTCCCGCCATGGCTATTTTGATCAACAACGAGCAGGCAAGGCGGATCTTTCTGGAACGGCAGCAGCTTTGCGCTCCGCCCGGTCGCGCGCTGGCCAAGGCCGATCTCCTGCAACTGATCGACGATCTCGGCTTCGTCCAAGTGGATAGTATCGCCACCGTCGAGCGCGCCCATCACATGATCCTGTTTTCCCGTAACCAGACCTATCGACGGGAGCATCTGACCGCGCTTCTCGAAAAGGACGGCGAGCTTTTCGAGCACTGGACCCACGACGCCTCGATCATTCCGGCGCGGCTTTTCCGTTACTGGAAACATCGCTTTCGTCGCCGTGAACCTATCCTCGCAGAGCGCTGGCGCAAATGGCATGGCGAGGGCTTCGATTCCGCTTTCGACGACACATTCCGACATATCGCCGAAAACGGGGCCATCATGTCCCGCGATATGAAGATGGAGGACCACAAGTCCGGCGGCTGGTGGAATTGGCATCCGAACAAGACGGCGCTCGAATATTACTGGCACACCGGCAAGCTGGCGATCGCAGGGCGGGTCAACTTTCAAAAGGTCTATGATCTCACCGAACGCGTCATCGCCACTCATCATCACGAACCCGAAGTCGATCATCAGGAATTCGTCGACTGGGCCTGCCGCAGCGCGATGAAAAAGCTCGGTTTTGCCACATCCGGAGAACTCGCCGCCTTCTGGGATATCGTCACGCCGGAAGAAGCAAAAGCCTGGGTGGCAAGCCATCGCGACGAACTGACCGAAGTGGTGATCGAAGCAGCCGACGGCAGCCGTCCGCGGGCCTCCTTTGCGCTTCTCGGTTTTCCCGATCATCTCGGCGACATTCCCGATCCGCCGGCGCGCATCCGGGTGCTGAGCCCGTTCGATCCGCTGCTGCGCAACCGCGACCGCGCCGAGCGCCTGTTCAATTTCGTCTACCGTATCGAGGTTTTCGTGCCCGAGCCGAAACGGCAATACGGTTATTACGTTTTCCCGCTTCTGGAAGGCGACCGGATGATCGGCCGCATCGACATGAAGGCGGACCGCAAGGCGGGCGTGCTCGACGTCAAGCGCCTATGGCTCGAAAAGGGCGTGCGGGCATCGGCCGGACGACTGGAAAAGCTTGATGCGGAGCTGCAGCGGGTGGGCAGGTTTGCCGGTGTCGAAAAGGTTTTCTATCAGCCCGGTTGGCGAGGATAGTGATTACCTCAGCCACCTCAGAAACACCGTCGAAAGTGGCGGGAGGTCAAGCGCGATCGAGTATGGCTTGTCGTGCTGCGGGGAGCGTTGTCCCCAGGCATCCATCTGGCCGAAATTCGAGCCGCCATAGATTGCTGCATCGGTGTTGAGGACCACCTCCCAGCGGCCGTCTTCCGGCACGCCGACACGGTAGCCGTAGCGCGGCACTGGCGTCATGTTCGACATGACCAGCATATGTGATGAACGGTCCTGTGATGAGCGAAGCATGCCATATACGGAGTTTTCCGCGTCATCCGCCACGGCCCATTCAAATCCCTCGGGATGCACGTCGCTGAACTGCAGCGCCGGCTCGGTCGCATAAAGCCGGTTGAGGTCGCGGATGAGGAACTGGATACCGGCATGCTCCGGCCGGTCGAGGAGATCCCAGACGACCGAGGCGTCATGGTCCCATTCGCTTTCCTGACCTATCTCGCAGCCCATGAAAAGCAGCTTCTTGCCTGGATGTCCCCACATGAAGCCGTAATAGGCGCGCAGGTTGGCAAGCTTCTGCCACCGGTCGCCTGGCATCTTGCCAAGCATCGAGCCTTTGCCATGTACCACTTCGTCATGGGAAATCGGCAGCATGAAACGCTCGGAATAGGCATAGATCATCCCGAAGGTCATGCCGCCATGTTCATACTTGCGGTAGACCGGGTCGTCCGAGACATAATGCAGTGTGTCGTGCATCCACCCCATGTTCCACTTGAAATCGAAGCCCAGCCCGCCGTCTTCCGGTTTCTTGGTCACGCCAGGCCATGCGGTGGATTCTTCCGCAACGGTAAAGGCGTGTGGGCAGCGCTCGTGGATGATGCTGTTCAGATGTTTGAAGAACTCGACGGATTCAAGGTTCTCTCGCCCGCCATATTGGTTTGGGACCCATTCACCCTCGTTGCGGCTATAGTCGCGGTAAAGCATCGAGGCGACTGCATCGACGCGCAATGCATCGACATGGAAATGCTCAAGCCATTCGAGCGCCGAGGCGATCAGGAACCCTTTCACTTCGTTGCGGCCAAGATTGTAGATCAGCGTGTTCCAGTCCTTGTGAAAGCCCTCGCGAGGATCGGAATGTTCATAAAGCGCGGTCCCGTCGAAACGGGCAAGACCCCAGACATCGGTCGGGAAATGCGCCGGCACCCAGTCGAGAATGACGCCGATGCCGGCCTGATGGCAGCGGTCGACGAAATAGGCGAAGTCCTCGGGCGTGCCATGACGCCCGGTCGGTGCGAACAGGCCAAGCGGCTGGTAACCCCATGAACCGCCGAACGGATGCTCCATGATCGGCAGCATCTCGATATGGGTGAAGCCGAGGGATTGCGCATAGGGAATAAGTCGCTGGCTGAGCTCTACCCAGTCCAGCGAGCGGTTGCCCTCTTCGGAAATCCGCACCCAGGAACCGAGATGCACTTCATAGACAGACATCGCGCCGTCGCGGCTGCGATCCTGTGCCTGCCGTTCCATCCAGTCCGCATCATGCCAGCGAAACGGTCGCGACGATGCGACGATAGATGCGGTTGATGGGGCCGCTTCCGATGACCGCGCCACCGGGTCGGCGCGTTGCGGCGAGAGGTGGCCGTGGCTGTCGAGCAGCTCGAACTTGTAGCGCTCGCCATGCGTCAGCCGCGGAATGAGCAGTTCCCATATCCCCGCTTGCGGGCGAAGCCGCATCGGGTTGCGCCGTCCGTCCCAGGCGTTGAAATCACCGACGACGGAAACCCGCTGCGCATTCGGCGCCCAGACGGAAAAGCGTACGCCTGAAACGCCGTCGATCTCCATCGGGATGGCCCCGAGCGTGCGGCCGAGTTCGTAATGGGTGCCCTGGCTGATCAGATGCAGATCCAGTTCGCCGAGCAGCGGTGAAAATGAATAAGGGTCTTCGGTCTCCTGAACCGCGTCCGGCCATTCGATCCGCAGACGGTAGGGTGCCGGCCCGCCGACAAGACCAGCGAAAATGCCGACGTCATGGATCGGTTCGAGCTCTGCCATCACCCGTCCGGTATCGCTTTCGATAACCGACACAGACAGTGCGCCGGGCAACAGTGTCCTGACGACGGTGAGATCACCATATTGATGCTGCCCGAGCATGGAGAACGGATCTCCGTGACGCCCTTCGGCAAGTGCCTGCAGTCCTTCCTGCACCATGCCGGTCATCAGCTCTGCGCGTTCATATCTCATCTGTCAGTCTCCAATAGTCGTGAGGCGATCGCCGAAAAACCGGCAAGCGGAAGGGGCAGCCAGTGCGGTCGGCTGCGAACCTCATAGGCCACTTCGTAAGCGGCCTTTTCCAAAAGGAAGAGATCGAGTACCCGGTCTCGATTTTCGTTGGATTGCACAAGCGCATCGGATTTTTCGACTGCGGTGAAATAGGCGCTCAGGAATGCCGGTTCGGCCAGTTCGATGAAGCGGGTGATCAGCTGGCGGTGGCGGATATCGTCTACCTCGCTCACAACTTCGCGGTCCATGTCTGCCGCAGCGGCGAGATAGCTGAGTGAACGTAAGAGTCCTGCCACGTCGCGCAGCGGATTGGTTTTTGCCCTTCGCTCGCCAAGCGTCTTGGTCGGCTCGCCCTCGAAGTCGATAATATAGGCATCGCTTTCGGCAACCAGGATCTGGCCGAGATGGAAATCACCGTGGTGGCGCGTCTTCAACGTGCCGCCGGTCGCTTCCGTCAGACGGCTTGCAAGTGCTGTAAGTTCGTCACGGCGGGCGATCAGCGACCGCGCGATCTCGGCCATCTCGCCCTCCAGTCCCGGCAGGGTGCCCTCCAGAATGGCAAGGCTCTGGCCGATCTGTTCGGCCACTGCACGGCGGGCTGCGGCGACGTCGTCCTTCGTGCCCCATTCCGGCTTGAAGGCTTCGTCATCGGTATTTTCCGCCAGCGCCACATGCAGCTCGCCAAGCCGTGTTCCTATTGTCGCGGCGAAATCCACCAGCGGTTTGAAATGTTCGTCGGCGGTTTCGTTCTCCAGTCCGGTGACGACGATCTCGTCGATCGAGCGGCGCAGATTTCCGAGCATCCAGTTCCACGCATCACCCTGGTTGCGGATTGCCTTCTGTACAATGATCAGCGTGTGACGCGTGCCGTCGGGCCCTGTGCGGGCGACTTCGCCGAGAAGCTGCGCCGTGTTCCGGTACCCCACCTTGGTGAGGTGCCGCGTCATCTCCACCTCCGGATGGATCCCCGGAAAGATATGGCGGATAAGCTTGACCATCGCCAGATCGCCGACGATCAGTGAACTATTGGACTGTTCGGCTGAAAGCCAATGCACCGGCAGCTCGTCGCTGATCTCCAGTTTATCAAGATGATCGGTGCCGATGAATTCAAGGGCCCCGGTGCGACCGGTAATCACGGCACGCTCCGACAGGCCGCGCAGGATAGCGCGTGCAAAACTTTCATGCGCAAAGCCATCGGTCAGGAAGCCGACCCGACGCCCTTGTCTCAACCGCGCCATGGCAAGCTGCTGGGCAAGTGCGGTCGGAAAACTGTCGTCCCAGGATACTGCCAGCGGCAGGAGATAGTTGTCCATGCGGCCGGCGATATCGGCTTCCAGTTCGCCGAGAAGGATGTTGTTGGCAAAGGGAAGCGGCGTTGCCGAGATGAGCGCCGCGTGGTTCAGGATCTCACCCTTCGCGCCGAACCAGCGCCGCATCGTGAGATATCCCGGCAGCACCTCGTTCGACATCGTGTCCACCAGCTTGGGCTGGTCGACCAGTTCCTGCAGGTCGCGGCGCACCACCATGGTCACCATATCCTGCACCTGTTCCGGCGGCGCCTTGCGCCAGCTCGGCCCATCGGATTCGGGCGACAGCTGGAACCAGAAAAAACCATAGGGCGGAAGCGTCAGCAGATAGGTCAATTGCCCGATCGGCGGGAAGGGTGACATGCCGGTGAGCTCGATCGGCACCGAGCCCTCGAACTGCGCCAGATCCAGCTCCACGGCTTGGGGCAGTCGCGAAAGATTGGCGACGCAGAGGATCGTCTCGCCGTCATGCTCACGCAGATAGGCCATGATCTTGCGGTTGCCCGGCGTCAGGAACCGAAGCGAACCACGGCCGAAAGCCGGGTGCCGGTTGCGCAGCGCCAGCATGCGCCGGGTCCAGTTGAGCAGCGAATGGGCGTCAGCCCCTTGCGCCTCGACATTCACCGCCTCATAGCCGTAGAGCGGGTCCATGACCGGTGGCAGCACGAGACGGGCAGGATCGCCCTTGGAAAAGCCGCCATTGCGGTCCGGCGACCATTGCATCGGGGTGCGCACGCCGTCGCGATCGCCGAGATAGATATTGTCGCCCATGCCGATTTCGTCACCATAATAGATGACCGGCGTGCCGGGCATGGACAGGAGCAGCGCATTCATCAGTTCGATCCGCCGCCGGTCACGTTCCATCAGCGGAGCGAGGCGCCGGCGGATACCGAGATTGATGCGGGCGCGACGGTCTGCGGCATAGGTGTTCCAGAGGTAATCGCGCTCCTCGTCGGTCACCATTTCCAGCGTCAGCTCGTCATGGTTCCGCAGGAAGATCGCCCATTGGCAGTTTTCCGGAATTTCCGGCGTCTGGCGCATGATGTCGGTGATCGGGAACCGATCTTCCTTGGCAATGGCCATGTACATGCGCGGCATCAGCGGAAAATGAAACGCCATGTTGCATTCGTCGCCGTCACCGAAATATTCGCGCGTATCCTCCGGCCACTGGTTGGCTTCTGCGAGCAGCATTTTTCCGGGATGGCTCTCATCGAGTGCCGCACGAATGCGCTTCAGGATGTCGTGGGTTTCGGGCAGGTTCTCGTTATTCGTGCCCTCACGCTCGATCAGATAGGGGATCGCGTCCAGCCGAAATCCGTCGATCCCGGTATCGGCCCAATAACGCATCACCTGCAGAAGCTCTTCCAGCACGGCCGGATTGTCGAAGTTGAGATCCGGCTGATGCGAATAAAACCGATGCCAGTAATACGCTCCGGCTACCGGATCCCAGGTCCAGTTCGACTTTTCCGTATCGAGAAAGATGATCCGGGTTTCGGGGAATTTCTGGTCAGTATCGGACCAGACATAGAAATCCCGTTCCGGCGAACCCGCCGGCGAATGTCGCGCCCGCTGGAACCAGGGATGCTGATCCGAGGTGTGGTTGATGACGAGCTCGATGATGACGCGGATTCCGCGCTCGTGTGCGGCTTCCACAAACGCCCGAAAATCCTCCATCGTGCCGTAGTCGGGGCTGATATTGCCATAGTCTGCGATGTCATAACCATCGTCGCGGCGCGGAGAGGGAAAGAAGGGCAGGAGCCAGATCGCATTTGCGCCGAGCGAGGCAATGTGATCGAGCTTTTCGGTCAGCCCCTTGAAGTCGCCTATCCCGTCGCCGTTCGTGTCGTGAAAAGACTTCACATGCAGCTGGTAGATGATCGCGTCCTTGTACCATAGCGGATCGTCGTTCTGCTGCTGGTTCTGGCTGATCGCCTCCGAAAGGCTATTGGTCATGAAATCCACGGCGCATTCCTCCCTTATCTGACACGCCAGATGGCGAACGGCAGTCCTGCCTGCGGGTCGAGCCGCAGGCGCTGGATTTTTCCTGTCCAGGTGAACCGGTTGCCGGCGATCAGGTCTTCCAGTTGAAGCGAAGCGTGGTCGGGCTTGTTCCACGACCAGAGCGGAATTTCGACATCCGCCTCATGCGCATTGTAGGGGTCGAGATTGACGGCGATGAGCAGCACGTTCTCGCGTCCTGCACTGGCCTTTTCGAAGAACATGATATTGTCGTTCCACGCGGTCAGAAGCTGCAGGCCGAGATGCGAATGCAGCGCCGGGTTTTCGCGGCGGATACGGTTCAGGAGCGCGATCTCGCCCTTGATATTGCCGGGCCTGTCGTAATCCCAGGCGCGGATTTCGTATTTTTCCGAATCCGCATATTCCTTGCGCTTGGCATCCGGCCGGCCTTCACAAAGCTCGAAGCCGTTATAGACGCCCCACAGACCGGACAGCGTGGCGGCAAGGGCAGCCCGGATCAGATAGGCAGGGCGCGGCGCGTTCTGCAGGAAATCCGGATTGATGTCGTGGGTGTTGACGAAGAAATGCGGCCGGAAGAACTCCTTGGGCTCTTCGGTGGTGATCTCGCGCATATATTGCTCAAGTTCCCACTTGGCGTTTCGCCATGTGAAATAGGTATAGGACTGCGAGAACCCGACCTTGGCGAGCCGGTACATCACCTTCGGCTTGGTAAACGCTTCCGACAGGAACACCACATCCGGATGCCGCGAGCGGATATCGGCGATCATCCATTCCCAGAAGGGAAACGGTTTGGTGTGCGGGTTGTCGACGCGGAACAGCTTGACCCCGTTGTAGACCCATTTCTGGACCACGTCGCGCAGTTCGATCCAGAGCGAGGGAACTGCCTCTTTCGCGTAGAAATCGACATTGACGATGTCTTCGTATCGCTTCGGCGGATTTTCCGCATAGCGGATCGTCCCGTCTGGCCGCCAGTCGAACCAGCCTGGATGTGATTTCAGCCACGGGTGATCCGGCGAGGCCTGGATGGCGAGGTCGAGGGCAATCTCAAGCCCATGATCGGCGGCTGCATCCACCAGTCGACGGAAGTCATCGAACGTGCCGAGTTCGGGATGGATCTCGGCATGCCCGCCATCCGGCGAGCCGATTGCGTAAGGACTTCCCGGATCGTCCGGTGCGGGCGTGAGCGTATTGTTCTTGCCCTTGCGGTTGGTCTTGCCGATCGGGTGGATAGGCGGAAAATAGAGCACGTCGAAGCCCATCTCGCGAATGGCGGGCAGCCGGGCGATCACGTCATCGAATGTGCCATGGCGGCCCGGATCGCCGCTCTGCGAGCGCGGAAAGATCTGGTACCAGCTGGCAAAGCTTGCCGCGGTCCGTTCCGCATCGACGGGTATCGCTTGCGAGCGAACCCGGTGTGGTCGACGGTCGGCTTTTGCCATCAGCTCGGCAGTTTCCGGCAGAAGCAGGGTCTGCGTTCGCTGCTTGTCCTGTTCTGCCGTCAACCGGTCGAACAGCTTTTGCAGTTGGGGTTTCAAATTGCCGGTGGCATGATCCAGCGCATCGAGTACCAGATTGATACCTTCCTGAATTTCCAGCCGGAGATCCAGGCCGGCCTCGTGTTTCTTGGTGAACTCGTAGCGAAAAATCTGGAACGGGTTCTTCCAACCTTCCACGGCAAACTCGTGCCGTCCCATGCGTTTCAGCGGAAATTCCGCCTGCCAGCGGTCGTTGAGAACGAGCTGCATCGGCACTTCCTGCCAGTCCTCGTCATCTGCGCAGCGATAAAGCAGGGCGGCCGACAGCGGATCATGCCCATCGCCAAAAATGTCGGCCTCGACCTTCAGGATCTCGCCCACCACGCGCTTGACGACAAAGCGGCCCTCATTGACGGCAGGCGTGATCTTCTCAATCGCCAGCCGTGGGGAGGCTGCAGCCGCTTCGGCTCTGGGAACCGGTACGGCATCGACGATCGGTTCGGAAACATAACCCTCGAAGATGCGGATTTCTCCGGGCCTGAGCTTCAGTTTCGCATCAAAAACCTCTGTCCCGTCCTCCGGTGCTACCAGGGGCAGGAAGGGTGAGGCGGCCTCACGCAATACGTTGAAAGGGGCGGGAGCAGTCTTGCGCAGGTCGCGATTCAGAAGCACGACGCGCATCTTTTCTGACGCGCGGCTGTCCTCTTCATCCGTCTGGAACAGTCCGACGACGGGACCCTGGCTAGCGGAAACGAGCGTCAGCGGGCGCCGGGCAAAACCGGCGGTCGTTTTGTTGGTCGCACCGTTGATGTCGCGGATCTCGGCGGAAAGATTGTAGGAGCCCTGGTCTTTCAAACCCCGCAGCCCCAATCCGTCGCCATGGAGCGGATCAAGCGGCAGTGAAACGCCATATTCGAATCCCATCGGGATCATCAGCCCGCTGGTGAAAGTCGAGGCGAGCTTCAGCGCCCGCACGGCCTTGCGCTTCAAGACCTCGCAACCATCCGTGCCATGGGCGATGCGTCTTCCGAAAGGCGCTTCGGGAAAAGCGATCTGGTAACCGAGGTCACGCTGGATCTGGTATTCGTCCATGATCCATCGCTCTTCCATGTCCCACCACGCGAGCGAGGAAAAACTGCCGTCGAATCCGCTGTCCTTCAGTGCCTTGCGGTCGGCAAACGAGCTTCCCGGCGTCCAGGCAATGAAGATCGTCTCGGGTCTGGACCGGCGCGTATGAGCGACCAGATCATGCCATGCTTCCGGGGCAACGCTACCGATGCCGATACAGCGGAAACCGGAGACACCGGCCTCGGTCAGAGACACCAGCCGCTCCTTCCATTCTTCGACATGTCGGGGCTGCGCGGTAAAATCGATCCTCTGCGCGCCCATCTGATGTGGCTTCAGGCGTGGATCGGCTGCAACCGATGGCGAAGCGTAGCGGTCTGCCGCGACCTGATCGATAACCAGATCAAGCATGAATTTCAGCTCGCATTCGTGCGCGGCATGCGTAAGTGCGGTAATCGCCTCCAACGAATTCGAGCCAAGCCCGAGAGAGGGGGCCAGACGATCGAAGTCAGATGTCGTAAAGATGCTTGCACCACTTGCGCTATGAAACAGTGGGCCTGACAGGATCGTGTCGAAGCCCAGGGCGCGGGCATGAGCAAAAACCTCTTCCCACGCATCCATCCCATTGAGCGCAAGCGGATGCACATAATAGATTTGTGGTGGCAGAGCGGTCAGCGGAATACGGGATGCAAATTGAGGGCGCGTGTTCATCGGTCCTGCCTTGCATTTGATGGTTGGGGGCACGTGATCGGATCCACGAAGTCCTCGACTAACTGCAAGCCCGCATGGCTGGTTCCGATAAAATTGCAGCAATCATCTCCGCCCGCGCGGCCTTGCCATTTCCTTCGGTGCCGAAGATGTTGAAGATAAACAGCAATCAGGGATTGATCCGAGAGCGCTTTCCTGCTCGGTTTCGCAGCAGTTTATGAAAGGCGTCCATTCGTCACGCCAGGACGATGTCACTGACGGATCGTCCGGCATCGCAAAGCAGCGACGATCCGGTTAAGTCTTGGACGCTGCATATCGGGAGGAATACGACATGGCAAAACTACAGGTGGCGATGATTGGTCTTGGCATGGCGGCAGGCCACCACGCCCGAGCCTTGATCGATCTCGCCGATCAGGTCGAATGCGTTGCAGCCTACAGCCCGACAGCGGCACGTCGCGAGGCTTTCGCCGCACAATACCCGATCCCGGTTATCGACAGTCTCGACGCTATTTTCGACGATCCGGATATCGATGCCGTGCTGATCCTCACACCTCCAAGCAGCCATTGGGAGCTTGTCGAGCGTGCCGCAGCGGCAGGAAAACATATTCTCCTGGAAAAGCCATTGGATATCAGCCTTCAACGGGCCGAGGCTATTGTGGCTGTGGCTGAGAAGGCGAATGTGAAATTGGGCGTCGTGCTGCAGAACCGGTTTCGCCCGGCCGCACTCGCGCTCGATCTTCTGGTCGTCACCGGCCGCCTCGGTTCGCTGGTCGGCGCATCCGCTGCCATTCGCAACTGGCGGCCGCAAAGCTATTACGATGTCGAGGGCAGGGGAACGAGGGCGCGTGACGGCGGCGGCGTCCTGCTCACCCAGGCGATCCACACGATCGACCTTCTCCTGAGTTATGCCGGCGCGCCCAAGGATGTTTCCTCCTTTGTTCGCACCACGCCCATCCACCAGATGGAGACAGAGGATCTGGTCGCGGCCTGCCTCTCCTTCGAAAGCGGCGCGATCGGTACGCTGAACGCCACGACCTCGGCCTATCCCGGCCTGCCAGACCGGATCGAACTGATCGGCACGCAAGGCACGGCCACCCTTTCCGGCGACACGCTGGAAGCAGCGTTCATGGACGGCACGGTGGCAAAGGTGGGGGGCGAGCAGTCGATCGGCACGGGCGTCGATCCGATGGCCTTCGGGCATGAGATGCACCGCGCCCTGATCGGCAATTTTATCGGTTCGATCACCGGTGAAGAGACATTGCGCGTCTCCGGTCGCGATGCGCTGCAGGCGCACCGCTTCATTGAGAACATACTGGCGGCCAGCCGCTGAAGGCTTGAAGCGCTGAAGGTTTAAAGTCCGGCGGCCTTGCGCAACTCTTCCGCCATACGGCTGCGCCAGTCCTTGCCGGATGCCTTGAACCTGTCGAGCACGTCGGGATCGAGCCGCAACGTCACGGCAACCTTCGGCGCCTCGACCTTGGGGCGGCCGCGGGCAGCAATTGGCTTTTCCATCTTCTCCGCCATTTCGGGGAAGACCTCGCGGAAGGGGCGGGCGTTTTTCATTTCCTCTTCCGTCCACGGCGGATTGTCGGAAACTTCGTCCCAATCCTCTTTCGAATATCCTCGGCCGGGCTGAAACTCTGTCTGCTTTTGAGGCTTGATGTTCATTCGATCAAACTCCTCTCATCCCTTCGCGCCGGGCGCCTTGATATGACTGAAAGCGCCTCGGATCCAAGATTGACAAAGATTGCTGCGATTACACCGTTTCGCAATCTGCCGATCGCTGTGCGCCGCCCGTTCTTCGCCGGAACGGTCACGGCTGACAGAAAGAAATCAAATGACAGATCTTCGAAATCGAGACCATGCTTCTCGATATTCGCAACTCGCTTCTGCTCGTCCCAGATGATCCGCATTATTCGTACACGAAAAATCGCCGCCCGACAATGAGCGACGATCCGACGAAACGAAAGAGGTTACAATCCCGGAATTATAGTGGTTGCGATCGCAGCGATCAGCAGATCACCGTCTCGGCGATCCGGATGCCGAAACCTTCCAGCCCGACATAGTGGCGCTCGCTGCGGGTGAGGAGCTTGATCGAGGTGACGCCGAGATCTTTCAGGATCTGCGCGCCGAGACCGATTTCAAGCCATTCGCTTTCACGCGCCTGCGCCTCGGCATGGGCTTCCTGGTCCTGGCGCATCTTGCGTCCATGTTCGGTCTGGCCGACGCCCACGGAACCTTCGCGCAGGTAGATGATCACACCGCGGCCTTCGTTCTCGATCATCTTCATGTAGCGCTCGACAGAGCGTTCGGCGCCGAACACATCCTGCGCCACGTTTTCGAGGTGAAGGCGAACCGGAATGTCGACGCCGTCACGGATGTCACCGAAGATCACGGCGACATGCTGCATCGGGTCCCAGGGCAGCGAATAGGCATGCGCCTTGGCGCGGCCGACCGGGGTTGTCACGTCGAAGGATGAGATCAATTGGATCAGGGTTTCCTTGCGCTGCCGGTAGGCGATCAGGTCGGCAACGGAAATCTGCTTCAGCCCGTGTTCGACAGCGAATGCCGCCACCTGCTGGCCGCGCATCACGGTGCCGTTGTCGTTGACGAGTTCGGAAATCACGCCAATCGGCGGCAGGTTGGCGAGCTTGCAGAGGTCGGTCGCCGCTTCCGTATGGCCGGAGCGCATCAGAACGCCGCCCTCGCGCGAAATCAGCGGAAAGATATGGCCGGGACGAACGAAATCCGCAGCACCGACATTCGGGTTGGCAAGGTTGCGCACCGTCAGCGTCCGGTCGTCGGCGGAAATGCCGGTCGTCGTGCCATGCTTGAAATCGACGCTGACGGTAAAGGCCGTCGTGTGCGCGCTGTCGTTTTCGGCCACCATGGCGTTGAGGTTCAGCCGCTTGGCTTCCTCGCGCGGCATCGGCGCGCAGACGATACCGGATGTATGGCGTACGATGAAGGCCATCTTTTCGGGCGTGCAATGCACGGCGGCGACGATCAGGTCGCCCTCGTTCTCGCGGTCGTCATCATCGGTAACGACGACGATCTCTCCGGCCTCGAAGGCGCGGATGGCTTCAACGACGGACTTCTGATCGTAAACCATTGGAAAATTCCTATTTCAGGCGGCCGGTCTGGCCGCGATCCCTAAGATAATGATCTGCAATCGCGCAGGCGACCATGGCTTCGCCGATCGGCACGGCGCGGATCCCGACGCAGGGGTCGTGGCGGCCCTTGGTGCGCACATCGACATTGTGGCCATCGGCATCGATCGACTGGCGCTCGGTGAGGATCGACGAGGTCGGCTTGATCGCAAAGCGCGCAACGATCGCCTCACCGGTGGATATCCCGCCGAGAATGCCGCCCGCGTGGTTGGAGAGGAAGATCGGCTTGCCGTCATTGCCCATCCGCATCTCGTCGGCATTTTCCTCGCCGGTGAGCTCCGCCGAGGCAAAGCCTTCGCCGATCTCGACGCCCTTCACAGCGTTGATCGACATCAGCAGCGAGGCGATGTCCTGATCGAGCTTGCCGTAGATCGGCGCGCCGAGACCTGCCGGAACACCTTCGGCGATAACTTCGACAACCGCGCCGATCGAGGAACCGGATTTGCGGATGCCGTCGAGATACTCTTCCCAAACCGGAACCATCTCCGGGTCGGGGCAGAAGAACGGGTTCTGGTCGACTTGGCGCCAGTCCCAGTTATTCCGGTTGATCTTGTGCTTGCCGATCTGGACGAGCGCGCCGCGCACGGTCACACCCGGCACAACAAGCCGTGCAATGCCGCCGGCGGCGACACGGGCCGCGGTTTCGCGGGCAGACGAGCGTCCGCCGCCGCGATAATCGCGAATGCCGTATTTGACGTCATAGGTATAGTCGGCATGGCCGGGACGATAGCGGCGGGCGATCTCGCCATAATCCTTGGAACGCTGATCGGTATTCTCGATAAGCATCGAGATCGGCGTGCCGGTCGAAATCATCGTCTCGCCGTCCTCGTCGAACATCACGCCGGAGAGAACCTTGACGATATCATCCTCGCGCCGCTGGGTGACGAAACGCGACTGGCCGGGCTTGCGCTTGTCCATCCAGGCCTGAATGTCGGCATGGGTGAAGCGCAGTCCGGGAGGGCAGCCATCGACCACGCAACCGAGTGCGGGACCATGGCTTTCGCCCCAGGTCGTAACGCGGAAAAGATGGCCGAACGAATTGTGGGACATGAAGACTGCCTGGCTGCAAGGGCGCTTGAAACGCCGGTTTTATCGAGGCTTTATTAGGCAAAAGCATGGGCGCGGACAAGCCTTTCTTGCTTGCTGCCGGTACCCGCCGGGTGAACAGTCCGGTCGACAGGCGCAAGGTTCGGCGGCTCATGCCACCGATCTTTGCCAGCCCTCCTGTGCTCTTAACGTGAAATCGTCGAAGGGCAGGGCGCGCGCGAAGGCATAACCCTGCAGAAGATCGCAGCCGAGGTCCTCAAGCAGACTTGCGTGTTCGAAGGTCTCGACACCTTCCGCAACCGTTTCGACGCCGAGTGAACGGGCTATATCGATGATCGATCGAACCAGCGCGCGCTCTTGCGGCGAATGAAGGATTGGCAGAACCAGTTGCTTGTCTATCTTCAGTCGCTTCGGTTTCAGTCGCAGAAGGCTGACGATTGAGGTGTGCCCGGTGCCGAAATCATCGATCTCCACATCGATGCCGAGTTCCTTGATCCGGTCCAGATTGGCGACGACGGCGCTGTCGCTGTCATCGAGGAAGATCGATTCCACCAGTTCGAAGGCGATCTCGCCGGGTGCGATCTGCAGGCCACGCAGCATGTCGATCAGGTGTTCGTCATGCAGCCGTCGCGACGACACGTTGACAGAAACCCTGGGCACAGCGACGCCCATCGCCGCCCATCGCATCTTGTCCTTCAGCACCGTTTCCAGCATCAGCTGATCGAGCGTCGCCGTCACGTTAAGGTCGTCTGCGATCTTCAGGAACTGGTCGGGAGCAAGCAGGCCCCGGCGGGGATGCCGCCAGCGGATAAGCGCCTCGACGCCCGTCAGCTTATGTGTGCCCGCGCTGATCTGCGGCTGGTACCAGGCGGAAAACTCATGGTTCTCGATTGCCGCCAGCAGCTCGTCCGCCGTCCGCTTATGGTCGATAATCTCCGCATGCAGGTTCTGTGTAAAGAATTCGAACCGGTTGCGCCCCATGCCCTTGGCTCGGTAAAGCGCCAGATCGGCATTGACGAGAATGCGCCGCGCATCGACATGCGTGCCATTGGCTTCGGCGATCCCGATCGACACGCCGCAGCGGCAGGAAAACCCGTCGAAATCGAGCGGCTGGCGAAACTCGGAAATGATCCGGGCCGCAAGCTGCGCAAGCTCCTTCGAGCTTGCCTGATCGTGCACCAGAATGACGAATTCGTCGCCGCCGATGCGAGCGACCGTATCTTTTTCGTTGATATTGCGGGTCAGGATTTTGGAGGCGTGCACGAGCATCGCGTCGCCTGCGGCATGTCCCAGCGTATCGTTTATCTGCTTGAAACGGTCGAGATCGAGGTGAAGCAGGGCGAATTTTCGCCTGCCGGAAGCGCGCGACAGGGCGTCGAGCTCCATGTCGAGCTTACGCCGATTGGCCAGCAGCGTCAGCGGGTCATGCAGCGCGTTGTGTTCGATCCTGCTCTTGGCAATTTCGAGTTCGCTGTTCTTGGCGTCCGCTTCTGTCTTGGCCTTCTGCAGTTCCACCGTGAGTGCCGTATCCTTCGTCACATCAAAGGCCAGCCCGATGAGTTTCTTCGAGCCGTCCTTACCCTGATGCAGCTGGCCGACGGAGCGCACGTAGCGGATCGTACCGTCCGCCTGCGCTACGCGAACCACCAATGCCTCCTTCGTTTGGCCGCTGAGATACGCTCTCGATGCGTTGATCGCGATCGGTCGGTCTTCGGGCAAGAGCAGATTGAGCCAGCGTTCCTGGGTTATGATGCCGTTGGTGAAAGGGATGCCATACAGCTGGCACATGCGCGCATCCCACGTTTCGGTGCCCTGCCCGGGCGTATATTCCCATATGCCGCAGCCGTAGGAGGCAAGTGCGAGGTCGAGCTTGCCGGATAGTTCCTCAAGCTCCCGCTCGCGGCTCGACAATTCGTCCAGCGCAAGCTCCAGCTCGGCATTCTTGACCTCGGTATTGGCCTTGGCGTCGCGCAGCGTCTGCGCCATCAGCATGTCGGCGCTCACATCCCACACGATACCGGTCATGCGGTGGCTGCCGTCGATGTTTTCGTAACGTGCGCCGGCTGATCTCAGGTGCCGGACCTCGCCGTCAGCCGAGGTTATGCGATAGGTTTCGGTGCAGGATTCGTAGAGCCGCGCCCATTTCAGGAAATGAGCTTCCGCCTTCGCTCTATCTTCAGTGGCCACGTGCTGCAGCAATCCCTTCAGCCGCTGCACATCCTGTGGCGAGTTTACGCCGTGAAGCAGTCTGGCGCGCCGATCCAGGAAGAGCTGCAACCCGTCGCCGCTGACCTCCCATATGCCGATGTTGGAAGCCTCCATCGCGAGATTGAAGCGCTGTGAAAGATCAAGAAGGCTGGATTCACGCGTTTTCAGTTCGGCAATATTCCGGTTGCGCTCGGAAAGCAGCCCGGTCGCCACCACGATTGGTACGATGAGCGCAACCGCACCGAATGCGAGAAATAGCCGGAAGTGGTGCTGGTTTTCCGGGGGGGTAGCCCAGCCGTTCTTCGGGGCAAGCGAAAGATCCCAGCGCGAGCCGGCAATCTCCAGCGTCTTGGTGAGCGGCGATTGGTCGTCGACCGTGTCATCGCCAAAAAACGCCAGATAGCCAGGTTTCGCCTTGTCTCGCAGCGAGAAGTTTACGTTTGTAAGATCGACTGGGCTGGGCCGGCCCGCGTCATCGTCGACGATCATTCCCGCTTCCTTTAGAAGCTCCGCCTTGTCGATGACGATGGCAAGCGCGCCCCAGGGCTGGCGAAGTGTCTTATCGTCCAGCACAATCGGTACGACCAGCGTCAGGTGGTTCTCCTGCGAACCTGTGACGATACTCGGCGATGTCCTGTCCCTGGTATCCATCAGATCCGCGTCTAACCTTTTGACGTCGAATGGCAGCGAAGCGTCCGCGCTCGAAATACCCTCGGGTGTGTGGATCTGCGATATGGAAAGATCTGGCGCCAAGGCTACCGCGGCAAAATGCCGATGATTGTCGAATGTAGCCTCGACGAGATGTCGCAGGTGGTCTGAGGTTGCATTCTGTTCGCGCAGAAGACGCTGTGCAAGCGCCTGCGCATCCTTGATATCTGTCTCGATGCGCCCAGTCAGGTTACGTGACACGGCAGAGGCTGTGTTTTCCACATCTGCGCGCAAGGCGGCACGCCCGAATTCGGTATTGCGCCGATCAAGACCTAGTGCAATCGCAAATATGCAAAGCGAAATTGTTAGTGCCGCAAGCAGGGAAATTGGATTCGAGGCAATTATATTGTGCCAGTTTAAATAGTGTGGCGGCCTGAATTTCACCTGCTGAATGCCCTTCTCTAACCCGGGATGACCGAGAAATAGTGTATTGGCGGGGTGTTAATTTATCATTTCGCGATACAGGGTGCTGTGAACGAGGAATTATGTTTAATCAATACTTGATTTTGATGTTTTGAATCTCCTGGGGAAAGTCGAAAAAAGGTATTTGTTATATTTTTGTTAATAATAATGCCTCGTTTCACGCGCGAAATGTCATGATCAAGAGCAACTTTTGCCACATTCTGAGGGCTATCTTTGCTTCGAAACGAAACACACGGACCTCATCAAAGGCCTCCAAGATGCGCATGCTCATCGCCACCCTGCTCGCCACCGCAAGTATCTTCTCGCCGCTCAACAGCTTTGCTCAGAGCGCGGATATCGAGGCGACAATCAGGAAGGTGGACGTCAATGCGCTGAGCCTGACGCTTGACGACGGCAAGACCTACAAGGTTCCGGAAGAGTTCAACTTCGAAGGATTGAAGGCAGGCGTCAAGGTTCTGGTCTTCTATACCATGGTAGACGGCAGCCGTATTGTCGACGATCTGGAAATCGTTTGATATCAGAGTGAGAGAATGCGGGTGCTTTCGACGTGTTTGACGCCCGTTCAGCTTAAATCCAGGCGATCGAACCTTTGGCAACCGTTCCGTCACCCGCGTCGCCCTCACTCAACTCGATCCTGACGATACGGTCCTGATGGATCGGCATGTTGGCGGCTTCATCTTCATCGACATTGCCGATAATGCGGAAAAGCGAGCGAAGCACTCCGCCGTGGCTGACGGAAATCGTCGGTCCCTTCAGCGACGCGAGCCATGCGCCTATACGCCAGGAAAGGATTTCATAGCTCTCGGCATCTTCGCCCGGTGGAATGAAGCTCCACTTGTTTTTTGAACGTTCCCGCAGTCGCTCCGGAGCAGTCTTCTTTATCTCGGCGGTGGTAGACCCTTCCCAGTCACCGAAAGAAAGCTCTTTCAGGAGTTCATCTGTACGGTAGCCCGCCGGGTCCAATCCCATGGCTGTCCGTATGCGCTCCATTGTCTCCCTTGTACGCCAAAGGGGGCTTGCAACGAAATCGAACCCGTCGGCTGAGCCGACGAGTTCGCGCAGCGTTTCACCGTTACGGGTAGCCTGTCCACGCCCGATCGCATTGATCGGGATATCCTTTTGTCCCTGAAGACGACCTTCGGCATTCCAGTCCGTCTGGCCGTGGCGGATCACATAGACAAGCACGGGATCGTTCCTCGTTAGTCCTTGATGACCGAAATGTCCGGAGCGTCGACCGCCTTCATGCCGATAGCGTGATAACCGCTGTCGGCGTGATGCACTTCGCCGGTCACAGAACGGGAGAGGTCGGAAAGCATGTAAAGGCCGACATCGCCGACATCTTCGATGGTGACGGTACGGCGCAGCGGCGCATTGTACTCGTTCCATTTCAAGATGTAGCGGAAGTCACCGATGCCGGATGCGGCAAGTGTCTTGATCGGACCGGCCGAGATCGCGTTGACGCGGATGTTCTTCGGGCCGAGGTCGACCGCCAGATATTTGACGCTGGCCTCGAGAGCCGCCTTTGCAACGCCCATGACGTTGTAGTTCGGCATGACCTTTTCCGCACCGTAATAGGTCAGCGTCAGCATCGAGCCGCCATCGGTCATCAGCTTTTCGGCCCGGCGTGCGACGGACGTGAAAGAATAGACCGAGATCTGCATCGTCTTGGCAAAATTGTCGGCAGAGGTGTCGACATAACGACCGGTCAGCTCGTCCTTGTCGGAAAAGCCGATGGCGTGCACGATGAAATCGATCTTGCCCCAGTGGTTTTCGAGATTGGCGAAGACCTCGTCGATCGTCGCTTCGTCGCTGACATCACAGTGGCCGGCCATGAAGGCGCCGAGTTCGGCCGCCAGCGGTTCGACCCGCTTCTTCAGCGCATCGCCCTGATAGGTGAAGGCCACTTCGCCGCCATTGTCGACGATGGCCTTGGCAATGCCCCATGCAATCGAGCGATTGTTCGCAACGCCCATGATGAGCCCGCGCTTGCCTGCCATAAGGCCGGATGCCTGAACCATTGTGTAATCCCTGACACGAAAAAATGAATGTTGCCTATGGCATAGGCCGCATCAGGGTTCAAGCATGCGTCAAATCATCAACCGTAAAGATGGCCTGAAATAGATGCGTGCCTGGGGATGATGTCATCCCTTTGTCACGCTTTCCGTCTCACAGATACAGCCCATCGCGCATCAGTCGCATCAGGTCGGTGACCTTGGCGTCCGGCGTTTCCAGAAGCACGATCCTCAGTTCGACCACCAGATCGCCGCGTCCTGCAGCGTCATGAAGGCCGAGCCCTTCGATCGTGATCGTGCGGTCGGATCCGGACCAGCTGGGAATTTCCACCGTCCGCCGGCCCGCTGGTGTCTCCACCTGCGCCTCACCGCCGAGGACGGCATCCTGCAGCGAGATGGGCAGCACGATATGAAGGTTGAAATCCCTGACGATATAGATGTCGTCGCGGGCCGCATTCAGCGTCACGACAAGATCGCCCTGTTTCATGTTGGGCAGTTTCAGGCCTTGGCCCGTAAGCCTTACCTGATGTCCGTCGGTGGTGCCCCGCTCGATCGGAACGCGAACTTCCCGGTCGTCCGAGAGCTTGATCGTAACCGGTTTCAGCGCCAGCAGTTCGGCCACCGTCACCTTTGCCTCGACCAGAAGATCCGGCGCCTTTTCCGGTGTTGGCGCTGTGCCGCGGATACGTTTGACCAGATTGGCGATGAGGTCGACTGCCATCATCGGCAGCGGGGAGCGGACTTCCGGCCCCGGCGCATCCTTCGGGCTCGTTTCTTCGACCTTTGTCTCCGACGTGTCGGCATGTTCCTTGGCGCGCTCGCGTGCCTCGGGGCTGCCGCCGAAAATGCGTTCGATGGTTTCTTCCGGGCTTTCGCTCGGCTTCTTGCCCGTCTGCTGCTTGGCTTGTCCGCTTGCCGCACCCTGGGCTTTCGCCTTTGCCGCATCGGCCTTCGGTTCGGCCTTGGTGGCGTCGGCCTTGGTAGCATCGGACTGGGCTCGGGCAGCCTGGGCCTTTGCCAGCTCCTCCATCACCTTTTCCGCATTGGCGCGCGCAGCCTTGGCGCGCTCTGCCGCATCGCGCTGCTGCATGATCGTCTGGTGCATGTCGGCTGCACGGTCATAACGCCGGCGCCGCTCCGGATCCTTGAGCAATTCATAGGCCTGCCCGATCTCCGCGAACCGGTCCGTTGCACTCGGATCGTCGCGATTGTGATCGGGATGAATCGTCTTGGCCTTCGTCCGCCAGGCCGCCTTGATTTCGTCTGCATCGGCGTTCCGTCTGACGCCGAGGATGGAATAGGGATCACGCATCGTGAGACCACCGGTTACGCTTTTGGCGGCAGATCCGGCATAATCGCGAACCTGCCGATAATAAACTTAAACACGGGCAACACAGGGCCATCATGCACTGCTCGCTGCTCCGATTTTCTCGGATTGAGAGAGTAGAGGCGCAGTCCTGAATCAGTGGTTACAGCGCGGCTTCACAGCTGAGGCATGGTGAAGGATCAGTTAACGCGGTGTGTGGTTTGGAAACAATTAGGCCAAGGGTGACAATTTGGCTCAGCCTTGCCTGTCGAAGGCCGTCAGCATCCAGTCGCCGCTTCCGGTCATGCAGGTCTGGCCAGCAAAAACGGCGATCCCTTCATAGGAATGACGCGTTGTCTTGAAGGCGCGGCAGACGCGACCCTGGGCGTTGTCTTCCTGAATGACGGAAACCACGCCGGCACTGCCGGTCGCGGCATTGGCCCAGGGAAGGGGAGTGTTGCCCATTTTCACGAGATCGGCCGAAGTGACGGCATTGCGCACAGTCGCTTCGTCGGAAAGGCTTGTCTCGGATTGGGGCTTGCCGGCAACGGTTCCCGTCGCAAGCGATCGATCGACCTTGCTCGATCCGCCAAACAGATCCAGACTACTCGTACATCCCGCAAGCGACAGTGTCAGCGTGGCGAGGCAAATTGCAGCGCCGCTCTTGCGGCCCAGGCACTTTGTCATTTCGGTCCACTTTGCTATCACTGACACCTAATATCCTGTCCGGCGCTTCGTCTCGGGCATGTTCGAGCAGATTGGGAGTATTTAAGTCAATATGTCTGGAAGTGAGTTAACAACCGGTGACTTCACCGAAGAATCTGAACCATTTACCCTTTTCGCCCGCTGGTTGAAGGATGCGGAAGCTTCTGAGCCTAACGATCCAAACGCCGTTGCGGTTGCAACAGTAGATGAACATGGCCTTCCGAATGTGCGCATGGTGCTGCTCAAAGGTTTCGACGAGCACGGGTTCGTTTTCTATACCAATTTTGAGAGCCAGAAGGGCCAGGAAATCCTAGGCCAGAAGAAGGCGGCCATGTGTTTCCACTGGAAATCGCTGCGCCGGCAGGTGCGCATCCGTGGCCCGGTAGAAGTCGTGACTGATGCTGAGGCCGACGCCTATTATGCATCCCGCCCGCGCGGCAGCCGCATCGGCGCCTGGGCATCGAAACAGTCGCGTCCGCTCGAAGGACGTTTTGCCCTGGAGAAGTCAGTCGCGGAATATGCGGCGCGTTATGCAATCGGCGAAATCCCGCGGCCGTCCTACTGGTCCGGCTTCCGTATCCGGCCGACATCGATAGAATTCTGGCACGACCGCCAGTTCCGCCTGCATGACCGTGTCGAGTTCCGTCGCGACGATCCGTCCGGCAACTGGAACAAGGTGCGGATGTACCCGTGAGCAATTCCAGCAAAAGCGCGAACCGGTTTTGCGTTCGGAATTGCGTAGAACAAAACCTCTAGCGCTTCAGCGCGAAGGGAATGCCGGAGGCGAGTGCGGAAACGTAACGCGCCTTCTGGTAATAGCCATTCAGTGAGACGCGCGGCAGGGCGGTCGGCCGGGCCAGGTCGGCGGCGGTGAGCATTCCAGGTTGTGTGGTAAGGCCGATCACAAAACCGAGATCGCGGGCGGATTGGAATTCCCTCGGTCCGATCGCGTCCCGGCTTCCATAGGGATATGCAATTGCTGTTGGTCGCTCGCCCGTGAGTTCCGTCAGCCATTCTGCCGATTTGCGCATCTCTCTCAGGGCTTCTTCCGCGCCAAGTCGGCTGAGCTTGCGATGCGTCACGGTGTGAGCGCCCAGCGAAACGAGCGGATGCGCCGCGAAGTCTCGCAGTTCCTGTGGCCCCATGATGAGTTCGCGGGTAGTGGCAAGGGGATCGATGCCGTATCGTTCCGCCAGGAGACAGAGGTCTGCGACGGCTTCGGCCTCTTTGCGAGCCCAGACATAGCTGGCAAAGCGGAAAGACGTGTCGAGTTGCTGTACCGGCGTCTTCAAGTCCACCGTTTCAACGCCACGCCCGAAATCGAAGCTGATGCGATCCTGCTCACGCAGAAGTCGGCCCATGATCTCCCACCAGAGCGGTTGCCTGTGTTCGGCAAGCCCTTGTGCGATGAAGACGGTGAAGGGCACGCCATGCCGGGCGAAAACGGGCAGCGCGTGTTCCGCATTGTTGCGGTACCCGTCATCAAGCGTGAAGGCTGCAAACGGCTTGGTCGAAGGGACAGCCAGCCGTTCCGGTAAATCCGAAAGTGCTATGAAATCGTAGCCGAGTGATTTCAGCCGAACGATCGCGGCATCGAGGAATTCCGGCGTGATTTCCAGATGCCGGTTAGGCCCGATGACCGATGCGGATTCCGGCCTTACATGATGCAGCGTGAAGATGACGCCCGAGCCGCGAGCCGACGTCAACAGGCCGCCCCCTGCCATCAGCGCCGAAGCTTCCAGCCCGGCACCGATCAGCCAGCGCTTGACGTTGCGACGCCAGATCGCTTTTGCCTTGTCCTTCATCGTGTCCGCAATTAGCCCCCGGGGCAGCCATGCCCGATACGGGACAGGCTAGTGCCGACCCATTAAGCCTTGCTGAACGATGGCACGCTTACGGCCGTAATCCGTCGAGAAGCGGAAGCCCGATGACGGCGGCGGCTCCGATAAGTGTGAAGCAGATCCGCCGGAACGTGGTCTCACTGGCGATACCGAACATCCGTGAACCGAAAAAAAGCCCGATGCCGTAAGCCGGCCCTGCAGCAAGCGCGATCAGCAGGACTTGCAGCGTCAGGATGCCACCGATGATATAGGACGTGGCCGAAAGCACGCTGGCCAGCGCGAAGTAGAGAATGAGGTTGGCGCGCACGACATTACGTTCGATCGCTCCACCGAGCCAATAGGCGACGATCGGGGGGCCGGACATCTGGGCCGCGCCGCCGAAAAGGCCGGCAATCGCGCCGACGCCGACCGTCAGCCAGGTTTTCGGCCGGCCATGATAACGCCAGCCCGAGATCAGGAAAACCAGCAGGCAGACGACGACAGCGGAAATGATCCAGCGCAGCGTCACCGACGGCATCAGCGAAAGCATTGCCGCGCCAGCCGGAACGCCGATGATGGCGCCGGCCAGCATGGTGAAGACATCGCGGCGGTTCGCCCTGCGCCATCCTTCCGGCAGCATGCCGAGCGTCATTACCCAATCGATGACAAGGAGCAGTCCCGACGCGATCTGCGGGCTCGTCGCCGCTCCGGCGAGCGGTATGAATATCAGCGCCCCGCCAAAGCCGGAAAAGCCGCGCGCAAGGCCTGCAACAACGGCGGCAAGAAGCACGAAGGCAAGTTCGCCGATCGAGTGGCCCGGAAGCCATGTCGCGAGAAAAGCGGAGATAGGATTGAGGGAAGTCATGACATGCGGTGTTTGTGAGGTGAAGAAAGCCGATCACCTGCTGCGGTTTCGTACGATCTGTCAATAAGGGGTAGTCGGGGAGGGGTGACGAAAATCGTTTGCGATCCACCAGTCGCATTCCTCTTGTGTATAGCCGAGCAGATACCCCTGTCGCCGTTCCATCTCTTCCGTCCACGGCCTCGGGCCGTTCATCAGGTCGTCATAGGCCTTGAAGCGCCATTCTTCACCGGGCAGGGCGTAATAGACGGTCAGAAATGTTTGGCCGCCACCCCGCACAGCCTTGACGCTCTCGACGAACGCGCCGCTTTCGACATGCGGCCGAAAAAGGTTGCGAACGTTTTCGAACCATTCAACCCCTTCTTCGCCATCAAGAATGGCAAACGGCTTACGTCCCTCCAGCATCAGCGGCAGTTCGAAATTCGTATGGACCAGATAGCTAGCCTCGTCGATCCGATGCGGCCGTGTCAGCATGATCTCGCCGTCCCATTCGGGCAGCAGGAGATCGGCTGCCGAGGCAAGCGCGAACAATTCCTCCTTGTCGGGATAGAAGGAGTGTGTTGCCAGATCTGCGAATTCCGTAACCAGAATGGATGCAACGATCGCCGGGTTGGCTTCAAAGCGCATTTCGTGGATCGAGCATCCCGTTTGCGGCGACAGGAATTTTAACACGAATGTCTCAGCACGCATCACTTTCTGATCTGGGGATGTGTGCCTGATTTTGCTGGGTCGTCTGTCTGCTGCGTGCCACATGATCTGTCGCGCATCGGGCGCTTCTTGGCAGATTGAAATCGGCATGTTGCGGCGCAGGTCGCTGCGAAAGCGCGATGCATAGCGCCTCCCCCAAACGCCTAGGAAATGGCACCCCGTTTCGTCATTTCGGAAGACGACGGCTCCACCGAAGGCCGAGGAAAGACCCTCCGTGCCGAATGGTCCTTCACCACCATAAACAGCGATGACGCATTCAGCGGGCGCGACACACACTACGGTATCCCCGGCGGGTGCGAACCCCTGGCTTCTGAAAAGATAGACTGGACAAGGTTGTGTAGTCATGTCGCGACCATACTGCACAGGTCTACTTCAGCAACTCGGAAGTTTGACGCCGTCAAACCGTCCGTCGATAGAACTTCGTATCCACCGCCATCCGCGGAAAGCTTGCCGGCAGCTCGTCGGCGACGATCTCGGAGAAGCCGTTCTTCTCGTAGAAACGGTGGGCAGCGAGAAACTTGTCGGTGGTGCCGAGCAGGATCGTCTTCAGCCCGACAGCCGCTGCATGCGCCATAAGCGCGTCGAGCAATCTCGCAGCCACGCCGAACTCCTTGCCACGAACCTCGGCGGCGACGAACATCTTGCGCAACGCGGCCTCGTCATTGCCGATATCCTTCAGGGAAATCGTGCCGACGATCTTTCCGTCCTTTTCGGCGACCCAGAACCCGCTCTTGGCCGTCTGATAGAAATCCGCAATGGCGGCGAGATCCGGCTGATCCGCCGCGGTGATCGCGACACCGAACTCCTCGCGCTGGATCGGCAGGATGACACCGATCACGCCCTGTTCGTCGCCTGCCCGGAAGGCGCGGATCACGATGTCGCTCATCCTTTTTACGCCTTCGTGCCGCCGACGGTGACCTGATCCATCCTGAGATGTGGCTGGCCGACGCCGACCGGAACCCATTGACCGGCCTTGCCGCAATTGCCGATGCCGGTATCGAGCTTCATGTCGTTACCGACCATCGACACGCGCTTCATCGCATCCGGGCCGTTGCCGATCAGCATCGCGCCCTTGATCGCCGGGCCGACCTTGCCGTTTTCAATGAGATAGGCCTCGGTGCAGCCGAAGACGAATTTGCCCGAGGTGATATCCACCTGACCACCGCCGAAGGAGACGGCATAGACACCCTTCTTGACGGACGCGATGATCTCTTCCGGCGTCTTGTCGCCGCCAAGCATGTAGGTGTTAGTCATCCGCGGCATCGGTACTGAAGAATAGCCCTGTCGGCGGCCGTTGCCGGTCGGCTTCATGCCCATCAGCCGGGCATTCTGCCGGTCCTGCATATAACCGACGAGCTTTCCGTTCTCGATCAGCACGTTATAGGCCGACGGCGTGCCTTCGTCGTCGATAGTGATCGAGCCGCGGCGATTGTCGATCGTGCCGTCGTCGACGACGGTGACGCCCGGAGCGGCGACCATCTCGCCCAGAAGCCCGGCAAAGGCAGAGGTTTTCTTGCGGTTGAAATCGCCTTCCAGCCCGTGACCGACCGCCTCGTGCAGCATCACGCCCGGCCAGCCGGAGGAAAGCACCACATCCATCGTGCCGGCCGGCGCCTCGATCGCCTCGAGATTGACCAGCGCCTGGCGCAGCGCCTCATCAGCGCCAACCTGCCAATTGCCTTCGGCGACGAAATCGCCGAAGCCGATGCGGCCACCGGTGCCAAACGAACCGCTCTCCTGCCGGTCGCCGCTTCCCACGACGACGGAAATATTGATGCGCGTCATCGGACGGATGTCCTGCACCCGGTGCCCGTCCGCACGCAAAATATCGACCACCTGCCAGCTGGCGGATATCGTCGCGGTGACCTGGCGAACCTTTTCGTCCTTGTTGCGCAGATAGGCGTCGATATCGGTCAAAAGCTTGGCCTTCGCCTCGAAGCTCGGGGAGCCGATCGGGTTCTCGTCGCCGTAATATTTCTTGTTGGTCCGCTGCGGGGCGCTCGCATAGGAACCGGAATAACCGGCGGTTACCGCGCGAACGGCATCCGAGGCGCGTTCCAGCGCTGCGGCGCTCAGGTCGCCCGCATGGGCGTAACCGACCGCCTCACCCGCAACCGAACGCAGGCCAAAACCCTGGTCGGTATTGAATGAGCCACCCTTCAGCCGTCCGTTGTCGAAGGTCAGCGATTCCGCCTGGGCGTGTTCGACGAAAAGCTCGCCGTCATCCGCGCCGGAAAGCGCTTTTGCGACAATCGCCCGCAGCTTCGCTTCGTCCGTGTCGAACAGGCTCAAGAGATCGGTGTTCATGGAAATACTCCTTGGGCAGGACCCGCCTCGGCGCGGCAGGCTGTGGCGGCAAACCGCCTTTTCATCCGATGTAGGTCCGGCACGGAGCCGAAGCAAGCCTATCCTTGGGTCGGCCTGGTTCGCAGATAGGCTTGAACCGCATCAGGCATGGTTTCGCGAGGCAGCGTGTTGAACTGGCCGTCACCGCTGAAGACCATGAAGGCCCGCGGACGCTCCCAGACTTCGGTAATGCTTCGCCACGTCAACTTGCCGCTGCCGAGATCGGACACGATGTCGATTCCATCGGCATCGACGGTAATCTCGGCCTTCGGATCGCCCATGCGCTTGTAGCGACCGAAGGTGTTGACCTTGTGGGCGCGCCAGATCACGGCGACGAAGATGACCGGCGCCAAGGCGAGGACAAGCATGACGCCGGCGAAAATATTGTTGTCGCCCGAGATAATGAAATAGATGGAAAAGCTCAACATCAGAACCGAGATGACCCACATCATCTTCTGTTCGACCACGGCACGGCGCCAGACGAAGGCGCGGATCGCATCGCGCACGATATCGTCATCATAGCGAACGGTGAAACGGTGGCTGCCTGCAAGGCCCATGGTCTTCCTGCCCTTCGACGCAGCTATCCGATGATCAGGGAAGTGCGTCGTAGCCGGGGCCAAAACCGTTGAGTTCGACGGGAATGCCGACGCGGTCCTGATCGGAAGATTCGCGCAGCGCGAAGACGGCATTCTTGCCGGCGCGCAGGATACGCATCAGTTCCTCGTCGATTTCCACTTCCACATAGCAGCCTTCCGAGAAGCAGCGGGTGAAATAGGCGCGGCCGATATTGTTGTTATCGACGTAAAGCTCCATCCCGTCCTTCAAGAGAACGCCGAGCGGTGCGAGGATGCGCAGGATACGCGCCTTGCGATCGGCGGTCTTGAGCACGACGACCGAAAGCCCCACTTCCGGCCGGTCCTCGGCAATGACGTTCTGCATCAGCGCGCATTGCTCGGCGGAAGCGCCGGCAGGGCGGTCGCAGATCACCGACCATGCGCCATGGCTTTCCTTCACATTCCCGGGCTGCTGTCCGGAAGGGCCAGGCGTGGGGGCGGGTGCCGGAGCCTGCGCGCTCGGGGCGGGACCTTTCGGTGCGGCACTCGGCACCGGCGGCGTCTGTGCCGGCTGTGCGAATGCGGTGGAGACCGTGCCCAGCGTCAGGAGGGCAATAAGGCTTGCGCCGATGAGGGAGGGACGACCCATGGAAACCTCTGGTTCGAATCAATGCGGCTTATCCTGTCTTTCGCGGTGCGAATTGGAAAGCCTTGCCGAGTTTTCAGCGGAGTACGGCGAAAGTAGGACCCTGTTCAAGTCACAAGGGCGTCGCCGGCTTCAAAATCTGGTGGAATTTGTCAGCCGAAAGAGCATATCTTCATTTCAGGCTGCGACTCTGTGGAGGGAGGTGTGGTCTATTACGGAGGGAAATCAACCAGAGGATGTCGCGCGTCTGCAATGCGCAAAATGCCGCAGGGGCATTTGTCGCAAGACGTTGCGGATATAAGCAAACTATGGTTGAACCAAGCTATAGCTTGGAGACTGCGTAAGAGTTGATCTGGATCACATGCGTGGGGAGAAAGTTTGTGATGAACAGGGCTTATGCGATGATGATGGCGATCATCTGTCTTATCACCGCCCCGATTGCGGGGCTGGTAAGCGCCTCGGTGGCGCATGCGGACCAGCCGCATCCCTGGCAGATGGGGCTTCAGGCGCCGGCAACCGAAATCATGCACCAGATAAGCTGGTTCGAGAAGTACACGCTCTGGTTCATCGTTCCGGTCACGCTTTTCGTTCTGGCACTGTTGATCATCGTCGCCGTGAAATTCCGCGCCGACAAGAACCCGACGCCATCGCGCACCAGCCATAACACGACGATCGAGATCGTCTGGACGGTGGCGCCGGTCCTGATTCTCTTCATGCTGGCCATCCCGTCCTTCAATCTTCTGAACGCCCAGCTGGAAATTCCCGAAACCGACATGACGGTGAAGGCCACCGCCACCCAGTGGCAGTGGAATTACGAATATGAGGGATCCGGCCAAGGGGAAGGGGCGTCGCCTGTCGCTTTCGACAGCTACCTGTTGAAAGAACCCGATCGCGCCGCGGCCGGCAAGACGGACATATCCGTTTATCCGCGCCTTCTTGCCGTCGACAACGAGATGATCATTCCCGTAGGCAAGACGGTACGCCTTCTCGTGACAGCCGCTCCGACCGATGTCATCCATGCTTTCGCCATGCCGGCTTTCGGCGTGAAGATCGATGCCGTGCCAGGGCGCCTTAACGAAACCTGGTTCCGCGCCGAACGCGAGGGCCTTTATTACGGGCAGTGCTCCGAGCTTTGTGGCAAGGACCACGCCTATATGCCGATCGCCATCCGTGTCGTCTCTGAAGACAAATACACCGCCTGGCTCGCTGCCGCCGCAAACGATCTGCCGGGAGCCTACAAGGCGCTTCTGGCATCTGCGGACAACAAAAATGCAGTCGGCGTCGATGTCGCTGCAAACGACGTCAAGTAAGGGAGGCGAGATCAATGGCTGAAACGACACATCACGACGACCATTCCCATCGTGCCGCCCATGACGACGCACATGCGCATGGCGAACATCATCACAAGCCGGGTTTTGCCGCCCGCTGGCTCTTTTCGACCAACCACAAGGATATTGGCACGCTCTACCTGATCTTCGCGATCATGGCCGGCATTATCGGCGGCCTTCTGTCGGTCGCGATGCGCATGGAGCTGCAGGAACCCGGCATCCAGATTTTCCACGGCCTCGCCTCTATCGTCTATGGTTTCGAGGGCGATGCCGCGATCGATGGCGGCAAGCACATGTTCAATGTGTTCACCACCGCCCACGCGCTGATCATGATCTTCTTCATGGTCATGCCGGCGATGATCGGCGGTTTTGCCAACTGGATGGTGCCGATCATGATCGGCGCGCCGGACATGGCTTTTCCGCGCCTCAACAACATTTCCTTCTGGCTGATCGTCCCGGCCTTCCTTCTTCTTGTCTTGTCGATGTTCGTCGAAGGACCGGCAGGCGCCTATGGCGCGGGCGGCGGCTGGACCATGTATCCGCCGCTTTCGACCTCCGGCCATCCGGGACCTGCCGTCGATCTCGCGATCTTCTCGCTCCACGTCGCCGGTGCCTCGTCCATTCTCGGCGCGATCAACTTCATCACCACCATTTTGAACATGCGCGCGCCGGGCATGACGCTGCACAAGATGCCGCTGTTTGCCTGGTCTGTTCTGGTAACCGCCTTCCTTCTGCTTCTGTCGCTGCCGGTTCTGGCCGGTGCCATCACCATGGCGCTGACCGACCGTAACTTCGGCACCACATTCTTCTCGCCGGAAGGCGGCGGCGACCCGATCCTCTACCAGCACCTGTTCTGGTTCTTCGGCCACCCGGAAGTCTACATCCTCATCCTGCCCGGCTTCGGCATCGTCAGCCACATCGTCTCGACCTTCTCGAAAAAACCGGTTTTCGGTTATCTCGGCATGGCCTATGCGATGGTGGCGATCGGCGCTGTCGGCTTCATCGTCTGGGCCCACCACATGTACACGGTCGGCCTGTCGCTGGATGCGCAGCGTTATTTCGTTTTCGCCACGATGGTGATCGCGGTGCCGACAGGCATCAAGATCTTCTCCTGGATCGCGACCATGTGGGGTGGCTCGATCACGTTTGCGACACCGATGATCTGGGCGATCGGCTTCATCTTCCTGTTCACCGTTGGCGGCGTCACCGGCGTGCAGCTGGCCAATGCCGGCCTCGACCGCTCGCTTCACGACACCTATTACGTCGTGGCCCATTTCCACTACGTCCTATCGCTCGGCGCGGTCTTCGCCATCTTTGCCGCCTGGTACTACTGGTTCCCGAAAATGTTCGGCTACATGTATAACGAGACGATCGGCAAGCTGCATTTCTGGGTCATGTTTATCGGTGTGAACCTCGTTTTCTTCCCGCAGCACTTCCTCGGCCTTGCCGGCATGCCGCGCCGTTATATCGACTATCCGGATGCTTTCGCCGGCTGGAACTACGTCTCCTCAGTCGGTTCGTATATCTCCTTCGTGGGTGTACTCATCTTCCTCTTTGGCGTATGGGAAGCCTTCGCCAAGAAGCGGGTTGCCGGTGATAACCCCTGGGGCGAGGGTGCGACCACGCTTGAATGGCAGCTGTCGTCGCCGCCGCCCTATCACCAATGGGAACAGCTTCCCCGCATCAAGTAGGAATTCCGATCCGGGTGCTGCCTTGGCAGCGCCCGGCATCTCGTCAGGATCTGAATTGAAATGACTGTTATCGATTCCACCCAAGCGATGTCGCAAGAGGAAGGAAAGCTCCTTTCCGAAGCCGATGCGCGCGATTTCTTCGCGCTGCTGAAGCCGCGCGTCATGTCGTTGGTGGTTTTCACCGCCTTTGCAGGCCTTGTTCTCGCGCCCGGTGAGATCAACCCGGTTCTGGCGATCATCTCCATCCTCTGCATCGCCGTTGGTGCCGGCGCCTCCGGCGCGCTCAACATGTGGTACGATGCCGATATCGATGCCGTGATGACGCGCACCGCAAAACGCCCGATCCCCGCCGGCCGTATCCGCCCTAATGAGGCACTTGCCTTCGGCCTGACGCTCTCGGCCTTCTCGGTCGTCATCCTCGGCCTTGCCGTCAACTGGTTTGCCGCCGGCCTGCTCGCCTTCACCATCTTCTTCTATGCCGTCGTCTACACGATGTGGCTGAAACGCTCGACGCCGCAGAACATCGTCATCGGCGGTGCTGCAGGCGCATTCCCGCCCATGCTGGGCTGGGCCTGTGTAACCGGTGGCGTGTCGCTCGACAGCGTCATCCTGTTCATGATCACCTTCATGTGGACCCCGCCGCATTTCTGGGCGTTGGCGCTGTTCAAGATGCGCGATTACGGCTCCGTCGGTATTCCGATGATGCCGAATGTCGTTGGCCAGCGCTCGACCAAGATCCAGATGGTCGTCTATTCGGTCCTGATGGCCGCCGTCGTCGCCGCACCGACCGTCACCGGTCTTGCCAGCGTCGGCTACGGCGTCTTTACCGGCATTCTGAGCCTCATCTTCATCTGCTATTCCATTCTCGTGCTGCGCATGGCCGAGGATGACGAGAAGATGCTGCCGGCAAAGAAGCTGTTCTTCTATTCGATCTTCTATCTCTTCGCGGTCTTCTCCGCGCTGATCTTCGACCACATGGTGGCCGGTCTCAGCCAGTTCCTCGGAGGGCTTCTGTGATCGATACCGTCAAGCTCAGCGAGACACAGAAGAAGTCGCGACGAAACCGCAATGTGGCGCTCGGCCTCGTTCTCGCGGGGCTTTGCGTGCTTTTCTACATCATCACGCTCGTCAAGGTCGGCGGGTTCTGGAACTAGGCTGAGTATCGGAGCCAAATGGAGCTAGGGAGGAGCGACATGGGAGGCGGAATTCAGGGCGGTCATTCAGGTCAGGCAAAGCGGGTCAGCAACGCCTCGATCTTTGCCGGTTGCGCCGTATTTGTTTTCGGCATGGTTGGCGCCGCTTACGCGTCTGTTCCGCTCTACCGTCTCTTCTGCCAGATCACCGGCTATAACGGCACAACCCAGCGGGTAGAGCAGTATTCGTCGACCGTGCTCGACCGCACTGTTCAGGTTACCTTCGATGCAAACATATCAAGCGGCCTGAACTGGGATTTCAAGGCGGCGAAAGCCGTGCAGCCGAAGATCGGCGAGACCATCCAGGTCGAATACACGGCGACCAACCGCTCGGCCGTCGCCACCACCGGCACCGCCGTCTTCAACGTCACGCCGATGGAAGCCGGTGCCTATTTCAACAAGGTGCAGTGCTTCTGCTTCACCGAGCAGACGCTGCAGCCGGGTGAAAGCGTTTCCATGCCCGTCGTCTTTTACGTCGATCCGGAGATCGTCAAGGCGGAGGAAACGAAGAATATCAGAACGATTACCCTGTCCTATTCCTTCTACCCGAGCGAGCCGGCAAAGCCCGTCGCAGCGGTGAAGAAGAATGAGGCAGACAATAAGCTTTGAGAGGAGCGCCTGCGAAAAAATTCCGCAGGCGGTGGAGAGGCATTTATCGGGGATTTTGACATGGCAGACGCGCATCAGAAAAATCACGACTACCACATCATCGATCCGAGCCCTTGGCCGCTTCTGGCCGCGATCGGCGCCTTCGTCATCACCTTCGGTGGTGTCGGTTACATGCGCTATCTCAAGGGCGCTGAGTTCCACATGTTCGGCCTCAACTGGGCCACCCCCTGGGTGTTTTTCATCGGCCTGGCGATCATCCTCTATGTGATGATCGGCTGGTGGGCGGACACGATCAAGGAAGGTGATGAAGGCCATCACACGCGGGTCGTATCGCTGCACCTGCGCTACGGCATGATCATGTTCATCGCCTCCGAAGTGATGTTTTTTGTCGCCTGGTTCTGGGCCTTTTTCGATGCGAGCCTCTATCCCAACGAAGCGATCCAGGCCGCCCGCGTCGAAGCGCTCGGCGGTCAATGGCCGCCCAAGGGCATCGAGGTTCTCGATCCCTGGCACCTGCCGCTATACAACACGATCATCCTGCTTCTCTCCGGCACCTGCGTAACCTGGGCGCATCACGCGCTCCTGCATAACGACCGCAAGGGACTGGTCACCGGCCTTGCGCTGACGGTCGCGCTCGGCATCCTGTTCTCCGCCGTGCAGGCCTACGAATACGCGCACGCACCCTTCGAATTCTCCAATTCGATCTACGGCGCTACCTTCTTCATGGCCACCGGTTTTCACGGTTTCCACGTGCTGATCGGCACCATCTTCCTGATCGTCTGCCTGATCCGCGCCATCAATGGCGGCTTCACCCCCGAACGCCATTTCGGCTTCGAAGCGGCCGCCTGGTACTGGCATTTCGTCGACGTCGTCTGGCTGTTCCTGTTCTTCTCGATCTATATCTGGGGCGGCTGGGGCGCACCGCTGGCGCATCTGTGAGGTTTTTTGGGGGGGGCCTGCCCCTCATCCGCCTGCCGGCACCAACCGGGGACGGGTCGCTTGCCCCGTCCCGTCCTCCGGACCCCCGTAATGACGGGGAGAAGGACGCAAGCCGCGGCCGCTATGCCTCAATCGTGGCACGTTCCCTCGCCCCGTTTACGGGGAGAGGGTTAGGGTGAGGGGCTAGTTCTCCGCGTGTGACTTTGTTTGAGATTGGTCGTAGCAAGATGAGAACCAACGTCGTCACGACCAACTCACGCAAGAAAACCTCATTGAGAAACATCCTCACCACTGCCCTTATCCTCCTCTCACTCGCCATCCTGCTCGCTCTCGGCACATGGCAGGTAGAGCGGCTCTATTGGAAGGAGGGCCTTCTCGCCGATATTACCGAGCGCCGCGCAGCCCAACCGGTATCTTTGGCGGAAATCGAGCAGAGAGCTGCAGCCGGCGACGATATCGAATACCGCCGCATCGCGCTTTCCGGCATATTCGACCACACAAAGGAGCGGCATTTCTTCGCCACGTTCGAAGGTCGCACCGGCTTTTATGTCTACACGCCGCTGACGCTGGCGGACGGCCGCAAGATCTTCGTCAATCGCGGCTTCGTGCCCTATGAGATGAAGGAGCCGGCGACACGAGCGGAAGGCGAGGTTTCCGGCGAACAGACGATCACCGGTTACGCTCGCGCAAAACTCTCCGGCAAGCCGTCCATGCTGGTCCCGGACAATGATCTCGCTAAAAACATCTTCTATTGGAAAGACCTCGATGCCATGGCGGCAAGTGCCGGGCTCTCCGACGTCATTGCCTTTTTCGTCGATGCCGATGCATCCGTCATCAATCCCGGCGGCTGGCCGAAGGGCGGTGTGACGCAATTCGACCTTCCCAACAGCCATCTCCAATATGCCGCGACATGGTACGGTCTCGCCGCAGCACTGCTGGCCGTGGTTTTCGGCATGTGGTGGCGCAGCCGCAAGTCCGCATCATCACCGGCCGGAGAAGGTCGATAACGACATTTTCTGTTGGCGCGCCTCAATTGCCTCGCCTATATGAGGCCTTAGGCGTTTTCCAACAGCGGATGCGGAATGAACATTCAGCTCACCAAACCGGCTCTTTCGATCAGGCTTTGCGGTCCGCGCGGTTTCTGCGCCGGCGTCGACCGGGCGATCCAGATCGTCGTTTTGGCGCTGAAACAATACGGTGCGCCGGTCTACGTCCGCCACGAGATCGTCCATAACCGTTATGTCGTCGAGGGACTGGAAGCCAAGGGCGCCGTCTTTGTCGAGGAACTGAACGAGATCCCGGAAGAACATCGCCAGCAGCCGGTCGTTTTCTCCGCCCACGGCGTACCGAAATCGGTGCCCGAAGATGCGCAGTCGCGAAACCTCTTCTATCTCGATGCGACCTGCCCGCTGGTGTCCAAGGTTCACAAGCAGGCCATGCGCCATCAGCGCCTCGGCCGCCATGTCGTGCTGATCGGCCATGCCGGTCATCCGGAAGTCATCGGCACGATGGGGCAATTGCCGGAAGGCACGGTCTCGCTCGTCGATACGATCGCCGATGCCGAAGCCTATATGCCGGAAGATCCCGACAATCTCGGCTATGTCACCCAGACGACCCTGTCTGTCGACGACACGGCGGGCGTCATCGCCAAGCTGCAGGAACGGTTTCCGAACCTGACAGCCCCGGCCGCCGACAGTATCTGCTATGCCACCACCAACCGCCAGGAAGCGGTGAAGGAAGCCGCCCCCGGCTGCGATCTCTTCATCGTCGTCGGCGCTCCGAATTCATCCAACTCCAAGCGCCTCGTCGAGGTAGCGCTGAGGGCAGGGGCAAAGCGCTCGCTGCTTGTTCAGCGCGCCTCCGAACTGAACTGGGACGAAATCGGTAATATCCGCACGCTCGGCCTCTCCGCAGGCGCATCGGCACCCGAAGTCATCGTGGACGAGATCATCGCCGCCTTCAAGGAACGGTTTGCCGCCGAGATCGAGCTGGCGATCACCGCCGAGGAAACCGAAAACTTCCTCGTCAACCGGGAGCTTCGCAGTGTTCCGCTGACGGTGGAAGATATGGCGTGGGTGAATGGGCGACGACCGGTCGGCGTAGCCGACGAAACGATCCAGTGAATCGTTTCGAGGGAGGAGCGCCCGGAGCGTAAGCGCAGGGCCGGGGCCGCTTGTGGCGGAATGAGCGTGATCGCTTGTTGCACCCCCTCTGCCCTGCCGGGCATCTCCCCCACAAGGGGGGAGATCGACCTGAAGCTTTCGTCCTGCCAAGACCTTGAACTTTCGAGCCTTGCAGGCGACTAATCTGCTACTTCATCCTCTCCAGCGCGATAGGGGAGCGATCGTTGGCCTCTTTATGATCTCCCCCCTTGTGGGGGAGATGCCCGGCAGGGCAGAGGGGGGTAATATGACGGCAGATGATTCTGCCCCTTGACCGACTGTGAGACCGCCTTGGCCGTTTATACCGACATCACCGAAACCGACCTCAAGCACTTTCTGGCGCAATATGACGTCGGCGAGCTGACCTCCTACAAGGGCATTGCCGAAGGCGTCGAGAACTCCAACTTCCTGCTGCATACGACGAAGGATCCGCTGATCCTGACGCTTTATGAAAAGCGGGTGGAAAAGTCGGACCTGCCGTTTTTCCTAGGGCTCATGCAGCATCTGTCGGAACGCGGCCTGTCCTGCCCGCTGCCGCTTCCGCGCCGTGATGGCGAACTTCTGGGCGAGCTTTCCGGTCGTCCGGCAGCGATCATCTCCTTCCTCGAAGGCATGTGGCTGAGAAAGCCGGAGGCAAAACATTGCCGTGAAGTCGGCAAGGCGCTGGCCGGCATGCATCTTGCCGGTGAGGGGTTCGACATCAAGCGGCCGAATGCGCTGTCGCTCGAAGGCTGGAAGGTCCTTTGGGAAAAGTCGGCCGAGCGTGCCGACGAGGTCGAGACGGGCCTTGAAGCGGAAATCACCGCTGAACTCGCCTATCTCGAAGCCCATTGGCCGAAAAACCTGCCCGCAGGCGTCATCCATGCCGATCTTTTCCAGGACAATGTCTTCTTTTTGGGCGACGAGCTTTCCGGCCTGATCGACTTCTATTTCGCCTGTAACGACCTGCTCGCCTATGATGTCTCGATCTGCCTCAATGCCTGGTGCTTCGAGAAGGATGGCTCCTACAACGTCACCAAGGGTTCGGCCCTGCTGGAAGGTTATTGCTCCGTGCGTCCGCTTTCGGATGAAGAACGCGAAGCGATGCCGGTTCTCGCCCGCGGCTCGGCCCTGCGCTTTTTCCTCACCCGTCTCTATGACTGGCTGACGACGCCGGAAGGCGCGCTGGTGGTGAAGAAGGACCCGCTCGAATATCTGCGCAAGCTGCGCTTCCACCGGCAGATTTCATCGGTCGCCGAATATGCACCGGCAATCGAGGTGGCGTCATGAAACAGGTCGAGATTTTCACCGATGGCGCCTGCTCCGGCAATCCCGGCCCCGGCGGCTGGGGCGCTATCCTGCGTTACGGTGAAACCACCAAGGAACTGAACGGCGGCGAGGCGGAAACCACCAATAACCGCATGGAGCTTCTGGCTGCCATCTCCGCGCTCACCGCATTGAAAAGCGCTTGCGAAGTCGATCTCTATACCGACAGCAAATACGTGATGGACGGCATCTCCAAGTGGATCTTCGGCTGGAAGAAAAACGGCTGGAAGACCGCCGACAAGAAGCCGGTGAAGAATGGCGAACTCTGGCAGCAGCTCGATGCCGCCAACCAGCGCCATAAGGTCAAGTGGCACTGGGTCAAGGGCCATGCCGGCCATCCGGAAAACGAACGGGCTGACGAACTTGCCCGCCTCGGCATGGAGCCGTTCAAGAAACCCAATCTCGGCCGGTCGCTTCTGGTAAAATAACCCGCCTTCGACGTCGCTCAGCCGCATCAGACCCGACTTGCCATTGCGGCGTCACCGCCTATGGTGATCGTGGCCAAATCGGGGCACGACAACGGGAGACCACGCATGATCCTTCACTGTGTTTTTCTGCGCTTCAAGTCGTCGGTACAGGACGCCGAAAAACAGGAAATCTACGCGGCGATCGCAGGCCTTCAGAACACGCTTTCGGGCATCGTTGATGTTAAATTCGGTCCGAACATATCGTCCGAAGGTTTGAGCGGTGGCTTTCTCGATGGCTTTATCGTGACATTCGAAAGTCCGGAGGCGCGTGATACCTATCTCGCGGCTCCGGATCATCTTGCCGTCGCCGAACGTATCGTCGCCTCCGCCGATGGTGGCCTGTCCGGCCTTATCGTCTACGATCTCGCAGCGTAGCCACACCAATTTAGTTCACAATGCAAAGGGCGCCATCTGGCGCCCTTCGTCATTCTACAAATCCCGTCAGTTAGATCAAAGCTGTTCCAGCATCGCCGCGGCACCCGAGACGGTGGCCTGGCCGGGGCTTTCCTCGATGTTGAGCGACTTCACCACGCCGTCCTCGACCAGCATGGAATAACGCTTCGAGCGCACGCCGAGCCCACCGCCGGAGAGGTCGATGTCGAGGCCCATGGCCTTGGTGAAGGAGGCGTCGAAATCGGCGAGAAAGTGGATCTTGCCGAGCGCGTTGGATTGTTGCGCCCAGGCACCCATCACATGCCAATCGTTGACGGCAACGACAGCGATATCATCGACGCCGCGTGCAAGAATGGCATCGCGGTTTTCAATGTAACCGGGCAGATGGTTGAGCGTGCAGGTCGGCGTGAAGGCGCCGGGTACGGCAAACAACACGACCTTCTTCCCGGCGAAAAGACCGCTGGTTGTCACTTCCACCGGGCCATCTGCCGTCTTTTCCTTGAATGTTGCTTCCGGAAGCTTTTCGCCCACTGCGATCGTCATGTCGTCTCTCCTGCCAATGATCGCCCATGCGATCGTTCGCGGCACTATAAAGTTGGCGAATGACAAGACAAGAGAGGGCAGGGAGAACTGTCGACCAGTTTGCGATCACGGCATGCGGTGCCCGGAAAGGCTCACTCGAAGGCCAGCGAGGTTTCCATGGCGCGCTTGCCGGCAAGCACGAGAATGCCCCAGTGCTTGCCCTTCATGTCATAGCCTTTCGGCAGCTTGCCGACCGGCATGTCGACGGAATAGCTGTCCTCAAGCCGTTCCCCCTTGGTCTCGTTGAACAGCACATGTCCTTCCGGCCCGGTGACGATCACTTGCGGCTTCTTCGGTGCGTCTTTGGGTAATTGCAGCCGCAGCCGCAGCGTGTCGCCGTCGGCGGAAACGGAATAATGCGTGACGGCAAAATCGTCGGACGGATGTTCCGGCAGCTTGCCTTCCGCATCGTTGATGATCATCGCCTCGGCAAAGGACGTGCCGCCATCTGCCTTGAGTCCCAGGTTGAATTCGGCCTGGAAGGGAATGCAGATGTTTCGGCAGATGCCGATAAAGGCAAATGCCGTGATTGCGGATGACTGGTTCGGGTTCTTCACCGAAAGCTCGAAGGGAAAGCTGACAGCCGTATCGTAACCGATATCGCGAACGTCACCATTGTCGAAACGACGCGGCACCGGGTAGGAGATCTTGCTGAGGCTGACGTCGGATGTCTCGGGAAACGAGATATGCGGCGGTATGCCTGCATCGCCCGGTTCGCGCCAATAGGTGATCCAGCCGGCCTTGGGCTCGATTTGCAGCGCGCCGCGCACGGTGCCGCGCGCATCAGGCGCCAGCGCAACGATCCTCATGCGCCCGCCCTCATTGCTCACCCAGTCGGTCGTTTCTGCCTGTACTGAGACCGGCATGAAGGCAGAGGCGAGCAGAAGTGGGATGGCGATGAAAAGGCGGCGGGTGGTGAAAGCGGTCGAGATCATGAGAACGGATTTATCCCAGCAATCCCATGCTCGCCAGCCACGTCTGATGAAAACCAATCATTTTCGGTTGAATGATCCCGTAGACTGCCCCATGTTGCCTTGGAAGGGTCGCCCGATGCGGCCGCCGCCACACGGCGCTTTAAAGGCACACGGGAGGCTCGATGGGAATTACGGCGCTCAAAGACAAGCGTGAACGCGGATTTCTCGACGGCCAGTTCCTGATCGCCATGCCCGGTGTTCAGGACAGTAGTTTCGCTCGCAGTGTTGTTTATATCTGCGCTCATTCACCAACCGGTGCTATGGGTTTCATCATCAACAGGCAGCAGGAACTCTCATTCCCCAACGTGCTTGAATATCTGAAGATCGTTGAGGAACCTCACACCGCCTTTCTTTCGGAACAGGCGCGTTATTTCCCGGTTCTTTACGGCGGTCCGGTGGAAACGGGCAGGGGCTTTGTTCTGCATTCCGACGATTTTTCCTGCGAGTCCTCGATCCCTGTCAGTGACGAGATTTCACTCACCGCAACGCTTGATATTCTAAGGGCGATCGCGGAAGGCCGGGGGCCGACGCGGGCAACTCTGCTTCTCGGCTACGCCGGATGGGGGCCGGGACAGCTTGAGGCCGAAATCAGCAACAACGGCTGGCTCAATTGCGCATCGCAGGATGACATCATTTTCGATCCTTGCGTTGATGCCAAATACGAACGCGCGCTTGCCCTTATGGGCGTCAGCCCGGAAATGCTTTCGACCGAAGCAGGACATGCTTGATCTGTTTCGGTGGAACGATATCCACCCTTCAGAGTTCTATTATCGCAAGGCGTTGAACAACGTCGAAAGAGATAAGGAGAACAAGGAATGGGTAGCACCAGCGATAAGATGGCAGGCAAGGGCAACGAAGTTGCCGGTAAGATCAAGCAGGCCGCAGGTGACATGACCGACAATCCGAAGCTCAAGGCGAAGGGCAACGCCCAGGAAGCCAAGGGCCATGCTCAGCAGGCTAAGGGCAAGATCAAGGAAGCGGGCAAGGATTTCGTTGACCGCATGTAATGTCTGGGACCTGACCAAATCCCGGTAATGTCGGACGGCATAGTCCGAAAAAATGATCTCCAGTAATTTGATAAACCTGTTTCGGCACTGCCGGAGCAGGTTTTCTCTATTCCCCTCCCTCCATCGATGCGGACCAGCCCATGCGCCTCTACGATTGCGATCACTGCGGACAGCCTATCCATTTCGACAACCGGGACTGCATGAATTGCGGCTCCCGTCTGGCCTTCGTGCCGGAGGCGCTTGCCATGCATGCGCTGCAGCCTGTCGAAGGCGAGGAGGTCTGGTTGCTATTCGCCAACCCGCAGCGGAAGGTCCGGCTTTGCGCCAATGCCGGCATGGATATCTGCAACTGGACCGTTCTCGCGGACGATTCCAATCCCTTTTGCCCGGCCTGCCGCCATAACCGTCTGGTACCGGATGCCTCCACCGAGGAGGGATTGCGGCAATGGCGGCGCATCAGCCAGGCTCAGCGTCACCTCTTTTATTCCATGCTGAAATGGAACCTGCCGCGCATCAACCGCGATGAGGATCCTGCAGGCGGTCTCGTTTTCGATTTTCTCGTTGACGAGATCCAAGCCGACGGAACGGTAAAGGCCGCATTGACCGGCCACGAAAACGGCCTCATCGCGATCCGTGCAGCCGAGGCGGACGATGCGACGCGTGAGCAGATCCGCGTGTCGATGAACGAACCTTACCGCACTATGCTCGGCCATTTCCGGCACGAGACCGGCCATTACATCTGGGACAAGATGGTCCGCGACGGCGGCAGGCTGGATGAATTTCGCGCGGTATTCGGTGACGAAACCGTGGATTACGGCGAGGCGCTCAAACGCAATTACGAGGAAGGCCCGCCACCGAACTGGCAGGAATTCTTCATCTCTACCTATGCAAGCTCGCATCCATGGGAGGATTTCGCCGAGAGCTTCGCCCACTATGTCCATATAGTCGACACGCTGGAAACGGCACGAGCCTACGGCATGTCGATAGACCCGCGCAGGCACGAAGAACTATCGGCGGAAGTGGATTTCAATCCCTATCGCGCCGACAGCGCCGAACAGCTCGTGTCCGCCTGGATCCCCTTCAGCCTGGCGATCAACGGTATCCACCGCTCGATGGGGGTGCCTGACCTTTACCCGTTCATCCTGACGCCGGCCGTGACGGCAAAGCTGCAATTCGTGCATGATCTGGTGTTGAGACGGTAGGGCGGAGACGCCCCTTCCCAATCCTCTCCACAAGGGAGAGGGTTTAATCCGACCGCCTCGTCGGACCACAATTGCGGTAAGGAGCGTGCCACGGATTTTCTCCCCGCGTGTTGGCGAGATGGCCGGCAGGCCAGAGGGAGACTGTGGGAAGTTACGCCCGTTTCGTCAGCGGAAACCGTTCCTTCAGTAACCGCAGCATGGCTTCGCTGGTGGCAGGCGGGCCGAACAGGTAGCTCTGGCCGTAGTGGCAGCCCATCTTGGCAAGCTCCATCGCATGCTCATCCGTCTGGATGCCTTCGGCGACGACTGTCATTTCCAGCCCACGGGCCATGGCGATAACGGAGCGCAGCAGGATCGAGCCCTTTTCGCTCATGTCGCTGACAAGCGTCTTGTCGAGCTTGATCATGTCGAACGGAAACTGCGTCAGGTAGGCGAGTGAGGAATAACCGGTGCCGAAATCGTCGAGTGCAAGGCTGAGGCCGGTCTCTTTCAGCTTGGCGAGGATCAGGCGAGCCTGTTCCGGGTTTTCCATCATCAGGGATTCGGTCAGTTCCAGCTTCAACTGGTGCGGATTGACCTGAGTCTTCGAAATCAGTGCCCTGACATCGTTATAAAGGTCCGCATTCAAAAGCTGTGCGCTAGACAGGTTGACGGAAACGAAGATCGGCACTTCACCAGTCTGCTCCTGCCATGAAACCAGGTCCGACGCCGCACGCTCCATCGCAAACACGCCGAGAGGGCCGATAAGGTCGGACATTTCGGCGATCGGGATGAATTCGGCAGGCGGGATGCTGCCACGCTTGGGATGTTCCCATCGCATCAGCGCCTCGAAGCCGGCGATCTCGCCGTCTTTCAGCGATATGATCGGCTGATAGGCGAGCGACAGTTCCTTGCGCTCCAATGCGCGGCGAAGATCCGTTTCGATCTGCAGGCGGTCGGTGCCGGACGTGCGGAAGATCGGCCGGAACGGCTCCACCTTGTTACCGCCGCCGCGCTTGGCCCGATACATTGCAAGTTCCGCGTCCGCCAAAAGCCCCGCGGCGCTTTCCTGCTGGTCGACGAAGGACGCAAGCCCGATCGAGGCGGTCAGTACGATCTCGCGATTGGCATAATTGATCGGCACCATGATGGCCTGCGATACGGCCTCGGCAAAATCGGCGATCTTTGCAGGGTCGCGCTCGGAAACAAGGATCAGGCCGAACTGGTCGCCGGCAAGGCGTGCCAGCGTATCCTGCGGTTTCATTAGGCGGCGCAGGCGCCGGGTGATCGCGATCAGCATATTGTCGCCTGCCGCAATCCCGAGGCTGTCGTTGACCTGCTTGTAGCGATCGAGATCGATTGCCATCACGGTCGGGCGCACGGTGTCGCCGCTGGCGGCAAGTGTCAGAACGCCCTGCAGGCGATCGAGGAAGATCTGCCGGTTCGGCAAGCCTGTCAGGTTGTCGTGCAACGCATCCTGCAACAGCCGTTCGACCGAATTTTTCTGTTCGGTCACATCGACGATCGTGCCGACACAGCGGATGATCTCGCCGTTCGAGCCAAGCACGGGCCGCGCACGGATCTGCAGCCAGTGAAAATGTCCATCCTCGGCGCGAATGCGGAATTCGTGATGCAGGCGGCCGCGGCGATGTTCGAGCAGCACGTCGAGCGTGGCACGGAACCGGTCGCGGTCGTCGGGGTGGAGGCGGGGAACCCAGTTGCGCACCGGACCATGCATGGCGCCGGCCTCAAGCCCGAGACGGCCCGAAATATCTGGGGTCGTGACGACACGATCACGCGCGACATCCCAGTCCCACACGGTATCGCCGGAGCCGGTCAGCGCCAGTGACTGCCGTTCCAGATCGGAGAACAGGCCCTGCTGATAGGCGCCGCCGGCAAAGGCGTGCTGCATGACCGTAAAGCCGATCAGAAGAACGATCAGCACCAGACCACCGCCGAGCGCCGGCTGAATGATGTCGTTGTCGAGCTGCCCTGTCACCGTCAGCCAGCTGCCGAACAGCCAGACGAGGATCAGCGTCCAGGTCGGCACCAGCAGGATCGCCCGGTCGTAGCGGTTGAAGCCGAGATAGATGATCAGCAGGATGCCGACCGTACCCGTCAGCGCGAAGGAAAGCCGGGCGATACCGGCCGCAACGGAAGGGTCATAGATCGCCACGCCGCCGAGCAGCACCAGTCCGACGACCCAGGCAAGCGTCGCGTAACCCAGATGCACATGCCAGCGGTTGAGGTTCAGATAGGTGAACAGGAAGATGACGAGCGACGAGGCGAGCGCCACTTCCGCACCCGCACGCCATATTCGCTGGTCGCTGGATGTGATGGTGATCAGCTTGTCGAGGAAGCCGAAGTCGACGCAGATATAGGCGAGCACGGCCCAGGCAAGCGCTGCCGCCGCCGGTAGCATCGATGTGCCCTTGACGACGAACAGGATCGTCAGAAACACCGCCAGAAGACCCGCAATGCCAAGCACTATGCCGCGATAGAGTGTGAACGAGTTGACCGTATCCTTGTAGGCGTCCGGCTGCCAGAGGTAGATTTGCGGCAGCGAAGGGCTGGCCAGTTCGGCAACAAACGTGATCGTCGATCCCGGATTGAGCGTGATGCGGAACACGTCTGCATCGGGGCTCGGCAGACGATCGAGCGAGAAACCTTCCGATGGAGTAATCGCGGTAATACGCTGCGAACCGAGATCCGGCCAGAACACCTTCGATCCGACAAGGCGAAAATGCGGTGCGACGATGACGCGCTCCAGCTGCTCTTCCGAGACGTTGGAAAGTGCAAAAACCGCCCAGTCGCCCTGGTGCCCGGGATTGCTGGATCTGACTTCGATGCGTCGCCGAATCCCGTCACCGCCCGCCGCCGTGGAAACCTGGAAAGCCTCGCCCTGATTGGTATAGATGTCGGTCGTGGCCGTCAGGTCGAGCGCCGTGTCGTCACGCGAAATTTTCACCGGCTCGGCGGCACGCGCACCGTTAAGCCCGAAGGCCAGAATGGCGACGATCATCAGCAGCAGAAACTTCAGGCCAAAGGCCCGATACGCAGAACTAAAACGCATACCGTCAATCATGGTCCGACCATTTTCCCGAATTCGCCGTCTTCCGGCAACCGGGAAAACATCATGTGGTCACGCCATTCGCCGTTTATTTTGAGATACTTCCGCAAAAGACCTTCCCGCTCGAAGCCGGCTTTTTCTAGAAGCCGCATGCTTTTCCAATTGTCCGGAATACAAGCTGCCTCGATCCGGTGCAACTGAAGTCCGCCATAGATATACGGGATTGCCACTCTCAATGCGGCCAACATATGGCCTTGGCCCGCATGTTTTTCACCCATCCAATATCCGATCATGCAGCTTTGTGCTGCACCCCGGCGAATATAGCCGATGGTAAGTCCCCCGAGCAGGGTCATGTCGTCCTTGCGGAAAAGCAGCATGGGCATGGCGAGACCCGACGCACATTCCTGGTTTGCGCGCAGGATTCGGGCGCGAAACGAGCTTTCCGTCAGTTCGTCGGCCCGCCAGGTCGGTTCCCACGGCTGAAGGAAGCTGCGGCTCTCGGAACGCAGACGATACCATTGCTTGTAATCGGAATTATGCGGCAGCCTCAAAAGATGCTGAGGTCCGGATAACTCGGGCGTGTCCGGCTGACGGGACAGAAACCGAAACACCGATCTACCCATTGTGCTTCGGAGCCTCTGTTCAGCTGGCGGCTTTTGCCTTGATGACAGGTGAGGATAGAGCCGAGGCGATATCGGACATCGGCGCGAGCTTCTCGATCGGGCCGACGGCCGAAAGGGTCGGTACGGTGTCGAAGAACAGGCGGCCTGCCAGATCGGTCAGCCGCTCGGTGGTAATGCCTGCGAGACGCTCCATCATCTCTTCGTTGGGGATAGAGCGACCATAAAGCATCATCTGCCGGGCGATCTGGCCGGCGCGGGCGGCAGGGCTTTCCTGACCCATGAGCAGCTGCGCGCGAATTTGTGCGCGAGCCCGGTCGATTTCCACCTGATGGATCGTGTCGGCAGACTTGTGCAACTCGTCGATGATGACCGGGATCAGCTTCGGCAGATCGTCAGCACCGGTTGCTGCGTGAATGCCGAAAATGCCGGTATCGGAAAAGCCCCAGTGGAAGGCATAGACCGAGTAACAGAGGCCGCGATGCTCGCGCACTTCCTGAAACAGGCGCGAAGACATGCCGCCGCCGAGAATATTGGCGAGGATCTGCGAACAGTAGAAATCGCGCATATGATAGGCCTTGCCCTCGAAGCCGAGCAGGACCTGTGTATCCATGAGGTCGCGTTCCTCACGAATATCGCCGCCGATATAGCGTGCAGCATCAAAGACGGGCGGTGCGCTGGGCGAAGTCGGCAGACCGGCAAAACGCTCTTCCACCTGTTTGCAGAAGGTCTGGTGGTCGACCGCACCGGCGGCCACCACGAACATCCGGTCGGTCGTATAATTGCGCGAAAGGTAGCCGCGAATCTGACTCGGCGTGAAGCTTTTCACCCGTTCCGGTGTGCCGAGGATGGCGCGCCCGATCGTCTGGCCACGATAAGCGACTTCGGAGAATTTGTCGAAGACGACATCGTCGGGCGTGTCGTTGGCCGCACCGATTTCCTGCAGGATCACGTGCTTTTCGCGGCGCAGTTCTTCCTCGTCGAATTCCGACTCCGTCAGGATATCGGCAAGGATATCGACCGCCAGCGGCACATGATCCTTGAGCACGCGGGCATAATAGGATGTCGTTTCCGTAGAGGTCGCGGCATTCAGCTCTCCCCCGACATCCTCGATCTCCTCGGCGATGTCGCGGGCGCTGCGCCGTGCTGTTCCCTTGAAGGCCATGTGCTCAAGCAGATGGGCGATGCCATGCTCTTCTTCGGTCTCGTTGCGAGAACCCGACTTGATCCACACGCCGAGTGCCACGCTTTCCAGATGTGGCATGCTTTCGGTGACGACAGTCAGCCCGGAGGGGAGCCGGGTAATCTCTACATTCATACTATGTCTTTCCGGCGCGCCGTTACTTGGCCCGGGCGTTGCTGCCGATGAAGGTCTCGACGGCTTTCAGCTCCGGTTCCAGTATATCGAAGCGCTCCTCCCTTTGCATAAGATCAGACAACCATGATGGGAGCGCGGGATCAATTCCGCAAGCGGATTTTACCGCAGCCGGGAATTTGGCCGGATGCGCCGTCGACAGCGTTACCATCGGGCTGGACGGCTTGGCATTCTTGGCGGCGACGAAGACGCCGGTCGCCGTATGCGGGTCGAGAAGGTAACCGGTGGCCGAAAGCGTCTCGCGGATCGTGGCGGCAACTTGGCGTTCGGTAGCACGTCCGGCGCGGAACTCGCGCTTGATCGCCTTCAGCGCCTTTTCCTTGATCTCGAACGAACCGGATTGCTTCAACCCGTCCATCGAGCGGCGCACTGCTGAGTCGTCGCGATCATAGGCTTCGAACAGCAGGCGTTCGAAGTTGGATGAGATCTGGATGTCCATCGAAGGCGAGGTCGTCGCTTTGACGCCCTTCATCTCGTAACGGCCGGTCTTCAGCGTGCGGGCCAGGATGTCGTTGTCATTGGTGGCGATGACGAGGCGATCGATCGGCAGGCCCATCTTCTTGGCCACATATCCCGCAAAGATATCGCCGAAATTGCCGGTCGGCACGGTGAACGAGATTTTCCGGTCCGGTCCGCCAAGCGAGATAGCAGCGGTGAAATAATAGACCACCTGGGACATGATGCGCGCCCAGTTGATCGAGTTGACGCCCGAAAGCTTGACCTTGTCACGGAAGGCCGCGTCGTTGAACATCTCTTTGACGAGGTTCTGGCAGTCGTCGAAATTGCCCTTCACAGCGATCGCGTGCACGTTGGACGCGGAAGAAGAGGTCATCTGCCGCTGCTGCACCGGCGAGACCTTCTCATGCGGGAAGAGAATGAAGATGTCGGTGCGCTCGCGGCCGGCAAATGCATCGATCGCAGCACCGCCGGTATCGCCCGATGTGGCGCCGACGATCGTCGCGCGTTCACCGCGCTCGGCAAGCACATGGTCCATCAGGCGCGCAAGCAATTGCATCGCCACGTCCTTGAAGGCGAGTGTCGTGCCGTGGAAGAGTTCGAGAATGAAATCGTTCGGCCCGACCTGCACCAGCGGCACCACGGCCGGGTGGCGGAAAGTGGCATAGGCCTCGTCGATCATGGCCTTCAGCTTGTCATCGGCAATCTCGCCATCGACGAAAAGCGACAGGATCTCGAAGGCGACTTCCTGGTAGGATTTGCCGCGCAGGGCACGGATCTGTTTTTTCGAAAGGGTAGGCCATTTGCGCGGGACATACAGACCGCCGTCTTTTGCAAGCCCGGCCATGAGCGCATCCCGAAAGCCGAGAGCGGGTGCCGTACCACGGGTAGAAATGTATTCCACGACCTTGAATCCCTAATCGATTTTTGTTCTGACCGCTGATATAGACTATCGAAATCGGCGGTGAAAGACCGGAAAATGCCGGGTCGGTACCGTATCGGAAACGAGGCTGCAAAGGGTTGAGTAACGTGGTTGGCAAGTTCTCTCGCGGTTTTCTGACGTTGTCTTTGGTGGCTGGCTTAGGTGGCTGCAATTCTGCTTCGCAGGGACTGGACCTGAGTTCCAACGCTGCTCCTGCCAATGCCCAGCCGGTTCAGGCTGTCGTGCAGGCCTACTGCCCACAGGTGGTTATGCGTGACCAGGATGCCGTCTATCGCTCCTATGCGCGCGGCGGGCAGGATAACCCTGACAAACTTCTCTACCAGGCCTCGTTCAACGACGCGACGCGCCAGTGCACGGCAAACGAAACCACGATGACCATTAATCTCATCGCCCAGGGCCGTGTCGTGCAGGGACCTGCCGGCACGCCGGGTTCCGTCACTCTGCCGGTTCTGGTCGAGGTGGTCGATGGTGACAACGTGCTCTATTCGCAGAAGGTGGCCTTCCCGGTCGAGATCCCGGTGGGCGGCACACAGTTCATCTTCTCCAAGGCCGACGTGCAGATCCCGAACAATGCAGGCGGCGCAACGCGTTTCACCCGCGTTCGTCTCGGTTTCGACACCGGCCCGGCCAAGAAGCCGCGCCGGTCCTGATTTCGACCTTGTGAAAGAACCGCCAGCCGCTGCGGGAAACGGTCGCCATTAAGGCTCCGTTAACCATAATTCCTTAACTCATATTAGCAGATCATTAAGGGTGCTTCGCCCTGAACTGCCCTGCGTGAGGTGGGAATGTCTGCTCCGGCGATCTCGGCGGGCGCGAAACGGCGTCTCAAGCTATACACGGCCATCGTCTCGGTGGCCTGGCTGCTGCCGGCTGCCGCCTCGGCGCAATCCACCTGGACGGGCACCTCCGATAATGACTTCTCCAACGGCGCCAACTGGACACCGGCAGCACCCGGTGCGACCGGCAGTGCCGCAATCGGTTCCGGCGCACCGACCGTCTCGACGGATACGACCGTCAGCACGGTCGATGTTTCCGGCGGCACGCTGCATGTTGACGCCGATCTTTCGGCGGCCGGCGGTACCAGCCTTGCCGATCCGGGGCGCATCGAAATCTCCACTGGCGGAAGGCTATCCTCGGATGTCGGGATGAGTGGCGGCAATCTCGCCAATTCAGGCACGCTGGACGGCAACCTGCATATGACCGGCGGCGAGACGGTCAACGACGGCACGATCACCGGCACCGCGACCATCGACGACGGCAAGCTCACCAACAATTTTGTCGTAACCAATGTCGATGTGTCGGCCGCTGCCGAATTCGTCAACAACTCTGGCGCTGAGGCAGGAAATGTCACCAGTGCCGGCACGTCGTCGAATGCCGGAACGATAACGTCGCTGACCAACACGGGCGGCTCCTTCACCAACAACAGCGGCGGCAGGATTACCGGCGATACGAACGTCATCGGCGGGACGGTGACCAATAATTTCGTCGTCACCTATGTGGATGTCGCGGCTGCGGCGATTTTCGTCAACAACTCGGGCGCGACTGCAAGTGCCGTCACCAACGCCGGCACATCGTCGAATGCCGGCACGATTGCCTCGCTGACCAATACCGGTGGAACTTTCACCAACAATGCCGGCGGCACGATCACTGGAACGACGGTGATTTCCGGCGGTACTTTGACCAACAATTTCGTCGTTACCGATGTGGACGTGGCCGCCGCTGCAATCTTCGTCAACAATACCGGTGCCTCGGCAGGCGATGTGACGAATGCCGGTAATTCCTCGAACGCCGGTACGATCGCCTCGCTGACCAATACCGGCGGCACTTTCACCAACAACGATGGCGGCACGATCACCGGTAATACAGTGGTATCCGGCGGCACGCTCGTCAACAATTTCGTCGTCACCGATGTCGATGTTGCGGCAGCAGCCAGCTTCGTCAATAACTCGGGCGCGACGGCGGGTGATGTCACCAATGCTGGCAGCGCCTCGAATGCGGGAACGATTGCCTCGCTCACCAATACCGGCGGCACGTTCACCAATAATGATACCGGCACGATCACCGGCGACGCGACCATAGCCGATGGCACGCTGGTCAACGACGGCACCATTGGCGGCACGATCGGTATCGGCTCGGACGGCGTGCTGGCCGGCTCCGGCGCGATCGGTGGGCTGACCGTTGGCTCCGGAGGCACCTTCGCCCCGGGTCCCGGTATCGCGACCGTTGCAGTGAACGGCGATGTCACCTTCGAAAAGGGCTCTACCTATCAGGTTGAAACCGATGCATCCGGCCTGTCCGACCGCCTCGATGCCGCCGGAAGCGTGACGATAAACGGCGGCACGGTTGATGTCCTGGCCGGGTCGGGCACCTATTCTCTGGCCACCACCTACACGATCCTGACCGGCGACAGCGTCACCGGCACCTTCGATGAGGTCAATTCCGATCTGGCCTTCCTGTCGCCGATCCTCAGCTACGACCCGACCACGGTGACATTGGGCCTTTACCGCAACGACGTCGATTTCGCCGATGTGACGGAGACGCGCAATACGCGCGCGACGGCCGAGGCGGTCCAATCTCTCGGTGCCACCAATTCCGTCTTCCTCGGCGTGCTTCCGCTGAACGCTACCGGTGCCCGCGATGCCTTTTCGCAACTGAGCGGCGAGCTGCATGCCTCGCTGAAAAGCCAGTTGCTGCAGCAGGCAGGCCTTGCCCGCGAGGCGGTGATCGACCGGATCAACGGCAATGTACCGGTTAAGGAAACCGAAGGCGGCGCAAGTTTCTGGATGACCGGTATCGCCGCGACCGACCGCTTCGACAGCGACGGCAATGCTGCAGATATGAATGGCCATATCGCGGGCCTGTTTGCCGGCATCGACGCCGATGTCTCGGAGCATTGGCGTATCGGCGGCCTGTTCGGTTACACGAATGCGTCTGCGGGCACCGATGCCGACTGGGACAGTTACAGCGCCGGTCTTTATGCTGCGGCCGATTGGGGAAGGCTCAACTTCACGACGGGCGCGATCTATTCAAGAAACGATATCTCTACCGAACGGAATATCGCTTTCGGCGCATTCGAGGACCAGCTTGAAGCCGATTACCAGAGCGCGACGCGGCAGGTTTTTGCCGATCTCGGCTGGCGCGAGAAGGTCGGTGCCGCCACGCTCGAGCCTTTTGCCAATCTCGCCCATATCAATCTCGAAACCGATGGTTTTCGCGAACAAGGCGGTGCGGCAGCGCTTTCGGCAAATGGCAACACGGATGACGTGACGCTGACCACCCTTGGCCTCAGATGGTCCGCCGATATCGGCAATGCGGATCTGCCGGCGACCTTTTCCGGCATGCTGGGTTGGCGTCACGTGATCGGCGATCTGACGCCATCCTCGCGGTTTGCCTTCTCGTCCGGCAGCCCCTTCGTCATTGAAGGCGTCTCATTGCCGCGCGATACGGCCGTGCTGGAGGCTTCACTCACCGCGCAGATCTCCAAGACGGCACGGGTTAAGCTCAGCTATTCGGGCGAGTTCGCCCACTCCTTTGCCGCCCATGCGGCAAAGGCAAGTCTCGTCGTAGACTTCTAGAAATCAGATCGCGTCGGCCCATTCGCCGAGTGCGGCAACCACGGCCGGCAGGTCCTGCATGCGCGAGATCACCGTTTCGGCACCCGCATCCGTCAGGCGGTCAGCGTGGCTCGGATAGGTATGCGATGCGCCGGTAAAGCCGACGACCCGCATGCCCGCAGCTCTGGCAGCGTGGACGCCATGGGTCGAATCCTCGACCACCAGGCAGCGCGACGGATCGACACCGAACTGCTGCGCGCCATGCAAAAAGATGTCCGGCTTCGGCTTGACCCGATCCGGTCCCAGATCCTTGGCCGAATAGATATGCGGCGCGAAATAGGGTTTGAGGCCGACCTTGGTCAGCATCATGTCCAGCCGTGCGCTGGAGGAATTGGAGCAGATGCAGCGCTGTGTCGTCAGCCGGGCAAGTGCGAACTTCACGCCCTCGATGATCTTCACATCGCGTTCCAGCCGGGCATCGAGCAGCTTTTCCGACTTGTCGAGCAGCGAGGCGGAAAGCGGAATATCGGCTTCCTTCTCGATGCTAAGCAGGATGTTCTTCCAGGTCATGCCGGCAAAACGCTCACCCATTTCCTCGACGCTGATCGGGTAACCGGCTTCCGTCAGCAGCTGGGATTCCACCCTTGCAGCAATGATTTCGGAATCGACGAGCACGCCGTCGCAATCGAAGAGGATGAGGTCGAAACCGCTCATGATGGAGATATACCCTTTTAAGACGTCAGCCGCCTTCTAGCGGATGGGTGCCGGAAGCTCAACCAGTACGGTCGCATGGCTGGGTCAATCGGGGCGGGAGGCTGCTCACTTCAATATGGGGTATCGAGCGGGAACTGTAGCAAAAACCTCCGCTCGCCTTCGGGCGAAAAGAGTACCGCACGGCTCTCCTCGCTGCGTCGCGCCCAGCCCTGGGCGAGCATATGGGCAAGCAGCGCCTTGCCGAGCGTGCCTGCCAGATGCGACCGGCGCTCGCTCCAGTCGAGGCAGGATTTGCACAAGGGGCGGCGGCTGGAGGCGAGGGCTGATAAATCGATGCCGAAGGCTGAGAGCTGCGCGCGGCCCTTTTCCGTCACCGAAAGGTTCTCCCCATCCGACGCGATCTCGCCATGGCAGACGAAACTGTCGAGCATCCGCACGCCGAAATCGCCGGCAAGGTGATCGTAGCAGACGCGCGCCTTTCTGAGCGCCGGGTCCTTTGGTCCCGGCCTGTAACGCAGATGTCCGCGGCTTGAGGCAAACCCCATCATCGTTTCGATCAACCGGGCTGCCGCTTCGTCGGCCAGCGCGAAATAGCGATGCCGCCCCTGCTTGCGCTGGGATAAAAGCCCGCCGGCCTCAAGTTTGGAAAGATGTGTGCTCGCCGTCTGCAACGTGATCCCGCCAATGGCTGCAAGCTCGGTCGCGGTCAGCGCCCGCCCACCGGTGAGTGCTGCCAGCATGTTGGCGCGGGCGGGGTCGCCGATCAGAGCGGCGATCTGGGCAATGTCTGGACCTTCGTTCATGCGAAAGCTTCTAGCATGTTTTTGCAATCGATACTTCGATCGCTATCGAAGCATTCTCGCTAACCAGCATGGCAAAACACCCCGTCACGAGGAAAACGAAGCCAAGGGAAATGCCATGATCACCTGTTTCATCCGTTACGAGATCGACCCATTCAAGCGCGACCGTTTCGAACAATATGCCCGCGCCTGGGGCCAGTCGATCCCGCGCAACGGTGCCGATCTGATCGGCTATTTCGGTCCGCACGAAGGATCGGCCAACATCGCTTACGGCATCTATAATATCGAGAACCTGGCGGCCTACGAGGCCTATCGCGCCCGGCTGGCCGTCGATTCGCTTGGCCGGGAGAATTACGAATTCGCCAAGCGCGAACGTTTCATACTCAAGGAAGACCGCATCTTTCTGAAAAATATGTCTCTGCCGCATGGAGCTTTTGAAAAACTATGATCGCCGTCATCTTCGAAGTTGTGCCCTATATGGGCGAACGCCACCGTTATCTCGATCTGGCCGGTGATTTGCGCGCCGAGCTTGAAAAGATCGATGGCTTCATCTCCATCGAACGGTTCGAGAGCCTGACGATGCGCGGTAAGCTTCTCTCGCTCTCCTTCTGGCGCGATGAAGACGCGGTTAAGGCATGGCGTAATGTCGAGGCGCATCGCGCCGCGCAGCAGGCCGGGCGTAACGGCATCTTCGCCGATTACCGACTGCGGATCGGTCATGTCCTGCGTGATTACGGTATGTTCGAGCGCGACGACGCGCCGACGGATAGCCGGCAGGTGCATGCGGCATAAGCCGGGTCAGACGGTGTAGCGCGCCTCGGCAAGGTCGATCTCGCGGATGAGCTTGCGGGCGATCTCCTCGGAGACCTTTCGGGCGCGGCTGAGGCGAAAGATCTCGTCGCGCTCGGCACGCAGTGCTGCGAGCCGCAGCCGCTTGTCCACCTCTTCCATCCGCCGGACCTCTTCGGCCTCGTCACCGATCTTCGAGCGCCCGTCGATACGTTGTCGGTAAAGTTCCATCAGCCGAGTGCCGACTTCGCCATAGAGATCGGCATCCGTGCGGCCCTCGCTCATCGCGTGCTGCAGTTTCTCGATCATTCGGATTGCGGCCTCCGCCGAGGCGATACGCGCCGTATCCTCTTCCTGGTGATGGTCGGGCTCGGGTGGAAGTTCGAGATCCTTCAGCAGGAAAGGCAGGCCGACGCTGGCCGCAACCAGCGAGAAGATGATCACGCCGGCCGCAAGGAAGATCGCAAGGTCGCGGGCCGGGAAGGGCGTGATGCCGTCATCGAGAAAGAAGGGCAGCGTCAGGATACCGGCAAGCGTGATGGCGCCGCGCACGCCGGCGAGTGAGGTGGCGACCAACAGTTTCCAATGCGGCTTGTGGATCTCCTGTCCACGGCGGGCTGCCCGGAACAGGGTGAAATGCAGCGATACCCACACCCACACGAAACGAAGTGCGGCAAGCGCTGCGTTGATCGCGATCACGTATGCGATCAACCAGATTGGATCTACATGCCCGGTCTCGGTGACAACCCGTGCCGCACCCGAGATGATGCCCGGCAACTGCTCGCCGAGCAGCACGAAGATGATGCCGTTCAGCGCAAACTGCACCGTATCCCACACGGCATTGCGCCTGACGCGGGTAATGCCGAGCGCTTTGCCCCGCAGTTCGGCATAACTCATGGTAATGCCGGCGGCGACAGCGGCAAGAATGCCGGAACAATGCAGGTGTTCGGCAACCAGATAGGCGCCGAAGGGAATGAGAAGGCTGATCAGGATCTGCGCGCCTGGGTCTTCGCCGAGCTTGCGGGAAACGGTGTCCTTTATCCGCACGACAAGCCACGTCACGCCGAAGCCGATAAGAATGCCGCCGATCGCGACCCAAAGAAACGTGCCCAGCGCGTCCGTCAGCGAGAATGTGCCAGTGACGGCCGCCGCAACGGCAAACCGCATGCAGACAAGGCCGGATGCGTCGTTGAGCAGCGATTCCCCTTCGAGAATGTGCATCAACCGGGGAGGGATCGGCACGCGCGCCGCAATCGCCGAGACCGCGACCGGATCGGTCGGCGAAACAATGGCGGCAAGTGCGAAGGCGACCGCAAGCGGCATGGCCGGGATCATCCAGTGGATCAGAAGCCCGACGCCGACGACCGTGAACACCACGAGCCCGAGCGCCAGTTCCAGGATGACGCCCTTGTCGCGGAACAGCCCTTCCTTCGGAATGCGCCAGCCATCGAGAAACAGAAGCGGCGGCAGAAACAGCAGGAAAAAGATATCCGGTTCCAGCACCACACCATCGCCGGTGATCCCGGTGATCGCAGCCCCGAAGGCGATCTGGATCAGAGGTAGCGGAACGGGCAGCGGAAGCAGCCTGGAGATCGTGCCGCTGAGGATGACGGCAAGCAGCAGGACCAGGGCTATCGTGATACTGTCCATGGTTTTTCCATTCCCTGCTGTTCCAAATCAAGGCCCTGAATAGGAAAGCCGTCCACGCTAGGCAAGGGCGGAAACTGGCTGTTTGGCAGATGCGGGCATCATCTTCCTGCGCATAGGTTATGTTTTTCATCGGCCGCGGACTTGGAGAATTCGGCTGTGATTGCCGCCTCGTCATGTGTCGCAAACTGCCTGATTGTTTTGTGATTTTTGGATAAACTATATGGCCGGCGCATTTCAGATTTTGGCTCATACACCGGTCTATGTGTGGTTCCTGCTTGCCTATCTTGTCTGGCAGGGGGTGGCCGCGACAAGGACGAGAAAACGTCCGCTTTGGCGGCTTCTGACGGTCCCGTTTATCTTCACGGTGCTGGGCATCTGGCCACTGATCGGAAGCTTGGCACTGGACATCAAGCTGGTCGCCATCTGGCTCGGTGCAATCCTCCTTTTCGCGTTGCCGGGCATCGTTACCGGCCCCTGGGTGATCGCTCGGGACGCATCACGCCGTAACGTGACGATCTCGGGAAGCATCGTGCCTCTCGTCAGGAACCTGACACTGTTCGCGTTGCATTATGCGCTTGCTGTCGCGCTTGCACTCAACCCTGATGGGGCTCAAATCCTTACCATGGCAGGCTTTGCGCTATCCGGAGGCTCGATCGGTTATTTTGCCGGCTGGGCGTTCGCATTGCGCCGGCACCTGCTTGATATCCCCATTACAAGGCATTCAGCTTAGCCCTGCGAACCGGGTGCCATGCCGCTCCGGCATCGAAGTGGGGCGAAACCGCAGCCTCTTGAACCCTGACGTTCCTGGGCGACGGGCCCTGCTTCCCAAGGTTACGAGCCTCTGGTTGGCCATGCGGCAAGTGCCTGTTCGGCAACCGCTTCCAGCGTCTCGCGGCTGAACCCGGCTTTGGCCTGTACAGCCATGCCGTGAAGTACGGCCATCAGATACGCCGCCAGCGCATCGGGTTTGGCCGTCTCGGGCAGGTCGCCTTCCGCCTTTGCCCGCTCCAGGCGCTCGCGAAACAGCGCTTCGCCGCGCGCGCGCACCTCGATCAGCATTTGCCGCACGGGTTCGGCACCATCCGACCCGGCCAGCAGGCCGGTGATGTTGAAACAGCCCGTATGCTTGGGATATCGCGTGTTGAGATCGATCGCATTGTACAGCATGTGAGCGGCGACTTCCCGCGACGTCGGTTTCTGAAGCGCATCCGGGATGTAGTCGAGATACCGTTCGTAATAGCGGTCGAGCGCTTGGGCAAACAGCGCTTCCTTGTTGCCGAAGGCGGAATAAAGGGCAGGCCTCTCAACGCCTGCCGCCTCTGTAAGGTCGCTATACGATGTTCCCTCGTAACCCTTGCTCCAGAAGACGCACAGGATCGCATCCAGCGCCTTCTCCACGTCAAATTCGCGATGTCGTCCCATTCGATCAACTCAACCACATTTCGTAACGACCGTTATTAAACAGCTTGACGCCTGAGGTCAAATTTCATACCGATCGTTATAGTAATGGCCATTACGTAAATCAGCCAGGCGTCTCCCGACATTCGGAAACGCCTTCGTTTTTATGGAAAGGTTACCCATGTCGAAGACATTGAAGGGCAAGGTTGCCCTCGTTACGGGCGGTTCTCGCGGCCTTGGCGCGGCAATAGCGCAAGCGCTGGCGGACGAGGGTGCTGACGTTGCGATCAGTTACGTCGCCTCTGCGGAAAAGGCGGAGGCTGTGGTCGAGAAACTGAAGTCGAAGGGCGTCCGCGCGCTTGCGATCCAAAGCGACCAGGCGGATATGGCAGCCGCCAAGCCGCTGGTGGACAAGGTCATCGCACATTTCGGCAAGCTCGATATCCTCGTCAACAACGCGGCGATTGCAGTTCAGGGCAAGACGGTTGACGATCCCGCCCTCGATACGGTCAATCTCGATCGCCAGTGGCAGATCAACGTCTTGGGATCGGTTGCCGCGACTCGCGCCGCAGCGCCGGTTCTGACCGATGGTGGGCGGATCATCTTCATCGGTTCGCTATTTGGCACCCGCATACCGGTTTCGGGTGTTGCCGACTATGCAGGCAGCAAGTCGGCGCTTCTCGGTTATGCCAAGGGCGTCGCGCGCGATCTGGGCAGGCGCAACATCACCGTCAATGTGGTTCAGCCCGGCGTCATGCCCACCGACATGGCCAAGGGCGCTCTGGGCGACGAGGTGCCGGAAGCGCTGCTGGACATGCATCCGATCCGTCGTATTGCGACGCTTGAGGAAGTCTCGGCGCTCGTCACGCATCTTGCCGGCCCGAACGGCGGCTACATGACCGGCGGTATATTCGATATCGCGGGTGGCTTCGCGATCTGACGGGAAAGCCCGCAATACTGGCAGGCATTCGAGAGAGCGCCTGCCACCCCACCTTAATCTCGCCACAGGGTTGATATCATTGCATTCCGACCTGCAGCCGCCTGTCGTCGAAAGAAAATTGAGTGCCCGAAATACCGTCATCCGCGCGCGTGAAGCGGCGCGTCGTCCTGCATTTTCCCGGATTTGAACCGCTTGACGCGGAAAGGCACCGGACCCGCTATGAAAGGGCGATGCAGAGGACTGCGGAACTCTGGGGGCTTGATGCAGATGTCGGCACTTTGCAGCAAGAGGACGGGCGAGCCTATTTCGACATCGAAACCAGCCGCCCGGAAGATGCCTGGCGAACATCGAGCCGTTTCTTCGTCTTCGATCACGGCGCGATCGTCGATCATCTGGGCGCGCGTCCGCTGGTCACCCGTCTGGCACAAGGTTTCCGCAGTGCTGCAGCCGTTGTCATCGAAGGCGGTGCCTTCGGTTATTTCCGCCATGCCTGGCGTTTCGGCCTGTTCTTCATCTTCCCGTTTCTTCTGGTCGGCCTCGGCATGGGGATCAGCCTTGCGCTGGCGACTTATCCGCTCTGGCTGGGCCTCGGCCTGTGGCAGCTCCCGCTCGGTATCGCCCCTGGCTACCTCTTTTTCGCAAAGTTGTTCATTCCCTGGTCGGACCGGTTCCACACCCTGCATTTGTTTTCCGATTGGGAGATGGCAGTTGCCGTGTCCCGCCTCGACAACGCCATCGTCAACGACTGGATAGAGGCCTCCACCCAAGCGGCAAGACAGGCCTTCGAGTTGCCGGCCGATGAATATGTCATCAGCTCCCACAGCATGGGTTCCAGCATGGCGGCCCAGACGATCGGCCTTCTGCTTGAGCGGGAACCAGAGCTGTTCGCCGGCAAGCGTGTGGTCTTCGTAACCCTTGGCGGCGCCACGCTTCAATGTGCGCTGCTGCGCTCGGCAAGCGTCCTTCGTGCCCGTGTCGGCTTAATCGCCGGTGCAAAAAATGTCACCTGGCTCGAAGTCCAGTGCCTGACCGATGTCATCAGCTTCTACAAATCCTCGGTCACCGCTCTGACCGGCCACCCGGATGCGCCTCAGCCGCGTCTGGTTTTCCTGAGGATCAAGAACATGCTGTTCGCCGATCGTTACAAGAGGATCAAGCTGGATTTCCTCAGGGTGCATCGCCAATATGTGCTGGCGTCGGATCGGCGCTCGAACTTCGATTTCGGCCTGATGACCGCCGGGCCGCTTGCGGCCGTAACCTTCAGGCGATTCTCCGGAGAATGGGGTCAGGACGCTGAGCTGGACTACCCGCAAGGAGCCGTGAACGGAGAGCTGCATTAACAAAATAGCGGCGTTTCCTCAAAGTTTTTCCGAAATAATTCAGCAGCTTCAGCATTTGGTAACCAGATTGGGTAACCATAACAGTCGATAAATTCGTTTTATGTATAGCGTAGCGAGTGTGATATGGCTGCTGTTCTTCCGCTGTCTGACCTGAAGCATCAGGTCCGTCCCGACGCATGGGTTAACTCCATCATCAAGGGTGATTGCGTTGCAGCCTTGGAAGCGCTCCCGGATCATTCGGTCGACGCGATCTTCGCTGACCCGCCGTATAACCTCCAGCTCGGCGGCACGCTGCACCGCCCGGATCATTCGGTCGTCGATGCCGTCGATGACGAATGGGACCAGTTCGCCTCGTTTGAAATGTACGACGCCTTCACCCGCGCCTGGCTGCTCGCCTGCCGCCGCGTGCTGAAGCCGGCCGGCACGATCTGGGTGATCGGCTCCTACCACAACATTTTCCGCGTCGGCTCGATCATGCAGGACCTGAATTTCTGGCTGCTGAACGATATCGTCTGGCGCAAGGTCAACCCGATGCCGAACTTCAAGGGCCGCCGGTTCCAGAACGCCCATGAAACGATGATCTGGGCCAGCCGCGACGCCAAGGCCAAGGGCTACACCTTCAATTACGATGCGTTGAAAGCCTCGAACGACGACGTGCAGATGCGCTCCGACTGGCTGTTCCCGATCTGCTCGGGCGGCGAACGCCTGAAGGGTGAGGACGGTAAGAAGGTGCATCCGACCCAGAAGCCGGAAGCGCTGCTCGCCCGTGTCATCATGGCTTCGACCAAGCCGGGTGATGTCATCCTCGACCCGTTCTTCGGTTCCGGCACGACCGGTGCCGTCGCAAAGCGCCTCGGCCGCAACTTCGTCGGTATCGAGCGCGAACAGAATTATATCGACGCAGCGTCTGCCCGTATCGAAGCGGTAGAGCCCCTCGGTAAGGCGGAACTGACCGTCATGACCGGCAAGAAGGCCGAGCCGCGCGTTGCCTTCAACGTGTTGATCGAAGCCGGTCTGCTAAAGCCCGGCCAGGTGCTGACCGATGCCAAGCGCCGCCACAGCGCGATCATCCGCGCCGATGGAACCCTGGCATCCGGCGGTGATGCCGGCTCGATCCACCGGCTCGGCGCAAAGGTACAGGGCTTTGATGCCTGCAACGGATGGACCTTCTGGCACTTCGACGACGGCCAGTCCTTGCGTCCCATTGATGAACTTCGCGTCGTCATCCGCAACGATCTCGCCAAGCTGGACTGAACCACCAGTCCTTAGCCCCAACCTGGCCGAGATCTGAGAGTTCCTCTTTCGGTTTTGTACCTCTAGTCCTGAAAGAGGATAATGGCGTCCGGGTGGCTGTACCCGGACGCCATATTCATTTGTCGTTTCAGAAGAAGCGGGTCCGGCGAAGCCGGACGCGGTCGGCCAGAAGAGCGCAGTAGCTGGCCAAGTAGACGCCCTTCTCGGTCACGCTGATCCGCAATGATCCATCGGCCTCGAATGTCTCCGTGGTCGTATCCACCACGGCTCCATCCACATAAATGATCTCGACTTTGAGGCTTCTGCCGGTCCGGGCAAGTTTGACAGACTTGCGCAGCCCGTCCTCCATGTCGAAGGCGTAGTTTCGGGTAAAGTCTTCTTCGGACGTCTCCAAAGTCTGGGCAAGGTTTTCGGGATAAGGCATCAGGGCGGCGTCGCTATGAGCTGGCACATGGCTTTCCGGTCACCTGTTGCTAAGGTGAGCAGCTTAAATATGCGAAATCGACTTGCGGTTGTGACTGCGGCAACTAATCTGGATTGCAGTCATAGTCTGCGATTGGGAAAATCACCCGCAGACTAGTAAAAATATTTTCACCTGTAAACTGACTTCTACTCAGGGTTTTGGATGAAATGAGAATTCCACTCGAGGGGGATGTCGCGGCGAAGATAGAGGCCAAGCTGGCCAAGTTTTCGCGCGGATGGGCAAAGCTGGAACTGGATCCTCTGCGCCGCGCCACATCGTTCAAGGTTCTGGTGCTCTGCGAAATGCTGGGGGGCCGGACAAAGGCTGCCGAAGCTGTGGAACTGGCCGACAATACGTTGGACAACTACCGCCACGGCAAGAAGGATCCGACATTTGCCAAATTGGAATTAATGGCGGAAAAGGCCGGTATCGCCGCTCGTTATCTCGGGGGCGAATGGTCGTTTGAAGATGACGCGATACGCATCAGTCTCGCCGCACCGGTAACATCATCTGGTTTCGTCGCGCCGCCCGGCCTGATGGACAACCCCTCTCAGCCTTATGTCCACGGCTATGACGAGATCAGGCCATCGACGACTGCGGCAGCAACAGCGATCGAGAACTACTGGGCGAGATTGGGTCTCGATCCGGACACCGTCACCACATTGCTGGCTGAGGGAGACAGCATGCTCCCGACGATCGCCGACCAGTCGCCGGTCTTCGTCGATACCGGAGACCGTGATCTTGCCGATGGTGGCATCTATGCATTGCGGATCGACAATCGCCTGATCATCCGCCGTGTGCAGCGTCTGGTCGGGGGAGGGCTGCAGCTTCTAGCCGACAACAATGCCGCCTATCCGCCGCAAGAACTCGGTGAGACTGCATCGGCCGAACTCGAAGTCATCGGTCGCGTGCGCAGCACAGCCATCGCCTGCTGACGATAGCTGCGCCAAGCCGGGTTACTTAGACATCGATGCCGTGAGCGATGAGATCCTGCTTCAGCTTCTCCGCGCCGGTAAACTGCACGGCTTTCCAGCCTGCAGCGCGTGCGCCTTCGACATTCACCATCGTATCGTCGATGAAGATCGAGTTTTCGGGGGTGAGGCCGAAATCCTTCGCATGCCGCTCGTAGATCGCCACATCCGGCTTGATCAGGCCGATCTCACCCGAGACGGTGATACCGCGCGTCGCATTGAGGAATGGATACATCCTGCGCGCCTCGACAAACGTGTCGGCCGCAAAATTCGTCAGCATCGTCACGTCATGGCCCTTGTCGATCAGCCCGAGCATGATGGCGACGCTGTCGTCATAGGAATGCGAGACCATTTCGGGCCAGTATTTGCGGAATGCGCGGATATGCTCTTCCCGCTCGGGATATTGGGCAATCAGCAGAGCTTCTGCGTCTTCCCACTTGCGGCCGCGGTCCTGCTCCAGGTTCCAGTCATGGGTGCAGACATTCTGGAAAAACCATTTCCGCTCTTCGGCATCGGGAATGATGCGCGAAAACGGCAGGTTGGGATCGTAGTGAATGAGAACCTTGCCGATATCGAAGACGATGTGGTCGATCTTGTCTGCCATGATGTTTCCTGCGGTCAGTGTTTTGCAAAGGCTGTCGGAATAGCCTGAGTGATTACCTTTTTCATGACAGTCGGCAAAGCCTCGTCATCGAGCTTTTCGACACCCACCCACCAGCCTGTCGGCTCTTTACCGGCAGGAACCCGCGTGCGGAAAACCGAAAGCCTCAGTTCGAAATGGGTGAAGACGTGGGTAATGGCGCCGCACGGATGCCAATCCGAGTCGAAGGGTGCATGGTCGATGTCGGTTCCGCCGTCGATCCGCGCTGTCCATGCGGTGGTCGGCACTTCCGTCATTCCGCCGAGCAGGCCGGTTTCGATGCGCCGTCTCAGCAAGATCTCGCCATTCTCTGTCACGGCGACGAAGGCAGCGCCGACGCGGACCGGCTTTTCCTTTTTCGCTGCCTTGACCGGAAAACGCTCCGGCTCGTGTTCCGCCAGCGCCAGACAGTCATCGCGGAAGGGACAGAGCGCGCAGGCAGGGCGCTTCGGCGTGCAGATCGTGGCCCCCAGGTCCATCATCGCCTGGGCGAAATCGCCGGGCCGGTCGGTCGGCGTCAGTTCGCGCACCCTGGCTTTCATCTCGGGCTTGGAGCCGGGTAGTGGCGCATCGATCGCATAGAGGCGCGAAATCACCCGCTCGACATTACCGTCCATGACGGCCGACGGCCGGTTGAAGGCGATGGCGGCGACAGCTGCGGACGTGTAGTCCCCGATACCGGGAAGCGCGCGCAGTCCCTCTTCGGTATCAGGGAATATGCCGTAATGGTCGTTGGCTACCGCTTCGGCGCATTTCTTCAGGTTGCGGGCGCGGGCGTAATATCCGAGCCCCGCCCAGGCGGCCATCACGTCCTCCGAAGGCGCTGCCGCCAGATCGGTTACCTTGGGCCAGCGCTCCAGGAATTTTGTAAAATAGGGTTTGACCGCCTGAACGGTCGTCTGCTGCAACATCACTTCCGACAGCCAGACATGATAGGGATCGGCCCGTTTCCCGGCCGTCGCCGCCGACGGGCTGACGCGCCACGGCAGTTCCCGATGATGGCGGTCATACCAGGAAAGCAGCTTATGTGCATGGGTGAGCGTGGGTATCGGGGATAACGTATCGAGCATCGTTTGCCGTTTTAGGGGTGTGTGCCCTATACTTGGAAGATGAATGCGCCGGCATCAAGGACGGCTCAAGCCTGTGGGGCCGGTTATCCAGCGATGAATTATCCATCCAAGAAGACGCCATTTATCCGCAAGGGTGCAAACCAGATCGCCGAGATCGCCAACGGCATCATCGATCCGGTGCTGGCCAAGCGGGCCGGCATCTCGACGGCGCTTCTCGGTTCCTGGGATGAAATCGCCGGCGAAGAATTCGCCGATTGCACCCGGCCGGAAAAGATCACCTGGGCCCGCAATGACGGTTACCGGGACGATGGTTATACGCCCGGCGTGCTGACGATTGCCTGCGAGGGCGCACGTGCGCTGTTTCTCACCCACGCCCAGGGCGAACTGATCGGCCGTATCAACAGCTTCTTCGGTTTTCCGGCCGTGCGCCAGATCCGCATCGTCCAGAAACCGGTCTCGCCGCAACTCAAGCATCCGCGGACGCCGCGCCCCTTGAAGGGCGCGCCGGCCCGCAAGCTGCACGACATGATGGAAGGCATCGAAAGCGAGGCGCTGCGCAAGGCGGTCGAGCGTTTGGGCACCGCAGTGATGCAGCAAAAGCGCACACGTTGAGGTGAAGCCGGGCTTAAGCCCAGGTTTTCCCAGCTTTCGTCACAATTCTTTGAAGTAAGTTACCTATCGGCAACTTGCCGAGGATTGAGCGCCGGGATACGGAGGTTCCAATCTTTTCTTATTTGCTCTCAAACGGGTGTCCTATGCTTTTGAACGATATGACCATGACCAGGCGCGCGCTTCTCGGCGGTGTTGCCGTCACAGCGCTCGCTCTTGCCCTTCCGCTCGGCGTTACCGATGCTCTCGCTCAGGAAAAGCCGGAATCGCAGGGCGATGTCGACATGGCTGCAGCGCTGAAGCCCGGCACCCTGCCGGAAATGGCGCTCGGCAGTGCCGATGCCCCGATCAAGGTCATCGAATACATGTCGATGACCTGCCCGCATTGCGCAAACTTCCACAACGTCACCTTCGACCCGATCAAGACGAAGTATATCGATAGCGGCAAGGTGCAGTTCATCATCCGCGAATTCCCGTTCGATCCGGTCGCAACCGCCGCCTTCATGCTGGCACGCAGCAACCCGCAGAAGCCGGAAGAGCTGGCAACGCCGGAACAGTATTTCGCGATGGTCTCCATGCTGTTCAAGCAGCAGCGCGCCTGGGCGGCTCCAGCCGACAAGGATGTCCGCAACGCGTTGATGCAGACGGTCAAGATTGCCGGTTACACACAGCAGACTTTCGAAGCCTGCTTGACGAACCAGAAGCTTCTCGATGAAATCAATGCTTCTGTGAAGCGTGGCGCGGATGAATTCGCCGTCAACTCCACGCCGACCTTCCTGATTAACGGGAAGAAGTATTCTGGGGACATGTCGGTTGAATCCATGTCGGCGCTTTTCGACAGCATCTGATAACGCTCTCTCCATCGGGAGAGTGAGGGGCGCAGCATGAAGTTCAACAAGCTGCGCCTCGTCGGTTTCAAGTCCTTTGTCGAACCGACCGAATTTTTCATCGAGCGCGGCCTGACCGGAGTGGTCGGGCCGAACGGCTGCGGCAAGTCCAATCTTGTCGAAGCGCTGCGCTGGGTGATGGGCGAAAATTCCTACAAGAACATGCGCGCGTCCGGCATGGACGACGTCATCTTCTCCGGCTCCGGCAATCGACCGGCCCGTAATACCGCCGAAGTCGGCCTCTACCTCGACAATTCCGATCGTACCGCACCGGCAGCTTTTAACGATGCCGACGAGATCCAGGTCACCCGCCGGATCGAGCGCGAAAATGGCTCCGTCTATCGCATCAACGGCAAGGAAAGCCGTGCCAAGGATGTACAGCTGCTTTTCGCCGATGCCTCGACCGGCGCACGTTCGCCCTCCATGGTCGGGCAGGGCAGGATCGGCGAACTGATCAACGCCAAGCCGCAGGCTCGCCGGCAATTGCTGGAAGAGGCCGCAGGGATTTCCGGCCTGCATTCGCGCCGCCACGAGGCGGAACTTCGCCTGCGCGCCGCCGAAACCAATCTCGAGCGTCTCGAAGATGTCGTCGTCCAGCTGGAAAGCCAGATCGAAAGCCTGAAACGTCAGGCCCGCCAGGCAAACCGCTTCAAGTCGCTGTCGGCCGATATCCGCGCCCGCGAGGCGATGCTTCTGCATATCCGCTGGGTCGAGGCCGAGCAGGCTGAACTGGAAGCCCAGACCGCGCTCAACCAGATCACCGTCACGGTTGCCGAAAAGGCTCAAAGGCAGATGGAAGCGGCCAAGGATCAGGCCGTCGCCAGCCTCAAACTGCCGGAGCTGCGCGAGGAGGAGGCGAAAGCCGGTGCCGCCCTGCAGCGCCTGCAGATCGCCCGCAGCCAGCTGGAAGAAGAAGCAGGACGGCTGCTCAAGCGTCGCGACGAACTGACCCGGCGCCTGGCGCAACTGGCCGAAGACATTCGCCGCGAGGAACAGCTCGCCGCCGACAATACGTCTTTCCTTGAAAAACTGGACGAGGAAGAAGCCGAGCTGAACGACATGCTGGCGGATAGTGGTGCCGAAAGCGCCGATCTCGGCGAAGCATTCGAGGCGGCAGGCGCAGCCCTTACTGAGAGCGAGCAACTGCTGGCGACGATCACCGGTGAGCGCGCCGAAGCCGCCGCCGGTCGCAACCAGCTCGAACGTCTGATCCGTGATCTTTCAGAACGTCGTCAGCGCCTCGATCGCCAGCGGCAGGATGCGGTGGCCGAACTCGATGCCGTTTCCGAACGGCTCGGCGCACTTGATGACCCGGAGGAAAAGGCGGAACTGGTCGAAGCCGCCGAGATGGCGCTGGAGGATGCTACTGCCGCTGCCGAAGAGGCAGAAGCCGCACTCAACTCCACCCGCTCTGCGGAAGTCTCCGCCCGCCGTCCGGTGGAGGATGCCAAGACCAAGGTCAACGGGCTGGAAACGGAAGCCCGCACGATCAGGAAGATGCTCGCTGCCGGCGCCGCCTCAGGCGACTACGTGCCGGTTGCCGAAATGATCCATGTCGAGCGCGGTTACGAGGCGGCACTTGGTGCAGCTCTCGGGGACGATCTCGAAAGCCCGGTCGATGACGCGGCCCCCAGTTATTGGTCGGTGACCGGTGACAGCTCCGGCGATCCGCGCCTGCCGGATGGCGTCGAGCCGCTGTCGGCCCGTGTTACGGCCCCGCCGGAACTTACCCGCGCATTGGCGCAGATCGGGATCGCCTCTGCCGGTAACGCGCAGAGCCTGATGGCATCGCTGAAGCCCGGCCAGCGGCTTGTGACCAAAGAGGGTGCTGTCTATCGCTGGGATGGCCATGTCACCGGATCGGAAGCGCCCGGAGCGGCTGCACTGCGCCTGTCGCAGAAGAACCGCCTTTCCGAACTCGAAGCCGAGATCGACGAAGCCCGGGATGTTCTGGCCGAATGCGAAAGCCTGCTCGCGGATGCCGTCGCCGAGATCGCAACGAGCGAGCGGCTGCTTGCCGATGCTCGCGACCGGGTGCGGCTTGCTACACGTCAGGTTGCCGATGCCCGTGAGGCGCTGGCCGCTGCGGAGCGCGCCTCAGGCGATCTCATGCGTCGCCGCGATGTGGTCACCGAGGCGCTCAATCAGGTCGATACGCAAATTGAAGATGTCGATGTTCAGGGCGAAAACGCCCGTATCGAACTCGAAAATGCCCCGGACCTGTCTGATCTCGACAATCGCCTGCGTGACCAGCAGGCCGCTGTTGCAACCGATCGTGGCCGGCTGGCCGAAGCGCGTGCCCGCTATGAAGGCCTGAGCCGGGAACTCGAAGCCCGCAAGCGCCGTATCGCTGCCATCGCCCAGGAACGCTCATCCTGGAAGGCCCGCGCCGATAGCGCCGCCGCCCATATCGACAGCCTGCGCGAGCGCGAGGAAGAGGCGCGCGACGAGATCGTCGAGCTGGAAGCCGCGCCCGAAGAGGTCGACGATCGTCGCCGCAGCCTGATGTCCGAACTGCAAAAGGCGGAGGCTGCGCGAAAACTCGCAGCTGACGAACTGGTCATTGCTGAAACTCGCCAGCGCGAAGCGGACCAGCGTGCCGCAACCGCTCTTTCTGAGCTTGCCGATGTGCGCGAAAAACGCGGGCGTGCCGAGGAGCGACTGGTTTCCGCAGCCGAAAGGCGCCACGAGAGCGAACAGCGTATTCGCGAGGCCTTGAATGTCTCGCCGCCGGAAGTCCTGCGCCTCACCGGGCTGCAGCCGGGCCAGCCTGTTCCGGATATTCGCGCCATCGAACGCGAGGTCGACCGCCTGAAAATGGAGCGCGAGCGGCTCGGCGCCGTCAATCTGCGTGCCGACGAGGAGCAGAAGGAACTTTCCGACAAGCTTGCGACGCTCATCCGCGAGCGAGACGACGTGGTCGACGCGATCCGTAAGCTGCGTGGTGCGATCCAGAGCCTCAACAAGGAAGGTCGCGAGCGCCTGATTGCCGCTTTCGATGTGGTCAACACCCAGTTTCAGCGCTTGTTCACCCACCTTTTCGGCGGCGGTACGGCAGAATTGCAGCTGATCGAATCCGAAGATCCGCTGGAAGCCGGGCTTGAAATCCTCGCCCGCCCACCCGGCAAGAAGCCGCAGACGATGACGCTTCTCTCAGGCGGCGAACAAGCATTGACGGCAATGGCGCTGATCTTCGCCGTCTTCCTTACCAATCCCGCTCCGATCTGTGTTCTGGACGAAGTGGATGCGCCGCTCGACGACCACAATGTCGAGCGCTACTGTAACCTTATGGATGAAATGGCGGCCTCGACCGAGACTCGCTTCGTCATCATCACCCATAATCCGATCACCATGGCACGCATGAACCGGCTCTTCGGCGTGACAATGGCGGAGCAGGGTGTTTCCCAGCTGGTTTCGGTCGATCTCCAGACCGCCGAGCTGCTGCGTGAGGCAAGCTAAAAAAACGAGAGTTTTTTGCGCCATAATTGATTGTAGTCACATATACGTTGTTTCACCCATATAGGGGATGCGCGGGATGTGGTATATGGCTATGCAGAATTACGGATTCGGCGGGGGCTGGGGGGCGTCTTTGGGCGCAAAGGCCATTCGGCGAATATGTACCCCCCGCGTGGGTTTCCTGTCCTACGCGGAAGGCTTTGCGGGGCCGAGTGTGATCCGGCCCCGCAAAGCTTTTATCTCTCCCGTCTTCGGGCTTACCTCCAAATTGCGCCAAATTGCCTGTTGCATAATGCTGCAGCGCACATAATCCTGCCTCCATGATTTCCCAAGCTGTTGCAAAAGCTCTGAATTTCAGAGAAAAATGCGCGGGGAGGCAGGAATGGCAAAACGGGTTTACTGGTTCGGCGGTGGTAAGGCAGAAGGCGGCGCGGTGGATATCGCATTGCTGGGCGGCAAGGGGGCACATCTCGCCGAAATGGCGAGCCTTGGCTTGCCGGTCCCTCCGGGGCTGACCATTACCTGTGACTGCTGCCACGAATTTTTCCGCAATGGCAAAAAGATCTGCGACGACCTGAAGGCTGATGTTCTGGCCGGGCTGAAAGCGGTTGAAAAGGAAACCGGTCGCATCTTCGGCGGCAGCGAAAGGCCACTGCTTCTTTCCGTCCGTTCCGGATCGCGCGCCTCCATGCCCGGCATGCTGGATACGGTCCTCAATCTTGGCCTCAACGACGAAACGGTGCAGGCGCTCGGCCATGATGCCGGCGACGCCCGTTTTGCCTGGGACAGCTATCGCCGCTTCATCCAGATGTATGCCGATGTCGTCATGGGCCTCGACAACGAAATCTTCGAAGAGGTGCTGGAAGACGAGAAGGGCCGCCTCGGTCGCCAGCACGATACCGATCTGTCGGCCGTCGAATGGCAGCACATCGTCACGCTCTACAAGCGCCTGATCGAGGACGAACTGGACGAGAGTTTTCCGCAGGACCCGCATGTCCAGCTCTGGAAGGCGATCGCAGCGGTTTTCTCCAGCTGGCACAACGCCCGCGCCGTGACCTACCGCACGCTCCATCGCATCCCCGAAACCTGGGGCACGGCCGTCAACGTCCAGGCCATGGTCTTCGGCAATCTTGGTTCGACTTCCGCCACCGGCGTTGCGTTTACCCGCAACCCGTCCACCGGCGAAAAGGCCCTGTACGGCGAGTTTCTAGCCAATGCGCAAGGCGAGGATGTCGTCGCCGGTATCCGCACGCCCCAGTCGATCACCGAGGAAGGCAGGCTTGCATCGGGCTCTGAAAAGCCGTCGATGGAAAAGCTGATGCCCGAGGCGTTTCAGGAATTCCGCGGCATCTGCGATCGTCTCGAACAGCATTATCAGGATCTTCAGGACGTAGAGTTCACCGTCGAGCGCGGAAAACTCTGGATGCTGCAGACGCGTACGGGAAAGCGTACGACCAAGGCCGCCATGCGGGTTGCCGTGGAAATGGTCGAGGAGGGGCTGATCTCGGAAGAACAGGCGGTCTGTCGTATCGACCCGCCGTCGCTGGATCAGCTTCTGCATCCGACCATCGATCCACGCGTCCCCCGTCACCAGATCGGCTCTGGCCTTCCCGCCTCGCCGGGGGCGGCGACCGGCGAGATCGTTTTCACCGCTGAACAGGCGGTCGCGGCGGAAGCCGAAGGAAAACGTGTCGTGCTCGTGCGCATCGAGACCAGCCCGGAAGACATTCACGGCATGCATGCGGCAGAAGCGATCCTGACGACACGCGGCGGCATGACCAGCCATGCGGCGGTCGTTGCGCGCGGCATGGGTATCCCCTGCGTCGTCGGCGCGGGCTCGATGCGGGTCGATCTGCGCAACGAAACCCTGACCGGAGCCGGCGGCGTGACGCTCAGAAAAGGTGATATCGTTACCGTTGACGGTTCATCAGGTCAGATCCTCAAGGGTCGCGTCGCCATGCAGCAGCCGGAACTCTCCGGTGACTTCGGAAAGCTGATGGCCTGGGCCGACAGGGCGCGCCGGATGCAGGTCCGCACCAATGCCGACACCCCTCAGGATGCGCGCTCGGCGCGCTCCTTCGGGGCGGAAGGTATCGGTCTTTGCCGCACCGAGCACATGTTCTTCGAAGGTGACCGCATCCACGCGATGCGCGAGATGATCCTTGCAGAAGACGAGGCAGCGCGCCGTGCTGCTCTGGCAAAGCTCTTGCCGCTGCAACGTTCGGATTTCACCGAGCTTTTCACCATCATGCACGGCCTGCCGGTGACCATCCGCCTGCTCGACCCGCCGCTGCATGAATTCCTGCCCAAGACGGAAGCCGAGATCGACGATGTCGCCCGTGCCATGGGCATGTCTCCCGACTTTCTTGCCCGCCGCATCGATGCGATCCACGAATTCAACCCGATGCTCGGCCATCGCGGTTGTCGCCTTGCGATCTCCTATCCCGAGATTGCCGAAATGCAGGCGCGCGCCATTTTCGAGGCCGCAACCGAGGCGGCAAAGGCAACCGGCGAGCCGGTGGAGCTGGAGATACTGGTACCGCTGGTCAGCCTCCGGGCAGAGCTCGATTACGTCAAGGGCGTCATCGATGCCGTTGCCCGCGATGTCTGGAAAGAGACCGGCATGGAGATCGGTTATCTGGCCGGCACGATGATCGAGCTGCCGCGCGCCGCGATCCGCGCCCATGTGATTGCCGAAACCGCCGAGTTCTTCTCCTTCGGTACCAACGACCTGACCCAGACCACATTCGGCATGTCGCGCGATGACGCGGCAACCTTCATCCCGACCTATCAGCGAAAAGGGATCATCGAGCACGACCCCTTCGTCTCACTGGATTTCGATGGCGTCGGCGAACTGATCCAGATCGCCGCCGAGCGCGGGCGAAAGACCAAGCCCGATCTCAAGATGGGCATCTGCGGCGAACATGGCGGCGATCCGGCATCGATCCATTTCTGCGAAAATGCCGATCTCGACTATGTGTCCTGCTCGCCCTTCCGGGTGCCGGTAGCGCGCCTCGCGGCAGCCCAGGCCGCTATCGCCAAGCGCAACGCCTGACCCTTCAGTGGGGAAGGGCGCTGAGGATGGCGTGAGCTTGGCCGCTCATGTTAGTATGCCCCCGGGGGAAAACCGGGGGGGGCGGATGCCGAATCTCGATCATGTCAACATCCACACCCGCGATGCGGCTGTGATGATCGATTTTTTGACGACGCTTCTCGGCGTGGAGGAGGGGTATCGCCCACCTTTCGGCATGCCGGGCCACTGGCTCTATCTCGAAGGCCATCCGGCCATCCATCTGAACGTCGTGGAGCGCGAAAACGATTTTCCGCAAGGCATGCTCAACCACGCAGCCTTCGCCTTTTTCGATCGGGACGATGCGATCAGCCGGGCAAAGGCCACCGGTTATCGTCTCGAACACGATGAGATACCCGGTGCAGGTATCGGCCAGATATTCGTCTATGGCCCGGAAGGGATCAGGATAGAGTTGCAGTACAGGCAGTAGCGGGTCTTACGGCCTGTGCACGATCACGCGCCGTTCGACCACGATCGGCGGGCGCCAGAACATCTGGTCGTTGCGTTCCATCATCGAGCGGGTCTGTGCGCGTCGGTCGAGTTCCAGATCGAGCAGGCATTGCGCCATGGCATCCGTTTTGGCGCGAAAACCGTAGCCTGCGCATGTGCGCTCGTCGGCCGCTCGCCGCTCCTCCGGCGTCATTGTCTGGCATGAGGCCAGAATGAGAAGCAGTGCCGAGGGAATGAGAATTCGGGAAAGGCGCATGGTCATGCTCCATCAGGTCGTACGGACGAGCCGCGAACAGGTATGTAGAGCATTCGACGATAAAATGCGCGGGGCATGAAAAAAATCGAGGTGGAAAAACCGGCTGCGGAAGGCGTCGGCAGTGGCCCACGATGCTTTGAGATTCCATTCTTGCGACACCTGTCCTACACAGTCTTGATTGTTTCGTCCGGAGCTTGCGCCGCAAAATGACTGTCCGTTTCGTCCGGCCCGTTTCCCAATCCGCCTATCTTGGTCGGCGGTTGGCTTTGTCGGCATTGCTGCTGTTCGTGATTGTGGCTCTTGCCCATCGTTTCGGCCCGTTGAGCGAACCGGATTTCCTGGCGCTTCTGTTCCTGTCCGCAGCAATCGCAGCCGTGTCCCTGCCGCTTTCGCTCGTTGGCCTTGTCCGCTTATGGCAGGTCGGGGCCGATGGTGGCGTCGCGGCCACGAAGGGACTGATCTATGCGGCATTGCCGCTTGGGACAGTCATTTATGGGGCCGTGCAATATTATACCAAGCCGGCAATCTACGACATTTCCACCGATCTGGCTGATCCGCCGGCTTTTATCTCCGAATTGCATTTCGCCCAGCGCTGGCTTCCCAGACCCCCGGTGCCTGAGGCATGCGAGCGGCGTGCCCAGTTCGCAGCTTACCCGGGTTTGATCGGCAGGCGGTATGAGGGTGCGCTTGACCGTGTTTATGATGGAGTCCGCAAGGCATCCCTGTCCGCCAGAATTGCGATTGCAAAGACCGACGGGCTTTCGCTGGTCGAGCCTGACCGGACCGAGCGAAGCGCGCCGAAGGATGATCAGGCGCCGGTCCCGGATATCGCGCCAGTGCCTTTGCCACGGCCCGAACCATCGCTGGACGGCGCTGTCGGCAATCCGACCGAGGTCGTGTTGCAGGGTGCGACCCGCACATTGATCGCCGGATTGCGTTTCGATGTGGTTATCCGTTTGCGCGAGGATGCCGAAACGACCTTTGTCGATATCCGTGTCGTCTCTCGCTACGGGCCGCATGATCTCGGTTTCGGTGCGGAGATCGCCGAGGATTTTCTCGACCGCCTCGACGCCGAACTGCTCGGGCTATCTGGCGGCTAGAGCAATTCCAGCAAAAGTGGGAACCGGTTTTGCGTCCGGAATTGCGTTAAAACAACGCGATAGAGCCGTTTCGCGTTTCGAAGAAAGGCGGAAATGCTCTAAAGTCGCAACCGGATTGCGTAAGCAAAGCGACAGGCAATTCTGTCAGGCCGGCCGATAAATCCCGTGCAGCGAGGGTGGCCCATCGGTTGCTACTCGACCTTTTTCAAGAAGGTCTTCGATATGGGCAAGAACCGAAAGCGCTGCCGCGCCATGCAGCTTGGGATCGGTCTTCACGTAGATGGCCTTGACCATGTCGGCGATCAGTCTGTCGCCCGCCAGAATGCGTTCCATCACGGCTCGTTCCCGCATCCGCCGATGGGTCCGCAAGCCCCGCAGGAATGAAGCAGGCTCGCGCACCGGGCCACCATGGCCGGGAAAATAGATCCGGTCCTTGCGGGCTAGCAGCTTTTCGACAGAGGCCATGAAATCGGCCATGAATCCGTCCGGCGGCGCAACGATCGTTGTCGCCCAGGCCATCACGTGATCGGCCGAAAACACGATGCCGGTATCCTCCAGTGCGAAGACGGAATGGTTCGCCGTATGGCCGGGCGTGTGAATGGCCGAAAGCGCCCATCCATCGCCTTCGATCACCTGCCCATCGGCAATCGCGATATCCGGCAGGAAATCCGTATCGGCGCTTTCCGAAAAAGGATTGATCTCCCCTTCATGCAATGGCCGCGCCGCGCGATGTGCACCTTCTGCTACCGTCAATGCACCCGTGGCGTCCTTCAAGCGCGCTGCCAGCGGCGAATGATCTCTGTGCGTATGGCTGACGAAGATATGGCTGACTTCCCGACCATCGATGGCCCGCATCAGCGCATCGAAATGCGCTTCGTTGTCGGGGCCGGGATCGATGACGGCCAGCGAGGATTTGCCGACGATATAACTGTTGGTGCCGTAAAAAGTGAAGGGGGAGGGATTGTTGACGGTCAGTCGCTGAACGTCCTGCGCAATCGGAACGGCATGGCCGTAGTCCGGTGAGAATTCGGTGTCGAAATCGATATCGCTTGCCATGCCTTGCGTCTTGCTAGCCTTTTCCTTCGCCATATCCCGCTTTATTCCAAAAACTATCGCAAGGAAAATAGCCGGATGAACGAAGATAGCCGTTGAGGGCGGGATAAAGCTTTGCTAGAGGAAGCGCCTGCCGTGCGGCATCTTCATGCGGTCACGGAAGTGTTGGGGCGTCGCCAAGCGGTAAGGCACCGGTTTTTGGTACCGGCATTCCCAGGTTCGAATCCTGGCGCCCCAGCCATATTTCAGCAAAATGTGTTGGTGACCGAGGAATCCATCCGCCGAATCTGTCGCAGCACGCGATAGGGCATGCTGGCCTTGGTAACGATATAACGGGGCGATGTCTTGCCGCCGAAGCCGGAGAACAGCAGGATCGAGCCCGCGTTGACGATCCCGTCGAAATCGAAGACACGGCCCATAGCCGCCGCAGACTGGATCGCGTTCCAGAGCAGAAGCGGTACGACGCCGTTGCCGGCATCCGGTGCGCGGGTCGACATCAGGTAATAATAAGTGCTGTTGTCGAAGACACAGAAAATCGCCGCCTTCGGCCTGCCGGTTGCGCTCTCTCGTGCGACCCAGATGTGGCCGCGTCCGCGACTCACCGCCTGGATCGCGACTTCCTTGCAAACGCCGAAATCGATATTGGCCTGCAGGCTCTTTTCTTCGAGATGTGCCGCAGAAAGGTGGAAGAAGGCTTCCGGATCCGAACTTTCGTGAACGTCGAAATTCTCCGCGGCCCGGCGGATGACATTGCGTGTCTTGTCGCGCATCGCCTTCCAGATCACGGCGTCCGGGTAGGGCTCTATTTCGAAAGTGAACTGAACCTGGACATTGTAGCCCTGTGCCTGAAAGGGCAGGGCGTCACATACGCCGCGATGCATCTTCTGACGAAAGGATGAAAGCGGCGGGAGTTTGCGGATAAGTTCCTGCGTGATCGAATGGCGTTTGACATAGCGATTGGCTTCGCTGCCGCCGCCGTCATCGATGCCGGGGCCGAGAAAATGCGTCAGCGTCGGCATGTTGCTGCTTGTCAGGCCGTATCGGGAATTGACCATATAGGGAAGGCGCCCGACCGTTCGTCCGCCATCGGTCACCTCGACGAAATCGACCCGCCCGCGTGTGGCAGCTTCCAGCCACCATTGTTCGTGGAATATTGTCGGCGTCAGCTTGTTGAACGCCATCTCTGCTGCCGCTTTTAACTGGCCCTGTTGGTCAATACTCTTGCTACGCGTGATCATCGAACCTAGCCTCAGTACTATAGATTCTGAACTATGCCTGCTGAGCGGGTATCTGTCGGAGTTATTTGCATTGTATTTGCAGCGTCATGTTAAACGAAAATTAATTAATGTGAATAAGAGCATTCATATTTATTGATTCAAGTTTAATTGCTGCGCTGCAAATAAAATCGGTCGCGCGGCAAAGTAAAAATATTAATTCGATGAATCAATAGCTTGCCGACTGGCCTGTAGCGGCTGTCGGCGAGGTTTCGTCGGAGGAAATGTAGATCGCTTCGGGTTCTAGGCCTGCTGCTCAAGCGAAAAGGCACAGTTTGTGGGGGCAGGTGAGTGAAACCTGCCGCGTCCTTGCTTCAGAGCGGGATAGGGTGGTCGCCGAAAAATATGGATCAGACAGCCTGACGCGTCGCGCCGATGAATTTCGGTTTTGCCATGGCGGACCGGTAGACCGCCGTCGTTTCCAGGGCGACGCGTTCTATGGTCAGGTTGTCGATGCGAATCTGGCTCTTTTCCTGCCATTCGCGAAGAGTGGCGGGATCGGCAAGGAGGTTGGCAAGGGCTGCGGCCAGCATCTCCGGTGCCGATGGAGGCACGAGTATGCCGGCTTCGCCGAATTCCAGCAACTGCGGAATCCCGTCGACCTTTGTCCCAATGATGGCGCAGCGCGCCTCGCGCGCCTCGGAAATCACCAGAGGTGCAGGATCGGCAAGCGACGGCAGGACGAATATGTCGGCCGCCAGCATGTAAGGATAGGGATCGTCGAGCGAGCCGACGAAGGTGATTGCGTCACCGCAGCCCGTCTGCCTCGCCAGTTCCCGGTATTCTTCGCCCATAGGGCCGCTGCCGACGATGAAAAGCCGCGCTGCGGGATATGTGGCGTGAACAATCTTGAACGCCTGTATGAGGTCCACGACCCCCTTGCGCGGGTGTAACCCGCCAACGAATAGGATGCTCGGATGCGCAAGATCGGCAGGAGCCGCTTGCCTGTTGGCAAAACGTGCAGTGCCGATCGTGCCGTTGAGCACGACATGCAGCTTTTTCGCCGAAATTCCGCGCTGCTGCATGGAGCGACTGACGGATTCGCTGACGGCGATCACCCGGGTGCCGAGCCCCATCAGGATGGCGCTTTTTTCAAATTCATTGTGAACGGTGGTGACCAGCGGAATCCCGGACAGCTTGCAGACCGGATAGGCCAATACGGCGCTCGTCATCATATGCGCATGGATTACGTCAGGTTTCCACTCGTTGACATGACGTTTCAATGTCGCGACCGAGCGGACGACCGTCAGCAGTCTCCGTTCGTGATCGACGATGCGGGTTGCTACATGGTTGCTTGCCAGCAGCTCGTCGAAATCGCCGCCGCCGCTGGCGATGCACACCTCGTGACCGAGCCTTCTTTGCTCGCATGCGAGATCGACTGCTGCATGGACATGTCCGTTCAGCCGGTAGGTGTGGTTAAGAAGATGCATGATACGCATGTTTGATTACTATCCGCTTTTACATGGAATAAGCTCAAGTCTCTTGTCGTGCCGTTCCCGACGGTCCGGATTATCTGCGGGTTCCGGGTGACGGTAGCCCAAAGCCCGTTCCGCTTCCAATGTCGAAACTCTGGCTGTAGGTTGATAGTTGAATGCGCCGTGGCGTCCGAAGGACTCGATCCCGAACTGTCTCAGTCGATCGATTTGCCGGGCAGCTTCCGCCGGCGCGCCGTGCGTATAGATCGGATAGGCGTTTTTAAGAACCTGGCCGCCCTCCAGCTTCAGGTCGCCGTTAAATATGGCGTTGTTGGCAACATGCGCCCTGAATTCCGCTTCGGCAAGTTCAATGCTGGTGATCGTGTCGTTGCTGACGACCTCGACAGCGAAATATTCGCGGCCGTCATTGCGGCCATAGAAATCGGAATAGATCGTCAGCCGCTTCCATGCTGCTTCATAGGAGAAGTTGTAAAGGATGGATTGGGTGAACCCGCGATCGCCCGAGAAGCTGAAATAGAGACTGATAAGCGTGATTGTCTCCAGCGACTTTTCCTGTTCCAGCCCGCAAAGTCGAAGCATGATGTTGATCGGCATGGTCGAGATCACTCGCGCAGCCGCTATTGTCTTGCCTTGTGCTGGCGTTACGATGAACTGTTCAACGTCCTTGGCCACCTTGGATATCGGCGTGCCAAGCCTGAAGGTGACCCCGTTTTCGATGAGGCCTTTCTTGGCTGGCTCGTAAAGGACCGCATAGCCTTCCTTCGGTCTTGCCAGCTGCTTGTTCTTTAGATGCGGCAATTTCCTCTGGCGCATTTTCCGGAGCAAGCCTCGCAGCGACGAGTGCTCCTTGATCCACATCATGCGCTTTTCGGCCAGTTCCAGGTCGATATGTTCGGGTGGAACGCCGTAAAAGCGCGCCATATAGTTTTCCAGCCCCGAACGCTTGAGGAGGTAGCCGCCGATCCAGAACCTGGCGAAATCCTTGGCGTTGCGCAGCCGACGGCGCCAGATCCGCGCATGGATGATGGAGAGGACAATTCGGCAGATGCCAACCGGCCCGGCGCCAAGGATGTCATCGACGATCGAAATCGGGTAGCGCGTAATCTGCCTCTGAGGATTGAGCCTTCCCCAAGTCGGATGGACATGAACGTAATGTTCGAGCAGTTCCGGAAAATGCTTGAGGAGTGGAGAGCCATCCTGAAAGATCAGGCTGCCGATGTCGAAGGTGAAGCCATTGGCCGACCAGTCGATGTGGTTCCCGCCAATGTGTTGATATTCGTCGATAATCGCAATGCGCGCGCTGTTTTGTCGAAGGAGTACCGATGCAGCAACGAGGCCGGTTATGCCCGCGCCCAGGATGATTGCATCATAGACGTCAGCCTCAGATGCCGTTTCCGGCTGCAACTTGTAAGAATCAAGCATCGATTCTCCCTCATAGTTGGCTAGGAGGCTAACAATACTTTCAATAAATATCACATACATCAAATCCGCACTATAATTACTGGCGTGTCAATGCAGGAAATGCACAATAAGTTTGGATTTAATAATTCATAATTCACGACGTATTTCGAGATATCTTTGATTTCAGTATAGATTATCGCCTGTTTGTGTGTATCGTTGATTTAGTCGAAAGGTCTGTTTGCGCTCTTTATCGGCATTGTCGGCATTTATCGATCGGAAATGCTCAGCTTCGGCTAGGTTGAATTCGCGTTTATGACGTCCTCTGTGCCGGTTCGTCACGTCGGACGGAAGGACGTTTTCCAGATAAGTGAGCCTTATTCTCGAAGGCTTGCTGACGGTCTCTTTTGTTTGAGGGTTGGGTCGTCCATGCTTGCATTTGCCACGCTAAGAGGCGCATCCTGGCTGATCTTCTCGCGCCTGTTCGGCCGCGTTGTCGACTTTGTCAATCTTCTCATCCTGGCGCGCCTGCTCGTGCCTGCCGATTTCGGCGTCACTGCTTTGGCCATGGCGCTGGTGCTGATTATCGACAGTATATTGGAGGTGCCGGTTACCCAGGCGCTCGTGCGCCTTCCCACGATAGACAAGCAGCATCTGGATACGGGCTTCACGCTTGCCGTTCTGCGAGGCATCGCTGTTGCCGCACTCACAATCGGCTGCGCGTGGCCATATTCCTGGATCAATGGTGATCCGGAACTGGTACCCGTTGTCTGTATTCTGGCGATCGGCACGGTGGTCAAGGGGCTCTACAGTCCGGCAATGGTCTACTTCGCCCGCAATATCGATTTCCGTCCGACCTTTATTGCCGAGACGACCAGTAAGGTCTGCGGCCTGATCGCCGCTATCGTCATCGTTTATACGGAGGGCGGTTATTGGGCGCTGGTCGCCAACTATGTCGTCGCGGCAAGCGTCACGACAATGATGTCATATGTTTTTGCTCGCTATCGCCCCGCTTTCTCTCTTCGGCGTCTTGGCGATTTTGCCGGCTTCATGGGTTGGTTCACCGCCTCGCAGGTCGTGTCTGCACTGAATTGGCAATATGACCGGCTGATGATCGGCGCCTATGTTCCGAAAGCTTTGCTCGGCCGCTATACGGTGGCGAATGACGTTTCGTTGATACCGACGCAAAGCTTTATCGGCCCGGCTTTGCAGCCTCTGATGTCTGCATTTTCGAAGATGAGTTCGGACCGGGCAAGGGTCGGCCAGGCATTTCTGAAGGCAATCCGTATCGCCATGCTGATCTGCGTGCCTGCCACGCTCGGCATCGCTCTGACCGCGGATCTGGTCACTAATCTTCTGCTCGGGCCGAAATGGGCTGAGGCTGCGCCTTATCTGGCCTTGCTGTCCATCTCCATGCTGCCGGTGCCCTATTTTCAGACGCTGATTTCTCTTAGTCTTGCCCTTGATCGTCCAGATCTTCTGTTTCGGATAAATCTGATCGATTTCATCCTCCGCACGATCGCTGTCACGACCGGTTTCTATTTCTTTTCGATCGAGGGCGTTATCTACGCAAGGCTTCTGATGGCCGCCGTAATGGGGGCCTATTACGTGTTTCAGCTGCGGCAGCTCCTCAATCTCGGGTTCCGGCGGCAGATCCGGAATCTGTGGAAGGTTGCGGTGGCCGGCGCCGTGATGGTCGTTGCCGTCTATTGGTTGCGAATGCAGTTCGCCGGTCTGGAAATCCCCGATTTCCTTGAGATGGTCCTGATTGCAGGTTTCGGCGCGGCAGCTTACGGCGTAACGCTGCTGGCTCTGGGCTTGAGGCTTAAGCTCGGCGGTGGCCGCTTTGAGCTGTTTGACGCACGCTGACGTCGTCACGTGCTCAAGGGCAAGGCTTCCGGCTCTGGCGTCTGATGGGTGTCTGGCTGCCAAAGCAGTCGCAGCGGAAGCGGGATGGCCATCAATATCTGTCGGATGATGGATAACCTGACCCAATTGTCTGGATGATATTTTTATTACTGTCGAGTTCTTCTTTAAAGCTTAACAATAAATAAAAACTCTTGCTCGCTCCGTTAATTTATGTTTTGCTTGGGTCATCACGTGAAATTGCCAGCATTCGAGTATCCTTAGTATTTCAATGTGAGATCCATTCGCGGCTCTCACAGAGCGGGTGGCGTGTTTTACTATGAAAGCTGTAATTTTGGCGGGAGGTCTTGGAACAAGACTTTCCGAGGAGACGTCGACTGTACCAAAGCCTTTGGTTGAGATAGGCGGACAGCCAATTCTCTGGCACATCATGAAGATATACGCCGCTCATGGCGTGAAAGACTTCATCGTGTGCTGCGGTTACAAGGGACATCTGATCAAGAAGTTCTTTGAAGACCTGCGTATGCGTGGATCGAGCGTGACTTTCGATCTTGCAACATCGGAAGTTACCTATCTCGACCCGCCTTGCGAAGATTGGCGCGTCACGTTGGCGGATACGGGCGCAGATACGATGACCGGCGGCAGGCTTGCCCGGGTTCGGCATCTTCTCGGCAACGAGCCGTTTTTCATGACCTATGGCGATGGCGTCGGTGACATAGACCTGACCGCGCTTCTGAAATTCCACAAGGACCACGGCAAAAGCGCAACCGTGACTGCCGTGCAGCCGGTCGGCCGGTTCGGTGCCATGTATCTGGAAGACGAGGATCCGCGCGTCCAGTCCTTCAATGAGAAGCCAGAGAATGGCGGGACCTGGATCAGCGGCGGTTTCTTCGTCCTCAACCCGTCCGTGCTCGGGCTGATCGAAGGCGATGAGGTGATGTGGGAGAGAGGTCCCATGGACGAGTTGGCCAAGCAGGGCGAGCTTATGGCTTATCGCCATCGTGGCTTCTGGCACCCGATGGATACGCTGCGGGATAAGACGGTGCTTAACGAGATGTGGGCATCCCGTTCGGCTGAGTGGAAAGTCTGGTAGCCGCAGGCTTGAGGAGGCGTCATGAACTTCACCTCTCTCGGCGGCTCGGATGCGAAACTTATCGATCTGAAGGTTCACGGCGATAGCCGCGGCAGTTTTGCCCGGACATGGTGCACGAAGCTTTTTGATGATGCCGGTGTCGTGTTCACGCCCATTCAGGGAAATACGTCCCTGACGAAAACGCGCGGCGCTGTTCGCGGCATGCATTTTCAAAGGGCACCGCATGCTGATGCCAAGGTCGTCCGCTGCAGTCATGGGCGTATCCATGACGTGATCGTCGACCTTCGCGAGGGATCGAAGACATTGGGAGAGAGCTTCCATGTCGAACTCGGTGCCGACGATGGAAGGATGCTGTTCATTCCGGCCGGTTTTGCACACGGGTTTCAGGCGCTGAGCGAGGACGCGATCGTAGAATACCTGATGGGTGATGCCTATTACCCGGAACTTTATGACGGAGCGCGTTACGATGACCCGCTTCTGTCGATCGAATGGCCGGAGCCGGTGACGGAAATCTCCGACAAGGATCGGGAATGGCCTGATCTTCTGGCGAGAATGCCCTGGCTCCAACGGAGCGCCGCATGATGCTGGATGGTGTGTTCAAGACTGCAGGCAATGACGACGGTGGCATCCTGCCGCCGCTCGACGTGATGTCCTTGCTTCGCACCCTGTTTCCGTTGCCACGCAGCCTGACGGGGAATGGCGTGCGCGCGACGCTGCAGGCATTGAAGCAGCATATCCCGCTCGATATCCACGAAGTTGCCACCGGCACGCAGGTCTTCGACTGGGACGTGCCGCGCGAATGGAATATCCGGGCAGCGTCGATCAAGGCGCTCGATGGCCGTGTGCTCGTCGATTTTGCCGATAACAATCTGCATGTCGTCGGTTACAGCGTGCCCGTCCGCGGCACGTTCACCCGCGAGCAGCTGGCCGCGCATATCCACACGCTGCCAGACCAGCCGGAGGCCATCCCATACCGCACCTCCTATTACGCCGAGAACTGGGGCTTCTGCTTGCCGCATTCGCTCTGGCAGACGATGCAGGACGAGGCCTACGAGGTCGAGATCGATAGCGCGCTGGCCGATGGCGCGCTGACCTATGGCGAGTTCCTCATTCCCGGCGAGACAGATCAGGAGATCCTGATCTCCGTGCATGTCTGCCACCCGAGCCTCGCCAACGACAACCTGTCCGGCATCGTCGTTGCCACTGCGCTCGCAAGACATTTCCTGGCGCAGCCGAAGCGCCGCTTCGGCATCCGCTTCCTCTTCCTGCCGGCCACCATCGGCGCGATCACCTGGCTGGCGCAGAACGAGGATCATCTCGACCGCATCGCCCACGGCCTTGTCCTGACCTGCATCGGTGACGATGGACCGTTCCATTACAAGAAGACTGTCGACGGCGCGGTGGTCGATCTCGCGGCCGAGCATGTGTTGCGGCATAGCGGGCATGCGTTCGGAATGCTTGAATTCTCGCCTTATGGATACGACGAGCGGCAATACGGCTCCCCTGGTATCGTCCTTCCGGTTGGCTGCCTGATGCGTTCCATCCACGGCACTTTTCCGGAATATCACACCTCGCTCGACAATTGCGACTTCGTCACATCGGAGGCGCTCGACCAGTCTTTCCACCTTCTGGTGGATCTCATCGAGCTGCTTCAGCGGAATGCCACCTATCGCCGCGTCGACGGCAGGGGCGAACCACAACTCGGGCGGCGCGGGCTTTATCGCGCCATAGCCGGGCAGAAGGAAGCAGGCGGGGCCTCGCAGATGGACCTGCTCTGGGTCCTGAACCAGTGCGACGGAAACCGCTCGCTTCTCGATATCGCGGAACGCGCCAAGGCGCCGTTTTCCAGAATACGTGCAGCCGCAGATCTATGTTTGAACGCTGAATTAATCACGGAGGTTCGGCCATGACTATCGCAAGCATTCAGGTGGAAGCATCAACGCCGAAGTCCGGCCGTATCACAGCCTGCAGGTCCTGCGGCGGAAATCATCTCGATACGATCCTTGATCTCGGCAATCAGCCGCTTGCAAACGCGCTGCTCGAACCCGAACAGCTCGGCGTTCTGGAGCCGCTGTTTCCGCTGGAAGTGGTGCTCTGCCAGGAATGCGGCCTCTTGCAGGTCAGCGAGGATGTGCCGCCGGAAATCCTTTTTGGCCAGGATTATCCGTATTTCTCGTCCTTCATTCCGGCCCTTCTTGCCCATAGCCGCGAACACGCACTCGATCTAATCGCGGAACGGGGTCTGGGAGCCGACAATCTTGTCGTCGAGATTGCCAGCAATGACGGTTATCTTTTGAAGAATTTCGTCGAGCACGGCATTCCGGTCCTCGGCATCGATCCTGCTGGCGGCCCGGCCAAGGCGGCGATCGAGATCGGCGTGCCGACGGTCATCGATTTCTTCGGCAAGGACGTGGCAACGAAGCTGGTTGCCGAAGGCAAGCGTGCGTCGGTCATGCTGGCCAATAACGTGCTCGCCCATGTCAACGACATCAACTATTTCGTCGAAGGTTTCGCCATTCTGCTGGCCGATGACGGCATTGCCGAATTCGAATTCCCTTACGTCAAGGATCTGATCGAAACCTGCGCTTTCGACACGATCTACCACGAGCATTTCTTCTATTATTCGCTGGCAGCCCTCGAACCGCTGATGGGCCGTCATGGGCTTTATCTCAACGATGCCAAGAAACTCGATATCCATGGCGGCTCGCTGCGTCTGCGGGTCTCCAAGACCGAGGGCAAGTCCGAACGGCTGCAGAAGATGCAGGCGGAAGAAGATGCGATGGGCCTGACCGGCTTCGATTGCTACCGTGATTTCGGCCTGCGCGTTTCCGGCATCCGGGATGACTTGCGGAAGATGCTCGGTGCCTTCCGTGAAGAAGGCAAGACAATCGCCGCCTATGGCGCGGCCGCCAAGGGCGCGACGCTTCTGAACTATGCCGATCTGCCAGCCGGTACGATCTCCTATGTCGTGGACCGCAACACCCACAAGGTAGGCAAGTTCATGCCCGGCGTCCGCTTGCCGATCCGGCCGGTGGAGGAGCTGGTTACCGCGCCGACCGATTATCTGCTCATCCTGCCCTGGAATTTTGCCGAGGAGATCGTCGCCCAGCAGGCTGATTACAAGAAGAAGGGCGGAACCTTCCTCAAAGCCATTCCCTATCCTCAGGAGATCGAGGTGGGCTGATGTCTGACGCCAACAAAGTCCGTAACCTCGTCTTCGCACGCGTCGGCCGCCTGTCGCTGCATCGCAACTGGCTGGTCGAGCCGAAGGCGTCGCGAAACTGGGATCTGCAGCTGAGCACTTATGACGAGCAGCAGTCGGATCTCGATGACGGAGACTTTCCCCTCTCCGTCGACACCGGCACGAAATGGGATAGCGCCTGTCGCTACCTGCGGGCCAATCCCGATCTGCTTGACCGCTACGACTACATCATGTTTCCCGATGACGACCTGCTGTTCGAGCCGAATGGCCTGTCGAACCTGTTCGACCTCATGACGTCGAACGATCTGGATATAGGCCAGCCATCACTCCTCCCGTCGAGCCATATTTCCTATCCGGTCACGGCGCATTGCCCCGGTTTCACGCTGCGATATTCGAATTATGTCGAACCGATGTGCCCGATTATCCGCACGGATTATCTGCGCACGCTCCTTCCCATCCTTGCCCGTTGGCCAACCGGCTGGGGGCTGGATGATATCTGGACCATGATGATGGCAAAACCGGCCTATCGCGCCGCCTTCATCGATGCCTCGCCGATCCTGCACACGAGGCCGCTTTATACCGGCGCCGTCTACAAAACCTTCGAGAGACTGGGCATGAACCCGGAGGGCGACCTGAGGGAGGTCAGAAGCACGTTCCGGGGCGTGCCGCAGCCGAAACTGATCTATGGCGGCATAACTGATGGCAGCCGCAAGGTCAGCCATCTCGCCGCCAATATTCGCAATGGCCTGCATCTCCTGCGCGCCGCAAGCGCAATGCGCAAACCGCGCGAAGCCAGAAGGGCGGGTTACGGCATGCTGATACGCACGGTCACCCAGATCGGCTACCGGCCGGTGCAGCTTGAAAAGGTGGTCGGGGCGAGCCCCGCCGTCACCGTTCTTTCGACAACCACAACCACAAGATAGAGGCGGTTCGTATATGCGTATCCTAATCACCGGAAATATGGGTTATGTCGGCCCGGTCGTGGCAGCACATTTTCGCTCGGTCTGGCCGGACGCGGAGCTTATCGGGTTCGATACCGGTTATTTTGCCCAATGCCTGACGCTGCCTGATGAATTTCCCGAGCGTGTGCTCGACAAACAGGTATTCGGCGATGTCCGTGACTTTCCGGTGGAATTGCTCGAAGGCGTGGATGCGGTCGTACATCTTGCAGCGCTTTCCAACGATCCGATCGGTGCCCGTTTCGAAAAGCAGACGGAAGGCATCAATTACCGCGCCAGCGTCGATATCGCCACGGCAGCCGCTGAGGCAGGTGTGAAAAGCTTCGTCTTTGCCTCCAGCTGCAGCGTCTACGGCTTTGCCGAGGGTGGGCCACGCAAGGAAAACGACACGCTGACACCGCTGACCGCCTATGCAAGGTCCAAGATCGCCACCGAACAGGCGCTGGAACAGCTGGAAGCGCCGGACATGGCGATTACCTGCCTGCGTTTCGCCACCGCATGCGGCCAGTCCCCGCGGTTGAGACTGGATCTGGTGCTGAACGATTTCGTCGCGACGGCCCTTTCGACCGGCGAGATCAAGGTCCTGAGCGACGGCACGCCCTGGCGCCCGCTGATCGATGTCAAGGACATGGCGCGCGCCATGGAATGGGCAATCAAGCGCGATAGCGACAATGGCGGCCGCTTCGTGTCGATCAATGCCGGCCGCAACGAGAACAATTACCAGGTCTTCCAGCTTGCCGAGGCCGTCGCCCAGGCGATCCCCGGAACGCGCGTTTCGATCAACAAGGACGCACTGCCGGATCTGCGTTCCTATCAGGTGGATTTCACCCGCTATGCCAAGGCAGCCCCGGACCACCAGCCGGCTGTCTCCCTGTCTGAATCGATCACGCGGTTGGTCGACGGTCTAACGAGTGCAAAACAGGCGGGACGTGAAGTCATTCCGGCTGCTGCCAAGCGACTGACCACGCTTGAACGCCTCATGGATGCGGGACGTCTGTCCGACGATGTTCGCTGGGTAAACTGAAGCGCCGAGACCAAAAGAGACGAGTGGTGATAAGGGAACGATGATGGAGCATCAGGGATATGCGATCTTGGGCAGCGGAATGGCCGGGTTCGGCGCTGCCAACGTTCTGTTTGCCAATGGCATACGGGCCAGGATCTACGACAAGCGCTCCAGGCCTGGCGGCCTGACCTCGAGCTTCGGCAATGGTGACGGCTTCGTCTTCGACGAGGGCGTGCATATCTCGTTCACGAAAAATCCCCGCGTGAAGGATCTGTTTGCTGAATCGACCGGCCAGAAATTCGAGGTCGGCAATGTCTATTGCAACAACTACTGGCAGGGGCACTGGATAAAGCATCCCGCCCAGGTCAACCTTCACGGCCTGCCGGCCGAGCTGGTGGTCAATTGCATCAAGGATTTCATCGAGGCGCGCCAGATCGAAAACCCGAAGATCACCAATTACGAAGACTGGCTGCTGGCCGCCTTCGGCAAGACCTTCGCCGAAACCTTCCCGGCAGTTTACACTCGCAAGTATCACACCACGGATGCCAGCAACATGTCGACGGACTGGCTGGGGCCGCGTCTCTATCGCCCCAATCTGGAAGAGGTGCTGCGCGGCGCGCTGGAACACGAGCCGCTCGACGTTTTTTACGTCAATGAGTTCCGTTATCCGATGGAAGGCGGCTTCGAATCCTTCATCAGCGGCTTTTACGACAAGGCCGAAGTGCTCTGCGACCACGAGATCGCGGCGATCGACACGAAGGAAAAGCAGCTGACATTCAAGGACGGTACGACGCATGACTTCAAGAAGCTGATTTCGTCCCTGCCTCTCCCGATCGTCATTCCGCTGATCAAGGGTGTGCCTGATGATGTTCGCGAAGCTGCAGCGAAGCTCGCCTGCACCCAGGTCGTTGTCGTCAATATCGGGCTCAATCGCCCAATCGAGACCAAGCCACAATGGTCCTATTTCTACGATGAGGACATCCCGTTCGCGCGCGTCAGCTACCGAGGCAATCTGTCGAAGAAAAGCGTTCCCGATGGCTGTGGGGCTCTGCAGGCGGAAATCTACTTCAGCGAAAAATACCGGCCGCTAACCGGCAGCCCGGACGAGTGGATCGAACCGGCCATCGATGCGCTGATCAAGTCCGGCATCGTGCAGTCGCGCGCCGAGATCATTCACAAGAGCGCAATCATGCTGCCCTTTGGCAACGTGATCTTCGATCTTGACCGAAAAGCTGCCGTCGAAACCGTGCATGCCTATCTCGACGAGGTGGGCATCGAATATTGCGGCCGCTTCGGCCAGTGGGGCTATATCTGGACCGACGCCGCCTTCCTGAGCGGTGAACGAGCCGCACGTGCAGCGCTCGGGCTCACCGGCACTGTCGAGGAGTAGAGCAATTCGCTTCAAGGTGGGAACCGGTTTTACGGCCGGAATTGCGTCAGAACAGGGAGATGGAGCGATCTCGCGTTTTGAGGAAACGCGGAAACGCACTCGCTCGACGGCGCGCCAAACGCACTTAACCACAACGGCGGGGTTGCTGCGATGAGTATCCCGCCCGTTGGTGTTTTCACACTTATCGTCGGCATCCTCTGCCTGATATCCGGTTATCGCGCCACAGCGATTGCCTTCGGCGTGATGACCATATTCGGCGGAGCGGCTGCGGTGATGATCGGCGGGGCAGGCATTCAGCCCGGCCATCTCTTCGTCGGCTTCCTGGCGCTCGCAACGCTCTCCTACCGTGAGAAGATGAAGGTCGCACTCAACGCGCTGGCCTTTCCGCAACCTGCTTTCTGGCTTCTCTGCCTTCTGACCTATGGCGTGCTTGCAGGGTTTTTCGCTCCGAGGCTGTGGGCGGAGACGATGAACATCATTCCGCTCGGCTCGTCGGAATATCCCGAGACCGGCGGCGCGGTGCCGCTCGGTCCGGTTTCCAGCAATCTCACCCAGGCCATCTACAACACCGCCAATATTGTGACCTTCGTCATGATCGTTGCGATGGCCTCTACCATGGCAGGGTTTCGCGCGGCGACCGGTACCGTCTTGGCCTTCTCTTCCGCCAACCTGCTCTTCGGCATTGCCGATCTCGTCACCTACGGAACCCCGATCCAGGAACTCTTCAGCTATATCCGCAACGCACCTTATGCGTTCCATGACGAGGCGATTGTCGCCGGCGTCAAGCGCGTTGTCGGTTCCTGGCCGGAAGCCTCCACATTCGCCGGTGTCAGCCTGGGCGTGGTGGGTTTTGCCGGAACGATGCGCATTTGCGGGCGCTACAGCAAATTGACAGGTTTTCTCTTCCTGCTGACATCGATCATGGTGATCAGGTCCACTTCGTCTGCAGGCCTGTTCGGTCTGCCGGTCTGCCTCGCAATCCTTTACATGACCTGCTTTTTCCGCTGCGGCGGCCAGTCCGGCACGCGGATCAGTGGCGGCGTCGTCCTTTTCGCGCCGATCATCCTCGTCCTCATCGGCATGATGATCGTTATGAACGAGGATCTTTTCCGCCAGCTTTATGCCTATTTTGATCTTCTGCTGTTCAGCAAGGCGAACTCTGCATCCGGCATCGAACGGGGCATGTGGAATGCCTATGGCTGGAGCAATTTTATCAACTCTTATGGCCTCGGCGTCGGGCTGGGCACATCCCGCACATCGAGCTTCATTATTGCGCTTCTTTCCAATGTTGGCATTCCGGGTGTGATTTTCTTCGGCCTGTTCTTTTTGTCTGCCTTTTACACCAGGCGAGGAACGCCACGGACATTCGACAGTGATGTCCGGCTTGCCGGCCGCAACGGCTGCCTTTGTCTTCTCATCGGCGCTTCGGTATCGGGATCAACTGTGGATACCGGGCTTTTGTTTTTCGTCATGGCAGGGCTTGCGACAGCGGTGCCGGCCGAAGAGCGTGAGACGTCTTTCGCGCCGGTGCCTGCTCACGCATAGACCTTCACATAGTCCACTCGCATCGATGTTTCCTTGTGTTCGGGAAGCAAGGGGTCCGGGTAAGGCACATCCGCACGCAGCGCGAGGGTCACGAGCGGCCAGAAGAGATCGTTATTGGCCTTGATTTCAGCAGCGCGCCCGATCGGCCAGACGGTCGGCCGGCCGCTCGCGGGATCGATCACCGGCTCACGTTCGAAATACGGCCTGCATTCGCTCTCGGTCACCAGCATCCCGTATCGACAATATTGCGTCGTCATGTCGACCGGTGTCCTGACGCCGACTTCGGCGTGCCGTTCTCCCGGCTGGCCCCATTCGTGCAGGTAGGCACCGTAATTCGTCGGCTCGAACCCCTTCTGCTCGACAACATCGATCTCGATGCTGGTTTTCGGGAAAAGAATGCTGCGGCCATTCATCAGCCAGAAGGCGGGCCATGTGAGCGGATGTTTGGGAAAGATCATCCGGGTCTCGAAGTAGCCGGTCCGCCATCCCTTGAGAATTGTCCCGTCTCCGCGGGCAGTCTGAAGATTGCCGGAAATCCATTGCTTCTGCGGGTCCCCGTTGCCGTAATAATGCGGCACGGACATTTGCCGTCCGATATATTTTGCCGAAATCTGCAGCGCCTTGCCGTTTGCCGTCGCGTCGTCGTCGACGATTGCGTAAGGATTGAAGCCCTCCTCGCCGGTGCTGCGGGCAAAGGCGGAATTGCCGTAAAAGCCCGGATCGAATGTCGTGGCTTTCCGCCCGGCTTCCCAGATCGTCCAGTCGATCGTTCGGAATTGCTCGTCAAAGATCAGGCGGCGTCCGCTGGTCGGGTCACTTGCTGCCAGCGCCCGGCCACCCAGCATCACCCCGGCCCCTGCCAGTACCGATGCCTTGACGAATGTTCTACGCGGCAGCTTCGACATGTCCGATCCTATCTTCAAGGAAATTGAGTGTGTCCTGGCAGGTCAGCGGCTCTGGGATGATCGCTTGGATATATCCGTTTTTATTATCCGTATTTCCCGATGTTCGTGAAAGGGAGGTGAATGCTCCATAGATTGATCATCGGTTATTCAGTGTTTCTGTATGTATTGATAGGTTAGACTAGCGATAGACACGGCGTCCATCGAAAATAAACGTCGATACGTATATTTGATTGTCGTATGAAGACTTAGTATATCCCAGGCGCATGGGATGGAATTCGATTGCGAAATTTGAATATTTGCTTCGAATAGGCCGAAATTATCCGCATCCGGCCCGAACACGCCTTCGGCTATCTGCCGCGCCGGTCAGGGGTGTTGCTGATCGTGAAGATATTTGGTGCCAGATTCCAGCTCCGAATGCCGGTGCTTGGCTTTATGTGCCCGGCTATGGGCCACGTAGCATACGAAATGAGAGGCAATATAACCAGCGCCAAGCGCAGTGCTCAGCATCATGATCCATATGAAGGTAGATGCTAATGAAAGTCCCGACAGGACTGCGGTCAAGAGATAGACAATCGCAACAAACACGGAAAGTATAGTAAAGACAACGACATGAAGCCAGATTCCACAAACGGCGCCAATGGCGGCAGAAAGGATCAGGACCCAAATAGCCATTCATTACTCAATTTTAATTAGGATTCTCTAATATTAATATCGCATGTCTAGGCGTGTTCGATCAAGCCCCGAGCGCTGCCGTGGCGAGTTTTCCTCTCTATTAGGGTTGATGCCGGTTATTGCGAGGCGCCCCCGTTTTGCGTCACCGCATTTTGTTGAGGCTCGACACGAATGACGTCGCCGGGCTGAACGGCATCGTCGTCCTTGACCACGAATGTCTCTGTCGCGCCGTTGATCGTGCGGCTGATTTTCGTGATCGTACGCGGGCGGCCTTCGGCATTCAGCGCGGATAGGGCCGCCGGCACGCGCATCTCGATATTCAGGAGCAGTGCCTGCGAGGTTCTCATCTTCTCGTCATTGGCTGCAAGCTTGTCTCTGAGCTCTGATGCTTCCATCAGTGCGGATGCCTTGAACTTCTCCACGACGGCCAATGCATCCTGGTCGAGTTTCGTCAGATCCTGCTGAGTAGTCAAAAGTGCAAGCGATACGTCGAGATTGCGGCTCTCGAGATCCGCGAGATTCTGGTTCGCGCCAAGCTGGCGTGATGACACGGTCAGCCCTTGTGATACCAGCTTGTTGACCGAGCTCAGATCCTTGTTGGCGAGATCGATCTGCTTCGTCAGCGACGCTTCCTTCTGCTTAAGTCCTTCGATCTGGTTCTTGGCAAGAACCTTGGACTGTTCCAGCGCGGTAAGATCGGAATCCATAGAGCGCAGGCGGCTGTCCAGAAGCGCCTGCTCGTTTCGCATCACCTGCATCACGGCGGTCTGGGACGAGCGCTCCGTCAGTTCGCGCGGAAAGCTGATCTTGACGTTCTTCGCCAGCATGGCATCCACGCGGGCTTGTCTCGCCAGCAGGCCAAGCCGCTCTGCTTCGAGCTCCCGCATCGTGCCCTGGTTCACAAGGGCCTCGCGCTGAACCTCCATGACCCTAGGATCAACGCTTCCGCTTCCTCCAGCCATGCTGAGCGCCTGGGTTACGGTAAGGCCGGGGAGGAAATTGAACTTGCCGGGTGTCCCAACTGCGCCGGTAACGAAAAATGGCCGGTAGCTGGAGATTTCGATCGATGCATTCGGCCGTTTCTGAAGACCGATCTGGGCCTGAAGTTGCTCGCCGATGATCTCGGAAACTTCCTCTGGTGTCTTGCCGGCAACCGGAATTGTACCCACGATCGGCAGTGAAAGCGTTCCGGAGGCCGAAACCGTAAATTCTCCCGTCAGCGGCACCCACTCATATGCGATACCCGCACTCGGCCGCCATTCGAAAACGCGGATCTTCAACACGTCGAGCGGACCGAGAAGATATGTGGCTGCAAGGGCTTGCCCGATGGTCGATACGAGCATGCCCGAGGCAAGCGCAACTATCCAAGCGCCTGCGGAGAAGGAAAAGAATGCTTTGCGGTTACGGCGGCAGGAGGAATTGGTATGCGTCACGTTCCCTATGCTCCTTCGGCTATTTCACCTGTGTCATGCTATCTGTGCGGGTCTCACGGCCGGCGGCGGCTCCGTGCCGAGGGCCTTGTACGCAAAGTTACTGAACTTCCTGATGAACACAGGTGTTGCGAAATCTGCAGCGCGTGTCACTGCATCGGCCGGATCGAAGTCCATGCGCTCCAGCCGATCAATTGCGTCGATAAGCGTCTCGACGGTTTGATCCTTGAAGAATACGCCTGTCCTTCCATCGATGACCGTCTCGGTTGCTCCACCGCGCCCAAATGCGATCACAGGACGACCGCTCGCCATGGCTTCCAGTGGGACTATACCAAAATCTTCCTCACCCGGAAAGATCAGGGCTCTGCACCGTGCATAGTGATACTTCAGCACGTCGAAGGATTGTGAGCCCATGATCGTCACTGTCGGGCCGGCTATCTTGCGAAGATAGTCCAGCATCTCGCCGCCGCCGATGACGACGAGTTTTTTCTTCATCAGATTGAAGGCCTCTACAGCCAGATCCGGCCTCTTGTAGCCGACGAGTTCGCCCACCATCAGATAGTAGTCGCCGACCTCCTGCATGGGCACCGGGCGGAAAGCCTGAGTGTCGACAGGCGGGTGGATGACATCCGCATCCCTGCGATAATAGCTTCTGATCCGGTTGGCGACTGTGACCGAGTTGGCGGCGAAATGATCAACCCGGCTCGCCGTTCCGATATCCCACGCCCGGAGGCGATGCGCGAGCGGCGGCATCATCAGCCGCGTCATTATACCTGACTTCCGATAGTATTCGTGATACATATTCCAGACGTATCGCATCGGAGAATGACAATAGCAGATGTGAACGGCCGGAGAATTCGGAATAACGCCCTTGGCAGGGCCGGATTCGCTACTGATGACGAGATCATATTGACTTAAGTCCAGCTGCTCCAGCGCCATCGGCATCAGGGGAAGGTACTTTTTATACATACGCTTTGCATACGGCAAAGAATTGATGAACGTCGGGTAAATTGTATGTGAATTGATCGCAGCTGATATGGAAGCCTTGTCATATACATGTGTGTAAATGTCAGCTTGAGGGTAAATCTTGCAGATCGCCTCAAGGACTTTCTCGCCGCCTCGCATTCCGACGAGCCAATAGTGGATAATTGCCACACGCATGAACCACCTCACGAGAATCGTTATATTCTATAAATCGTATTAGTTCCGAGAGTTCTGAGGATAAACCTGTAATTTCGGTTGTTCCAAAGAAGAACTAAGGGAGAACGGTCCGGAAAGTTTCACTAAAGACTTTCTGGAGTTTCTAACATTTTTCAATAGACTACAGTCAATAAATATATTGTCAAACTTTTAAGCATTTGTTAGCAATGATTAACAGTGCTACGCAGTGCATGCAAATCGACTGACCTTTAATCACATCTGCTGATATGGAGTGCGTCAATGCGTGACGTCAATGTAAACGCCGGCGAAAGTGGCATTCAGCGATTATTTGTTTTCGACAAATTCAAGTTAAGGCTGTCTCCTAGGCTATCTTTATTTGCAAAGCGTGCTTTAGATATTCTTTTGTCTCTGACAGCTTTGTTTGTTCTTGTGCCATTAATATTTATAACATCTCTCGTATTGCTGCTGATCCAAGGAAGGCCAATCTTCATAGCTCATAGCAGGATTGGGCGAGGCGGGGGCATGTTCCCATGTCTTAAGTTTCGCACCATGGTCAACAATAACGAAGCGTTGCTTGAAAAATACTTGGCGGATAATCCTGCGGAGCAGGCGGAATGGGCGGCCACGCGCAAGCTGAAGAACGATCCGCGCATCACGCCGTTCGGCGCTTTTCTGCGCAAGAGCAGCATCGACGAGATTCCGCAGCTCGTGAACGTCGTTCTTGGCCATATGAGCATTGTCGGTCCTCGCCCGATCGTTCCCAGCGAGACGGTTTATTATGGCCAGAACTACGCCGATTATATTCGCGTGCGTCCGGGTCTGACAGGATTGTGGCAGGTTAGCGGGCGAAGCGATGCAGATTATGTCAAGCGCGTGCAGCTCGATGCGCTGTATGTCGCCAATCGCAGTCTTGTCGGCGATCTGGTGATTATGGCCAAGACCATACCCGCCGTGTTGAATGCGCGTGGAAGCTATTGAGGAGTAATGCCTTTTGGCATTGCGGGCATCATTCGAGCGCTGGTTGGGTCTGGTAATATATCGTCGAAAAATCGGGGTGTATTCCCTTCTGGATTAACTATTTCAACTCTTCAGTGCTGAAACTTGAATTTATCGTGCTATTGTTATTGAAGTATCCGGTATTTTTACTGGAATAGGATTTCAACAATAGTTTCTGTGGCAGGGAAGGCGTTGGAATTTATCGATGGGCCTGAAGGATAGTTTCGCAGTCAACGGCCGCTTTCTGACCCAGACGCCAACCGGCGTGCAGCGCTACGCCTTGAATGTGCTGAAGGCCCTCGATGAGGCAAGCGGTGGCGGGGCGGTCGCTTCGCTTCTTGTTCCTTCCGGCGCTGCCGATCCAGGTCTGAACGCCTTTTCGCGGATTGAAGTCGCCAGCCGCCTCAACGGCCATGCGTGGGAACAATGCGTTCTGCCTTGGAAATGGCGTGGCCCCTTGCTCAATCTCTGCAATACGGCTCCTGTCGCCAAGAAGAACCAGATCGTCTGTATCCATGACGGCAACGTTTTTGCAGCGCCTGACAGCTACAGTCTGGCGTTCCGGACGGCCTACAAGTCCATCCAGCCGGTGCTCGCCAGACGGGCGATGCGGATCGCGACGGTTTCGCATGCCTCGGCGCGCCAGCTTGCCCGCTACCTGCCGATAGAGGCAAAGGATATCGCCGTCCTGCCGAACGGCTACGAACATGTCCTGCAATGGAATGCCGACGCGGCCACCATCGCGCCGGGGATCGTTCAGGCGATCGCAGCGCGGTCTCGCCGGTATGTTTTTGCGCTTGGATCCCGCGCCAGGCACAAGAACCTGGCGCTTCTGTCCAAGATTGCCGCGGAACTGGATAGGCTTGGAATAGATATTGTCATTGCCGGGGGGGATTTCGGTATTTTCAGCGAAAGCGCGGCGGGGCAGCACGACAATGTCATAATGGCCGGTCGGGTTTCCGATGACGACATCGCCTATTTTCTGAAACGTGCCCTGTGTCTTGCCTTTCCCTCCCTGAATGAGGGTTTCGGCTTGCCCGTCGTGGAGGCGATGGCACTGGGATGCCCGGTCATATCGTCTTACCATTCGAGCATGGCCGAAGTCTGTGGCGATGCCGCGCTGATGGCTTCGCCCTTCGACCCGGCTCAATGGATAGCTTATGTCGAGGCCCTGAGGAACTCGGCTTCGCTGATGGACGACCTGCGTGCGAAGGGTTTCGTCCAGATGCAGAAATTCTCCTGGCGTGAGACCGCTGCAGGATATTGCGAACTGCTTGACGAGCCGACGGTCCGCCTGGCGCCTCCTGCGCCGGCAGCGCCGCCCATTGCCAGGGTTGCTGTCGCCATCGCCACCCGCGGTCGTCCGGCAGTCGTGTCGCAGACCGTCCGTCACCTTCTGGAAACGCAGACATTGGCGCCCGAGCGGGTAATCCTTTCCTGCGTGGATAGCAGTGATGCTGGAGATCTTGCCGATGATGATCGTGTAGAGGTGCTCACCGGGAAGGCGGGCTTGCCGGCCCAGCGCAACAACGCTCTGGATCATTTGCCAACGGGAATTGACGTTCTCGTGTTTCTGGACGACGATTTCGTTGCCGACCCGAACTGGCTTGCCACCGCGGCGCGCGCCTTTGCGGACGAAAGCAGTGTGGTGGGCTTTACCGGGCGTGTGGTCGCCGATGGTATCAAGGGGCCGGGCATACCCTTTACTGAGGCAGTCAAGCTTGTCGAAGAGGCCCCTGCGACTGAGGGATCGGTCTGGGAGCGTCCCTTCAGCCCCTACGGCTGCAACATGGCGTACAGAGTATCGGCGATAGGCGATAATCGCTTCGACGAGCGTCTCGTTCTTTATGGCTGGCTGGAGGATCGCGACTTTGGTGCATCGCTGGCGAAAAAGGGCGGGGACCTGGTCAAATGCGCCGAAGCCTATGGTGTTCACATGGGAGTGAAGGTCGGCCGGGTCAGTGGCCAGCGCTTGGGATATTCGCAGGTAATAAACCCCGTTTATCTACGTCGGAAGGGAACGATGACGACCAAACAGGCGATCGGCCAGATCTGGCGCAACATGTCGATGAATTTCGCAAAGTCCGTGGCCCCGGAACCGTTTATCGACCGGCGTGGCAGGGTAAAGGGAAATCTAGCAGCCTTGGCTGATCTTCTGTGCGGTAAAATCAACCCGGAAAGAGCGGCCTCTCTGGATGTTCCGCCCACCAAACTCGAGCGCCTTGGCGGAGGTGCCGCACGATGACTTTTGACAGACCTGGTCCCGTCGAGCGAGCGTCGCGCATCTGGCCTATAGATAACGTGGCAAAGGATAACAGGGTCGATGGCCCTGTCATGTTCCTTAAACTGGTTTTTGTCATAGCGTGGCGATACAAGCTTCGCCTGCTTGCCTGCATGTTTTCAGGTGTCATTGCCGCAGCGCTTTACGCGCATTCTCTGCCGCGCACCTATGATGCGACAGCCACGATCTTGCTCGAACCGCGCCAGTTCGCCAATGCCAGCTCGATATTGCAGCAGGGGCTTGATCTGAACAGCGCCGAAAGTGAACTGCAGATCATTCTCTCGGAGCGGCTTCTCTCGGCAGTTTTCGAAAGCCTGAAATTGTATGAAAGCCCGGAGCTTGCGCCCCAGCCTGTGAGCTTGCTCAAGTCGGCCATTACCGGCCCGATCGAGTGGGTCCGGTCGACTTTCTCGGGACAGCCCGCGGAAAATAACGCCACCACGCTCACCCAAAGCCCGGAAGAAAATCTCAAGCGTGTTGCCTTCGCCAACTTCGTTGAGAGAGTGTCCGCACGCCGCGTCGGCCAGTCCTATGTTGTTGCGGTCGGTTATTGGTCCACGGACCCAACCCAGCCCGCGCGTGTCGCCAATGCCATCATCTCCGGTTACATCCTGCAATCCGTCACCTCGAAGGAACAGGTTGCCAGCGCCGGAACGGAAACCCTGCAGGGGCGACTTGATGCATTATCCGCCCAGATCGCGACGGCCACGCAGGCGATGAAGGAAGGCACGCTGCCAAAGGCCGCGACACCGGATGCCGATGCCAAGATCACTGGCGCCGCACTTCCCCCTCTTGCTCCGTCAAGTCCAAAAACCTCTCTTATCGTGGCATTCGGCGGCGTGCTGGGATTGTTTTTCGGTATGGCTGCGCTGGCCATGAGCATTGCTTTCGATCGCAAGGTCCGCAGTCCCAAGGATCTGGAAACTGAAACCACGATGCCTTGCATGGCTCAGATACCGGAGGTCGGGGGCCGATTGCAGCTTGCGACGCGGGTCGGGGCCGGACAGCGGATGCGGCGCCACGCGGCGGCCATCCGTGATCTGCGTACCTTGATCGATATCTCCTATACCCACAAGAAGGCCGACAAGAACGCCGTGATCGCGCTGGCGGGCTATTCCCGTGACGCGGGCGGATCGGCGCTCGCGCTCAACCTTGCAGATATGCTCAATCGCAGCGGACGTCCCGCAACCGTGTTCTGGTGCGGTGAACAGACCAGAGGCGTATCGGGCGGCCCGCTCGCATCGCTTGCAGATGCCGCAATTTCGGAAGCGGATATCGCGGAGATAACTTTCGAGCAGCGGGATGGGATTGCAATTTTGCCGGTTCTCTCCCGTGATGCGGTGACCAATATCTATTCCAATTTCCGTCACCCGCGCATCCGCGAGATCATTGAAGCGGCGCGTCAGAAAGGTGATGTTATTATCGATCTTCCTGAATTGGATAGTTCGTTGGACGCCCTGGCTCTTGCGTCTCAAGCCGATGTCGTTGTCCTCGTGACGCGATGGGGTCGCACGACGCGTGAAGCCGTCAAGAGCGCCGAGCAGCAGCTGCGCAGGGCCGGAGCCAATCTTGTCGGTTATATCATCAACAGGCAACGGTCATGACCGACGACATTGCCTTGAAAACGCTTGAGTCTATGGTAGCGGGTCGGGGCAAAAACATTTCCATGGATACGCGGGGTGCCGGCTCTCCCAAATTGGCGGTCATCGTTACCTGCTGGAATTATGCCGATTATGTCACCGATGCCATTGAAAGCGTTTTGAGGCAGGGTCGCCGGGATTGTGAACTGGTCGTCATCGATGACGGATCGACAGATAATTCCTGGGACGAAATATGCCGAACTGGCGTCCGGGCGTACCATATCGAAAATGCGGGGCAAAGGCTCGCCTGCCTTCGCGGGCTACAGGAGACGACGGCCCCTTTCGTCCTGTTTCTCGATGCCGATGACGAATTGTTGCCCGGCGCGCTGACGGAAGTCCTCTGGCACCTCGACAAGGATGTGGCGAAACTTCAGTTCCCGCTGCTGAGGATGGATGCGCGGCGGCGGATCATGAGCGGTCCCGTCCCACCGCTTTCCGATTTTCGTGAGAGGGAACTGCTCGTCCGGGAAGTTCTGAAGACCGGATACTACACAAGCCCTCCGACATCCGGAAATGTGTTTCGCAGGGATGTCTGCCAACTGATAGAAGGAGCGGATTACGAACGCGCTGTCGATGGCGTCATCCTGTTCGTGGCTCCTTTCATGGGTGACATCATAAGTCTTTCGAGGCCGCTCGGCCTTTACCGGGTGCATGACCGTAATGATTCTGGTTTCAGCAGTGAATTGAACCCGATCCCGCTCAAGCGCGAGGCGGAGCGTTTCGAGCACCGGCTGGAGCATCTTCGCTCGCTTCTTGATAAGACAGGTCTCGGATCCCGCCTGGTGACCGCCAATCGCGCCTATTTTCATCAGGAACGCAGCTTCTATCTGGCCATCGCAAACAGCGCACGTGTCGGGCTGCGCCAACTGCTGTTTCTGCTGTCGCTTTTGTGGACCTATCCGTATTCCGCCAAGGTCAAACTGTCGATGACAGTCTTTTTTGCGCTAACCTTCATGCTTTCATCCGAACGGGCAAAGCGCGTCATCAATTATCGCCTGCAGGCGCACAGCAGGTCCGCCATGGGACTTATCAGGGCAATTTTCCGGCGTTAGCCATCGACGTTTCACTCGCGGGCCCGGGCAACCGGGAAAACCGTGAAGAGAAGCATTCCGACAAACAGAAGCCCTGTCGATGTCGTGATAAGAAAGGGCATGTCCAGCCCGGTGTCTCCGTGCTGTACGTAAAATCCTTCGCGGAATAGCACGACGACCTGGGTAATCGGATTGGCAAGGAGCACGTCCGAGAACGGATGCGGCATATGCGACGGCACGTAGAACACGCCCGATAGCAGGAAAAGCGGCCGCATGACGATGTCGAAGATCTTCTGGTAAAGCGGAAACTTGAAGAACAGCACGGTGTTGCCGAGTGCCACCCCGAGCGCCATGATCCAGGCAAAGGCGATCGCCTCGACGATATAGGCCCACTGGATGGTAACCGGCTGGTTCGTCGTCCACAAAGCCGCGTAGAGAATGATCCAGGTCACCACGCAGGACGTCATTGCCTGCAGGATGAACCGCGAAATCACCGCATCGAATGGCGATACTTTCGGGTAGCTCATCAGAGCCTTGTTACCGCTGATCGCCGAGACGAGATAACCTTCCATGCCTTTGTACATGCTGAAGGCGAGGTAGCCCGTGGCATAAAACAGGGTGAAGCTCGTTCCGAGCGCCGGCAGTCTTCCCAGTGACCCCAGAAGCAGCGACATCAGCCCGATGAAGGCAACCGGCTCCAGCAGGGCCCACACATAACCACCCGGGCTCCTGCCGTATCGGGTCGCAATTTCACGGATCACGAAAGCAGTGACGATGCGGATATGGGTGGTCAGGTAGTTCAAGGACGTGCCTCGTCTGCAGGCGAATGGATGGCCGGCGGTGCGGGTTTCCGGACCGCCGGGATACCGTCAGTGTCGGTCGCGGATATTATAGAAGACCATCACGGCAACACCCCAAAGCAGTAAGCCCGCCAGTGTGACCAGGATCGGGTTCAGCAGGCGATGCGGATATTGTGCCATCTGCGACAGGGTCGGTTTGATGAAGACCGCAAGATAACGCTGTTTCGCCCCCGCTTCTACACGGGCCTTTTCGAGAGAGGCGAGCGAAGCCGTATAGGCGCGCTCGGCAAACTCGTTCTGTGTCTGGATTGATTCATAAAGCGCGATACGACCGGCAACATCGGTTGCCTGACCTGTCGAGCGACCGCCTTTTCCGGAAACGCCGCTACCGAAGCGCTGGCGTTCCTTTGCAATCTGGTCTTCCAGGCTGGAGATCTGCGAACGGATGAGGCGCACGCGCGGAGTGTTGCTGCCCATTTGGGTCAGTGCTGTCGAAAGCTCGGTCTTGAGCTTGACCAGTTGTTCTTCGAGCGAGCCGATCAACTGGGCCGCGAGCTTTGCGCCTTCGACCGGGTCGGCTTCCTGCGAGGCGTCGCGATAGCTTCTAAGCGACGCGCGGGTCTGGGTTAGGCGGTCTTCGGCAGTCTGAACCTCGTCCCGTGCCGTCTTGAGCACTTCGTTGCGTGCCGTCAGCGACAGGTCGTTGATCAGCTTTTCGCTCTGGGCGATGACGAAATCGGCAACCTTCTGCGACATTTCCGGGCTGAATGCCTTCACCTGCAGGTCCATAATGCCCGAGGTCTGGTCGAAATTCACGGTCACCATGTTGCGCCAATAGGCCAGCCTGTCTTCGATCGGCATATCCGGGCTGATACCATAGAAGAAATCCATGCCCTGGCGTGCAAATACCGCATCAAGGCCAAAGGCCTCGTCGACCATCTGAACCATCCGCTCGCTCAGGATGAAGTCGACCAGTACGTAGGAATCGGAAAGCGTGCTGCCGGATGAACTTTGCGAGAACATGCCGAGCAGGTCGCTCGACGGTGCGGCTTCGATGCTGCGCACGGAGAAGGACGAGAAGCTGTGATACTGGTCGGCCGCGATGAAGGCCATGTAACCGGTGCTGACGACTGAAGGCACTGCGACCAGGGCGAGAAAACCGCCAACGATCGCCATATGCCGCGTTTTCAGTGCTGACAGCCAACCCCGCTTGGCAGGTTCCGGCGATGCGGGGTCTATCGTGATCTCAGGCGATGCCGGTTGAGCAGGCTGCACAGACGGAGCCGGCACGGACGCAGGGCGTTCGAGCAGCGATTCCAGTAGGCGCAGGTTCCTGCTCTTCGGCGCGGCTTGGCCGTTCTCGGAGGGCAGAGCAACTTGATTGCCTGATACGGTGTTTGGAGCCGTCTGGTTCAAAGTCAGTGCCTCTTCATATTGCTTTCATGCACGGCGATGGCCTCGTTGATGTCATCGTAGTAGGTCATCTGCCCATTTTCCAGAACGATGCCGGTCTGGCAATAGTCGCGCAACGTTCCGGTGCTGTGGGAGACCATGATCACGTCGGAATTGCTCAGCTTTTCCTTGAAGGTCTGCTGCGATTTCCGCTTGAAATTGGTATCGCCCACGGCGGTGATTTCGTCGACCAGATAATAGTCGAAATTGATTCCCATGCTCACCCCGAATGCCAGCCTAGCCTTCATGCCCGAAGAGTAGGTTCTGACAGGCGCATGGTAGAATTGCCCTAGTTCGGCGAATTCGGCAACATAGGCAACCAGCTCGTCGGTATTCACGCCATAGATGCGGGCGACAAAGCGGACATTCTGCTCGCCGGAAAGATTGCCCTGGAAGCTGCCCTGAAAGCCCAGCGGCCAGGAGATTTTTCCCTGCCGGATGATGCGGCCGCGGTCGAGTTCGAGCGTACCTGCGATAATCTGAAGCAGCGTCGACTTTCCCGCGCCGTTACGGCCCAAAAGCCCGATGCTCTTGCCACGCGGAAAGGTCACCGACACATTGTCGATGATCATCTTTCTCACGCCTTTCATGCGCACCTCTTTGGTTGCGCGCTCCAATCGGATCATCGGTCTCTCAGCCTTCCCCTGGATGTCGTAAATAGCACAAGCCCGATGAATACCAGGCAGGCCGCGACACTCCAGACATAGAACCCGTCATATCCGGCTGCCCGGTATTGCGGATAAAATCCGGTCCTGAATTGCATGACGATATGAGCCAAAGGGTTAAAAAGTATCACATCCTTGGCGATCGGTGGCAGTGAATCCGGCAGGAAGAATACGCCGGAGACGAGGAAAAGCGGGCGGGTGACGATGCCATAAAGCTTTTCGTAGATCGGGTACATGACGAACAGCACTGCATTCGCGAGCCCGATGCCGAGCGCGATCAGGCTCGCCGCTACCATGGCTTCCAGGATGGGCGGCAGATGGATGGAAACGGGATGGCGGACCGTGAACACGATATAACCGAGCACAACGATTGCGACGATTGTCGTCGTCACGATCTGCAGCACGTAGCGTGCAGCAACCGTGTCGATCGGCGCCACGCTCGGATAGCTGAGCAGGGCCTTGTTGCCGCTGACGGCGCTGTTCAGATAGCCGGCCAGCGCCTGGTAGAACTGGAAGCCGATATAACCGGTGGCAAAGAACAGCGGGAAGCTGGTTCCAAGCGGCGGCAGATGGGCGATCGCCATGAAGATGACGGACAGGAAGACGATATGGCTGACCGGATCGAGGAAGGCCCAGAGATATCCGCCCGGCTTTGCTCCGAAGCGCGTCGACATTTCACGCATTACCAATGCGCTGACGACACGAGCGTGAGTTGCTAGATAGGACAAGCGCGTCTGGAAACCCTGGTTGAAGAACGGCCGGAAACTGACGCCAAATTATGTCAAATCGGCGGTTTATGCTACCAAAAACAATGGTGGCTCAAGACGGCTACCCTGATTTGCAGCCATCGCGCGTGTTCTGAAGCGTAGCACCGGTCCGGGGAGCGGTGCTACGCAAGTCTCTACAGGTGCTGTTACGCGCCGGCCAGCAGTTCCTCGCAGTAGCTCGGTCCGGTTGCGCCGGGGCGGTCGGCGGTGATCTCGATATTGCGGATCGTGTAATCGGAGGAAACGGTGATCTTGGCCGAGCAGCTGACGCTGGCGCTCTTGCCGTTCTCCAGCTTGATGCGCTTGTAGCCGCCGCGCCAGCTATAAACTGTGCTGGAACCGGAAGTAACGTCATCGAGCGGCGGATTGTATTTTGCAAAGAACTCGCCGGCAGAGTGGCCGACCCAGCGCTTGGATATCGGGCTGTCGGTTATGGTAACGGTCGTGCAGCTGGAAAGTGCAAGCGCGAGAAGGGCGGTCGATGCGATGAGGCGGCGGCTCATGATCCGTGAAAATCCTTGTGTGATGGGCTGGTCCCCAAGCAATGCCTGCGGGACATATGTCATGTTCCAGCTAGCAGATTTTCCTGGCTCACCGCGAGATCACGGGACGGCTTTGACATCAAATTCTTGAAGCGCCGCTTTTTTGCAACGGATTCACGGCAGTGCCACAAGGTGCGACAAACGAATTAAGCCTTGTCACATTTTTTTCGAAAACGGTGCTTGTCGAAGGAAAAATGCTGTTCTATAGAGGCGCCACTGGTCACGGAGTGTAGCGCAGTCTGGTAGCGCACCACGTTCGGGACGTGGGGGTCGCAAGTTCGAATCTTGCCACTCCGACCAGTCAAAAGCCTTTCAGAGCAAAGGTTTCAACTCCCGAAAGACTTTCTCCGCAGAATTCCTTTTCTGATAAACGGACCGATTGGGGACTGTTTTATCGTTTGGGCTTAAGAACGCATTTGTCGGCGCGATCTGGACGTCCCAGTTTGCATGTGTGCGGTCTGTTTAAACCCTTTCGCTGCCGCCTCCATTACCATGTCCGAGATCGATTAATCTCGAACCAGCAGGTCCTGTATTCTCATTTTTGGGAACAGCTGAAGAGAGCCGGCGTTATCAGCCCATCGAAACCGATGGAGGTGACTATGCTTAAAGGTATCGCATTGTGGGCAATGGGTGTTCCTATCCTTGTAATCGTTCTGCTCTACATGTTTGTTTTCTAGCTGCAGCCACTTGTTGCGCCATTGAGCAGAAGCAGCTCAGCCGAAGCATTATCGGCTGCAAAACAACAAACTCATATGAAAAGGCCCGCTTTCGCGGGCTTTTTTTGTTTCCGTAATTTGTGATCTGAGAGCTACTGGCGCTGAGAGTTACAACGCACTTGTCGTAACACGAAGGCGGCTTGCGCCGCCCTCGTGACATTCTTGCGTTCAGATATCGCTTCCGGCGCTGGGGAAGAACTCGGCTGCTTCTGCGGCCGTCAATCTCCGGATCTCCGCTTCGTCGCGGCGTGATGCGAACAGTTCGCTTGCCATCAGTTGTTCGGCCAGATCCGCGGGCAGCGAAAGCACGATGCGCTGTTCACCTTCCTTGCCGCGATGGATGCCGCCGACATCTGCGCGCTTCGCGGTAACCATGCCGCCGGCAACCGTATTCAGCGTGTCGGGATCGATCAGGACGAAGGCGCCGGTGGCGCGGTTCTGCTCATAGGCATCGAACACCGCCGGTTCTTCGAAGGAAAGATGCACCTTGCCGATCGCGTTCATCGAAAGCAGCGAGGCATGCGGCTTCCACTGGCCGGTCGAAAGATCGAGCTGCGACGTGGGTTCGATCGTTACCCGCTGCCGGCGCGAGCCGCTTTTCAGCCAGTAACGCTTGCCCGGCTCGATGCCGCCCGGCTGAAGCGACACGAGCTGCGCGTCGAAGGATGTGCCGGTCATCGGCTGGCCATCGATGGAGACAATGATGTCGCCACGCGCCACATCCACCTGCCGGTCGAGAACGAGCGTGATCGCATCGCCGGCGACCGCTGCATTGCGCACGAGATCGAAGGTGACAATCTGCTTCACATTGGCGACGGTGCCCGAAGGCAGGATCGCAACCGAGTCACCCGGCTTGATCGCGCCGCCCGATACCGTACCCTGATAACCGCGAAAACTCTCGCCGGGGCGCACGACGCGTTGCACGGGGAGGCGGAAACCGCCGGCCTGGGTGGAACGGCTGGTGGCAAGCTCCAGCGCTTCGATCAGCGTCGGGCCTTCATACCAAGGCATTGCATCAGCGCCGGAGAGAACGACATTCTCGCCCTTGAGCGCCGACATCGGAATGGCGGTGATCTGCCGCACGCCGAGTGCCAATGCGAATTCGCGGAATTCGGCCGCGATCTTTTCGAACACTGCCTTGTCGTAACCGATCAGGTCGATCTTGTTGACCGCCAGCACGAATTGCCTGATGCCCATCAGCGCCGCGATCGTTGCGTGCCGACGGGTCTGTTCGAGCAGGCCGACGCGGGCGTCAGCCAGAAGGATGGCGAGATCGGCGGTAGAGGCGCCGGTCACCATGTTGCGGGTATATTGCTCGTGGCCGGGTGTATCGGCGACGATGAAGGAGCGGCGATCCGTGGAGAAATAGCGATAGGCGACATCGATCGTGATGCCCTGTTCGCGTTCCGCCTGCAGGCCGTCGAGCAGCAGCGCGAAATCCGGCAGGCCGAGATCGTTCTGCGCGCCACTGTCACGCGCAAGCGTCGCCGCCTGGTCTTCCTTGACCGCCTTGGTGTCCCAGAGAAGCCTGCCGATCAGGGTCGACTTGCCGTCATCGACAGAGCCGCAGGTGATCAGGCGCAGCGGCCGCGTATCGCGCGAAACGCGGGCGGCGGATTCGGCGAAGGGAATGACATTCGCCGAAGCAGCGACGGGCGTGGTTGTGGCTGTAGCTGTGGCGCTCATCTTAGAAATATCCCTCGCGCTTCTTCTTTTCCATGGAGCCGGACTGGTCGCGGTCGATGGCGCGGCCCTGTCGTTCGGAAACGGTTGCGATTTCCAGTTCCGCGATCACCTCTTCCAGGTTGGACGCCGTCGAGCGGATCGCACCGGTGAGTGGAAAGCAGCCGAGCGTGCGGAAGCGGATCATGCCGTGCTGGATTTCTTCGCCGGGCTGGAGTTCCAGCCGCGGATCTTCCGCCAGGATCATCATCCCGTCGCGCTCCACATAGGGGCGCTCGGCGGCGTAATAGAGCGGCACGAGCGGAATGTCTTCCGCCTGGATGTATCGCCAGATATCGACCTCGGTCCAGTTCGACAGCGGGAAGGCGCGAACGCTCTCTCCCTTTTTGATCATGCCGTTATAGATGTTCCAAAGTTCCGGCCGCTGGTTGCGCGGGTCCCATTTGTGGTCCGGCGTCCGGAAGGAATAGATGCGTTCCTTGGCGCGGGAGGCTTCCTCGTCGCGACGGGCGCCGCCGAAGGCCGCATCATAGCCGCCTGCATCGAGTGCCTGCTTCAACGCTTCCGTCTTCATCACGTCGGTATAGAAGGCCGATCCGTGGGTAAACGGCGTGATGTTTTCTTCGGCACCGCGCTTGTTGGTATGGACCACGAGATCGAGGTCGTATTTTTCGGCGATCTGGTCGCGAAACTCGATCATCTCCTTGAACTTCCAGGTCGTGTCGACATGCAGAAGCGGGAAGGGGACGCGGCCGGGGAAGAAAGCCTTGCGTGCCAGATGCAGCAGCACGGATGAATCCTTGCCGATCGAATAGAGCATGACCGGGTTTTCGAACTCCGCGGCAACCTCGCGAAAGATATGGATCGCTTCGTTTTCGAGGGCTTTCAGATGCGGATCGAGCGGCGGGCGGGAAACGGGTGGGTTCCTGATTTCCGTTTCCTGTGCAGACAGGGACATTTCGGTCTCCGGTAGATTTTGAATGTTACACACAAAGAGTGGGGATTTGGGCCTCAGCGGGCGATGGAACTCGCGAGCGGTGCTGAAGCCGGTATCGGCTGAGACGCGCTTTCCGGGACATGCAGTCCGCATTCGCGTTTCTCGTCGTTTTCCCACCACCATCGTCCGGCGCGTTCAGGCTCGCCGGGCTTGATGGCGCGGGTACAGGGCTCGCAGCCGATGGAGGGGTAACCGCGGGCATGCAGCGGGTTGACCGGGATATGCTCAGCCGTCACATGGGCATTGATCGTGTCGATATCCCAGTCGGCCAGCGGGTTGACCTTGATGAGGCCGCGTTCGGCATCATATTCGGCAAAAGGCGTGGTGGCGCGATTGCCGGACTGGCCGCGGCGCAAGCCGGTCACCCACACCTGCGCTTGCGAAAGCGCCTTGGCGAGCGGGATCAGCTTGCGCACATGACAGCAGGCGTGACGTGCTTCGATACTGTCGTAGAAACCGTTCAAGCCGTATTTCGCGGCATAGGCATCGATATCGTCCTGTTCAGGATAGAACCGCCGGATCGTCATGTCGTAACGTTCCTCAGTTTCCGAGATGAGCGCGACCGTTTCCTGAAACAGGCGTCCGGTTTCCAGCGTGGAAACTTCGATCGGAAGGCGATGCGTACCGATCGCGGCGGTGATGACCTGGTCTTCTATTCCAAGCGAGGTGGTGAAAACGGCGTGGCCAAGTTCGGCAGCAGCGGAAAGACGGCCGGCAAGATCGAGGCTTGCAAGTCTGGCGTTCAATTCTTCGGCGAGGCTCTCGTTGCCTTCTGCATACGCGGTACGCTCAATCACATCATGCGTGGTCATGGTTCTTCTTTCATCAGCAAGTGCTGTAGTATTGCGACTTGCAGGGGCTGATGACAGGAAAAGCCGTTTCTTCCGCCGGTTCTGGGGAGCAAATATCTCTAGAAAGCCGGGCCTACACAGAAAACCTGCCGCCTTAACCAAATGTGACTGTTTTTACGGCAGCAGATGCCCGCATAGGTTTGTATTTTCTGCATGTTTGCGGTACTCCAGAACGGAGTGTGCAATGCGGCATAGCCGTGTGCACGAACGCGACCGCGGATGTCGCATCCAAGATATTCGCGAGGCGCAGGGATACGAAGTGTGAAGCGGCGACGTGAGGGCAAAAAAGCCTCGCGGCGGCGTTGCTGTTGATGGTTGCGTGATGATATCCCAGAAAGCGAAATATGCGCTTCGAGCCTTGGCTGCTCTGGCGCAGGCCGACCCGGATGAGCCGATGCTGATCTCGGAGATCGCGGTCCAGCAGTCCATTCCGAAGAAATTTCTGGAACAGATCCTGCTCGACCTGAAACGCTCCGGCATCGTCATGAGCCGCCGTGGCAAGCAGGGTGGATATCTACTGCTGAAGCCCGCCGACGCAATCTCCTTCGGTGAAGTCCTGCGGCTTGTCGACGGGCCGATCGCTCCGCTTCCCTGCTTGTCGCAAACCGCCTATCGCAAATGCGATGATTGCGATGGCGAACACCTGTGCGAAATCCGCCATGTCTTCGCCCGTGTAGCCGACGCCACCCGCGACGTTCTGTTCAACACCACGATTGCCGATGCGATCGAGGGGGCAGGCGAAGGTACACAGAAGCCAGCTCAGGTGAGAGAGCTTCTGACGGCGTAAGCCCTCTTGCTTAATTGATATTGGCGTCTGCCTACGTGCAGCAGGGCATGCTAATGTACTCTCCTTGTCGAGAGGCTGGCATGTTTTCTGTGTCCATCGCAAAATCACCGAAGGACTTCGAGATCGCCGCGGCGCTGTGCCGGGAACTGGCGGATTGGGATATCGCCATGGCCGCGACCCATGGCGTCGATCCTCAACTGGTGACGGATCTTTATCACGGTGAGACTGCGGCAAGCCTTGCCCGGCGTTACGCGCAATCGGGGACAGGAATGTTGCTGGCATCATGGGATGGCCAGCCGGCGGGATGTTTGGCATTTTCCATCTTCGACGATACGGCCGACGAACTTCACAAATTCTACGTGGGCCCCGATTTCCGGCAAAGAGGCATCGGCGGCGCAATGATGCGGGCGGTCATCCATGCTGTCGAAGCGCGTCGGAAGAGCACGCTGCTGGCGCACACCACCATCTATATGACCGATGCTATCTCGATCTATCGCGCCTGCGGTTTCGACTTCTGCCCACCCTTTCGAGACGTGCCCAAAGCGGTTGGCCATACGGAGATTTTCCTCAGGCGCGACTCTCCGCCGGGTTGAAATCGAGCCTCTGGAACGAATTTCGGCCGGATTGCGTTTTTGCCGTTCGGTGTTTTCCCGATGCTGCTGTTCTGTGAACTGATGCTCATGGAACGCATTCTTTGTCGCGCGAACCCGCCCGAGGGAAACAGTTTTGCCTTCTTTTCGCCGTGAATTGACTAAGACGACCTGACCGATAGAGTTTAGCCCATATCAAATGGCCCGATGATCACGGGACACTGGTCATGGGACAAGGATCACAGGAGAGACTCTATGCTGAACTTCACCGATGGGATTGGAAAGCGGCTGGCAGTGGTTGCGCTCGGCGTGACGCTCGCTGCAGGAAGCATAGCGCCGGCCTTTGCCGCGAGCCAGCTTCTGAACGTGTCCTACGATCCAACACGCGAGCTCTATAAGGATTTCAACGCCGCCTTTGCCAAGCACTGGAAGGCGGAAGGTGGTGAGGATGTCACAATCCGTCAGTCGCATGGCGGCTCCGGCGCGCAGGCCCGCTCTGTGATCGATGGCCTTGAGGCCGATGTCGTGACGCTGGCGCTGGAGAGCGATATCAATGCCATCCAGAAGACCGGCAAAATCAAGGAAGACTGGCGCACCCGCCTGCCCAACAACGCTTCGCCCTACACCTCGACGATCGTCTTCCTCGTTCGCAAGGGTAATCCGAAGGGCATCAAGAACTGGGGCGATCTGGTGAAGGGCGACGTGCAGATCGTCACGCCGAACCCGAAAACATCAGGTGGCGCCCGCTGGAACTATCTGGCTGCCTGGGCCTGGGCCAATGAAGAATTCAAGGGCGATCAGGACAAGATCAAGGCCTATATCGGCGATCTCTACAAGCGCGCTCCGGTTCTCGATACCGGTGCCCGCGGATCCACCGTCACCTTTGCCCAGCGCCAGATCGGCGACGTTCTGCTCGCCTGGGAAAACGAGGCCTATCTGGCCGGTGAGGAATTCGGCAAGGATGCGTTCGACATCGTCGTGCCGCCGATCTCCATCCTCGCCGAACCGCCGGTCGCAGTCGTCGATGCCAATGTCGACGCCAAGGGCACCCGCAAGGTCGCCGAAGCCTATCTCCAATATCTTTATTCCGACGAAGGCCAGAACATCGCGGCCAAGCACTTCTATCGTCCGTCCAAGCCGGAAGTGGTGAAGCCGGAACTGTTGAAACAGCTGCCTCCGATCAAGCTCGTCACCATTGACGATCCGCTCTTCGGCGGCTGGAAGAAGGCGCAGCCGGAGCACTTTGGTGATGGCGGCATTTTCGACCAGATCTACAAGCCCGGCGCCAAATAATCACTCAAGTGACACTGGAGGCACGGTGCGGTAGTTTGTTGCCGCACCGTTGCCATGTCGGGCCTGAACGTAGAATTCGGAACCAAGCATGACCGCATCCGCTACCGTTTCCACGGCGGGCTGGAGATTGAAACAGCCGAGCATCATCCCGGGTTTCGGGTTGACGCTCGGCTTTTCGCTCGCCTACCTGTCGCTGATCATTCTCATCCCCATCGCCGGCCTGCTCTGGCGCACGGCCGAACTCGGCTGGTCGGGCTTTTTTGCCATCTTCTCCGATGAACGGACGATCCGGGCTCTTTATGTATCCTTCGGCACGGCCTTTATCGCGGCAGTGATCAATGTCGTCTTCGGCACGCTGCTCGCCTGGGTGCTCACCCGTTATCGGTTTCCCGGGCGCCGGCTGATCGATGCGATGGTCGATCTGCCCTTCGCCCTTCCGACGGCTGTTGCCGGTATCGCGTTTGCCTCGCTTTATGCGCCGAATGGCTGGATCGGCTCGCTGTTCATGCCCTTCCGCATCGCTTTCACGCCGATCGGCATCGTCATCGCGCTGATCTTCATCGGTCTTCCCTTCGTCGTGCGCACCGTGCAGCCGATCATGGAAGAGATCGACAAGGAGGTGGAAGAGGCGGCTGCCACGCTTGGCGCCAACCGGTTCCAGACGATCTTCAACGTGCTTCTGCCCGGTCTTACGCCAGCCCTTCTCACAGGCTTTGCGCTCGCCTTCGCGCGCGGTGTCGGAGAATACGGCTCGGTCATCTTCATCGCCGGTAACATCCCTTACGTGTCTGAAATCGCACCGCTGCTGATCGTCATCCGGCTGGAAGAATTCAACTATGCCGGCGCGACCGCCATCGCCACGATCATGCTTCTGATCTCCTTTGCCATGCTTCTGGTGATCAACCTCATCCAGGCCTGGAGCCGCAGGAGATATGGCAATGTCTGATAATCGCCGTATCTCCTTCCGTAACCCGGCTGACGAAAGCTTCTCCACCAAGCTGATCCTCGTCGCCCTGACGCTCGTCTTCCTCGCCTTCTTCCTGTTCCTCCCGCTTGTGTCGGTTTTCTACGAAGCCTTTCGCGAAGGATGGGTCACCTACGAGGAGGCGTTGCTGGAACCCGATGCCTGGGCAGCGATCCGGCTGACTCTGATCGTGGCTGCCATCGCCGTGCCACTCAATCTCGTCTTCGGTCTGGCCGCCTCCTGGGCGATCGCCAAGTTCGAGTTCAAGGGCAAGGCGTTTCTGATCACCCTGATCGATCTGCCGTTTTCGATCTCGCCGGTCATCTCCGGTCTGGTCTATGTTCTTCTCTTTGGCAGCGGCAGCCTTCTCGGCCCCTGGCTGAAAAGCTATGGCATCGAGATCCTGTTTGCCGTGCCCGGCATCGTGCTTGCGACCGTCTTCGTCACCTTCCCCTTTGTTGCGCGCGAACTGATCCCGCTGATGCAGGACCAGGGCACCGGCGATGAGGAGGCGGCACTGTCTCTGGGCGCGTCCGGCTGGCAGACGTTCTGGTATGTGACGCTGCCCAATATCAAATGGGGCCTACTTTACGGCGTGCTGCTCTGTAACGCCCGCGCTATGGGTGAGTTCGGCGCCGTCTCAGTCGTTTCCGGCCGTATCCGCGGCCTCACCAACACCATGCCGCTGCATGTCGAGATCCTCTATAATGAGTACAACATGGTCGCCGCCTTTGCGGTGGCATCCCTGCTGGCTCTTCTGGCACTCGTCACGCTCGCTTTGAAAACCTTTCTCGAACTTCGGTTCGGTGCCGGCGCCGCCGGCGGCCGGCACTAGGATACCCCGCGTATGGAAGTCAAAATCAACAATATCCGCAAGGAATTCGACCGTTTCGCCGCGCTGAATGACGTATCGCTCAATATCGCTTCGGGTGAATTGATCGCGCTGCTCGGCCCGTCCGGTTCCGGCAAGACGACACTGCTTCGCCTGATCGCCGGCCTGGATTTCCCGACTGCCGGCCAGATTTTCTTTGGTGAGGAAGATGCCTCCCGCCATTCGGTCCAGGAGCGAAATGTCGGCTTCGTTTTCCAGCATTACGCGCTGTTCCGTCACATGACCGTGGCACAGAATATCGGCTTCGGACTCAAGGTCCGTCCGTCCGCCAGCCGCCCGCCGAAAAGCGAGATCAAAAAGCGGGTTTCCGACCTGCTCGACATGGTGCAGCTCTCGGGTCTTGAAAATCGCTATCCCAACCAGCTTTCCGGCGGTCAGCGCCAGCGCGTGGCGCTTGCCCGTGCCATGGCGATCGAACCCCGCATCCTTCTGCTCGACGAGCCTTTCGGCGCGCTCGATGCCAAGGTCAGGAAGGAACTGCGCCGCTGGCTGCGCGAATTCCACGACCGCACCGGCCACACGACCGTGTTCGTCACCCACGACCAGGAAGAAGCGCTTGAACTTGCCGACCGTGTTGTCGTGATGAGCCAGGGCAAGATCGAGCAGGTCGGTTCAGCGGATGATGTCTACGACCGCCCGCAGTCGCCTTTCGTCTTCTCCTTCATCGGCGAATCCTCGCATCTGCCGGTCGAGGTGAAGAATGGTACGGTTCTGTTCCAGGGCGAGCCGATCGGCATTTCGGAAAAGACCGATGCGGCCGGAGACCTGTTCTTCCGCCCGGAAGACGTGGTCCTGACCGACGAGAAGGACGCATTGTTCGGCAAGGTTACTGCCTGTCGCCGTCTCGCCGGCACCCGTATTGCCGAGATCGACATCGCCAACAACGGCCACGATCCGTTCCATGTCGAAGTGGAGGTGCCATTGCATGCTCCGATCGAGCTTGGTTCGGAAGCCCGTTTCCGCCCGACCCGCTGGAAGATCTTTACCAAGTAACTGCCGGACGGTTTACGCTCGGAGTCCGTGAGCTTGTTGATGTTCCAGCCCTGTCCGAAGATCAAGGAGAGGCTGGAATACTATTCCATCCAAGCTTCGTCTGTCGTCTTGCCCGCATCGGTTTGTATATCCGGCTCATGTGTCGCAGCCGCTACATCTTTAAGGCGTAAGATTCGATAAATACAAATACGCTAAGGCAATTGCGGTTCAACGTCTTTAATAGGCTTAAAATGTCGGCTCATGTCGATGAAACCTGCCAACCGAAGCAGCATGAGCTGCTATCCCCAGCTGTAGTCGATACAGTTTCGGCATCTCGTCAGCCATTGTTCGGGCGCTTTTTGCGTGGCGCTGGCCAAGCGCAATCCAGAGGGCGCACCCTTCGGCAAGGCCCTCCGCCGGAAGATATGGCGAAGGCGCTGGCCATCCTTGCAAACCAGCCGAATGCCAGCGCTGGCCTTGTCCGGCTTGGAGACAAGCAGATCCTGTTTTCCGATTGCGAGCAGGCGTTTGTCATGTATGCCCGGCACGGCCACTCGCTGGTCGCGCTGTTCGATCCTGTCGGCCCGCAGGAACTGTGGCCAAACCTGCTTGAAAAGTTCATGGCGACGGCGCGTCATCAAGGCAGCCGACCGGTCTTCTATCAGGTTTCGAAAGCTTTCCTGCCGCACGCCTTTGATTGCGGCCTGCGTCCGTACAAGCTCGGCGAGCAGGCAGTGGTAGACCTGACCCGTTTCGACCTCAAGGGCGGTGCCTGGCTGAAACTGCGCCGCTCGATCAATCGCGCCGAACGCGACGGGCTGGAATTCTCCATGCTTTCACCCGATGAGGTGCCCGAGGTCATAGACGAGCTGCTCTCGGTTTCGCGTGCCTGGCTGGCCTCGCACAACGCCTCGGAGAAGGGTTTTTCGCTCGGCACATTCGACCTCGCCTATGTCAAGGCATGCCCGGTGGCGATCATCCGCTTGGAAGGGCGCATCGTCGCTTTCGCAAACATTCTCGAAGCCGGCCAGCATGGCGATGCCTTCATCGACCTTATGCGTCACATTCCCGAGACGCATCGCGGCATGATGGATCTGCTCTTCGTGCGCATCATGGAGCATATGAAGGCGCGGGGTTTCCGCACGCTCAATCTCGGCATGGCCCCTCTCGCGGGCCTGGCGGATCATCACTACGCGCCGCTGTGGAACCGGCTCGGCCGGGAGATCTTCGAATTCGGCGAGCGTTTCTATAATTTCCGCGGCGTGCAGGCTTTCAAGTCGAAGTTCGATCCGGTCTGGCAGCCGCGTTATCTCGTCGTTTCGGGCCGCGGTCTTCCGCTCGCTTCCATCTTCGATGTAACGATGCTGATCGGCGGCGGGTTGCGCGGGATTTTGCGCAGATGAGGGCTTTGCCGGTTATCGTTGCAGCGCTCACGCTGGTTGCCGGTGCCGTTGAACTCTATCACATGCAGTTCGCTCAGAATGAAATCGTCAGCCTGCCGACCTCCCGCATCAGCGATCCGCAGGTGCAGGAAAAAGGCATCGTCGTGCTTCTGTCGGACGCCGATGGCTGGGGCCGCGAAGAAGACCGCATGTCGGATGCGCTGACAGCCGATGGTGCTGTAGTCGTCGGCGTCGATCTGCCCGACTATTATGCCGGGCTTGGCGAAGAGAAGCGGGACTGCCTCTATCTCGTCTCCGATATCGAGGAACTGAGCCGCCAGATCCATCGCGATCGGGACATGACGACCTATCGCGCTCCGCTGGTGGCAGGCATCGGCGCCGGCGGATCGCTGGCTCTGGCGATTGCCGCCCAGACACCGTTCTCCACCATCGGCGCGACGCTGGCGGTCGACCCGGATCCGTCGATCGCCCTGTCGAAAATACTCTGCACGCCGGCGCCGAAAAATCAGGTCGATGGCGGTATGCGCTATGGCCTGACCGAAGGCGAGCTGCCGAACGATATCGACGTCGTATTCACGCCCGAAGCCGCAAAGGCGGGGCGCGAGCATGTCGAAGATCTGAAACGCACCCACCCCGACATCGAGGTGACTGCGGATGACGAGGCTTCCGAGGAAGCTTTGCTTGCAGTTTCACGCAGCGTGATGACAGCCGCTGAGGCCACCGGTTCTCCGCTGGACCTTCCGATTGTGCCGATCGAGGCCGCGCCGCGCCGCAATACGATGGCGATCATCTATTCCGGTGACGGCGGCTGGCGTGATATCGACCAGAAACTCGCGGCATATCTGAAGGACGAGGGAATCCCGGTCGTCGGCGTCGATGCCCTGCGCTATTTCTGGAACGAAAAGACGCCGGCACAGACGGCAGCCGACCTTTCCCGCATCATCGCCACCTACCGCCAGCGCTGGAATGTCGAGAATGTCGTTCTGATCGGCTATTCCTTCGGCGCCAACATTCTGCCCGCCACTTACCGGCTGTTGGCGAAAGATGACCAGGAGGCAGTTCGTCTCATGTCGCTGCTGGCACTGTCGCATCAGGCCGATTTCGAAATCGCCGTCACCGGATGGCTCGGTTATGCCGGTGCCGGCAAGCATGGTGACCCGGTGGATGACTTAAGAGCGATCGAGCCTCTTAAGATCCAGTGCGTCTATGGGCTTGAGGAAGAAGATACGGCCTGCCCGGATGTGGGTGAAATCCCGGGTGTCGACATACACCCGCGCAAGGGTGGTCATCATTTCGACGGAGATTACCGCGCACTCAATCAACTCATCATTGATCGACTGAGCCAGCTTCTATCAGTGATGTGACAGTGAAATTCGGTTGTTGCCACGGCAAGCGAAACGGAAAGATCGCGGCGTGCTTTAGATCGCCGCGAAGCTTGCTTCGTTGGGCAGGAGATCGACCTGCTTTCCGTCGAACAGGTCCGAATGTTCGCCGATCGCCTGTTCCCAGGCGGCTGCGGGTCCCTGGGCGATCAATTGCAGCGAACCGTTCATGGGGTTGACGACTTTCAGTCCGAGGGGCTCATAGGCATTCAAGGCGTCAATGACCGGTGCCTTAGCGCGCAACGAAACGTCCCGCAAGGCCGCCTTGCGGGCCATGATATCCGATATCTCTCGGGCCTGAGACATTTCCTGATCGGCATTCACTTCGACGATGAAAACGATCGAGTCCTGCGGCGACGAGCTCGAAACGATATTCCTGACTCTGGCATTCAGCATGGTCAGTCCTTTCGATGGAAGAGCCGGCGTCATGGCAGCAGGCCTTCCAGGTCAATGCAGCCACGCCCCACTCTTGGGACAATATTGGCCCAATTTTGATTACATCTAGTAAACTCCATCAGCGTTTCCGTCAAACGTCGAGGCTGGCCGGTGAGTTCCGGATACTTCTCAAGAATGAGCGCCAGAGCTGATGAAATACATGGCGCCGAGAGCGAGCTGCCGTTCATGGAGGCGTAGCCGCCGCCGGCCAGAGCACTGTGTATATCCACGCCCGGTCCTACGATATTCGGTTTGCTCGGGGCTTGCCGCGCTGTATCGCCGTAGGAATACCCCCAGTCGCTGAAGGCGGCGACACGATCGTCCCTGTCGATCGCCCCGACGGCGACGACATGCTCAAGCTTGGCGGGAAAGCAATGGTTGCCCATACCCAGGTTGCCGTTGTTGCCGATTGCCGCCACGACCACCGCGCCCTGGTCTGCAGCGTTGCCGATCGCCTTGTAAAGGCTGCTGATATCCTCTCGGGTCAGGTTTCGTGTGCCGAGCGATGCGTTGACGATCTGGACGCCGTCGCCTTGAGGGCCTGCTTCGTTGACGAGCCAGTTCAGGCCGCCAAGCAACTGCGCAAAGTAACCTCGCAATCCCCCGTTCTCCGACTGCTCCGTCAGCACGGCCGCAACCGAGAGATGGACCTGCGGTGATATGCCGGCGTTCTGGCCGGCGCATATGCCTGCCACATGTGTTCCGTGGCTGCCGAAATCCCGCGGGCTTGCGCCCGGCACTTCGACGCCGTTGAGGTCGAACTGCCGGTAGACGATATGGTCGCCTTTCCTGTGTGAAAATTCAGGATGATCGACATCGATGCCTGTGTCCAGAAGGCCGATGGAGATGCCGTTGCCCCGGTATGCCTGGGGAAGCTCGCCTCGATTGGGAAGAATGCGACGGTGCCAGAAGTCGGGTGAAGTTTGCAACTCCCGGATCTCCGGCGGATGCACCAGGATTTCCGATTTTGGAACGACCTCGACGCCCTGTTCCTCGAGGATATCGATCATCGGCTGTTCCAGTCGAGGCAGGATCACCGCTCCCAGCGCTTCGAGATAGACCCCGCGCAGAAACAGTCGCTCGCCGCGGCTAACCCGCGCAACCGCGGGCAGAGCCTGCCGATAGGTGTTGGAGGCGTTGATGAGATCCAGTGTCGTTTGCGATCGGGACGTCATCGCCACATGCATCAGCCGCCGCAATTGTTTGCGGGAATCCGTCTGGCTCGTTTGCGGCAAGATGATTTTGTTCTCGGAACCCGGACCGGCCTTGTCGCTCTGTTCGTCCAGATAGCGATTGTCCGGAAGGAGAATGATCACGGACGATTTGGGCGACACCTCGATATCCGCAGTAAGCCCACCAATCTCCGGGCGGCTGTACCGGGCAAGCGACTGGATGCCGCGCTTGTTCTTGTAAAGGCGGATCCAGCGCCTTCTCAGATCTCGCCGGTGGCGTTTTCCTGCAAAACCGCCGCTTCCGCGCCAGACGGACGACTGCTTTGCAAGCGCACGCACAAACTCTTCCGGCGCCAGCGCCAGGATCCTGCTCATCATGATTCGCCCCCAACTTTTGACTGAGGCGAGAATATTATCGCTATTTAAGATTGCAACAATTTCCTGCGCAACCAAAGGGTGAGGCAGGTTGCATCAGCGGTCGCTGAGTGCTGCCCGCGGATTGACCCAGGGCTCTTGATTGCTCCGGGGCAGGGGGACTTTTCCGAGGATATGATCTGCCGCCTTCTCGCCGGTCATGATCGAAGGCCCGTTGAGATTGCCATATGTGATGTGCGGGAAGATCGAACTGTCCGCGACCCTCAAACCTTCCACTCCGATGACGCGACATTCCGCATCGACGACAGCTTGTCGGTCGTCGGCGCTTCCCATCCGGCAGGTGCCGCAGGGATGGTAGGCGCTTTCCAGATGCTCGCGCAGGAAAGCGTCGATCTCGTCATCCGACTGCAGGTTTTCACCGGGCTGGATTTCCGGTCCGCGATAGTCGTCGAATGCTTTCTGGTTGAAAATTTCACGCGTCAGCCGCACGCAATGGCGGAATTTGATCCAGTCTTCCTCATGGCTCATGTAGTTGAAGCGAATGACCGGATCATCCTTCGGATCCGCCGAACGAAGGGTTACGTTGCCCCGCGATTTGGAAAGATTGTAGCCGACATGCGCCTGAAAGCCGTGGCTCTTGGCGGCAGCTTTCCCGTCGTAGGAAATCGCCACCGGCAGGAAATGATACTGGATATCCGGCTGCTTCAACCCGGCTTGCGAGCGCAGGAAGGCGCAGGCTTCGAACTGGTTGGAGGCGCCAAGGCCACCCTTGGACAGCACCCATTGCGCCCCCGCCACCCCCTGCCAGAACCACGGCAGCCAGGAGTAGAGCGAAACCGGCTTGGTCGAGACCTGCTGGAAATAGAATTCCATATGGTCCTGCAGATTTGCGCCGACGCCTGGCCGATCAGCCTTCACCTCGATCCCCATGTCCTTCAAGTGCGCCGCCGGCCCGATGCCTGACAGCATCAGAAGCTTGGGCGAGTTGAAGGACGAGGCTGCCACGATCACCTCGCGATTGGCTTTAACGATCTCCGGCACGCCGCGCCGTAACACCTCGACACCGGTCGCCCGTCCATTCTCGATGACGATCTTTTGCGCCAGACCATAGACGATCTCGACATTCTTCCGCTTCATCGCTGGCCGCAGATAGGCATTGGCGGCAGACCAACGGCGGCCCTGATGGATCGTCTGTTCCATCAGCCCGAAACCCTCCTGTTTCGAGCCGTTATAATCCTCGGTCGTTTCGAAGCCTGCCTCGGCACCCGCCCGGATGAAGGCATGAAAGAGCGGGTTCTTCACTGGCCCGCGCTGCACATGCAAAGGCCCGTCGGTACCACGCCAGCCTTCTTCTCCCCCATGGCTGTGCTCCATCCGCTTGAAATAGGGTAGCACGTCGGCATATGACCAGCCGCGCGCGCCAAGCTCCTCCCAGCGGTTGTAATCCTCCGCATGGCCGCGCACATAAACCAGCCCGTTGATCGAGGATGAACCGCCCAGAACCTTGCCGCGCGGCGCGGTGATGCGGCGGTTGTTGAGGTTCGGCTCGGGTTCGGAAAGATAGCCCCAATTGTACCGCTTCATGCTCATCGGCCACGCAAGGGCTGCCGGCATCTGGATGAACGGGCCATAGTCCGACCCACCCGCCTCGATCACGATCACCGAATGCCTGCCATCCTCCGAGAGGCGGTAAGCCATGGCAGATCCTGCCGAGCCGGAACCGATGATGACGAAATCTGCCTGCATGAGTGTCTCTGATCCGATCTATTAGGTATCTCGGTGAATTTTAGCTGGATGCAGTTCTCAGTTGAGTTCCGATGTCTTATTTCTTTGGTAGCGATATCGTTTAGGCGGCGCGTGACCGATGGAAAATAAGCACTTTACCAAGAAGCTCCTTGCGAAGCTCGCGCGTGGCCACAGTGAAAGGCTCGAAGAGGAGCGCAACCGAACACGCCTCAGCAAAGGTATATCCAACACTTATCGAGATCGCCGGGAAAACCGGCAACCGTTCGCTCGTTGCATGGTGCATCACGCGCGCATGTTTTTCGTCGGCATCGGCATGTTTGTCGGGACTTTGGTGCATTTGCGCTTCGGGATAAATCTGATCATTTGCGTTGCTGCTTTCGCCGCTTGCACTTTCTTCATCTTCGAGCGTTGGAGACAGATAAAGCGCGCACGCGACGCCCATTTCGACTAACGGCTTCACCCTCAATACGGCGCCTCGACTTTGCCCATTCCCACATAGACCGTCTTCAGCTCGGAATAATGCTCAAGCGCCGCAAGCGAGTTTTCCCGTCCGAAACCGGACTGTTTCGATCCACCAAAGGGAATTTCCACCGGGCAGAGATTGTAGGTGTTGATCCACAAGGTCCCGGCCTCAAGTTGGTCCACCACCCGGTGCCCGCGCGAAAGGTCGGCGGTGAATACCCCCGCCGACAGGCCGAATTCAGTGGCGTTCGCCCGCGCGATCACCTCGTCCTCGTCGTCGAAGTCCAGCACGCACATCACCGGGCCGAAAATCTCTTCCCGCGCAATGGTCATCTCGTCGGTCACATCGGCAAACACGGTCGGCTGGATGTAGTAGCCTTCGCCCGTCACGTCGTTCGGAATGCCGCCGCCGGTCAGAAGCGTCGCGCCTTCGGCCTTGCCCTTGTCGATATAGCTCAAGACCTTCTGGCGCTGGTCGAAAGAGATCAGCGGCCCCATCTGCGTCGCCTCATCCATAGGCTCGCCGATGGTGATCTTTTCCGTCCGCTCTTTCAGCCGCGACAGGAACTGGTCCTTCACCTTGCGTTGCACGAAGACGCGGGTGCCGTTGGAGCAGACCTGTCCCGTGGAATAGAAATTGCCGAGCATAGCCCCGCCGATGGCGCTGTCGATATCCGCATCGTCGAACACGATCAGCGGTGATTTCCCGCCAAGCTCCATCGTCACATGCTTGAGTTGGCCGGCGGCTGCCGCCGCCACCTTGCGCCCGGTCGGCACAGAGCCCGTGAGTGAAACCTTGGCGACATCCGGATGGTTGACCAGAAGCGGCCCGGTTGTCCGATCACCCTGGATGACGTTGTAGAGCCCCTTGGGAAGCCCGGCTTCGATCAGGATTTCGGCAATCTTCAGTGCACCGAGCGGCGTGTTTTCCGACGGCTTGAACACCATCGCGTTGCCGGCGGCAAGCGCCGGCGCACCCTTCCAGCAGGCAATCTGCTGCGGATAGTTCCAGGCGCCGATACCGACGCAGACGCCGAGCGGTACTCGTTTCGTATAGGCAAAGTCACCGCCGAGCGGGATATACTGGCCGTTCATGCCCGCAGCGATCACGCCGCCGAAAAATTCGAAACTGTCGGCCCCCGAAGTCGGGTCGGCGACGATCGTTTCCTGGATCGGCTTGCCGGTATCGAGCGTTTCGAGTTCCGAAAGCTCGCGGTTCCTCTCGCGCATGATTTCGGCGGCACGCTTGAGGATTCGGCCGCGCGCCGTCGGGCTAATTGCCGCCCATTCGGGCTGGGCGCGTTTGGCCGCTGCGATCGCCTTTTCGACAATCGCCGGCGTTGCCGCATGCAGCCTTGCGATCACCTCGCCGGTGGCGGGGTAAAGGCTCTCGATGACGCTGCCTGCGGTATCCTCCACATATTCGCCGTCGATGAAGTGGCTGGCTTTCGGCTGTGCTTTCATTCTCTTGTCTCCGTCCTCACTCCCCACGGGGATAACGCTTGGACTCTTCCAGATTGTCGAGGTTCATGTGGTTGCGCATGTAGCGCTCGGAGGCCTTCTGCAAAGGCTGGTGATCCCACGGATAATAGGCGCCGTTGCGCAGCGCTTCATACACCACCCATCGCCGCGCCTGGCTTTCGCGCACGGCGGCGTCGAATTTCGCCATGTCCCATTTGGCATCCCGCTTGGCGCGAAATCCTTCAAGAACCTCGGCATGAGCCGGGTCGCCCGCAAGGTTCGTGAGCTCCTTCGGATCGGCTTCGAGATCGAAAAGCTGCTCTGGATCGAGTTCGCAATGGATATATTTCCACTTGCCCTCGCGAATGCCGACGAGCGGCGCGTAGGACGCTTCGGCTGCGTATTCCATCAGCACCGGCGAGGTCCGTTCACCGCCATCGATCACCGGCTTCAGGCTTTCGCCATCCGTCCATGGCGCAATCTCGGAGATCGATATCCCGGCAAGGTCACAAAGCGTTGGCGTCACGTCGAGATTGGAAACGGGAGCTTTGTGCAGGGCAGGGGCAACGCCCGGTCCCGCCACCATCAGCGGCACACGCGCGGAGCCTTCGAAGAAGTTCATCTTGAACCACAATCCGCGCTCGCCCAGCATGTCGCCATGGTCGGAACAGAACAGGATGACCGTATTGTCGAGCATCCGGGTGCGGGTCAGCGTATCGATCAGCTCGCCGACCTTCTCGTCGATATAGGAGATATTGGCGAAATAGGCCTGGCGCGAGCGGCGCACATTTTCCTCGGTAATGTCGAAGCTCGCATAATCGCATGATTTCAGGATGCGCTGCGAATGCGGATCCTGGCTCTCCAGCATGCCGACATCCGGCATCAGATACTCGCAGTCGTTATAGAGATCCCAGAACTTTTTCCGCGCCACGTAAGGGTCGTGCGGATGGGTAAACGAGACCGTCAGCGCCCAGGGCCGACGGTCGGCGTCATCGTTTTCGCGCGCCAGATGATAGAGCTTCTGGTTGGCCAGAAACGCCACTTCATCGTCATATTCCATCTGGTTGGAAATCTCGGCGACACCTGCACCGGTCACCGAACCCATATTGTGATACCACCAGTCGATCCGCTCGCCCGGCTTGCGGTAGTCCGGCGTCCAGCCGAAATCGGCCGGATAGATATCGGTCGTCAGCCGCTCCTCAAAGCCGTGCAACTGGTCTGGACCGACGAAATGCATCTTTCCCGAAAGTGCCGTGTAATACCCAGCTCGGCGCAGATGGTGCGCATAGGTCGGGATCGACGAGACATATTCGGCGGCATTGTCGTAAACCTGCGTCCGGCTCGGCAATTGCCCGGCCATGAAGGATGCGCGGGCAGGGGCACAGAGCGGCGAGGACGTGTAGTTGTTGGCAAACCGCGCCGAGCGCGCGGCAAGTGCTTTCATGTGCGGTGCATGCAGCCACTTCGCTGGTCCGTCAGGAAACAGCGTGCCATTCAACTGGTCGACCATGATGATGAGAAAGTTCGGGCGGTACATGATCGCGGCAGGACCTCTGTAGGCAGGAATGGCAATGTAAGGAGTTATTTTCGATCTTGTTTTCGATCAAGTGATGATTGCGAAACGCGCTATCCCAAATGCGTAGGGCGCATTGAACGCGCCCGGCCACTCAATCATGCAGTCTGATCCGCGATTGACGCTACCAAGTGCCGCAGCAGATTTGGATAGTCATCGGAAATGCGGGTAGCGTTTGCCATCAGCGTGATCGCGGCATTTGCTGGTCTCGTCATTGCGTCAGGCTGGCCGGTTAACAGCTTGGCAGTGCTTGGTATTTCCCTAAAGTCGGACCTGTTGTCCAAGACTGGGCAACGTCCGCGCCGGCACTTGCCGCACACTGTCCAAACATCGGATGATCCCTCGTAATTCATTGAATTTTAAGCAAATACCGGAAGGTCGTCACAAAACCTTCATGCGATTTTCATAGAGGAGCAACGGATTGTTGACGGGTAGCGCCGCAACCTGCGCAACGTCATTTAAGGCCTTTTTTCGAGCATTTTGAAAAGCGCTCGTGCAGTGGAGTAATGCGTATGTCGTCTGCGGCTGTTCTCGAACCGGGTGTTGTCCGGCGATATGCAGGCGACCAGCTTGTTACCCTCGGGAAACTGGTTCTCGAAAACGCCTTCCAGCCGATTGTCGAAGTGGCGACAGGATCGGTCTTCGGTTACGAATCCCTGCTGCGTGGCCATGAACGGATCGGCTTTTCCTCTCCGCCGGAATTGCTCGACGAGGCCCAGCAGGCAGGCCAGCTTCTGGCGCTCGAGCAGATGATGTCCGGCCGCGCGCTCGCCAAATTCGCGACGCTTCCCGACTATTCGTCAGCCACGCTTTTTCTCAATCTGGATGTCCGACTGATCCGTCAGGGGTATGAATTCCTCGAAAGAGTGCTGCACCATCTGCGGGCGGCCGAGATCGCACCTTCTTCGGTCTGTTTCGAATTCTCCGAACGCTTCGACAATACCAGCGTACCGGAATTTGCCGATCTGGTGGCCGATATGCGCAAGGCGGGCTTCAAGCTCGCCATCGACGATTTCGGTGTCGGTCACGGCGAGATGAAGCTGCTCTGTGACTTCCCCGTCGACTACCTGAAGATCGACCGGCATTTCGTGTCCGATATCGACCGCAATCCGCGCAAGCGCCATCTGGTCAAGAATATCGTCAACATCGCCCACACGCTCGGTATCCGGGTCATTGCCGAGGGCATCGAGACGGAATCCGAATTTCTGGCCTGCCGCGAATATGGTGTCGATCTCGTTCAGGGCTATTTCATCGCCAAGCCGACGACCTTCCTGACCGAACTGCAGCCGGCCTTTCCGCATCTTGCCGATATCGGCCGTGCGCGCCGTTCCAGCCAGTCGCTGGACGAGATCCTCATCCGCAAGCAGATCGAAAGACTGCCGACGGTTTTCGAGAATGACGCGATCGATTCTGTATTCGAATTGTTCCGCCGCAATCCGCGCCAGGCATTCTTTCCGGTCCTGAACGCCAATGGCGAACCGCGTGGCGTCATCAACGAATACCACCTGAAGGAATTCATCTATCAGCCCTTCGGTCGCGACCTTCTGAAGAACAAGGTCTATGAACGCTCGATCGCTCACTTCGTCGAGCGCGCCCCGATCATCGGGCTGGATGCCGAGGCGGAAGAGCTGATGAGCCTGTTTGCCAACATGGAAAACAGTGCCTGTGTCATCCTCACCGAAAACATGCGTTATGCCGGCGTCGTCTCGGCCGCATCTCTTATCAAGGTGGTAAACGAGAAACAGCTGAAGATCGCGCAGGATCAGAACCCACTGACTAGCCTGCCGGGTAACCGCGCGGTACGCGATTTCATGCAGGAAGCTGGCCGCGACGACGAAGAAAGCCGCTTTTTCTGCTATTGCGACTTCGACAATTTCAAGCCGTTCAACGATCACTACGGTTTCCAGAAGGGCGACCACGCAATCTCGCTGTTTGCCGCGCTGATGAAGCGTTACTTCTTCTCGGAGGGTGACTTCCTTGGCCATATCGGCGGCGACGACTTCTTCATCGGCATCCGCGATTGGACACGCGAGGAGCTGGACGAAATCCTCGAGCGCCTGCTGTCGGATTTTCACGGCGATGTGATAGAGCTTTATTCCGAAGAAGAACGAGCCTCCGGCAGGATCCGCGGTCATGACCGCTCGGGCCGCGAACGGGACTTCCCGCTGTTGCGCTGCTCTATCGGCGTTCTGGAGCTGCCCAAGGGCCTGCTTCTCGATGATATCGGCCGCATCAGCGTCGAGATCGCATCGGTCAAGGCAACCGCCAAGGAGAGCGAAGGCGGCCTCGTCTTCTCGTCCTTTGGTGAGACAAAGTGACCGGCCACATCCACCGGTCCCTTTCTAAGGCAGAGGTCGTGTCCTAAGTCAGTGGTCTCATGCTGACAGGAGACTTTTATGCCGCTTCCCAATGAGATGCGTTTCATCGACCTGCCGTCCTTCGGTTCCCCCGACGTGATGGTGGTGGCCCGCGGGCCGCTGCCGAAGCCACGTCCCGGCGAAATTCTGGTCAAGGTCGAGGCAGCGGGCGTCAATCGCCCCGATGTGGCGCAGCGTCAGGGCAATTATCCAGCGCCCAAGGATGCAAGCCCGATCCTCGGGCTGGAGATTGCCGGCGAAGTCGTGGCTCTCGGAGAAGGTGTTTCGGAATATTCGGTAGGCGACAAGGTCTGCGCACTGGCGAATGGCGGCGGTTATGCCGAATACTGCGCAGTGCCGGCCGGCCAGGCTCTGCCTTGGCCGAAGGGCTATGATGCGGTCAAGGCGGCTGCCGTGCCGGAAACCTTCTTCACTGTCTGGGCCAATCTCTTCCAGATGGCCGGCCTGACCGAGGGTGAGAGCGTGCTGATCCATGGCGGCTCAAGCGGCATCGGCACGACCGCAATCCAGCTTGCCAGGGCCTTTGGCGCAACCGTCTATGCAACGGCCGGATCTAAGGAGAAATGCGACGCCTGCGAAAAGCTCGGCGCAACGAGAGCGATCGACTACAAGTCGGAAGACTTTGCCGAAATCATCAAGGCAGAGACTGGAGGGCAGGGCGTCGATGTCGTGCTCGACATGATCGGGGCGGCTTACTTCGAGAAAAATCTCTCCGTGCTGGCCAAGGATGGCTGTCTGTCGATCATAGCTTTCTTAGGGGGAGCCAAGACCGACGCCATCGATCTGAGACCTATCATGGTCAAGCGGCTGACGGTGACCGGCTCGACCATGCGGCCGCGCACCGCAGACGAAAAGCGCGCAATTCGCGATGATCTCGTCACCGAGGTCTGGCCGCTTCTGGAAAAGGGTGAAATCGCCCCGGTAATCCACTCGGTGCTGAAATTCGGTCAGGTCGCTGATGCCCATAGGCTGATGGAAACCAGCAGCCATATCGGCAAGATTGTTCTGAAGATAGGGGAAGGAAAGGTGGCTTGAAGGAATCACAATCCCGTTCAGGCTTGCGAATGCTAAGCCGGGATCGGTGATTTTGCAAAGCACTTATATTCGCGCAGCGTTACATAACTTGCCTTGCAAGACATGCGTATGACACCTACTTTCTAGTCATCGTCAACGTAGTGAAAGGAAGGTGATCCAATGTCTAATGAGATTTCGGTCTGCGTAACGGGCAATGGAAAGGTGGCGGTCTTGACGGGGCAGCCCTCGGCCTGAACCACATCTTCTTTCGGACTGTCGAGAGACGGGCCGGGTTCGTTGAACGGACCAGATTTCATGGAAGGGTCGCCTCGGCGGCCCTTTTCCTTTTCTGCAGCAGGCATACGCGCGCGGCATGCCCGCAGCGAGGCTTCGCAAAATTGATGCGAGTTTTTTGAGCTTAATTCTTTCAGGTATGCCTATTTTTAGCGCGGTTGCTTTGACCGAGATCACAAAAATCCCTGCTCATTTGGCAAGGGTGTGCTGCTAATCGAGTGCTACTTCAAGACGGTCTTCGCGCGTATAACAAACGCATCGAAACAAGAGGGCGCCACCAACCGGCCGCCGTTTCGAAAGCCCAGGAAAGGGGGACCATCATGAACGTGAAACGCACTTTGACGAATTGGCGCAACTACCGTCGGACGGTTGCCGAACTGGAGCGGATGACGACGCGCGAACTGGCAGATCTCGGGATCACCCAATACGAGATCCGCAGCTTCGCTCGGACCGCCCACGGTTTCTGATCGAAAAACAGGCAAATACTTCGATGAAAACGCCCGCCATGACGCGGGCGTTTTGCTTTTGTGGGATTCCGCCGGATCAGATGCCTATCCGCCCGAGTGCCGGTATCTTGAGGCCGGGTCGGGCAAGATCGAAGCCCGCGACAAGTCCGAGAAAATGCACTTCCAGACCGCTGCGCTGGCCGACCGAGAAACCGGCAAGTCCACGCAGCGTTACATGAAGGTCGCGCCGGTCTTCGTCCAGATGAACGAATTCACCATTCGGCAGATAGTCGCGCCCCACCGCATGCGGCGGCAGCACGGCGCCGATTTCCGGCACGGTGCGCAGCACATAGGCGACGAACGTATTGGAATTCGGCCCGGGCCAAATCGTGTAGCCGCCGGGTTCTGCATAAGGATAGGCCGCGATCGCGCCTTCTATCTTCGGGATCAGTAACTCGGCCTTCGATCCCGTGACCGTGGCGACCAGCTGCGGTTCGTTCGAATACCAGTAGGCGTCGGGCGCCCGGTGATTGCGCCGGATCGGCGATCCCCAGCCCACCTTGTCGTAACGGGTATAGGCCGATGCGCCTTTTTCCTTGGTGACGATCCAGGCGTGGCTGGCGACAGAACCTTTAAGCCCACCCGTCATGGCGGAGAAGATGTAGATCGCCGCATCCTTGTTATCCTCGGGCTTGGGCAGGATGCCCGCCGAGGTCCAGCGCGCCGCACTCCACCCGGATGGATGATCCTTCATTGCCCAAAGCCCCGCAGACGCGAAGGTCGGCAGCAGGTAGACGATGAAGATGACGACCAGCAGACGTTTTACCGATTTCATAAGCATTTCCCGTGCAAGTCTTCCGCGAACAGGATAAGAGCCTGCCACCAATCTCTTGTTGCCATAGAAGCCAGCAAAATCAGGACAGACCATGCAAAATCCCGTTACCGTTGAAGTGACCCGCGGTTCTTCCGTCGAAAGCCGTCACAGAGGATTGGGTGTGGTTGTCGATGGAAGCGGAAAGACGGTGTTCTCCTTCGGCGATGCTGAGGCCGGCGTCTTCCCGCGTTCCTCCTGCAAGGCCATGCAGGCGCTGCCCTTGATCGAGAGCGGTGCTGCGGACGCCTATGGTTTCGGCAATGCAGAACTCGCCTTTGCCTGTGCCTCTCACTCCGGCGAGGATCGTCATGTCGAAATGGCGGCATCCATGCTGGCCAAGGCCGGGCGCGATGTCTCTTCACTCGAATGCGGCGCGCACTGGTCTTCCGATCAGGCAACCCTGATCCATCAGGCGCGAACCATCGACAAGCCGACGGCGCTGCATAACAACTGCTCGGGCAAACATTCCGGCTTCGTCTGCACCTGTGTCCATTCCGGCGCGCCGGTCGAAGGTTATGTCGGTTACGATCACCCGCTGCAGCGCGAAATCCGCGATGTCATGCAGAGCCTGACGGGTGCAGTGCTTGGCGCCGACAATTGCGGCACGGATGGCTGCTCCATCCCGACCTATGCCGTGCCGCTCAAGGGACTGGCCCATGGTTTCGCGAAAATGCTGACCGGCGAAGGGCTTGCCGCATCGCGTGCCAAGGCGTCACGACGCCTGATCGATGCCTGCATGGCCGAGCCTTTTTACGTCGCCGGCACTGATCGCGCCTGCACGAAGCTGATGGAAGTGGCTCCGGGCAAGATCTTTGCCAAGACCGGTGCCGAAGGCGTTTTTGTTGCAGCACTTCCCGACCAGGGCCTCGCCATGGCTGTCAAATGCGAAGACGGCACGACCCGCGCCGCCGAAGCGATGATCTTTGCGCTGATTTCCCGCTATTTCGAAAAGGGTGGCGAAACCCAGACGAAGCTGATGGCCATGGCCAACCGCCAGATGAAGAACTGGAACGGCATGCCTGTCGGTGATGTCCGCGTAACCGACGCCATGTTCGCCTGATAGAAGCGTATCGGCATCGCTCTGCACTGGTCTGCGTCTCCTGTCATGTTATGACTGTTGCAGATCAGGAGGATGTGGATGAACACGTTCTATTTTTCGCCCGGCAGTTGCGCGCTTGCCAGTCACATCGCACTCGCCGAATCCGGCCTGCCTTATCAGGTGAAGAAGCTGAACTTCGCCGAGGGCGAGCAGCGGTCTGAGGCCTATCTGGCGATCAATCCCAAGGGGCGTGTCCCGGCGCTTGTCACGGATAAGGGCGTGGTAACGGAAACCGTTGCCATTCTCGGCTATATCGCCCAGGCGGCACCGGAAGCGAGGCTTGCGCCGCTTGCCGATCCCTTCCTCTTTGCCAAGATGCAGGCCTTCAACGCCTACATGGCGTCCACCGTGCATGTTGCGCATGCGCATGGCCGGCGCGGTTATCGCTGGGCCGATCAGGAAACCTCATTCGAGGACATGAAGAACAAGCTGCCGTAGGTGATGAGCGAGTGTTTTCGCATTATCGAAGACGGCATGCTCGAGGGTCCCTATGTGCTCGGAGAGCACTATTCGACCGCCGATCCCTATCTCTTCCTGATGTCCGGATGGCTGAAGAGCGACCGGGTGGAAATCGCAGATTTTCCGCGCGTACACGCGCATTACCGCATGATGCTGGAGCGTCCCGCCGTGCAGAAGGCACTGGCGGAAGAAAAGGCAGCCTGAAGCAGAAGCAGCAACCGGTTTGCATCCCAAATTGCGGTGAACGCTCTATGCGCAGCGCGCGAGTGGCATGCTTTCCGGCTGAGCTTCGGCATCGGCTACCATCGGTGCCGGCATCGGAAGATAAGGCATGGGCAGGTCTGCGAGCTGCAGCAGATCCATCGCCCGAATGTCAGGATGGTCGAGAGCGTCTGGTCGGAGGGCCTCGGCCGCCGAGCGGGTCGACATCGTTTGTAGTATCGTGTTCAAGAAAATCTTGAGGGGGTTCATTATTCACCTCGCAAATGGTGGTTTCATTTGCAGGTTGAATATGTGCTTCGTTCGGCGTCACTACAATCGACATTATCAGGTACTCGTTATAGGTTTTCTATATGAGTAATCTGAATCTCGTCCATCTGAATGGTCTTCGGGCACTGGAGGCTGTCGCCCGTTTGGGCTCGTTGCAGGCCGCAGCGGCAGAGCTTGGCGTTTCGATCGGCGCCGTCAGCCAGCAGGTGATCAAGGCGGAAGCGCAGCTTGGTCATCCTGTCTTTCAACGCCTGCCGAAAGGCATGATGCCGCTGGATACGGCAAGGCCTATGCTGGCGCGACTGACGGACGGGTTCCGCAGCCTTTCGGAAGCAGTGGCTGTCGGACGAGCGCGAGATGACAAGCTGCTGACGATCTCCGTGGCGCCGGTCTTCGCAGCCCGTTTCCTTGTGCACCGGCTCGACCGGTTCACGGCATTGCATCCCGAGATCCGCCTGCGCATCGATGCGACCACCGCTCTGGCGGATTTCGTCACCGATGGCGTGGATATCGGCATTCGTGTCGGGGCAGGAAAATGGCAGGGTGTGAATGCGGACCTGCTGTTGCCGCAGCTCGTTTTTCCCGTCTGCGCGCCGGCTCTGGCCGCGAAATTGCGCGAGCCGAAGGACATTCTCGAACTGCCCACGATCATCGACGGGCATGCGATGTTTTCCTGGGATGTCTGGCTTAGTTGCGTGGGCCTCGAGGGGCGGCAGATGCAGGTCCGTCACGTCTTCAATGAAGCCTCGCTCTGTCTCGACGCAACGATAAGGGGCGAGGGCGTCATGATCGCCTGGCAGACGCTTGCCGATTATCCGCTGGCGCAGGGCAAGCTGGTTGAGCCCTTTGCCATTCGCGCCGCGACCGGCTTCGGGCATTATTTCGTCACGCCCGCCGGAATTCGCCAGCCACCGAAGGTCAAGGCCTTTCATCGATGGCTGACGCAGGAGCTTGAGGCCTTGCAGCCTGAATAGTCTTATGGATTTGCCGGTTCGGCGTTCCGCTTTGCCCACATCGCCTGATAGCCGGGGCGATGGGTGCAGGCCTCATACCATGCCTTCAGCGATGGACGGTTGTCGAACAGCGAGTGATAACCGCGTGCATAACGCAGGATTTCGATGACATTGATATCCGCGGCGGTAAACCGATCGCCAACGAGATAATGTGTTGTCTCAAGATGCTTTTCGAGCGCATCCAGAGGACGGACGAGGCAGTCGGCTGCATCGTCGATCGCTGCGATGCCTTCCGGCGTGTCGCCCTTGGTTGACTGGATCTTCAGCGCATCCGTTTCGATGCTGGTTGCCGCAAACAGCGACCACTGCACCATCAGTGCTTCTTCCTCGACATTCTTCGGGCCGAGTTCGCCGCCATATTTGCGGGCGAGATAAAGCGAGATCGCAAGTGACTCATGCAGCACGAAGCCGTCGTCGTCCATCGACGGGATCGATCCCATCGGATTGACGGCAAGAAACTCGTCCGAGCGGGTGTGCACCGGGCAGCCGGGGGCAGACGTGTCAGCCAAGCGATAGGCCTGGATGATCGGCACGAGCTCGAATGGCAGGCCGATTTCCTCGATAAGCCAGAGTGGCCGCGTCGCGCGTGAACGGTAAACCCCGTAGATCTTCAGCATCGATATCTCCTTGATGAGTTGGCGCGAAGCTAAAGCAATTCCAGCAAAAGTGGGAACCGGTTTTGCGTTCGGAATTGCGTGAAACAAATGATTAGAGCACTTCTGGCGAAATCTATTTTCGCCAGAAATGCTCTAAGCAGGTTCGGTGACGAACGGAAGATCATCCTGGGTTGGACGCCCATGAAAGTTTTCGATAGGATTAAATCGTGTCGGATAACCTCAAGGAGCTTCCCATGCGCACCACCCAGTCCCTCAGCATCACGCTTCCGATCGAGATGGCGGAAATGGTCAAGGCCAAGGTCGCCTCCGGTGAATACGCATCCGAAAGCGAAGTCATTCGCGACGGCCTGCGCACCCTGATCGCCCGCGACGCGGCAATCGAAAAGTGGCTGGTCGAGGAAGTCGTGCCGACGATAGAGGCGGTCGATGCCGGTCGGGTGAAGGCTCGTCCGCTTGAAGAGACACGCGAACGTCTGCATGCGAGGATCGACCGCATGGTCGCTGATCGTCGATGAAATATGAGGTCATGTTTTCTGACGACGCTGAAGATGATGTCGCGGAACTGTTGGCCTATCTCGTGCCGAGGGCAGGCGAGCGTGTGGCCAGACGCTATGTCGATAGGCTGATTGATTACTGTCACTCATTTGAGGATTTTCCGGAACGAGGTATCCGCTCGGAGCTCGATCCCAACCTTCGACTGGTCGGTTATCGAAGGCGTGCAACGATCGCTTTCCGTGTCCTGGACAATACAGTGCTGATCGCCCGTATCTTCAACCGGGGTAGGGACGTCGGTTTTAATGAAGATGATCTCGATCTCTAGCTTGCCCGATTGCCTTCTATGGTCAGATGCGAAAATCGCTCTGCGCCGCCCTTTGACAGATCCCCGGTCGATGCTTCTCTCCACCGATACCCGATGATCGCGCCCCGTCTCGCCCCCTGAAAGATGTTGTTGGCGATGATAGCGTCACCTGCACCTTCCACCACGGTCACGACGCAGCCCACCCCGGCGTCGCGCACGATATTGCCGGTCGCCGTGACATTGCGCAGGTAGGGGCCGAAACCGAATGCCAGGCCGCCATAGGGCGCGTTCTCGACCATATTGCCCGTCACTGCCGTATCCGCCTCGGCGCTGATGCCGACGCCGAAGATCGGGTCCTCGACCGTGTAGGGGCCAACCAGGCGCAGGTTGCGGACGATATTGTTGGAGATGGTGGCAAGCCGTCCCCCCTCGTTGAAATTGACGACCGAAATGCCGTTGGCCGCGCCATCCACCAAGTTGCCTGAGATCATCGCGCCTTCGAAGGAGAATTCGGCGTAGATCGCCGTCTCGCCGGATGCGCTGCAGTGATTGCCAGATATCATCGCATTCGAGGCGCTGTTGGCGCGGATCGCGGAAAAGGCCGAATCCGAGATGTGGTTGCCGGAAACGATCACGTCATCGGCGCGGTAAAGGTTGATCGCATTGCCATACTGGCCGGTGCCGCCATTACCCGCGCCGGTGCGCGAGATGCGATTGCCGGAAACGATCGTCCCATCCCGACCTTTTTCCCAGCGATGAATGAGAATGCCGCCATTGCCACAGTCCGAGACGATATTGTCGGCGACCGTGAGATCGGCGCTATTGACCGCATAAAGCCCGTATTCGGCAGCGCGCGTCATCCGGTTGCGCGTAATTCTGCCGCCGCATGCCTCAAGATGCAGCCCCGACTTGCCCCCATTTGCCACGTCGCAATTTTCGATGGCGAGGTCCGCCACGTTGCGAAACAGCGCAAGCGCCGGGGCATCTCCACCAGCCGCGCGCCCCGCACCATCGATGGCCAGGCCCGACAGTTCGATGCGGCGCACGTTTTCGGCCCGCAGCAATATCCCGGAGCCGGACAGGATCAGGCGTGTCGCGCCGGCAATCCCGATCAGGCGGGTGCCATCGGGCAGATCAAGGCTCGATATCGGATAGTCGCCGGGCGGCAGATAGACAGGCATGTTGCGCCCTGCAGCCTCGGTGAGCAGCCGCTGGAGATTGCGTCGCGTCGTTTCTCCTCCGCCCGGTGCGACGCCATGGGCGCTTGCATCGATGGAGCCACGCAATTCGCCGCTGGAGATGGCCGGTGATCGGGCTGCCGCCGACCGGGCAAGAGCCGCAGTCGAGGCCGCTGCGACCAGCCCTGTCAACAGTCGACGTTTCGAAATCATCCAGCTTGCCTCACCACGTCAATAAATAGTTTCCCATTGCAGTATCTGTGATCGACCTGCGTCACAAATATTTGCGTATCCGGGTAAAAACTTTGCAATCATCTCAACAAGACATGTCATCGCACGATTTTATTAAGCAAGGGGTAGTAATTGCTTTTTAAGGTGTATTGCGTGGGGCATGCAATTTCTGGACGTTTCGGGGGCTTGGAGACGGACATGGTAATTCCCGTATCATATGAGATGACGGTGGAAACGCCGAGGGAAGCATTGGAAGATGCGTGCGAGCGATTGCGACGCACCGTTATGGACAGCGGTTGCGCGCTGGACCTTGCGGAGGCGTTGCAGGAGCTGACGGCGCTGAGGGTGCTGGATCAGTTGCCCGATTTCATTTCGATCAAGGACCGCCGCAGCCGGTTTGTCTTCGCCAACGAAGCAGCCTGCCGTGCGGCCGATATCAGCGATTACTCCAGCCTGATCGGCAAGACCGATTTCGATGTCTTCATCGGAGAGACCGCCAACCGGCTTTTCGCCATGGAGCAGCTGGTGATGGAAAGTGGTTTGGCCGTTGAGAAGCAGGACGAATATCTCGTCCGCCATGACGGCAAGACATTCTGGCTGTCCATCTCGAAAATTGCGCTCAGGAACTCTGCCGGGCAGATCGTCGGTCTGGTCAGCATTTCGCGCGATATCAGCGAGCGAAAACGGCAGGAAGAGCTGCGCCACGGCCAGGCGCGCCTGCTGGAAATGATCGCGCGTGGTCAGCCGCTGGATGTGGTGCTGAATGCAATCGTCCGGCTTATCGAGGCGCAGCTTCATGATGTGAGGGGCGCCGTAATGCTGCTTGACGAGGACCGCAAGCGGTTCTCAGGAGGCGCGGCCCCCGGTCTTTCACCTTCCTATGTGCAGCTCATCGAGAGCATCGAAATCGGTCCAAGTCGTGGTTCCTGCGGCACGGCGGCCTGGACCGGTACGCTCGTGACAGTCGCGGATGTAGAGGCCGACCCGCTCTGGGAGCCATATCGTGAGCTTGGTTCCCTGTTCGGTTTTCGCTCTTGCTGGTCGACGCCGGTCATCGGCGCCGAGGCGCGCGTGCTTGGCACGTTCGCGCTTTATTCGCCCACAAGGCGCGAGCCGACGACGATTGAACTGGAGTTGATGGCGATCGCCACCGATCTTGCCGGCATTGCCATAGAGCGTGCTGAAAGCGAACGCCGTATCCGTCATCTGGCGCATCACGATCCGCTCACCGGCCTGCCCAATCGCACGCTTTTCTGGAGCCAGTTCAATCGCAGCCTGCACGAGGCGCGGCGCGAAAGCCGCAAGGTGACGGTTGCCTATATCGACCTCGATAATTTCAAGGCGATCAACGATACCCACGGCCACGCAGCTGGTGATGCAGTTCTCAAGACGCTTTCGGATCGCATGGCTCACTGTATCCGTGCGAGCGATCTCATCGTCAGGCTGGGCGGCGATGAATTCGCCATCGTCTTCTCAAATCCGGATGGCGACCGCAGCGGCGTGTTGCGGCGTCTGGATAAGCTGCGGGCCCTCATTGCCGAACCTGTCTTGGTTGAGGGAGAAAGCATCGGCGCGACCTGCAGCATGGGCGTCGCCTTCTATCCCGAGGACGGCGAGCTTGCAGAGGATCTCCTGGCAAGCGCTGACCGCGCCATGTACGAAGCCAAGGAACTCGGCCGCGACAGGCTGACTATCTGTGGGTGATTGTCAGGCGCTGGTGAGGATACGCGCGGCACTCGGGCTGCCGGCCTTCTCGTTCGGATAGGTTTCCTCGAACTTGCTGACGAACTTGTCGAACAGCCCGGCGAAGACGTTGAGTTCCTCCTCACTCCAGCCATCGAGCATGGAGGCAAGCAGCCGTCGTTTGGTCGCGTCGACCTGTGCCATCAGCTGGTCGCCGAGTTCCGTGCGCACGACGATCGACCGGCGTCCGTCAGCTTGCGATGCATCACGTCGCAAAAGCCCTTGTGTCACCAGTTCCGCGACCAGCCGGCTCCCGCGTGAAGGATCGAGCCGCATCACATCGGCGATCGCACCGACCGTGACCTCGCCGTCGATACGGTTCATTGCCCGTAATGCATCCAGGTGTGAGATTTCGAGGCTTGGAGCAAGATTGTCGACCAGCGTCCGGCTGATCACCCTGCGGCCGATCAGCAGCCGCATCCTACCCATCACCTCGCTGATATGGGCAATATCGGCGGCGGCTTGAAAGAAGTGTTCTTCGGTCACTGTCTTTGTCATGGCGAAGGAAAATAGCAGAGCTGTATATCCGGGCAAGAATTATCTGCCGCCCGCATCTGGGTGCGATTGACAATTATATGCTAAAGGCACATAAATTGCGCCTCACACTGGATAGCCCATGACACCTCCCGCATCCCTCGTCGTCCCGCTGGTTGCCAGCCACCGCCAGCGATTGATCGTTTTCTGCTTCCTGATGGCGGCGCTTTTCATGGCGACGCTCGACAACCAGATCGTCTCGACGGCATTGCCGACGATTGTCGGCGAATTCGGCCAGATGGAGCGTTTCGGCTGGGTCAGTTCCGCCTTTCTGCTCGCCACCAGCGCCGTAATGCCCATTTATGGCAAGCTGGGCGATCTTTTCGGCCGCAAATACGTCATGCTGGCTGCGATCGTCATCTTCACGCTCGGTTCGCTCGCCTGCGGTTTTGCATGGTCGATGGATAGCCTTATCGCTGCCCGCGTCTTTCAGGGACTGGGCGGCGGCGGTATCATGGTGTCGATCTTCTCGATCAATGCCGATCTCTTCGAGCCGCGCGAACGCGCCAAATACCAGAGCTATTCCAGTCTGATGATCATGGCATCCGGCAGCCTCGGCCCCGTCCTCGGCGGCACGATGAGCGATCTCTTCGGCTGGCGGTCGATCTTCCTCATCAACCTGCCGCTCGGCGTCATCGTCATCACCGGTCTCGTCCTGATGTTGCCCTATCGCCGCCCGACGCGTCAGCCCAGGATCGACTATATCGGCGCCGCAGTCCTGGCCGCGACGATCACCTGCCTCGTCGCCTTTGCCGACAGCCGCCAGATTTTCGGCTCGCTCATTGCACCGGCTTCGCTCGCCCTTCTGGCTGGCGGCATCGTCTGTGCCTGCCTCTGGGTTTTCGTCGAAAGCCGCGTGCCGGAACCGATCGTGCCGCTCAAGCTTTTCCGCGATAGCACGTTCTCGCTCTACTTCATCATCTCGCTTTGCGCTGGTTCGGTCGGCATCGGCCTAGTCAACTATTATGCGCTCTTCCTGCAGACAACGACCGGTCTTTCGCCCTCTGCCGCCGGCCTGTTCTTCATCGCGCTGACCGGTGGCATCGTGACCGGCTCGATTTCCGCCGGCCGGCTGATCTCGATTACCGGGCGCTATAAGCCCTTTACCGTGATCGGCCTGGCCATGAGCGTCGTCATGCTTTTCTGCTTCTCGCAGATCGGTCACGATGTTTCTCTGGTCATGGTCGCGATGATCATGTTCCTGCAGGGCCTCTCGGTCGGTTTCGGCCAGCAGGCGCCGATCATCGGCGTGCAGAATGCCGTGCCGCGCGGCGATGTCGGGGCCGCAAGCGGCGCCGTGGCGCTGATGCGCATGGGCGGCGCTTCGATCGCCATCTCGCTCTTCGGTGCGATCATCGGCACGGGCCTCAAGGCTCATCCGGTCGAAATCCCCGGACTGCCCGATATCGAGACGCTGACGCCAAAGATCCTGGCCACCTTGCCCGAGGCATCGCGTCAGGCCGTGGCGGCCGTCTATCATGATGTCTTCTCGCCGCTCTTCCTCGTTGCGGCAGCCATCGCCCTGATCGGCCTCGTCGCAGCTCTGTGCCTGAAGCCGATCCAGCTTCCGACGATGCAGGCAGCAAGCCAGCCGAAAGAGGAAAAGGCGGCGGCCTGAGGTCCTCGAAACTGCGCCTCTCGAAAGTCTCGGGTTGTCGCCTATCTTGATAGGCATGAAACCCGAGGCTCTGCTTCATCCGACTCCCGCCGGGCTGTTCTGCCCCATCGGAAATTTCCACGTCGATCCGGTCCGCCCCGTCGAACGGGCGCTGATCACCCATGGTCATTCCGATCATGCCCGCTCTGGCCATGGCCATGTGCTCGCCACACGCCAGACGCTCGACATCATGGCGATCCGTTACGGAGAGGATTTTGCAGGCAGCGAACAGGCGGCCGCTTGGGGCGAGGAAATCTTCATCAACGGCGTCAAGGTGATGTTCAAACCGGCCGGCCATGTTCTCGGCTCGGCCCAGATCCTCATCGAAAAGGACGGCATGCGCATCGTCGTCTCGGGCGATTACAAGCGTGGTGTAGACCCGACCTGCGATCCCTTCGAGCCGATCGCCTGTGATGTCTTCATTACCGAAGCAACCTTCGGCCTGCCGGTCTTCCATCACCCCGACCCGAAGGTCGAGATCGCAAAACTGTTCACCTCGTTGAAACAGTTTCCCGAGCGTAGCCATCTTGTCGGCGCCTATGCGCTCGGCAAGGCGCAGCGCGTCATCCGCCTGATCCGCGACAATGGCTATTCCGACCCGATCTATATCCATGGCGCACTGGCGCGGCTCTGCGATTATTATCGGGGGCAGGGCATTGAACTTGGTGATTTGAGGCCTGCAACCATCGAAAAGAGCAAGCCCACGGAATTTTCAGGCGCCATCGTCGTCGGCCCGCCATCGGCGTTTCAGGATCGCTGGGCGCGGCGTTTCAACGAACCGCTGATTTCGTTTGCTTCCGGCTGGATGATGGTCCGACAGCGCGCCAAACAGGGCGGTGTCGAACTGCCGCTCGTCGTCTCCGACCATTGCGACTGGCCGGAACTCCTGTCCACGATCAGGGAGATTGCCCCGCAACAGGTCTGGGTCACCCATGGGCGCGAGGAGGCGCTGGTAAGGTGGTGCGAGCTGCAGGGCATTCCGGCAAGGCCGCTGCATCTCGTGGGCTATGAGGATGAGGGGGATTGATGAACGCCCGTCCGCATCGAAACACCCCCCTCTGGCCTGCCGGCCATCTCCCCCACAAGGGGGGAGATCACAGGTGGCCTGCACCTTGCCCAGCTCAGGCGTTTGCGAGTGCATCGATTAAACCGTCTCTTCTTTCGTTGAATTTGATCGAGGCAAGCCATTACGCCCAGCTGATCTCCCCCCTTGTGGGGGAGATGGCCGGCAGGCCAGAGGGGGGCTGGCACGGCAAAGCCCCGGCCACCGGGGAGACTCCCCCATGAAACCCTTCGCAACCCTGCTCGACCGCCTCGTCCTCACCCCATCCCGCAACGGCAAGCTCACCCTGCTCGTCGATTATTTCCGCACCACACCCGATCCCGATCGCGGTTATGGCCTCGCAGCCCTTGCCGGCGCGCTGGATTTGAAAAGCGTCAAGCCTGCCATGCTGCGTGAACTGGTCATGGAGCGGATGGACGAGGTCCTGTTCCGTTATTCTTACGATTATGTCGGCGATCTCGCCGAAACCATCTCGCTCGTCTGGGATGGCGGCGCCAAGGACGTTGCCGACCATGCCCCGCAACCCCGCCTGTCGGAGGTCGTCAAGCGGATGAATTCGCTCGGTCGCACCGAAGTTCGCGGTGCCGTGCGCGATCTGCTCGACCAGCTCGACACATCCGGCCGTTTCGCCTTCCTCAAACTTGCCACCGGGTCGCTGCGCATCGGGGTATCCGCCCGTCTCGCCAAGCAGGCGCTGGCCGATATGAGCGGAAAAGACATCATCGAGATCGAAACTCTCTGGCATGGCCTCACACCACCCTACGAAAGCCTGTTCGCCTGGCTGGAGGGCAGGGCGGACAAGCCGGTTCTTGCCACCCCGGCGATCTTCCATTCCGTCATGCTCGCCAATCCGGTGGAAGACGGTGATCTCGAAAAGCTCGATCCGGCCGATTATGCTGCCGAATGGAAATGGGACGGCATCCGCGTGCAGATGTCGAGTTACAGCGGCACAAAGAAACTCTATTCCCGCTCGGGCGATGATATTACCAACGCTTTCCCGGATGTCGTCGAGGCGATCAATTTCGACGGCGTCATCGATGGCGAGTTGCTCGTCGGCGGCACGAAGCGGACCAACGCTCCGACCCGAACTTTCTCCGATCTGCAGCAGCGCCTCAACCGCAAGACGGTTACGGGAAAGATGATGGACGAATATCCCGCCTTCGTCCGCGCCTATGATCTTCTGTTTCAGGGCGAGGCGGACATTCGCGATCAGGGCTTTCTCACCCGTCGCGATCGTTTGGCTGATGTAATCGACAAAGCCCCTCACGACCGGTTCGATCTCTCCGATCTGGTGCCCTTCACCGATTGGAGCGAACTCGACCGGTTGAGAGCCGACCCGCCCGATCCGGTCATCGAAGGCGTGATGATCAAGCGCAAGGACAGCTCCTATCAGGCCGGTCGCCTCAAGGGGCCGTGGTTCAAGTGGAAGCGCGATCCCTATAACATCGATGCCGTCATGCTTTACGCCCAACGCGGCCACGGCAAACGCTCGAGCTATTATTCCGACTTCACCTTCGGCGTCTGGACCACGACTGATGAGGGGGAACAGCTCGTGCCCGTCGGCAAGGCCTATTTCGGCTTCACTGACGCGGAACTGGAAGTGCTCGACAAGTTCGTCCGCGATAACACGATCGACCGTTTCGGCCCGGTGAGGGCGGTCAAGGCGACGCCCGATTTCGGCTTCGTGCTGGAAGTCGCCTTCGAGGGCATCGCTCGCTCCACCCGCCACAAATCCGGCGTCGCCATGCGCTTTCCCCGTATTGCAAGGCTCAGGCAGGATAAGCTGCCGCGCGATGCCGACCGGCTGGAAACGCTTGTCGCAATGATCGAGACACGCGAGGCGAAAACCTGAAATTTTCGATCATGCTTAAATTGTGCATGACGTCAGTTAGCGGATGCCTCTCACGCCAAGGTGATTATTTTGGCCGCAGCGGTTGCGCCTTCTGCGACGCACCAATCCGCTTGTCCCGCCCGGCGGCCTTCCCGTGTCGCCTTGCATTTTCAAAGCCCCGTGGGCGAGATCGCCAACGCGCATATTTGAGAAATACGATGTCCATTCCTGAAATTGCACTGCCTCGCCGCCCGCTATCTCTCAAGTCCAGCGCGGTTTCCCTGCCGCGCGGCTTCTTCTGGTTCGTGCCGGTCATCATGGTGCTTGCCGGTTTCATCATCTGGTGGCAGGGGCCGGGCCTTTGGCGTGACTATCAGATCAGCCGCAACCCGGTCGTGCTGCAGGACGGAGACATCCGCAACGGCAAGTGCACCACGCGAAAGGGCGTGATGACTGAATGCGAGGCAAAGCTTGCTTATAGCTACCAGGGGCGAGCTTATGAGACGGAGACGCATTTCTTCTTTGTCGATATGCATTCCGGCGACTACATGACCGAACTCGTCATCGCCGCCGATCGCCCCGAACTCGCCACGCTGACACTCGGCCTGGAAAAGCTCTGGAACCGGGCCATCTCCTTCGCCGTCCTTGGAGGCCTGATGGTGCTTCTCAGCGGCGCAATGGTGTTTCTGGCGATCCGTGTCTGGCGCGTGCGCGGCCAGATATGCAGGCCGGCGGAACTGACGCTGATCCCGGTCGCGGTCACTGCCGCGAAGAAGAGCCGCAAACGCCTGTTCGTCACCTATGTGGACAAGCTCGCGCCCGGCATGACCAAGCGCACGGCCTACACGCTGTTTGGGCGCGATGAGGAGCCCCTGTTCCTGACTGATCCGCAGGGCAATCCGGTCGGTGCCGCCGTCCGCCATGGAAAGACGGCCCTGCCGGTGATGATAGATGCCGGACTTCAGCGCATTGACCTGACGGCAGAAGAGCGCGAGACGGCACTCGCTTCGATCCGTGCCGCCGAGGCGGATGCCAATGAAATCGAGCCGCAAGCCGCACCGAAGAAGAAACTTCAATGGATGCAGGGCTTCAAGACGCTTCTCGTCGGCATCATTCTCGTCGTGGTCGCTGCGCTCGGTTACTGGGCCTGGTACGTCACCACGTCGCCGACGCAATTCGACCAGATCGGCATGGAGATCAATAACGTCATGCCCGGCCCGCTCAACGAGTGGGGCTGCGGCCAGTTGCAGAAGCGTTTTGGCGATGACCGCGCACCGCGTGGCTGCTCGGCTGCCGATCATCTGAGCTGGAAATAGGGCGGCAGTCCGGCTTTCGTTTTCTTGAACGCCTCCGGCCCCATTGACGAACATGTGACACGCAGCATTTTATCGTCTGCTAAGAGTGCCATGTGTTCGTTCCGCTTCCGGATGTTTCGCCCATGATCGTGACCCGCCGCCTCGTGCTTGCCGGCATCGCCGCCGGTGCCCTTTCCAGAAGTGCTCTCGCTGCCACTCCCTTCCCGACGCCGGATATCCCGCCGCTTGAAAACCGGGACTATGCGCAGGCGCGCAAACATTTTCGCACCTCTCTCCTGCGCAAGGGGCCGTCGCCGGAAGTCTCGCCGCCGCTCGGCACACCGCCGGGTGCAACACGCGTTACCTATCCGGGCGGCCCGGATGGTTCGATCCAGCTGATCGCCTGGCTTTCCCATTACGAGCCGTCGAAGACACTGAAACCCGCAGTGCTTTTCCTTCACGGCGGAAATGCCACCGGCGACGGCCATTGGGAACTGATGAAACCCTATTGGGAAGCAGGCTTTGTTGTTCTTCTGCCGTCCTTCCGTGGGGAGAACGGACAGGCCGGTTATTACTCCGGCTTCTACGATGAAACCGCCGATGCGCTGGCGGCTGCGACCTATCTGGAAAATCTGCCCGGAATAGACCGCAATCGCTTCTTCATCGCCGGTCATTCGAATGGCGGCACGCTGGCGCTGCTCGCCTCGATGACGCGCAAATTCCGCGCCGCCGCGCCTATCTCGGCCGGTGTCAGCGCCTGGCGCTATTTCGGTCGATATTCGAACGAAATGCCGTTTGATCCGGCGGATCCGATGGAATTCGTCATGCGCTCCTCCGCCTGTTTCGGCGCCAGCCTCAAATGCCCGACATATCTGCTGCGCGGCTCTGAGGAACGTCCGTTTGACAAGGACCATGAGTTGCTGATGGAGCGGGCAAGATCGGCAAGCGTCTCGATCGAAAAGAAACTGCTACCGGGCACGCATAACGGTGTCGTCCCCGGTGCCGTTGTCGAAAGCATCCATTTTTTCAACCAGTTTGCCTGATCGCGGGTGCTGCCGGGGCCGTTTGTCGAGCCAATAAAAAAGGCGGGATCTTGATCCCGCCTCTTCTTTTCATGTCGCTGATCTGATGATCAGAACTCTTCCCAGTTGTCCGCTGCCGGTGCCGCCGCAGCGCCGCTGCGACCGCCGCCGAAGGCCTGGGCAAGCTTGCCGACCATGCCGCGTGCTGGCGAGGCGACCGGTGCAGTGCCGCGCGAGGCGGCTTTCACCGGCGCGGCCATCATCGATGCCGTCTGGCGCAGTGCACCTGTCTGTTGCGAAAAGCCTGCGCTCGAACCCTGGCCGAGCTGGAACTGCGATACCAGTTCGCGCAGACGACCCGATTCCGTGGCCAGCGTGGCGCCTGCAGCATTGGCTTCTTCCACCATCGCTGCATTCTGCTGGGTCACCTGGTCCATCTGGTTGACCGCGGTGTTGACTTCCGCGAGGCCGACCGACTGTTCACGCGAGGAGGTGGCGATCGAATCCATATGCTGGTTGATCGTGACGATATAGGTCTCGATCGTCTTCAGCGCCGTACCGGTTTCGCTGACCAGCTTGACGCCGGTCTCGACCTCGACCGACGACTTGCCGATGAGATCCTTGATCTCCTTGGCTGCCTGGGCGGAACGCTGTGCCAGTTCGCGCACTTCCTGTGCGACAACGGCAAAGCCCTTGCCCGCTTCACCCGCACGCGCGGCCTCGACGCCGGCGTTGAGTGCCAGAAGATTGGTCTGGAAGGCAATGTCATCGATCACGCCGATGATGTTGGAAATCTGGCCGGACGATTCCTCGATCCGTTCCATGGCGTTGACCGCGTTGGCAACGACGACGCCGGACTGGCGGGCGCTTTCATTTGCCTGGATAGCAACGGTGCGGGCTTCTTCCGCACGCTTCGACGAGTTCGACACGTTGGTCGTGATCTGGTCGAGGGCGGCGGCGGTTTCTTCCAGCGAAGCGGCCTGCTGTTCGGTCCGCTTGGAAAGATCGTCGGCGCTCTGGCTGACCTCGCGCGAGCCCGAATCGATCGAGCTTGTCGCCTGGGCGACCGAGCCGAGCGTTCCGCGCAGCTGCGAAACTGTGGCGTTGAAATCTGCGCGCAGGCTTTCGAATTCCTGGGCGAAGGCCCGGTTCAGCTGGAATGTCAGATCGCCGGAGGAGAGGTGCTTGAGACCTGTGGCAAGGCCATTCGTGGCTTCAGCCATCGCTTCGGCGCGGATGCGGGCATCCTCGGCATTGCGCTGGCGCTGCTCTTCTGTGAGGCTGCGCTGTGCTTCCGCTTCGCTTTCAAGCGCCTGCGTCTTCAGGGCGTTGTCCTTGAACACCTGAACCGCCTGCGCCATCGTGCCGATCTCGTCGCGGCGGTCGAGACCAGGGATCTCGCGATTGGTTTCTCCCGAAGCAAGTTCCGCCATGCGGTCGCTCAGTCGAGCGATCGGGCCGGTAATCCCGCGCGAGGCGACGTAGAGGCCAAGCAGGATAAGCACGGCAAGCGAAATGCCCAATGCAATCACGCCGGTGATGATCGTATCGTTGGTATCGGCCTGAAGTTCGGCGGTGCCGGCATCGACCGTCTTCATCAACTCGTCATTACCGGAGGCGAAAAGCGGCAGGACCTGCATGACCTTGGCGCCGGCATCGCGCATGGCAGCGCGTGCCTGGATCGCCTGGCCGTTCTTGGCGAGCGTGATGACCTGCTGGCCCAGCTGGTCGAATTCATCGACTGCCTTCAATATGGCGTCGGCGGCAGCGCGGCGTGTGGGTACGAGATCCACGGTCATGCCGACGCGCTGCTTCATCAGGTCGCGGTCGCCTTCGTATTTTTTCACGGCAGCTGCAAATTCCGGCGAGGCCGGATCATTGACCTGCATCAGGCCGAGCTGCAGGCCCATCTGCAGCAATCCGGCCGTTGCGCGCGCATTCAGCGTTGCAGCCGTGCTCTCGTGCGAAATGAAATAGGAGTATCGTTCGTCGGCATTCTTGAACTGCATGCTGACATAGAAAAGCCCGATGAGTGCGATCGCACCCATCAGTGCGATGACCGCGACGATCTTCGTGCGGATTTTTGCATTTTCGAGGAACTGCATTTCGCTTCCTATTGGGAAAGGGCGATCCCGTGCGAAAATGCTGTCATACGCAGGGATGCTGTCTGAACCGATTACATGACGATCACCACCGCTCCCATCGCGGCTGAACCTCTTGCACCGTCGTGTGAGATCTAGCCTGGGCGCATTTAAATTTGATTAAACATGTTTCGAACCGTTCCTGATCGCGGGAATGCGCGCTGCGCCAGACACACCAGCTTCGCGCCAGCGCCACCTGCCAGAGTGTACATAGACGTCATCTGCTCGAGCGGGTCTTTATGCCGAACACATTTTCATCGTTTCGCCGCGCCACCGGTCTTGCGGCCGCACTGATTGCAACGACGGCGCTCGCCGGTTGCCAGGTTCCGTTCGTCACCGATACCAGCCGCGTGAACCCGAATGTTTTCGTTCAGGAAACGGCTCCGGTTTTCCACGTCCCGCCCTATCAGGATCCTCCGTCTAACCAGCCGCCGCCAATGCCGGGTGCCATCCCGCAGAAACGTCAGCTCTACCCGTCGGATTTCCACCAGAAATACGATCTCGGCGCGACCTACGGCCTGCCTGTTTCCAACCCCGTCTATCGAACCATGTACGACGTCACGCGCGACGCCGACCACACGCTTCCGGCGATCCCCTATTCGCGCGTCGATCAGCGTTTCCTGAGATCGCAAGTCGACTATCGCACCAACGAGGCGCCGGGCACGATCATCGTAGATACCCGTGCACACTACCTCTATCTGGTTCAGCCGGGCGGCAAGGCGATGCGATATGGCGTCGGGCTCGGCAAGGCCGGCTTCGCATGGTCCGGTCGCGGCGTGATCCAGCGCAAGGCGAAATGGCCACGCTGGACGCCGCCCGATGAGATGGTGTCCCGTGATCCAGGCCTGCGCCAGTTTGCTGCCGCCGAGGGCGGCGCGACCCCAGGCCTCAACAATCCGCTCGGTGCCCGCGCGCTCTATATATTCAAGGATGGCAAGGACACGCTCTACCGCGTCCATGGAACGCCGGACTGGCAGTCTGTCGGCAAGGCCACGTCTTCGGGCTGTGTGCGCATGTTCAATCAGGATGTCATCGATCTTTTTGATCGTGTTCCGAACGGCACTCCGATCGTCGTTACCTGACCGATTATCCGTTGACTATAAGCCTGGAGCCGCCCGCAAGGCGGCTTCTTGCGTTCCTTCGGTCAATGTAAACGTTGCCGATTTGCCGCAGACCCGTCTCTTAGAGGTGGAGCATATGCTGCTGGAACCTTTCGCCTTCGAGATCGTTCGATTAAGCTTTGCGTTATCGCGTTCCTCTGGATGGTTCTCCCTGACATGACATTCGACACTTCCTTCTCTCGCCGGAGCTTCCTTACTCTTCTCGGCGCGGGCGCAGCCTCGACGCTTGCCGGCTGTGCCTCGACCACGCCATATGGCGGGCAGGTCATCACCTATCGAGACGGCATCAGCACCCAGCCGCCGGAGCCGGCCGGATACGATGCCGATGCGGCCCAGATGTATGGCAGCGTGCAAGATGGCGGTTTCGTCATCCCGGCCATCCCCTATCAGAAGATCAATCCGCGTTATTATCGCCAGCGCGTCGTCGATCCGACCGGCGAGCGCCCCGGCACGATCGTCGTCGATACGCCCTCGCGCTTCCTCTATCTGGTCGAGCCGGGTGGCTCTGCCATGCGTTACGGCGTCGGCATCGGCCGCGAAGGCTTTTCCTGGTCAGGCGAGGGCGTCATCCAGTGGAAGCAGAAATGGCCGAAATGGACCCCGCCGGATGAGATGGTCGCCCGCCAGCCCGAACTGGTCAAATATTCCGCCAAAAACGGCGGCATGGCTCCCGGCCTCAACAATCCGCTCGGCGCCCGCGCGCTCTATATATTCCAGAACGGCCAGGACACGCTTTACCGCCTGCATGGCTCGCCGGAGTGGAACTCGATCGGCAAGGCCGTCTCCTCCGGCTGCGTGCGCCTGATGAACCAGGACATCGTAGACCTTTATGAACGCGTTCCCGCCAAGACACGCATCGTGGTCTGGCAATAACGGAACTCTTCTCAAGATGTTATCCTCGGCCTCGTGCCGGGGATTTTCTTTCCGGCACGTCAGTCTACGCGAACATTTCTAGGATCGCACCGAAACATGTGTTAAGCGCCAGCCGAATAAAAGCAGGAGCGCAACATGACCGAACTGACCGTAGAAGACGCAACCAACCGCATCTATGAATCGCTCCACGCGGACAATGCCGATATCGACACCCATATCGCATCTCTGAAAGCTGCTCTGGCAAAGGCCGGCCAAAAGGAAGCCGTCTTCGATCCGGCCAAAATCTCGCAGAACAACCGTTCCGGCCGCAAACTGATGCAGGCCTATTTTCGCCAGCGCGGCGTGACGGTAAAATTTTCGGCGTGATGACTTGGTCGAACCGTGATGCAGGCTTTGCATCACGGCTGACTTGCGGGCGAAGCGGATGCCGGAGGGTGATTGAGCCGCGCGGGCAGCCAACTGGGCCAACCGCAAATGCTCCTCTTATATGAGGCCGTGCATGTGCTTCATGGGCTGCAGTACGATATCCGCAATGGCCGAAATTCCGACCTTGAATGCCTCCTGATATCCAGGATCGGCGACCATATTCTTGAATGCCGACCGATTTGGATATTGAACCAGCACGGCAGCATCCCACCCTGCTGCCGGCCCTGCGGTGAGCAGAGGCAGGCCGTCACCGCCAAACAGAATTTGTGCGCCAAAGCGCGCCAAAATCGGCTTGGCCATCTTATGGTATTGGCGATACCTTTCCCGTCCGTCATCGGGTTTGAAGTTGATCAGGTTCAGCATCACGATGGGCGTGTCGTCGGCTTCACTCAGGAAGACCTCGACTGCAGCTGGGGACAATTCAGCCATTCGCTTATCTTTCTTAAACACTTTGCTCGGAGGGCGTGCACCCGGCAAACGAATAGCGTGTTCATTTGTCAGAAACTGTCAGGAGTGAACGCCAGTCGCGATCCTGTTCGTGCCACTGTTTCACGATCGATTGTCGTCGGCCGGGATAACGCTCCTGCAAAACGGTTGTCAGTTGCAACCGATCTATGCGGAAGTGACGGAAGGCCGATCTCTGTTCGCACCATGCGGCGAGTACCCGCACACCGTCGAAATAGACGATGGCTATCGGCCAGATGGTGCGATCCGACAATGAACCATGAGCGTCTTCATAGCTGATCTCGACTTTGCGCTGCCGACGAATGGCCTCTCGCAATGATGCGGCGTGTGGAGGGTCGACAAGCTCCGACGATGGCGCCGCCGTTATAAGGCCAGACGCTTCATCGCTCGTCGCAGAAGGTGCCTTTCCAACGGAAAGGATCTTTGCCAATGCGCTTTCGCTGCCATGTGCCAGCGCCGGATCGGCGCGTTGCTGCACCCAACTCAAGCCGAGCTTGATCGCGTCCAGTTCGTCCGGTGAAAATGCGAATTCTGGAAGGAAGTAGCCATCTCTCAGACAAAAGCCAATGCCCGCTTGTGCATCGATCGGCGCTCCCAAAGCGCGCAACGTATCTATATCCCGGTATATGCTCCGCTCCGACACCCCCAGCCGATCCGCGAGATCGAGGGCAGTGACGGGTATCCTGCGTGCTCGCAGTATGCCGAGTAGTTCAAATAATCGACCCGTTCGCGACATATGCAGATATCCCTCGGCAAGTTCGGTGCCCGCTTCCTACTTCTCCTCGGCCCCCTCAAGCCGATCCTTCAGCCCCACCAGCGCGGCCCTCAGCGTTCCCACCTCTTCGAGGCTGCATCCTGTCGCCTTGCCGATGGCTTGCATCACGCCGGCTGACCGATCCTTCAGCTCCAGCCCCTGCGGCGTCAGCGTGATCTTCACCTGCCGTTCGTCTTCCGCATCGCGCTTGCGCTTGACGAGGCCGGATTGCTCCAGTCGCTTGAGGAGCGGCGAGAGCGTGCCGGAGTCGAGCCCCAACCTGTCGCCGAGCGCCTTCACCTTCTGACCATCTTCCGCCCAGAGTGCCATCATCACCAGATATTGCGGATAGGTCAGTCCGAGCGGTTCGAGCAGGGGCTTGTATGCGCGCGTAAACGCATGCGCCGCGCCATAGATGGCGAAACACAGCATCGCATCCAGCCCGCCGGCTGCTGCCTCGCGGCTTTCGACCTCATCGTTTTTATTCGGCTCTGCCCCTGTCATCACGAAACCGTGCTCTATCTCTTTCATAATCTATTCTCGCAGGCTTGACGTCAGAATGCAATGCGCATAAATCTATTGCACGCAATTGAATTGCGAACGATTTAACCGAAGGGAGTACGAACATGCCCATTCTTTATACCACCAAGGGTTCTGCCACCGGCGGCCGTGCAGGCCACGGCGCCTCTGAAAACGGCGTTCTCGATGTCACGCTGACAGTCCCGAAGGAACTCGGCGGCGACGGCGCAACCGGCACCAACCCCGAACAGCTTTTCGCAGTCGGTTATTCCGCCTGCTTCCTCGGCGCGCTGAAGGCCGTTGCCGGCAAGGAAAAGGTGAAGATCCCGGAAGACGCCAAGGTGACGGCAACGGTCGGCATCGGCCCGCGTGAAGACGGCACCGGCTTCGGTATCGAAGTCTCGCTCTCCGTTTCGATCCCCGGAATGGACAAGGCACAGGCCGAAGATCTGGTCGCCAAGGCGCATATCGTTTGCCCCTACAGCCATGCCATGCGCACCGCCACGGAAGTTCCGGTCACGGTCGCCTGAACATCGTAGGCATATGAGGTGCCGTCTTCGGGCGGCATCCGGACCATGTTTTTAAAACGGCTGGAAGCCTCGGGGCTTCCGGCCGTTTTGCCATATCAGTTCCGTTGCAGGGCGAGATGAGCGCCAAGCCCGATCAGAACCGCCCCGCCGGCCCGCTGCATCATCTTTTGCGCCGCGGCCGATTTCTTCAGGCCCTTGACGACGGCGCCTGCGAGAAACACGCAGACGATATCGGCGGACGAGAAAGTGAGGTTCACCACCGCGCCGAGGATCAGGAACTGCAGCCAGACGGGAAAGGCCGCCGACGCATCGACGAATTGCGGCAGGAAGGCCATGAAGAAGATCGCCGTCTTCGGGTTCAGCACCTCGACTGTAATGCTTTCCACAAAGGCGCGGCGGGCGGATTTCTGGCCGATCACGGGCAGGGAAGGATCGCCGCTTGTCCTGGCTCTAAAAAGCGAGATACCGAGCCAGATCAGATAGCCCGCTCCGATCATCTTTACCGCCAGATAAAGCGTCGGCACTGCATGGAAGAGAACGGAAAGCCCGGCAGCAGAAGCAACCACATGCACATAACAGCCCAGATGAATGCCGAGCGTTGCCATCAGCCCGCCTTTGCGCCCCCGCGCCATTGTCTGCGCCGCGGCATAGAGCATCGCCGGGCCGGGAATATAGGCGAACACCGCAGTCGTGATGAAGAAGGTGATCAGCAATTCGACAGATGGCATCGGGTGATCCTTGGCGAGAATGATAGGCGAAACACTATTCTTTAGCCCGGCCAAAAGCCATCAGGTCATCTCATCCGAAAATCTGCAAAACCATTGTCTTTGGAAAGATATCGTTTATATTCTTTCGTGGGAAAGGAATAATGCCATGGCTTACGCATCGAAAAATCCCGATCTCGTCATCTCGGAAGCGCAGGTGGTGACCAAGGCCACTGTCGCGGCTGCAGACCGGCTCGGCCTCAGCGCCCGCACGCTTGCCGGCATTGTCGGCGTGTCGGAAGCCTCCGTATCGCGCATGAAGCGGCTGGATCATCTCCTGGAAAAGGGCACAAAACCCTTCGAGCTGGCGCTGTTGCTGATCCGTCTTTTCCGCTCCCTCGATGCCATCACCGGCGGCGATGAACAGGTGGCGCGCGCCTGGCTGAAGAACCACAACACGGCTCTCTCCGGTATTCCCGCCGACAAGATCCTCTCCATTTCCGGTCTGACTGATGTCCTTGCCTATCTGGATGCCCGCCGCGCTCTCGTCTGAGTTCAGACGGCTGAGCACGACTGTCTGGCGTCTCGTCGAGGCGCAGCATCGTGTCTCGACGATGAAGCTGGTCGATCATGTCGATGAGCAGGCGCTGCTTGAAAACCTTCTGGAAGAAACCAAGCCCGCCTATCCGCCGGAATGCGAAGGGCTGGATTATCTGTTGAAGACGCCGTTCCGTTACGGCGCGGCCTATCCGCATGGCTCCCGTTTCCGCCGCGCCGGCAAGACACCGGGCGTTTTCTATGCGGCCTTCGAGATTTCCACCGCGATTGCCGAAATGGCGTTTTACCGTTTGTTGTTCTTCGCAGAATCTCCGGCCACGCCGCTGCCGTCCAATCCCGCCGAATACACGGCCTTTGCCGTCTCGATCGACAGCGCAAAGATCCTGGACCTCACCACAGCCCCATTCGATCGGGATCGTGCGGCCTGGGAAGATCGACAGGACTACGCTGCCTGCCAGGCTTTCGCTGAAACCGCCCGCAGCGCCGATGCCGAAGCGATCGTCTACCGTTCTGTTCGCGATCCTGAGGGCGGGTTGAATATCGCGCTGCTGATGGCCTCCGCCTTTGCTGCGCCTGAACCATCAGAACGGCAGACATGGCGAATTCGCCTGTCACGGGCAGGCGTACAGGCGATCCGCAATCATCCGCTACTGAGAATGGGATTTTCAATTGCCGATTTTGCTGACGATCCACGTATAGCGGCGGTGATCAAGCCCTGATCGGCCTCAGAATGTCGGGTGTAAAAACGAAAAAAGGCCGGGGCAATGTTGCTCCGACCTCTCTCATCGCCGCTTTACCCACCAGTGCCAGTACATCCGTGGTCAAAAGCTGAAAGCAGCGGCGGCAATTGCGAGCAGCACATGGGTTAAGCGCTCATCAGCAATGCCGATGAAGCTTATGTAATCCATGATTGTGTTGAAATCAAGAATAACTGCTATCTGCGGCAATTATGCGCGTTTGCCGCGTATCATGCGGATTGCCCGTTTCTGTCCGCCTGACGAAATCGACGAAGGCGCGCAAGGCCGCCGGCATCTGGCGACGGCTCGGGTAATAGAGATAGAAGCCGGAATAATAGGGGCACCAGTCTTCGAGCATGCGCGTGAGCCGGCCATCCGACACCAGGTCCTTCACCTGATCCTCGAAGGTGAAGGCAATGCCAGCACCTGCAAGTGCTGCATCCACCATCATGTCCTGATCGTCGAGCACAAGGGCGCCATCCACCTCCACCGACAGTTCCACACCGCCACGCTCGAATTCCCAGGCGTAAAGCCGACCCGTGCCGAAACGAAAGCCGATGCAGGGCAGGGATTTCAACTGTTCCGGCGTAACCGGCTTCGGATGTTTTTCGAAAAAGTCGGGCGTCGCGACGATCGCTGTCCGCTGCCTTGGACCGATCGGAACCGCGATCATATCCTGCGCAATGATTTCGCCGAAACGAACACCGGCATCGAACCCTTCCGACACCATGTCGACCAGCTCGTTGTTGATGACAATCTCGATGCCGACCCTCGGATGGGCCTCCAGAAACCGCGCGACCAGCGGCAGAAGCACCATCCGCGCTGAAGGCCGCGAGGCATTGATCCGCAACCGCCCGACCGGCGTGCCGCGAAAATTGTTGAGGTCGTCCAGCGCATCCTCGATATCGCGGAAGGCGGGGGCGACGCGCGAAAGCAGCCGCTCGCCGGCCTCCGTCAGCGCCACGCTGCGCGTCGTGCGGTTGAACAGCCGCACATCCAGCCGCTCCTCCAGCGCCTTCAGGGAATGGCTGAGCGCAGATGGCGTACAGCCCAGTTCGTCGGCCGCGCGACGAAAGCTCTTGTGTCGCGCCAGCGCCAGAAACGGTGACAGATCGGTGGGTGAGAAAATTGCCATTGCTGAATTTTACTCATCAACTCGAAGAGAATCCAGTCGATTATCTCACGAGCGGTGTCGGCGTAAAAATGTCCTCAGCCGCCGATCAACGGAACGGCATCACGAAAGAGGAGATTTCAACATGCGTACATGGTTCATCACTGGTGCATCCCGCGGCTTTGGCGCCCTGATCACCGAAAAGGCTTTGGCAAAGGGCGATAACGTCGTCGCCACCGCCCGCAATCCGAAATCGGTGACGGAACGTTTCGGCGACCATCCGAACCTTCTCGCCGTCGCACTCGATGTCAACGACGAGACCCAGGCTCATGATGCCGCCAAGGCTGCGATTGCCCGCTTCGGCCGCATCGACGTTCTGGTCAACAATGCCGGTTTCGGCCTGCTCGGCGCAATCGAGGAAGCGAGTGCTGAGGAAGTCGAGGCGATCTACCGCACCAATGTCTTCGGGCTTCTCTCCGTCACCCGTGCCACACTCCCGCATATGCGTCGTCAGCGCTCGGGCCATATCCTCAACTTCTCGTCCATCGGTGGATATCGCAGTTCAGCCGGTTTCGGCGTCTACTGCTCGGCGAAATTCGCCGTCGAAGGCCTGACGGAAGCGCTGGCCGATGAACTCGCTCCCCTCGGCATCTTCGCCACCGCCATCGAACCCGGCTATTTCCGCACGGATTTCCTCGAAGGCAATTCGCTCAGTGTGAGCCCGGTCGAGATTGCCGATTATGCGCAAACCGCCGGCGTGGTGCGCGAAAAGGCAAAACACATCAGCCGCAACCAGCCCGGCAATCCGCAGAAACTCGCCGACGTGCTGATCGATTTCGTCGATATGGAAAACCCGCCGGTCCGCCTACCGCTCGGCAGCGACACGGTCGCGGCCATCGAAGCCAAGATCGCCTCCGATACTGCGCTGCTGGAGCGGGTAAGGGCGATCTCTGTGTCGACGGATTTCGACAAGACTGAAGCCGCCTGAGCGGCCGCGCTACCAATATCAAAAGCGCCCGGTGATGAGCCGGGCGTTTGGTTGCTCTGTATTTGCCAGATCCATCAGCCTATCGTCATGCGCCGCAGCACATTGGTTTTCCAATAGAAATGATGCGCCAGTGCGCCACCGACATGCATTGCCAGTATCAGCCAGAGAATGACTTTGAGAATATCCGCGTGGAGGTCTCCGGCACTGCCCCAGCCCAGATAATAGGCGCCGATACCCGTCAAGGGCATCATAAGCAGCAATACGTAAAGCAGAACATGCGCGATTTTTGCCCCAAGCCTGAATATCGCAGGCTCACTCACGGGCGCAGCCGGAACGCCCTGGATATTGCGCAATAAAAGCCGAAGCAACACCATGAGCAATACCGCAAGGCCGGCATAGGCATGGATATTGGCCGAGGCAATCTGATCCACGGTGGCGGCTCCGGTCCGCCGCATGGCGTGTTGCCACGCATTCATGCCGTCCGGCAAAAGCAGGTTGAACAACACGAGTATAGCAGTCAGCCAGTGGAGAATACGCTGCGGCAGAGAATAGGTAATCGGCGATGTCATCTGAATTCGCTCTCGATTTGGAAGAACTGGTCGTTCGGCGACTGATTTATTTGGTGACGGTCAGGGTCCCATGCATGCCCGCTTCATAGTGGCCCATGATGTTGCAGAAGAGCATGTAATGACCGGGTGAAAGTCTGGCTTTCAACGAACCGTTCGCGCCTGGTTTGAGATCCGCGACCTCGCCAAGACTTTTAAGCTGCTTTTCATCAATGCGATGCTTGCCCTTGATGACGGTGATCTTCTGGTCGGCAGACTTCAGCTTCACCAGCACCATTTCGTGTTCCTCGGTCATCGCCGCATTGTGCACCGAAAAGACGACTTCACCGGCCTTGATGATGGACTGGTCCATCTTGAGGCTCATGGGGCCACCGCCTTCGCCGTCTTCGATGACATTGATAGCCGTGGCCGCGAAGGCCTGTGGTGCCAGCGACATAAATGCGATTGTGCCTAGTGCCAGGAAATGTCTGCGCATCATGGATCTCCTCAGGTTTATCCCGCCGGAGACTTAGAACCGTTTTCTGACGGCACTCTGAACGCGAAACGTGTCTAGGAGGCTTGTTTCAATCCTGCCAGCAATTGCCGCACCCCATCCGATCCGCCAGCACCCAGTTCAGCATCGATTTCCGCGTGAACCCGTGTCCAGATCGGCAAGGCTGCAGAAAGCATCGCCATCCCCGCTTCGGTCAGCGTCAAAAGTCGCCCGCGGCGATCTTTCGGGTCGGTCTCGGTTCTGACCAGCCCGCGCCGTTCCAGAACCTTGAGCGCCGCCGTCAAAGTCGTGCGGTCCATGGCGAGTAGATCGCAGACGGATTTCATCGTCGCCGGCACCGGTCGGTTGAGTGACATCATCAGCGAAAACTGCCCGTTATTCAGCCCGATAGGTTTCATCGCCACATCGAAACGCCGGGCAAGCGCCCGTGCCGCCCGCTGCACATGCAGGCACAGGCAGGTGTCCCGTACATGCAGGGTCGTGGAGAATGGAATTGATTCGGAATTTGACAGCATGGAATAATCATGTTGATATCAACGTAATCTGTCAAGGAAGAGGAGGTTCCGGGCATGGATATCACCGCATCCGCAAAGAATAACCCCGACAATCCGGTCGTCGACAAGGATGAATGGCGCAATGCGCGCCTTAAACTTCTGGAGCTTGAGAAGGAAGAAACCCACCTGCGCGACAGAGTGCGGGCGGCGCGCCAGGCGCTCCCTCGGGTGAAGGTCAACAAAGATTATACCTTCGAGACGCTTGCCGGCCGAAAGACACTCGCCGAGCTTTTCGATGGCCGCAGCCAGTTGCTTGTCTATCATTTCATGCTCGGCCCGGATTGGGACGAGGGCTGTATCGGCTGCTCCTTCTTCTGCGATCATGTCGAAGGCGCGCTGCCGCATCTCAACAACCACGACGTCACCTGGGTGGCGGTCTCGCGCGCACCGCTCGCAAAGATCGAGGCCTATCGCAAGCGCATGGGCTGGAATTTCCCCTGGGTCTCGTCCTTCGGCGATGATTTCAACTACGATTACAACGTCTCCTTCTCGGATGAGGAGCGGGCATCCGGCGCCGTCGAATACAATTACCGTAAGGTGCCGACCACAGAGATCGCCGATGAGGAACACGGCATGTCCTCTTTCTACCGTAACGAGGCAGGCGAGATCTTTCACACCTATTCGACCTACGCCCGCGGCGGCGAAGAGGTCTGCGGCACGCTGATGCTGCTCGACCGGGCACCGCTCGGCCGCAATGAAACCTCGACCATGAGTTTCCTGAAGCGCCACGATGAATATGAAACGGCGCCAAAGGAGAAGGGTTCATCCTGCTGCCATTGAGGCGGTGCAGATTTCATAATCAGGGAGGAAAAGACAATGACGATGGTCATGGCAAAACCGCGCGCCGAGCACGGGTTTCTGGAGAGGATGGTCGGCACCTGGGATGTCACCTCGGATATGAGCGGCGAAATGCCATGGGTCGAAAACGTCCGTTCGCTTCAGGGAATCTGGATTATCGCCGAAGGCACCGGCATGATGCCGAAAGGAGACGGCGGCGAAGGAGGAGAACCCGCAACCACCATGCTCACGCTCGGACATGACGCCGCCAAGGGCAAATATGTCGGCACCTGGTTTGGTTCGATGATGGATTATCTCTGGGTCTACGAAGGCGAGGTCGAGCCGGATGGCAAGACGCTCAGTCTCTATACGACAGGGCCGACGATGAGCGGCGAGGGCATGGCCGATTACCGCGAGCAGGTCACCTTCCTGGCCGATGACCACCGCACTTTCACCTCCAGCGCCAGGCAACCGGATGGCAGCTGGAAACAGTTCATGGAAGCGCATTATCGCCGCAAAGGCTGAGAGCCTTCCTTTCCCTAACCGATCACGAGGATAGTGCCATGCTGCAGACTGCTTCCAACACGCGTTCCGCCATTCATGGAAAATTCATCTGGTGCGAGCTGATGACCTCCGACACCAGGGCCGCCGGTGATTTTTATTCCGCCGTTGTCGGCTGGAAGGTGAATTCCATACAGATGCCGGATTTGCCGTCCTATTATCTGTTCGAAATGGGCGAGGGAGAAAACTGCCCCGGCATCGGCGGCATGATGAATTTCCCGCCCGAACTGGAAGGCAAGCTGCCGCCGAACTGGACGGGTTACGTCGCGGTCGATCACGTGGATGAGACGGCGAAAGAATATGTTTCACTCGGTGGCCGGGTTCAGCGCGAGCCGGACGATATTCCAGGCATCGGCCGGTTTGCCGTTGTCGCCGATCCGCATGGCGCAGTGCTTTGCATCATGACGCCGATCCCACCGGAAAATCCGCCACGCGAACTGGGACCGGAAGACCCGGGCAATGTCGGCTGGCGCGAGCTTTACGCCGGTGAGGTAAACGAGGCTTTCGACTTCTACGCCAAGGTTTTCGGCTGGACCAAGGACCATGATTTCGACATGGGCGCGATGGGGCCGTACCGCATCTTCGCCCATGGAGGCAAAGCCATCGGTGGCATGATGACGAGGCCCGAAACCGTGCCGATGGCCTGCTGGAGTTATTATTTCAATGTCGAGGCGATCGACGCAGCGATCGACCGGATCAAGGCAAATGGCGGCGCGGTGGTGTTTGGCCCGCAGGACGTGCCCGGCGGCAGCTGGATCGTCCAGGCGACGGACCCGCAGGGTGCGTTCTTCTGCCTGGTGGCACCGGGAAGGTAGATAATTAAAGACCTCTCCCAACCCTCCCCACAAGGGGGAGGGCTTAACCCAGCCGAGACGTTGAAGCAAAATCAGGGCAGAAGTTTGCCGCGGATTTTCTCCCCCTTTGTGGGGGAAATTGCCGGCAGGCCAGAGGGGGAATTGTCCCGCGCCATAACGTCTGACGTTGTAATGAGCGCCTCCATTCCTACCGCTTCAAGCTCCCCAAAATCCCGCGCACGATAGCCCGGCCGAGTTGCGTGGCAACCGTGCGCGTCACGCTCTTCATCGCCGCTTCCACGATCGTCTCGCGCTGGTAGCCCGAGCGGCCGACGGTCTTGCGCCCACGCTGCTGGTCCTGATCGTCGTCACCGCCGCCGAAGCCCGGCAAAGTCCAGCCGGTCGTCTCGCCGGAACCGGCAGGCGGCGCGGGGTCGAGTTCGTCCTGTGCGTTTCTGGCGGCAGCCGCATCGGCGGCTTGCTTGGCGCGAGAGGCAAGGATCTCGAAGGCGCTTTCGCGATCGATATCCTCGTCATAAAGCCCAAGAACCGGGCTGCGGTCCATGATCCCCTGACGCTCGGCATCGGTGAGCGGCCCGATCCGGCCCGACGGCGGGCGGATCAGCGTGCGTTCCACCATCGAAGGTGCGCCCTTTGCTTCCAGCGTCGAGACCAGCGCCTCGCCGGTGCCAAGCTGGGTGATTGCGGTTGCGCAGTCGAAATCCGGGTTGGGGCGGAACGTATCGGCCGCCGTCTTCACCGCTTTCTGCTCGCGCGGCGTATAGGCGCGCAGCGCATGCTGCACCCGGTTGCCGAGCTGTGCCAGCACCGTTTCCGGTACATCGAGCGGGTTCTGCGTGACGAAATAGACGCCGACGCCCTTGGAGCGGATAAGGCGTACCACCTGCTCCACCCGGTCGATCAGGATCTTTGGCGCCTCATCGAACAGAAGATGCGCCTCGTCGAAGAAGAAGACGAGCTTCGGCTTGTCCGGATCGCCCACTTCCGGCAGTTCCTCGAACAGTTCGGAAAGCAGCCACAGAAGGAAGGTCGCGTAAAGCCGCGGGTTCATCATCAGCTTGTCGGCGGCCAGAATGGAGATCTGGCCGTAACCGTTATTCGGGTTGACCCGCATGATATCGGTGATCTTGAGCGCCGGTTCGCCGAAGAAATGCTCGGCACCCTGCTGTTCCAGCACCAGAAGCGCGCGCTGGATGGAGCCGACCGAAGCCTTGGAGATCAGGCCGAATTCCTTGGAAAGCTCGGTCGCATTCTCCGCCATGTAGTTGAGAAGCGAGGTGAGGTCTTTGAGGTCCAGAAGCGGCAGGCCGGCCTTGTCGGCCAGCTTGAAGGCGATGTTGAGCACACCTTCCTGCGGCTCGGACGCGTTCATCAGCCGGGCGAGCAAGAGCGGTCCCATTTCGGCGATCGTGGTGCGCACCCGATGGCCTTTTTCGCCATAGATGTCCCAGAAGATCACCGGAAACTGTTCGAAGTCATAATCCTGAGAACCGATCTGTTCGGCGCGCTTCAGCAGGAAATCCTTGGATTCTCCCTTGGCGGCGACACCGGAAAGGTCACCCTTGATGTCCGCTGCGAAAACCGGAACGCCTGCCTTGGAAAAACCTTCCGCCAGAACCTGCAGCGTCACCGTCTTGCCGGTGCCGGTGGCCCCGGTCACCAGACCGTGGCGGTTGCCGAATTTCAGGTCCAGATATTCCGCCTTGTTCAGCGTGTCGTCCGGCTTGCGGCTGCCGCCGATGAAGAGCTTACCCGTCTCGTCCGTCATGCAACTCTGCGCTCCCTCGCGGCGTTTGTTCTCAAATGCTTATACGGCGGGCTTTGGCGGGCGGCAACGATTTCCCGAGGCCCCGAGCGATCAGATCACGCGAAGGCGAGGGCCATATGACGACGAGCGGCAACCTGCTGGAGAACGGCACCGGACATATCGACAAGGACAATATTTCTGGTCCGCATCACGGACGAGGGCGCGACGCCGATAAGCCCGCCGAAATTCCGGCTCGTGGTTTGAAGGATGTCTTCTGGCGGATTGTCTCCGGGGTGATGGAAGACAGGGTCACGCTGATTGCGGCCGGCGTCACCTATTATCTTCTTCTGGCTCTCTTTCCAGCCGCCAGCGTGCTCGTCTCTCTGTATGGGCTTATGGCCGACCCCGCGGCGATCGCCGACCGTATCGCTTCGCTCGGCTCCGTCATGCCAGCGGACGCGCTTGACATCTTTCTCAATCAGGTGAGGGCGCTGTCGGCAGAGCGCGGCGCCACCCTGTCGGCAGGTTTGGTCGGCGGTCTGGCGCTGGCGCTGTGGAGCGCCAATAACGGCATCAAGGCGCTGTTCGATGCGATGAATGTTGCCTATCGCGAAAAGGAAAAACGCAGCATCGTCCGCCTCAATCTCGTCTCGCTCGCCTTCACCTTCGGCGCCTTCCTGATCGCCATCGTCATCCTGTTTTCGATGGGCGTCGTGCCGGCGGTGCTGAACTATTTCTGGCTGGATCGCTGGGCCGAACTCATCATTCGCGTCGCCCGCTGGCCGATCATGATGGTATTCGTCGGTTTTGGCATCATGGCTCTCTATCGGTTCGGCCCCAGCCGCGAGCCCGCCAAGGTCCGCTGGCTCACATGGGGCGCTGTCTTCTCCACGCTCCTCTGGTTCGCCGCCTCCCTCGGCGTCTCCTTCTATCTCTCCAATATCGCCAACTACAACGCGACCTATGGTACATTGGGCGCGCTGATCGGTTTCATGGTCTGGACATGGATATCGGCCATCATCGTGATCGTCGGGGCCGAGATCAACGCCGAACTGGAACACCAGACGACGCGCGACTCGACCACCGGCACGCCGCGGCCCATGGGAGAACGCGGTGCCTACATGGCCGATACATTGGGAGAAACGCGGGATTGATCGGTGGCGGCGATTAAGCACTTGCGCTGCCATCCCTGGATCGCGAATAACAATGTTCCAATCTCCCGTCATGGCTGGTCTTGCCGTGGCTGAATGTGTATTACTTTGACGTCAACGTCAGAATTTTGAGGAGACATCCTGATGAACGAACTGGTTTCCCGCGTCGCCGACAGCGTCGGCATCACGCCCGATGTAGCCGCAAAGGCGATCGGCATGATGCTCGGCTTCCTGCAGCGCGAGGCCGATGATGGCGCGGTAGCAAAGATGATTGAAGCAATCCCGGGCGCTCCCGAACTGGTGGCCCAGTTCAACGGCGAAGGCGCTGGCGGCGGCGGCCTGCTTGGAGGCCTGATGGCAAGCTTCGGCGGCGGCGTCATGGCGCTTGGCCAGCAGCTCATGTCCCAGGGCCTCGGCATGGGCGAAATCACGGCACTTGCCAAGGAAACCATGGCAGTTGCCCGCGAACATGCCGGCGATGAAGTGGTCGACACGGTTATCGCCTCGGTGCCGGGCCTGTCTCAGTTCGTTTGAGCCAGCCGGATCAGCTCGATAGACGGATCGCATAAACAAAAAGGCCGCCGGTTCCTGTTCCGGCGGCTTTTTTGTCGGGTGGCCAATCGGGGGAATGCCAAGCCGAATAGGGCAGGGGTGTGCCCGGCCGAAGATTGTGCTTCGGACCATCGCCGGTTGATCTGGGAAATGGCGACAAGATGAATTTATATTAGATTAGCCTAATTTACAAGTGATGATTGCTGGCAGCGAGGTCGCATCCTTGCCATTTTTCGACCGCCATCATTCCCATTGACTTTCCGGTGCGACAGGCCCATGTGAGCCTCAAAGCGGCTGCCCGTCCGGGCGTCGCTCTTTCAAAGGACAAACCGAGATGAACCCCGACAGTCGAAGTTCGACGTCAACAGATAGACCTGCCGCTTCGGGGCTCTGATCCGTTCTCTCGGTGATGCGCTCCGGGGACCAGATGGTCCGAAAAGGAGCCGTCATGCTGCGCATCCACGCCTATGACCTTGACCGCCTTGTACCTGCAGCCTTCGACCAATCGTTCGAAGGCGAAAAAGCTGTTGCGCAGACCGAAATTCAATCCGCTGAACGTAGCGCCTCCGTCGTCTGGTACGATCTGATCAGCCCGACCGCAGAAGAAGAACGCCAGGTCGGAGAATGTCTCGGCCTCGTCATACCGACCATGGACGAGATGGAGGATATCGAGCTTTCCGCCCGGCTCTATCAGGAGGACGGCGCCGAGTTCATGACCATGACCGTGCTGATACGCCCGGATGCCGGCACGCCGATCAAGGTGCCGGTCACCTTCATCATCAAGGGGCAGATCCTCGTCACCGTCCGTCATGCAGAACCGCGTCCGTTCGATGCCTTCATGGCGCGTGCCCGCAAGGCAAACGGGCTCGGCACGCATACGGCCACCGGCGAGCTGATCATGAGCGGTCTGGTCGAGGCGATCATCGACCGCATGGCCGATACGCTGGAAAGGCTCGGCGCCGATATCGACCAGATCTCCCGCGACGTCTTCGAAGCCAAAGCCTCGAAGGCCAACAAGAAGCAACGTGACCTGCAGGAACTGATCCGCGCCATCGGCCAGAAGGGCGAGTTCATCACCGTCGTGCGCGAAAGCCTTGTCAGCGTTTCCCGTGTGGTCGCCTATTATGCGGCGCTTGATGGCGTTGACCGCAAGCTTTCAAAGGAAGTCCGCCAGCGGCTTAAGCTGCTGCAGCGGGATGCCACCTCGCTTGGCGATCACTCGGCCTTCATGTCGAACAAGATCAATTTTCTGCTCGATGCGACGCTCGGCCTGATCAATCTGGAGCAGAACCAGATCATCAAGATCTTCTCGGTCGCCTCGGTCATGTTCCTGCCGCCGACGCTGGTCGCTTCCGTCTACGGCATGAACTTCGCCTATCAGCCGGAATTGCAATGGCATTACGGCTACCATTCGGCGATCATCATGATGATCTTCTCGATGGCCGTGCCCTATCTCTATTTCAAGCGAAAAGGCTGGCTGTAACGCCGGCCTTGAAATGAAAGAAGGCGGGGCATCGCTGTCCCGCCTTCCTGTCGTCTGGATTGTGCTGAACTGTGAGGCTCAGAATTCTTCCCAGTTCTGCGCCACGGCAGCATTGCCGGAAAACGCGCCTGCGACCTTGCGGGCGAGTGACCGGGCCGGCGAAGCGGCCGGGGCATCGTTTCTTGCCGCGGGGCGAACCGCTGCCGGCGCATGGCCATCGGCCAGCTTGAATTGCGCCAGCAGCGAATTCAGAGACGCGACTTCGCGGGCCAGGCTATGGCTGGCGGCAGTGGATTCCTCGACCATCGCAGCATTCTTCTGCGTGTCCTGGTCCATCTGGTTGACGGCGGTGTTGATCTGCTGGAGACCGGATGACTGTTCCTGCGAGGATTCGACGATCGCCGCGACGTTGCGGTTGATCTCCTGAACTTCAGAAACGATGTTCTTCAGTGCTTTGCCGGTCTCTCCGACCAGTTCCACGCCATTGCGAACCTGTTCATTCGAGGTCGTGATAAGCGCCTTGATTTCCTTGGCTGCATTGGCCGAGCGCTGCGCAAGTTCGCGAACTTCCTGTGCGACGACGGCAAAGCCCTTGCCGGCTTCACCGGCGCGTGCTGCTTCGACACCGGCGTTCAGTGCCAGCAGGTTGGTCTGGAAGGCGATATCGTCGATGACGCCGATGATGTTGCCGATCTCGCCGGAGGACTTTTCGATCTCCTCCATCGCCTTCACGGCGGTCTGGACGACTTCTCCGGACTTTTCCGCACCTTGACGGGTACGGGCGACAAGCGCACCGGCTTCGGAAGCACGCTTGGCGGCATCCTTTACCGTGGTGGTGATCTGTTCAAGTGCTGCGGCCGTTTCTTCCAGCGCTGCGGCCTGCTGTTCGGTACGCTTGGCCAGGTCGTCGGCGGCCGACTTGATTTCGTTGGCACCGGCATCGATGCCGCGGGCATTCTGGGCAACGCCGCGCATGGCTGCCTGCAGCTTGTCGGCCGAGGCGTTGAAATTGTGGCGTACGCCATCCAGCGTTTCGGTGAACGGCTTGCCGATCCGGTAGGCGAGGTCTCCGTCTGCCAGATGCGAAAGGCCATTTGCCAGGTTGTCGACCGCAAACTTCACGTCGGCAGCTTCCTTCGCCTTCTGCTCTTCGCGGGCGGCGCGTTCCTGTTCGGAAAGGCTGCGGTTGGCGCGGGCCTCTTCCTCGAGCTTGGCGCGCTCGATCGCATTGGTGCGGAACACGGCGACTGCTTCGGCCATATGGCCCACTTCGTCCTTGCGGCCGAGCCCCGGAACCTCCTGGTTCGTCTGACCGCCGGCAAGTGACGCCATGCGCTGGCGCAGCATGTCGATTGGACCGGAAATGCCGCGCGAGGCAACGAACAGCGAGGCGGCGATCGCAGCGGCAAACAGCACGCCGAGCGTCGTGATCAGGGTGATGAGGGTTGAATTGATTTGCGCTGTGATTGCGGCACTGTTGTCTAGTACCGTTTTGGTATTGGCAACATTCCAGTCCTTGAAGTCATCGCGGATCTTGGCGATGTCCGGATCGACCTGTGCAAGAACGACTTGTGCATCCTGCATCTGGCCCTGCTCGGTCAAGGCGACAGCCTTGTCCGTCATAGCCGTGATTGCAGCTGCGCGTGTTTCGAACGCCGCCAGGTCATTCGCCTGCTCGGGGATAAGCTGCTTGGCCGAACCTAGCAGCGTGCCGATAACCTTCTTGCCGCTTTCATAGTTCTTCTGCGCCACGGCGCGGAAGGCGGAACCCTGCGGATAGACCGTCAGCTGATAGGCGCTGTAGGCAACCGAGTTCATCGAGGTCGATGCGCGCGAAACCTGTGTCGCAGCGACGCTGTCTTCCGCGATGAAGGCTGAATATTGGCCGTCCGCCTGCTTGAAACTGTAGGCAGCCACACCAATCCCGGCCACACCGATCAGACAGACCGGCACGATCAGGGACAGTATCTTGGTTCTAATTGTCGCGTTTGAAAGAAAACTCATAGCATGCACCGTGAGAATGGACCGCGTGGACGCAGGTCGCCTGGGACGATCGGACAGGGGAGGGAAGGCACGAGTGGAAGCTATCGAGGCCGGGGAGGCGCGGGCTGGGCTTTCATGCAGGCCTGTCATGGGCTTGGCCGCACGCTATGGCAAGGTTGCTTAATCGCAATTTAATCAAATGCGCATGAAGCGAAAAAAATGTTGCGAAACTGAATATTTGTCAGGAAACAAAGTTGAAATTCCGCAGCGATGCAAATTGAGATTGATATGCGCAGCTTCGCTTCGGATTGACGGCACTCATTGTCTTGTAGATCCGCTATAAGTGCGAATTTTTGCAGTTGACGTTCTCGGCTTGAGCCTCAAATTCAGTCAGTTAATATTCTATGTCTTTCGGGGGTAATCAGAATGCGCATTTTCACGTCGAGGGCGTTTGCCGTCGCCGCGGTTTCGCTTTTGCTGCAGGTGCCGACGATGGCGCCGGTTCTCTCCGGCACGCCTGCTTTTGCCCAATCCTCCACAGCGCCTGAAGCGGAGGTTGACGTTTCCGACGCGGCGATCGTCAAGATGAATGCCTATGTCGAATTCTTGAACCGCTCCATTCGCGCCTCGGAATCGCTCGAGCGTTACGGTAGCTGGGTCGATATGAAGAAGGGGCCGACCGGCAAGGAGAGGGTCATTTATGGCCTCTACTCGCTTTATGACGTGCGCGACGAGATCGCAGCCGTCGAGCAGGCAGCCAAGGCCGATCCGAAAATGCCGGAACTCGATGCAGCCATGCTCGCCTATGTCGAGACCTACCAGAAGCTCGCGCCGGTGATCGAAAAAGCCAACAAATATTACGAGCGGCTGGACTACAAGTCCGACAAGATGGAAGGCGCGAAGGCCTACCATAAGGATATCGCAGCACTTGCTCCGACCTATGGGGAGCGCCGCGACGCTGCCGACCTGACGCTGCGGGCGGAAAAGGTGAAGCTCGACCTGGCGTCGCTCAAGGCTCTCGAACAGTCCGAAGGGCGCAAATCCCGCTGGCATGTCCGCAATGTCATGATCCGCGCCGAAGCGATGATGGACCTGATGCCGGACAACGAAAAACCGGTGGTCGACATGGCCGTTTTCAAGGGTGAGCTCGACGCCTATGCAAGCGCGGTGCGCGAATTCGACGACTATGCCATCGATCACCCGGACAGTTTCCACGTCTTCGAAAGCCGTCCGGCTTCGCTTCTCTCCAAACTGCGTGATCTCGACGAACAACTCCGAAAATTCAAGGGCGACGCCCGCAAGGCCGGCGGCAACGACATCGAGTGGATCGTCTCGGACTATAACACCATGGTAACGACCTCGCAGACGGCGACGACCTTTGCCAAGGACTGACTAGATCATTCGGCGCAAGTGCAAAGCCAGGCCCCTCTGGCCGACAGGGCAGAGGGGTATCGGCAGGTTCCGGTTTGCTTATTCCACCGCGGGCTCAAATTCCGGCAGCAGCTTGCAGGCCTCGTTATAAGTCTTGCGCTTCTCCTCGCAGAGCGCCGCGACGGACTGCTTGGTCGGCTTTTCGTTTCTGTCAATCCAGCTCAGCATGGCGGAAAACAGTGCCGCATATTGTGGCGTAGACAGTTTCGAATGCTCCGCCTCGTCGGAAAAATTCTGCTGCAGCAGGTCGCCATTGCCGGCCTTTTCCACCGTCTGGCGATAGATAGCCTCGTGATTGACGAACACCGTCGGGTCTTTTCTGGCGTGCAGCGTAATCGTCGGCAGGACGATCTGGCCGGTGAGATCGGCGTCGTAGACCATCGCCCGCTGCGCTTGCGGATCGGCCTTGAACCTCTCGACCCCCTTGTTCAGCGCCGCATCGTCATCCGATCCCTTGTACTGAACCTGCGAATTGTCGAACGGATTTTTCCCGTCCAGCCGTCTCCAGACGATATCCTGAAACATCCCCGTCGCCCAGGCGAGATGCGCCACCAGGGTCTTTTCCGGCACATGGGTGACCGCAAGAATATTGGCGAGGTTTCTTGCCTGCTCCGGTGATCGCTTATCCTTGGCAAGCGACAGGCCCGTGCATTCGTCGACGCGTTTTTCCAGCTCCTCGCGCTTCATCGAGGCGCCCTTTGGAAGTCCCTGCCAGACCGGGTATTGCACCTCGTCGGCACGCGGATGGTTCTTGCAGTAATACTGGTAGACGGCGCGCAGATCGGCGCGGAAGTCATAGCCGCGGCTTCCGCCTGCAAGCAGCCCGCTGGTCAGCACCACACCGTCGTAATTCTTGTGGCCACGCCAGTCGAGCGCATAAAGTTCGGCGGTCTTGGCGGCCACATTGCCGCCCCATGACTGGCCGTGTAGCAAAACTGTCTTCGGCTCCCCCAGCAGCCGCTCGGCGATGCGCCGCACATTGTCGGTGTCCGCGGCGGCCATCCGCACGCCATAACCCTGTCGGCGATAGTTGGACCCTGCCCAGGCATAACCCTCCTGAACCGTCACGGCGAAACGCTCCAGATCCTCCACCGGATCGTCGGGTTTCGGCTTGGCCGTCCGCGGCCCGCCATGGGCATGGACGACAAGCACGCCGTTCCAGTTCTTCGGCTTGGCGATCCAGTAATAGGCGCCGCGCATATCCCGGCCTGCGAAACACTCGGTGCCAGCGGGCAGGCTTTCGGGGCAATCCTTCGGTGTCGTTTCATCACCTCGCCGTTGTGCCGCAGCAGGCAGGCTTGTTGTGGCGATCACCGCCGCAGAGAGCAATAAGGTTCTGAAAAGCATAGAAAATTCCTCCTTATCCAGCCCGCTTGGAAAACTATGGCGATGGCCGGGGGAGGCAATGGTTGACCGAAACAGTCCGGCACAATGATGGCCTCTACTTGCCCGGATGGGTGATTTCTTTCCCAAATGCGAAACGAAACGGGTGCTTCCCCACCCATCCTGTCCTTAGTCGGTTCGGCTCCTGTCCCATGTCGGCTCTCCGGCGAGGAGAACGATCTCCACTGGCTCGCCGCATATCTCCACCTTCGGACCACCGCTTTCATTCCAGTAAAACAGGTTGAGATGCCATCCGCCCGGCATCTTGCGGGATCGATCGATAATCCCTCCCGCACCTGCGGCGCGGGCGATATCGGCATTGTGCCAGGAAGCAGGCTCGCGACCTTCCGCAATCGCTGCCTGCCACGGTTCGTTGGAAAGATCGCGCTCTATGCCGAATGCCCGGCATGCCTCTTCGTCATGCTGGTCGAGCACGAAGGCCTCGCCGATCCGGAGCGGCACCATCATGCGCGGCAGACCATTCTTTCGCATACAGCCGGAGACAGCCGCGATAGCGGATTCGAATGTCGCGCTCGTATAGAGAATTCTCTCGCCGGGACGATGATAACGGCCGGCACTTTTGGGATCGGGCGGATCGAGAATTCTGTCCAGCCGTTCTGTCGGCACCGAACGGAAGAAGCGGCCTTCCACCCGACGCAGGAGCGGATGCGCGGCGGCCGGATTTTTCTCTTCATTCATACGCCTGATACTCACAATCACCCGGACAAAAAAAGCTCCGGAGATGTTCTCTCCGGAGCGTCGATCATTCAACCCGAAACTGGGATCTGGATTTACTTATCCCATTCCGGCGCCAGATGGCCCGGATTGACGATACGGCCGTCCGGGCGGGCAAGTTTGTGAACTGCTGCCATCTCGTCTTGCGAAAGCGCGAAGTCGAAAATGTCGAAATTCTCCGGCAGACGGCTTTCCGTGGCGGTCTTCGACAGCGCGATCACGCCCTTCTGCTGCACGGCCCAGCGCAGCACCACCTGTGCGGCGGTCTTGCCATGCTTGGCGCCGATATCCTTCAGCACCTCGTCCTTCGGCACGGCGCCGTCGGCCATTAGGTAATAGGCTGTCACCGACATGCCGGTCTTTGCCGCTTCCGCCAAAACCTTGGTCTGGTCGAGATAGGGGTGATATTCGATCTGGTTGTTGACGATCGGTGCATCCGACAGTTTTACCGCTTCCGCCATCAGCGTGGTGGAGAAGTTGGAGACGCCGATATTCTTGACCTTGCCGGCCTTTCGCAGCTCGTTCAGCGCTCCGATCCGGTCAGCCAGCTGCATCTCGCTCTGCGGCCAGTGAAGCAGAAGAAGATCGACATGATCGGTCTTCAGCTTGGTCAGGCTTTCATCTACCGAAGCGATGAAGTCCTGGTGGCCGACACGATCGACCCAGACCTTGGTGGTAAGAAAAATGTCCTGCCGGGCAATGCCCGAAGACTTCAGAACATCGCCGACGGCGGCTTCGTTCTTGTAGATCTGAGCGGTATCGACATGGCGGAAGCCGAGCTTCAGGGCTTCCGGCAGGACGCGATGCACATCGGCATCGGGCATGCGGAAAGTACCGAAACCGAGGGCGGGGATATTTGCGCCGTTTGCGCTGACGTCGAACATGAAAACTCCTTTGAAAAGCGAAGCCCGGCCGAGACTAGACGAAAAGTGGCCGAGCCAGAAATGAAGCCCACTCTACATGGGCTGTTTGGCGGAGGGATCAACTGCGAGATTTTGTCGGATGCAGGTCCGTCTCGCGGTAATCACCCGGCAAGTGGCGGATTGAGCTTCGCGAACCCGTCCTGCCGGTAATAGGGGAAATGCGGATAAGGCACTGTCACCGCGCTTGCCGTGTCCAGCTTTGCGATCTGCTCTTTCGTCAGGGACCAGCCCACTGCGCCGAGGTTCTGCCTCAGTTGTTCCTCGTTGCGGGCGCCGATGATGACGGAAGAAACGGTCGGACGGGATATCAGCCAGTTAATAGCCACCTGCGGCACGGTTTTTCCCGTTTCGGCGGCCACGTCCTCCAGGGCGTCGACTACCCGGTAGAAATGTTCGTCCTCCACCGGCGGGCCGAAACTTGCTGTCTCATGCAGCCGGCTTCCCGCCGGGATAGGTTTTGAACGGCTGATCTTGCCGGTCAGCCTGCCCCAGCCGAGCGGGCTCCACACCAGCGCGCCAAGCCCTTGGTCTTCGCCGAGTGGCATCAGGTCCCATTCGTAATCGCGGCCGATCAGCGAATAATAGACCTGATTGGCGACATAACGGGTCCAGCCGTTCCTTTCCGCCGCTGCCAGCGATTTCATGATCTGCCAGCCGGAGAAGTTTGACACGCCGATGTAACGCAGCTTGCCGTCTCGAACGAGCCGGTCAAGCGTCGACACCACTTCTTCCACCGGGGTCGAAGCATCGAAAGCATGCAGCTGGAAAATGTCGATATGGTCGGTGCCCAGCCGTTTGAGCGCTTTCTCGACGGCTCCGATCAGCCGGGACCGCGACGAGCCCCAGTCGTTTGGCCCATCGCCGGCCGGCAGGCTGGCCTTGGTGGAGATCAGCACGTCGTCACGACGGCCCTTGATCGCCTGTCCCAGCACCTCTTCCGATGCGCCGTTCGAATAGACGTCCGCCGTATCGAACAGGTTGACGCCGGCTTCGAGGCAGATGTCGACGAGGCGGCGCGCTTCTTCGACATCCGTATTCCCCCATGCGCTGAACAGCGGGCCGGACCCGCCGAATGTTCCGGCGCCGAAGGAGAGGACCGGCACTTTCAAACCGGATTTTCCAAGTGTGCGATAATCCATGACCGTCATCCTTCCTAACTGTTATTCTGCCGGTGAAAGCTGGGCGGCATTGCCGCTGCGGCTCTTGTCCATGCGGATCGCGATAAGGGCGACTGCAAGGGCTGCGATCGGAACGAGGCCGGCAACCAGGGTAACCGATCCGAGACCGGGGCCATGGTCAATGACGGCGCCGCCGAGCCATGCGCCGATCGCATTGCCGAGGTTGAAGGCGGCAATGTTGAAGGACGAGGCGAGCCCCTGGCCGGCGCCTTCGGCCTTGGCAAGTACCCACATCTGCAGCGGTGCGACGGTGGCAAAGGCGGCCGCGCCGAACAGGGCAATCGCGATCACCATAAGCACCGGCTGGTGGATGACGACAGTCATGGCGAGGAGTACGACGGCAAGTGCGATCAGGCTGCCGACAATGGTCGGCATGAGGTGACGGTCTGCCAGCCAGCCGCCGGCAAGGTTGCCGATCACCAGGCCACCACCGAAGACGAGCAGGATCGGCGAAACTGCGGCTTCAGAGAAACCGGTAATCTGCGTCAGGATCGGCGCGATATAGGTGAAGCCGGCAAAAACACCCACCCAGGAGAGCACGGTGGTCAGAAGGCCGAGAAGAACGGCGCGGCGGCCGAGCACGGCAAGCACGCCCTGCGAGGCTTCTTCCTGTGTGTCGGATGCGTTGTCCTTCGGTACCAGAAGCGCGATCACCGCAAATGCTGCGACGCCGATCAGTGTCACGGCCCAAAAGGTCGAGCGCCAGCCATAGGCCTGACCAAGCCAGGTACCGAACGGCACGCCGAGAATGTTCGCGACCGTGAGACCGGTGAACATGATGGCGATGGCGGACGCCTTCTTGTTCGGCGCGACGAGACTGGTCGCAACCACCGAACCGACGCCGAAGAACGAGGCATGCGCAAAGGCGGTCAGCACGCGGGCGGCCATAAGCGTCCAGTAATCGGGCGCGATGGCGCAGGCGAGATTGCCGATGGTGAACACCACCATCAGCGCCATTAGCAGGGTCTTTTTCGACCATTTGCCGGAAATGGCACCGAGGATCGGCGCACCGATGACGACACCGAGCGCATAACCGGAAATAAGCAGGCCGGCAGCCGAGATCGAAACGCCGAGATCCTTGCTGACATCGATCAGCAGACCCATGATGACGAATTCCGTGACGCCGATGCCAAACGCACCGGCCGTCAACGCATAAAGAGCGAGAGGCATTGGGGTATCCTTGTCCTGATCCCTTGGGAGGAGGGGGCCAAGGGAAGATCATTCGATGCGCCGCAATATCGTTGCTAGACACTTGCCTGTGTAGCGACATAAATTGATAATCATCTGTGAAATGAAATCACAGGTGAGACGTCGAACGATTTGTTTTGATTTCGAGCGGCTGGATCCAGGCACAAAGAAAGATGCCGTGGGGTTAGCATCGGCAAGTTGAGAGGTTCCCTTGGACAACCGAGCCGGAGAAATGGAAGTCTTCGTCCTCGCCGCCGAGCTGAAGAGCTTTTCGGCGGCAGGCCGACGGTTGAAGCTGTCACCCTCGGCAGTCAGCAAGCTCGTCACCCGTCTGGAAGACCGGTTGGGTACGCGGCTCGTCGTGCGTTCCACCCGTTTGCTGCAACTGACGCCGGAAGGCGAAACCTATCTGGCCCGCGCCTCGCGCATCCTCGCCGAGATCGCCGATACGGAAGAGATCGTTTCCGGCGGCGGGCGGGCATTGCCGCGCGGTCCGCTGTCGGTCAATGCCTCCGTCGGCTTTGGTGAACTCTACATCCTGCCGATGACCCGCGAATTTCTGCAGCTCTTTCCGGATGTCCAGCTGGATGTCACGCTGACCGACGATACGGTCGATCTCATCCGCGAGCGGGTGGATATCGCCATCCGCCACGGACCGTTGCGCGACTCCTCGCTGATGGCGCGAAAACTCGGTCAGACCCGCCAGGTGGTGATTGCCTCGCCCGCCTATATTGCCGAACACGGCTTGCCGCAATCGCCGGCCGACCTTGAAGGGCACAACTGCATCAACTTCAATTTCCGCCGATCGGTCGAAGGCTGGCCGTTCCGCGATCCGCTGACCGGCAAGATCGATCTGCGCCCCGTATCCGGAAGCCTTAGGGCCTCAAGCGGTTCGATCATCCGCCAGTTCTGCGTTGATGGTCTCGGTATCGGTCGCGTCGGCCGCTTCCATGTGGAACCGGACATCCAGGCCGGCCGCCTCGTTCCCATATTGGAGGATTTCAACCCGGAAGATATCGAAGACATACACGCTGTTTACGCCGGGCATGAACATCTGGCCGTGCGCATCCGCGCTTTCATCGATTTTCTCGCGGAACGGTTCTGAACGCATCCTGCACGATGGCGTTCAGAGCGCTTTTTTCACCTTGTGCCCGAACTTCCGCTTGAGGAAGCTGGAAGTCCGATAACGCACGCCGGCAGGCCGCTCTGGATCGGCAATGTCGGATTCGGCAATCAGCTCCTCGTCCGCCGTCAGATCTCGCATCGGCACAGGCACAAGCCCGCGTCCACTGTCCCGGTTCAGCGCTTCGATTGCAGCGATGATCGACCCGCCATGGGCCGCGATCGCTGCCGAAACCTCCGACACATCGCGTCCCAGATGCTCGGCAATCAGGTCGTCCCGCGTGGCGATGATCTTGTCCGTGAGATCCGTCTGCCCTTCAGAAGCCTCCAGAATGAGGTCGCATTCTGTGTCATAGCCCATTGACCGGTTGTTCAGATTGGCCGAGCCGATCTTCACGATCCGGTCGTCGGCAAACATCATCTTGGCATGGACATAGATCGGCGTGCGCGCCGCATTGACCGGATAATAGAGGCGGAAACGGTTGTGGACGTCCGCCTCTCTGACCAGCTTCATCAGCCGGATACGTGCGCCGTCCATTGCCTTCGCTTCCAGAAACCCTTCGCAGCCTTCCGGATTGATCAGCACGATCTCCGGGCCGTCCGGTTCTTTCAGGCGCTCGGCCATGGCTTCCGCGATCCGCCGGGAAGCGAAATACTGGCTTTCCACATAGAGCGTCTTTTTCACCGCTGCGATGATCGCAAGCTTGGCGGTCTCGATCTCGACGACCTGTTCGCGACTGTCATATTCCGGTGCGGTGCGCGCAATACCGATGGCGATGTCGCGGAAACCGACATCGAGCCCCTCCGGCCAGGGTGTATCTTTCTGCGCCAGATCACGCGGCTCAGGCAGTTTCTCGTCCGTTGCGCGTTTCCATCGCATCCGCGCGATTTCGCCGAGCGCCCGCGCCGCCTCGCCGGAAAGACACGTTGTTGCATCATGCCAGGGGCCTTGCGCGAAACCCATGGGAGACTTGCGCAACGGTTCGTTTTCCGCATGGTCGCGCGTATCCCAGCGCCCGACCGTCATGTCGATCCCGCCGCAGAACGCCACCTCGTCGTCGATCACCAGCAGCTTCATATGATGCGATGAAATCGATGGATGCGCGCCGTCCAGCTTCAGGTTGATGCGTTTGTCGAACATCCATTTGAGAATGTAGAACGGCGTCTCTCCACGTGTGATCGAGTTGATCAGCCCGATATCCCATTTCAGGATGCGGATATCGAGATTTTCATTGCGCGCGGCGATCGCGTTGAGAAACTTGCCGAGCTGGTCGGGCAGTTCGTCGGAGGCCTTCCGGTTCCGTTGCCTGTCGTCGCCATTGCCAGGTATCAGGTCGATCCGCGTGTCGAAATCCCAGCCGATCAGGTAGATAGAGCGTTGTGCCTTTGCCATGGCGCTCTTGGCGTAACGAAAGAAGTCGGCGGCATCGATGATGATCGAAAGCCTGTCTGCCTGTGCGATCCGCCAGCAGGTCTCGCCTTCCTTCAATATGCTCTGCATCTGCCCCGTTGCCCGCCGTCAATTGATATCGACGGGCGCATATAGGGCGATGGCACAGGTCTTCTATGGGCAGCTGGCGGTGTTTCGAGGATCGGGGTCTTGCGCTGTCTTCTTGCTGCTCCGGCGGCTGGCAATGGCGACTGCGATTATGAGAAAGGGCCATGCAGTGGTCAGCAACAGCCCCGAAAACCGAGCCGCCGTCCACGGAAGGTTGCGCAACGCGCCCTCGATCAGGGTGATGACGAAGAAGATTTTCGCAATCAGCAAATAGAGGATAAGCGCCGTCGTCGTCACAGTTTCTGCCATTCTTTCTTCATGTATACGTATGGCTGGCCCTCTCGTGGAGTGCCCCGAACAGGTTTGTCGAGGGAGCCAGCCATTTCAGTCAAGGGCTGACAAGGCCCCTCAAGCGTTCAATCACGATCGAAGCGTGAGGTCTTCACCCATTTGAGGGATAGTACGCCGGGATGCACAGTGCGATGAGCCTCGATGCGAAGAGTGGAACCGCTGCCGTCAGGTAAGGCGCGCAGATGTGTAAGGCGACAGGGTGCCGGCCGCATTGGTAGGAGCTTGGAAGGCCGAGGCCCCGTGGACTGCTTCCACTTCCTTCGCCACCAGTTCCTGCAGCCGCCAGAGATTGCGGTCGCGAATGCCGAATTCCGCCAGATGGACCACGGTATTATAGAGATATTCGGCGCAGGAACCGCGATGCCCGCAGGCACGCGCCAGAATGGGGGCCACTTCTTCCAGCGGCAGTAGCGGCTTGACGATCCGCGGACTGTCTCCTCCCGCCCAGAATGTCAGGGCCGGGATCGTGCCGCCATCCTCCGTCCTGACCGGCAGAAAACGAAACGTCGACAAGCTGTCCTTATTGCTGAGTTCGCGCCTAAGCGCGCTTTCGATCTGCTCGCGCTTGTCGTGGTCGGCCACCCTGTAGATCAACCCGTCGCAACGTCCCCCGCGCGATAACATCATCATCAGCCCAGGTTGAGCGGGAGAGCCGCGTCCGCGCTCGATACGCAGCGAAAACGATCGGTGCCAGCCATAGGCGGTTGCGCGCTTGCACGCGATGGATGCGAAACCCGGTTTCCAGATCAGCGAGCCATAAGCGAAGATCCACAACGGCTCGTCACCGATTTCCTCGACCAGGCGCTCGGTCAGCGCCGTATAGTCGGCGTCGGTCAGCGGGGTCCAGGCCGCGGGCAACCCCGGATCTTCCTCCTCGCGAAAGCAAAGGTCGACCATCTGCTGGGTCAGTGACATTGGAGATGATTTGGGCATGGCGTTTATAGTGTCTAGACTTGTGGGATAGCAGCGAAGCTCAAAATTGCGCTGCCTTTACAGGCCTGTCAACGCAGTGCCGTCCCATGTTTATTCTTATTGCCGCATAGACGCCCGATTGTTCTGGTGAAAGATCACGGATCATGTCGGTCGATATAGATCCGTGAACGAAATGAAGAGGTGTCCCGTTGCGTTGGCTGTTTATCCTTGTTCTTGGCCTTTTGGTTGCATGCGTGCTGAGCATTATCTGGATGAATGATGCCAATCGATTTCCTGCTGGCGGCCATCTGCAAGGCGCAGACCCGACACAGCAGAACCCTTTGACCGGGCAGCCTCCCACGCCCAGCCAGCCCGGCGCCAATCCTTGATCGGTAATTGACGAAGAAACATCAATTTTTGTGATGTTTCATCTCAGATTATCGCTTGACCTTCCGTCGTCTGAAGCCTTCATTCGCGCCATTTTTCGTGCCTGCTTTGAAGGAGACTGATCATGGCCGTCGATACATCCCCCCGCTCGATCACCTGGACCTATGTGGACGGGGAATGGATTGATGGCAATCCGAAGCTCATTGGCCCGACCTCGCATGCCATGTGGCTGGCCTCGACAGTCTTCGATGGCGCCCGCTGGTTCGATGGCATCTCGCCGGACCTTGACCTGCATTGCCAGCGCGTCAACCGCTCCGCCACCAATATGGGCATGAAGCCGACGATGACCCCGGAACAAATCGAGGCGCTCGCACTCGAAGGCGTCAAGAAATTCGACGGCAAGACGGCGATCTACATCAAGCCGATGTATTGGGCCGAACATGGCACATCCTACAGCGTCGTCGCGCCTGATGCGGAATCGACCCGCTTTGCGCTCTGCCTGTTCGAGGCGCCGATGGGAACCGCAAAGCCCTCTTCACTGACGCTGTCGCCCTTCCGTCGCCCCAGCCCGGAAGTCGCCATGACCATTGCCAAGGCCGGTAGCCTTTATCCCAACAGCGGCCGCATGATCATCGAGGCCCATTCGCGCGGCTTCGACAATGCGCTCGCGCTCGACATGAACGGCAATGTCGCGGAAACCGCGTCCTCGAACATCTTCATGGTCAAGGACGGCGTAGTCATGACGCCGATCGCCAACGGCACCTTCCTTGCCGGCATCACCCGCTCGCGTGTCATTGGCCTGCTGCGTGAATCCGGTTTCGACGTTCGCGAAGTAACGCTGACGGTAAAGGATTTCGAAACTGCCGACGAGATCTTCACCTCGGGCAACTATTCCAAGATCGCACCTGTCACGAAATTCGAGGAACGCTCACTGCAGGAAGGGCCGGTCGCCCGCAAGGCTTTGGAGCTTTACATGGACTGGGCTCGATCAGGCGGTCGCAACGACGCCTGATCGTCCGGAAAACCAATGAAAGCTGAGATCGTTATAGGTATAGGCTTTCATGGAAACAAAGACTTAGAGGTTTAGAGTAAATTGTGCCTGCAGTTGAAATAATCCAAGTCGGATATCGCCAATGCTCGGGTAGAATAGTGCCCGGGCATTGATCTTGTTTGCCGTATTATTTATCGAATAAGATAGAGTATTATATAGTCATTTCCGTCAATTGTATTGCGGCGTAGAAAGTATATGCTGAATTGACCTCATATTTTTGCCGCATTGCAGCAAAAATATGCCAAATGAGTTCAGGTAGTATCTGCATCCTCTCTCCCCCTTGGGAATACAGGCCCCTTAGGAGTGGCAATGTCAGTAGACGTATCATCATCGAGTGCATCGCAGCCCACCGACCTTGAGACAATCGCCCGAAATGGCAGCCGGTTTCGCCGGATGGCGGTTAGAATTCCAACCTATCTTGCGGACGTGAAGGAAAATCCGGCCTGGTTGCCGATGTTCATGCTTGCCCGCACGATGCCCGGCCGTCGTGCCCATTGGGCCCTGTCGGCAAAATACAAGCCCTCGGGTAAGCCGCAGCCATCCCTGTTCGGTAGGCTGGATGCAGCCGCGATTGCTGATGCCTTGCGCGGCGACGGTATTTTCACCGGCCTGCAGATGCCTGCCGAGATCCAGCAGGAGATCGGCCGCTTTGCGTTGATGATGCCGTGTTTCGGCAATTTCGACCGGTCTCTCGAATTTGTCGCGCCCCGGCATAAGGAGGCCGAGCAGAGTTTCGGTCGCTCGCTGCTGAGCGGCCATTTCTTCGAGCGATCGCTGAAAAGCCAGGGTGTACGCGCCATCCAGGCCGACCCTTTGCTGATGGATGTCGCAAAACATTATCTCGGCGCCAGCGCCCGGCTTATAACCACTCGCATCTGGTGGAGTTTCCCGACTCAGGCCTCTTCTGAAGCCGACCGCAGCCTAGCGTCGCTAGACAAGTTCCATTTCGATCTCGACGACTGGCGAATGCTGAAATTCTTCTTCAACCTCGTCGATGTCGATGAAGGCACCGGTCCGCATGTCTTCGTCAAGGGTAGTCACAACCGGCGCAAGGCAAAGCACCAGTACACGCTGCTCGTCGGTCATCCGGCGGATGAAGTGCTGGATTATTACGGTGCCGATCAGGCCGTCACGTTGACTGGCCCGGCCGGCTCCGGTTTCGTCGAGGATCCTTTCGGCTTCCACATGGGCACGGTACCGGTAACGAAGCCGCGGCTGATGATGGAAGTCGGCTTCGGCGTATCCAAACCGTCCCGCCGCCGTTTCCACGGCGAGCCGATTATCAGGAAATAAGCCGCCCGGCGCTCAGTTCCGGGCGATGCCTTCCAGGAAATCCGCAGCGCGGTCGACACCGCCGATCGAGATCGTATGGCCGAGGCCCGGCTCGATGACCGTCTCGACGCCCACGCCTGCCGCTTTGAGTTCGGTTTCCGCCTTCTCTGTTTCCCAGGAAGGGATGACCGGGTCGGACGTGCCGTGCACCAGCAGAACTTTGGTTGCTGTCGATGGCGCCAGCGGCTTTTCGGTCGCCAGCCGCCCGGAAAAACCGACGACAGCTGCGACCGGCCAGCGGCCGCTCGCGACTGCATCAAGCGACATGATCGTGCCTTGCGAAAAACCGACCAGCACCACCCGGTCGAGACGCCCGTTGAAACCGTTTTCCTCGATGATGTCGGAAATCACCGTATCGAATGCGGGGCGGGCCGCGGTAATGCGGGCAGGGCGGTTTTCTTCGGTCACGCCGGCAACGCTGAACCACTGGTAACCTGTTCCGAAGCTCGACCGTTCCGGTGCATTCGGTGAAACGAAAACGGCATCCGGCAGGCGCGCTTTCCAGTTTTCGCCGAGCGGCGCGAGATCGGCGCCGTTGGATCCAACACCGTGAAGCAGGATGACAAGAAGGGAATTCTGCAGGGCGGTCATGACAATACCTTATGCGCAAGGGATACGGATCGTCCGCATCAAAGGAAGATCGGTCTACGACAGGAACCGGAAAGGAGCTAGGCCGCAGCCTGTGACCGCTCCGTTCACCGATAGCATATCTGGATGACGATCGGTTCGCGTGGCTTGGATGATCCGACTTATGTCATGCCATGAGGCATAGTGATCCCGCAGCGTTTCAGCGCCGCCGTGATGTCTGCTTTACGTGAAATCCATCCGTGTCGATCTGCGGAAGAGACGGGTTGTCCTCCGCCCCGGTCAGGCCGGCATATTGCGCGATCGGGCCTGCCCGGCCGATCAGGTGGCCCTGCAGGTTCTGGCACTGCGCGTCTTCCAGAAACGCGCGTTGTTCTTCCGTCTCCACACCTTCCGCCACGATCGGAATGTTCAATCCGCGCCCGAGCCCGATCACCGCGCGCACGATCTCGTCGGCGCTCGAGTCGGCCACCAGCTTGGAGGTGAATGACCTGTCGATCTTGATCGTATCGAAGGGGAAGGATTGCAGATAGGAGAGGGACGAATACCCTGTACCGAAGTCGTCCATGGCAATCCGCACACCAAGTGCCTTGAGGCCTCGCAGGATTTGCAGCGCCCGGGCGAAATCTTGTACCAGCACGCCCTCGGTGACTTCAAGTTCCAGCCGGTCGGCGGAAAGCCCCGTTTCCAGAAGCATCGTATGAACGTCGCTAACGAGGCTGTCCTGGCGAAACTGGATCGGTGAGATGTTTATGGCGATCTTGAGCCGGTTCGGCCAGCTTGCAGCTTCACGCCCGGCTTCGTTAAGCACCCAGCGGCCGATTTCGACGATCTGGCCGCTTTCCTCAGCCAAGGGCACGAATTCGTCGGGCGTGATCAGGCCGCGGGTTGGATGATGCCAGCGTAAGAGTGCCTCGAAGCCAAAGATCTCGCCGGTAACGGCGGCCTGTGGCTGATAATGCAGCATCAGTTCGCCACGTTTGATCGCATGGCGCAGGTCCTGCTGCAGCACGCGCCGGTCATGCATTCGGCGGTCCATGCGGGAGTTGAACGCACAGAAGCGACCGCGCCCTTCTGCCTTGGCGCGATAGAGCGCCGCATCCGAATTGGCAAGCAATGTCGCGGCATCGGCGCCATCCTGCGGAAACATCGCGATTCCGATGCTGAGGCTCACCCGAAGCGAGCGCCCGTCCACTTCAATTTCCTCTTCCATCACCCGCGTCAGCCGCTCGGCAAGCCGTGTCATCGTTTCCGGCTGGTCGTCACCAACGCTGATCACGGTAAACTCGTCACCGCCAAGGCGCGCAGCCACGTCGTCTTCATCGATCACGCTCTTCAGTCGCCTGGCCAGTTCCGCCAGCACGGTATCGCCGGCTGCATGGCCGAACACGTCGTTGATATCCTTGAAACGGTCGACGTCGAAACTCATCACGCCAAACTGGCGGCGCAGCACCCGGCTTTCCGCAATCAGCTTGGCAAGCTCTGCCGCAAACCGCATGCGATTGGGTAGGTCGGTGAGCGGATCGTGATGGGCGAGATAGGAAACCCGCTGTTCCGCCGTCACCCGCGCAGTAATATCCTGCTGTGTGCTCAGCAGATATTTCCCGTCAAGCAGCACATCCTGGACGTCGATGATCTTGTCGCCGATCTCCACCTGCGTCACGGAAGAGCCTTCTTCGAGCAGCTTGCGGATAAGACGCTCGAAATAGGCGATTGGGTCCTCTTTCCAGTCGGCCATCCGGCCATCGGCAACGACATCGGCGAAAGTCTCGTCCTCGTTGTGCCATCGGCTGTCGAGGTCATGCAATTCCTGGAAGCGACGATTGGCGTAGAGCGGCCGTCCTTCCAGCTCAAAAATGCCGACGGCGACCGGCAGGTTGTCCATTGCCGCCATCACCGCCTGCAGCATTGCCCTGTCGTTTGCAAACCCGCGCGTCTTTGCCGTGGTCATGCCTTGCTCCCGTGGTCCGGAAAACTGTAGGCCTCACGGCTTAAATATTAGATAATCAAAATATATCAAATCCGACAATATCGGTGGAGATGGTTCAGGAGGCGCCAAATGTATGTGCGCTGTTCTCTTCCTTCACCCTCATGATTGCCGTTTCCAATCGTTCGAATGCGATCAGTCCCCGGGACCCGATGGAGCTTGCTGCACGCCGGATCGCCGATAGCGTCAGGGCAAGATCCTCGATCGCCAGATTTCGTTGAGCCGAGCCGTCCAGACGCCGCTGCCTGTCGGCAAAACGAAAGGCTTCTTCAGCCAATGTAGTGAAAAGCCGATCGGCCGTTGAGACGCGGTTCCCGTTATCGTCCACAGCCCGCCATATCGGTGTATGCGTATCCAGGCGATAGCCGGTAAGCGTGCGGAAGAGGATTAGTTCGCTTGTAGAATACCCGCTTCCAGATGCGGCAGCGGTCGCATTGAGCGCAATCGGGGGCGAACCCGCCTTGTCTGTCGTGTCGGAAACCTCAGTGGTATCCGGCACGAACAGATCGACCGAAGAGAGGTCGAGGGCGGGCAAGGGTGTAGCCGTATCATTTGCATCGTCCAGACAGGCGATATCGGAAGCTCGCCTGTCCAATTCATCGGTCACCATGGCCTGAAGAATATGATGATCGGTTTCGCGCATCAAAAATTGCGGAACTGCTGGAATATCGTTGGTGATCACATTGCTCTCATCGGTCAAATGTCAAAATCGCAAACGGAAACGCAAACAATGACCAACCATAGAAATGCAATCCTGCGCGAAGCTGATTGTTGATCGCATTTTGGCTTACGGCTTCACCGCCAGCTTTTCTGCACTGATCTCACCGCCGATTTCGGCCGTTTTTTTCTGCTTGTCGTAGACGCAGATGGTGCTGATCCTGGTTTTCGCACCGACAGCCTTCCCGGTCACGACGGCCATCCCGTAATGTTGGCTGCCATAGGGATCAACGACTGTATTGCCTTTTTCGATCAGTCCCTTGGAAGCCTTTACGCAGGCTCTGGAAACATCCGTCTGGAACTTTGCCCAGGCATCATCCGTGGATGCATGAGCAACACTGCCGGTGATGAGAAAGATGCTCAGCGCGGCAAACGGCGCGGTCGTGATTGTCATCGAATCAAATCCTCCTTTTGGAATGTTCCGATTGCCACCGATTGGCGGCAGTCCTGTGACGCGCCGCTAAATTCAGGTATTGGCGGAGCAATTTCCGGATCGCTGGAACGATGTTCCACGACATGGCGTTACCAAGCAAAGCTGCTGCGCTGCATCTTTGATTTTTGCCATAATTTTGGCATCGGGGGCGTTGCCTCTTCTCCGGTCCGCTCCTATGTTCCCGCACGACGATTACCCAAGGTTTTGCCTAAAAGGAGTAGACCAATGGCCTTCGAACTTCCCGCACTTCCCTATGATTACGAAGCGCTCGTTCCCTTCATGTCGAAGGAGACGCTCGAATATCACCACGACAAGCACCACAAGGCCTATGTCGACAACGGCAACAAGCTCGCAGCGGAAGCTGGCCTTGCCGACCTTTCGGTCGAGGAAGTCGTCAAGAAGTCCTTCGGCACCAACCAGGGTCTCTTCAACAATGCTGCCCAGCACTACAACCACATCCATTTCTGGAAGTGGATGAAGAAGGACGGCGGCGGTAACAAGCTGCCCGGCAAGCTGCAGGCTGCAATCGACAGCGATCTCGGCGGCTACGACAAGTTCAAGGCTGATTTCATCGCAGCCGGCACCACGCAGTTCGGCTCCGGCTGGGCTTGGCTTTCGGTCAAGGACGGCAAGCTTGCCATTTCCAAGACCGCGAACGGCGAAAACCCGCTGGTTCACGGCGCATCCCCGATCCTCGGCGTCGACGTATGGGAACACTCCTATTACATCGACTACCGCAACGCCCGTCCGAAGTATCTCGAAGCCTTCGTCGACAGCCTGATCAACTGGGATTACGTGCTGGAAATGTACGAAGCCGCTTCCAAGTAAGCTTCAGCCGTTTCAGTCATCGGAAAACACCCGGCGTCTCGCGGCGCCGGGTGTTTTCTTTTGTGTTTGGAAGGTTTCCCCTCACTGCCGTTTCTAGACGGCTTCGGGCATGAAGCCTTCTCGTGGACCATCCTGCAGAACGACGACGCGGGTGCCATCTGGAACGCGGCGATAAAGGTCGACGATGTCCTGGTTGAGCAGGCGAATACAACCGCTCGAAACTGCCTTGCCGATCGTCCAGTCCTCCGTCGTGCCGTGAATGCGGTAGAGCGTGTCGCGACCGTCTTTGAAAAGATAGAGCGCGCGCGGCCCAAGCGGATTGAGCACGCCCGGCTCCATGCCGGCGGCAAGCGGACCGTAACGTTCCGGCTCGCGGGCAATCATGTCCTGTGTCGGCGTCCAGCGCGGCCACTGGCGCTTGTATTGAACCCTGCCGACGCCTTCGAATTCCAGTCCGGCCTTGCCGACGCCAATGCCATAACGCAACGCCTGGCCGTTTTCCTGAACGAGGTAGAGGTACCGGTTTCTAGTGTCGACGACGATCGTTCCGGGTCGTTCGCGCGTCGGATAGGCCACCTCGCGGCGATAATATTGCGGATCGACGCGTTTCAGGTCCGCGGCCTTGATCGGAAACTGCTCCCCCTCGATCGCGGCATACATGGCCGTATAGTGAGGGTCGACGGACGGCTTGAGGGCGATGGGCTGCACCGCTGATGTTGCGCATCCTGCCACAAACAGGGGAGTTGCGATGAGAAGGGTTCGGCGGGTGATTGCTGGCAAATCGTTCTTCCGGAATAATCAGGCAAAAGAGCGTATCTTCGCGATGACGCGCATGCAGTTCCTCTTACCCGCAATGACCGCGAGACCGGATCACAATGCCGACGATTATGTTCACGTCGTCTTTATCGCGGGTGAGCAGCCAATCTGCATGCCGTCCGTCACACCTCTGTCACAGATCGAGCCTAACTGCGCGCCATGTCTTCTGAAAAAACTCTTCTCCGCTTCGGCGTCATCGCCGATCCCCAGTATGCAGATGTCGAACCGAGGCTGGAATACGACCGGTATTACCGCAACAGCCCGAAGAAGCTGGCGGACGCGATCGATACGCTGAACGGCGAGGATCTCGCTTTCGTCGCGACGCTCGGGGATCTGATTGATCGCGACTGGGAAAGCTTTGACCCTATTCTTTCCGTCTATGAAGGGCTGCGCCACGAGAGCATCCTGCTTCCCGGCAACCACGATTTTTCCATTGCGCCGCAGCGGCTGACAGAGGTTCATGCGCGTCTCGGCATGCCTGCCCCCTGGCATCATTTCTTGCGCGGCGGCATCCGCTTCGTAGTCATCGACGGCAATGAGGTGAGCCTGTTCTCCACTCCGGAAGGGCATGCGCGTCACGCCGAGGCACGCAGTCGTCTGGCCGCACTGGAAGCTGCCGGCGCCATCAATGCCATGCCGTGGAATGGCGGCATCGGCGATGGGCAGTTCGCCTGGCTGGACCAGATGCTTGCCGACGCGCGAGAACGCGGCGAGGCGGTCATCGTCATGGGGCACTATCCGCTCTATCCCGAGAACCCGCATAATCTCTGGAATGGCGAGCGGGTTACCGAATTGTTCGAGCGCTCGGGCAACGTCATCGCCTATCTGAATGGCCATAACCATGTCGGCAATCTCGGACGCACTGGCTCCACCTGGTATGTCAATTTCAAGGGCATGGTCGATACCGAGACGGAAAACACCTTTGCCGTCGTCGAGGTCTACAAGGACCGTATCGAGGTGATCGGCTACGGCCGCGAGGAAAACCGCAGCTTGGCTCTCTGAGTAATTCCGGCTGAGGCGGAAACGCCTCTCGGTGAATTGCCGGCTCAACCCTGGGTGAGGCAAAGCGCCGCGATTGAAGATGGCGCCACAGACGCAGTCAAAACAGAAAGCCTTTCATTGGAAACGGTTTAAGCCGGTTTTCCCTGCCTCTCGTTGAGGTAACGAGGGATATCTTCGCGCGTTCTGCGACACTCTGTGTACTTGGATAAACTGACTTCGATCTGTTTCCTCACAATCGCAAGTAACGGCCCGAATGACTTATGTTATTTGTCAATTTTTGAACTGATTTGAAGAACCATCCAAAACCTATTTATTGATTTTCCGCAGGAAATGTTCGGGCCGTCTTCGCGAGTGTATTCAACTGGGAACGAGCGAAACGACATGGCCAGCACAACAGACACGGGAACCCTGACGCGACCCGGATCGCGGAATTTCAATGCAACCTCAAAATTTCTTCACTGGCTTATGGCGGCCATCATCGTGGTCGCCTGGGGCGTGGGATATTACGGCGGCGCCATGCTGCATTACGGTGTCAGCGACGGCGAGACGGCACAGAAGATCTGGGCCATTACCCTGCACAAATCGATCGCCACCACGACGCTTTTCCTCATCGTCGGGCGTATCATCTGGCGCGCCTATAACCGCCCGCCTGAACTGACGGACATGCCGGCAATCATGAAGACGGCCACCCATCTCGGCCACTTCGCCCTCTACTTCCTGATGGTCGCAGTGCCTGTTTCCGGCTGGTGGAACAGTTCTTCTGCCGGTTATGCAATCCCGGTTGCCGGTCTCTTCACCATTCCCGGCCTCGGCGGAAAGAACCCGGAACTGACGCCCTATCTCGTCTCTGCCCATTTCTACCTCTCCTGGGCGCTGGGCCTCGTCGTCGCCGGCCATGCCGCCTTCGCGCTGAAGCACCACTTCATCGACAAGGACGAAACGCTGACGGCCATGCTGCCGAAAAAAGACTGAGCCTTAATGCGGCACCGGATGCATGAGAGGTGCCAAAACGCCCCATGCATTCGGGTATCAGGCGATCGGTTGCTGCCATCCGTCGATCCAGACCTGGCGTAACCGGTCGCCTTGCCCCGGAAAGAAATCGTCCCTCGCTTCGCAATGCGTCACGCGGTCCGCACGAAAATTGCGGATCGCGTTGCGCAATTCGCACCAGGCGACGATGTTGGCAGTTTGCGAATAATAGATGAGTGCAATCGGCCGGATCGCCCGATTCGTCACATTGCCCGGCTCGTCACGATAATCGATCAGCAGCTTCTGCTCGTCACGGATCGCACGGCGCACAAGGGCCAGATCCACCGCGTCCGGCGAAGGGGCAACCGTTCCCCAGGCATGCAGTGCATCTGCCGAAAATGTTCGTGCAAGCGGCTCAGGAACGACCGCCGCGATCTTGCGGTTCACCCGCTTCGCGGCGCGTCTCAACTCGGTATCTCCGGTGCGGTCGAGAAGCGCCAGAGCCAGCACGATTGCCTCGGTTTCCTCGATCGACAGCATCAGCGGCGGCAGGGTGAAGCCGGGCCTCAAGATATAGCCGATGCCGCGCTCGCCTTCGATCGGCACACGCATGGCCTGAAGCGCTGCAATGTCCCGATAAATCGACCGTATCGTGACTTCCAGTTGCGCGGCGATTGCCGCCGCCGTCACCGGCTTTCTAGCCGGCCTCAGGATCTGGATGATCTCGAACAGCCGCGACGCCTTGCGCATGAGATTTCTCCGTCATCATCGATTCAACTGACAGAACGCTGTCAGTTGCACTGGCTTATAGCGCCTGCTGCCGGCCTGAAAAACAAGGGTAACCGGCGAATTTTCAAAAACGGGATGGCGCGACAACTGACATGAGTTACGGCGAAAACCTCTGGCTCTTCTTCACCCTTCTCTTCGGTATCATCATCCTGCCGGGCATGGATATGATATTCGTCCTGGCGAATTCGCTTGCCCGTGGCCGGGCGGCAGGGCTGGCCGCCACAGCAGGCATGATGCTGGGCGGCCTGGTCCATTCTGCCTATGGCGCCCTAGGCGTTGGCCTGCTGGCAAAACTCCTGCCCGTCCTGTTTACGCCGCTGATGCTGGTCGGCGCGCTCTATATGGCCTGGATCGGGTTCACCCTGATCAGAAGCGCTATCGTCGTCGATGATGTCGGGCGTGCCGATACGAAAAGCAATTGGGAGGCCTTTCGTCGTGGCGCCATTACCTGTCTCATCAACCCCAAGGCCTATATGTTCATGCTGGCCGTCTATCCGCAGTTTCTCAAGCCCGAATTCGGTCCGCTCGCGCCGCAGGCCCTCGTCATGGCCGCGATGACCGCGGCAACCCAGCTGGCTGTTTATGGCGCAATCGCTGTCGCGGCCGGTCGGGCAAGAAACATGCTCGTCGGAAATCGCACAGGCACAGTATGGATCGGCCGCTGCTGTGGCGGGATCTTGTTGCTGATCGCCGCCCTTGCTTTATGGGAAGCACTGCATCGGCAGCTGTAATCTGTCTGTCACTGTGCTGTATTTGTGAACACTGTGTTCAACGCAGGGTCCACAGCATTCCGCAATCCTGACAGGAACGTGATTTCTTTCAAACGGATAAGCCGGTCCAATATCCTCGCGCAATTGCCGGCTGTCTTGCCGCATAACGAGGAGACTTCTTCATGAAGATCAGGATGACCGCTATCACCACTGCCGCACTCTGTCTTGGCTTGGCGGCTGCAGCCGTCGCTCAGGACAATCCTGTCGCCAAGCGCGAGCAGATGATGAAGCAGGTCGGCGCCTCCGTGGGCGCACTTGGCGCTATCGCCAAGGGTGAAAAGCCTTATGACGCGGGGGCGGTCAAGGCCGCTCTGACGACGATTAGCACCGACATGAAGGTCTTCCCGGATCAATTCCCGGCCGGTTCCGAAGTCAATTCTGCAGCTGCCCCGGCAATCTGGGACAACATGGATGACTTCAAGGCAAAGTCCATGAAGCTCGCCAGCGATGCCGATACGCTTCTCGCCTCCATGCCTGCGGATCAGGCCGGCGTGCAGCAGGCGGTGCAGACGCTCGGTGCCAATTGCGGCACCTGCCACCAGACTTACCGCCTGAAGCGATAAGCGAACCGGTTGAGGGATCGGCGCAGTCTCGGCTGCGCTGATCCGCTTCATGAACCTGAAGGACGGATTTCCGGAGACTTGCCATGGCCTCGACTTGGTCGAAGATAGCGGCGGCTGGCGTCGCGGTAATAGGTTTGGGAGCCGTCACCGCATGGGCGCTGACAAAACCTGAGCCGCATCCGGAAAACTTCTGGGCGAATGCCAGCACGCCGGATCTGGCCCATGGCGAGCAGTTGTTCTGGGCCGGCGGATGCGCCAGCTGCCATGCTGCAACCGGGGCCGAAGGCGATGCGCTGAAGGTCATGTCCGGCGGGAGGGCGCTGCCAAGCCCGTTCGGCACCTTCCATATTCCCAATATTTCTCCCGATCCGAATGCCGGTATCGGCGGCTGGACGCTGGCTCAGTTCGGCAATGCCATGACCCGCGGCGTCGGGCCGAATGGCGAACATCTCTATCCGTCTTTCCCCTATGGCTCCTATGCGCGCATGTCGCCGAAGGATATCGGCGATCTCTTTGCCTATCTGAAGACCCTGCCGGCAAGCTCCAATGTTGCCCGGCCGCATGAGCTGGGCTTCCCGTTCAATATCCGCATGGCGGTCGGCGGCTGGAAGCTCCTCTATTTCAGCGAGGCACCCCGGGTTGAACTCGCGTCAGCCGACGAAAAGATCCGTCGCGGCCAGTATCTCGTCGAAGGCCCGGGACATTGCGGCGAATGCCATACGCCGCGCAACGCCCTTGGCGGCTTCGAGTCAGGCAAATGGCTCGCCGGCGGTCCCAATCCGGAAGGCGAGGGCAAAGTGCCCGGCATCACCCCGTCAGGCCCGATCGGCTCGTGGAGCGAAGCCGATATCGTCAATTACCTCGAAACTGGCTTTACCCCGGAATACGATTCGGCTGGTGGCGCAATGGTCGAAGTCCAGAAGAACATGGCTCATCTGCCGAAAAGCGACCTGGAAGCCATTGCGGCGTATCTGAAAGCCGTGCCAGCGCTTTGATGGTCTCGAATATTACCTATGCTCGGCGGAAAACGGCGATAATTCCTCTTGCGCCGTCGCATCCCACAGTCCGAGACCTTTCAGGATTTCGACCGTGAAGGTGAAGGGTGCGGTTCCTGCAGCTGTCACCACGCCATCGGCAGACACCGCCTTCGGGCCATCCACATAAAGCTTTTCGCCACTATAGCCCGGGTATTCCTGATGCGAGGCAACCCGGTTGCCGGTATGCTTCACGTCGTTCAACACGCCGGCGCCGGCCAGCATGCTGGCGGCAGCGCAAATGCCGGCCGCCATCTTGTTCTTGTCGCGGAATGACCGCACAAGATCATGCAGGTCTGCGGGCACGCGCTTGTTTTCCCAGGCGAGCCCGCCGGGCACCACGAGCGCATCGAAATCTTCCGGCCTTACCTGCGCAAAAGAAAGATCGGGTGTCACGTTCAGTCCGCCCATCGAAGTCACGGGACTGCCATCACCTGTCGCAGTCTTCACTATCACTCCGAGATAGCTGCGTGCTACCGCCATCAGCAGCGCGCATTCCCAATCGGCGAATTCCGGTGTTAGCGCTACCACGATCGCTGTCATCTTTCGGTCCTTTCAAGGCCGCCAAGGGTCGGATTGCGCGCTCAGGTGAGCGCCTGTGTATAGCGCATGCCGGTGACCGGCCGCGGCTTGAATTCCAGGTGTTCGTAGAAACGGTGAGCGGCCGAATTGCCCGTCGTGGCGCTGACGGAGAGGTAACCGCAGCCGGCGCCTTTGGCGATGTCGCGGGCGCGCGCCACCAGATGCTGGCCGATGCCGTGCCCACGCTGGCCGTCGCGCACGAAGAGATGATGCAGGTCCATGCCGCGGGTGCCTTCCTGGGCGCGGTAGAGCGGCACGAGAATGGCGTATCCGATCAGTTCCGAACCGGTATCGGCCACAAGCACGGTGATCCATGGCCGATCGCCGAACAGGTCGCGTTCGAGAATATCGGGCGTCATGGCCGAAGCATCATGGTGATGCGCTGCAAGTGCCGCGATCATCTCGTTAAGTTCGGGCAGGTCGTGGCGCTTGGCATGACGGATGGTCAGCACGGCCGGGCGGGGAAGGGATATTTCGCTGTCTTCGAGAAGAACTTGCGGCATTTCGGCATCCTTTGATCTTGTGGTGCCGTCAGGTGCCGTCTGAAACAACAAAGCCGCCTGACGGCGGCTTGTTGACATGATGATCTGTCGAGCCGCCCTTTACAGGTAGGCCCAAAAATACGTTGCGGCGGTGGTTAGGCGCGTATTGATCATGGCAGCTCTCATGCGCCTGTCCGAAAAACTTGTCAAGGGTGTCTTGATCGAGAAGAAGCCTCAATGCTCACTGTCGCAAAGTCCGTGATCTGAAAGCGAGCGGATCACGTAGCAGTCCTCGATTGCGTGATCGCCGTCGCAATGCGAGACGATGCGCGCCAGCTCCTGTTCCAGCTTCTTCAGTTTCTCGATCTTGTCGCGCACGCTTTTCAGGTGATCGCTGGCGATCCGGTCGGCATTGCCGCAGGGCTGGTGCGGATGCTGGCTGAGTGCAATCAACTCGCGGATGGCGGAAATGTCGAGCCCCAGGTCGCGCGCATGGCGGATGAAGGCGAGCCGCTCGAGATCCTGCCGCTCATAACGTCGCTGGTTGCCCTCGGATCGTTCCGCCGCGGCAAGCAGGCCCATCTGCTCGTAATAGCGGATAGTCGGAACCTTTACGCCGGTCCGTTTCGAAAGATCGCCAATCGACAGCATGACACACTCCAAACCTATAGTCTCTGGAGATATCTAATCGGCGATCCCTTGCTGTTCAAGGTTTTGTACACCGGATCTGAAACGGTCGGGTCGCAACCTGTGCCGTCACAACTGTGTCTCGTCTTCCGCGTTTTTCGCAACGAAGTCGGTTGCATTCGGGACGTTGATGGTGACCGCTATCGCCTGCTTGTCCTCGTTGACGCCCATCGCCTCGAGAATTGCATTGCGGATATCGTCTTCTACCGCTTTGCGGTCCTCGGGCGACATCGCATTGACATCATCTTCGGTCAGGTCGTTATCCTTCAGGTACTGTTCTCGGATCCGTTCAGCGAGCGTCTTGTCGGCAAGATCCATGAATTCCTGTTCGTATTGGCTGTAGGCGCTCTTTTCGGTTCCCGTTTCGCTCGCATCCTTGGCTGTCTCTGCTTCTGGCCTTTCAGGCACCAGGAACATGGCTGCCAGCTTGGCGCTGAACGATGTGTCGCCGCTGGTCAAGGCATTGCCCTGACTGTTGCTGCCGCTTCCCTGCTGCCGATTCTCATCCAGCACGAACATGTCGGTCCCACTCTTCGCGGACCTGTCGGTATAGCCTGCATAGGCACTGGAACTCGAACTTGATGTAACGATCATGGTTGTCTCCTCAGCTTTCTGACTAAGGCTTAGAAAGCGGGGCTTGCTCGGGGCTAGAGCTGACCTGCGGCAAGGTGGCTCAATGGTAGATTGCACCTTTGTGATCTTATGATAGTATACCCCCCTATACTATATTTGAGGCGAGACGTGTCGCACACCGTTCGAGACAAGGCAAAACTCCTGGCGCGCGTGCGCCGTATGAAGGGGCAGATGGAAGCTGTCGAGCGCGCGCTGGAGGCGGAGGCGCCCTGCGGCGACGTCCTGCAGCTTCTGGCTTCTATCCGCGGTGCGCTGGCCGGCCTGACCGGCGAGGTCATAGAGGGCCATTTGCATGAGCACGTGGTGCATGCCGAAAACGATGCCGAGCGGGACAAGGCGGCCGCCGAACTCGCCGATGTCCTGCGTACCTACATCCGGTGAGAACGGCCGCTCACAGTTTGAATGCGGCTTCGGCCGTTGGTGTTTGGAAATGGAGCCTGTCATGGCAAGCAGTATCGATAGTCTGAAGCATGAACACGTGTTTCTCGGCGCGGATCATGAGCGCAACGAGCGTAAGGTCTGGCTGGTCATTGCGCTGACCGCCTCGATGATGGTGGCGGAAATCGTCGCCGGCTCGATCTTCGGGTCTATGGCGTTGACGGCCGATGGCTGGCACATGTCCACCCATGCCGGAGCCATGTTGATCTCGGCGCTGGCCTATATGTATGCAAGGCGCAATGCGAAGAACCCGCGTTACACCTTCGGGACCGGCAAGTTGGGTGATCTCGCCGGTTTCGCCAGTGCTGTGGTGCTGGCGCTGGTGGCGCTGTTCATCGCCTGGGAAAGCTTCGTGCGCCTGGCAAATCCGGTGGCGATCGATTTCGATCAGGCGATCTTCGTGGCCGTCATCGGCCTGGCCGTAAACCTGCTTAGCGCCTGGCTGCTGCGCGATGACCACGATCATCATCACGGCGGCCACCATGGACATCATGGCAGCCATAGCCATGCCGGTCATCATGGTGATCACGCTCATTCCGGTCATCATGCACATGTTGGCACCGAAGATAATAATCTTCGCGCCGCCTATCTCCATGTTCTCGCCGATGCGCTGACCTCGGTACTGGCAATCGCCGCACTTATCCTCGGCCGGCTCTATGGCTGGAATGCGCTTGATCCGATCATGGGCATTGTTGGCGGCATTGTCATAGCGCGCTGGTCCTTCGGGCTTGTCCGCGCTACCTCTCGCGTATTGCTCGATGCGCAGCCGGATGACGGGGATCTGGCGGTCAGGATCAGGAAGGTCATGGAAACACCCGATGATACGGTCATGGATCTGCATGTCTGGCAGCTTGGTCCTGGGCACAATGCAGCGATCGTTTCAGTCGCGACGACCGTCCCCAAGGCGCCTGCGTCCTATAAGGAAAAGCTGAAATCCATTCCCGGCCTGTCGCATGTGACGGTGGAGGTAACCGCTCTCGGTTGATTGCCTCAACTAGGTTCCGGCAGACCAAAAAAGAAAGGCCCGAAACCGGATCCGGTTCGGGCCTTTTTTGTATCTGGTGTTGCAATGCCGGTCAGGCAAATTCCTGGTAGAGGTTCTGCACCCATGCTTGCGGTGCTGCGGCCGCGCTAAAGCTTGGGCCGGCGTCTTCCGCGTCCATTGTCCAGAGCGCGCTTGCAAGCGAGCTGGAAAGCTGCGTGCTGCTGCCGGTCAAGGCGTCCGCGAAGCGTGTCGACGAAACGGCGGCAGCTTGAGGCGCTTCCTCAGCCGTGCGCTCCACTTCAACGGTTCGGTTCGGATATTGATAGCCACTCAGGCCGCTATCGATCTTCATCGCTTTGGTCCACGTCCAGTTAGTTAACGAAGGGTTAACGCTGGAACCTTGCGCGAAGCTTGCGTCGGGCTGATGTGGGGACTGAAGAGGGCTTGACAGGCTGAAACATGCTTGTTCGAACCGGTAAAACGCCTGTAAAAGCGCAAGCTTGCGCGATTTCGCTCAGCTTCGCCGCCGCCAGGAAAATATGAACCCATGTCTGGAATTTAACTGTTACGGCGCGCCCTGATTATCAGCGCACCGTTTTTCCGCCTCTCCGTCAGTGTGGGGCGGCATGGTCTGAAGAATCATGCAAGGCGAGGCCCCATTGCAATTCGGGCCAGCAAGATGCTGGCCCGATTGTCAATTATCCGGTTAAGGTGGGTACCCGTATTCGCTTACATCTTGCCCGCCACCTTGATCGCGAATGCATATTCGAACGCGATTTCTTCAAGCCTCTGGAAACGGCCCGACTTGCCGCCATGGCCGGCCGCCATATTCGTTTTGAGCAGGATCGGCGCCGTCCCGGACGTATGCTCGCGCAGCTTGGCCACCCACTTGGTCGGTTCCCAATAGGTCACGCGCGGGTCGGTCAGTCCGGAAATCGCTAGGATCGGCGGATAGGCTTGCGCCGTGACGTTGTCGTAAGGCGAATAGGCCGCGATCCAGCGATATTCCTCCTCGGACTCGATCGGGTTGCCCCATTCCGGCCATTCCGGTGGAGTGAGCGGCAGCGTGTCGTCGAGCATAGTGTTCAACACATCGACGAAGGGCACTGCGGCGATGATGCCGGCGAATTTTTCCGGCGCCATGTTGGCAACCGCGCCCATCAGCATGCCGCCGGCGGAGCCGCCCTCGGCAATGATCCGGTCATACGAGGTAAAGCCGGTCGCAACCAGATGGTCGGCCGCCGCGATGAAGTCTTTAAAGGTGTTCTGCTTGTTCTCCATCTTGCCGTTTTCGTACCAGGCGAAGCCTTTGTCCTTGCCGCCACGGATATGGGCGATGGCATAGACGATGCCGCGGTCTGCAAGCGAAAGCGCATTGGTCGAGAACGACGCCGGGATGGTTATGCCATAGGCGCCATAACCGTAGAGCAGGCAGGGCGACGAACCGTCGAGTGGCGTCCCCTTTTTGTAGAGCAGTGAGACCGGCACCAGTTCGCCGTCATGCGCCCGTGCCATCACCCTGCGGGTGACGTAATCATCCGGGTTATGCCCCGATGGCACTTCCTGGGTCTTCAGCAGCACCCGTTCGCGCGTCACCATGTCGTAGTCATAGAGCTGGGTTGGCGTGGTCATCGACGAATAGGAGAACCGGATCATATCGGAATCGTATTCGGCTGCGCCCGAAAGACCGAGCGAATAGGCTTCCTCATCGAAGGCGATCGCATGTTCTTCGCCCGTCCGCCGGTCACGGATGACGATCTGCGGCAGACCGTCCTTGCGCTGCAGCCAGATCAGATGGCGTGCATAGGCCATGTGCGAGATGATCAGCCGGCCCGGTTCATGCGGCACGACGGGCTTCCAGTTCTCCTTGCCGGGAGCGGAAATCGGCGCCTCGACGATTTTGAAATCCTTGGCGTCGCCATCATTGGTCATGATGTAGAAAACGTCGCCGCCCTCGGTCATCGAATATTCGATGCCCTCTTCGCGCTCCGCCACCAGCTTCGGCTCGGCAGTCAGATCGGAAGTCGGGATCAGCCGGTATTCGGACGTCTCGTGGTCGTGGATGTCGATATAGATGAAGTCGTCGAGCAGCGAGCCTCCGACACCCATGAAGAAGCCTGGATCAGTCTCCTCGAACACCAGCCGATCGGAAGACTGCGGCTCACCGACGATATGGTGGAAGACTTTCGACGGGCGATGGTTCTCGTCCTGCAGCGTGTAGAAGAAGCTCTTGCCATCGGGCGCCCACACGCCGTCGCCAGCAGTGTTCTCGATCACGTCATCGAGGTCCACGCCGGTTTCAAGATTGCGGATGCGCAGGGTGAAATATTCCGACCCCTTGTCGTCATAACCCCAGATGCCGTGGCTATGATCGGTCGAGTGGTCCATGCCGGCCAGCCGGAAATAATCCTTGCCCGCCGCTTCCTTGTCACCGTCGAAAAGCGTCTGCTTGTCGCCGCCGTCACGCGGCGTGCGGAAATAATGCGGCTGCTCGCCGCCGGTCACGAACAGGGAACCATAGGCGTAAGGTCCGTCCTTCGTCGGCACCGAACTGTCGTCTTCCTTGATGCGGCCGCGCATTTCGGAAAACAGGGTTTTCTGCAGCTCTTCCGTATCGCCGAGTGCTGCTTCCATATAGCTGTTTTCAGCTTCCAGATGCTTGCGGATTTCAGGGTCGAGGATCGACGGATCCTTGAACATCGCCTGCCAGTTGTCGGCCCGCAGCCAGGCATAATCGTCCGAGCGGGTAATTCCGTGACGCGTGTCGCTGACCGGCTTCTTGGGCGCTACAGGGGCTGTAGGGAGATTGGCGAAAGGCGATTTAGGGGAGGGGGCCAAGGGAGCACTCCGGTATGAAAGGAAGGAGTGCCAGAGATAGGTTGTGGGCGCCTGAGAGGCAAGCAGTGATGACGCCGCGCGTTACTTCTTCTTTGCATCCGAAAGCACCTGTTCAGCCATTTTTCTCCGCTCACCGCCTCGTCTGTTCACATCATGGTATTTCGCGCCTTGGTTGGTGGTCAATTGACTGCACGTCTCCTAGTTTCCGCGCCATCCAAGTCGATATGAGTAGGGATCACATGAAGAAACAGCTGTCGGTGATGGCTCTTGTCCTGTTTTCCGCGTCTGCGGCACATGCGCTGGATGCGCGCGTTACCAGGCAATTGAACGCCCTGGACCCCGATGAACGTCGCGAGCAGCGTTGCGACATGGAAGCGATGGACCAGATTCGCAAGACCGGCGAATTCCGCCCCGACAAGGTCATCGCCTACACCTTTTCCGATACGATCGAGGACGGAAACAAACTGAAGGCACCAGGTGCCGTCTTCCGCAGCGCGGGGGATTGGTACCGCCTCAAGTTCAAATGCGAAACCGGTGAGGCCGGCCTGAAGATCATGTCCTTCGACTATACGATCGGCTCCAAGGTCACCCGTGACCTTTGGGACAAATATTACCTCTACGACTGATCCTGTGTCGCCGCAGCATCGATAATGCTGCGGTGCTTCTCCAGCCTCAACCCGGCAGGTTTGGCGTTGCCTTACGCTCGGGAAACAGTTCCGCCAGCACCGTCATGAGGATCAGCGAAAGCGGCAGCGCCAGCATCGCGCCGACAGCTCCCCACATCCAGGTCCAGAACAGGATGGCGAGGAAGACGACGAAGGGATTGATCTCCCACTGACGCCCCATCACCGCCGGAAAGATCAGGTTTTCCATCGCGAGATGCACGGTGAAAAACAGGAAGGCCGGCAGCAGCGCCAGGAGAATGGCGTCATGGGTGAGAATGCCGGCAATCGCCACCGAGATCGTCATCAGCGTGATCCCGAGGAACGGGATGAAGCTTGAGAGAAACGCGAACATGCCCCACAGCACCGGCATGCTCAGTCCGCACAGCCACGCGATTACCGTCATTACGATGCCGAGGCAGAAATACATGACGCTGGCTGTCGCGAAATAATAGCCCAGGACCTCATCGATCGAGTTCAGTATCCTGATTGTGATCAGACGCTGGCGGCGGTTCGGAAACGCCATGATCACGGTTCTGCGAAGCCTCAGACGTCCATAAAGGAACAGCAGCAGCGCAGCAAAGAAGATCATCCCCTGAATGATCGCAGGTGTCAGGCTGGCCGTTACCACGCCCAGAATGTTGGTGGAGTTCTCCAACAGCTTGTCCATCGACATCGTACCGGTCTGGAACGTGGCCGGGGAGATGTTCAGCCAGTGCTGACGTTCCAAAAAAGGCATGAGGCGATCGTAGGAGCGTTCGACGAATGTCGGCCCCTCCCGCATGAGCGTTGCAACCGGTTCCGCCAGCGCATTGGCGATCACGAACAGTACGAGAAACACAAGGGTCGACAGGATTACGGCAATGCCGAAACGCGGCACGCCCGCCCGGCCGAGCTTGTCTGCCACAAGCCCGAGGATCAGTCCCACCACGACTGCAAGTGTGATGGGGATGAGGATCAGCGCCATATAATGAAGGATGGCGAAGAAGATGATCGCAAATATGCCGATCACGGCCCAGGCCATGGCCACATTGAGTGCGTCACGTCCCAGCGGGACATCCTCGGCCGAGCTCAGATCTTCTTCCTCGACGACAGCGAATGCCTCGCGCCGACGCGACGAAAAATCTACGAAATGCTTCTTCGGCTTGCCGCTGCCGCGCGCGCTGGTCGTTGTCATGTGTTTCCTGAGTGCCCCGAGCCTGCGACAAAACGCAAAAACGGCACTCCGGTTCCGGAGCGCCGAGTGTTTATTAGCTTTCTGGTAATCCTGCCAAACAGGTCGATACTGGAGGCCTCAAGCTGCCAACGTCAGGCCGATACCCCACGGGTCTTTCAGCGCATGTCCTTCGGCTGTCTTCGTCGTTGAGATTTCCTGGGTTTCCAGCGCTGCGAGTGCCTTGGAAAGTGCTTCCTTGTTGTTGAAGCGCACCGTGTAATCGGAAAGGCCGGTCATGTTGTCTTGGCGTGGCTGAGCGCCCCGGCTGTTCCAGATATTGGCCGCGATATGATGGTGGTAGCCGCCGGTGGCAAAGAAGCTCGCACCCGGATAGCGCGCCATGATTTTCAACCCCAGCACGTCGCGATAGAATGCGTCCGCTTGCGGAATGTCGCCGACCTGCAGGTGGATATGACCAACGGATGTGCCCGGTGCCATGCCGTTCCAGTCGCTCTTTGGCGCCGAGTCGTAAAGCGCCTGGAGGTTCAGCCGGTCGGTTGCCATCTGCACCGTTCCATCCGGAAAATAGGTCCATTCATCCGGCGTGCGGTCACGATAGATCTCGATACCGTTGCCTTCCGGATCCGACAGATAGAGTGCTTCCGAGACCAGATGGTCCGACGCGCCGTCGAGCTGCACGCCCTTGTGCGCCGCATTCGCCAGCCAGTGGGCAAGTTCCAGACGGTTCGGCATCAGAAACGCGGTGTGAAAAAGACCTGCAGCCTGGCGCGGTGCGCGAGTAACAGTGCTGTCGGTCGTAAGCTGCAACAGAGGCAGGCCATGGGCGCCAAGCAGCACGCCGCTGGCACTCTTTTCCAACACCGACAGGCCGATGATCTCTTGATAGAATTTCGATGTGGTATCGAGATCGGTAACCACCAGATGCGCGCGGTCCACATGAGCCGGGCGTGTCAGGGCGAAAGCTGCTTCAGAAGAATTGCTCATTGATACTCTCCGGGGCGAGTTTGCATCGCCGCAGACGTCTGCGGCGGCAAAGCCGCGATGCCGAAATATCGCCCATTCTCATCGTTCACGAAAGTCGAAAAATGAGAGAAGCTTCGTTCTTAAAAGGTGAACAATGAAGCTTGATGCGAATCAAGGCGGTAGGTGTAAGCTGGGCAAAAATGCTGGACAATTGAAGGAGATTGAAATGTACAAAACGATCCTTGTAGCAGTCGATATAGCCCAGGCGGAAAAGGCTGAACGTATATTGAAGCAGGCTGCACAGCTGTCTGCTGCAGGTGGCCGCATTCTGATGATCAACGTCGTCGAGGAACTGCCCGCCTACGTCGTGTCGGATCTGTCCATCGACATGCTCGTCGATGCCCGCAAGCGGGCTGAAACAGAACTGACCGAACTTCGCAACACGGTCGGAGTCAAGGCCGATATCGAAATCCGCCAGGGCGCGCCGGCGCGCGAAATACTGGCTGCTGCCGAAGACGCAAAGGCCGATCTCATCATCGTTGCCTCGCATGTTCCCGATCTCAGCAACTACATTATCGGCGCCACTGCCGACCGCGTCGTCCGCCACGCAAAATGCTCGGTGCTGATCGACCGCTGAAATCGTGACGTCGCACGGATAGACGGATACTCTGATCTTACGGCTTTAAACCGAATGTGAGGCGGTCCTCGCCTCACAAGTCTTGCCTTAACCGGCGACGCCACGCATTCTGTCGTCGGACGGAGACGGCTTTTGGAATGAGTGAACTCTTCAACTTCGGACGGCGTTACGATCTGCATGAGGTCATCGCGGACGGTATTGTCCACGGGATCGGGATAGTTTTTGCCCTCGTTGGTGCCACAGCCCTGATCTTTTATGCCACCGTCTGGTCGAGCTATGGCGAACTCGCCGCCGCCTGGATCTACGGGCTGGGGCTGATCCTCTGCCTGTCGGTCTCTTTCACCTACAATATCTGGCCGCATTCGCGCACCAAATGGATACTGCGCCGGCTTGATCATTCGGCGATCTTCATCCTGATTGCCGCCACCTACACGCCTTTCCTGCAGCGCGGTGCGGCTCACGATCCCTGGATTGCCGCAATGCTGGCGGCCATATGGATCACCGCCATCGTCGGCGTATCGCTGAAATGCCTCTTCCCCGGCCGCTACGACAGGCTCGCCATTCTGCTTTACCTTGCGATGGGCTGGAGCGGTGTGGTGGTGATGGAAGAGGTCTCGCAATATCTCCCGACGGTCACGACGCTTCTGATCGTCATCGGCGGGCTGATCTACTCGCTCGGCGTCATCTTCCATGTCTGGGAAAAGTTGCGTTTTCAGAACGCAATCTGGCACGGCTTTGTCGTTGCCGCCGCCGCGGTCCATTATGGTGCCGTGATGACCTGTTTCAGCCTGACCGGCAGCATCTGAACAGTGAGCCCTGTCGCTGACAGCCCTCGACAGATAGATGCCGTCTGCTAAGGTGGATGAAATTGTAATATAGTGGACAAGGCAATGAGCAATACCCCGATCATCCGCGACGCAGATGAGGCCGACCTGCACGGCATCATGGAGATTTATAACGACGCGGTTCTCAATACGACTGCGATCTGGAACGAGACGCTGGTTGATATCGAAAACCGCCGCGCATGGTTCGATGCCCGTAAGGCGAAGGGTTTTCCGGTTATCGTCGCGCAGCTCGATGGCGACGTTGCCGGTTACGCCTCCTATGGCGATTGGCGTGCCTTCGACGGTTATCGTTTCACCGTCGAACATTCGGTCTATGTCCACAAGTCCTTCCGCGGCCACGGTCTTGGCCGCAAGCTGATGGAAGAACTGATCGCCCGCGCCGCCTCGAACGGCGTGCATGTGATGATCGCCGCGATCGAAGCCGAAAACCAGGCCTCGATCGCGCTCCACAACGCGCTCGGCTTCCGCATCGCCGGCAAATTCTCCGAGGTCGGCACGAAATTCGGCCGCTGGCTGGACCTGACCTGCATGGAGCTGAAACTCACTAAGGTCTGAACTGTCCAGCGTATTCTGCGTTTCCATCCAACACCCTACATTGCCGGCGATACTTGGAAGCAAAGGACACCCGAAATGGATATCAGGCGCAGCGGCTCACAGGCCTCGAAGAAACAGCCGGCGGATTATTTTACCGGCACGGTGCGGCTCGACCCGCTGATGGAGGCGCCGGAACCGGCGCGGGTGCGCGCCGCAAGCGTCACCTTCGAACCCGGTGCCCGTACCAACTGGCACACCCATCCGCTCGGCCAGACGCTGATAATCACCGCAGGTTTCGGCCGCGCCCAGACTGAAGGCGGCCCGGTCAGGGAATTGCGTCCGGGCGATGTGGTCTGGTTTTCTCCGGGCGAAAAACACTGGCATGGCGCAGGCGTCGAAACGGCCATGACCCATATCGCCATCCAGGAGGCGCAGGATGGCGTCACCGCCGACTGGCTGGAGCCGGTCAGCGACGTGGATTACTCGCGGCCAGTCGAGAAGGACTGAGCTTTCCGTCGATCTCCTTCAATATGTCGATGAAGGCCCGCAATCCGGTCGGCACATGCCTGTGCCCCGGATAATAGAGGCAAAGGCCGTCGATCTCCGGGCACCAGTCGGAAAGTACGGCAACCAGCCTGCCTTGCCGGATATAGTCTTCCGCCACATGCTGCGGCACATATGCGATGCCGAGACCCGCCGCGGCAGCCTTTGCCATCAACTCGGTATCGTCGAGCGTCAGCGGACCGGAAACATCCACGACAATCTCTTCGCCGCGCCGTTCGAATTCCCACCTATAGAGCTTGCCGCTCGGCATCCTCAGCCGGATGCAGTTGTGCCCTGAAAGATCCTGCGGCGTCAAAGGTTCGCCACGGGTGGCTATATAATCCGGCGAGGCCACCGTGATGAAGCGGGCAGGGCCGCCGAACGCGATGGCGATCATGTCCTGCGGCACGCTCTCGCGCAGCCTGATCCCGGCATCGAACCCGTCTACGACGATATCGACCAGCCGCCCGTCGCTGACCAGATCCAGCGCCACGTCCGGATAACGGGCGAGAAATGCCGGAACCGCATTGTCCAGCAGCCTGCGAATGACGATGCTGCTGGTGTTGATCCTGACCGTGCCGCTCGGCCCGCCGCGAAAATCATCGACCGCTTCCAGTGCCGCATCGAGTTCGCGCAGCGCCGGCCCGAGCCTTGCCACCAGCCGCTCACCCGCCTCGGTGGGCGAAACGCTGCGTGTCGTTCGGTTGAGCAGGCGCACGCCCATCCGCGCCTCCAGCCCGCGCATCATGTGACTCAGCGTCGAGGGCGAAAGCCCCAGTTCCTCTGCCGCCCTGCGAAAACTGCGATGCGCGATAATCGCCGTGAAGGCCGCAAGGTCATTGAGCGTCGGCTTTTCATTCATGGGGAAATTTCACCAGCTTATGCAGGATTGAACTGCTTATAGCATGAATTGGCAAGGGCTATCTTCCCTGCAGAAACTCCGGCTTCGAAAAGCTCGGCAAGCCGCAGAACGAAGGAGAAAGATCATGTCCAGAACCTGGTTCATCACCGGCACATCCTCCGGCTTCGGCCGCCTGCTCACCGAAAAGCTTCTGGCCCGCGGTGATCGCGTCGCCGCCACCCTGCGGCGCATCGATGCGCTGGACGATCTGCGCCAAACCTATGGCGACCGGTTGTGGATCGCAAAGCTCGACCTCACCGATCAGGATGCGATACGCGCCACCGTCGACCGCGCATTCGCAGAACTCGGCCCTATCGATGTCGTCGTCAACAATGCCGGCTATGGCCTGTTCGGTGCGGCGGAAGAGTTGAGTGACGAGGAAATCCGCCGCCAGATCGACACCAACCTGATCGGCTCGATTCAGATCATTCGCGCGGCGCTGCCGCATCTTCGCGCCCAGGGTGGCGGGTTGATCCAGCAGGTCGCGTCCGAAGGCGGGCAGATCACCTATCCCAGCTTCTCCCTCTACCACGCCACCAAATGGGGTATCGAAGGTTTCGTCGATGCCGTTGCCAAGGAAGTCGCACCCTTTGGCATCGGGTTTACGATCGTCGAACCGGGGCCGACGCGCACCGATTTCGCCAAGGGTCTGTCCATCGCCGCGCCAATGGATATCTACGCCGATACGCCCGCAGGACAGGTTCGTCACGCCATCTTCAATGGTGGTTTCGATATCAAGGGCGACCCGGACAGGATGGCGGAAGCGATGATCGACTATGCCGGCCATGAAAATCCGCCGCTCCGCCTGGCCCTTGGCGGCGCCACCTATCCGTCGATAAAGGCAGCACTTGAGGGGCGTCTCGCTGAACTGGAGGCGCATAAGGCGACGACACTTGCCATGGATTTTACCGACTAATCGGCATGAAGCGATCCGGATGTTCAAGTCGTCATTGAACGTCAACGCATGTCGGGCAAATATGTCGCACCGATTCCACGGCATGTCTCCCGAAAGCGGTCACCGGTTTCGGGAAGAAGACATGCGCAAAAACAAAGAGCTAAAACACGGCAGGCAAATCTGAAAGATTGCGACGTGTTTTAGCGTGCCGGAGGAACAGCAGCATGCCCGATATCGTCCGTATAACCAGCGATGAACTCGTCGCCGAGATTTCTTCGCTCGGCTCCGAAATGCAGTCGCTGCAGACGACCGATGGCCGGGACTGGTTGTGGAACGGCGATGCTGCCTTCTGGACCGGCCGTTCCCCGATCCTGTTCCCGATCGTCGGCAAGGCGCCCGGCAACCACATTGCCGTCGATGGCGTGCCCTACGAAATGGGTCAGCACGGCTTTGCCCGAAGGGCCGAATGGGTGCTGGCCGACGCCAGCACCTCCACTTGCCGTTTTGAACTTGAAAGCTCACAGGACACCCTGAAAACCTATCCTTTCGCGTTCCTGCTTTCGCTCACCCATTCACTCGAAGGCCACAGCCTGACGGTGACGGCCGAAGTCGAAAACCGCGACAGTCGTCCGATGCCCTTCGGCCTGGGCTATCATCCGGCCTTCCTCTGGCCGCTGCCGGGTGGAGAAGGCAAGCCACATACGATAACGCTCGACAATGGCGCAGAGCCGCTCCTGACCCGGCTTGAAGACGGGCTTGTCACAAGGGACAAGCTGCCGTCACCCTTTTCGAAAGGGCATCTCACCCTTTCCCATGACCTTTTCGAAGCCGATGCGATGATCTTTGCCGAAGGTGCAGGCAAGGGGCTGACCTATGCAGCCGAGGGCGGCCCGAGCCTCAAATTCGCGTTCGACAACCTGCCTAACCTGGCGCTCTGGCAAAAGGTCGGCGCGCCGTTTCTTTGCGTCGAACCCTGGCATGGCACTGCGGCAGAGGCGGGAGGTTCGGCCGAAATGGCAAAACGCCCCTACACCACAATTTTGCCTGCAGGCGAGAAGGTGCGCTTTACCTTTTCGGTTTTGGTAACTGGTTGATCCGGCAGTTGGTTTTCCGGCATCCCAGCCCTTGACGAGTGAGCAACGCAGAGTTGATATCCCCATGTTAAATCAATAATGGGGATAGGAAGTGACGCCCACTTTTTTCGACAGTTGCAATTGGATTTTTCCGTTTTTCTTTTTCTGCAAGCCAGCCGTTTCTGCCCTTTCGGACACAAGTTCCACGAGCTGGTGGAACATGGCTGCGACGATAGCTAGCGTGGTTTCGGCGGTAGCAGCAGCTATTGCCGCAGTCGCCGCCTATTTCACGATCCGCTCCACTAAAAGCGAACGGCGTGTATCGGCACTCGTCACCATCAAGGAGTGGTATAGTCGCAGCCACGAAAAGTTTGGAGATGTGACGAAGGAGCTGGATTACGGCACAATTGTCTACGATCCATTTACGCGAGAAAGCAAGAAGGAAGGGCAGTTGCTAAGCTTCCTCAGCACGCTCAACGAGGTTGCCTTTCTCGTGGAAATTGGTCATGCCACTGCGGAAGATATTCGTAAGACCTCGCTGGGATACTGGTTTACGGCCGCTCTGAGCGACGGCGCAACGGTTGCTGCCCTCGCCAAGTTAATCGTAGCCGACAAGGCGCGTGGGTATGAGTCCAGCGTGTTTCCGTTCCTGACGCAAATAGGCCCGAAGATAACCGGAAATAAAGCGCATGAGTTGGTGGAAGTGCGGGCAAAAGCCATGTCCGAAGACAAGAGCTTCAACGACAAGGTTCTCAGCGTGATCCGGCCCGCGTCTGGCGGCACGGTTGCCCCTTAATAAGCGATCGTCCGGCACATATGCCGTCGCATGGATGGCCTGCGAAACTCCGGCTCGTGGGAAACATCCCAGAGGTAATGGTCGATTTCCAGTATCGTCGACCATTTCCGCTCGGCCGCCAGTGTCTTTTGCAGAATGTTTCCTGCAATCACGGACGCTGCCCTAATTTCGTTTTCGGCGCGCTCTCCCGCCTCCAGGTATTCGCCCGCATCGATGCGCGCGGCAAGACGGTCAGAATAGACCAGAACGCCGAGCTGGCGAAGAACATGCGCGACCGCATTGTCGGCAAAAATAGTCAGGCGCTCGAGCCCGACCGTATTCCACCAGCCGAATTCGCGGCCGACGCGCGCCAGATCCGCGATCAGCAATTGCGCGCGTTTGTAATAGTAGATTTGTTTGTTGTCGTAGAGCGATACGTCCTCGAACCGCTTCATCCGCAGCAATGACTGCAGCATTGTATGCGTCGAGCGCGTATCGTCGATCACGGCGTCCAGATCGTCGTCATACCGGTCGATGAGCCAGTGACCGAGTTCGTTGAGGCTCAGCCTGAACTGCGCCATCAGTTCCGTGGCCCGGGGGTTGTCATTACCCGCCTGGCCGAAAAGCTCCCGCACCTCTTTCATCGTCAGGGCAATCAGCCTCTGCGAAGACACGATCTCCGGATCGCGCGTGACCGCATCCTTCAGCAGGCTTGCAATCGTATAATATGTGGAATTGGGCACAGACCGGATAAGATCGTGCGCATAACCCGATCCGAAATTGATTGCTCCGATGCAGAGCACATAACGAAGGGTCAGGGATTCTTCGCCGGTATAATGATGTCTTCCGGAAAATTGCCATGCGACTTTTCCGTTGCGCGGCATTGTCCGGGCAAAATGCGAAAGGGCATTGTCGTCGATTGCGACATCCCGGGCATTGTCGACTACGAAGGAACAGCTCGATATGACTTTCGAGAACGGGTCATTCGACCTGTTGTTGTCCGTTTGTCCAACTGGCATCTTCAAGGCTATATCGGTCATGTTGCGCCCGCTAACCATCTCGCTGACGTCACGAGATCAGACTCGTGCACGAAAGCCGACCATAATACCACGTCATCAACAAAAAAGTTGCATTTTCGTAAGCGTCTTGGCCTGTGCCGTCAACCTTTTGCGCGTTTGCTGATATGTACGGGGCGCGTTTTGCCGCCTCCCGGAGAAATTGCACCCGTCAGGAAATGCCCCGCCGGGTGCCTTGGCGGCTTATTCCACCGGCGTAAAATTCATCGCATGGCCGTTGATGCAGTAGCGCAGGCCGGTCGGCGGCGGGCCATCGGGGAACACGTGGCCGAGATGGCCGCCGCAATTGGCGCAGCGCACTTCGGTGCGTACCATGCCATGCGACGTGTCGCGGATTTCGGTAATGACATCCGGCTTCACCGCCTCGAAATAACTCGGCCAGCCGCAGCCGGAATCGAATTTCGTGTCGGAGACGAACAGGTCTTCGCCGCAGCCGGCACAGCTGTAAATGCCCTTTTCCCTGGAATTCCAGTAGGGGCCGGTAAAGGCGCGTTCGGTGCCTGCCTGCCGCAGGATGTAATACTGTTCCGGCGTCAGTTCTTCGCGCCACTCGGCGTCGCTCTTTGAGGTCTTTGGGGTGCTGATCGAGGACATGACCGTTCCTTTCGTTTGCTCCCTAGATAGGCGTCGTGATGCTGTGAATAAAGATGCATGTCACAGCCTTGTGCCCGGTTGAGCTTGAGGCAACTGCCCGTTTCACTTAAGACGATCACACGCGTTCGATGATCGACCGTGTGGGGGGTAGGAGAGATTATGGCCGCAGCCGCGCCGGCATGGACGTTTATTGCGCTCTTCCTGCCGTTCCTTGCCGCCATTCTGGCACCATTCCTCGTTTCGCGCCTCGGCGACAGGGCCGCCTGGATCGTTGCGCTCGCGCCTGCACTGTCCTTTCTGCATTTCTGCGGTTTTCTGTCGGAAATCTCGGCTGGTGAGGTCGCGACCGGCGGATATGCGTGGGCGCCCAGCCTCAACCTGTCGTTCTCCTGGTTCATCGATGGCCTGTCGTTGACCTTCGCGCTGCTGATCACCGGCATCGGCACCCTGATCGTGATCTATTCCGGCGGTTACCTGAAGGGGCACCGGCATCTGGGAAGGTTCTTGTCCTTCATCCTCCTGTTCATGGGTGCGATGCTCGGCCTTGTCGTCTCCGACAGTTTCCTGATGCTCTTCGTCTATTGGGAGCTGACCTCGATCGCCTCCTTCCTGCTGATCGGTTTCGATCATGAGCGGGAGGCCGCAAGGCGTGCCGCGCTGCAGGCGCTGGTCGTCACCGGGGCAGGCGGGCTGTCGCTGCTGGCTGGCCTCGTTTTCCTCTGGAACGTCACCGGTGTGACCCAGCTGTCGCTGCTCGTCCATCTCGGCGATGCGCTGCGGATGAGCCCTTTCTATCTGCCGGCCCTGTTTCTCGTGCTCGGCGGTGCCTTCACCAAATCGGCGCAGTTCCCGTTCCACTTCTGGCTGCCGAACGCCATGGAGGCGCCCACACCCGTCTCCGCCTATCTTCATTCGGCAACCATGGTAAAGGCCGGCGTCTACCTGCTGATGCGGCTCAATCCGGTTCTGGGCGGCACGCCGGCCTGGGAAATCCTGCTTCCCTTTTTCGGTGGCGTGACGCTGGTTGCGGGAGCGCTGATCGGCATTCGCCAGACCGATCTCAAGCTGATGCTCGCCTATACGACCATGGCCTCGCTCGGCCTGCTCACCATGCTCACCGGTTTCGGCTCGCCGCATGCCATCGAGGCGGCGGTACTCTATCTTGTCGCCCATTCGCTCTTCAAGGGCGCCCTGTTCATGGTTGCGGGCGCGGTCGATCACGGGACAGGCACGAGAGAGCTGCCGCTCCTGGGCGGTCTTCGCCGCGCCATGCCGATCACCTTCGTAGCCGCATTTCTGGCGGCCTGCTCGATGGGAGGACTGCCGCTTTTCGCCGGTTTTCTCGCCAAGGAAGAAATCTACGCAGCCCTTGCCACCGGCAATCCGCGCGCCGTCTTCTTCACGGCTGCGGCGCTTGTCGGCAATGCGCTGATGTTTGCCATCGCCCTTGCCGTCGGCCTGAAACCCTTTGTCGGAAAAGGTAATCAAACACCGCTGACGCCGCATGAGGCACCGGTCGCGCTCTGGCTTGGCCCCGTGATATTGGCCGCGCTCGGCCTCGTCTTCGGCATATTTTCGCCGCTGCTTCACGCTTACCTGACATCGCCCATGGCAAGCGCGGTCATCGACGAACCGACGGTGATCACGATCGGCACGATGCCGCATTTGGGCTTGCCATTCGGCCTTTCGCTGCTCACCGTGACGCTCGGCATCCTTGTCTATCGGGAGCTCGACCGGGCTCGCGCTCTGGCTGCGCAGATGCTGGAAGGCCTCGGCCCCGGCCCGGATCGCTGGTTCGATCAGTTTGTCAGCGGCCTTGTCCGTTTTTCCGCGCGCCTCGTCCGCATCATCCAGCCGGGACGGCTGGAAATCTATATCACCGCAACTTTCATCGCCGTGGCGGCAACCCTGCTTGTGCCGCTTTTCCTTTTTGACGAACTCCCCGCCATGCCGTCAGGGCCGGCCGGAGCCCTCGTGCAGGAAATCGCCTTTTTCGTCATTGCAGCACTCGGCATCGTCACCGTCTTGCGCGCCGCCGACCGCCTGACCGCGATCGTTTCACTCGGCATCCAGGGATTTGCGGTCGCGGTGATCTTTCTGCTGTTCGGTGCGCCGGATCTCTCCTTCACACAGTTCATGGTGGAAACGCTGTCGGTCGTCATCCTGACCCTGGTGATGACGCGGCTCAGGCTGTCGGTCACCGATCACCGCCCGCCAGGGCAGATCCTGCTGGACGGGACGATCGCAATTGCCTGCGGCCTCGGTTTTGCCCTGATGCTGCTGAAGGCGGTCGGCACGCCCTTCGATCCGTTCATGACGGATTTCTTCAACACCTATTCCAAGGCGATCGCTCACGGCGCCAATGTGGTCAACGTCATCATCGTCGATTTCCGCGGCACCGACACATTGGGCGAGATCGCCGTGGTGATGGTCACCGGCCTTGCGGTTCTGGCGCTGATCAAGCTGCGGGTCGGGAGGCGCGCCTCATGAATACCCTTATCCTGCGCACGGTCGCGCCCGTCATCACCGCCCTGATGCTGCTTTTTTCCGTCTTCGTCCTGCTGCGCGGCCATAACGAGCCGGGCGGCGGTTTTATCGGCGGGCTGATCGCGGCCTCGGCGCTGGCAATCTTCGGCATCGCGCATGGACCGGGTGCGGTGCAGCGGGCAATCCGGTTTCATCCGATGGCGATCGCCGGTGCCGGCCTGGCCCTCGCGGCCGTCTCCGGCCTCGTTTCGATCGCAGCCGGCGTTCCCTTCATGAGCGGGCTGTGGATCTATCCGGATATTCTCGGCGCAGAAGTGCCACTCTCGACGGTCATGTCCTTCGATATCGGAGTTTATCTCGTCGTGGTCGGTTCAGTCACGGCGATTGCGCTCGCACTGGAGACCGAGCCGGATGGCGGCGCGGGCGAAGGCGAGGGAGGTGGCTGATGGAAATCCTGTTCACCGGGCTCATCGGCCTGTTCTTCGCCGCCGCCGTCTATCTCATGCTGTCGAAATTCACGATCCGCATCCTGCTCGGCATCGTGCTCCTTGGTAACGGCGTCAATCTTCTCCTGTTTACCGCCGGCCGCATCACCCGCGAAGTTCCTCCTATCATCCCCGCAGATGCGTCGACGCTCGGTTCCGTCGCCGCCAACCCTCTGCCGCAGGCGCTGATCCTGACGGCGATCGTCATCTCGTTTTCCTTTTTCGCCTTCCTTCTGGTGCTGACCTGGCGCGCCTTCGAGGAACTTGGCACCGACAGCACCGACGAAATGCTGCTCGCAGAACCACGCGATGAACCGCTTCCGCCGACGGGGTATTGATTTGATGCATGTGCCCCAACCCGCTCCCCGCCGACATTTGCCGACACAGGGAGGCCAGCCCTGATGGCCTCACCATCAACCCCCGTAGATCTTGCCGCCGCCATGGTCACGACGGTCCCGGCGCTCGCCGACTGGCTCGTCATCCTGCCGACCGCGCTGATGATCCTTGCGGGCGCGGCTCTGATGATGATCCGCAAGTCGGTCCGCCTTCATGCGGTTATTGCCATCGCAGCGCTGGTCTTGCTCGTCCTCATTGACGCGCTCCTGCTCTGGCAGGTTTCATCAAGCGGGCCGGTCACCATGACCATGGGCGGCTGGTTGCCGCCTTTCGGCATATCCTTCACCGCCGACATGTTCGGAGCCGTCATGGCGCTCGTTTCGGCGCTCGCGGCTCTGTCGGCGGCGGTCTATTCGCTACGCGATATCGATGCGAGCGGATTGCGCCACGGCTTCTTCGCCTTCCTGCTGCTCCTGATGGCCGGCGTCTCCGGCGCCTTTCTGACCGGCGATATCTTCAACCTCTATGTCTGGTTCGAAGTCCTGCTGATCTCGTCTTTCGGCCTGCTCATTCTGGGCTCCGAGCCGAAGCAGATCGAAGGGGCGCTGAAATACGCAATTCTCAACCTCATCGGCACGACGCTGTTTCTCATTACTGTCGGTTATCTCTATGCGATCTTCGGCACGCTCAACATGGCCGATATCGCCCGAAAGGCTGGCGCGCTGCGTGGCGTGACCGAAAACGCGCCGCCGCTGATGACGCTGACGGCACTGTTCGTGCTCGCCTTCTGCATGAAGGCGGCAGCCTTCCCGGTGAATTTCTGGCTGCCTGCCTCCTACCACACGCCGCGCATTACCGTATCGGCATTGTTCGGCGGCCTGCTCACCAAGGTCGGCATCTACGCCCTGATCCGTGTGACGATCATGCTTCTGCCGGTCGAGCGGGAAGCGATCAGCCTCGTCGTTGCCGCATCCGCCGTTCTCACCATGATCCTCGGCGCGCTCGGTGCGCTTGCCCAGAACGACCTGCGCCGCATGGTCGGTTACGTCGTCATCGTCGGCATCGGCAACATGCTGGCGGGTGTAGCAATCGGTTCGCCGGCCTCCGTCAGTGGCGCAATCCTTTATGCGCTGCATTCGATCGTCACCATGACCGCGCTTTATCTGGTGGTCGGCGAGGCAGGGCGGCTGGCCGGCACGTTCGAACTGTCGCGCCTCGGCGGCCTTTGGAGCCGTGCGCCCTGGTTTTCCTTTGCGTCCCTGGCGCTGATGCTCGCCGCGGCCGGCCTGCCGCCGCTTTCCGGCCTCTGGCCCAAGGTCATGCTGTTGAAGGCATCGCTGGATATCGGCGCCTGGTGGCTGGCCATCGCCATTCTCCTATCTGCCTTCCTCGTCACGCTGGCGCTCGCCCGTGTTTTCCTGCTCGCCTTCTGGCGGCCGGCGCCGGACGGGATGGATCAATCCCTGCCTGAAACGGACTGGCGTTCGGTTTTGCCGATCGGCCTGCTCTCGGCCCTCGTTCTGGTTTTCGGTGTTTATCCCGAACCGCTTCTGGCGCTCGGCCAGGCCGCCGCCGATGGCCTTGCCGATCCGTCCGCCTATATCCGCTCGGTGTTTCCAGAAGGGGCAGCGCCATGATCATCTATGTCCTGTCATTGATGATGGCGATCATCTGGGCCGCGATCACCGGCAGCGCCACGATCCACAATCTGATCTTCGGTTTCCTACTGTCGGCTGTGGCCCTGTGGATCGTTCGCGACGAGATGAGCGCGACCGGTTATCTCCTGCGTCTTGGCCGCATCCTGTCGCTGCTGCTGCTCTTCTTCAAGGAGCTGGCTCTGTCGGCCTGGAAGGTGGCGGTGCTCGTCACGCGGCGGAAGATGCAGGTAAAACCCGGCATCTTCGCCTTTCCCTTGACCGTGGACAGGGATTTCGAGATCACGCTTCTGGCCAATCTCATCACGCTCACCCCCGGCACCATGTCGGTCGACGTGTCGAAGGACAGGAAGTTCCTCTACGTCCATGCCATCGATTGCTCCGATGTCGAGGCGACGAAGCGCGAGATTGCCGAAGGTTTCGAGCGCAAGATCATGGAGGCGTTCCGATGAACATGTCGGGCATGACCTTTGAGCAGGCGATCCTCCATGCCTCGATCTGGATTGCGCTTGCCGTTCTCGCCGTTGCCTTCCTGCTCACGGTCTGGCGGGTGGTCAAAGGTCCGACATTGCCCGATCGTGTCGTGGCGCTCGATATGCTGGTGGGCATCGTCATAGGCTTCATCGCCCTGATCGCCATCCGGACCGGCTTTACACTCTACATTGACATCGCCATAGCACTTGGACTTGTCGGCTTTCTGGCAACTGTCGCTTTCGCTCGCTTCATTCTCGCTGGTGCGGCAGGGCAGGCCGGCGCCATTTTGGCGGACGGGCCTGGAGAAAAGGTCAGCAAACTCGGCGGCAAGGCGCGCAAAGTTTCGACGAAGAAGATCGTCGATAGCGACAGCAAGTCGGCTTCGAAACGCTCCGGCAAGCCCGTAAGGCCAGTAAAACCGGAAAAATCGGCCCCATCCGTCAAATCGCCCAAGCCGGGAAAGGGGAAGTGATGCAGCTTGTTCTGGCAATACTGACTTCTGCTTTGATCCTTGCCGGCGCGGCATTTGCCCTGGTTGCGGCAATCGGTCTCAACCGGCTGCCCGATATCTACTCAAGGATGCATGCCGCATCCAAGGCCGGGACGGTCGCTTCGGGGCTTCTACTGCTCGCCGTTGGGCTCCAATCAGGCGATATCGCAGTGCTTGCACGGGCACTCGCCGGCTTCTTTTTCTTCGTGCTGACCGCCCCGGTATCTGCGCATTTGCTGGCTATGGCGTCGTTGAAAGCGGGATATTCAATGGCGAATCAGTCTGTCTGCAACGAAATGCCAGTGGTCAACAATGAATAATATTTTTCAGACGGTATTTATAAGCGCGCGATGATTGTAAAATCGCCTTATTGCCAGCAATAAATGTCAGAAATATGCGATATTCGTTGAGAAACCACTCGGCATTACTAGATTTCGCAATTGGACTTTCCTGATTGTAGTGATAATTGAATAGAAGTAGAGCAATGATGCTGTTGTAGACTAACGTTTTACCGCGTATTTATCTGAATTAGATCGGCCTTGATAAGGCCGCTTCGGATAAACTGGACGAATATGCGGTTTACGGAGGCTACATGCAGCATCTGGTGACGATCCGTTTTTCTCGCAGGAAGCTTAGGGGTAGGCTTCTGTCCTTGGACGCTGTGCGAAGGTTGGGTTCTCGTCGCCATCGCTCGACTACGGAAGAAGCCGCGGAGGTCGCGGCTGGCTCCGTATATAAGTCGAACAGGAGACCGGAAATGACAGATATGGCACTGGGCAAGGGTCCCGAGCTGCTGGTGGAACTCACCGCAGATATCGTGGCTGCCTATGTGAGTAACCACGTAGTTCCCGTCGGCGATCTCTCCAACCTGATTGCAGACGTACATACCGCATTGAGCGGCACATCTTCCCCGACCCCGGTCGTCGCAGCGGTTGAAAAGCCGAAGCCGCCGGTGCCGATCAAGAAGTCGATCGAGGACGATTATCTGATCTGCCTCGAGGATGGTCAGAAGTTCAAGTCGCTGAAGCGCCACCTGATGACCCATTACAACATGACGCCGGATGAATACCGCGAGAAGTGGGGCCTGCCGGCCGATTATCCGATGGTTGCTCCGGCCTACGCCGAAGCTCGTTCGCGTCTGGCGAAAGAAATGGGCCTCGGTCAGCGCCGCAAGCGCACCCGTAACTGATTTGTAGAGACTGGCCGGGCTTCGTCCGGCCAAAAGCAAATCCAGCCAGAAGCCACTTCGGGCGAGAGCCGCCTTGTGGTGAGCCAATGCCCGCGCGCTTCTGCATAGGAATTGGGTCGGAAATCAAAGCTTGAGCAATGGCTGTGATCTCTCTTAGCCAGTCTGCTTTGGTAAAATGCGCGCCCTGAGGCGCCACGAAAAGCCGGGCTGTCGCTCGGCTTTTGCGCATCCGGCCCATGTCCGAATGCTGGTCCTGATCTGCTTTTTGCCGGAAAACGGGGATGAATTGAGGAAATAAATCCTATTTCCGCACAGAGAAATCAAAAAAAACATAAGCATTATCAATGTTTCTGTAAGAAGCTGCTCTTGCCTGCATTCCCCGTTAGCGCTCAAGGTGTATGAATTAATTCCTATTTAAGAAGGAGTTGTCATGCCTTTTGAGACTTCGACCAAACAAGAGGGGCCGACGAACGGGAGACGCTCCGATACGCTTGCTTGCAATATAGGTGCGGTTCCTCTGGTTGCCGACGCTAAGCCCGTCTACCCGGCAAGCCTTCCTGCGCGTATCGTCTGCCGTATCGTCAGCCAGATCACGGCGGAAACGATCTCGCTTCTGAGCGACCGGGTGATGGTGCGCAACGAGCGGCGCCGGCCTTCCTGCCATGTGCGGCAGATTTCCATGTATGTCTGCCATGTGGCGCTGCGAATGTCGTTCAGCGATATCGGCGCGGCTTTCGGCAGGGACCGCACCACTGTCGGCCATGCCTGCCATGTCGTCGAAGACCGGCGAGACGATCTGGCCTTTGACGAATTCGTCTCGGCGATCGAACGCATGGCGACGGCAGTCTTCCAGTCCTCGGACCTTTTCGGACGCGAGGGTGGTCATGACTGAAGGATCGAGGCGTGACCGTTCAGTGCAGCCGGGGTCGTCCACAACATCGGGGCGGGCCGTATCCGTCAAAGGTCTCACGCGCCTGGTGCGTCACGCCGTCAGTGCCGGAAAGGCCGGGCTGGTGATCGCGAACGGCTCTGCCGGTACCGTTCACCTTGGCGAGGAGCGTCGTTGTTATCCCGAGACGGTGCTGAGACAAGCCGTTTCGCTCGGCCTTGTCACTCGCGCAGCCGGCCTCGTGCAGGCATCAGCCGAAGCCCGCAACTTCCTGCGCCGCGCGCTTGCTGCAGCGGGGATGGAAGGTGAGGGTGGATTTGCCGGGCAGCATGGCGAGATCGTCAGGACGGAGGTGGAAATCGACGGTGCGCGCCAAAATGTCAGTCGCAATCTCGATGATACGCCGCTTTCCAGCCTGGCGCGCCTGAAGGACAAGGCCGGCACCCCTTTCTTTCCCTCCGAGGCGCTTGGCGCCGGCGAAAAGCTGCTGGATGATTTCACTCGCGGTCAGTTGCAGCCGCGTATCACCTCGTCCTGGGAGCCGCGCCTGTCTTCGCGCGGCAAAGGCGAGGCGGGCGGCCTTGCCGATATCGCGACAAGCGCGCTGGAAGCGCGCCGGCGTTTCGGCCGCGCGATGGAGGCGATAGGACCGGAGCTTTCGGGTGTAGCAGCCGATGTCTGCTGTTTCGGCAAGGGGCTGGAACTGGTTGAGCGGGAACGGCAATGGCCCGTGCGCTCCGCCAAGCTTATGTTGAGGACGGCGCTTCTTGCCCTTGCCCGTCATTATGCCCCGCCGCCGCGTCATGCGCAGAGGCGCCACAGCCATCATTGGGGCACGCAGGATTTTCGCCCCACCGCCGAGTCTTACGGCAGCAGCGGGTCGTCGTAGATCTATCAGGCAGCAGCTTTCAAACGCGCCTCTTCGCGGATGCGCTTAACCATCGAGCGCAGTCCGTTGGCGCGTTGCGAGGAAAGATGTTCGACAAGCCCGATCTGGTTGAAGATGTCGATCGCATCGGTCGCCACGATTTCCGAGGCGTGCTTTCCAGAATAGGTGGCCAGTACGATGGCGACGAGCCCGCGCACGATATGGGCATCGGAATCACCTTCGAATGTCATCACCGGATCGGCGCTTGCATCCTTCACATGGCTTACAAGCCACACCTGGCTGGCGCAGCCCTGCACCTTGTTTTCAGCCGATTTCTGCGCCTCCGGCAGGTCGGGCAAAGCCTTGCCGAGTTCGATCACATACCGGTAGCGATCTTCCCACTCGTCCAGGAAGGCGAAGTCGTCGATGATCTGGGAAAGCTCTGCCATGGTCTCGTCCGGTGTTTTTCTGTTTTCTCCATATAGGTATTTTGCGCGCCGATAACAGAAAAAACTGAATAGATGCAGGCAAGAGGTGCGGCGGCGTCCCGCATCATTCCGAATTGGCTGAACGGCTGGCGTGCAAGCTTTCGCAACCGAAACCCTCAAGGCGTCAAACCCGTTTCTCTTGTTCGTATGGAACGAGGGATATCGCCACAGTCTTTGCCCGGATGAAGCCGTCCAGGCCGTAGCAGGGCAAAAGTTCGATCTCGATATCAAGCTCATCCTGAGGCAGTGCGTAATAATCGGATCGGCCTCGATCGGTCGCGCGCTGGAGCAAAAGCCCGCCGATTACATTTTGACCGCTGAAGCCATCCAGTTGCAGGTCCATGATGCCTTCCAGAGTGAAGGTCACGATGGCATGTTTGTCGAGTTTGATGAACCCGTCAGAATCGACTGCATCGGTCATGATCCAGCCATGTATCTTCAGCTCGCTGGCTCCGCTTCTGTTGAGGGACAGGCTGATAATCTCGGCATCGTGGAATGTTGGCAGTTCTCCAAACCATGCCAGCAATTCCTTTCCGCCCGCAACATCTTCGTAAATCATCGATCATCCCGCGCCCGACCCGGTTGTATTTCACAATAGCCGGCCGCAGGCGCCTTGCAACGTGCCCGGTCAACCCATCGGTCGAGTGCCGCGCAGGGTGGCGGTGTCCTGAAAGCCGGGATCCCATGCAAAAAAATCGCCGCAAGGAGTTTCTTCCTTGCGGCGTCAGCAGTTGCTGAATTCAGGGCGGGCAGTCAGGCGCCGGGAACCGTTGGCTGTGGGGCCAGGCGCAAGTCGTAAAATGCAAGGAATGGTCCGTTTATTGCGCGGGGCGTTTCAGCGGCAGCGGCACGGAACCGGTATGGACCGGGGCGGAAGGGGCGATCGACTGAGTCTTGACCGCATCTCCCGGGAAAGGCGTCGGCTCGGGATCCTGTTTCAGCGCCACATCGGCGGGATTGGCGGCAGGCTTGTTGTTGAAATGGCTGTCGAGTAGTTCAAAGGCGACATGCGCGCCTTCGGCAGCGCGCACGCCGAGAACGGAAAGCGTCTCCGCGCCTTTTGCACAGACATCCGGCTTTTCGGCGCATAGACCAGAAATATAGCTGTAGGCACCTGTCGCAGCCGAGATTGCGTCGCCCATCTGTACGGCGCCGGCACCCTCGCTGACCTCAAGCGGCCTGTTGCTGAAGTATGAAAGCACCACCAGCACGGCTGCGAAGAAGATACTTCCCTTGATCAGAAACCACATTGCCCTATTCCGTCCGACCTGGCCTGTCCCACCCTCGGGTCCGGCTTCGCCACTTGTTTTTTCCACAGCAGAGTATTTCTGCCGGGCGTCGGTCTGTGCCGCTCTTGAACACCACCGTACCGGGGGGAGGCAAATACCCCTTTGACGCGACCGCTCGGATTTATCTAAAATTTGATCTAAATCGACACACGCCCCGCATTTTCGCCGTCCAGCGCGGCATTTGTCTCAAACTTTAGCGAATGCCGTTAAGCATAAATGGGGCGGCGGTTCGAAAGGCAAGGCGTTTTGCCCGGCCCGTTCTGCCACAATCATTAACAGCACGCGAAAAATCGAGATAAATCCATCGCTTACCTGTCGTTAACTACGATTGCAGATGGGTGTCCGATTATGTGCCAAAGCCGGAAGACCCGGCTTCTGACAGAGTGTCGAATCGCGCATCCTTAGCCTTTCTTTAAGTCGCGGAAGCCTAATGTGACCGCGTAAAACGAGTTCGTGTCAGGGTATTGAGTGCGCGTATTGGGTAACATTGCCGGGAAGGCTGTTGAGGTAGTCGACAAGACCGCCGAACGCTGGCTGGCGCGCCTTGGTGGCGAAGTGGTTCGGGGAACCGACATCACGCTGCTGCGCCGTATGGTGCTGACCGCCGCCGTATCGCTCGTCGCGATCCCGATGGCTTTGACCGCTCTGCTGCGTCCGGTTCTGGCGCTGCCTGTCGGTGTTGCGATCGCCGCCTCGGCTTTCCTTGTCGCCGCTGCGATCGCCTTTTCGCGTCCCCGCCCGCTGCCGCAGCCGGCAGCCAGTGAAGATCTTTCTTTCGATGCATGCCCCGGCCTGATGTTGTCGCTGGATGCCCAGGGACATGTGCACAGGGTCGGCGGCCGTGATGCCCATTCGTTTCCCGCAACGATCCGTGATTGCGCAGGCGTAACGCTCGCCGAGCGCGTTCATGTTTCGGATCAGATCGCGCTACTCCAGGCTTTCGACATGCTGCGCCAGGGCGCATCGCGGGCCGAGACGGACGTTCGGGTGCAGAAGACGTTTTCGGTTGCCGATGGACGCCAGTTCGTTCTCGTCCGTTTCGATTTTACCGCCATCCGCGACGGCGAGGGTAGCCTTGTCCAGGTAATCGCCCAGGCGCGCGATGTCTCCGAATACGATGCGCTGAAGCGCGAGGCCGAGCGTCGCCAGGAAGAGGCCCGTTCCGCCCACGAGACGAAGTCGCGCTTCCTTGCGGCCGTCAGCCATGAGCTGCGCACGCCGCTTAATGCCATTCTTGGTTTTTCCGACGTGCTGGCCGGTGAATATTTCGGCAAACTGGCAAACGACCGCCAGCGCGAATATGTCGGGCTTATCCGCCAGTCGGGCGGTCATCTTCTTTCCGTCGTCAATACAATGCTCGACATGTCGAAGATCGAGGCCGGCCGCTACGAACTGCTGATCGAGCCCTTCGCGGCATCGGAAGCGATCGAGACCTGCCGCGCCATGCTGGACCTGCAGGCCCGCGACAAGGGTATCACGCTGACGGCGCGCGTCTCCCGCGCCCTGCCGGAAGTGCAGGCCGATCGCCGCGCTCTGCAGCAGATCCTTATCAATCTCGCCGGCAACGCCATCAAGTTCACCGAGCGCGGCGGCGTGGTGTCGATGGATGCTGCGGTCCGTGGTCGCGATCTCGTCGTCACAGTCAGCGATACCGGCATCGGCATCGCGCCGGAGAAGCTCGGCACGCTCGGCCAGCCTTTCACCCAGGTGGAAAATGGCTATAGCCGCAATTACGAAGGCACCGGCCTCGGCCTGGCGCTGACAAAGGGACTGGTTGCGCTCCATCGCGGCACGTTCGTGATTGCCAGCAAGCCGGGCGAGGGCACCGTCGTGACGATCACCTTGCCGATGGGCGGCCCCGATACGGCCGATGCCGACGAGCCGATGGCGGAAACGGTGGAGTTCCCGCCGCGGCTGAGGACCGTGCAGTTGAAGAATTCGGATGAAAAGGCCATGATGGAAGGGTCCGCGATGGAGCGGTCCGAAATTCAGCTGGGATGTGTAAATGACCACGCGGAAGCGAAAAGCGCCTAAGGGGCGACGGACAGCGAAGGAGCAAAGCCTTCCGTCCCGCATCCTTGCGGGCACGGGCTCCGCCGTGCTTTACGGCGCGACCGGTTCCGCACGCGGTATCGGCGGCGCCATCGTCCGCAATCCCAAGGCCACTCTCTACGCCACGACCTTCATCGTTGCTTTCTCCTTCGTTGCAGCCAATGCGCTCTGGTATCAGCCGGGTGGCCATCCGGCCCCTTTCCTTGCCACGCGTGATGCTCACGATCCAAACGCGATTGCCGGTTATCGCCAGTTTCGCCAGGCCGATCCCGCTGACGTGACCACTTTCCGGATCGAGCGCGCGCCGGCAGGCGGGCAGACTGCGCCTGAAAGATCCGCCGCCCGCCCGCCTGCTTCTCTACAGACGGTGGCCTCACCCGCGACACAGCCAGTGACGACGGCACCCGCGGCAGCACCCATGGAAGCACCCGCTGACGACATCCGTTCGATCATCGCAGGCCAGACGCCGGCGGCGCAGTCCGCGCCCGGCACGACGACGGATGCGGAGCTGGTTGCAGGCATCCAGCGCGAGCTTGCGCGCCGTGGTATCTATCAGGGCACCGATGACGGCCTGATGGGCCCCCGCACCGAAAGCGCCATTCTCTTCTTCGAGGAAGCCTCTGGCCTTCCGCAGCGCGGTAAAGCCACGCCGGAACTTCTGGCCGTTCTTCAATCGCAGTCCGGAAGTCGGAGCCAGGCTCAAGCACAGGCCACGGCCGCGCCGTTGCCGATCCCGCGCCAGGCTCCAAGAGCGGATGCATCCAGAGCCGAGGCGCCGAAGGCTGAGGCGCAAAGAACTGCGGCTCGACCCGCGACCCAGCCTGTCGTCCAGCAGATAAAGGCTCCGGCCCGCAACGAAGATCCGGTCACGGCTGCAATCCGTTCCTCCGAGCGTCAGCCGGGCATGATGCCGCCGGCTGAAATTCCGGGCGCGCGCCGGGCCGCTGCTGCGCCCGTACAGGCCGCCGCCAGACGATCCGATCCACTGCCCGCCTCGCAGATGGTGCTGCAAATCCAGAAGGGCCTGTCGAACATCGCCTATACCGATGTCGAGATCGACGGCGTCGCCGGCACACAGACCAAGGCCGCCATCCGTCGTTTCCAGAAGCACTACCGCCTGCCGGAAACCGGCGAGCCCGACGAAGTCGTGCTGCAGAAGCTGAAGGCGATCGGCGCGCTTTAGGGGGGAGGGGTCATCCGCCGGCGGTCACTCAGACGGGCAGGAAGATGAAGGCACCGTCGAGCTGGCAGCATTAAAGACAGCCAATCGGGCAAACGCCATTCCGCCGATCTCCTTTCGTTGCCCCATCATCCGTGCATGGGAGCAGCTATGTAAAAAGGCTCGCCTGTTTCTGCGAGCGTCTTCAGCCGCGACAGGGCTTCGGGCCATCCGCCACCAACCGCCTTGCTTGTGGCGGTGTCACCGCCGAAATCGTCGTGTGTCAGCGTCAGCTTGCAGGCATTTTCCCCGACAGCCTCGATGAGCCAGGTGACGCGCGAAGCCGGATCAACAGCGACATCCGGCGACCATTGGGCGCTGAAGGAATGTACGAAGCGGTGCGGAGGATCGATCTCCAGGACCTTGCCGACAATCATTTCGCGATCTCCGACAAAGAATGTGATCGCGCCGCCTACGACCCATTCCGTTCGTGAGGTCATGTTGAAGTGTTGCCAGAGCGGCGTTTTCTCATCATCCGCGAGAAGGGCCCACACATCTTGCGGTGTGGCACGAATGAACATTTCCCAGACGTGCTTCGGTATTGCTGATGCCATGGTTGCGTCCCTTTTCTCGGCGACAGCTTTGATGTCGTTTATCGTTTGAGCAAACGGTGCGGCAAAGCGCGAAATCCAGCGATCCGCGATCTCCTGGACGGGAAGCGGATTGAGGTAATGCAGCTTTTCCCGGCCGATCTTGCGGGTCACTATGAGATTGGCGTCTTCGAGTATGTTGAGATGTTTCATAACCCCGAAACGGGTAATGGACTGACTACGCCCAAGTTCGTTTAACGTCTGGCCATCTCGTTCACGGAGATGGTCTAGAAGTTCGCGCCGGAGCGGATGTGCCAAGGCATTGAAGATATCATCCATGCAGATGAATAGGTGACCAAGTGGTCACCTGTCAAGATGTGGCCATTTCGTATCATTTGCCTCCGCCCCCAATCCATCCTATTCACTTCCCATGCGTCTCCGTTCCGATATCTATGTCTCCGCTCTCATCCGCCGCGTCTTCGGTCTCGGCGGTTTTGCGGCTGTCGAGCACAAGGGGGCGGACGCGGCGGGGGCGATCTTTATCCGGCAGCGGTTTCGCGACGGGCTGGAGAGCCTCTATGCTCCGGCACCGCAGAACTTCTTTTCAAGTGAGGATGACGGCAGCCGTAAGTTCGAGATGCGGCTTGAGCGTGCCGAGCCGGATCTCATGCGCGAGGCGCTCGACAGGGAACTGCGTTTCGATCCCGATCTGTGGCTGGTCGAGCTGGAGATCGACGACATCGGCGATCTCTTCCCGGTGGTAAAGCCGGATCCCTGATCCTCAGCGGATACTGAAACCGGAGGCGCTTCTGCGCAGCGTGGCCGAGGTCCGCACAGACCTCTCCTCGATAAAGGCTTCGGCTTGTGTTGTGTCAGTATCTGCGCCGGAAAACAGTCTGGAAGCAGCCTGGTCCGCACCATAGGTATAACGATCGGCCCTGCGCCAGGCTTCCACACGCGCATTGCACTCTTCTTCGTCCAGGGATTGCCACAGGCTTTCTGCCTCCGACACGCCATCCGTCGCTTCCGCCAGATGGCCGTAGAGGCGGGTAAGGATATAGGTCGCGTCCGCCGATTGCATGCCGAGGCTCTTCAGCACGGTGGCAAGCTGGCGGCCGGAGAGATCGAGCAGGATACGTTCGGCCAGCCAGCGGCTGGTCGTCAGGATGTCCGAAAGCGCGGTGACGAGAAAGGTCGCTTCACGGTTGCGAGCAAACCGCACCAGAAGCGCTTCCTGCACTTCCGAAAGGCTGCGCAGGCCGAGACGATCGCCTTCGACCCGTTCCACATGGCCGGCAAGCAGCTTGATCCGGCGGCGCAGATCTTCTTCACGGGCACGTTTGTCGGTATCGATGGACGTGTCGACTTCCGCCCTCGGCATCTCCACGGGCGCCGAACCGGGATAGGGCTCGGCGGTGGCGCTTCTGGCCTGCCGGGAAATATCGGGACGCAGGCCTACCAGCGCATCGATGACTGTCGGAGAGAGCGCGGCACGGCTCACGATAGCGCGCGCATGCTCGGTGCCCTGGCAGCGGGCGATGGTGACCAGCGCCTCGTCGGAGAGGCAGGTCGATGTCATCAGGAACGGAGCTGCGACGGCGATCGGCTGGCTACCGAGAAAGAAGGCGACGGCGGCAGGAACGTTGGGAGATTGCGCAAGGGCGGCGACCGCCTGCCGGCGCGCCTCGTCGGATGAAGCGGAAAAGATCGGCATGAAGAGTTCGGCGAACTGCCGCAGCTCCGAACGCGTCGGATGGGACAGCGCTTCAAAGCTCGTCACCGTTGCCATCAGCACGACGTCCTTCCTGCGCAGCGCCTGCGGTCTCTCAAGGTCTCGAAACTCACTCGTCACGGGCAAACTCTTCGAACGCAATACAAACAGAGGTGCCGACAAACGCGTTTGGCCGCCGCAGGGCAGCCGACACGTCATCTACCTTACCTTGGAAACTCCCGGTGGGCGGGCAGTATCAGCCGGCGTTTCCGCCGGTTTCGTCACCCGCTCAAGGTCGATTTGATGCTAGGCTCAATAGGGTTAATGTCTGGTGAAGACGGCTCGTTTTGGGACATCCTGTCCACAGCCGATATGCTGGTCAGCGACAGGTCCGCATCCCGCCAGCTGGCCTCGGTCGCTGCGCCGTTCGCGGATAAATAGAGAAATCTGAATTCTGTGGCCCTGATAATGAACCAAATCTGCAACACCGCGTTAATGATCCGATCTTGAAAGCGGATTTCCAGCGGGCGCTACTTTAGCGTTAATATCTCGTTAACCGTCTTATGGCTGAATTTCAGCAATGGCCGGCAATAAAGCCGGAAAGGGCAGTAGACTTGATTGTTGCTGCAGCTGCTGGTTCAGGCGGAACGGGCAGGTGAAATGTCGCAGCGTCTGGCAAAAAGACGCTTTGACGAGAAAGACGCGGATGTCCGTGAACCCTTCGGGGCAGGCACGGGCGCGTCGGCCCAGTTGGGCAGGATGAAATCGAGCCGCCTTCATCCCTCTCGATCCCTTGATTGGAGACGAGCATGGCAGAGATAGTGGTAATGAATCTATGGCGTGATCGGAAAGGCCGAAAGGTTTCGAGCCCGACGGATGCTTCCAACCTTGCTCTTGCGGGTGAGATCGTGATGTTCACCGGCGTGCGTTACGAACGTTTTGACGATCGCATGGACCGCAAGGCCGAAAATCACGCTGTCCGTATCGAACAGAAGTGAATTCGAAAACCCGATCTTGTGAGATACTGAGGAATGCTGCGCAAAGACGCGGGGCGGCATTGGTTTCAAGGCACGCGAGAATACGGTGAACCCAGGCGTCGCGAGCGGATCCGGACGATCGAGACGCGCTTAGAACTGGACTCTGGTTCTCCACTGGAATGGAGCACAGGTCGCCTGATCGAGAAATTTCGATATGACCGGAACGACGCTTTTATGCGTCACGAAACTTCTCAAGACCGCATAGCCCTCCGTCTGCTGCGCCTCGACCAGCACGGTCTGTGAAAAGCCTCTCGGCAGGCTCTTTCGAAGAGCGGCAAGTTGTGCCGGCGTTCCCACGACTACATCCAGAACATGATCCGCCGATGTGCGGTCGTTGATCGAGAATATCTCGTCGGACGAAGCATCGAACACGCCGAGCGACCAGAACGGAACACCGCTGTTCGGAGCCGTCAGTCTCACCGGTGTTTCGCTTATGTCGAATGAACAGACCGACATCTCCATCATCGGGTCTTCCTTGGAAAGCCCGGCGCGGTCCGGCTGCTCGCCGAGACGATAGAAGCGGTGGCTTTCTCCCTCGGCAATGATGCGCGTATAGGCGTCCCGCTGGGAAAACTGCGGCAGCGAAAAGACGATGATCAGGTGCAGCAGGGCTGCACCCACAAGCCCGGTGAAGATCGCAAACAGGATCTTCAGCCACAGGAAGTCGCGTCGCAGTGAAAGGAAACTGAACAGCCTAGACATTGCCGCATCCGATCCTGCGGATGGCCGGCATGGAAAGGTCGATCAGGCCGGAGCTTCCAGCCGCCGGCGTATCGAGCAGGGTCAGTGTCAGGCGAAACTGGCCTTGCTGAGGGCTTGCCAGCCAGTTGCCGGGGCGGGCGCGCGAGGCGATCGTGATGTCGAGAGAACCATCCGATTGTCGCCCCACCATGCGGGAATTGAGCGAAGAGGGCAGGTCCGCATCCGCAGCCGGTGGACGGCCGTCCGGTCCTGTTGCAAACAGCGTCCAGAAGCGCGCGGTCGGCGTCTGTCCGGTCAACTGATAGGTGCAGCTTCCGGAAAGTCTTGCGCCGCTGTCATCGGTCGTTGCCGTGAAGCTCAACCCTTCCGCCGTGGCATAAATAAGCTTGCCGGCATTTGCGCGGTGAGACTTGGCATAAGGATCCGCATCCGCCGTCTGCGCCTCCGGGAAGGCTTCCCAGGAGCCGAGCTTGATCGCGCCGAAACCGATCGTGGCATCGAGCGCCAGCCGGGTCGACCAGATCCCGCCTCCGAAGGCGATGGCAAGCGCGATTGCGACGAGAAAGGGAACACGGAACACGAGCAGTCTGGGTCCTCGGCAGAACGGTGCAGGGAGGATTAGCATTGATTCTTTTGTGGGGAAATGCCGAGATGCCATTCCGCTGTGGGGAGCGTAAGTCCTCTCACGGTATCGAATTCGTCACCACCGGGCTTACGGTCGCCGTACCCTTGCGCATATCGCTGGCGGAACCCTGTCGCAGGCCTGCTGCGGGTCTCGTGGCTTCGGCAACCTTTTCGACACCCGCCACCAGCGGCGGTGCGGCCTTCAGCGCCTGTGCCAGTTGCTTCAGAACGCGAGTCGATTCGCCCGAGAGCGAACGCGGGCGCGTCAACGCCATCAGTGCCGGATCCTCTTGGCGTTGCTCGGCCGGCGTATCGCCCTTTTTGTGGTTCCCCGTCGGAAGCGGATTTTCGATGCCGGGAATGGGTCTGAGTTCGATGCCCTGATGTGCATAGTCCATCAGCTTCTTGAACGTCATCGCCGGCAGCGCGCCGCCGGTCATGTTGTTCATCGAGGTGAAGTCGTCGTTACCGAACCAGACGGCAGTCGTGTAATTGCCGGTAAAGCCGATGAACCAGGCGTCGCGATAGCTCTGCGACGTACCGGTCTTGCCGCCGGTGACGATGCCGCCGTCAAGCGCTGCACGCCGCGCCGTGCCGATCACCGGGATCTGCGTCAGGATGCGGTTCATCGAAGAGGTCGCCTTTTCCGTCAGCACGCGGTTGGCAGGCATCTCGTCACGGTTGAAATCGTAGAGAACCTCACCGCCATAACCCAGTACCTGCTCGATCCCGTGGCGACGCGATTGCATGCCGCCTGCCGGCATCACGGCATAGGCCGTCGCCTGGTCGAGTACGGTCACTTCCGAGGTGCCGAGCGGAATGGTCTTGTCCATGCGCAGCGGCGTCTCGACCCCCATCGCTTTCGCCGTTTCGACGATCACCTTGGTGCCGAGCACATCCTTGGCAAGCCGCACGGGCACCGTGTTGAGCGATTGCGACATGGCGGTCAAAAGCGATACGCGGCCCTTGTAGGAGCGGGCATAATTCTGCGGTGACCAGCCGCGCCAGGTGATCGGCGCGTCGGAAATCATTGTTTCCGGTGTCATGCCGTGTTCCATCGCGGCCGAATAGGTGAACAGCTTGAACGACGAACCCGGCTGGCGCAGTGCCTTGGTGGCACGGTTGAACTGGCTCTCGCCATAATCCCGACCGCCGACCATGGCGCGAACGGCACCGCCGTTCTCGATCATCGCCATGGCGCCCTGCTTGACCTTGTAGCCCTCGCCAAACTCGCGCAGGCTGGATTCCATGGCCGCGTCGGCTGCCTGCTGCAGGCCCATGTCGACAGTGGTGCGAACCACGACCGAATGTTCCTTGATCTTGCCTTCCTTGGCCAGCCGCTGCACTTCGTCGAAAGCCCAGTCGAGGAAATAGTCGGGCGCTTTCACGTCGGCGCGGTCGATAGCGGTTGCCGGGTTACGCCGCGCGCCGATCACCTGGCCCTCCGACATCAGGCCGCTCTGCACCAGATTGGACAATACGTCGTTGGCGCGGGCGCGCGCCGCCGGCAGGTTGACATGAGGTGCGTATTTAGCCGGCGCCTTGAACAGGCCGGCCAGCATGGCGCTTTCCGCCAGGCTGACATCGGTGATCTTTTTGCCGAAATAGAACTGCGAAGCCGCCGCCGCCCCGAACGTGCCGCCGCCCATATAGGCGCGGTCGAGATAAAGCGACAGGATCTCTTTCTTCGACAGATTGGCTTCCAGCCATACAGCCAGAAAGGCTTCCTTGATCTTGCGCTCGATCGAACGTTCGTTGGTCAGGAACAGGTTTTTCGCCAGCTGCTGGGTCAGCGTCGAACCGCCCTGCACGACGCCACCCGCCTTGGCGTTTTCCGTCAGTGCCCGGCCAAGCCCGATGAAGTCGATGCCGTAATGGTCGAAGAAACGTCGGTCTTCGGTTGCCAGAACCGCCTTGATCAGGTGATCCGGCAATTCGTCGATCGGCACTGAATCTTCATGGATAATGCCGCGATGGCCGACCACATTGCCGTAACGGTCGAGAAAGGTGACGGCAAAATCGCCGCGGTTCTTCCAGTCTTCCTTGGTCTCTTCGAAGGCGGGAAGTGCCAGCGCCAGAAGGACGACAAAGCCTGCCGTGCCGAGCGTCATGGCCTCGCCGGCCACCTCGAAGGCGAGTTTTTTCCAGCCACGCACGCGAAAACGACGGAAGAATATGGTGATCTCTTCCCAGGCTTCGGCGAGTTTGAAGCCAAGGTTCCAGACGGTGGAATCGATCCAGCTGTCGACACGCAGCAGGATGTGGCGCTTCTTGCGCGGCCGGCCCTCGGGTGCTTTGGGTTCGTCCTGCAATCTTTCCTCCCGTCCGCAACGCCATTATTTTAGCTTTTGCGTTTGGCTTGACGTAGCCCCTGACAACGATCAAGAGCATAAGCTTGCCACGGTTAATCAGCATTAGCTGACAATTGGTTGATGCGCGATTGTAAAATCGCAACGTGAAAAGGGCGGCCGACACGAATTGTATCCGACTGCCGCAAAAGTGATGATGAACGACGTACCTTTCTGGAAACTGAAGTCCCTCGACGAGCTCACGCCGGGCGAATGGGAAAGCCTGTGCGATGGCTGCGGCCTCTGTTGTCTCAACAAGCTGGAAGATTGGGATACAGGCGATGTGGTCTTCACCTCGGTCGCCTGTCGCCTGCTGGATGGCTCGACCTGTCGCTGCAGCGACTATCCAAACCGGCAGAAAACCGTACCCGACTGCATCCAGCTGACACCGCAGGAAGTGCGAGAGATCCACTGGCTGCCGCCGACCTGCGGTTATCGCCTGGTTCGCGATGGCGAGGATCTGTACTGGTGGCATCCGCTTGTCTCGGGCGATCCGGAGACCGTACATCAGGCGGGAATTTCGGCGCGCGGACGCACGGTCAGCGAGGTCGAAGTCGACGTGGACGATTTCGAAGACTATGTCGTCAGCTGGCCGCTGCATGTGGGATCTGAGCGTTAAATCGAGGCAAACCACAGGTTTTCGACACGGGTGTACGATACCGTACAAAGCATTCCGCGTGACTAAGGCGCCATTCATCTATGTTGTTTGGCGCATATATAGTCTATTGAACTGCTGATATGTATCGTTGCAACTGTCGAAAGCCGTGATTTCACTCGATGAATGCTCAAAGCACTCTGGCAGATCGCCTTTACGAGGCAGCCCTTGTCCCCGAACTCTGGACGGAGACTTGCGAGCGGCTGGCGATTGAGGCGGGGTCTTCTACCGCTTCGATCTTCACAGTCGATGCCAGCGGCAATCATCGTTACGTCACTACCCCCAATATCGCCGACCTGTTCGCCAAGTTCGTTGCCAGCGATCTGAGACTTCAGAACCCGCGCCCGGCGCGCGCGATGCAGGCTTCGCCCTTTTCCTTCGTACGCACCTCCGACATCCTGACGCCGGAAGAGATGCAGGGCGATATCATTGCGCGCGAATTCTTGAAGCCGCATGGTATCGACTGGGAAGCCGGCTGGGCCTTCCAGGAGCCGACAGGCCATGTGATCGTGATCACCCTGATGCGCAAGGCCGGGCTCGACAATTTCTCCCACGCGCAGATTGCCAAGCTCAATCACCTGAAACCGGATCTGGCGCGCGCTGCCTATATGGCCTCGAGGCTTGCCTTCAATGAAGCGCGCTCGATGACGGAGACCTTGTCCATGCTTGGCCTTCCGGCCGCCGTGATCGGCGATGGCGGTCAGATGCTCGCCTCCAATCCGGAACTTGAAGCACTTTCGCCGCGTATCCGCACTGGCGCCGGCGACAAGATCCTGCTCGAAAGCCCGGGGGCTCGCGCACTGCTCGACGAGGCGATCGAGCGCTACAAGGCGCAGGCGGTGCCGACCGTCCAGTCGGTGCCGGTAATTTCCCGCGATGAGCTGCCGCCTCTTATCCTGCACCTTCTGCCGATCCGCCGCGCGGCACGCGATATCTTCTCGCGCTCCATGGCCGTGCTTTCAGTCACCCAGGTTGGCCAGGTCGGGCCGCCGGATATGCGGGTTCTCTGCGGTCTCTTCGATCTGACGCCCGCCGAAGCCAAAGTGGCGCGCGGCATTGCTATGGCCCATACGCCGGAAATGGTCGCCGCATCCCTTAACATCTCGCTTGAGACAGCGCGCTCGCACCTTAAGCGCATCATGCAGAAAACCGGCACGACCCGGCAGGCTGAACTCGTCCTGCTTCTCTCCGGCCTCAACGCGCCGGGCGTCGGGCAAGGCGGGCGTTAGGCAGAAGTTCGGCCCGTGCGTTTTCGTCGCTGCGAAATTATCTCGTTCTGTCCTTGACCTTCCCATCATGGGAAGCCTTACATGCGGATGCGAAAGGATCGCATCTCATGAATCAGCACCTTGGACATACCCATTCCGGTATCGCCGAACCTTTGACCATTCCCGTAGAGGGCATGACCTGCGCCTCCTGTGTGCGCCGGGTTGAGACCGGCGCTGCCAAGCTGCCGGGCGTTAAGACGAGCGCCGTCAACTTCGCGACGAAGAAGCTCACCGTCGAAACGGGCGAGGGGTTTGATCCGCAGGCGCTGGAAAAAGCGATCCACAAGCTTGGTTATGAAGTACCGGCGGGTGCGATGGAACATGCATTGCGCGAGGCGGGAAGGGTGGTGACAACCGCTCCGCCGGAGGCTGCCCCTCACCCTAACCCTCTCCCCGTGAACGGGGAGAGGGGACGTGGCCCACGCAAGGGCGCGGTGGATGAAGACGGTGCGGCATATCCCTTCTCCCCGTCAGAACGGGGAGAAGGTGGCGGCAGCCGGATGAGGGGCAGCGCCGCAGACCACGCTCACCACCATCACAAGTCTCACTCCACCCACGACCACGCCCATATGCACCAGGGCGAAGAGGCAGCGCTGAAGCGGGATCTGGCGATCGCCTTCATCCTCACCCTGCCGCTGTTCGTGCTCGAAATGACCGGCCATGCCTATGAACCGTTCCATCACTGGCTGATGGGCGTCATCGACCCCCAGACCCTCTATTATCTGTATTTCGTGCTCGCCACCGCGGTGATCTTCTGGCCCGGTCTGCGCTTCTTCAGAAAAGGCCTCCCCGCGCTTTTGCGCGGCCACCCGGAAATGAACTCTTTGGTCGCGGTCGGCGTGGCAGCCGCCTACGGTTATTCGCTCGTTACCACCTTTGCCCCCGGCCTGCTGCCGGAAACCGCCCGCTATGTTTATTACGAAGCCGCCACCGTCATCGTCACGTTGATCCTGTTCGGCCGCCTGATGGAGGCACGCGCCACCGGCCGCACCGGTGCCGCGATCGAAAAACTTGCAGGCCTGCAGGCAAAGACCGCCCGCGTCGAACGCGATGGCCGCGAGATCGATGTTCCGACGGCAGATGTCGTTCCAGGCGATATCGTCGTCATCCGTCCGGGCGAGCGGATTCCGGTCGATGGGACTGTGCTCGACGGCCAGTCGAATATCGATGAATCGATGATTTCGGGCGAACCGATCCCGGTCGCAAAGTCCGCAGGCGCCACCGTCATCGGCGGCACGGTCAATACGACGGGCACGCTGCGGTTTACGGCGGAAAAGGTCGGTCGCGATACGATGCTCGCCAGCATCATCCGCATGGTCGAGCAGGCCCAAGGGGCAAAGCTGCCGATCCAGGCGCTGGTTGACCGCGTAACCGCCTGGTTCGTGCCGGCGGTCATCGTGCTCGCTATCATCACTTTCGCTGTCTGGTACCTTGTCGGCCCCGATCCGAAGATCACTCATGCGCTGATTGCGGCGGTCGCCGTGCTCATCATTGCCTGCCCCTGCGCCATGGGGCTTGCCGTGCCGGTCTCGATCGTCGTCGGCGGCGGCCGTGCAGCCGAGCTTGGCGTTCTGTTCCGCAAGGGCGACGCGCTGCAGGGCTTGGCTGACGTCTCGACCGTCGTCGTCGACAAGACCGGCACCGTCACCAAGGGACGGCCGGAACTCACCGATTTCATCACCGCCGAAGGTTTCGATGAAGCCGAAACTCTGGCAATGGTTGCAGCCGTCGAGGCTCGTTCCGAACACCCGATCGCCGATGCCATCGTCAAGGCTGCAAGGGCGAGGGGGCTTGAAGCCGCGAGCGCCGAGGACTTTTCTTCCGTCACCGGTTACGGCATCCGCGCGCGTGTCGGTGGCCATGAGGTGGCGGTCGGCGCCGACCGTTACATGCAAAAGCTCGGCGCTTCAGTCGACACATTCGCCGACGTCGCGAAACGCCTCGGCGGCGAAGGCAAGACACCGCTCTACGCCGCCGTCGATGGAAAACTTGCCGCCATCATCGCCGTTGCCGACCCGCTGAAACCGTCGAGCGTCGAGGCCGTCCGCGCCCTGAAGGCGATGGGCGTCGAGGTCGTCATGGTCACCGGCGACAACCGCCGCACCGCAGAGGCGATTGCCGCCCAAGTCGGAATTCACAAGGTCGTTGCCGAAGTGCTGCCCGAGGGCAAGGTCAAGGCGATCCATGGCCTGCGGGCCGACGGCCGCAAGCTCGCCTTTGTCGGCGACGGCATCAACGACGCCCCCGCACTTGCCGAGGCCGATATCGGCATTGCCATCGGCACCGGCACGGATGTGGCGATCGAAAGCGCCGATGTCGTTCTGGTCGGCGGTGAACTTACCGGCGTCGTCTCGGCAATCGCCGTCAGCCGCGCAACGATGAAAAACATCCGCCAGAACCTGTTCTGGGCCTTCGGCTACAATGTGGCGCTCATCCCTGTTGCCGCAGGCGTGCTCTATCCGGTCTTCGGCCTGACTTTGTCGCCGATGATCGGTGCCGGCGCCATGGCGCTGTCTAGTGTTTTCGTGCTCGGCAATGCGCTGCGGTTGAAAACCTTCAGCGCGGAGGATCATGCATGAATATCGGTGAAGCATCGGGCGCATCCGGCGTCTCGGCCAAGATGATCCGTTATTACGAGCAGATCGGCCTGATCGCGCCGAAGGGGCGCACGGAAAGCAATTACCGGGTCTATGGCGCCGAAGAGGTGCATGTGCTGCGCTTCATCAAGCGGGCGCGCTCGCTCGGTTTTTCGCTGGAAGAGACCGAGACGCTTCTAAAACTCTGGCAGGACAAGAGCCGCACGAGCGCTAGCGTCAAGGAAATCGCCACGACCCATATCAACGACCTCGAACGCCGTATCGCCGAAATGCAAGGCATGGTGAAGACGCTGAAACATCTTTCCCATTGCTGCGGCGGCGACCACCGGCCGGATTGCCCGATCCTTGATGATCTAGCGGGCGAGAGCCCTGCCAAGGGCGAACGCGCCGCATCGGGCGAGAGCCCTGTTAAGGGCTAAAGCGTCGCATAGCCAAACACGATATCGAACACGCATAACCAAACCAGCTACCAAGGAGCTTTTCAGATGACCGCCATATTCACCGTAGCCGACATGACCTGCGGCCATTGCGAAAAGACTGTCCGCGCCGCCCTTTCCGAAGCCCTGCCGGGCGCTGCCGTCACCATCGACCTGCCGTCCCACAAGGTCACGGTAGAGGGCGACAGGGCAAAGGCCGAAGAAGCAATTCGCGAGGCTGGCTACACGCCGGAAACCGCAGCCGCCTGAGCAGCTCGAGTTGGGGGACGGGACCATGAGGCAACGGATCATCGTATGTCCGCTGATCGAAAATGACGGCGCTTACCTCATTTGCAAGATGCCCTCCGACCGGGGTGTGTTTCCGGGCCAATGGGCGCTTTCCGGCGGTGGAATGGAAGCCGGAGAAAAGATCGAGGAGGCGCTGCGGCGTGAGATCCGCGAGGAACTGGGCGAGGGACTGACGATTGCGGAAGTCACTCCCTGGACTTTTCGCGATGACGTCAGGACCAAGACTTATCCGGATGGCTCGACCGAGGAGATTTACATGATCTACCTCATCTTCGACTGCCGCGCGGTTAGTCGCGACATAACCATCAATGACGAGTTCGAAGACTACGCCTGGGTGCAGCCCGGCAAGTTCGAAGCCTATGACCTGAATGCCGCGACGCGGGTGACGTTAGCGGCGAAGGGTTTTCTGTCGGATTGATATGTGTTTTGGCCGGTCCATGTGCACTTTGTTTGCGAATGAATAGCTGATTGGCCGGTCTGCCCGCTGCCGTCCACAATCACGGGATCCAAGAGATGTTGAGGTTCAAAGCCGAGTGGGAACGTTTTCATGGTAACACGCCCCCTATAGCCTTTATGCTGAGGGACGTTGCAGGAAAGCCATGGGTTCGTTTTCACGCATTGCCGGCTCCGTCCGATACGCCAAAACCAGGCAAGAGCAGGACGAGATCCGGCGAAGAGCGGCTGTATTGGCTAACGAAACGCTTGAGAAAGGCTCCGATTGCTGGCTGGTTCAGTCTTGGCGCGAAGAGGATTCTAAACCCTCAAACAGCATTTCCGATTGCGAAATCCGGTACCGTGAAGATGGCGACGAATTTCAATGGGTAAGCTCGGCATCCCGCGTCCGATGTCACCAATACGCATTTGGCGATCTTCTGGGAGACATTGCGGAAGATAGCACCGGGCCAACGCTCTGGTTTGATGGCAAGACAGGAAAGGTCTTTGCACCTTACGATGGCGGGTTCGATCTTTTTCTGACTTCGGTGGAAGAGGTCCGCGAGTTTGAGAAGCGACATGAGGGGTGGCTATCTTCTCATCCGTCCGGCCTCTAAGAATACCTCGTCGCCGTTCTTCCCACCCATCCCTTAAAAGCCTCGCCATCATGCTCACCTACCGCCCGGCGGTCCCGTCCGACGCTCAGATGATCATCGACCTGCACGTGTCGATGAGCCAGAGCGTGTACGCGCATATCCTGCCGCAAGCCTATCTGAAGGAGGTTCTTCCGGCTGAAAAGCAGGAGCTTTGGAAAACGCGATGCGCCGAGCTGCCATCTCCCGATCACCTCGTCATCATTGCCTGCAACCGGGCGGAAATCGCGGGTTTCTGCTGCTTCGTCTTCAATGAGGAAACCGAATTCGGCACCTATCTGCACAATCTCTACGTATCGCCGTTTTTCCAGGGAAAGGGCGTAGCGAAAACGCTTCTCCGCGAGGCACTCTCCAGCTTCGAGAATTCGCGAAAAGACCTGCCGGTCCATCTTGTCGCCTTCGCGAAAAATATCCCGGCGACAGCCGTCTATGACCGGCTTGGCGGTTTGGTGATCGAAAGGCGGGAGGTCACACGGGCGGGCAATCCGGGCGTGGAACTGGTGCGCTATCAATGGCCCACAGCGCACGACCTTCTGGAAAAGCTTGCGGCTTGAATGATGTCGTCGGCCCATAACCGACGCATTCCGGTGCCAGACAGCCCGCCACCGAAATCCATGCAGGGAGAACCATCCGATGAACGATAGCTGTCCCGTCCTGACCCCGGTAGAGAGGCAATATATGGAGATCGACGAGAAGGCCCGGCATGCCATGATGGCCAGGATTTACAAGGCGATCGAGGATGCGACAGCGCAGGCGGCCGAAGAACTGAAATCGACCGAATGGACGAACGCGCCGCCGGCCTACGAATATTTCGTCTCGGTCGCCCACCAGAAGCTCTTCGTCCACCTCTGCGGCGGTGATCCCGAAACCTTTCAGGGCGGCGATCCCGAACTGGCCGCCCATATCCTGAAGAACGGCCAGAAGATCGTCGATCATTATTTTATCGGCGCAAAGGCGGACCCCGGTGCAGATAGATCTACGGCCTGAAGAAGCTTGGCCGCAGGTGGATATCAACGCCCCTGCATCACCCTTATCATGTTGGGAGTGGGCGTGCTCCAGACAGACTTCACATCTTCATAGGTGATGCGGCCGCTCGCCAATCCGCCGTGCAACCTGTTGCAGAATGTCGATTTCGCCTGCTTTTCCTGCACGTTCATCAGCTTGGCCAGATTTCCGGTTCTTTCCGAAGACCAGTGCCTCTTCGTGCAATCGGCAATTGCCTGCGCACGCACCTGGGGGCTGCCTTCAAGCGTCGTCTGCAGCGCATCGTATTGCGCGCGCGTAGGCGCACAGGCACTTAAGGCAGCAACCAGCGATATTGTTGTCAAGATATTGATAAATCTCATTATATCCCTCGATTCTATAGATCGTGCGATAATCCTTCAAGCGAACGGCCGCAACATCGCCGATCAATATTTTATCGGAAAAAACCAAACCTGCTGTCGGATTGGCGATCAGCCCTACGTCTTCAATGCGAGATGGACCTGCGATCCGCCCGAAGAGGAAGAGCCGGACGCAACAGCAACGGGAGGCCTGCCATGAACAAGAACACAATCTGCCTTTGGTACAACAAGGATGCCGAGGACGCGGCGCGGTTCTACGCCGAGACGTTTCCCGATAGCGCGGTCGGTACGGTGATCCGTGCTCCCGGTGACTATCCGGATGGCGTCGAGGGCGATGTTCTAGTCGTCGAATTCACCGTCGCCGGTGTCGCTTGCGTCGGGCTGAATGGAGGCCCCCATTTCAAGCACAATGAATCCTTCTCCTTCCAGATTTCCACCGAGGATCAGGAGGAAACGGACCGCTACTGGAATGCCATCGTCGGAAACGGCGGCGAAGAGAGCGAATGCGGCTGGTGCCGTGATCGCTGGGGCATTTCCTGGCAGATCACGCCGCGCACGCTGATGGAGGCGCTTAAAGTTGGCGGCGCCGAGGCCAAACGTGCTTTCGATGTGATGATGACGATGAAAAAGATCGACGTTGCCGCAATCGATGCTGCGCGCCGGGGTTGAGGCAGGTCTCTGTCGGCTCTGGCCCTGATTGCCGCAGGACAATATGACGTCCTGCTTTAATATCCCTTGCAATCAGGTTGGCCCGAGGAGTATGGAGCGCCCATTCCAACAGGTATCGAGACGATCCCGGTATGGCTCGGGGTCTTTTCCCCGGCGTAATCCCGGCCGCCATCGAAAATGGCGTCGCGGAGCGCCGAAAGATCATGAAAGCAACAACGGCTTATGCCGTCGGCGGCAACGCCATTCTGGCCGGCATTCTTCTTATGTTGCTCGGCGACCTGATGTTCGCCCTGAACGATGCCATGGGCAAATGGCTTGTCGCCAGTTTTTCCGTCGGCCAGGTCCTGCTGCTGCGCTCGCTCGGTGCTTTTCTGGTTCTAGGGCCGCTTTTGGCCCGCAGTTCGACAACCTCGCTTTTCAAGGTCGAAAAACCGGGCCTGCAGTTTGCCCGTGTGGTCATGGCAACTGCCGATACCGGCCTGTTCTACGCCGCCGTGGTCTATCTGCCGCTCGCCGACGTGATGACTTTCTATATGGCCGGACCGATCTATGTGGCGGCGATCTCGCATTTCTTCCTTGGAGAGCGGATCGGCTGGCGGCGCTGGCTGGCGGTCCTGATCGGCTTTGTCGGTGTCATCATCGCGCTTCGCCCGTCGGAAGCCATGCTTTCGTGGCCATCGATGTTCGCCCTGGTCGGTAGCCTCTCCTTCGCTCTGTCGCTTGTGCTTGGCCGCGTGCTGCGCTCGACGCCCGACGTGACGCTGGTGACCTGGCAGACACTCGGCGCCCTTGTTGCAGGCATCTTCTTCAGCGTCGGCAACTGGAGCCCGTTTACCGGCCAAGAGCTTTTCGCGCTCCTGCTGCTCGGCGTCGTTTCCTGCTCGGCGCATCTGCTGATCACCCGCTCGCTCAAGCTCGCGCCGGCCTCGGTTCTCGCGCCGCTGCAGTATACGCTGCTTTTATGGGCGATCGTTTTCGGCTGGGCCTTTTTCGGTGATTTCCCCGATGCGCAGACGCTTGTCGGCGCCGCCATCATCGTCATTGCCGGCATGTTCATCTTCCACCGCGCCAAGGTGAAAAAGGTCGAACCCGTCGTGCCGAACAATTCCAGCCACGGGTGAGGGAAGGGATGCAGATCGACCGCTTTTGAGGTCGATCTCCTGTCTTTTGAACGTCAGCCATAATCCAGCGATGCGATAAACGCATCGAATGCGCTGATATCGTAGCGGAGCGGGTTGGTGGTGATGGAGCCAAGCGAAAGCCCGGTTTCCGGCAGTCCCCAGCGCACACGACCCGCCAGTATTTCGCCCATCCGCGTGTACCAGCGCAGAAGCGATGGCTGCAGCTGTACATTGAGATCGAACCGGTCCCGCGATTTTGACCTGTCGCCGTCACGCTGCTGCCGGGCTATGGCGGGATCGATGGCCTTGACGAAATAGGCATCGGCGAAGCCGAGCCGCTTTTCGGCAAATGCCGCGCGGCACGTCTCGAGTTGCAACCGCCATTGTGATTCCGGCAGAACACCGAGCTGAAACATGCCCCAGTTGTAGTGCAGTTTCTGCGGGTCGGTGTCGCAGATGGCATGGCCGGTTGCCTCTTCCATGGCAAGCGCATCGCCCCACCGCTTGGCATTCCAGTTCGTCCAGTAAAGTGCCGTCGCCAGTCCCGTCTCGGGCTGTTCCCTGCGATCTGCCGGATAACTCTCGCGGATCAGATGGGATTGTGCATGCTCCCGGCACCAGGTGGTTTTTCCCGCGGCGCTGATGCCCTCTATGACGATGATCATTCTGCCCTCCCTTGTGCTTTTCCGGGTCAGCTATCCTTCAGGCGAACCCGTTCGGTCATCCGCGTCATTGATCCGCGCTGTCAGCACATGGTCGCGCCATGCTCCGTTGATCTTGAGATAGTCCCGGGCGAGCCCTTCCACCTCGAAGCCGAGGCGCTTGAGCAGCGCACCGCTTCTTTCATTCTCGGGCATGTAATTCGCCATCACCCGGTGCAGTCCATAGCTGCCGAACACATGCGGGATCAGCCTGTCGAGCACTTCGAACATCAGGTTTTTGCCCTGCATGTCGTGGTCGATCGAATAACCGAGATGGCACGCCAGAAATACGCCCCGAATGACGGTGGTGAAATTCGCTACCGCGATAATCTTGCCGCCTGTCTCGAGCCTCACGACATATCGATAGGCAAAACCCTTGAGCGCCTCGCCGGCGAAATCCCTTGCCCGGTCCTTCCATGCGTCGGCCGAGTGATAGCCCTCCTCGCGCAACGGTTCCCAAGGGCCGAGATGCTCGGCATTGCGCAGGTAATAGGCGGACAGATCATCCGCATCGTCGGCGCGGACGAGGGTGATGAGCGTTCGTCCCGTTCTTATCGGTTGCATCTTGCTGTCCGCAATTTTGACGCTTCGGATGACCGGCCTGCGATCTATGGCGTGTCGTCGCTATCGTGCCTCGCATCCGCCAAGTCAACCTTTCCCCGCGCGGCCGGCGTCTACCGCTCGCTTGGCTGGGGCAATGCGCAGGATATCGGCAGCGCCGATATCCGTCTGACCAAGCACCGTAATAGAAGAGCCGCATAGGCTCCGGTGCGCACAAAAAAGCCGCCCGCACAGATCGTGCGGACGGCTTCTCCTCGTGCCTTGGCAGGCGGTATTCCTAGAACTTTACACCCACGCCGACCTGGAAGACATGCTGGTTGAAATCGACGTCCAGTCCGCCGATATCGCCGTTGCCGTAATCGTTGTAACGGTATTCCAGCCGGCCGAAGATGTTGTCGGTAAAGGCGTGGTCGACGCCCGCGCCGATCGTCCAGCCATGCAGGGTGTCGTCGTCGTTGAAGCCGGCAGGCCCGTTGACCTCGACATTTGTCGCAGTCCAGCCGCCAGCCGCATAAACCAGCGTGCGGTCGAAGGCGTAACCGACACGGCCGCGAACGGAACCGGAGAAGCCGCTCTCGGCATCGAAGCCGGCGCCGATGTCTTCGTTGTTCCAGTCGTAGTTCACGTCACCTTCGATACCGGCGACGAAACCGTTGGAGAACTGCCAGTTATAGCCGGTAAACGCGCCGAGACGCCATCCATCGAAATTATCCGAGCCGACGCCTTCGAGATCGCCGTCACCCCAGCCGTAACCGGTATGAGCGCCAAGATAGAAGCCTTCCCAGGTAAACGACGGCGCCATTTCAACGGCGACCGGCGCGGTCGGGATCTGCTCCACAGCGTCTGCTGCGTAGGCTGCGGTCGATGCGCTGAAAGCGGCGACGGAAGCGGCGAGAATGAAAAGACCCTTCATGGATTTTCCCTCCATAAGCATTGCGTGATGAGATGGCATGTAGGAGCGATTGCTGAAAAGGCAGTAGCAAAAATGTCACATGCTGAAAAATCGATCATTGACTGCCGATAGATTGGTCTTTGTGCCTTCTATTTGCGCGTCGATTGATCTCTTTCGAGGCCGGATGCAAATCAGGAGTCGACCCTGCCCGAAAGCAGGATTGGGCCACTTCCGCCGATAGCCAACTGGTCGCCAGGATTGCGCAAGGGGCAGGCCTTCAGCGACAGGCAGCCGCAGCCGATACAGCCGGTCAACTCGTCGCGCAGCCGCGTCAGCGCCTCGATCCGGGCATCCAGCTCGGACTTCCAGCGGGCAGATAACCGTGCCCAGTCCTTTGCGTTCGGCGTGCGCTTTTGCGGCAGGGTTTTCAGCGCTTCGGCAATCTCCTTCAACGGCACGCCGGCCCGTTGCGCCACCCGGATCACCGCGATGCGTCGCAGAACGTCGCGGCTGTAGCGCCGGTGGTTGCCGCCATTGCGCCAGCTTTCGATCAGCCCCTCCGCCTCGTAGAAATGCAGTGCCGAGATCGCCACGCCGGAGCGTTCCGCGACTTCTCCCACACTCAAACCCTGAAGTTCTTTGATCTTTTCCGATTTCGTCATTTTTGCCGTTGACCTCAACCAAGGTTGAGCTTTTACGGTGCCGATCCTGAAGAGAAAAGGCCTGGCTGAAGCAGGCGTGCATGAAAAGGTTTAAGTGGCATGACGGAATTGATCGGGGAGCGGGACGGCCCAATGGGGGATATCAGGCGGGATGGAGCGCCGGCGGAAGACGAAGCCTTGGGTTATGCAAGCCTTTTGAGCGGAGAAAGCGGCCGCATGCTGGCGCTGATCTCCAGCGGCATCGGCCTGCATGCCTTCAACCAGTTCGCCATCGTCGCCGCCATGCCGCTTGCAGCGGCAGAACTTGGCGGGCGTGATTGGTACAGCTGGGTCTACAGCCTCTATTTCATCGGCTCGATCGCTGGCGGCACGGCGGCCGCCTCCATCCGCGACCTGCTCGGCGTGCGGCGGGCTCTTGCCCTCTCGTCTCTCTTCTTTGCCCTCGGCGGGTTGAACGCCTTTGTCGCACCCGATTTTGGCTGGATCGTCTTCGGGCGCTTTCTGCAGGGCGTCTCCGACGGCCTGATCGTGGCGATCTGCTACAGCCTCATCCCGGCGAATTTTTCGTCTTCCTTGATCGCCCGTGTCTTTGCCGTCGAAGCGACCGTCTGGGCGGTAACGGCACTGCTCGGGCCGCTGATCGGCGGGTTGATGACCGAGGCGATCTCCTGGCGTTTTTCCTTCCTCGCGGTCACGCCTTTTCTCCTGACGCTGGTGTTGTTCACTTTTCTGACCGAGCCGAAGACCGGTGAGGGCAGGGCGGCAAGTTTCGCGCCCGTCTCCGTCGGGCTCTGCGTTGTCACCGCGCTCATCTTTGCGTTCTCCTCAGCCAGTGGGCAGCCGATTTGGCAAGCCACGCTACTGGTTTTCGGTATTCTGTCGCTGCTCTCGGTCGTCACCCTTGATGGCCGTTTCGGTTCGCCGCTCTTCCCGGTCGGCACCTTCCGCTCCGGCTCGGTGCTCGGCCGCGCCTTCGCGATGCTGTTTCTGATGTCGGCCGGGCATTCGGCCGGCAGCACCTATCTGGCTCTGCTGGTCAGCGAGGTATTCCGCCTCAGTCCCGCGGTCGTCGGCTATATCGTCGTCACCATGGCGCTGGTCTGGAGCGTCGTCGCGATGTTCGCCAGCCGCTACGAGGCCTTCGCATGGCGGCATGCGACCATGTGGCTTGGGCCACTCTTCCATCTCTCCGGTTTTATCGCGCTGGCAATCGCCATCGGCCTGCAATCACTGCCGCTGGTAATCTTCGGCCAGATCCTGATCGGCATCGGCTTCGGCCTCGCCTGGGCCAATGTCAACGAAGCGGCGATGTCTGCGGCCGAAGGAGCGGAGCGTGATCGCGCCAGTGCGCTTCTGCCCACCATGTCGACGGCAGGTTATGCAGTCGGCGCCGCACTCTCCGGCACGATCGCCACAGCAACCGGCCTGACGGCAAGCCTTGCAACGGGAACCGCCGGCGACACAGCCGCATGGCTTTATGGCACAGCCGCCCTCGGCGCACTGGTGAGCTTCGTCCTCGGCTTCGGCGTGAAGCTCAAGTCCACCTGATCGTCAGGCCTTCAATGCGCTTTTCAGCGTCTCGAAAATACGCGGATCGAGCGTTTGCGAGACGTTGAAACGCATGCAGTTTTTCGCCGATTGCGACAGGCTGAAGGCATTGCCGGGCGCAAGCACGATCTGCTTCTGCAGGCAGGCGCGCGCCACCTCGGCGGCATCGGTCTCACCGGGAAGCCTGCACCATAAAAACATGCCGGATTGCGGATGCAACACCGGCTCGATGCCGATTGCCGCGAGCTTCTTGGTCACCTCCGCCATCGCCTTGGAAAGCCGTGCCCTCAGCGCATCGAGATGCTTGCGATAGCCGCCGTCCGAAAGGGCGGCATGAACAACCTCCTCGGTCATCCGCCCGCCGGCAAAGGATGTGGCGATCTTGAGATCCGTCAGCCCCTCGATCCAGTCCGGCCTTGCCGCGATGAAACCGCAACGCGCCGCAGCCGACAGCGTTTTCGAAAAACTGCCGATATGGATCACCCGCTCCAATCCATCGAAAGCCGCAAGCCTCGGTGCCGCAACCGTCTCGAAATCGGCAAAGATATCGTCTTCCACGATCGTCAGGTCGAACTCCTCGGCGATCTTCAAAACCCGATGCGCCGTGACCGGCGAAAGCACTGCCCCGGTCGGATTGTGGATCGCCGAATTGGTGATGTAGAGCCGCGGCCGATGCTCGGAGACGATTGCGGCAAAAGCCGCAAGGTCCGGCCCGTTTGCCGTATAGGGCACGCCGACGATCTTTGCCCGGTGCGCCCGCAGAAGGGCATGGAAATTGAAATAGCAGGGATCGTCGACCAGTACGGTATCGCCCGGCTCGATCAGGAAGCGGCAGAGAAGATCGATCGCCTGCGTGCCGGATTCGGTCAGCATGATCTGTTCCGGTGAGGCTTCTATGCCGCGCTCGCCCATCCGCCGCGAAATCAGCCGCCGCAGCGGATAAAGTCCCAGCGGCGTGCCGTAATCGGCCAGCGATGAAGGCTCTGCGCGGGAAAGTGTTCTGAGCGACTTGCGCATCGCCTCTTCCGGAAGCCATGAAGGCGGCAGCCAGCCGCAGCCGGGTTTCAGACTGTCTTCGCTGCTTTCCAGCGATTGCCGCGAGATCCAGAACGGATCGACCGCCCGATCCAGTTTCGGCCCGGCCTCGGCGGGCGAAAAGGGCGCGGCCTGGTTGGCCACGTAAAACCCCGACCCCGGCCGCGAAACGATCGCGCCTTCCGCCACCAGCCGCTCATAGGCATCGACGACCGTGGAGGTGGAAACCGAAAGAGTGCCTGAAAGCGAGCGCACCGAAGGCAGCTTCGCCCCCGGCGTCAGCACGCGCCCGATGAGCCGCTGCCGGATCACGCCCATCACCATCGCCGCCTTGGACGAGGTTGCCGATAAATCCATTCCCCAAATCTCCTGACTGTACTGCTGCATGAAGCATAACAGTTTGTCGAAATCGTATCAGACCGTTTCTGGCATGGCCATGCTGAAAAGAGCATAACGCAGCCATTGGAATGCCTGAAACAGCGCCCACGGATTGACCCTGTGCGGCGAGGGGAGAATGACATGGATCGCAGTCTGTCGGGTTGGCTCAACGGGTTTATCGGCGTGCTGATCTTTTCCGGTTCGCTGCCGGCCACAAGGCTGGCGGTGATCGGTTTCGACCCGCTGTTCCTGACCGTCGCCCGCGGCACGATTGCCGGTCTTTTGTCACTTCTGCTGCTCCTGGCCTTCCGGCAGAAACGGCCGCAAAGCAGCGAGATCTTTTCCCTCGTCATCGTGGCGCTTGGCTGCGTCGTCGGCTTTCCGCTGCTCACCGCACTGGCGCTGCAGCACATCTCGTCTGCCCATTCGGTCGTCTTCATCGGCCTGCTGCCGCTTGCCACCGCCATCTTCGGCGTCATTCGCGGCGGTGAACGCCCCAAGCTCGCCTTCTGGGCTTTCGCCATCCTCGGCAGCCTGCTCGTCACCGGTTTCGCGCTGGCGCGGGGCGGCACGGCTGCCTCGATTGGCCTCTCCTTCGGTGACTGGCTGATGCTGGCGGCAATCATTGTCTGCGGTCTGGGTTATGCCGAAGGTGCTGCTTTGTCGAAGCGGCTCGGCGGCTGGCAGGTCATCTGCTGGGCGCTGGTCATCTCGCTGCCGGTCATGTTGGTCGGCGCGCTGGCGCTGATGCCGGAAACATTTGTAGGCGTCGGCGGCTCTGCCTATGCAGGCCTTGCTTATGTCTCGCTCTTCTCGATGCTGATCGGCTTCATCTTCTGGTATCGCGGCCTTGCCCAAGGCGGCACCGCGACAGTCGGCCAGCTGCAGCTCATCCAGCCATTTTTCGGTCTGGCGCTGGCAGCGCTCCTGCTCGGCGAGCAGGTAACCTCATCCATGTTCATCGTCACCCTCGGCGTCATCCTCTGCGTTGCCGCGGCGAAGAGGTTTGCTCGGTAGGTAAGGAAGGGCGATGACGTAGCGTCTGGCTGATCTCCCCGACAAGGGGGGAGATCATTAGGAGCGCTCGGCACCGACAGCAAGAAAAACGGCGCGCCCCCAATCGGAGACGCGCCGCATAAAGCCCTCGTCAGGCCTCCTCGAAATTGAGCCTTAAAGCGTCGCGCCCAGCTTGCGCAGGTCGGCGAGGATCGGGGCCTTGGGCAGCCAGATCTTGTCGTATTCGGCAATCACCTTGCCGGCGTCCGCCACCTGCACGTCCTTGACTGCGATGACCTTGCCGAACTCGTCGAGCAGTTTTGCTTCGTTGGCGACGGTCGCGTCGATCTGGGCGTCGAGCGCTTCCTTGGTCAGCCTGGTGATCAGCTCGCGATCCGAGGCAGGTACATCCTTCCAGACGCGGCCCGAGGCGAGCGCGACGCAGGGCATGAAGATCGCGTTCATCTTCAGCATCGTCTTCGAAACCTTGTCGAAGCGCTGGTTCCACGAGAAGTCGAGATCGGCCTCGAGCCCGTCCACCTGGCCGTTCGACATGGCGTCGAACACTTGCGGCGTCGGGATCGGGGTCGGGGCGGTGCCGAGCAGCTGGTAGAAATCGCGATAGGCCGGCGTCGTATTGATGCGAAGCTTCATGCCGTTCAGATCGTTAAGCCCGCCGATCTCCTTGGCGGTGAAGACGACGCGCATCGTGGTGATGCCCCAGGCAAGACCCAGCGTGCCGGTTTCCTTCGGCAGCACGTCGAGCATCTTCATGGCCAGCGGATCACGCACGAGCTTGGCCACCTTTGCGGTGGAATCGACGACGTAAGGCGCGTTGATCGCCGCGATCGAGGGAATGCGCGAGCCGAGTTCGGCGGTCATGATCCAGCCGAAATCGAGCGAACCGGCCTGCATCTGCTGCATCATCACGGCTTCGGTGCCGAGCTGGTTGGCCGGGAAAACGACGAGGTCGAGACGGCCCTTGGTCTCGGCCTTCAGCATCTCGCCAACCTTCAGCGCCGCATTGTTCCACGGATGGCCGGGCGGCGTGGTGATGCCGAGACGGAAGGTTTTGGCCTCCTGCGCGCGCAGCACGTTCGGCATCGAAAGCGTGCCGGCGGCAACGGCGCCGGCTGCAGCCATCGTTGAATTGCGGAGGAATGATCTGCGGGAAATTGTCATGGTCTAATCCTCTGGAGTTTTATTGTTGTGGTTACGGTTACTTGACGAAGAAGGTCGACAGGATCGGGAAGATCGAAAGCAGCACGAGCAGCACGCAGGAGGCGAAGAAGAAGGGCAGGGTGACGATGAACATCTTGCCCGGTTTCGCCCCCGTCACCGCCGAGGCGACGAAGAAGCACAAGCCCACCGGCGGCGACAGGAAGCCGAGAACGAGGTTGACGGTGACGACGACGCCGAAATGGATCGGGTCGATGCCATAAACCTCCGTCGCAATCGGAAGCAGGATCGGCACCGTCATGATCAGTCCCGGCGCGCCATCGATGACGGTGCCGATAACGAGCAGGATGACGTTGACGAGAAGCATGAAGGTGATCGGGTCGGATGCGATCGTCTGCACCCAGGCGGCGACATTCTGCGGCACCATGCCGTAGACCAGAACCCAGGAGAACACGGCCGCGGCCGCGACCAGCAGAAGCACGACGGCGGAATAGATCCCGGCCTTCAACAGCATCATCGGCAGGTCGGAGAATTTTAGATCCCCGATCCAGTAGCGCCCGACGAGAACCGCAGCGACCACGCCGACGGCGGCTGCTTCCGTCGCATTGGCAATCCCCGCCATGATCGAGCCGACGATGATGATCGGGATGGAAAGCGTCGGCAGTGCGCCGAGCACGATGCGCACACGCTGTTTCAGCGTCATCACGTCGCCGCGCGGATAGTCATAAACGAACCAGCCCATGCCGGCGATGACGACGCAGAAAATCGCGGTCAGAAGAATGCCGGGCAGCATGCCGGCCGTCAGCATGTCGCTCACCGGCACCTGCGCCAGAACCGAATAGACGACGAACATGATCGATGGCGGAATGATCGGCCCGAGCATGCCGGCGTAAGCTGTCAGCCCCGCCGCAAAGGTCTTGTCATAGCCCTTCTTTTCCATCTCTGGCACCATCATCTGCGCCATGATGGCGACCTGCGCGGTGGCCGAGCCGAGGATGGAGGAGACGAACATGTTGGCGAGCAGGTTCACATAGGCGAGCCCGCCCTTCATCGAACCGACAAAGGCCATCGTCATGTTGATGATCCGGCGGGTAATGCCGCCGCCGTTCATCACCTCGCCGATCAGCACGAAAAGCGGAATGGAAATAAGGCCGTAATTGTCGACCCCGCCGAAAAGCTGAACCGGAAAGCTGGCGAACAGAAGCGTATTGCCGGTCGCCCAGATATAGACGGCGGCGGCCATGCAGAGGCAAAGTCCGATCGGCACGCCGACCAGCATGAAGAAGGTGAAAAATGCGGTCGTGACCATCAGTTGACCCCTTCCGCATTGGCGAATGCAAGCCGCTGTCTTTTGGGAGCGAACTTCATCTCTTCAAGCAGATTGGCGGCGGTATGGATCGTCATGGTGACGGCAAACAGCGGCACAACGAGGCTGATCGCCCAGACCGGCCAGTTCAGCGTCTGGGTGTATTCGGTATAGAGGAAGTTGAAGCTCTCACCGGCATATTCCTTGGCGTCGAATCCTGCGGCTGCGATGCCGATCGGGTCCATCCAGTTCCAGCACATCACGCCGAGCCCGATGGAAAACAGCATCGCGAGAAAGGTCGCGAAGGCCTGCAGTCGCTCGGCATTCTTCTTCTGCAACTTGTCGCTGATCAGCGTCACGGCGAAATCGAGCCGCAGGCGTGTCAGTGCCGAACCTCCGATGAAGGTGAGCCAGACCATGGCGTAAACTGCCGCCTCATCCACCCAGTAGAGCGGCATGCCGCCATAACGGGTGACGACATTGAGCAGGATGAGGAAAAGCACGAGTGCCATGAAAAATCCGACGAGGAGCTTTTCCACGGCAAGCACGCCTTCCGACAGTCCGATGATCGCGCGTGCGGCAAAGGAAGGCGAACCGGGCGGCAGCCCGTCCTCCGTCAAGGCAGTCGTCATAATTTCAGTTCCCTCTTTGTTGGGTATAATGTAGATTTTATACATTTCGAGAGTCAACTGGCTTTTCGACGGAAATGGTGTAGCGGGGTTGCATGGCCTTAAAACTGAAACACAAGACGCTTTCGGGCGCCCTCATCACCGAAATCCGCCAGGCGATCCTGTCGGGAAAATATGCCGGCGGCACGCAGCTCAGGCAGGATGCATTGGCGGAAACCTATGGCGTCAGCCGCATTCCGGTGCGCGAGGTATTGTTTCAGCTGGAAGCGGAAGGGCTGGTAAAGATCCTGCCGCAGAAAGGCGCGATCGTCTCGGAACTGTCGCGTGCCGAAATCGACGACGTGTTCGACTTGAGGATCATGCTGGAGCCGCGGCTGCTTCTGGCCTCCGCCCCGGCCTTGAACGAGAAGGATCTGGCCGAACTCGATGAGCATCAGGCAAATTACGTCAAGGCGATAGCATCTGGCGAGCGGGATGATTACGGCCGGCTCAATGCCGACCTGCACATGGCCATGTATCACCGCGCAGACATGCCACGAAGCCAGCAGATCGTTGCCTCGCTTCTGCAGACCAGCGACCGCTATACCCGCCTGCAGCTGTCCAACGAGGCCGCAATGGAAAAGGCGATGTTCGAACATGCCGAACTGATCGGCCTGATCCGCGCCCACCGCTTCGAAAAGGCCGGCGAGCTGCTCGCCACCCATATCGGCTCCGTCCGCGAAGACCTGATCAAGGTCGTCGAGGGCAGGGGATAAGAAAAGTCGGGAATTTAAAGCGTGTCTCCCGAAAGTGGTCACCGGTTTCGGGATGAAGACATGCGCCAAAAACAAAAAGCGAAAGTACGGCCAGCGAATCTCAACGATCGCGAAGTGCTTTAGCGGACGGCCAGCGTGATCTCGCGGCAACGACGTGACGTCAATCTATCGCCCGACCCCGTTCTAAAGTTAACGGCAGTCGCGTCCGGTGGGGCTTGTGGCAGAACGGGACCGATAAGTCCAATCGTAAAGCTATCGGTCGTGCCTGGCTAGCCGATTGCGCCCGGTTACGGTCATCAACTTCGGCTGCGCGAAGACTGGAGTTTGACTTTGGGCGTTCGGTGTACTATCTGAGGTATATCGATATTTTTCTTGCCGAGATTTGGTTACTGCGCGAGTGGCACCGCGTATTGAACGACACTCCCTTTAAAGCATCGTTATCATCATCCGCGGCGCTTTTGCGCAGCGGTCCCTCTATGTTGCTATGAAAGGGTTCATCATGACCACTGGCACAGTTAAATGGTTCAATTCCACCAAGGGCTTCGGCTTCATCCAGCCTGACAACGGCGAAGCTGACGCATTCGTCCATATCTCCGCTGTCGAGCGTTCGGGTATGCGTGAACTCGTAGAAGGCCAGAAGGTCTCCTTCGATCTGGAGCGCGACCGCAAGTCTGGCAAGATGTCGGCCTGCAACCTTCAGGCTGTCTGAATTGGTATCCGCTTTCGTGTGACCACGGATGTACTGGCACTGTCGAAAGCATGGGACCACAGGAGGTCAGGCAGCCGCCTGGCCTTTTTTTATTGCCGTTGAAGAGCGGATCACGCTGTCGATGGTGCTCAAATGGCGCTGTAGCAGTTTCAGGTCTGCACATCCTGCTTTGCGAAAGTCCGGACTTCTGATCGAAGCGCCGGCGCGCACAAACCGAGGAAGACAATGACCGAGCAACACAGCAAAGCGCGACAGGTTGCCGAAAAGGCATTCGACAAGACACAGGCCTCAAGTGCTGCCGGCGACCGTGCCCGCGATGAGGTCGATGCCGTTACTAAGGCGCGTCAGGAAAAGACGTCCCGGTTGCGCGAAGCGCGTCTCGCCATGGAGGCGCAAAACGCGGCCGATGTGTCCGTCAGGAAAACCTGAGCGATTTCGAAACGGACCTGCTTGAAAGCGGCAGTGAGCGGCATTGACGCCTGTTGCGAAGAGAAAGAACAAAGACATGAACAGCACGACAACTGCTGCGCTGACCATTGAATTGACGCCAACCCAGATCAGGGGATTGAAGCTCGCAAAACTCGGCGACCTCCACCCCCAGGACGGGAACCGCTGGACCCATCTTGGCGCCACCGAGACCTACGCAAAATCCGACCGCTTCAAGGAGCGGCCGCTGAAGGTGAAGTTCGCGACGACCGCCACTCTCGAACAACTTACGGGCTACGGCCTTCTCAAAGGGCTTGACCCCGATGCCGAGGCCGGCGAAACCCCACATGGAATAACCATGGCGGGCAAGATGTGGCTGCTGAAGCACAAATGATGACAGGCGGCGCCTCATCAGGGCGCGGGGGGCGGGATTTTGATCACGCCCTTGACGATGATCTGTCTTCAGGCGATCAGGGCGCTGCTGACCTTCCGGATTGCCAGGCCTGTGGTGCCTGCTGTTCCTATTCGTCCGAATGGCCGCGCTTCACCACCGAAACCGATGAAGCTCTCGACTTGGTTCCGCTGCAGTTCGTTGCTGCGGACCAGCGAGGCATGCGGTGTGAGGATCAGCGATGTTCGGCGCTGTCCGGCCGTGTCGGTGAGAGTACCTCATGTCTGGTCTACGAGGTTCGTCCCGACGTATGCCGCGCTTGCGCCCCCGGAGATCCCGAATGCAGGACCGCACGCTGGGCTTTCGGTTTGAAATAGGCGCGGTCAGGTCGATTGGGGTCAGTTGATCGGCCGAAAGCCAGTGTCGAGTGCCTTGATGAGCGCCGCGCTCCTCACGCTTCCCGATATGCCCATCCGGTTCAGGCGTTTCTTGATCCGCCAGTCGCTGACCTTGAAAAATCCGCCGAAGAAGAACAGTGCCACGGACCCGATGACACGGGCGTCCGAAGACGCTTCAACGTGGCGCGGATATCGAGCGTCTTGCCTTAAGTCGTCCGTAACGGATAGCTGCCAATGGTATGGGAAATATCGTCCAGAGGCTGTTCTATGTCCATTTCGCAAGATGATCCGAACAGGGCCGCGGCCCGCATCCGCCTCTTGCAGGACCATGATGCAGCGTTGCCGCGGCTAGCGGTATTGATAGAGGAGATGCAGGCTCACTATGAGGTGCCGTGTCCTGCGCGCGCGGAAATCATTGCCGGGCTGCAGGCGAGGCCGCAAGGGGCAGAAATTCTCGTTGCCGAGCGGGAAGAAAGCGTGATTGCCTTATGTGCATTCAGTGCGATCTATCCGGGGCCGGGCTTGAACCCAGGCATTTTCCTCAAGGAGTTGTATGTCGGTAGAACGTCTCGCGGTCTCGGCGTCGGGCGTTCCCTGATGCGGGAACTCGCCGCCTTGGCCGGCCGGCGGGGGTTGTCGAGGATAGACTGGACCGCCGACGCGCAGGACGACAGGCTTCTTGCATTTTATGATGAGATAGGCGGCGTCGCAAAACCGGAAAAACTGTTCTACCGGCTGGATGGCGAGGCGCTGGCAAGGCTCGGCGACGAGGCGTCCTGAAAACGCGTGGCGGGGCCTGAGGTTTCAGGTCTCAAGCCGCTTCCCGTCCCGCATTGACCTATATTCCCCCTGCAAGGCGGCGATTCCGCCATGCGCGTATTCCTTCGCGCGGGTTGATCGTCTCCATCGCCCGAATGCGCTTAATCCGGGCTTTAACGATAGGGCGTTGCTGTGCCTCGAACGGGCGGTGCGGGTGGATAAACGGTGCTTCGATGATTCGAAGCAATATCCCTCATATGGGGTATGCCCTGTCTGCAATATAAGGTATGGTTAACCTCCGGTTAACTCTTGGAGTGGCGCATGGAAAAGCTTTTTCGTCACCTTCAGCTGCCTTGCGGTTTCCTGAAGATGCTGCTCGCGTCTGCTTTTGTTGCTTGCGCTAGTCTGATTTCAGGCGATGGGGCGTGGTGGGCTGCCGGCTTTGGTGTCGCCTCTCTCGTCTTCATGCAGGTCGGCTACTTCGGTGCAGTTGTCGCCCTGTCCTTCGCGGAAAAAAGCCGTAGAAGATAATTTCCGGCTTCAAAACAGAGACCATACGAGTGCAAAAAGGCCTGTAAGCCAAGCTATGGTCAAAACCGCGACGCAGACCAGAAACAGCTTTATGCGCATTCTTCGTCCTCCAGTTGGAGAAAATAGGCCAAATGCCCGGCTCGGCAAATCTATTTTAGAATCCGCTTTTATTCTTTTCCGTCACAGTTAACCGACGGCTGATGATAGGGCGTGTTTTCCGCGCCAGGCTGCGGGAACGGCTGGCTCAAAGCCAATGGCTCCAGAATTGTGATTTGAAAATAAGCACGCGAAATATTGATGATAAAATGTGCAGGGATACTTGCGCGGTTGGCGATTTGTCGTTTTCTATGGGTCAATAACAACCAGCAGGGGAACATGATGCTGACTCGTAGATATCTGACTAAATTGGCCGCCCTGGCCGCGGTGGCCTTGGGCACCGGCTTCTCCGGCGCGGCCTTTGCCGAAACCAATATCAAGTTCACGCTCGACTGGAAATTCGAAGGCCCGGCTGCCGGCTTCCTGCTTGCCGTGGACAAGGGATATTTCAAGCAAGAGGGGCTGAACGTCACCATCGACACCGGCAATGGCTCGGTGGAGGCGATCCCGCGCGTCGCGACCGGCACCTACCAGATGGGTTTCGGCGACATCAACTCGCTGATCAAGTTCCTCGACGAGGATCCGGCGCAGAAGGTCAAGGCGGCGATGATGATCTACGAGCGCCCGACCTTCGCGGTCGTCGGCCGCAAGTCGCTCGGCGTCACCACCGATCCGAAGTCGCTGGAAGGCAAGAAGCTCGGCGCACCGCCGCCGGATGGCGCATTCGCCCAGTGGAAGGCCTTCAAGCAGGTGGCAAAAATCGACGACAGCAAGATCACCATCGAGTCGATCGGCTTCCCGGTGCGTGAGCCGATGCTCGCCAAGGGCGATGTCGATGCCGTCTTCGGTTTCGCCTTCTCGGTCATCCTCAACCTGAAGGCTCAGGGCATCGCCGATGACGATATCGCCACCATCCTGATGGCCGAACACGGCTTGAATCTTTATGGCAACTCGGTGCTGGTAAATACCGATTTTGCCAAGGAAAATCCGGAAGCGGTGAAGGGCTTCATGAAGGCGCTGGCCAAGGGCTTTGCCGCCGCTGTCGCCAACCCGAAGGAAGGCGTCGATGCCGTGTTGAAGCGCAACGAGACGCTTAACCCGGATATCGAGATCCAGCGGCTGAACATGGCCAACGCCATGAACATCAAGACGCCTTACGTCGTCGAAAACGGTTTCGGCGGCGTCGACATGGCAAGGCTCTCCGCTTCCATCGACACGCTCAAAATCTCGATGGGCCTCAAGGGCGCTGTCAAGGCCGAGCAGGTCTTCGACGCCAGCTTCCTGCCGGCAAAGGCGGAGAGGATGCTGCCGTAAGGACAGAGGAAAGTCCCCGCCCCAAACCCCTCCCCACAAGGGGAAGGGGCTTAACCCGGCCGCACCCTCTACGCTTGATTTTGCCAGTCGTGGTGCCGCGTGTTCAACCCTCCCCCTTGTGGGGAGGGTGGCCGGCAGGCGGGAGGGGTTTTCGCGACAAGATTGTTCGATCAAGGAAATTCTGATTGGCACACCTCGTTTCCATCGATGATGTCGACATGCGTTATGGCGGCGCGGAAGGCACGCTTGCTGTCTCCGGCCTCACCATGCGCGTCGACAAAGGCGATTTCGCCGCCGTTGTCGGCCCGTCCGGCTGCGGCAAGTCCACGCTGATGAAGCTCGTCACCGGCCTGCATATCCCGCAGGTCGGCACGGTCATCGTCGCCGGCCAGCATGTCACGCAGCCCGTCTCGATCGTCGGCATGGCGTTCCAGAACCCGACCATGCTGCCTTGGCGCACGACGCTGGAAAACATCCTCCTGCCGCTCGAAATCGTCGAAAGGCACCGCCACCGTCTGCGCGCCAACAAGAAGGAATACGTGGAGAAAGCCGAGCATCTGCTTGAACTCGTTGGCCTCAAGGGTTTTGGCGAAAAATTCCCCTGGCAGCTTTCCGGCGGCATGCAGCAGCGCGCCAATCTGTGCCGCGCCCTCATCCACGAGCCGGAACTTCTGATGCTTGACGAGCCTTTCGGCGCGCTCGATGCCTTCACCCGCGAGGAACTGTGGTGCGTCATCCGCGATCTTCACGCGGCACAGGGCGTCACCATCGTTCTCGTCACCCACGACCTGCGCGAAGCGGCCTTTCTCGCCGACAAGATTTTCGTCATGAGTGCGCGGCCGGGCCGTATCCTGAAAGAGCATCGCGTCCCCTTCGAGCGGCCGCGCGATCTCGAGATCATGTATGAGACGAGGTTCAACGACCTCGTGCACCAGCTGCATGGCGAGATTGCGCAGGCGAGGGCAACCGTATGACGATCACGACCGAAAATACGACCGCACCCGCAGCAAAACAGCCCGCCCGCATCAACTGGGTCAAGGCGGCGTCCTGGCTTTTCACGCTTGGGCTGTTTCTCTTCTGGGAACTGCTGGTGCGCGGTCTCGGCACACCGGTGACGATCCTGCCGGCCCCGAGCCGCATCTTTCAGGCCGTGGTGCAATACTGGTCGCCGCTTCTGAAAAACTCGGCCCAGACGCTGTTTACCACCACGCTCGGTTTCGGCCTGGCGGTGGTCGGCGGTCTGGCGATCGGTCTGTTCATCGGCTGGTCGAAGACCATCTATGCCGGGCTTTACCCGATCATGATCGGCTTCAACGCCATCCCCAAGGTCGCCGTCGTGCCGATCCTGGTCATCTGGTTCGGCATCGGCACCATTCCTGCCGTCATCACCGCCTTCCTGATCTCCTTCTTCCCGATCGTCGTGAATGTCGCGACGGGTCTGGCGACGATCGAGCCGGAGACGGAGGATGTGCTGCGGGCACTCGGAGCAAAGAAGCTGGACATCATGCTGAAGGTCGGTATTCCGCGCTCGATGCCCTATTTCTTCGGCTCGCTGAAGATCGCTATCACGCTTGCCTTTGTCGGCTCGGTCCTGAGTGAAACCGTCGCCTCCAATTACGGCCTCGGCAACATGATGGCCTCGGCCCAGAGCCAGTTCAACGTGCCGCTGGTGTTTGCCGGTCTGCTCGCACTCGCAGTCGAAGGCATCGCCATGTATTCGCTGATGGCGTGGATCGAACGCCGCATGACCGGCTGGGCGCATCGCTCGACCATGGCCAACTGAGAATAAGGAATGCCCCGACGAGACCTGCCGGGGCATGAACTTCAAGGCTATGCGGCTCAGACCGGCAGCGGCGCCGCGGGGTTCACCAACTTTTCCGCCCTCAACTCCCGCCAGAAATCGGCAGGTACGACTTCCTTCAGGGCGGCGCTGTCCTCGGCGATGCGCGAGGGCTGGCTGGCGCCGGGAATGACGGCGGCAACGGCCGGGTTGGCGAGTGAGAACTGCAGGCCGGCAGCCTTCATGCTCACGTGATGGCGGTCGGCAATCGCCTTGATCTTCGCGATCTTCGCAGCCATGTCAGGCTTGATCGGCGCATATTCGAAATTCGGTCCGCCAACCAGAGCGCCCGAGCTGTAAGGCCCGCCGACGACGACACCCAGGCCCCGCTCTGCCACCATCGGCATCACCCGCTGCAAGGCCTTGTCATGGTCGAGCAGTGTGTAACGGCCGGCAAGCAGGAATGCATCGGGCTTCGGTTCGTCCAGTTCGAGCACCAGCTCGATCGGCTCGACCTTGTTGACGCCCAGCCCCCAGGCCTTGATCACCCCTTCGTTGCGCAACCGGTCGAGTGCCTTGAAGGCACCATTTCGGGCCTCCTCGAACTTTTCCAGCCACCGGTCGCCCCAGAAATCCTGCGCCAGATCATGCACGAAGGCGATCTCGATATGGTCGGTCTTCAGTCTTTCCAGGCTCTGCTCGATCGAACGCAACGTGCCGTCATGGCTGTAGTCGTTGACCACCTTGTTCGGCAGACCGTGGCTGAACACGCCGGCCTTTTCGCCCTGCTCGCGGGCGCTGACATCCTCGATCTCGTCGAGAATGTAGCGGCCGACTTTTGTCGAGATCACATACTGGTCGCGCGGCTTATCCTTCAGCGCGTCGCCCATGCGGATCTCGGCCAGCCCTGCGCCGTAGAAGGGAGCGTTATCGTAATAACGGATGCCGTCGGTCCAGGCGGCTTCCACAGTGGCGCGCGCCTCATCCTCGGGAATATCGCGAAACATGTTGCCGAGTGGGGCTGCGCCGAAACCGAGGCTGCTCGGCAGAATATCCTTGAGTGCCATGGGGTCTATCCTTCTTTTCAGGGGTGTCAGCCGAGATTGACGGGAGTGACCACATAGGCGGACCGCTCGGCCAGGCTGTTGATCTTTGAAGCGTAGTTTTTGAAATGGGGCGTCTCGCGATGCGCTTCAACCGCATCCGCATCGATATAGAGTTCATCGAGGATAAAGCGTTCGGGGTTCGCCCGGTCCTGCCAGACATCCCAACGCAGATTGCCCGGCTCGGAACGGCAGGAAGGTGCGGTGTCGGCAAGCAGCGCCCGCAATTCAGCGGCCTTGCCGGGCAGGGCGGTGAGTATGGCGATGATTTTGGCGTTGTTGGTTTCGGTAGTCATGGCGTGTTCCTTTGGGTGAGCCGTCGCGCGTGTAAAAAGTCCCCTCCCAACCCTCCCCACAAGGGGGAGGGCTTAACCCGGTCGACCTGCCGTGGCTTAATTGGGACAGGCGGTCGCCCCAGGAAAGCCGGCAGGCCAGAGGGGTATTTCTGCCAAGTATGTTTACTGTCACGCAGCCAGCCTGCGATCCAGCGCCTCGATCAGTGCCGTGGCGATCGGATGATCCGAACGTGGGTTCTGGCCGGTGATCAGTTCGCGGTCGATGACGACATTCGGTTCGAAATCGATCTTGGTCTTGCTTACATCACCACCTGCCGCCGTCAGCGCCTCGATCATGTTGAAATAGAGTTTGGCGTGCAGAACATAATCCTCGACGACCTTTTCTTCCGTGTCGGAAAAGACTGTCATCTTGTAGCCCGCATATTGCCAGCCCTTGGCCCATTCGCGCGCCTTGGCCTCATCGCCGGCCACCAGTGCCGAGCGAAATTCGCGGGCATGCGGCATGGCGGCGACAGTCGCTATCGGGCCGTGGCACAGATAGGCGGAAGGCTTGCCCTTTTCGTGGAAATGCCTTGCGATTTCGCCCATGTCGGGGTCGATCATCAGGTCGACAACCGGGCCCTGGCCGCCGGGAACGAAGATAGCCGCAAAATTGTCGAGCCCCTGTTCTATTGCGCCACGCAGCGTCAGGCCGCTGTTCATCGACGTGTCGTTTGCCCAGAATGCCTTGGCTTTTTCGTAAGCCGCAACATCGCCACCGAAATGCTCTGCACTGTCGGATGCCTCGTCCATATGCGGCTTCGCTCCGTTCGGCGTCGCCAGCACGACCTCGTAACCGGCATCGATCAATGCCAGCATCGGCACCACGGTTTCGTTGAGATATTGACCGGTCGCACCCGTGCGGCCGTCTTTGGTTTCGATCCGGGTCGCATTGGACCCGATGACCAGTACCTTGCCCTTGCTCATCGTCTCTCTCCTTCGAGTTGTGTTGTCCGTTTTGGACAGCCTGACGATGCGCAATCTCGACACATTTCGGAAATTTATTTAATTTATTCCAGACATAATCAATGCGTTATAACTGAATAGGCGTTGTGTTTGAATGAGATACGACCTCAACCTGTTGCCGGTCTTCGTCGTGCTGATGGAGGAGCGCAATGTCACCCGCGCCGCTGAACGCCTCGGCATCACCCAGCCGGCGCTGTCCAACACGCTCAACCGGTTGCGCGAGACCTTTCGCGATCCGCTTTTCGTACGCGAGCGATATGGCATCCGGCCGACGGAACTCGCAGAAGAGATCGCCCCTGCGATTGTGGAGGCGCTGGCGAAGCTGGATGATGTCATACTCGGCCAGCAGAACTTTGACCCGCTGACTGCCGAGCGGCTGTTCACCATCGCACCCAACGATTATGTGGAATTCGTGCTGGTGCCGGCCATCGTCGAGCGGCTGCGCCAGGTGGCGCCTGGCATCCGGCTGCGGCTCACTCCCTTCGGCAGCGATATCGCCGAGACGGGCGTGATGTCCGGCACGACGGCAATGGTGCTGGGAAGGCTCACCGATCCTCCGGATAATCTCGTCGTCCAGCATCTGATGGAGGATGGACTTGCCTGCGTTGTCCGTGCCGATCATCCCGATATCGGCGACAGCATCTCCAAGGAGCAATATGAGCGGCTGAAACATGTCAACATGCTGCCGCCCGGCCGGTTGCGTGCCGGCCTGTTCCAGTCTCTGGAGCGGCAGGGGCTGAAGCGTGAGGTGGCGGTGTCCGTCACGCATTTCCTCTCCATTCCGGAACTTGTCGCCGTCACTGATTACTGCACCACGCTTCCGGCATTGATCTGCCGGCGTATTGCGCTCGATCCGCGGCTGAAGGTGCTTCCCCCGCCAGTGGATCTCGGCACCTTTCCCGTCCAGATGGCCTGGCATGTCCGCCACCGCAACGACCCGGCGCATCGCTGGCTGCGTGGGTTGATCGGTGACGTTGCCAGGGAGTTGGCGCGCTGAATATCAGCTATGCCTTCATTCGAATTCTGAATACTGCGGATATCTATATCAACGAGAAGCGACATATGTCCGAAAGGGTCGCTGTGTGACTGTCCGGGCTGCCTATCGGAATGGTTATTTGGCGAAAGCAATATGGCCATATCCTGCCCTAGGCAGACCCGCAGAAACTGACGATAATCCAAAAGATTGCAGAGATGAGGGGCTGAACCCGCCATAACCGATCTTTCATAGGTATCGGATATACCGATGCCGACCAGTTACACTATTCCTGAGGGCATGAAGGCCTTGGACGACGACAAAACGATGTTGCAGGCCGTCCGGCTGATGGAAGCCGCTGACGTCTGCGTGGCGCTCTATGACGACCAGGATCGGCTGCGTTATGCCAACCGTGCGTTTCGTGCGGCATGGTTCATCGAAGAAGGTGAACATCCGCTCTGGTCGGAGTTGATGCGTCGAAATTTCCACGCAAGGCGCGGCACCGTCATCAAGGTCGAAAATTTCGAGGCATGGCTGGCGTCCACCATCTCCCGGCGCGGCAAGGCAGGTTTTCGCGCCTTCGAAACGGACCTCCACGATGGCCGCTGGTTGTGGATGACGGAGACGACGCAGGATGATGGCTGGATGCTCTGCGTGGCGAGCGACATCACCTCAAGCCGCCCCGACGAGCGTGCCTTGCGGCAGGACCGCGACGACGCGATCAAGGCTTCCCATACCGACGAACTGACCGGTATTCCGAGCCGCCGTTTCGTCATGGCAAAGCTCAACGATCTTCTCGCTATGCGTGACGAGGGTAACGTCAACGGGCTGCATTGGGGGCCCGTAGGCTGTATCGCCGTGCTCGACATCGACAATTTCAAATATATCAACGACCGTTTCGGCCATTCGGTCGGGGATGCGGTGCTGAAGGATTTCGCCGCCACCTTGCAGAGCTACGTCCGCAAGACGGATGTCCTCGGCCGTGTCGGCGGAGAGGAGTTCGTTCTCATCCTTCCCAATACCACCGCGGAAAATGCCGAGGTGATCGTCGGGCGCATGCTTGAGGCAGTCAGGCTGTCTCGGCCTCTGCCGGATCAGGTCAGTTTTCGCTACACGTTCTCCGCCGGCATCGCCTGCGCCGAAAGAAACGAGAAGGCTGACGACCTCTATCGCCGTGCCGACCTCGCGCTCTACGCCGCCAAGATGCGCGGTCGCAACCAGATCAGCCTCGATACGGCGGCGCGAGTGGGGTGAAAGATCAAAGACCCCGCACCGTCGCCGCAGGATCCCTGAGCGATGGCAGGTGACGGCGGATATGCTCTCCCAGCATCGCGGCAGCGGAGGACGGGCGGCTTTCGGAAAACTCAAGCGCTATACCGATCGTCGGCAGACGCGGCAGCCCATGCTCGATGATGTGAAGGTCAGGCGGCACCGCCGTTTTTGTCAGTACGCTGACCGCATGGCCTGCGCGAGTAATCGCGATCAGCCCAGCAAGACTGTCGCTGGCAAACGCTACTCGATAACGGCGGTTGACGGCCTCCATCGCGTCACAGGCGGCGCGGTAATCGAGTGTTGTCGGTGCCGATAGCGCCAGCGGCAGGATCTCGTTGGACAGCAGCTGCGTATCCGGCCTGTCCGCCACCCAGACGAAGCGCTCCTGCCGGATCACCGCGGCATCATCCGCATCGGGCAGCGATACCAGCGCCATGTCGATCTGCCGGCGCTGGATGAGCGGCCGAAGCCCGATCGTCGGAGCGCAGACAAGCCTCAGCTCCACTTGCGGATTGGCAGCGCAAAAGCGTTTCAGCAGCTCCGGCAGGAAAGCGATCGAATAATCCTCCGGACATCCGAGGCTGACCGCCCCCTTCAGCGCCAGCCCGCCCATATCTGCCAGGATCTCGTCATGCCGCGCGATCAGCTGTTCGGCATGGGCCAGCAGTCTCTCGCCTGCCGCAGTCAACCGCATGCCGGCGCCGGTGCGCTGCAGAAGCGGCTGACCGACCTCGGCCTCCAGCCGCTGCATCTGCATGCTGAGTGCGGATTGGGTGCGCCCGACTTGGTTGGAGGCAAGGCTGATCGAACCCGTGCGGGCAACGACGACGAAGTTTTTCAGAAGCGCGAGATCAAGCATGGCAATATCAGGAAAATGGATATCGGATTAAAATACTATCAATTGGACTGAGGTGCCAGTGGCTTGTTACCCTCCCGGCCAATCAATCACAATGGGGAACCGTCATGGAAAACGCCGCCAGAAACCTCACGTCGCGCAATGACGATCCGGCCTTCTGGGCCGATGCCGACAAGCACCTGACCCGTTACGGGCCGGCCTTCGAGGACGTCATCATCGAACGCGCTGAGGGCAGCTTCGTCTACGATGCCGATGGCCGCGCGATTCTCGACTTCACCTCCGGCCAGATGAGCGCCGTGCTCGGCCACACCCACCCGGATATCGTGGCGACGGTAAACCGCCAGATGGCCTCGGTCGCGCATCTGTTCTCCGGCATGCTGTCACGTCCGGTGGTGGAGCTGGCTGCAAGGCTCGCCGCGCTCGCCCCGGGCCTCGACCGTGTCCAGTTGCTGACAACGGGTGCCGAATCCAACGAGGCGGCCATCCGCATGGCGAAGCTCGTGACCGGCGGGCACGAAATCGTTGCCTTCGCCCAGAGCTGGCATGGCATGACCGGAGCTGCGGCTTCCGCCACCTACAGTGCAGGTCGCAAGGGATATGGTCCGGTCTCGGCCGGCTCCTTCGTCATCCCGGCACCGAATGCCTATCGCCCGCGCTTCAGGAACCCGGACGGATCGAACGACTGGCAGGCCGAGCTAGACGATGCGTTCCATCTGATCGACAATCAGTCGACCGGCAATCTCGCCGCCTTCATCGCCGAACCGATCCTGTCTTCCGGCGGAATTCTCGAACTGCCGCTCGGTTATCTCGCGGCCTTGAAGAAGAAGTGCGAGGAGCGCGGCATGCTGCTTATCCTCGACGAGGCACAGACCGGCGTCGGCCGCACCGGCAACATGTTCGCCTTCCAGCGTGACGGCGTGACGCCCGATATCATGACGCTGTCGAAGACGCTCGGCGCCGGCCTTCCGCTTGCCGCTGTCATGACAAGCGCGGAAGTGGAGCAGAAAGCATTCGAGAAGGGGTTCCTCTTCTACACGACCCACGTATCGGACCCGCTGCCGGCTGCTGTCGGTGTGACCGTGCTGGATGTGATGGCACGTGACAATCTGGTCCAGCAGGCGATAACGCGCGGCAAACGCCTGAAGGACGGGCTGTTGGCGCTTCAGCAGCGTTTCGAATGCATCGGCGACGTGCGCGGCCGCGGTCTTCTGCTCGGGCTGGAAGTGGTGACCGACCGCCACACCAAGGCGCCCGGTTTCGAGCTTGGCGCGAAGATCATGGAAGAAGCGATGGTTCGTGGCCTTTCTATGAACATCGTCAAGCTGCCCGGCATGGGCGGCGTCTTCCGCATCGCTCCGGCGCTAACCGTTTCGGACGCCGAGATCGACCGCGGCGTCGAGATCATGGCGGACGCGATCGTGGCGGCTCAAGGATAGCCGATAGACGGAAGACCGCTCGGAGACACGGCCGGGCGCAAACCTCCAAATGACGAATATCGACCGTATCCTGCCCATGCGGCAGGATACGGCATGAGGGCTGATGAGCCGCGGGCCTAATCTATTCGGCATCCTCAAGGGGGCGTTTCACACAAAGTGCCACCCTCGCCATTACTTGGTTCTGAGTATCCTCCCAGTGCAACCATCGTGCTTCTGGATGGATGAGGCGATCACGTCTTTATCGTTTTCGGTGACCTGCGGAGGAATGGCCGTTCCACGAGGATCCAGCTGAGATAACCAGCCATATAGGCCAAGGGCAGGCTCAGCGCGATCATCATCGCTGGCGATTGGACACCAACGAAATAGAGAAGGGTGCCTGAAATCGGCCAGCCATATAGATACACTCCGTAGGAAACGTCGTCGTCAGCGTTTATCCGCGATATCGCTTCTGATTTTACTGCAAAGGAGAACCAGAAGATCAGATAGCCGCCAAAGACGGCGAAGGCTGCGATTTCGAATTGTTCAAGGAACATCATCACGACCAGAGCGGTGGTGCTGGCAATGGCAAGGGTATTGGTGAACGGAATTTCCCGGCGGAACAGATAGAAGCACGCGCCGACAGAGAAGTTTGCAAACAGACGAACGCTTTCGGAATAATAACCGGTGAAAAATGCGATCCTGTTGGGGATCTGGATATCCAAAGGCCTCATCGTCATGAGGAGCAGTGCCGCCGATATCGCAGCAAAGGCAAAGCGTTTTCGGCTCAGACCGACGAGGCCGACGAGCAAGGCGAATATGTAGCAACGGAATTCGTAGGAGATCGTCCAAAGCGAACCGTTCAGGATTTCATAGGGTAATCCTATGAAGCCAGGCTGCGAGGGGCCGTGAAGCGTTACGATTTCCAGGGTGAAGCGAAGCAGATCACCCATCCCGTAATAACCGATTGCAGCGCCTGTCAAAGGTGCAAGCGCCAGGCAAATACAGACCGCAACCAGATAACCCGGATAGATACGCAAAGCGCGTTTTTTCAGAAATGAAATTGGGTTGCTGGAGCGATCGTAACTCTGAGTGATCAGATAACCGCTAAGAAGAAAGAACCCGTCCACGGCAAGCTCCGCGAATGTCCGCGCTCCAAGCGCGCTAGACAATATTTCTCGGGATCTATTGCCGTCGATGATCTCTGATGCATGAGAGACTATTACGAGAGAAGCAAACAGCAGTCGAAGAAAACCAATGTTGTTGGCATGCAGTGTGTGTTGCATAATATACCTGCTTCATTAATAATATAAATTCTTATTGTTTTGCAGGCTGGAAGTGTCAAGTTCAGTATACGAAATCCTTTTTATAGCATTAATGCCGGTGCCATGAGTTGCGTTTGCCTGAGTTAGAGGGCGCGGCGTCTGCCTGTGAGTCAGGCCGGTTTCAGCATGCTTTCGAGGAGGGCGGCCATGATGGCCGAAAGCGTCATTGCTGCGGGAGATATCCTGATGATCCGGCGTGTCTATTGCCAGCTTCGGGCGGAAGGGTGGGAGGACGCGGGCGATCCACGGCGTCTGGCCGCCAATCTCATCTATCTCTACAAGATCGGCGTGAGGCAGGAAAAGCACCTGCTTGAGCTTGCGCCCTATCTCACCTGAGGCCTTTGGTGGGGCGGTATTCCCATTGCAGAACAAAGCTCGAATACCTATTGTTATTAATTAAGCAAGTTTGAATGTATGGCGACACGAATGACGCGTCTTTGCGTTAAATGTCGTCATGCTAATATTCAATAGAGCCAATCGCAGCATTGTTTCCGACCCGGCTGGTAACTTCGGGATGATGACTGCGCTCATCCTGCCCATGTTGCTGGGAGGCGCCGGGCTGGCGGTCGACACCGCCAATCTGATGGTTTCGAAACGCCAGTTGCAGGAGGCGACGGATGCCGCAGCCCTTGCCGTTTCAGGTGCCATGGCCAACGGTTCCGATACCGCGGCCGGCCAGAAGCTCGGCAAGGACTTTCTGGCGGGCCAGTTAGCCAATTATATGAACACCACCGACACCGCGACGATCAAGAACGCGACGACGGTGGCAATCGTCACCAACACGGATGCATCGACGGGGGCCAAGAGCTATTCGGTCTCGGTAACCTCCTCTGCCGATATTCCGCTGACGCCGCTTACCAGTTTTTTCGCCGGGCGAACCTATCCCGTAAATGCCTCGAGCAACACGATATCGGGCACCGGAAGCGGTACTGGTGCTGACGGAGCGGCTGCGGCAAGCAATGGCATATCGATGGAAATCCTGCTCGATGAATCGGCTTCGATGGCGGAGAACACGACGACGGTGAAGGGCACGAAATGCGTCATCAACCTGCTCGGGATCTGTATCGGCCAGCAGACTGTTTATGTGACCAAGGTGGAAGCGCTGAAACAGGCTGCAGCCACGATGTTTGACGCCCTCGACAAATCCGATCCCAAGACCCGCTTTGTCCGCACCGGCACGATCTCCTATACCAACGGCATCAAGGGGCAGTCGGCGGTCGCCTGGGGAACGACGGCTGCAAGAAATTACGTCAATGCCATGACGCTTAACCCGGTTGGTGGAACGGACGCGACGGCGGCGGTGACCACCGCGACCTCCAACATCAAGAGCAACATCTACGGCACCGATACCGAGAGCGTCGAGCAGGCCAAGAAAGGCAACAAGACATCGGATCGCATCATGATCCTGATGACCGATGGTGATATGACCGGCAATAGCGTGGACTGGAGCCAGAGGCTGGACCAGAACGTACGTGACGGATGCGCGGCCGCAAAGACGGCCGGAATAAAGATCTACACCGTCGCCTTCATGGCGCCGCCCAAAGGGCAGGAACTGTTGAAATACTGCGCCTCTGCCGCAGGCAACTATTACGAGCCCAACACGATGGAAGCCCTGGTTGCATCGTTCAAGTCGATTGCCGACAACGCGATCAAGCCGGTGAACCGACTGACCAATTAGCCTGCCTTCAGCATTTCCTCCCGCGTCACGCGGGAACCGGACGGCGACCTTCCTGTTCTAACCTTCAGAGGCACAAAGGAAAGGGATGCATATGGTTGAGGCACATGGAGAAAAGACGCAGGCTCTGGAACTGGCCGAGGAATATCGCAGGCTCGGCGGAACGCGGCTTGCCAAGCTCGACGACAATTTCGTCACGACCCGAAAGTGGGAAGACGAACCCGAGGAGGCATCACGCTTCTGGCACGACCGGGTGGAAATTCTCGATGACAAGCGTCAGGCGGAAGTCGTCACTCATCTGAAATCCATGAATTCCTGACATTTCGAGATAGCAGGCTCCCAAGGCGAAAGCCGCCATTGCCCGGGCGGACCCAAGTGATCCGTCCGGGCAAATGGTTCGGTCGGGAAGGGCTAGAACACCGCCAGATATTTCAGAAGCGAAATGATGCCGATGATGATGACGACAACCCGCACGATCTGGCGGACCTTTGCGTCAAGCGGCAGCATGTTGACAAGATAAAGTACCAGCACGATCACGAGGAAAGTGATCAGGATGCTGATCAGAAGCGACAAACCCATAGCCCCAGTCTCCATAATTTGCGGCGCGTCCTGCGCCGATCACGAAACTGTAATTATGAGACGATGCGGAAAAGGAAAGGGTGCTCAATAAGATAGTGTGGGCGCTTTATCATTCGGTCCGGACAGGCACAGATGTTTCGGCTTGTTCCTCGCCTGCTATTTCCCATATTGGGCGAAAAGGCCCATATGCCCGATGGAGACATGCTTGTTCCACTTCGACAACTCCTATGCCCGTCTGCCCGACAGGTTCTACGCTTCGGTTTATCCCGAGCCGGTCGAGGGGCCGAAGCTGATCATGTTCAACGAGGCTCTGGCGAAAGAGCTTGGCGTCGAGGCCGATCTTTCCGATCCGGATCGGCTGGCGGCGACATTTTCCGGCAACGTGGTGCCACAAGGGGCGATGCCGCTTGCGATGGCTTATGCCGGCCACCAGTTCGGCAGTTTCGTGCCGCAGCTCGGCGACGGCCGTGCGATCCTGCTGGGCGAAGTGGTGGATCGAGGCGGTATTCGTCGCGATATCCAGCTGAAAGGCGCAGGCCCGACGCCATTTTCCCGCCGTGGCGACGGCCGTGCGGCTTTGGGGCCTGTGCTGCGGGAATATATCGTCTCCGAGGCCATGGCTGCGCTCGGCATTCCTGCGACACGGGCGCTGGCCGCGGTGACGACCGGCGAGCAGGTCTATCGCGAGACGGTGGAGCAGGGTGCGGTCTTCGTTCGTGTCGCGGCAAGCCATGTGCGGGTCGGCACCTTCCAGTTCTTTGCTGCGCGCGGCGATACGGATGGCATAAGGGAACTGGCCGACTATGTTATCGACCGGCATTATCCCGAGTTGAAGGCGGCCGAGAACCCCTATGCGGCACTGCTGCAGGCCGTGGCATTCCGGCAGGCGGAGCTGATCGCGCGCTGGCTCGGCGTCGGTTTCGTCCATGGTGTGATGAACACCGACAACATGACCATATCGGGGGAGACGATCGACTTCGGCCCTTGCGCCTTTCTCGACGAATATCATCAGATGAAGGTGTTTTCCTCGATCGATCATGGCGGGCGTTACGCCTATCGCAACCAGCCGGGCATCGGCCAGTGGAACATCGCCAGACTGGCGGAATGCCTGCTGCCGGTAATCGACGCGGATCAGGACAGGGCAGTCGACGCGTCGAACGAGGTTCTGAGAGAGTTCGGCGAGCGGTTTCAGGCGGAATGGATCAAGGTGTTCAGGGCCAAGATCGGGCTTTCGAGTGAAGCCGATGATGATGGAGAACTGGTACAGCAGCTGCTTTCGGCAATGCAGGATCAGGAGGCGGATTTCACGCTTGTTTTCCGTGGTTTGGCGGATGCGGCGGAAGGGCTGGACGAACGGTTCCTGAGCCAGTTCGCCGATCCTTCCAAGGCTGCGGAATGGCTGGGACTGTGGCGCGAGCGGCTGGCGCAGGAGCCTCAAGGTGACGCTGGCCGTGCCGACGCGATGCGTGCCGTCAATCCGGCGATCATCCCGCGCAACCACCGCATTCAAGAGGCGATTTCGGCTGCCAATTACGGTGACTTTTCCTTCTTCACCCGACTGCTCGCAGCACTCGAAAAGCCCTACGAGGAGCGTGCCGGATTTGCCGATTACATGACGCCGCCAACACCTGAAGAAAGGGTGACGCGAACCTTCTGCGGAACCTAGTCCTTCAGAAGCGAGATGGCTGCTTCGATATCCCGAACGGCCTCCGAGCCCAGCGGCAGGACCGGACGCGGCGGCTGGGCTTTGGTGATGCCCATGAGGTTCGCTGCCGCATAGACCACACGCAGGCTGCCATGCGTCTTGAACAGCTGCCAGAGAGGGTGGAAGGAGGTATCCAGCCGTGCCGTTTCTTCCGCGTTGCCGCTGATCGCCGCGCGGGTCAGGGCCAGCGCCGGCTTGGGGAACAGACCGGCGACGACGCTGTACCAGCAATCCGCACCGGCCAGCAGTGCATGCGGGCACTCCCAGTCACCGCTATAGCCAATGGCGAAATTGGCCGGTGTGGCGGCTCTCAATCGAGCGATCTCGCCTGAAAAATCGCCGCCCTTCGGCAGCGGCATTTTCACCGCGCTGACATTGGCAAGGCCAGCCAGGCGCCCGATCAGTGCCTCGCTGAAAGAAAAATGCGTGGTCGACGGGTTGTTGTAGATCGAAAGCGGCAGATCGGTTGCGGCGGCGACCGCTTCGAAATGGCGAAACGCCTCTTCCTCGGTGAGCGGCGTGTATGAGACCGGCGCAAGAAGCAGCGCGTGGGCGCCGGCTGCTGCCGCATCGCGGGCAAGCGCCACCGCATCGTCGGTGCGCAGAGTGCCGACGCCGACGATCAGCGGGAGCTTGCCGCCAACGCATTCGACCGCGGCCTCCACCGCCCGGCGGCGTTCCTCGCGGGAGAGGTACATATAGGTTCCGGTGCTGCCGAGAAGACCGATCGAATTCGTCTTGGCCTCGACAACGCGCGAAAGAAGTCGCTGCAGGGCATCGGTATCGACGCGGCCGGCTTCGTCAGCAGGCGTCAGCGGGAAGGCGGAAAGGCCGGTAAAGGCGGGCGGTGTGGTCGGCATCGAATTCTCCGGCGAAACGAATGGGGGGCCACTATGAGCGATTGCACCACGATCGCAAGGGCTTAAGACGGCAGGGCAGAGAGCGTCTCCGCCTATTTACGAAAAATACCGAGATAGGAAAATAATCCTTGACGGCGTGACGGTGCTTTGATAGGGTTCAGGCATAGTCGAAGAACTGCGCTTGAGGGCGGGGGGGCTTCGAAGGGTGTGCGCCTATAGTTGAGCGCGCCAGGTCTTGAGCAACCATTCTAATCCGACATTGCGATACGGGAACGAAACGCTGCAGCCGAAGAGGCTGTCGGCGATTTGCCTGTGCGCTTCATGGAGCCTGCCATGGATGATTTCGACAGTTTCGATCCGGGCCTGTTCGGCATCTGGCGGGATCGCGCGGGCTATGGCGACGAGATGCCAACGGAGGATGCCGTGCTGGCGGATGAAGTGCGGATTGCGCTGGAGATCAAGTCGGCGGATGGCGGCGTTTCTGCGAGCGACGAACTACGCAAGCTATTAAACGACATGACGGTGGAGATGCGCGAGCAGTTTTCCACCTTCCGCAAGATGCGCGAGAGCGCGGCGGGCGCTCTGACGGATGGCGACGAGGCGGCGCAAAAGCTGGCGCGCGCCGACGTGAAGGCGGCGACCGACGCCATGAGCCTGATCGTGCGCACGCTCGAAAAGGTCGACAGTCTTCAAAGGCAGCTGGCGCGGGATCGCGAGATCGAGGCCGAGCGCGTGGCCGATGAGGGCGGCTATGGAGAAGCGAAAGACCGCCTGCAGCGGCTGATAGCGGACAAGGCGGATGAACGGGCCAAAAGTCTTCTTGCTACCTGGATCCGAAACGGCGCTGCCTCTGATGCCGAGCCTCGACGAGCGGGCACCGATCCGCCATCGGGCACGGGCTGAGCGTCGTGCACGGGCATCCGATGCAAGGCGTCTCGCCAAGCAGAAAAGTCGTATCGCTGCCCAACATCAGGCAGGCATGCAGGGTATCGACGAGCAGCATGAGAGTGAATGCATGGCGGTCACCAGCGCGGAAAACATATTGGCGCGAGGGGCAAGCCATGCGCATGAAATAGAAACGGCGGAAGCATCTTCGACAGCGGCGACGCAACCTTCCGCGGTCGTCGAGGTGGAGGGGCTTGTCGTACCGGCACGGTTCGTCTCTCGCTATGAACGGGACTGGGACATCAACGGTCGACCGGAACAGAGGCCGCCCGCAGGTGACTGGCGGACGTGGCTGGTCATGGGCGGACGCGGATCGGGCAAGACGCGGGCAGGGGCCGAATGGGTGCATAAGCTCGCTTCTGCCGGGGAGCGGTCCGATCTGAGGATCGCGCTGGTGGCGGAAACGCTGGGTGACGCCCGTGAGGTGATGGTCGACGGCGTGTCCGGTATCTGCCGGATTGCGCGCGACAAGTCTCCGGACTTCGAAATCTCGCGGCGTCGGCTCGTCTGGCCGAACGGGGCGGTGGCGCAGATATTTTCCTCCGAGGACCCGGAGGCGCTGCGCGGGCCGCAGTTTCATTATGCCTGGTGCGACGAGCTCGGGAAATGGAAACATGCCGAAGAGACATTCGACATGCTGCAGTTCGGCCTGCGGCTGGGGACCGATCCGCGCCAACTGGTGACGACGACGCCGCGGCCGGTGCCGGTATTGAAGCGGCTGATCGCCGATCCTTCGACGCGGCTGGTCAGGATTGCCACCGGCGACAACCGGCAAAACCTGGCGCCGGGTTTTATCGAGGCGCTGGAGCGCCGGTATGGCGGCACGAGGCTGGGCCGGCAGGAACTGGCTGGCGAGCTGATCGAGGACCGCGAGGACGCGCTGTGGCGCCGCTCGGAGATCGAGGCCTGCGTGATCCGGGTCATGCCGGCATTAAGGCGGATCGTCGTTGCGGTCGATCCGCCCGCAGGCATAGGACAGAATTCCTGTTGCGGCATCGTCGTGGCCGGGCTGGAGCCGGAGGGGCGGGCCGTTGTGCTGGCGGATTGTTCCGTTGAGGGCGCAACGCCTGCCCAGTGGGCGCAGTCTGTCGTGAGGGCCTATCGGCGCTTTGCCGCCGACAGGATCGTCGCCGAGGTCAACCAGGGCGGCGAGATGGTGACGGCGATGCTCCGAAGTGTCGACGTGGCGCTGCCGATCACCATGGTCAGGGCGACGCGGGGAAAGTTTCTGCGGGCCGAGCCGGTGGCGGCGCTCTACGAACAGGGAAGGGTGGCGCATGCAGGACGGTTTATCGAACTGGAGGACCAGATGTGTGATTTTGGTCCCGATGGGCTGTCATCGGGGCGTTCACCTGACAGGCTGGATGCGCTGGTCTGGGCGCTGACGGCGCTGGTTCTGGAAGGGCAGGGCGAACCGCGGGTACGGGGGATATGATGCAATGCGCTTTAGGGTCAAAACTCAATCAGGATAGGGGTTTTGACCCTAGAGCGTGCAGCTTTCGGCAAGGTCCTTGTAAAGCCGAGCCTCAGTCTGCCTTCTCAGCGCTTCACCGTTGCGGCCCGGCCCGAAACACCGATCGCCTGGTCTTATCTGTTCGGCGATGAGCGCGGCGCGCTCGCGATAGAACAGGCATTGTTGGTTTCGCGGCAGTGATGACAGCCGCAAGAGAGTTTGTTCGGATTGCTGCATTCGGCGTGAATGCTCGGCTTGTCGCGGAGCGCAGGATGGATCTATGGCCACCCTGACCAGCATGCTTGCACCAAACAAAAGCACCGTTCCCATAAGGACCGGTGCCACGTAGTTACGCCATCCGGACATCGGCGATATCCGGATGGGTTATATGGCTCAGCGCTGGTTCGGCTGGCGGGAATTGTTTTCCTGCATCTGCTTCCATTCGGATTCCATGCGATCCAGAACTTCCTGCGGGATCGGTTTCGAAGGGGCTGCCTGAGCGGGCTGCGGCATCATCATGATCTCCTTTTTTGTTGCGCTGCACCATCATGGAAAAGCGTCGACATAACGTCGCATGGCCATATTGGTTCCATAGCTCGAGACAAAAGTAAATTAGCCTTTAAGTCGTTAAAACGATTTAGTTTTCTTAAACCGATTGAAAGTCGCAACACGGTGAAGGCGAGCGGTAAATGGGTAAGCTTAACAATGCGGCGGAACGTCGCATTTTCTTCGACGAGGTGCGCAAGAGCCTGTTTTCCGGGTGTCTGAAGCAGCGCGAGGTTAACGGGCTCAATACGATTCTTGACGGATGGACGAAACTGAGCGTGGCCGTTCGAAAGTCTGCAGGTGGCGACGATGCGCTGGCCTATGTGCTGGCGACAGCCTTCCATGAGACGGCGGCGACGATGCAGCCGGTGCGCGAGACGCTGGCGCTCAATGATGAGGAAGCGATTGCCCGGCTGGAAAAAGCCTTCAAGGCGGGTCGGCTTCCCGCGGTGAAGACACCCTATTGGCGGCCGGATGCCGAGGGCAGGACCTGGCTTGGCCGCGGCTTCGTGCAACTGACACATCGGAGAAATTACGAGGCGATGTCGGCACTGACCGGGATCGATCTCGTTTCCGAGCCTGGGCGTGCGATGGAGATGGGCGTTGCGGTCGCGATCCTTGTCAGTGGCATGCTCGAGGGCTCGTTTACCGGCCGCAGGCTCGGCGATTATTTCGCTGACGGCAGGAGAGACTGGACCGATGCGCGAAAGATCGTCAACGGAACGGACCGGGCGGAACTTGTGGCCGGATACGCCAAGGCATTCCGGCTGGCTTTGCCGAGGCGCATTGATGCGGGCGGGGACGCGTGTTAGCAGGCAGCTTGTCTGAATGAGGTGCTGCGGAGTTTCGATGATACGCCATATCGTGTTTTTCACGGCCACGTCCGAAAATCTCGAGGATGTCCGGGCAGGGCTTTCAATGCTGACCGCAAACCCGCATGCATCGCTTCTGGAAATCGGCACGAATGTAAAAACCGACCAGTGGGACCGGGAAGTCGACTTCGTCGTCTACGGCGAGTTCGAAAACGAGGCGGCGCTGGCAGCCTACAAGGCGCATCCGATCTATCATAAATCGACTGAAACCGTGCGGCCGCTTCGCGAGATGCGCATTGCTGCAGACTATGACAGCGACAAGGCGGTAAAGACGCCGCTCAGGTAGGCTCAGTCTTACCCAAAAAGGATCACCGTAATGAAATCTCCTTTTCGCCTGCCGTGGCTTTCCACGGGGGAACGCAAAGCCGTGTCTGCAGATCAAGGGAAGGGCGGTGCGGCCGTGGCCGAGGTGAAGATGGCGGCGGGCGTCGCGTCCGCCTTTGCGGTGCTTGCCAGCGAGGGAACGGCGCATTGGTCCGGCAGGTCTTATGCGGCGCTGGCGCGGACAGGGTTCATGCGCAATCCGGTGGCATATCGGGCGGTGCGGATGATTGCGGAGGCTGCAGCCGCTGTGCCGTGGCTGGCTTACGAAGGTGTTGCGGAGGTTGCGGATCATCCGGCGCTGGCGCTGCTTCTGCGTCCAAACGGACGGCAGGGCGGACCGGATTTTTTCGAGGCGCTCTACGGGCATCTGCTCCTGTCCGGCAATGCCTATGTCGAGCCGCTGGCGATCGGCGGATCGTTACGGGAACTGCATCTGCTGCGGCCCGACCGGGTGAGCGTCGTCGAGGGGCGCGATGGCTGGGTGACGGGGTATGATTATCGCGCCGGCGGGCGAACGCGCAGGCTGGCGGCTGAAGCAGAGGATGGGCGGCTTTCGCTGTTGCACTTAAAGCTGTTTCACCCGCTCGACGACCATTCTGGCTTTTCGCCGCTTGTGGCGGCGGGGGCAGCACTCGATCTCTCCAATGCGGCGGCGGGTTGGAACAAGGCTTTGCTCGACAATTCGGCAAGACCTTCCGGCGCGCTCGTCTATCAGCCGAAGGATGGCGGCAATCTTTCGGCCGACCAGTATCAGCGGCTGAAGGACGAGTTGGAGGCAGGCTATTCCGGTGCCGTCAATGCGGGGCGGCCCTTGCTGCTCGAGGGAGGGCTAGACTGGAAAGCGATGGGGCTTTCGCCGAAGGACATGGATTTCATCGAGGCGCGCAATGGCGCCGCAAGGGATGTCGCGCTGGCGCTTGGCGTGCCGCCGATGCTGATCGGTATTCCCGGCGACAATACCTATGCCAATTACCAGGAGGCCAACCGCGCCTTCTACAGGCTGACCGTGCTGCCGCTGATTGCGCGGACTGCCGCGAGCTTTTCCGCCTGGCTGTCCGAGATCTACGGGGAATTACGGCTGGAGCCGGATCTCGACCGGATTGCGGGGCTGAGTGCCGAGCGTGAAGCGCTGTGGGCGCGGGTCGGGGCGGCGGGTTTTCTGACCGACGACGAGAAACGCGAGGCAGTGGGATATTGAGCGAATGGCCGCATGGGTGTAATTTGTAATACGTCGTATTATAAATGGAGGCTCCTTTGGCTGACAAAAAGAACGCCGACAAATCGGCCGACAAGCCGGTCCTGTCCGATCCGATCACGCTGCGTGTGCCGCAAGACATTCTCGAGGATATCGAGAGGATTGCCGAAACTGCCGATCGCAGCCGCAGCTGGGTGATTGTGCGGGCGTTGAAATATTACCTGATCAATGAGGGCAGCGATCTGCTCGAAATTAGGCAGGGGCTAGACGATGTGAAGGCCGGTCGCGTCCACGACGCCGAAGAGGTTTTTGCCGAACTTGAGCGCCTTTCTAGAGAAGACGCCGCCTGATGAAAATTCGCCTTTCGGATCGAGCTTTGGCCTATCTGAAACGTGAGCAGGGCTATCTGGCGAAATTCGATAAGCGTGTCGCTCTTGCCGTTGTTCGGCAAATCAGGGCCGCGACCAAACTGATTGGCGAGCATCCGCAGATCGGACCTGTCATCGATGGTGCTAAAGGGGTTCGGCGTTATATCTCCGCGCCCTACCAGATCGATTATCAAGAAGACGACGTGGGGATCATGGTGGTTGCCATTCGTCACGGAAGACAAGCCCCGAGAGAGGTCGAGGCAGAGTACCCGCAGTTCAAGCTCGACTGAGCGTTGAGAAGGCAGGTATCGGCTGCAGCTTTCAAGCTTCAGCCTCTCACGCAACCTCCGAAGCGTCGGACTCAACCTCTCAAGGCTTCTCTACAAGCGATTCTGAAAGTTGACCAATATCCGCCTGCGCTCGCGGTAACACGGCGCCGCAATTGTCCGAAGGTGCTGTGGGTACACGCCTTTCCGAGATGCGCCTGATTGGGATCTCGACTGACTGCCCCCCTCTCTAACCGACAAGGGATTAACTATGGCAGACCTTGGACATGATCCGGGCGCGATCATCGGCGTCTGGGCGGCGAAGACGGCGGGGGCTTTTGCAGGTGCCGGCGTGTCGCTGATCTACCTTCTGCCCAAAAGCAGGCGCGAGGCGGCGAGCCGGTTTGCGACGGGCGTGACATGCGGGTTGATTTTTGGCGGACCGACGGGGCTGTGGCTGGCAGAAAGGCTCGGCATTTCCGGCATGCTCTCGGGAGCGGAAACGATGCTGGCGGGGTCGGCTGCGGCGAGCCTCTGCGCCTGGTGGGTGCTGGGCGCGTTGTCGCGGGTGGCAGAGAGATATGGCGGTCGACGTTAGGTGGTCAGCTGTGGCTGCCACCACCGCCACCTTCATCGGTGCCGGTATACATGACCGCGTCTCCCAGGGCGTGATCCGCTCTTTCGAGGGCATCGGCCAGAAGCGGCTTTCGGAAAATGGCTGGTGGATGCAGGGCAAGGCCAACTGCTCCAGCTATCACTGCCGTGCCTGAGATGAGACCGAGTGCGATGAGCATCAACGTCTGCATGGCGCGCTCCATTCAAGGACCCGTGCTCCGAATATAGTGCGGCTCGCACGGGGCTTCAACTCAGCCAAGAGCGCACGCCGAGCCGTTCGCTAAGTTCATTCAGGAGATTTCCATGCACGCTTACCGCGGGCATCGCGCCCCCATGCGTATTCCTTTGCGCCCGACGGCCCGAAAATTCGCCAATCTGGAACTGGCCGGGATTACCGGCGACGGCACCTTTTCCGGTTATGCCAGCGTCTTCGGCGAGGTCGATCTCGGCAAGGACAAGATCGAGCGCGGGGCGTTTCTGAACTCGCTTGTCGCCCGCGGCGCGGATGGCGTGCGGATGCTTTACCAGCATGATCCGAACGAGCCGATCGGCGCCTGGAAGACGATCCGCGAGGATGCCCGCGGGCTTTTTGTCGAGGGCGTGTTGTCGCCGGGCGTGGGCCGCTCGCGCGAGGTGTTTTCACTGATGAAAACGGGTGCGCTGGACGGGCTTTCGATCGGGTTTCGGACCGTCAAGGCGCGCACCGATGCCAAGACAGGGGTGCGGCGCATCCTCGAAGCCGATCTTTGGGAAATTTCCGTCGTGACCTTTCCGATGCTGCCATCGGCCAGGGTTTCCGACGTCAAGCATGCCCGGTTCTTTCGAGATCGGGAAACAGAACTCGTCCGCCAGATGCGGCGGGCGGCGAAGATGATGTTCACCTCAAGCTTCAAGGGAAAATCGATATGACGGAGCAGGTTATGCAGGCAAACAAGGTGGCGCCCGAAGTGAAGGCCATACCCGAGACGGTAACGGCGGCTTTCGACGAGTTCATGGAGGCGTTCGAGGCCTTCAAGGATGTCAACGACCGCAGGCTCGGCGAAATCGAGCAGAAGCTGACATCGGATATCGTCACTCGTGACAAGGTCGACCGTATCAACCGGGCAATGGACGACCAGAAGAAGGTTCTCGACCAGCTTGTTCTGAAGAAGGCACGGCCGCAGCTCGGATCGGCCCGTGCCAATACCCATGGAGGAGCCGAGCTGTCGCCGGACGTGGCGGAGCACAAGGCCGCCTTCGATGCCTATGTCCGCCGTGGTGACGAGGCGGGGTTGCGCGAGCTGGAAGCCAAGGCGATGTCGGCAGGCAGCGGTGCGGATGGCGGTTATCTCGTGCCGGACGAGACGGATAGCGAGATCGGCAGGCGGGTTGCCGTCGTCTCGCCGATGCGGGCGCTTTCGACCGTGCGCACCGTCTCGACCGCGGTATTGAAGAAGCCGTTCGCGACGACCGGTCTTGCCACAGGCTGGGTGGCTGAGACAGCGGCGCGGCCGCAGACCAATGCGCCGCAGCTTGCCGAACTGTCGTTTCCGACCATGGAACTTTACGCCATGCCGGCGGCAACGCAGGCGCTGCTTGACGATGCCGCGGTCGATATCGAGGCCTGGATTGCCGGCGAGGTGGATATCGTCTTTGCCGAACAGGAGGGCGATGCCTTCATCCGCGGCGATGGCGTCAACAAGCCGAAGGGATTTCTGTCCTACACAGCGGTGGCCGACAGCGTCTGGACCTGGGGCAATCTCGGCTATATCGCGACCGGGGCCGCGGGCGCCTGGAAATCCACCGGACCATCGGACACGCTGGTCGACGCGATCTATTCGCTGAAGGCGGGGCATAGGCAGAACGGCACCTTCATGCTGAACCGCAAGGTGCAGGCCGATATCCGCAAGTTCAAGGACGCCGACGGCAACTACATGTGGCGCCCGCCGGCATCTGCCGGTCAGCCGGCAACGCTGATGGGCTTTCCGGTGGCGGAAGCCGAAGAAATGCCGGATGTGGCGGCGGGTTCGCTGTCGATCGCGTTCGGCGATTTCCGTTCGGGTTATCTGGTCGTCGACCGGGCGGGAGTGCGTATCCTGCGCGATCCCTATTCGGCCAAGCCTTACGTCCTGTTCTACACCACCAAGCGTGTCGGTGGCGGGGTGCAGAATTTCGAGGCGATCAAGCTGGTGAAGTTTGCGGTGAGCTGATGCTACCGCGAAGCGAATAGGGAGTGGCGAATAGCGAATGGAGGGGCGGACGCGACCGCTTTCTCCCATCGCTACAAGCCATCTCCCTATTCGCCACCCTCAATTCGCTATTCGCTTACCCAAGGGATTTCCATGACCTATGCACTGATCGATCCGCCACTGGCGGAACCGCTGACGCTTGCCGAGGTGAAGGCGCATCTGCGGCTTGATGGCGGTGAAGAGGATGCGCTTCTCCTGTCGCTGATCACGACCGCCCGCACGTTTCTGGAGAGCGAGACGGGGCTTTGCCTGATCGCGCAAAGCTGGCGGCTCTATCTTGATCGATGGCAGACGGACGGAGTGATCCCAATCCTCAAGTCGCCGCTGCAAGCGATTCTATCCGTTACGATTTATGATGCCGATGGCGCAGCCGTTGATGTTTCGCTTGAAGACCATCTGCTCGACGGTGTGGGGCGTCCGGCACGGCTCTGGCTGCGTGAACCACCTTCTCCGGGCCGGGCCGTGAATGGTATCGAGATCGATTTTTCGGCCGGTTATGGTGAGGCGGGAACGGATGTGCCGGACACGCTGAAACGGGCGATGCTGATCCATATAGGCCACATGTTCGCTTTTCGCGGCGTCATCTCGGCAGAGCAGCAGCCGGCCGGTGTTCCCGACGGCTACGAGCGGCTGATCGCGCCGTTCCGGATGCGGAGGCTCTGATGGTGGTCTTCTTCGACCCCGGCCAGATGACGGCGCGGCTGTTGCTGGAAGGCCCGGTCAGAATACCGGACGGGCAAGGGGGCGCGACGGTGAACTGGACCGAGACCGCCGCCATGTGGGCCAAGGTCGAACCGGTATCGGCAAGCCTTGCCGAACGGGCCGGTGCCGAGATCGGCACGATTACACATCGCATCTGGCTGCGGTTTCGCAGCGATGTTTCTGCTGGACAGCGTTTGCGCAAGGGTGCTCGGCTGTTTGCGGTGAAGCTGGTCCAGGACCCGGATGAGACCGGGCGCTATCTGACCTGTCTTTGCGAGGAGGGCGCGGGATGAGTGCGGCAAATGCACTTCTGAGTTCTATCCATTTGCGGCTTGCCGGCGATGCGGTGCTGACGGCGCTGATCGGGCCGGATGGCATTCGTGATCGCCTGCAGACGCGGCCGAAACTACCCGCAATCGTGATCGGCGAAATGGAGACCCGCGATCTTTCCACCGTGACCGAGGCCGGCGAGGAGCATCTTATCACACTGGAGGTCTGGTCAGAGGGAGACGGACGGCGGCAGGCACTGGAGATTACGGCGAAGGTGACGGCGCTGCTCGACAATGCGGATCTGGCGCTCGACGGTGCCCTTCTGGTGAACCTGCTCAGGATCAGTGCGCGAAGCCGTCGCGAGCCGAAGACCAGATATTATCTCAGCGAGATACGTTTCAGGGCCGTGACGGAGTGACGATGCTGGCCGTTCGGCGCGCTTTTCTGACAAGCGAGATCAAAAGGATGACCGAGCAGAGAGCGACAAGCGTGAGCAGGATTGAAATGATGAGTGCGGTGGACACCCCTGTTCGGTCAAGCAGGGCGGTAAACAGGATCGGGGCGATGGCGTTGGCGATATTCTGCGGCATCATCAGCCGTGACGCCTGACGGCCGTATTCGCTCGGCGAAAACAGCGCCAGCGGCAGCAATGCGCGGGCGACGACCAATATGCCCGAGCCGAAGCCGTAAAGTGCGACAAAGATCCAGAGGCTGACAGTTGACGGTGGCAACAGGAGAAGGCTGCTAAAGCCGGCAATCATCAGGCTGATCCCGCTGACCGAGGTGAGAAAGGGATTACCGTGCTTGCCGAGCAGCATATCGAAACCGCGTGCCGAAATGCCGAGCACGCCGCGTGCTGCGGCAAGCTGCAATGCGAGTTCAGGCGTGGCACCGGATTGTTGCAGCACTTCCAGAAGGGAAGGCGACAGGCCGAAGGTGACGAAGGAGGCGATTGCCGTTGAGAGCGCCACGAAGATGAAGGCTGCCTTTTTGCCGGCCGCAGTCAGCGGTACTGGTGCGGTGTTGGCCGATATGCGTGCGGTTTCCCGGGCGACCGGTTTCGGCAGGCCGAACAGATAGAGCGGCAGGCAGACGAAGACCTGCAATCCGGCGGCCCAGAGGAAGGTCGAACGCCAGCCGATCAGATCATGCAGCAGGTTGAGCAGCGGCCAGGAAATCGTCGGCGACAGGCCGGTGAACAGCATGAGAATGGCGATCGTGCGCTTTCCCTCGACGCCTTCGCGTTCGACCACGGCGGTGAAAGCCGGGGCATTGAGGGCAAGCGCTGCACCAAGACCGAGGATGATCCAGGCAGTTATGTAGCCGATCACCCCTTGTGCGCTGGCCAGAACGCAAAGTCCTGCGGCGAAGAACAGGGTTCCGATGGAAAGCACGCGTGAGGCGCCGAAACGCTCCAGCATCCTGCCCGTCAACGGGCTTGCGAAGGCGCTCGTGATCATCATGACGGATAGGCCCGCAAAGACGATCTCGTTTGCAAGGCCAAGATCCGAGCCGAGCTTGCGGCCGATCGCCCCGACTGCTTCGAATGTCGTTCCCCATCCGATCAATTGCCCAACGGCGAGGACGCTCACGGTTCTGACCGAACTGGGGGGATGAGGCATGGCGGGACATCGCGAAGGGAACTGGCGGTAACGGCTGTAGCAGGTCCTCGTAACAGCGGGAAGTGGCCTTTCGGGCGAAGACGACAACCAATCGAAAAGGAATGGTAGAATGGCAGCGCAGAAAGGCAGGGACCTGCTTCTGAAGGTCGACGATGGCGGAACGTTCATGACGGTGGCGGGGTTGAGATCGCGTCGTCTCGCATTCAACGCGGAGACGGTGGATGTAACGGATGCGGAAAGCGTCGGGCGCTGGCGGGAATTGCTGGGCGGCGCGGGTGTCCAGCGCGCATCGCTGACAGGCGCCGGGATATTCAAGGATCAGGCGAGCGATGAAAAGGTAAGAGCCGCCTTCTTCGCCTCCGCGATCTTGAACTGGCAGGTCGTCGTTCCGGGTTTCGGTACGATCGCCGGTCCGTTTCAGGTGAGCGCTCTCGAATATTCCGGCGAGCATAATGGCGAGGTGCGCTTTGAACTGGCGCTTGAATCCGCCGGCGCAATCACCTTCGGTGCGCTGTGATGGCCGGGGCGACGATAACCGGCAGCCGGGCCAACCGGCACCGCGGCGAGGTGGAGGCGGTGCTGAACGGCGAGCGTCGTATCCTTTGCCTGACGCTGGGCGCATTGGCGGAACTCGAGACGGCATTTTCCGCGGAAGACCTGAACGGGCTGGCGGCGCGTTTTTCCTCCGGCAGGCTGAAGTCCGCCGACATGATCCGTATCATTGGCGCGGGCCTGCGCGGCGGCGGAAATCTGCTTTCGGACGACGAGGTGGCGGCAATGAGCGTCGAGGGAGGGATCGCGACCTATGCCGGTATCGTTGGCGACCTGCTGACAGCGACCTTTTCCGGGCGCGGGGAGGGTGCTGCAGCAAACCCTTGAATGCCGCAGCGGGAAAGAATGTGCGTCACGACAGGGCAGGCGCGTCGGCGCCATTTCCCTGGGACGTGGTGATGCATGTCGGCTTCTACCTGCTGCGGCTTTCTTCACGGGATTTCTGGGCGCTGACGCCGGTGGAATTCCTTCTCATGACAGGTGCCGCGCGGCCACGCGAGATGGCGGCTGGCAGGGCCGAACTGGATGCGTTGATGCGAGCGTTTCCGGATGTGGGCGTCGGCGCAGCAATGTCTGACCTTCATCCTGGTCCTCTCCCCGCAGGCGGATGAGGAACTGTGGCTCACGGAGAACAACAATGGAAAACGACGATACGGATGTCTCTGCAACGCTTGCCGGTGCAGAGGCGCTTTCGGACGTGATGGCGGATCTGGAGGCCAGGTCGCAGCGGTTCGGTACGGCGCTGACCGGTGCGCTGAGATCGGCAACGACCGGCAGCAAGGGGCTGGAGGACGTGCTGCGCGGATTGGGCAACCGGCTGACGGATATTGCGCTGAGTGCCGGCCTGAAGCCGCTTGAAGGCCTGCTCGGAAATGCCGTGGGATCGCTGATCGGATCCGTGACGCCGTTTGCCGATGGCGGGGTCGTACGGGCACCAAGCTATTTTCCGATGAATGGCGGCACCGGCCTGATGGGCGAGGCGGGGCCGGAGGCGATCTTGCCGTTGAAACGCGGACCGGATGGCTCGGTCGGCGTGGCTTCGGCTGGCGGCGGGGCAGGGCCACAGATCGTTTTCAACGTGACGGCGACGGATGTCGCGAGCTTTCGCAAGAGCGAGGCGCAGGTTTCGGCCATGCTCGCACGCAGCGTGATGCGTGGGCGCAGAGGGCTTTGAACCGGACACTTTAGGGGGAAATCGGCATGAGCGGGTTTCATGAAATACGTTTTCCGTTGCGATTGGCGCTCGGCGCGAGCGGCGGGCCGGTGCGGCGCACGGATATCGTCAATCTCTCGAACGGGCGGGAACAGCGCAACCAGCGCTGGCGCGATAGCCGCCGCAGCTATGAGGTCGGATCGGGTATCCGCTCGCTCACCGATCTTTATGCAGTGCTGGAGTTCTTCGAGGCGCGGCGGGGGCAACTGTATGGTTTTCGCTTTCGCGATCCGGTGGATTGGGCCTCCTGCTCACCGGGCGGGGTAGTGTCCGCAAACGACCAGATCATCGGCACCGGCGATGGCGTGACAGCCGTGTTTCAACTGGTAAAGGCCTATCAGGATGCGGGTGGCAGTTGGACGCGGCGGATCACCAAGCCGGTTCGGGAGAGCGTGCTGGTTGCCGTGGAAGGCGTGGCTGTCACGGATGCGACCTATACGGTCGATGCGACGACCGGGATGGTGACCTTTGCTGCGGGGCATGTGCCGGTGGCCGGCGCGCTGATCGAGGCCGGATATGAATTCGACGTGCCGGTGCGTTTCGACATCGACCGGATCGACGTCAACCTCGCGCATTTCGATGCCGGGCGTATCCCGACCATTCCGCTGACGGAGATATTGGCATGAGGACAATCCCGCAGGCGTTCAAGACGCATCTCGACGGGCAGGCGACGACGACCTGCCATTGCTGGCGGGTGACGCGGCGCGATGACGTCGTGATCGGTTTTACCGACCACGACCGCGACCTTAGTTTCGACGGTACGAATTTTCTGGCGGCGAGCGGCTTTGAAGCGAGCGAAAGCGAGCAGGCCGCAGGACTTGGCGCGGAAGCTGACGAGGTGGCAGGTGGGTTTTCAAGTGCGGCGATCGAGGAAGAGGATCTGGCGGTCGGACGATATGATGGTGCCCGGGTGGAACTGTTTCTCGTCAACTGGACCGCGCCGGATGAGCGCATGCTGCTGAATATACGCGAAATCGGGGAGGTCGTGCGGGCCGGCGGCCGGTTTCGTGCGGAGCTGCGCAGCATGGCACACCGGCTGAACCAGCCGCAGGGCAGGCTTTACAATCGCCGTTGCGACGCGAGCCTGGGGGATGGCAGGTGCAGGATGAATCTTGCCGCCTGGCGTGGCGAAGGATCGGTCGTCGAGATGATCGACAGAAGCAGGTTGCTCGTATCGGGGCTGTCCGGTTTCGCCGATGGTTTTTTTCGGCAGGGCAGGGTCGTGTTTTCGTCAGGCCTTTCCGCCGAGCTGGATGGACATGGCAGGCGCCAGGACGGGACTGCTGTCCTTTCACTCTGGTTGCCGCTGGAAGAGGAGGTCGAGCCGGGCCGGGCATTCACCGTGACGGCCGGCTGCGACAAGACGTTTTCAATGTGTCGGGAGCGTTTCGCCAATTCGCTGAATTTCCGTGGCTTCCCGCATGTGCCGGGTTCGGACTTCGCCTATTCCTATGCAGACGGGGAGCGGGTCCATGACGGCGGCCCGATTTTCGAATGACGGGGCCGGGTGATCGGATCGTCGCGCTGGCGGAAAACTGGATCGGCACGCCCTATCGCCATCAGGGCGCAGTAAAAGGCGTGGGCTGCGATTGCATCGGCCTGATCCGTGGCGTCTGGCGCGAGCTTTATGGCCAGGAGCCGGAAGTCGTACAGCCCTATGCGCCGGACTGGGCCGAGCGCAGCGGCGAGGATAGACTGATGCAGGCCGGGCGGCGATTGTTCGGACCGGCCTTGCCATTGGCAGAGGCGAGGCCGGGAGATCTGCTTCTGTTTCGCTGGCGGCCGGATTGTGCGGCAAAGCATGCCGGTATTCTGGCTGGGTCGACGCATTTCATTCACGCCTATGAAAAGGCTGCGGTGATACGCTCAGCGCTGGTGGCTTCATGGCGGCGCAGGATTGCGGCCGTGCATCGCTTTCCGGAAACCCGGATTGATTGAAAACGGCTGTCAGTTGGCGTATATTGTCGGAGTGGTGAGCGCGGTTGCAGCCCCGCCCACCGTTTTGCTTATCTATTGAAATGTACCCGGACGGTCATTGACCAGCCCGTCCGGGTTACTCTCCAGATAAGTGTAAGGCTAATCGGCCGAAGCTTCATAACTTTACCTCCATGTTCGAAAGCAGGGCTTCTGCCGAAGTCAGCGTAGCCAACCTTCGCTGATGCGCCGGGCTGGCTCGGCGCGTGCTGCTTTTGCTCTCAAACATACACACGCTATCACAATTTTAGCGCGCATCCAGTCGTAAGGGCCGGTGCGTGGGGAGAGATCATGGCTACTCTTCTTTTTCAGGCCGCGGGCGCGGCGCTCGGCGGTGTTCTTGGTCCCATCGGCGCGATTGTTGGTCGGGCTGCTGGCGCTTTGGCCGGGAGTATGGTCGATCGGGCCTTGATCAACGGAAACACTACAATTTCGGGCGTAAGGCTCGGTACGGCGCGGATTCCGGGTGCCGATGAGGGGAGTGCGATCAACCGGCTTTATGGCACGGCGCGGATCGGCGGTACGCTGATATGGGCGACGCGTTTCGAGGAGGAGGTGACGAGTGAACGCACCGGTGGCAAGGCGACGGGCCCGCGTATCGAGACGTTTCGCTACTTTGCCAATTTCGCCATCGGGTTGTGCGAAGGGCCGATCGCTTCGGTGAGGCGTGTCTGGGCCGATGGCCGGGAAATCGACCTGACCGCGATCGAAATGCGCGTCTATCGCGGCGACGAGGAACAGCTGCCCGATCCGCTGATCGAGGCGAAACAGGGAGAGGGATTGGCGCCGGCCTATCGCGGGCTGGCCTATGTCGTCTTCGAAAGGCTGCCGCTCGATGCGTTCGGCAATCGTATTCCGCTGCTGCAGTTTGAGGTGTTGCGACCGGTTGGCAGGCTGGAGGCGCAGATCCGGGCGGTGACAATCATTCCGGGGGCGACGGAGCATGGCTATCAGACCGGTGAGGTAACGGAGAGCACCGGTGAGGGCAGCGGCCGCATCATCAACCGGCATACGACGACGGCGCTGACCGACTGGCAGGCCTCGATCGATGAATTGCAGGCGCTTTGCCCGAACCTTCAGCGGGTGGCGCTGGTCGTTTCATGGTTCGGCACGGATCTCCGTGCCGGGCATTGCCGGATCAGGCCGGGTGTCGAAGTGGAGGCGCGGCGCGATGAAAGCGATCCCTGGTCGGTAGCGGGCATCGGGCGAGGTGAGGCCTACCTAGTCAGCCGGCGCGACGGCGCGCCTGCCTATGGCGGTACGCCGAGCGACAGGAGCGTCAGGGCGGCAATCGCGGATCTCAAGGCGCGTGGGTTGAAGGTCTATCTCTATCCGTTCGTGATGATGGATGTTCCGGCTGGAAACGGTTTGCCCGATCCTTATGGCGGCAGTGAACAGGCGGCCTATCCCTGGCGGGGCAGGATCACCTGTCATCCTGCCCCGGGAGAAGCCGGGTCGGTGGACCGGACGGCGGTTGCTCGGGCCCAGGTGGAGGCCTTCAGCCAAGACAGCGAAGGTTATCGTCGCATGGTTCTGCATTATGCGGATATGGTGGGCGATGCGGGTGGTGTAGACGGCTTTATCATTGGCTCTGAACTGCGCGGGCTGACGCAATTGCGCGATGAGGCGGATCGGTTTCCCTTTGTTGATGAACTGGTCGAACTTGCCGGGGATGTCAGGGCGAGGGTCGGAGCGGAGACGAAGATAACCTATGGTGCCGACTGGAGCGAATATTTCGGCTATCATCCGCAGGACGATAGCGGCGACGTTTTCTTTCATCTCGACCCGCTCTGGGCCTCTCCGGACATCGATGCGGTTGGCATCGACAATTACATGCCGCTCGCCGACTGGCGCGACGATGACCTCATAAAGCGTAACCCGGATGGCTTTGTTGCGCGCGACGACGTGACGGGGATGGCAGGGCAGATTGCAGCCGGTGAAGGGTATGACTGGTATTATGCCAGTGAGGCTGACCGGCAAAATCGCCTTCGCTCCCCCATAACCGACGGGCTGGCGGGCAAGCCCTGGGTCTTTCGTTACAAGGATATCGAAAGCTGGTGGTCTAGTCTGCATTTCGACCGTGTAGACGGTGCGGAGCGGACGACGCCGACGATCTGGATGCCGGGACAGAAGCCCGTGTGGTTTACCGAACTGGGATGTCCGGCAGTGGACAAGGGCGCCAATCAGCCGAATGTCTTCGTCGATCCGAAATCGGCAGAAAGCAATCTGCCGTACTTCTCTTCGGGTGGAAGATCTGACAGCCAGCAGCGGCGTTTTCTTCAGGCGCACCACGATCATTGGCAAGGCAATACAGCACCGCAGGGCATGGTCGATCCGGACCATGTTTTTGTCTGGACATGGGACGCGCGCCCGCAGCCGGCCTTTCCGGATGACCTGTCGTTCTGGAGCGACGGCAGCAACTGGCGGACCGGGCACTGGCTTAACGGGCGTATTGGCGGCACCACGCTTGCCGATGCGATTGCCGCGATCCTTGTTGACCATGGCATCGAGGATTTCGATGTTTCCGCGGTCAGCGGTGACCTGACCGGTTTCGTGCAGGCGGACCTCACTTCGGCGCGGGCCTTGATCGAGCCGCTGATGGAGGCCTTTCAGATCGATGCGGTCGAGGACGGCGGACGGATACGGTTTCGCTCGCGATTGGCCTCGAGCCTTGAACCGCATGAAATCAATGTTCTGGCCGATATCGAGGATGAACCGCTATGGACGGAAAACCGGGGGCACGACAGCGATTTCCCTGCCGAGACCGCATTGGGTTTCTTCAATCCGGTGCTGGACTACGAGCAGGCAAGCGTGCGCTCGCGCCCGGTTGTGGCCGCAGGCAAGCGGGTGCTGGGCTACGATCTGCCGGCGACGCTTTTTGAGGAGACGGCGCTTGCTGCGGTTGAAGCTGCCCTGCGGGCAAACCGTATTGCCAGGCGGACCGTGAATTTTGCGATTTCACCGGCCGACCAGGCAATCGGGACGGGTGACGCGATCCGGCTCGTTGATGGGCCTGATGGGATATTCGTGGTTGAGCGTATCGAAGAGGGCGCGATCCGCCGGATCGAGGCGAGCCATCATGTGGCGGTGCCGCCTTCCGGTTCGCATGTGGCGACCAGCCGGGGCCACACAAGCGGCGGAGGCGTTTCCGATGCCTTTCAGCCCCTCCTGCACTTCATGGACCTTCCGCGCCTGACCGATGCCGCATCGGAAAGTTTCGCCTGCGTTGCCGGTTACTGCCGGCCGTGGCGGCGCATGGTGATCTCCTCCTCGGCAACCAGCGAGGCATATCGCACACGGGTGACGATTGATCGCCCTGCACGGCTCGGGTCGCTGTATTCGCCGCTGCGGCCCGGCGTCTCTGGCCGGTTCGATCATGCGAATGTACTGGAGCTGGATCTTCATTTTGGCGGGCTGGCATCGGTCGATGAAGTCGCGGTTCTTTCCGGCGAAAACCGGATCGCGGTGAAGGCGCAGAATGGTGCCTGGGAAATCATTGGCTTTCTGTCGGCGCAGGAAATCGCGCCAAAACGCTGGCGGCTGTCCGGTCTGCTGCGGGGGCTTGCCGGCACGCAGGATGCGACTGGGGCCGGTGCCGTGGCTGGCAGTCCGTTTGTCGTGCTGGATGAAGCGGTGGTGTCGCTTGGGCTTGGCAGCGAGGAACGCGGGCGGTCGCTGAACTGGCTCGTCGAGAGCCTTGGCAGCGGTGGCGGTCAGGCCGGACCTCGTGTGTTTACGGGTGGTGAGCGCGCCGAAACTCCGTTGGCACCTGTGCATCTTTGGGCCGACAGGAGAGCTGATGGAGACATCGTCATAGGCTGGACACGATGCGGCCGGGTGGACGCAGATGGCTGGGAGGCCTTGGACATCCCGATGGACGAACCACAGGAGCGATATCGAATCGATCTGATGGCACATGGCGATGTGGTGAGGAGCGTTGAAGTGACTGAGCCGTCCTTTTCCTATGCCGCAGAAGACGAGCTTACCGATTTCGGTGAACGGCAAACAAGTATCGATTTCGCAGTCAGGCAGATGGGACGCGCGGCTCCTTTCGGCATTCCTGCGCGATCTTCGATCAATCTTTGATAACAAGGAGATGAACAGATGGATTTGATGAAGAACTGGTATCAGTCGAAGACGATCTGGGGCGCCCTGATTGCTGTTGCGGCCTCCGCGCTACAGCTTGCTGGCCTTGAGATCGGGGCTGCGGATCAGGCGGAGCTGGCCGATATCGCAGTGACGCTTACGGGGGCGGCGGGTGGCCTTCTGGCGCTTTACGGACGCCTTGTGGCAACCGGCTCAATCGGTGGAAAAGCCCCCTCCAGGCCATCCTGAAGGGGAGGATTACGGAGCATTCATTTGCCATTCAGCCGTCATCCGATACATAATCCATAACATGCATTGGACATGACCTTTCGTCGGTTGAGTGGAAACAGGTAAACATGGCGCGACTGCCGATCATAGCGATTTTGGCTGCCGGCACTGCATTCGCAGCATTGCCTGGGAAGCCTGCGACTGCTCGAGACTATCTCGTTCTTGTTGCGGGCGACTGTGGCACAGCCGCCTCGCGCGTTGTCCGTGACACTGGTGGACAGCTTCTGTCGGCCCAGCCGTCCTCGGATGGCCAGACCTGCATTGTGACGGTCCTTGTGCAGGGCAATGGCAGCGAACGGCCGCGCAAGGTCACCGTCCGGGTGCCGATGTAGGCGAGGTATACTAGACATCAGCGCCTTTTTGGATCCGAAACCGGGTGCGGTTTTCGGGTTGATGCGCTAGATACTTGCAAGATTTTATGCAGGGGACGGTTCATGCGCATTCTCGTGGTCGAAGACGACGTCAATCTCAATCGCCAGCTTTCGGACGCATTGAAAGAATCCGGCTATGTCGTCGATACCGCATTCGACGGCGAGGAGGGTCATTTCCTTGGTGATACGGAACCTTACGACGCGGTGATTCTCGATATCGGCCTGCCTGAAATGGACGGCATCACGGTCGTTGAGAAATGGCGTTCCAACGGCAAGGGCATGCCGGTCTTGATGCTGACGGCGCGTGATCGCTGGAGCGACAAGGTGGCCGGCATAGACGCCGGTGCTGACGACTATGTGGCAAAACCCTTCCATGTCGAAGAGGTGCTGGCGCGAGTGCGGGCGCTGATCCGTCGCGCGGCTGGTCACTCGTCGTCAGAGATCGTCTGTGGCCCGGTACGCCTCGACACCAAGGCTTCCAAGGCAACGGTCGATGGCATTGCCCTGAAGCTGACCTCCCACGAATTCCGCCTTCTGTCCTATCTCATGCACCACATGGGCACGGTCGTATCGCGAACCGAACTGGTCGAGCATATGTATGACCAGGATTTCGATCGCGATTCCAACACGATCGAAGTGTTTGTCGGTCGACTGCGCAAGAAGATCGGTGTTGATCTGATCGAGACCGTGCGTGGGCTTGGCTACCGGATGCAAGCGCCGGCCGATGCCCAATAGTCTCCCCAAACAGCCTCCGAGCCTTGGCATGGGAGGATTTCGGTCACTCACCGCACGCGTGCTTCTGCTTGCGACCGCATGGTCTGCCGTAGCGCTGGTGGTGATCGCGATCGTCATCTCGCAGCTCTACCGGCAATCGTCGGAGCGGGCTTTTACCGATCTTCTGCGTGCGCAGCTCTATAACGTCATCAACTCGATGACGATTGGTGAGGACAACAAGCTTTCGGGCAATCCGCAACTCGGTGACCTGCGTTTCTCGCAGCCGGAGACTGGCTGGTACTGGATCATCGAGCCGCTCGGCACTTTCGCGGCGACACCGCTTTCTTCGTCTTCCCTCGGGACCTCGAACATCAAGGTGCCGACCATTCTGAGCGTGCCGTTCAACAATCGGTACGAACGGTTCTACCGCACCAATGATGCTTTCGGGAATACGGTGCTCGTGGCCGAGACCGAAGTGGTTCTCGACGGCGAAGGGCGTGCGGCGCGGTTTCGCGTTTCGGGAAATCTGGCCGTCGTGGAAGATGACGTGCACGGATTTTCGCGCAATCTCTATATCACGCTTGCCGTGTTCGGCGTTGGCAGCCTGATCGTCAATGGCCTGGCGATCCTTTTCGGCCTGTTGCCGTTGAAGGGCGCACGCCGTTCACTGGAGCGGGTGCGGCGCGGCGAAGTCGAACGACTGGAGGGACGTTTCCCTCGCGAAATCATGCCCTTGGCCAACGACATCAATGCGCTGATCGAAAGCAATCGGCGTATCGTGGAGCGTGCGCGCATGCAGGTGGGAAATCTTGCCCATTCGTTGAAAACACCGATTGCAGTGCTGCTCAACGAAGGGCGGCTGGGCGAGAAGGTGCCGTCCGATCTGGTGCGCTCCCAGGCCGAAGCGATGCAGACCCAGGTTCAGTCCTATCTCAATCGCGCCCGGATCGCGGCCCAGCGCGACTCGCTTCTCGCCAGAAGCGAGGCCGAACCGGTGATGGAGCGGTTGGTGCGCGTCATGCGCAGGTTGAACCCGGACACGAAGTTCCATCTTTCCGTTTCACCGCCGTCATTGGCGGTGGCGCTGGAACAGCAGGACCTTGAAGAGACGGTTGGCAATCTTCTGGAGAATGCCGCGCGTTTTGCCAAGACCGATATCTGGGTAGCGATCGCTCCGTCGTCTCCGCCGCCGGGTTCCGAAGGCGAGGCTGCCCGAAGGGCATGGGTAGAGCTGATTGTAGAGGATGATGGTCCCGGTCTCGAGCCGGAGCAGATCACCATAGCGATGAAACGCGGAAAACGGCTGGACGAAAGCAAGCCCGGTGCCGGTCTCGGCCTTTCGATCGTCAGTGAAATCGCCTCTGAATACAATGGTACTTTCAATCTGGACCGTGGTGCGCACGGAGGATTGCGAGCAAGACTTCTGCTGCCCGGCGTGACCCGTGACGCAGCCTGACGCCGCTCATGAAACCTGTGGCCAATGAGCAACTGCTAAAGACTTGCTGTCATATCTTCTGGACGATCGCATCGCCTGCTATATCATTGAAGTGAAAGGCGGACGAACAAGGCTCTGCAACGGTCTCGATCAACCTAGCCAGGGAATTATTTCCCAAGGCGGGCGGAGATGCTGATGTGAAGACCTCGTTTTCTGCCGAGCATGCAAGTCGGAGACCATAAGCAAGCGATGCGCCCCACGAGCTTTTCAACCGTGCTGTTGACCCTTTGCGGAATAGCTGTCGTTTCCGGCTGCACGTCGACGTCGCGTTCTGCGGCCGGTGCGCGAGGGCTCTTGTCTCCAAAGCCGTCTGCCTCGGCAGGCTATATTACCGCCCTGCAGGGCGGTATCGTTGGGCGTAGTGGTGCAGAGCTTTCATCCAGCGACCGCTCGCGCGCATTGGAAGCTGAATACCGTGCTCTGGAAGAGATGGCCGGCGGGCAGTCTGTTCAATGGAAGGGCGATAACGCCAACGGGACGGTCGTCGCCAACGCACCTTACCAGGTAGGCGCACAGAATTGCCGGCAATACCGGCACACGGTTACTGTCGACGGTCGGGACATACTCGCGAGAGGCGCCGCCTGCCGCAATTCCGACGGGACCTGGACGCCGCTCAACTGAATTCGTGTCGGATATGCCCGCACGGATTCGTGAATTTGATACAGGTCATAGTAGTCGATAGACATTCCCATCAGTCTTGAAACGTTCTAAAGACCTGGCCCGTGGCGTGGCCATGGGCCACGGAGATCTCTCAAATTCACGTCAACGGCATGGGACCGATTGGAATGTCACCGCCGTTGCAGTAATTGGCGAACATGATTTTATGGATCCTTCTTGCGCTCATGACGGCAATCGTCGCTGCAGCGCTGCTTTATCCGCTCTATCGGCGTCCCGAGGCCCTTGCGCCTGACAATGCCGGAGAGATCGAGGTCTATCGTGACCAGATGAAGGAACTCGACCGGGATCGTGCCGGCGGCCTGATCAGCGCCGAGGAAGCCGAATATGCGCGCGCCGAGATCGGTCGCCGGTTGCTGGCCGCTGCGGGTAAGGAAAATGTAGATGCTGCGGACGCGGTAAAGACGAGCGGATTACGCAGGATGGCGATCGGTATCGTGACTGTCGCGCCGCCTGCTATCGGGCTCTGTCTCTACGTCATGCTGGGCAGCCCAGGTTTGCCCGATCAGCCGCTGGAAGCGCGGCTGGCGAACCCAGGCAATGACATGTCGCTGCTGGTGGCGAAAGCCGAGCGGCATCTGGCGCAGAATCCGAACGATGGTTCCGGCTGGGATATTCTGGCTCCGATCTATTTCCGCACTGCACGGCTTGGGGACGCCGAACTTGCTTATCGAAATGCGATTCGCTTGATCGGACCCAGTGCGGCACGTCTGTCGGGCCTCGGCGAGACGCTGGTCGTTGCCAATGATGGTATCGTGACCGAGGACGCCCGCTCTGCCTTCGAGCAAGCGGTTCGGCTGGAGCCGGGTGATGTGCGCGCGCGCTTTTATGTTGGCGTGGCACAGGAACAGGCCGGCAAGGCGACTGACGCGAAAGCGACCTTCGAGGAGATCGCCAAGGCTTCGCCCCGAGATGCTCCGTGGATGGGCCTGATCAACGAACATATCGCCAAAAATGGCGGCACCGTTGCGGCACCTGCAGCGCCGCCTTCTCTGGGCGGCCCGAACGCTGATGATGTAGCCGCAGCGCAGGATATGTCGCAGGGTGATCGCCAGGACATGATCCGCGGCATGGTCGACAGCCTCGCATCAAAGCTGGAATCGGATCCGAACAATATCGAGGGCTGGCTGAGGCTGGTAAGATCCTACATGGTGCTCGGCGACAGGGAGAAGGCTGAAGCCGCCTTGAAGACCGGGCTGGAGCATTTCCCCGCCGATGGAAACGAGGGCAGACAATTGATCGCGCTCGCACAGGAAATAGGACTGTCGGCCGAAGGCGCGGCAAATCCGGGAGCCACCCCCAAGATGGGAGTAACCCAATGACGCGCAAGCAGAAACGATTGGCCGTAATCGCCGGCGGCATGAGCTTTATCATCATCGCCGTCTTCCTCGTGATGTTCGCCTTCTCGCAGTCCGTCGCTTACTTTTTCATGCCGGGCGATCTGGCCACGGCCAATCTGCAGCCTGGAACCCGCATCCGGCTCGGCGGTCTGGTGGAGGATGGATCGGTGAAGCGCGGGCAGGGGTCTACTGTGAGCTTCACCGTGACCGACGGCAAGGCGACCGTGCCTGTGAGCTATACCGGCATCCTTCCCGACCTGTTCCGCGAGGGGCAGGGGGTTGTCACCGAAGGTTCCTTCGATGCCGCGACGCATGCTTTCGTGGCTGACAGCGTGCTTGCCAAGCATGACGAGAACTACATGCCCAAGGAAGTTGCTGACCGGCTGAAAAAGGATGGTGTCTGGGAGGACGGAACCGGCAAGGGCATGGCGCCGGCCAAGGACGACCAGAGTAAGAAGGCTGGAGCCAAAAGCGGACAGGTTGTCGGGAGCACCACGCCATGATCGTCGAGATCGGCCATTTCGCGCTGGTACTGGCGCTTGCGACCGCAATCATCGTCTCGCTCCTGCCGCTGATCGGCGTGCATCGGCGTGACGCTAGCATGATGGCGGTGGCGACGACCGGTTCGCTCGTCATGTTCGGCCTCGTGGCGCTGTCATTCGCCGCGCTGACCTGGGCCTATGTCGTTTCCGATTTTTCGGTGAAGAACGTCTGGGAGAATTCCCATTCGCTGATGCCGCTGATCTACAAATATTCCGGCGTCTGGGGCAATCACGAGGGCTCGATGATGCTCTGGCTGCTGATCCTCGTTTTCTTCAGCGCGCTGGTCGCCGTCTTCGGCCGTAATATTCCCGAAACGCTGAAAGCCAATGTTCTGGCCGTGCAGGCCTGGATCAGCCTGGCCTTCCTGCTGTTCATCCTTCTGACCTCCAATCCGTTCCTGCGCCTCGATCCGGCGCCGGCTGAAGGGCAGGATTTGAACCCGATCCTGCAGGATTTCGGGCTCGCCATCCATCCGCCGCTTCTCTATCTCGGTTATGTCGGCTTTTCCGTCTGCTTCTCCTTTGCCGTGGCGGCGCTGATGGAAGGCCGCATCGATGCGGCATGGGCACGTTGGGTGCGCCCATGGACGCTCGCCGCATGGACCTTCCTGACCGCCGGCATCGCCATGGGCTCCTACTGGGCCTATTACGAACTCGGCTGGGGCGGCTGGTGGTTCTGGGATCCGGTCGAAAACGCCTCCTTCATGCCCTGGCTTGCCGGCACGGCCCTCCTGCATTCGGCACTGGTCATGGAAAAGCGCGAGGCCTTGAAAATCTGGACCGTGCTTCTCGCGATCATGACCTTTTCGCTATCGTTGCTCGGTACCTTCCTTGTGCGCTCCGGCGTGCTGACCTCGGTCCATGCGTTTGCCACCGATCCGTCGCGCGGTATCTTCATCCTCTGCATTCTGGCGATCTTTATCGGAGGAGCGTTCATGCTGTTTGCATGGCGAGCGCCGACCTTGAAGGCTGGTGGCCTGTTCGCGCCGATATCGCGAGAAGGTTCGCTGGTGCTGAACAACCTGATCCTGACGGTTTCGACTGCGACCGTCTTGACCGGAACGCTCTATCCGCTGGTGCTGGAAACCCTTACGGGTGAAAAAATCTCGGTTGGTGCACCGTTCTTCAACATGACCTTCGGCCTGTTGATGCTGCCGCTTCTGATCGCCGTGCCGCTCGGACCGATGCTTGCCTGGAAACGGGCTGATCTTTATGGGGCGCTGCAGCGGCTCTGGGTTTTCGCCGGCCTCGCGCTGCTTTTAGGCCTGCTGCTCTGGTATATGCAGAACGGCGGCCCGGTCCTTACGATCTTCGGACTGGCAATCGGTTGCTGGGGCATGCTCGGCGCGATCGCCGACCTTTGGTATCGCGGCAACTTCGGTAAACTGCCGGTGATGACCTCGCTGCGCCGCTTGAAAGGCCTGCCGCGCTCGGCCTGGGGCACGGCATTCGCCCATTTCGGCCTCGGCGTGACCGTTGTCGGTATTGTTGCCGCATCGGCTTTCAGCACCGAACATGTCGTCGAGATGAAGCAGGGGCAGACGGCGGACGCCGGCGGTTATTCGCTGACCTTCGACGGTTTTCGCGAAGCTGTCGGCCCGAACTTCACCGAGGAGCGGGGGCATTTTGCGGTGAGCTCCGGTGGCGCTGTGGTCTCCGATGTCTGGTCGTCCAAGCGGCTTTATACAGCGCGTCGCATGCCGACCACGGAAGCCGGCATCCTGACCTTCGGGCTTAGCCAGCTCTATGTCTCTCTCGGTGATCCTATGGATGGCGGTGGCATCGTCGTGCGCATCTGGTGGAAGCCTCTGATCCTGTGCATCTGGGGCGGCTGCCTGATCATGATGGTCGGTGGTTTCGTGTCTCTGTCGGATCGACGCTTGCGCGTGGGCGCACCGTCGAGGAAGGCCAAGCAGGTCAAGGCTGTGATGGAGCCGGCGGAATGAATTGTCAAAACCCCTCCCCAACCCCTCCCCACAAGGGGGAGGGGCTTTATGGCCCTGCCCTCGACTCTAGATCCGGGCAAGACGGTGCCACGGGTTTTCTCCCCCCTTGTGGGGGAGATGGCCGGCAGGCCAGAAGGGGAATTATCACCAAACTCCTGATCGCTCTTTTCCTCCTCCTCACCCCCATCCAAGCCTTCGCCGTCAATCCGGACGAGGTGTTGAAAGATCCGGCACTCGAACAGCGTGCGCGGCAGATTTCGGCGCAGTTGCGCTGCATGGTCTGCCAGAACCAGTCGATCGACGACAGCAATGCCGAGCTTGCCAAGGATCTGCGCGTGCTGGTTCGCCAGCGGCTGACCGATGGCGATACGGACAAACAGGTCGTAGATTACGTCGTGTCGCGTTACGGCGAGTTCGTGCTGCTCAATCCGCGGCTCAGCAGCAAGACGATCATTTTGTGGTCCATGCCGATCGGACTTCTGATCGCGGGTATTTTCGCTCTTGTCATTTTTGTCAGGAGCAGGCCTGCGCGGCGTCCTTCCGAGGTGTTAAGTGCCGAAGAGAAAGCCAAAATCGACGAACTGCTCGGCAAGTAGGTTTTGGACCACGGGCCGGATATTTCGAAATATTACGAACATTTCATGCTCTAGCCACCTGCAGTTAAGGTGACGACGCCTATATCTCTGTCATCGAACAACGGCGGGTTGCCCATCGGCAGCCTGACCAAGATTGAGTGACGAAGAGAAGAAGGTAGCTTTCACCATGACGTTTGGACGTCCCTCCCTCAAGACAGTGCTGAAGACCTCGACCGTTGCCGGCCTTGCCGCCGTCATGCTGTCCACCGGCATCTCAGGCCAGGTCATGTCCTCCTTTGCCGCTCCGGTTTCCGTGACAGCGCCGCAGGCACCTAGCTTCGCGGATGTCGTGTCTGCAGTTTCCCCCGCGGTCGTTTCGGTTCGTGTCCAGTCCGACGCACAGCCGGTCTCCGACGACAACAGCAATTTCTCCTTCAACTTCGGCGGCCGCGGCTTCGACCAGCTGCCGGATGATCATCCGCTGAAGCGTTTCTTCAAGGAATTCGGCGGCCAAGGTGGTCCCGGTGGCCCGGGCCCGGGCGCAGGCCCACGTGACCGCGCAGAGCGCGGTGGCCCCGGTGGGCCAAATCGTCCGCACCACCTGCGTCCGACTGCCCAGGGCTCCGGCTTCTTCATTTCCGAAGACGGTTACATCGTCACCAACAACCACGTCGTTTCCGATGGACAGGCCTATACGGTCGTGCTGAACGATGGCACCGAACTTGATGCCAAGCTGGTCGGCAAGGACAGCCGTACCGACCTAGCGCTCCTGAAGGTCGATGCGCCGGCCCGTAAGTTCACCTATGTCTCCTTTGCCGATGACAGCAAGGTTCGCGTCGGTGACTGGGTTGTCGCAGTTGGCAATCCGTTCGGCCTCGGCGGCACCGTGACTGCCGGTATCGTTTCGGCCCGTGGCCGTGACATCGGCTCCGGCCCATATGACGACTATATCCAGGTCGACGCAGCCGTGAACCGCGGCAACTCGGGCGGCCCGACTTTCGACCTGAACGGTCAGGTTGTCGGCATCAATACCGCGATCTTCTCGCCGTCGGGCGGCAATGTCGGTATCGCCTTCGCGATCCCTGCCTCCACCGCCAAGGACGTGATCGCCGACCTGATGAAGGACGGCAAGGTCGAGCGCGGTTGGCTCGGTGTGCAGATCCAGCCGGTAACGCAGGACATTGCCGACTCGCTCGGCCTGAAGGAAGCTTCCGGTGCGCTGGTCGTTGCTCCGCAGGAAGGCTCTCCGGGCCAGAAGGCAGGCATCAAGCAGGGTGACGTCGTTCAGGCGGTCAACGGCCAGCCGATCAAGGATGCCCGTGATCTCGCCCGCCGTGTCGCAGCCTTTACGCCGAATACCAAGGTCGATGTCGATCTGTGGCGCGACGGCAAGAAGCAGACCATTCCGGTGACGCTCGGCAACATGGCAAGCGATGAGGCTGCTTCCGCTGAGCCCACGCAGCCGGACGATCCGGCTCCGGCAAGCGAACAGGCGCTGGCAAGCCTCGGCATCACCGTTGCCCCGGCTGAGGACGGCTCCGGCCTTTCCGTGACCGATGTCGATCCGGACAGCGAAGCAGCCGCCCGCGGCCTGAAGAACGGCGAGAAGATTCTTTCGGTCAACAACAAGAAGGTCGAAAGCGCAGCCGATGTCGGCAAGGTTCTCGAACAGGCTAAGAAGGACGGTCGCACCCGTGCGCTCTTCCAGGTCGAGGCCGATGGTTCCAGCCGCTTCGTCGCTTTGCCGATCAACGAAGGCTGATGCCGCGCAACCATCTGAGTGACACTGCGGGGGTGGTACCTCCAGGCCCAACCGCAGGATCAAGCTCATCAAGGGGCGCCGCCGGAAACGTCGGCGCTCTTCTTGTAACGGAGACCAGCATGCAGACCTCGTCGTTTTCCTCGGTAAAGACAGAAGATTCCGATAGTGTAAATGTTTCCGCCGAGGCTATTGTCCCGCACATGAAGATTCTGGTTATCGAAGACGATCTCGAGGCGGCAGCCTACATGACAAAGGCCTTTCGCGAGGCCGGCATCATCGTGGACCACGCCAGCGACGGTGAAAGCGGCCTGTTCATGGGCTCGGAAAACTCCTACGACGTGATGGTCATCGACCGCATGTTGCCGCGCCGCGATGGCCTGTCGGTGATCAGCGAATTGCGCAAGCGCGGCGTCAACGCCCCGGTGCTGATCCTGTCCGCGCTCGGCCAGGTGGATGACCGCGTCACCGGCCTGCGCGCCGGCGGCGACGATTACCTTCCGAAACCCTACGCCTTTTCCGAGCTTCTGGCGCGTGTCGAAGTGCTCGGTCGCCGCAAGGGCACGCCGGAACAGGATATGGTCTACCGGGTCGGCGATCTGGAGCTCGATCGGCTTTCTCACGAGGTCAAGCGCGCCGGCAAGGATGTGCTGCTGCAGCCGCGTGAATTCCGCCTGCTCGAATACCTGATGAAGAATGCCGGTCAGGTCGTGACCCGCACCATGTTGCTCGAAAACGTCTGGGACTATCACTTCGACCCGCAGACGAATGTCATTGACGTGCATGTCTCGCGCCTGCGCTCCAAGATCGAGAAGGACTTCGACAAGCCATTGTTGAAGACCATCCGCGGCGCCGGCTACATGATCAAGGACGAGGGGTAATGCTTTCCCGCATCGCCAAGCGCGCCCGCCTCATGTTCCGCTCGACGGCCGTGAGGCTGTCGGCGCTGTATATCCTCCTGTTCGCGATCTGCGCCGGGTTTCTCGTCATCTATGTGACGGCGCTTTCGGAAAAGACGCTGGTACAGCAGACACGCCAGACGATTACCGAGGAAGTCGCCGATATCCAGCGCGCCTATGAACGCGGCGGGGTGAACCTTCTCCTGCGCATCATGGAGCGCCGCGCCCGCCAGCCGGGCGCAAATCTCTATGTCATCGCCGGACCGAACGGCGAGATGCTGGCCGGCAATGTCTCCTCCGTCCAGCCTGGCGTGCTCGACCAGGAAGGCTGGACGAATATGCCTTTCTCCTACGAACCCTATGCCGAGATCGGCGGTTCGCGCAAACATCTCGCCATCGCCAATGTCCTGCGCGTCGATAACGGATTGCGGGTGATGATCGGTCGCGATCTCGGTGACCCGAGCCGTTTCCGTTATATCGTGCGGCAGGCGCTGATGGTGGCGCTGGCGATCATGGGACTGGGCGCACTGGTCATCTGGTTTGGTATCGGCCGCAATGCGCTGAAGCGCATCGACCGCATGTCGGCTGCGAGCCAGAAAATCATGGCCGGCGACCTGTCTCAGCGACTTCCCGTCGGCCGCTCCGGTGACGAGTTCGACCGGCTGTCGGGATCGCTGAACGCCATGCTAGGCCGGATCGAAAAGCTGAACGAAGGCCTGCGGCAGGTTTCCGACAATATCGCCCATGACCTGAAGACGCCGCTGACACGGCTGCGTAACAAGGCTGCCGACGCTCTGGGCGAGGATGATGAAGATGCGCGGCGGGCGGCGCTTGAAGGCATCATTGCCGAATCCGACCAGTTGATCCGCACCTTCAACGCGCTGCTGATGATCTCCCGTGTTGAGGCCGGATCAATCGCGGCGGAGATGTCGAGCGTCGATCTCTCTGCCGTTTCCGCCGACAGCGCCGAGCTTTACGAGCCTGTCGCAGAAGAGGCGGGCATAACACTGATCACCGGGATCAACCCAGGCATCTCCGTCAACGGCAACCGCGAACTGATCGGCCAGGCGATGTTCAATCTGCTCGACAACGCGATCAAATATGCCAGCGAAGGCAGCGAGACGCCGGTGATACGGGTGAAACTGTCTTCCGAGGCGGGTGAGGTTAGGCTTGCCGTTAGCGACAACGGCCCAGGGGTGCCGGCCGACAAACGCGGTGAGGTGACCAAGCGTTTCTTCCGGTTGGATGCCAGCCGTTCCAAGCCGGGAACAGGCCTTGGCCTGTCGCTGGTCGAGGCGGTGATGGAGCTGCATGGCGGCAGGCTGGAGCTTTCCGCCACGGACGAAGCGAAGACGGAGACTCCGGGCCTGACGGTGACGATGGTGTTTCCGGTGGTGAAGGGGTGAGAGGGTAATAAAGACCCCTCCCAAACCCTCCCCACAAGGGGGAGGGCTTAACCCGGCCTTACTGTTGAAGGATGATTGAGGCAGGTGGTTGCAGCGGTTTTTCTCCCCCTTGTGGGGGAGATGGCCGGCAGGCCAGAGGGGGACGTCCTCCCCATCATCTGTGGCCGGTCACACCAGCGGCGGCGCCAGGTTCATCAGTAGCACCATCACCAGCCCGACCACCGAGACGATCGACTGGATGATCGAGATGGTTGCTGTTGCTTCACCCATCGTCATGCCGAAGGATTCCTTCACCAGCCAGAAACCTGCATGGTTGGCATAATTGAAGAACAGCGAGCCGCAGCCGACTGAGAGCGCCAGGAGCGAGGCATTGAGCGACGGGTCATGTCCGACAAGCGGCGCGAGCAGTCCCGATGCGCCAACGATGCCGACCGTGGCGGACCCTGTCGAGACCGAGAGCAGCATCGAGATGATCCAGCCGAGAAGCAGCGGCGAAAGCGAGAACTGCTGGCTCAGATGCATGATCGCATCCCCGACTTTCGCATCTCCCAGAACATGCTGGAACGCCCCGCCGCCCGCAATGATCAGCAGAACATTGGCGATCGGCTTGACGCTGGCGGACAGCTGCGTGCGCAGAAGCTCGCTGTTGCCGCCGCGGCTGATGATCAGGGTCCAGGCGGCAAACAGCACGCCGACCAGCATGGCGATGCCCGGATCGCCGAGGAAATCGGTGATCGACAGCAGCGTTGAACCCTTCGGCAGGAGAAGTTCGGCAATCGCATGGAAAAGCATCAGCAGCGCCGGCAGAAGCGCTGTCAGCAGGCTGAGACCGAGGCTAGGCGGTGCCTGGCCCGTCGATGCGCCCTCCGCTGCGTCCTGCGAGAACTGGTCGATCAGCCCCTGATCTGGCTTGACCTTGAGGCGCGGGGTAACGATCGCGCCATAGACCGGTCCGCCAAGGATGATTGCCGGAATGGCGGCGATGAAACCGTAGAGCATGGTCGCGCCGATATTGGCGTTGAGCGAGGCGATCGCCGTCAGCGGGCCGGGATGCGGCGGCACCATGCCGTGCATCGACGCAAGTGCGGCAATGACCGGAACGCCGACATAGACATAGGCCGAGCCCTTGATGCTCCCGGTCTCGTCAAGCTTGCGCGCAACGCTGAAGATCAGCGGCAGAAGCACGACGAGGCCGACTTCGAAAAACATCGGAATGCCGATGATGAAGGCGGCACCCGCCATTGCCCAGGGCAGCATGCGGGTTGAGGTTCTGGTGATGATGAGATTGGCAATGCTTTCAGTCACGCCGCCGGCGGCCAGGATGCGGCCGAGCATGGCGCCGAGCGCCACGACGAGGCCGACAGCGCCGAGCGTGTGGCCGGCACCGGCCTCGATCGACTTGATCAGCTTTTCGCCCGGCATGCCGGTGACAAGGCCGACGCCGATGGAGGTGATGATCAGCGCCAGGAGCGGATGCAGCCGGATGCGCGATACGATCAGCACGACGAGGAAAATCACGCTGCCGAGCGCTGTCGCAAGAAGCGCGATGTCTGAGGAATTCATGGTTTCTCCCGAGGGTGTACGCGGGAGCGCAAGGCAATTCGGATGACTCCACGCAACCGAAGAGCGGGAAGCGACCCGCTAAGGCATGGAGTACGAAAGTCTCCAAATAGATAGCGCCCTAATTAGATTGCGTCACTTGATAAACCGCAATCGTTCATGGGTTGTGGTTTCCCCTCATTCCGGTTTGTCTTCTCCGTCTGCGCAAACTAAAAGCTGCATGAGGGAGGAAACGGCATGAAAAGCGTAAAACGGCTCGATACCGTATCAGCGGATGTCATCCGTCCCCTATCTCAGGCGGAAGCTAAGACTGCTCTGGCGGCGCTGAAAGATATTGGAAAATCCGAGGCTTCCGTTGCGCAAATGTTGAAAGAAGGCGGCGCGCTGAAGGATTTTCTCGTCGCGGCATTCAGCCTGTCGCCCTATCTGCGCGACACGGCTTCGGTATCTCCCTCATTTCTGGCGCAGGCTATCGGCGAGCCGGTAGAGCCGGCGCTGTCTTCCCTCATCGACAAGGCGCGGAGTGCGTGGCGGCCGGTTGACGGAAAAATCCCGTCCGAGGGCGAGGTCATGACCGTGCTTCGGTCGGCCAAGCGCGCCTTCAGCTTCATCCTGGCACTGGCAGATCTCGCCCGCATCTTCTCTGCGAAGGAGACGACCTGCTGGCTGAGCGAATTTGCGCAAGCCTCCGTTGCCTCCGCGGTCGACCATCTCCTGCTCGCGACCCATGAGAGCGGCAAGCTCAAGCTTGTCGATCCGGAAGAGCCGAGCCGTGGCTCGGGCCTCATCGTGCTCGGCATGGGCAAGCTCGGCGGGCGCGAACTCAACTATTCCTCCGATATCGATATCGTCGTTTTTTTCGATCCGGAGGTGGGCATTCTTGCCGATCCGCTCGATCCGTCGGAGATCTATGGCCGGATGATGCGCCGGCTGATCCGTATCCTGCAGGACCGCACGGCCGATGGCTACGTTTTCCGAACCGACCTGAGGCTGCGGCCTGACCCCGGCTCGACGCCGCTCGCCGTCTCCATGGATGCAGCCCTGATCTACTACGAGGGCAGGGGACAGAACTGGGAGCGTGCCGCCTACATCAAGGCGCGTCCGGTGGCGGGTGACATGGCTGCCGGCGATAATTTCCTGAAACTGCTGACGCCCTTCGTCTTCCGCAAATATCTCGATTATGCGGCGATCGCAGACATTCATTCAATCAAGCGCCAGATCCATGTCCACAAGGGCCATGGGGCGATCGCAGTAAAGGGCCACGACGTCAAGCTTGGCCGCGGCGGCATCCGCGAGATCGAATTTTTCGCCCAGACGCAGCAGCTGATCGCCGGCGGTCGCATGCCGGCGTTGAGGACGCGCGAGACGGAAGTAGCACTTGGGGCGCTGGCTGAGGCGAAGTGGATCAAGCCGGAGATCGCCACGGCGCTGACCGAGGCCTACTGGTTCTTGCGCGATGTCGAGCATCGCATCCAGATGGTGCATGACGAGCAGACACATCGCCTGCCGGACAGCAATGCGGAACTAAAGCGCATCGCCTTCATGCTCGGCTTTGCCGATGTCGCAGCCTTTTCCGCGCGGCTGGAAAGCACCCTGAAGACGGTCGAGAGACGTTATTCCCGGCTGTTCGAGCAGGAGGAGGGGCTTTCAGGGGGCGAAGGTAATCTTGTTTTCACCGGCCAGAAGGACGATCCCGATACGCTGAAGACGCTGGCTGAACTCGGCTATGAGCGGCCCGCCGACATGTCGCGGATGATCCGCACCTGGCATTCCGGTCGTTATCGCGCGACGCAATCCGTCGAGGCGCGCGAGCGGCTGACGGAGATGATGCCGGCTTTGCTCAAGGCCTTTGGCGAGAGCCGGCGTGCCGACGAGGCGCTGCTGCGGTTCGACAGCTTTTTGAAGGCGCTGCCGGCTGGCATCCAGCTTTTCTCGCTGATCGGCAAGAACCCACCGCTTCTCTCCCTCATCGTCACCATCATGGCGTCTGCTCCGCGCCTCGCCGATATCATCGCCTCGAAGCCGCATGTCTTCGATGGCATGCTCGATCCCGGCCTGATGTCGGAAGTGCCGACACGCGACTATCTGTCGAAGCGGCTGGACACGTTTCTCTCGGGCTCGCGCCACTACGAGGACAGGCTGGATCGGTTGCGCATCTTTGCCGCCGAGCAGCGTTTCCTGATCGGTATCAGGTTGCTCACCGCAGCGATCTCCGGCGACGATGCCGGCCGCGCCTTCACTCATCTGGCAGATCTGTTGATCGATGCTGCGCTGACAGCGGTGAAAGGCGAGATCGAGACCGCGCATGGCACCTATCCGGGCGGCCGGGTGGCCGTGATGGGCATGGGCAAGCTCGGCTCGTTCGAGCTGACGGCCGGATCGGATGTCGATCTCATCCTGCTCTATGACTATGACAGCGAGGCTTTCGAAAGCCTTGGTCCGAAGCCGCTCGACGCCCAGCGCTATTTCACCCGACTGACGCAGAGATTGATCGCGGCCCTTTCCGCGCCGATGGCGGAGGGTGTTGTCTTCGAGGTCGACCTGCGCCTGCGCCCCTCCGGCAACAAGGGGCCAGTCGCCTCCCGCATCATCGCTTTCGGCAAATATCAGCGAGAAGAGGCCTGGACCTGGGAGCATATGGCGCTCACCCGCGCACGCATCGTCTGTGGCGACGAGAGCCTTGGTAATGAGGCAAAGGCGATCATAAGCGAGGTTCTGGCGACCAAGCCGGACGTGAAGAAGATCACGACGGACGTGGCCGAGATGCGGGCGCTGATCGCGGAAGAGAAGCCGCCGCGCGATATCTGGGACTTCAAGCTCATTCCTGGCGGATTGATCGATATTGAGTTCATCGCCCAATACCTGCGGCTGATCGCGCCGACGCGGGCAGGGAGCAAGGATCTACTGGTCGACACCTATGGCCTGTCGACTGCGCAAGCACTGAAGGCACTGGGCGAAGACCTGCCTGAACGCGCCGATCTCGATACATGCCTTGAAGCCTTGCGTCTGTTCACCGAACTCTCGCAGATCATCCGCCTCTGCGTGGATGGTCCTTTCGATGCCAAGGATGCACCCACGGGCCTTGTCGAGCGGATCTGCCGCGCAGGAGACTGCCCCGATCTCTTGACGCTGGAGGGAGAGGTGAAGCGGTTATCGGGTGAGGTCCGGGGAGTGTTTGAACGGGTTATGAAAAGGTGAGGTAGGGTGAGGGGCTTTCGCCAAGGTGAATGCGGCGAAGGTCAGTTGTGATCGCCTTACGCCGCCCTTTTCCGTGCTTCCACGAAAGGCCGGTCGGGAATGAACAGCGACACGGCGGTGCCTTTGCCGCATTTCGAGCGGATACGCATCCTGCCGCCATGCAGCGCCACCAGCGAGCGGGAGATGGCAAGCCCGAGGCCCGAACCGCCCTTGCTCTTGGCATACTGACTCTGCACCTGTTCGAAGGGCTGGCCGATCTTCGGCATTGCATCCTTGGGGATCCCGATGCCGCTGTCGGCGATCGTCAGCATCAGGCCTTTTTCCATTCGGTGAGCGCGCAACTCGATACTGCCGCCTTCGTCGGTGAATTTAACGGCGTTGGAGAGGAGATTGAGCATCACCTGCTTCAGCGCGCGTCTATCACCGACCATGTCGAGTACTTCGGGTAGCCGTTGATGGATCGTGATCTGCTTGTCCTGGGCGGAGATAGAGGTCAGGCGCAGGCTCTCTTCGACCAGGGGCACGAGATCGATCTTGTCCGCCTGGATGCGCATGTGGCCGGCTTCGATCTTCGACATGTCGAGAATGTCGTTGATGACGTTCAGCAGGTGCTTGCCGCTGTCGTGAATGTCCTTGGAATATTCGCCGTATTTCGGCGAGCCGAGCGGGCCGAACATGCCGTTCATCAGGATTTCGGAGAAGCCGAGAATGGCGTTGAGCGGCGTGCGCAGCTCGTGGCTCATATTGGCGAGGAATTCTGACTTCGCCTGGTTGGCGGCCTCCGCGCGTTCCTTTTCCGCCTGATAGTTGGCATTGGCGACGGAAAGTTCTGCTTTCTGCTTTTCCAGCGTCTTTTGCGAGGCTGAAAGGTCCCCAATCGTTGCCATCAGGCGGCGCTCGCTGTGGCGCAGGCGATCCTGGTGGCGCTTGAGAAGCGTGATATCGGTGCCGACAGAAACCGTGCCGCCGTCGCGGGTGCGGCGCTCGTTGATCTGCAGCCAGCGTTCGTCGGCAAGCTGAACCTCGGTGGTGCGGGAGAAACCGCTGCCATCCGCATCTGCGATGCGACGCTCGATCACCGGCCGTGCCGCTGCTGCATTGACCGTAGTACGCTCGGTTCCCGGCACCAGCACACTTTCAGGCAATCCGTAAGCTTGCTGGAAGTGGGTGTTGCACATCACGAGACGGTCGTTCTTGTCCCACAGCACGAAGGCTTCGGACGTGCATTCGATCGCGTCAGCGAGGCGCTGATCGGCCTCGGCATAACGTTGTGCCAGACGGTGCTGTTCGGTGACGTCCATGGCGATGCCGATCACGTGGATACGACCGGAAGCGTTGCGAATGACCTGTGCCCGTGCGCGCATCCAGACATAATGTCCCGCCGCGTGGCGCATGCGGAATACCTGGTCGACCTGCTTGGCATTGCCGCGGCCGATGGCACGCGCGAGAGCGTAGATATTACCGTCCGACGGATGCATCATCCTTGCGGCATCGGAAAACGACATGATGCTGCCGGCAGCAGGCAGGCCAAGCATTTCGTACATCGAACCGGACCAGAAGAGCCTGCGATTGGCAACATCGAAATCCCAAAGTCCGCAACGCCCATGAGACAATGCGGCTTCGATCCGTAGATTGGATTCAGCAAAGATCTCGTCGGCGTCGTGCGCACGCCTAACCTGCGTGTAATAGGCATAAAGGATGACGAGAAGAATGGCGGAAATGCCGGTAAAGAGAGTGACGTTGAGCGAGATCTCGCCACGCAGGAAATTGTTCGTGGTGTCGAGCGAATGCGCCGAGACGATCAGAGCGCCGTCATCACCGATCGGCTGAATGGCAGCATAGTGCGGAATGTCGCCGAGATAGGTCTCGATCACGCCGCCGAAGCGCCGAAGTGTTGCGGTCTCGGGCAGAAGCGAAGCAAGGCGGCGGCCGATATAGGCGGAAGAGGCTCCTTTCGAGCCACCGAAAACGACACCGGACTTGTCGATGAACAGCGTGAAGGAACCATGCGGCTGTGGATCGGAAGAGAGATAGGATGAAAGCCGTGCTTCGGCGGCAGCGCGGTTGGCCTGGGCGAAAAGGGTTTCCTGGCCGGTGAAAATCGCCTGGGTGGTTGCTGCCATCAGCGCAGTCGATTGCCGGGCGGCATCTTCCATACGGCTGTTCTCGCCCATGATGCCGAGAATGCGCGACGCTGCCACGACCATAAGGAATGCGATGATGAGAAGGGGAATGGATCGCTTAAGCACCAGTTCCACCTTCGGCGTTTGACGTGCGATCGGCTTGACCGCGAAATTGCTGTCTTTCGAAAGCGCTTTCTGCAGGCCCGAAACCTTCGGAAATTTAGGGCGCAGCCAAGCGCCGGCCGCGGTTTCCCGCTGCACGTCCGATACCGTATTCATCTAGTCCCTCGTGATGATCCGGTACGCCGCCCGTCCGAATCTACCCTAATGAATCATAGAGTGATTCTTCGTGTCCAGAGGGTTGGTAATATTTTGTTAACTATTTGAAAAATGCTAGAATTTGCAGGTTTATGTGGCGCAAATCAGCTGCGGCTTCAGTCGAAATCCGGATGCGAGATTTCAGGGCGCGTCAAGCAAAGTGTTTCAAAATGTGTCAATCGCGGCCAAAAATGTGGCAGGCGCTTAAATGTGACCCGCAGCGCTTAAAGTGCTGCGGGTCACCAAGGCTATCAGTCCTTCAGCATGCGTCCGACGATGTCGCTGACATCCGTCGAAAGGCCGGCTGCCTTGGCGATCTTCGAAAGCGCCAGCCGTGCCTGTTCGGCACGGACAGGCTCAAGCGAACGCCACGAGCGCATCGAGGTGAGGATGCGTGCGGCGAGCTGCGGGTTCTTCGGATCGATCGCAAGGATCTGGTCCGCGAGGAAATCATATCCCTTGCCGTCGACGCGGTTGAAGCCGGTCGGGTTGCCGAAGGCGAACGTGCCGACAAGCGAACGGACGCGGTTTGGATTGCCTGGGTTGAAACGCGGATTTTCCATCAGCGCCTTGACCCGTTCGAGCGCATCAACGCCGGGGATCGTCGCCTGGATCGAGAACCACTTGTCGATGACCAGGGGATTGCCGTCGAAACGGGTGAGGAAGCTGGCGAGAGCAGCCGTTGCTTCCGAAGCATCCGGGAAGCGATGCGCAAGCAGCGTCAGTGACTGCGCAAGATCCGTCATGTTGTCGGCAGCGGCAAATGCTTCGGCGGCGCGCTGCGGGCTGTTTTCAGCATACATGAGATAGGAGAGGGCAACGCCGCGGAGCGAACGCTTGCCGGCATCCCCGGCTTTCGGCGAATAGGCGCCTTCGACCTTCATCTCGTTATAAAGGCGGACGAAGACTTCCTCTCCAGCCTTGGCGATCGCCTCATGCACGGCCTTGCGGCCGGCATGGATCGCATCGGGATCGTTATTGCCACCGAGCGCGCGAGCAATGTCGGCCTCGCTCGGCAGGTTCAGCGCCTGCGCCCGGAAGGCGGGCTCCAGCGATGCATCGCCGGCGCATTCCAGAAGAGCGGCAACAAAAGCCGGATCGCAGGTCACATCCTTGCCGTCGCGCGCATCGCGGGCGGCCTGCGCCAGGTTCGGCATGGCAAGGTCGGTCAGAGCCTGCCAGCGCGAGAAAAGGTCGCTGTCATGGCGGGCGATATGGACGAGGTCTTCCAGCGACTGTTCGAATACCAGATTGACCGGTGCCGAGAAGGACCGGTTGAGCGACACCACCGGCCGGGACGAGACGCCCGAGAATGTGAAGCTCTGGCTGCGCTCCGTCAGGTGCAGCACGTCGCCCGTTATTTCGCCGCCGGTGACCGATGTCGGTTCGGCAATCGAACCATTATCGAGGATCAGCGCGAAGGAGAGCGGGATATGCAGCGGCTCCTTGTTCGGCTGGCCGGGTGTGGCCGGTGTCGTCTGCTCGAGCGACAGCGTGAACGTGCCGGCGGCAGCGTCATAGGCGCCTGAGGCGGAAACCAACGGCGTGCCGGCCTGAACATACCAACGGAAGAACTGGCTGAGGTCGCGACCGCTCGCATCCTCGAAGCATTTTACATAATCCTCGACGGTGACGGCCTGTCCGTCATGGCGCTCGAAATAGAGGTCCATGCCTTTGCGGAAGTTGTCGCGTCCAAGAATGGTCGCGATCATCCCGGTGATCTCGGCACCCTTCTCGTAGATCGTCATCGTGTAGAAGTTGTTGATCTCGCGATAGCTGTCCGGGCGCGGCGGATGCGCCAGCGGGCCTCCATCCTCCGGAAACTGATCGGACTTCAGATGACGCACGTCGGCAATCCGTTTGACCGGGCGCGAGCGCATGTCGGAGGAGAATTCCTGGTCGCGATAGACCGTGAGGCCTTCCTTCAGGCAAAGCTGGAACCAGTCGCGGCAGGTGATGCGGTTGCCGGTCCAGTTGTGAAAATATTCATGCGCGATTATGCGCTCGATATTCGCATAATCCTGGTCGGTGGCGGTTTCCGGGTCGGCCAGCACGTATTTGTCGTTGAAGACGTTGAGACCCTTGTTCTCCATCGCCCCCATGTTGAAATCGGAGACGGCGACGATCTGGAATATGTTCAGATCGTATTCGCGGCCGAAATGCTCTTCGTCCCACTTCATCGAGCGCTTCAGCGCATCCATGGCATAGGCCGCACGCGGCTCCTTGCCGTGCTCGACATAGATCTTCAGCGCCACTTCGCGGCCGGACATCGTTTCGAACGTGTCTTCGATGACGCCGAGATCGCCTGCGACCAGCGCGAAGAGATAGGCGGGCTTGGGATGCGGATCGAACCAGGCGGCAAACGAGCGGCCCTCGTCATAACCGGCGCCGCCAAGGAAATTGCCGTTCGACAGCATGACCGGGTTGGCTGCCTTGTCACCGATGATCGTGATTGTGTACGGCGCCAGAACATCCGGACGGTCGGGGAAATAGGTGATGCGGCGAAAGCCCTCGGCCTCGCACTGGGTGCAATAGACGCCGTTGGTCCGGTAAAGACCCATCAGCTGGGTATTGGCTTCCGGATTGATATAGGTAGTGATCGTAAGCTCGAACGGGCTTTCCGCCGGCAGGTCGCGGATCGTCAGGCTTTCCGGCGTCGCGTCATACTGGCTTGCCGACATTTCCTTCTGGTCAAACAGCAGGCCGGAAAGCTTAAGTTCGTCACCATCCAGGACCAGCGGCAGCGATGCGTCGACGCCTTCGCGCCGATGGAAGATCAATCGGGCCTCGATCTTTGTATTGGTCGGATCGAGTTCGAACGTCAGGTCGACCCGTTCCAGAACAAAGTCAGTGGGGCGGTAATCCGCCAGATGCACGATCTGGCCCGTATCTGTTCGCATGATGTTTCCTGAAACGGCTTAACGACTGGACGTGACGACGTGAGACCTGTCCCCGAAAAGACTGGTTTGGCCCCCACGCCGCGGGCATATTTACATTCAATGCTAAACGATTGTTGAACCGCGGCTAAAATAAAGTGTCGCACTGTCAGTATAGTGATCGATTTTCATACAGTGCTATTTCGGAGCTGTAGGCAAAAGATCGCAAATCCGATTGTCGGCTGCGTCGATTGGCGCACTGGCGAACTTTCGTCAATTTTCACACACGGCGCTCCACTTTTGCGTTAATGTCCTTGCGAATCCACCCCGCCTATTTCCGGATCAAGGCCCAAGGCCTGAACCCCAATGAGTTCCCTTATGGCCCCCGATGCCCGAAATCCCCTGCACGGGATTATGCTGAAAGTATTGTCTGTTGTCGTATTCGTGATGATGCAGACCTGCATCAAGGCGGCCGGGCCGGATCTCCCTGCCGGGCAAGTCACCTTCTACAGATCGGCTTTCGCGCTTGTTCCGATCATGGGATATCTGGCTTTTCGCCGGGAATTGTTTCACGCCTTCCACACCAATAGCCTGTCGGGTCATCTCAAGCGCGGCGTGCTCGGCATTATGGGCATGATATGCGGCTTTTATGGCCTGGTGCATTTGCCAATGCCCGATGCAATAGCACTCGGTTATTCGATGCCGCTGATCGCCGTCGTCTTTGCCGCGATATTTCTCAAGGAGACCGTAAGGCTCTATCGCTGGACCGCGGTTGCTATCGGCATGGTCGGCGTTGTGATCATTTCATGGCCCAAGATGACCATGTTCAGTGGTGGTGGCATGGGGTCAGAGCAGGCAATGGGCGCGATGGCAGTGCTCCTGGGCGCCGTCATGGGCGGCTTTGCGATGATCCAGGTACGCCAACTCGTTCAGACGGAAAAGACCGCAACAATCGTGCTCTATTTCTCGCTGACCGCGGCGATCTTCTCAATCATCAGCCTGCCCTTCGGCTGGTCTTCTCTGAGTGGTTATGCGCGCCTATGCCTGATCGCCTCGGGATTTTTCGGAGGGCTGGGGCAGATCCTGCTGACGGAAAGCTATCGCCACGCGGACGTCTCGACGATCGCGCCGTTCGAATACACATCCATCATTCTGGGAATTGCGATTGCCTACACGCTGTTCGGTGATATCCCGGCGATCAATACCTTGATCGGTACCGCAATCACCGTCTCGGCCGGCATCTTCATCATCTACCGCGAACACCAGCTTGGGCTGGAGCGCAGGGCTGCGCGCAAAGCCTCTCCGCCGGGTGCATGAAGATCAGGGAAGGGAAAATCAGAGCGGGATGCCGGAAAGCGGACTGACGGACCCGATCGCTTCGCCCCGAGTTCTGCTTGCCTCGGAAAATTCGCGCGATGCGTTTACGGCGGCGTTTATCTGACGCAAGTTTTCACGGAGAGTGCGAAGAGGACTGAATATCGATCTCATCGCACATCCTCCTCAACGTTCGCGAAAATCGGCAAACATGGCCGAGGGACGCGAAATGCCGCCCGGACGCACCATGGCGCGCGATGTGATCTGCTCGTTGGTTGCCGAGCCGAAGCGGTGGTAGCCCTGCGTCGAGCGCGGGCCGACGCCTGCGGCGCGGAGTGTTTCGAAGCCCGAATGTATTGGGCGAAAGCGGCTGGTCATTACCGTGGTCCTTTGTCTGGGTCCCTCCCAAGACATTACTAATATTGCTTAAAATGCTCTGATTCAGCAATGTGGCAGAACGCCACGCTGCCATGCGTTTCTCGCATGGGTTGCTTCATATAATGGTAATAATTTGCATTTCGTCAGTTTGATTGCACGAAATATGTGCAATTCCGGCTATTGAAGACCGTGTCGAAAGGCCAGCAGATCTTGCCAGGTCAGGGCTTTGTTGGCGGGGGCGGCAAGAAGCTCCTGCGGGTGAAATGTCGCAAGCGCAGGGATTTCCATCCCTGCAAAGCTCACGGTCTGCCACTTTCCACGCATCGTGTGGATCGTGCCGTTGCCGCCTATGAAGAAGCGGGCCGGGAAATTGCCGAGCAGCAGCAGCGCCTTCGGTCGGGCAAGCACGATCTGGCGCTCGATAAAAGGCTGGCAGATATCCATCTCGGCCGCCGACGGCATTCTGTTGCCCGGTGGGCGCCAGGGAATGATATTGGTCATCAGCACGCCGTCGCGCGAAAGGCCGATTGCTGCAAGCATCCGCTCGAGAAGATCTCCGGCCCGACCGGAGAAGGGGGCACCATCGCGATCATCATCCGCATTCGGCATCGGCCCGATAATCGCGATCCCGGAAGACGGATCGCCGCTGGCAAACACAGTCGAGCGGGCGCTGTTTTTCAGGTTGCAGCCGTGGAATGTCTCGATCGCCGCCTTCAGCTCAGCCAGTGAACCGGCAGCGCCCGCCGCCAAACGTGCAGCTTCCACCGCCTGTCCGGCCGGCACGGAGACCGGTGCCGTGGTTGCCGGGGGAGGGGCGGTAGCACCCGGCCGCCGCGAGGGCGCACTCCCACCATTCGAAGCCGAAGATACGCCGTCCTGCGGACTGTGCTCCCGCGCACTTGCCGGGGCCTTTGCCTGAGCCCTTGCGGCCTTCTGCGCCTCGAACTGGGCAATCCGATCGACCGGTTCGTCGTCGACGAGCCATTCCACGCCGGCATCCGCAAAAAAATGCAGAAGCGCGGCAAGCTCGGCCGGATTGAGATCTGAGGCGGCGTTCATGCTTTCACCTTAACGAAGCCGAACTTCGCGGGAAAGCCTTAAGCCGCCCATTCACCGACATTCTCGCTCTCTCCGATCAGAGCCAGACCATGAGCAATCGACAGAAGCTCTCCGCCGCTTTCGATCTTCGATGCGTCGAAACGCCGGGTAAAGATCTGGCGCACTGCGGGAACGAAGGAAGTGCCGCCGGTGAGGAACACCTTGTCGACTTCGGCCGGTGCGGTATTCGTCTTGGTCAGCACATCGTCCAATGCGCCTTCGATCTTTGCCAGATCGTCTGCGATCCAGGTCTCGAAATTCGCACGCTTGACCATCTTCTTGCCGGCCTTGCCAAGCGGTGAGAAATTGAACTCGGCTTCTTCCGCGGAAGAAAGCGCCATCTTGGTGGCCGAGATCGCCTGGTAGAGCGGATAGCCTTCGTCATGCTCGACCAGTTCGATGAACAGTTCCAGCTTGTCCGGGTCTATCGCCGAGCGCACCAGCGATTTCAGGTCGTTGAACTCGCGGGTCGTCTTGAAGATCGACAACTGGTTCCAGCGCGCAAAATTGGCGTAGTAGTTCGATGGTACTTCCAAGAGCTTGTCGAAACTCTTGAAGAACGTGCCCTTGCCGATTTCCGGGGCTACCAGATGTTCGATCATCTTCGCATCGAAATGGTCGCCTGCAATGCCCACGCCGGAATGGCCGATCGGCTTGGCCGTCAGCTTGCCGGCCACGCGTTCGAAGCGGATCAGCGAATAGTCCGTCGTGCCGCCGCCGAAGTCGGCGACCAGAACATTGGCATCGGTCTTCAGCGTCTGGGCGAAGTAATAGGCTGCTGCGACAGGTTCATAAACATAATGGATCTCGGGAAAACCGAGCCGTGTCAGCGCTTCGTTATAGCGATCCGTCGCAAGCTTCTCGTCCGGGCTGGCGCCGGCAAAATGCACCGGCCGGCCAGCGACAAGGCGCGAGACTTCGGCGGGCCAGTGCCCGTCCGCATAAGTCTTCAACCGCTTGAGGAAGACCTCCATCAGATCTTCGAATGTGTGGCGACGGGCAAAGACCAGCGTACCCTGGAAGATCGGGCTTGCGGCAAAGGTCTTGATCGACTGCAGGAAACGGGCGTCGCCCGGATTGTCTATGAACTGGCGGATCGCCGCCTGTCCGGCCTCGACCTTTAGTGCCTGAGCGCCGAGCTGGGCATCCTTCATGAAGGAGAGCGCCGTGCGCATCGAATCCGTCTCGCCTGCGCTGCTCGAAAACTGCATCGAATGGGTAGTGCTGCCGCTGTCTGCCAGCGCCAGAACGGTATTGGTCGTGCCGAAATCAAGCCCGAGCGCCCGTGCCATGGCCGTGCTCCTTGTGGTCTGCAAAAATGATTGAGCCGGGACGCTCCCGGACGCGATAAGGGCGAAGCCGCTGCCTCGCCCTTTTTGAGAGCGCGCCTGATGCCACAGGCTCGGCGCCAAAGCAAGCGGGAAGGGGGCGGTGGATGCTGAATTACGTGACGAACGCCACCAGTCGTGAGCGCTGCGGCGCTGGCGGGTTCGATCGTAAATTCAGCCAGAAGTAGATGTCCGCAAGGCGCTGGAAACGGTCATTGCGCGGATGCGCAGCTAGCGATAGTCCACCATCGGCACATCTTGATTCCCGGAAGATGATTGTTAAGGAATTGGACCGATGCATCTTGTCGCAATGAAAATCCTGGGCACCGTATTCCGTGTTGAAGGAACACCTTGGGACTATCAGAACAACGTGCGGCCTTTGGTGTTGAGCATCGAAGGCTATGTGACTTGCGAGGTCGTTTTGCCTGATCCAAATGGCACGATCACCATAGTGCCTCAGCCAGCAGAACTGCACTTTCATCGGATCGTTCAGCTGGAGGCAGGAGTTGAAGAAATCGATCTCTATGACGGCCCTAATAAGCTGGTTCTTAAGTTTCGACCATTAACCCTGTGAGAAAGCGGGAGTGTACGATCCGCGATGTAGGGAATTGATTTCGGCTTTGGACCGAACCCGGACCATCACAGCAACCTCATTGCGATACAGGCATTGACTCGGTAAGCATCTCAGATGCTTGGCTCAATATATCAATATATCAATATATCAATATATCAATATATCAATATATCAATTCGTCAAGAAGAGGCTGATTAGCCATGGCGTCGAGCGGACGCCAGATGGACTTATAACGCTCGAGAATAAGCTGCTCTTTTTGGCGTTCGTTCAGCTTGAACGAGCCGTAAGGATTGCTGATTTTGATGCAGTACAATCTGCGGTGAAGAGGATCGACGACCGCGCTGAGTCGCTGGGAAAGCGACACCTAATTGTTTTTGCCTATATGTACCTGCGGTTCGCTGATGGCACTCCGAAGGTGACTCATGCAGATGTCATTAAGGAAGATGGCCGCGTCTTGCGGTCAGTTGAGTATCGACGGCCAGTCACACCAGCGGAACGTCTCATCGCGGATTGGGGGCGTTTGCGCGATGAGCGATACGGAAAGTACCTTCTTCGAGCTGTTTATGCGTCAAAAGTGTAACACGGCAGTCTGTCCTGTGACGGCCAGTTTCAAGACACCGGGTTGTCCGCAGTGGGCCGAAAGCCGACCCGCCACCCTGACATCATCTACACTGGTTCGTGTTCGGAATGATCTCTTCCACATTTGGCGCAGCACTTAACCGGTGTCGTCTGACGGGGATAATAGGAAATCTTTTCAGTTTTCCATAGCGAACGCGTCCCACCTGGACAGAATGGATCAGAGGTAAGACGGTGCCATCAGAGGTCACAGATTATGAAGTCATTCTAACGGTTCTGCATTATGCGTTAATAGAAATCAGAGCAGCTGAGAACCTGAGAAAAGCGCAAATTCTGGCGGACATGTTCCACAACGTGCCCAATGGAATTGCATCAAGCAGGCCGCCTGAAGAAATTCGAAGAAAACTAGACGAATCGGCAACTCGGTTAGGTTGCCAAGACTATATCGACGGCCTCTTTGTCAGCGCTCTGCGAAACATGAACAGATAGCGCAATTTGTCTGCTTCGGGCCGATGGCAGACATCGACTGCATTTGCGGATAGCAAAAGGGGCGCAGATGCTGCGCCCCTTGCTTCGGCCCGATCCCGATCGTGTCGGTCAGGCTTCGGCGTACCAACGGGCGGGCAGGGATTGCGTTTGTTCGGCTTCCTTGCTTTTGAACAGCTGCGTCGACGAAGCGCCGGTGTCCGTTGCCGAGATCTGGTCGAGCATCTGCCGGATCATCTGGTCATGTACATTGGCCGCAGCGCGCCGCTGGCTGGCCGAGACGTCCTCATTGGCCTTCGCAGACGAACGTTGGCTGATCGCCTGAAGATCGGCCAGCAGCGGGGTGACGAAATCCCGGACACCCGAACCTGCCGCGGGCGCGCTTGTTGATGCTGAACCGTCCGCCTGGCCGGCAGATGAATCCGCATCCGGCTCGCTGCCCGATATGCTATCGTCCTCGGTCGATGCCGAAGCTTCATCAGAGGTGGAGTGCTCGGCGACGGCTTCATCTGGTGGAACATCGCCGTCTGCCGCATGGGGCGCCCCGGCGGTCTCGGTCTCGTCCACAGGCTGAGAGGCGCTCTCGTCTACCGGTTCGTCCGTTCCCGCTTCGGCAGGCGGCGTCGGGCCATAGGTACCGTCATCGGTTTCTTCCGGCGAGTAGTTTTCGACTGTGTCGGACTGGCTGCCGCTTGATGGTGCCGTGTTGTTTTCACCAGTCGTCGTTTCGTTGTCCGTCGCATCGGAAGAACCGGACGATGGCGATGATTGGCTCGGTGAGCTGGACTGGCTTCCGCCACCGAAAATACCTTCGAGAAACACTATATTCTCCGCTGTTAACGAATGCGGAGCGGCCTCTAGCAGCTGCGGATTGAAGTGGGGTCAACGCGCGAATGATAAATAAAATCAATATTTAAGCATGTGAAAATATGATTGAATGATAGATTTCTCATGTTGGTGAAATCATGGCCCGGATGTCCATGCCGCCATGTTTTGGCCGGGTCGCTCATGTCTATCGCAAGGCCCTTGTCGAACGTATGGAGTTGATCTGCCTTGACCCCTGGAAAACTCTCCTTTCTCGCTCTTTTCGGTGCGGCCGTTATTGCCGTTGCGGCTCCCGCCCGGGCCGCTGAGCCAGTGCGCTGCACCGTCATTCTCGACGTCGACACCGGTATGGCAATCCACCGGGAGGGCGGATGTGATAGCCCCTTCTATCCGCAATCGACCTTCAAGCTGCCGCTGGCGATGATGGGCTACGACAAGGGTATTCTTGTGGATGACCATAATCCCCGCTGGGAATACCAGGCGAAGTTCAAGCGCTCTGAGCGCGAGCAGAAGACGACCGACCCGACGATATGGGAGAAGGACTCGATCGTCTGGTATTCGCAGGAAATCACCCGCCGTCTCGGAAAGGAGGCCTTCGCCGATTACGTCCGCCGGTTCGACTACGGCAATTGGGACGTTAATGGCGGGCCGGGCGGCACCGACGGGCTGACGGAATCCTGGCTCAGTTCCTCGCTGAAGATATCGCCCGACCAGCAGGTGGGTTTTCTGCGGCGTTTCATCACCGGCAAGCTGCCGATTTCGGCAAAGGCAGTGACCATGACACAGGCAATCGTGCCGACTTTTGAGGCCGGTGACGGCTGGACGGTTCATGGCAAGACCGGCGCAGGCTCTCTTCGAAACGCCAATGGCAAGCTGGACGGCAGCCGCCCGCTCGGCTGGTTCGTCGGCTGGGCCGAGAAGGGCGACAAGAAGGTCGTCTTCGCCCGCATGCTGGCGGACAACAAGCGGCATCCCGACAAGCCGATCAGCTTCACTGTTCGTGACGGCCTGATTTCCGACCTGCCGAAGCTGGCTTCCGGCCGGCCGAATTGAAATCAGATGCGAGCCGGGCGTATCGACCCGGCTCGCATATTCTCTCAGGCGTTTGCCTGAAAACGCACGCCGCTTTCGTTGAGGAAGCAGGTCTTGTCGAATGCTGCCAGATCCACCGGATTGGCAAGTCGCACATCGTCGAGCGTCGGAAACGGCTTGTCTTTCGGATCATAGCTGCGGCTGATCTGCGATACGAAAACGATGATCAGGCCTTTCGATCTCGCGAAGGATTGCAGCGCCGAAATCTGCTGGTCGAGCGGTGGGGTCGAACGTTGCTGATCCAGCAATTGCAGATAGTCGACCACGATCAATGTGCCGGGGGCGGCATCCTCCGTGGCCTTGATGATGTAATCGGCGCAGACCCCGTCGGAGCAATCCGAAACGAAACGGTCGCCATAGCGGGAAAGCTCTGTTCCCAGCCGTAAGAGCCGCTCGGCGATCTGCGCTTGCGTATATTCCAGCGTGAAGAAGAAGGCGCGGCTGCCGCCCTTCATCGCCTCAAGCGCCAGTTCCAGCGCCATCAGCGTCTTGCCAAGTCCCGGCCTTGCGCCGATCAACACCAGATCGCCATGCTTCAGTTGTTGATATAGTTCACTGGCTGGAGACGCGGCGGCGTGGCGCGCCGCAAGCAAGCTCCAGCTTTTGCAGCCTTCGGTGCGTGCGATACGGTCGAGCGCGGCATTGAGAGGGATGGATTGTTGGCGCGACAGGGCCTTGGCCTTACGCTTCAGGTGATATATGGGGGCCGAAAGTTTCATCGACGAAAACCTCCTGATGCGAGCAATATTCGCAATCCCTCCTTTTGCTTCTGCCCGGACAGTCGGTTGAAATCGCCAGTGCCCGGCATGAAATCTGCTTTCCCGATCGGAGGGGGAGGCGCGGGCCGCGCCGGAATCAGATGATAGCCGAAGCCCGTCAAATCCGGAAGCGGCGTGATGCCCAGACGATCAGCACGCCTATGACGGTTGCCAGCAAGCCCCAGAAGATCCAGGGCGTCTGGTTTATCATGAAGCTGGAGCGCGGGTAGGGAAACACGCCCGTGCCCTGACCGATCCAGACAAGCCCGATGATGCCGACGAGAAAACCGAAAATACCGGCGATAAGCCTGATTAAATGCATTGCCGCTCTCTCATGTCGTTGAGGTCACGAGGAAGATAAGACGAATGCCGCTGCCATCAATGCCGGATGGTTGCCGCGGATGCGGCAAACCGATCCCCGCAAATGAAAGGACCCGGCTGTTCACCGGGCCTGATATTGTCAGAGCGACTTTGCCGCGCCGCCGTCGACGCGCAGCATCGTGCCGGTAATGTAGCTTGCCGGTTCCGAGCAGAGGAAGGCGCCGGCGGCACCGAATTCTGCGACCGTGCCGAGGCGACCGGCCGGAATGGTCTTCACCGAAGCTTCGCGGACTTCTTCCATGCTCTTGCCGAGCCGCTTGGCATTGGCGCCATCCAGTTCCTCGATACGGTCCGTCAGGATACGGCCCGGAAGCAGCATGTTGGCGGTCACGCCGGAGCCGGCGACTTCGGTTGCAAGCGTCTTGCTCCAGCCGACCAGCGCGCCGCGCAGCGTGTTGGACAGTGCCAGGTTGGGGATCGGTTCGAGGACGCCGGAAGAGGCGACGGTCAGGATGCGGCCCCAGCCTTGTTCCTTCATCTGCGGCAGGAGCGCGTTGGTTAGCGAAATCACCCTTAGCACCATCGACTGGAAGAAGCTGTCGAGCTTGTCGGCGCTCATGTCCTGCGTGCCGCCGGGCGTCGGGCCTCCGGTGTTGTTGACAAGAATATCGATGCCGCCGAGCTTTTGGCTAACCGCTTCAACCATGGCCTCGACGAAATTCTCGTCGGCGAGGTCGCCCCAGACCCAGTCAGCCTTGCCTTTTCCGGCGGCGTTGATCGTCTTGCAGTTTTCGGCAAGCTTGTCGCCCGAACGTCCCACCAGGAGAACATTGGCGCCTTCATTGGCGAGCGCCGTTGCGATCCCGAGGCCCAAACCGCGCGAAGAAGCGAGGACAAGCGCCCTTTTGCCCGAAATTCCCAGATCCATTCCGTTCTCCTGTGACGATGTTGTCTGTGCATGCGGTTATAATGGCCGCGGCTCACATTGGAAGCCTGATCCGGTCTTTGGATCGGCTCGATCAGGCGCAGACGAAGCGGGGCGGCGTTAGGACGCAATCATGCATGAGGCCTTGGCTTGTGGTGCGGTTTGACTTTACGGATATCCTGTTTCGAAGAGAACTTGCAGCTTGTCAGGTTGTATGACAACAAGAGCTTGGAGATTTGTGCGACATTTTGACGTTGACGTAAACGTTATTTGTCCTGCAGATAAGGGAGTGGGTCTTCGTGTCTGGTCAGCGGGTGTCGCATCTCGGCTCGACAACCACCCTGGCATTTGCCAAGGAATAGTTTGACAAAAGGGGATCCCGCCAAGGCGGAGGCATATGGAATGAGCGAAGAGATGGAACTTCCCGAACGGGAGATGATGGAATTCGACGTCGTGATTGTCGGTGCTGGCCCGGCCGGCCTGTCCGCTGCAATCCGGCTGAAGCAAATCAATCCCGACCTCACCGTGGTGGTGCTGGAAAAGGGCGCGGAAGTCGGCGCCCATATTCTCTCCGGCGCGGTGGTCGATCCGGTCGGCATCAATGCGCTCCTGCCTGGTTGGCAGGAGGAGGAGGGGCATCCGTTCAAGACCAAGGTCACCGACGACCAGTTTCTGTTCTTGGGGCCAGCCGGCTCCGTTCGACTGCCGAACTTCGCCATGCCGCCGCTGATGAACAATCACGGCAAGTACATCGTCTCGCTCGGCAATGTCTGTCGGTGGCTTGCGACCAAGGCGGAGGAACTCGGTGTCGAGATCTATCCGGGCTTTGCCGCAAGCGAAGTGCTTTATGACGATGCAGGCAACGTTATCGGCGTAGCGACCGGCGACATGGGCATCGAGAAGAACGGCGAGCCCGGCCCGAATTACACCCGCGGCATGGCGCTCTTGGGCAAATATACGCTGATCGGTGAAGGCGTGCGCGGCTCGCTTGCCAAGCAGCTGATCGAGAAGTTCGAGCTGTCGAAGGATCGTGACGTCCAGAAATTCGGCATCGGCATCAAGGAACTCTGGGAGGTCAAGCCCGAGAACCACAAGCAGGGTCTCGTCCAGCACTCCTTCGGCTGGCCGCTCGACATGAAGACCGGCGGTGGTTCCTTCCTCTATCACCTGGAAGACAATCTTGTTGCCGTCGGCTTCGTCCTGCACCTGAACTACAAGAACCCCTATCTCTTTCCCTTTGAGGAGTTCCAGCGGTTTAAGACTCATCCGGCAATCGCGCCTACCTTCGAGGGCGCCAAGCGCATTTCTTACGGCGCCCGTGCAATCACCGAGGGCGGTTACCAGTCGGTGCCGAAGCTTTCTTTCCCCGGTGGCGCGCTGATCGGCTGCTCGGCAGGCTTCGTCAACGTGCCGCGCATCAAGGGTTCGCATAATGCCGTTCTCTCCGGCATGCTCGCCGCCGACAAGATCGCGGCAGCAATTGCCGACGGCCGCGCCAATGACGAACCGGTCGAGATCGAAAACGAATGGCGTTCCGGCCCGATCGGCAAGGACCTGAAGCTGGTCCGCAACGTCAAGCCGCTCTGGTCGAAATTCGGCACCGTCATCGGCATCCCGCTCGGCGGGCTGGACATGTGGACCAACCAGCTGTTCGGCTTCTCTTTGTTCGGCACGCTGAAACACGGCAAGACCGACGCCCAGTCGCTCGAACCGGCGGCAAAGCACAAACCTATCGACTATCCCAAGCCGGATGGCGTGTTGACCTTCGACCGCCTGTCGTCCGTCTTTCTGTCCAACACAAATCACGAGGAGGATCAGCCGGTCCATCTCAAGGTGAAGGACATGGAGCTTCAGAAGCGCTCCGAGCATGACATCTATGCCGGTCCGTCTACGCGTTACTGTCCGGCAGGCGTCTACGAGTGGCGCGAGCAGAATGGCGAGGAGGTTTATGTGATCAACGCGCAGAACTGCGTCCATTGCAAGACCTGCGATATCAAGGACCCCAACCAGAATATCAACTGGGTGCCGCCGCAGGGCGGCGAGGGACCGGTCTATCCGAACATGTGATCTTCGGTCCGGTTGCGAGAATGTCTCGTGCAACATCAATGATGAACGGCAGCTTTTAAGTTGCCGTTTTTCAATTTCATCCGCCGGATATTATCCGGGGCTGAAAAGGTCTTGGTAACGCTGAGTTCATTCTTATATCTGATCACATCTGGCTGATTGCCTATCTCTTTCGTGTCGCGTGAAAGAAGAATAGGTATGGTTCAGGATAAGAAATCGGCTTCGTTCGCGCCAACAGGTCAGCATGTGATGAGCAACAGAGATATCGTCTTCGGCGTCGCCTCCGTCATCGGGGCCATCAGGCGTATTTTTATCTTCGCCGCGATTGCGATCATGCCGGCATTCTTCTTTGCGGGTGAAGCGGCCGCGGTCGATTGCCGTGCCTATCCGACGCCGGGTGTTGACTGGAGCAACTGCAAGAAGCGGCTGCTGATGCTGGACAACAGCAATTTCGAGGGAGCCAATCTCTCCGGCGTTGATTTCAGCATGACCGATCTCAGCCGTACGAACATCAAGAATGCGAATTTCAGCAAGGCCATGCTGGTGCGTGCCTCGCTCGCCGGTTCGGATGCGAGAGATGCCAATTTCGAGCGCGCGGAAGGCTATCGCAGCAATCTCTCCGGCATTTCTGCTGCCGGTGCGACGTTCGTGTCGGCCGAAATGCAGCGATCGAATTTTTCCGATGCCGACCTGACCAATGTCGACTTCACCAAGGCCGAGCTCGGTCGCGCGATCTTTTACAAGGCAAAGCTGGCGAACACTCGTTTTGCGCTGGTCAATCTTTCTCGCGCAACCTTCCATAATGTCGACATGAGCGGGCCGGTTGATTTCAATAACGCGTTCCTTTTCCTGACCCGGATCGAAGGTGTTGATCTGTCCAAGGCGACGGGCCTCGAGCAGGACCAGATTGCGCTGGCTTGCGGCGACGACAGGACGAAATTGCCGGAGGGACTGAAGATGCCGCCCTCATGGCCCTGCGAAGACGAGTGACATCAAACACGATTGTTACCAGCCGAGGCTTCGGCGACACACGTCATTAGCGAAGCATTAACCATAACGTCCTTAGCTTGCGTCATCTTTTCGACGCATCAAGGACACGATCATGCCGATTTCACGCCGCGGCCTTCTGGCTGGCTTGCCGCTTTTGCTGGCCGGTTGCGCTTCGACCTATAACGAGCAGCAAAATTACGCTGCCGTGCCGGAAGAAGAGTTCCCCCTTCACCGCGTGCCGATCGACAAGATCAAGCCGGAACTGCGCCGCCAGCAGGTTGCCTTCTCCGGCAACTATGCCCCCGGCACCGTTGTGGTCGATACCCCTGCACGCCGCGCCTATTACGTCCTCGGCGGCGGTCAGGCGATCCGTTACGGCGTCGGCGTCGGCCGCGCTGGCATGGCGCTTTCCGGCAATGCCTATGTCGGTCGCAAGGCCGAATGGCCGTCCTGGACCCCGACGCCCGCCATGCAGCGCCGCGAGGAACGTTATCGCAAGCTCGCCGGCGGCCTGCCGGGCGGCCCGAACAACCCGCTCGGCGCCCGCGCCATGTATCTGTACCGAAACGGCAACGACACGATGTTCCGCCTGCACGGCACCAACCAGCCGGAATCGATCGGCCACGCCATGTCGAGCGGCTGCATCCGCATGATGAACCACGACGTGATCGATCTCTACAACCGCGTTCAGGTTGGCGCGAAGGTCGTCGTCATCCAGGCCTGAACCCGGAGGCTCAAATTCAGTCAGGCCCGTTGCGTCCATCGCGGCGGGCTTTTACATTTCAGGTCCGCGCTTTCCAGGCGACCACCATCAGCGCGCCGATCACCGTGATATGCTCCATCACCACATAGAATTCGATCGTCTTGAACGGCTCCTCCATCGTCCAGAAGTGATGCACGAGCGGTATCGTCAAGGCGGTGAAAACTGCCAGAGCGCCTGCGCCGAGCCAGGTCCAGCGATTGAGGATGATCAGGATCGAGCCGCCGAGCTGGGTGACGATCGTCGCGATGTTGAAGGCGACCGCCGGTTCCAGCCCGAAATGCGCCATCTCGGCGACGCCGGCATTGAAGTCGATCAGCTTGGAAAGCCCACTTGCCCAGAACATGAAGGTCAGGATGGTGCGCGCCAGATAACCGAACCAGGTGGAGCCGGTCAGAGCGCTGATCGGGTTCGGATTGCCATATGATGATGTCTGAGATGTCGCCATGATGTCCCCCCATAGGCTTAAGGGGACAATCATAGCGAGAAATTTGCGCTTTGGTAAGTATAGGAAGAGTTCGGACAGAGCTGGCTGCGTTGTCAGAATCCCGAGAGAACCAGCTTGCCGCGGGTTTTGCCACTTTCGATCAAGGCATGTGCCGCCTTCAGGTTGGTCGCATTGATCGGACCTAGGACGTCAGACAGCGTCGTCTTGATCTTCCCGGCATCGACCAGTTCCGCGACCTGCGTCAAAAGCTTGTGCTGCTCGATCATGTCTGCCGTCTGGAAGACCGGCCGGGCGAACATCGTTTCCCAATGGATCGAAAGCGCCTTGCGCTTGAACTGGCGCACGTCGACAGGCTCTTTCGGATCGTCGATCAGGCCGAGACGACCCTGCGGGGCGATGAGTTCCAGAATATCGCCGATATGCTGCGAGGTTTCCGTGATCGAAAAGACAAAGGCCGGTGCACCGATCGCCAGTTCTGCGATCTGCCGGGCAAGCGGCTTGGAATGGTCGAGCACATGATGCGCGCCGAGCTGTCTGATCCAGTCCTGCGTCTCGGGTCGTGAGCCGGTGGCGATCACTGTGACGTCTGAAAGCTCGCGCAGAAGCTGGATGGCGATCGAGCCGACACCGCCAGCGCCGCCGATCAGAAGGACGGCGTTCCAGGCGCTTGCCACCTTGTCCTGCACCCGCATCCGGTGAAACAGCGTCTCATAGGCGGTGATTGCGGTCAGCGGCAGCGCGGCGGCCTGTTCGAAGCTCAGCGTCTTCGGCTTAGGCCCGACGATCCGTTCATCTACCAGATGGAACTCGGCATTGGTGCCCTGGCGGTTTATCGCGCCGGCATAATAGACCTCGTCGCCCGGTTTGAAGAGTTTGACATCCGGGCCGACCGCCTTGACCACACCGGCCGCGTCATAGCCCAGTACCTTGTACTGGCCGGGTTCGAGAACCGCATTTTTGCGGGTTTTCGTGTCGACGGGATTGACCGAAATCGCTCTGATCTCGACCAGCAGGTCACGCCCCTTGGCCTCCGGCATCGGCAGGTCGATGTCGACCAGAGCTGTTTCGGACGAAATCGGCTGGTTCTGGTTGAAACCCACGGCGCGCATCGATCATCTCCCTTGCTGTATCGAGGACTAGAGATGGCGCGGACTTGGGCGTGGCGCAAGGAGCGATGGGCCGCACTCGGTACGTCTATCAAATCCTGTGGTGGCAGATCTCAGGCGTGACCGGTCTTGCGTTCGAGCCAGATCGAGACGGAGAATACGCCGAGCCCGAGCAGCGAGAACAATACGCCGACATAACCGGTTGCCGCAAAACCCCAGCCCCAGGAGATCACGAGACCACCGAGGGCCGCACCGAGTGCATTGGCGATGTTGAAGGCCGAGTGGTTGGAGGCAGCGGCGAGCGTCTGCGCATCGGCGGCCACATCCATAAGGCGTGTCTGCAGTGCAGGCGCGGGTGCAAAACCGCAGCCAACAAGGAAGACGGTGATATAGAGCACGATCGGATATTGCGCGAAATTGGCGAAGATCAGCATGACGATGATGTAGAACACCATTGAACCGCCGATCGTACCCTTCAGCGAGATATCGGCGAGCCGTGAGCCGACGATATTGCCGACATTCATGCCGATGCCGAACAGCGCCAGCACTACGGCAACCATGCTCGCCGACAGGCCGGCCGTCTCGGTCGTCGTCGAGGCGATGTAGCTGAACACCGAGAACATGCCGCCAAAGCCGACGGCTGCGACGCCGAGCGTCAGCCACACCTGCGGTTTGGCGAATGCGCTGAGTTCGCGCAGGATGCTCGCACCTTCCTGCACCTTATCCTTCGGCTTGAAATACCAGACCAGCGCGACCGTCAGGGCGCCGATGCCGCCGACCAGATAGAAAGCGGCGCGCCAGGAAAGAAGCTGGCCCATGAACGTGGCAAGCGGCGTGCCTAGGAGCGTCGCGATGGTGAGGCCCAGCATGACCCGGCCGACGGCGCGTGCGCGCTTGTTCGGCGGCACCATCGACGCTGCCACCAGCGAAGCGACGCCAAAATAGGCGCCGTGCGGCAGGCCGGTCAGGAAGCGCAGGAAGGTAAAGCTCCAGAAGTCGGGCGCCATGGCGGACAGGATATTGCCCGCCGCAAATACGCCCATCAGCCAGAGCAGCAACGTGCGGCGCGGCACCCGTGCCGAAAGCACCGCGATGATCGGCGCACCGACGACGACGCCCAGCGCATAGGCGCTGATGACATAGCCTGCCATCGGAATGCTGACATCGAAGGTCTTCGCCACGTCCGGCAACAGCCCCATGATGACGAATTCGCCGGTACCGATGCCGAAGCCACCCACTGCAAGGGCGAAGGTTATAAGCAGCACCGCGAGGGGAGAAAGGGTCTGATGGCTGGATGCAGCGCGTGCGGCATCCATGGAATGTACGCTGTCGGTCATGATGTCGGATCGTCTTGAAGAATGGGACAGGCAGGAACCGTCCCGCCCGATTGGCCGTTGCGGCCGCAAATCCGCCCGCGGATATCAGCTTACCATGTCATTGTGCAGTGCGGTAGATGAACATTGTATTTCGTCAAATTTTCACATGCGATCGACATATCTTCTGCTCATCTATCAACGCGGCGCTCTTGATAAGACCGCGTCCCGCAACCATTTCCTGATCCACCCGTTGTCTCGCCGCCTCAAATTTCAAACCGGATAGTTCATGAACCTTTATGCAGTGTTCAACCGCGATGGCGGCACCTTCCGAACCACCGACATGGACGCCTATTGCGCCCATGCCCTGCGGTCGTTCGAAGGAGCGGGGCATGAGATCGAGTGCCATGTCGTGTCCGGCGACAAGGTTGTCGAGACGATGGAGAAGGCCGCAGCCTTGAACGGAGTTGACGGCCTGATCGCCGGCGGCGGTGATGGCACCATTTCCGCCGCATCCTCGATCGCCTGGAAGAGCGGCATCGCGCTCGGCATCGTGCCGGCCGGCACCATGAACCTGTTTGCCCGTTCGCTGAAGATCCCGCTGGATATCTGGGATGCCATCGATGTTCTCTCCCATTCGGATGTGCGCAATGTCGATATCGCCAGCGCCAATGGCAGGAGCTTTGTCCACCAGTTCTCCGCCGGGCTGCATGCCCGCATGGTGCGCTACCGCAACTCGATGAGCTATGCCTCTCGTCTGGGAAAAATCCGCGCCAGCGCCCGTGCCGCGATCGGTGTGATGCTGAACCCGCCGGAATTCGAGGTCGAGTTCAATGCCGAGGGCAAGACTGGTGTGCGCCGGGTTTCGGCGATCTCGGTATCGAATAATGAATTCGGCAGCGACGCGCTGATGTATGCCGATGATGTCACCCGCGGCCATCTTGGGTTCTACATTGCCGATCCGCTGACGCCTGCCGGTGTCGCAAAGCTCACGCTCGATATCCTGCGCGGCCGGCTGAAAGACAATGAAGCGGTGACGGCGATGACCGTGACCGAGCTGGAACTGCATTTCCCCCGCCACCGCAAGGATGTCCGCTGCGTCATCGATGGCGAACTCCTGCCGATGGATCGCGATATCCTGCTCAAGATCCATGCCGGCGAGTTGAAGGTCCTCGTCGACCATATCCCGCAGAAGGAAGTCGCCGAACAGCAGGGCAGCGGCATCTGATAGGACTCATGCAGACGATGCGACCGGTGCCAGCGGCTGAAGCATGGTCGCAGCCGCCGCATCGTCATGCATCTCACCGCGTGATTTCACCGTAACGGCATTGGACGCAAATTCCAGCCCCGCAGCCTTGCAGGCGGAAATCAGCCGCTTGATCGCCTCGCGCTTGATAATGCTCGGATTGCCCGGCAGCGAGGTGAACTTGAAGCGCACCACGATCGACGTTTCGGTAATGTCCTGAATGCCCTGCATCTTCAGGGGGACTAGGAAATCCGCTCCGAATTCGGGATCGTCCAGCATGGCGATGCCGACCTTCTTGGCTGTCTTGCGGATCAGTTCGGGATCGCTCTCCCGCTCGAACTTCAGCTGGAATTTGATCGTGCCCCAGTCACGGCTGTAATTGCTGACAGAGCTGATCTGGCCGAAGGGCACTGTATGGATCGGCCCGTTATGGTGGCGCAGCCTGACCGAGCGGATGGCGATCTGTTCCACCGTGCCCTGCTGGCTGCCGGTGCTGATATATTCGCCAATGCGGAATGCGTCCTCGGCGATGAAGAAGATGCCAGACACGATATCCTTTACCAGTGCCTGCGAGCCGAAGGAGAGCGCCAGGCCCAGCACGCCGAAGCCTGCAAGAAGCGGCGCCACATTGACCCCGAGAGCGCTCAATATGACCAGCGCACCGACGGCAAGCACCGCTCCGAGCGCCAGATTGCGCACGACGGGCATCGCCGTCGAGAGCCTGCTGGTCTGGCGCTTCTCGTTCTGGTCCTCATGTCCCGGCAGCATGATGGCCGGCGAAGGGGCAAGCGCTTCCGAATAGTGCCAGATGAAACTCGCCACAGCCCAGCTTGCCACGATCGCAAAGCTCAGTCTTTCGAGCCAGAGAATCCAGCCCGTCGCGTCCGCCGCCTGTCCGCCCATGAACGGCGACCATATGGCGGTGATCAGATGCAACCCGCCGATCCACACGGCACCCGCGCAGAGCACCCTGAGGCTTGCGAGAAGTGAAGAACCAAGACCAGCACCTCGCACCCGCTCATGGTGCCGCGTAAAATCATCGACCAGCGCATGTGCGCCGAGTGCAAGGATCGGCAGTGCCAGCAGGGCCATCTGCGTCGTGCCGGCGGCGAAGATCCAGCGGGCGCTGTTCGGCGTTCCGGCAAACAGCACACAGATCAGCCACAGCGCCAGCGCCGTCACGACGTAAAATTCCGGCAGAAGATTTCCGGCAACCCGGCGTACAATGCCTGGATTGTCGCTGATGAAGGCGTCGCGAATATCGTTGCGCCCACCGATGAACCAGTAGAGCTTCAACAGTGTCAGCAGCGTATTGCCGGTCAGGAACCAGCCGTCGATAATCAGGCTGTCTATCCCGATAGCGCCTGCAAGCCTTGCCATTTCGGCAATCGCCGCGCTGATCAGGCCGTAGGTCACCAATATGCGGAAATGCCATTCCGGCCTGTTGATCGGCACCAGGCTGCGCCCGCCGTGGTTTTTCTTGAACAGCAGCCGCGCAAGCGAGACATAGAGCGACGCCACGATAATGGCCGTCACGATGCTCCTCACCATGCGGGTCGTTGCTTCCCCTTGCGGTCCGAGCAGATCAAACACAAAGCGTGTGGCGACAAGGAAAAACGCCACCGAGGCGAGATCCCCGATCATTCGCCTCAGGCTTTGACCGATGATCCCGGTCATTCGTCCGCCCTGCGGCACTTCCCGCGTGAATGCAGCCGCAATCAGCCGCCGCAGAATGAGTGTCGCGGTGGCCGCGGCTGCGATCGTCGAGAGCGCAAGAAGCAGGACCCGGCCATGGCTGCTGCCTTCCTCGGTCAGCTTCTCGTCTGCCATCACCATCGCCGTGGGCAGGCTGCCGACGCCGGAGAGAGCTGTCGTCGCGCCGCGCATGAAGGCGGCGGAAAACTGGCTCCACTTCGCCATACCCATGTCTGTCGCCATCATTTCGGGCGTCGGTGTCATGGGGGCAGGCGCGGGTGCTGGTGCGGCTGCGGCAGGTGCCAGTGCCGCAGGTGGCGAAGATGCGGGTGCCTGGGATACAGCTTGGGTGGATGTGACTTGCGAGAATGTCGCGGGCGTTGTGCCGGTATTGCCTGCTACCGCTGCCGGAATAGGTATCGCAGTCCCGGGTGAAACCGTCGTCGCCTGTCCGACCTCGATCGCCACAGGCCTGCCGCTTCGTGCCGCGAAATCGAGGATCTGCTCGACATCGGCATCGCTCTGGCCGGGATGGACGATGATCTTCAGTGGCGCGTCATCCGCCATGGCAGAACCGCCAAGGGCGATCGTCACGACGATGGCGGCGAATGTGGTGCGGAGGAATGCGAATATCATGTCCATGGCCAACGTCCTCAACGACGCTGTCGCCTTCCGTACAGACCGGTGCGACAATCCGTACCTGCGATTTATATCAGCAAGATGGCCCGGCGCGAATGGGGACTTTTGCGAAGCCTATATCGACGCGACAGCCTGGTTTCGCCCGCGTGACTTTGCCTGGTAGAGATACTCGTCGGCCCCTTTCAGGCAATCGTCCGGATCGAATCCGGGGCTGCACATCAGCGCTCCGATACTGGCCGAGAGCGGAATACGGGCGCCGGATGAGGAGCGCAGGTCGATCGCCTGTATCGCCTGCCGGACATCCTCGCAGCGCCGTGCCAGCGCCTTCGACGTCAGCCCCACCTGGAAAAGCGCGAATTCCTCCCCGCCCAGCCGGCCGGAAATGTCGTGCTGTTCCATCCGGTGGGCAGCCAGCAGCTTGCCCGTCAGGCGCAGTGCCTCGTCGCCGGTGGCGTGCCCGTACCGGTCGTTGATCGACTTGAAGTGGTCGAGATCGAGAAACATCAGTCCGCCCGTCACTCCCTGCCGGCTGAGGGAGGCCAACTCATCGAGAAATGACGTGCGGTTGAGCAGGCCGGTCAACCCGTCATGGCGAGCAAGCTGCTTTAAGTCTTCATAGGCGACTGCGAGCTTTTCCAGAGCCTCCGTCGTCTCCGCCTTGGCGCGCCTGATCCGGTCGGACTGCCACAGATGCAGGATCGAGGCGGGAATGGAGATCACGAAGGGGCAGACGATCGTCATGATCAGTCCGGCGCCGGCCACCTGCCCACCGAGATGCGGCACGATCGCAAAAGACAGCCCAAGCGAGGCAAGCGTCGCCAATATTCCGATCAGTATCGATTTCACCAGAATAACGCGCATGCGCCGCCCTCAAACCAATCAAATATGGTGATGTGATTAGAGGTCTGAATTTTAACGAGGGCTGAATGAAACGATTAAAGACTGGTCGTATTCTTGCTGTTTGTCAGGATGGGCGAGCAATAATAGGTATATGCGCAAAGACTAACGCTGCCTTGTGCGCATTCCTTACCTGCTGCCGGGTCAAATCCTCGGCAGATAGGTCTGGTAATCGAAGTCGCTGACCGTGCGCAGATAGGTGATCGCCTCCTTGCGCTTCGTGTCGCCATAGAGCTTACGGTAACGCTCGCCGAACACATCGCTAATGAAGGGCGAGGCAGAGAAATCCTCTACGGCGGTCAGAAAATCATGAGTCAGCCGCTTCGTGCCTTCGGGCGGTTCCTGACCGGGTTCTGTTGCCGGACCGGGATCGAGCACCTCGTCCAGTCCCGCCAGCATGCCGCCTAAAATGGCCGTGAGCAGCAGATAGGGGTTGGCGTCGGCGCCTGCGACCCGGTGCTCCACGCGTGCAGCCGGCCCATTGGCGTCGGGAATTCGCACCGCCGTGCCGCGATGCCCGAAACCCCAGTCGATATCGACCGGCGCAAATGACCCCGGCTGGAAACGGCGATAGGAGTTGGCAAAGGGAGCAAAGATCAGCTGTGCATCGCGCATCGTCTTGAGCATGCCTGCCGTCACCGACTTCAGCTTCACCGGATCACCGCCCTTGGCATCCAGAATGTTGTTGCCGTCGCGGTCGATGATGCTGGCATGCACATGCAGGCCGGAGCCTGCCTGATCGCCATACGGCTTGGCCATGCAGGTGGATTTCATGCCGAACTTGCGCGCAGCCTGTTCGGCAATGCGCTTGAGATAGATGCAGTCATCGGCGGCGGCGAGCGCGTCCGCCCGGTGCAGGAGATTGATCTCGAACTGGCCGGGGCCGAATTCGGCTGTCGTCGCGTCAGCGGGAATATCCTGCAGCTTGGCCCAGTGGCGCACCGTCTGCAGGTACTCGTCAAGCGCGTCGACGGCGCTCATGTCATAGAGCTGGAACCCGTTCGGCTGGTCTCGGTACATCAGCTTTTCAGGCGGGCGAGGGCGGCCGGTCTCACGCCAGTCGTCCTGCATCACGTAAAATTCAAGTTCGGTCGCCACCACCGGTGTCAGCCCGCGTTCCTCGAAACGCTTCAGCAGGTTGGCGAGAATGGCGCGCGGGTCCATGAAGCTCGGAGAGCCATCCATCTCGTGCATGGTGGCCAGAACCTGTGTCGAGCCTTCAGGCCCCCATGGCATCGGCGCCGCACTGCGTGGGTCTGGAACGCACTGCCCGTCGGGGTCGCCGATCGTCAGCGACAGGCCGGTAATATCGTCATTGTCGTCGCCCCATATGTCGAGCGACTGGGTGGAGGAGGGCAGCCGAACAAGCCCGTCCCACACCTTCTTTTCCTTCGATTTCGGAATGCGTTTGCCGCGCAGATCCCCGTTCATGCCGACGAGCAGGATTTCGGTATGGGGCTCAATGCGATCGGTCATGAAGCATCATCTCTAAGGTTGCGGAACCTCGTTCGTAGCCGATAAGAATTGACCGCACAATCTTCAGGAGAGCGACGCGATGAACGACAAGCCGGCCATTTCCAATCCTGGCATTTCCAATCTTCAAGCCATCGATGCCGCCCACCACATCCACCCCTTCTCGGACATGAAGGAACTGAACGCCAAAGGCACGCGCATCATCGAACGCGCCGAGGGCGTCCATATCTACGATTCCACGGGGAAGAAATATCTCGATGCCTTTGCCGGGCTGTGGTGCGTCAATGTCGGTTACGGCCGCAAGTCGATCGCCGAGGCAGCCTTCCGGCAGATGCAGGAACTGCCCTATTACAACACCTTCTTCGGCACCACGACGCCGCCGGCGACGCTGCTTGCACAGAAGATCGCTTCGAAGACCGGTGGAAGGATGAACCACGTCTTTTTCACCAATTCCGGCTCGGAAGCGACCGACACATGGTTTCGCATCGCCCGCGTCTACTGGAAGGCGCTCGGAAAGCCGGAGAAGACGCAGGTCATCGCGCGGAAAAACGCCTATCATGGTTCGACCGTCGCCGGTGCCTCGCTCGGCGGCATGAAGCACATGCACGAACAGGGCAACCTGCCGATCGAAGGCGTCCATCATATCGGCCAGCCCTACTGGTATGCCGAGGGCGGCGATCTGACGCCTGCCGAATTCGGCCTGAAAATGGCCCGCGAACTTGAGACCAAGATCGATGAACTGGGTGAGGATCGTGTTGCCGCATTCGTCGCCGAACCGATCCAGGGGGCAGGCGGCGTCATCATCCCGCCCGACACCTATTGGCCGGAAATCGCCCGCATCTGCAAGGCCCGCAACATCCTCCTGATCTCGGATGAAGTCATCTGCGGTTTCGGCCGCCTTGGCTCATGGTTCGGCTACCAGCATTTCGGTGTAGAGCCAGATCTCGCACCGATCGCCAAGGGTCTGTCCTCGGGTTACCTGCCGATTGGCGGCGTACTGGTCTCGGATCGCGTGGCGCAAGTGATGATCAGCGAATTCGGCGATTTCGCCCACGGCTATACATATTCCGGTCATCCGGTTGCCGCAGCAGCCGCGCTGGAAAACCTTCGAATCATCGAGGAGGAAGGGCTGGTCGAACGGGTGCGCGACGATATCGGCCCGTATTTCGCCTCCGCCTGGAAAAGCCTCGAGGATCACCAGGTCGTCGGCCAGGCGGAAAGCGTCGGCCTGATCGGCGGGCTTCAGCTGGCGGCCGATAAATCCACCCGCCGCCGTTATGCAAAGCCCGACGACACCGGCTCTCTGGTGCGCAATCACTGCGTCGAGAACGGCCTGATCATGCGCGCCACCGGCGACCGCATGCTGGCCTCGCCGGCGCTGACGATCACGCGATCGGAGATTGACGAGGTGATCGAGAAGCTGGGCCAAGCACTCGAACATCTGCGCGATACGGTGAAGGAATAGGTTTTAACGCGGCAGATCCATCACCGCATAACCGAAGCGGTACTGGTCCATCGGCCGGCCCCATTGATAGGGGTAGCCGACGATCGCGATATCCTGCGGTGCGGTGGTGATCCCTTGTTCAAGTAGATATCCGGAGAACTCCTTGTCGAAGGCGACCGGCATGCTGCCATCCTTCGTGCGCCAGACGAAAACGACCCGGTCGAAATCCGCAAGCGGCCGGTTTTTCAGTCCCGGCGGCGGCGGTTCCACGGCAACCGGCTGTTCGGGCAGGCTGAAATGCAGGTTGCCGGCAAGCTGCCTGTCCGAGGCGACGACGACCGTATCGGCGCCTGCGGCCTTTTCCGCCACGGTCTTTGAAAGAGCCGCGAATGGAATGTTCACATAGCCGTAATTGCCGTTGATGCGGCCCATATTGGCGCGAAGCGCCAGCGCCGCCGGGATCAGCACCATAATCACGATCGCCACGCCCCAGAGGCGCTTGAAACTCACCTCGACCGGGATTTTTGCTGCATCCACCTTCAGCGCGAGATAGAGCGGTGTGGCGAGCAGAAGTGGCGTCAGCCAGCGATCACGCACGTTCTCGAAACCGGCAAACAGGATCATCAGCACGATCAGCGCAAGCGAGAGCACGAGAATGCGGCCGACAAGCCGCGTCCAGCGACTATGAGCGCTAAAGATGGCTTTCAGGTGCTCGCGATAGACGGCTGCAAAGATGATCAGCGTAAGGGCTGTGAAACTGAAAAAGCCGATCGTCAGTGAGCCGAGGCCGCTGGCAATCCCGCCGATCAGCCCTGCATCGTCACCGCCGAGTTTCTTGAGCGTGCTCTGGCTCGCATCGCTGAAATTGTCGACAAGCCATAGCGCATGCGGTGCGACGATCGCCAGAGCCAGGACACCGGCGGGTATCAGCTTCCAAGAAAGCATCGTACGGCGCATGTCGCGGTCCATCAGCACGGCAAGTCCGGCGGCAACCGGCAGGACGGCAAAATTGTATTTCGTGATGCCACCGATGCCGATGGCAATGCCGAACAGCAGGAAGGCCTCGAGCGTTGGCCGGGAAATGACCCTCAGCAGGGTAAAAAGAAACAGGCATGCGCCGAAAATGGCAGCGACCGTATGTGAAAGGTCGCGCTGCGCCTCGAAGGATACCTGCGGAATGGTGAGAAGCCCGAGTGCGGCAACGACCGCCAGCCGCTTGTCTTCCAGCACCTGCCGTGCAGCGAGATAATAGAAGATGTAGGACAGGAAGAGCATCAGCGCCTTCATGCCCGAGAGAGTGATGATCGAGATGCCGAAAATCTGGATCGCGCCGTGCTGCAGCCAGTTATAGAAGGGCGGTTGCGCGCCATAGCCGGCAAGCAGCCATTGCGACAGATAGACCTGCTCGGACTCGTCGAGTTCCAGCCCGTGCGGAAGCACGAAGCGCACGATGACCTGGATAACGAAATAGGCGGCAAGCACCAGAGCAAGAGTTTGCCCGCTACCGAGCCGGTCGGAAAAAGCTGGTGCGGCATACGCCTGTGTCGGTGAGGAAATCTTCGGCAAATTTGTCTCCGGCATTCTACCTTGACGGCTCGTCAGTTTTGACCTGACGGATCTGCGGTCCAAGCGTAGTTGAATTGTTCCGTGTCGCGCCCGCCCGAGAACGGGTAGGCAACCGCCATCGTTTTGGTGATGAGTGCGGCGGTGTCAATGCCGTTGGAGCGAAGAAACTCTCCAAGTGCGGGAGGCAGGTCCGGCCCATTGGCGCTATTCCAGATCACCAGTCCGCGGTTTTGCGGAGAGATGAACGTTCTGGAACGGGCAAATCCGGGTTGTGCTACTCCGGCTTGTGGGGCGTTGACCCGTGCCGCTGCGGCTAGCGTCATGCCGTCTGCCACGATGAAGTCCAGCGGGGTATCCGCCTCCGCCAGCACTTGGCGAACGAAAGGCACCGAAGGAAAACTGTCCTTCTGGTATTTGCCGTGGAGTGGCCCAAGCAAATTGCCGGCTGTCAGGTAGAGCAGGAAACCAAACATCAGTATCGATGTTGGCACAGCCAGAACTGCGACCGCATGGGGATGTCGATCGAAGCCGCCTGCGGCTTCGATCTTCAGGCAGAGATAAACCGGCAGGAGCAGCAGAAAGGGTGACAACCATTTCTGGCTGATCTTCGTCGCCCCCATAACAAAGGAAATCAGGCCGACAATCAAAAGACAGAGCAGAAACATCCGGCCGATCGCACGCGTCCAGACCGTTCCCGCCCGCCTGCCGGCCCAGATCTCACGACCAAAGGCAATTGCCATGAAAATGATGAGTGGAAGTGCGCCCTCTACGGCTGAGGTGACCAGCGAAATCAGGCCTTCCAGGCGATCGGCGATGAAATTCCCCGAAGGACCATCGCGCATCTCGTCGATCGTATCGGTGGTGGTCGCGTCGATGTTGTTAAGGAACCAGAGTGCATGCGGCATGCAGATGAGCCCCGCAACCAGGATGGTTGCGATCAGCCTACGGTCGAACAGGCGGCGGCGCAGGTCCGGATCAGGCAGAATGGTGAGAATTGCTGCGATCGGAACGACTACGAAATTGTATTTCGAGATCACCCCGATGCCTATTGCAAACCCCGTCAGCGCATATCGCCAGAGCGTGGGCTGTTTCAGCGCGCCGATGAAGCCGTAGAGAAACAGGGAGACGCAGAAAAGCAACGCCACCGCATGACTGAGATCACGCTGAGACAGAACCGAGACCGCTGGAAGGGCCAGCACGCCAAGCATGGCCGCCGCCACGACATCTTTCCGGTCACTGACCTGCCTGACCGCAAGACCGATAAATACACAGGAGAGAAACAGGAGGCTGTTCTTCAGCAGTGTCAGCGCCAGAACCGAGGGACCGATCAGATGGATTACGCCGTACTGAAGCCAGTTGTAGAACGGCGGCTGTCGCCCGTAGCCCAGGAGCAGAAATTGCGACATGAAGATCTGCTCGGACTCGTCCGCTTGCAGGCCTTCGGTCCGCAATACCCTCAGCACGATTGCGGCCAGGCAATAGGCCGCAATCAGCCAAAGAACACGCTCCGGTTTCCGGGTTAGGATATCACACGGCCGGTGCATCAGCCTGATAGACTTCCCTGACGATGTAGCTGAGGGCGCTATCCTCGCGGTAGTAGGTGCGAGCTATCATTTCCGCGATAATACCTGTCGTGATCATCTGTACGGACGAGAGGAACAGCATCACGCCGATCAGGAACAGCGGTCGCGTGCCGATGTCGTTGCCCATGATGAACTTGTCTATGAACAGGTAGAACAGGATCAGTGCCGAGATCGCGCCGAGGCCAAGGCCGAGCGAACCGAAGAAATGTCCCGGCCGCGCCTTGAAGCGCATGAAAAACATCACCGACAGGAGGTCAAGAATAACCCGGAACGTCCGGGAAATGCCGTATTTTGATACACCGTGCTGGCGGGCGTGGTGCGTTACCGGCATTTCGCCGATGCGCGAGCTCGGTACGACACCGGCGACCCAGGCAGGGATGAAACGGTGCATTTCGCCCATCAGCTTCACCTGCTTGATGACCGTCGAACGGTAGATCTTCAGCGAGCAGCCGTAATCGTGGAGGCGCACGCCGGTGATGCGGCCTATCAGCCGATTGGCGATGAAGGATGGAACCTTGCGCAAAAGCAGGCCGTCCTGGCGGTTTTGGCGCCAGCCGACGAGCAGATCGAGTTCACGGCGCTCAAGTTCAGCGACCATCGCAGGGATGTCCTTCGGATCGTTCTGCAGGTCTCCATCGAGCGTGGCGATAAGCCGGCCCTCAGCCTGGTTGATGCCTGCCTGCATGGCGGCCGTCTGGCCGAAATTGCGCTGCAAAGCAACGATCTTCAGGTCGAGGCCGGGGCGATTGAGCGCAGTTCGGGCATTGGCGATCGTGGCATCCGTGCTGCCGTCATCGACCAGGATCAGCTCCCATGAGGCTGCATAACCGGCCATCGACGTCACGATCCGCTCGATCAGGGGCTTGACGCTTTCCTCTTCATTGAAAAGCGGCACGACCAGCGACAGTTCGACCGGGCTGGTCGTCTCGATGAGGCGGGTGACCGACTCTGCTGTTGTACCCACCGTGTGTTTCTCCTAGAAGTGCGGGCTTATACGGGCGGCGCGCCATGGCGCAGCATCGTCGCATAGACCCGAATTTATCGCATTGGGGCCACTTACTATATGAAGAATTATTCCGTTGCCAGCCAGAGAGCGTGGATAATTCGTAACGCCATGACGCTGCTGACGCTGGCGACCGTCGCGCTTTATGCAATCTTCATACAGTGGGTTTGGGGCTGGGCGACCGTGCTGGCTCTATGGAAAAGTGCCGGCCTCGGTTCGGCTTTTCTCGCGCTTGCCGCACTGCTTGGCACCTATGTCCTGCGCACCTGGCGTATCTATGATTATTTTCCGACAGAGACCGGCGGCCGCTTCGGAACGCTGCTGCGCCTCACCCAGGTGCACAATCTTTTGAACATCATGCTGCCCTTCCGTTCGGGCGAGGCAAGCTTTCCGCTGCTGATGAAACGCGAATTCGATCTGTCGCTGGCAAGAAGCACCGCCGCTCTTTTCGTTATGCGGCTTTTCGATCTTCATGCTCTGCTTGCTGCAGCCGGCATCGGACTGGTCCTGCAGCATCATTCGTCATGGGCCTGGGCGCTCTGGTTCGGCTTCCTTGTCCTGCCGGTCGCAGGTTTTGTCCTGCGCGGCATCGGCATTCGGTTTGCTGCAAGGGTACTGCCGGCAAAGGCGGAAAGATTGCTTGCCGAAGTCGAAGCAGGCCTTCCCGTCGATGCCGCAGCCTTTGCGAGGGCCTGGGGCGCAACGCTGATCAACTGGTTCACCAAGATCGCAGTCCTTGCCTGGGTGCTTGGCCTGCTCGGCGGCGTTTCGATGGCACCCGGTTTCGGCGGCGCGCTCGGCGGGGAACTGTCCTCCGTCCTGCCGGTCCATGCGCCCGCCGGTGTCGGAACCTATCCAGCCGGCATCAGCGCCGGTGCCGTCGCCTTCGGCGCCGCAGCCTCGGGGGCTGCTTTCGAAGACCTCGCTCAGGCTGCTGTCAACACCCACCTGCTCGTCATCGTCTCTTCGCTGATCGGCACGGCGCTGTCGCTGTTTGCTGCGAGAGGGAAGGGGTAAAGGGATCAGGCTAATTTTAGCCCGAGGTGTTCGGCCATCGGCAAGTAGTCCTTGTCTCGCTGTAGCTGAGTATATCCGTTTTCTATGCAATAGGTTCCGATGATGAGATCGGGCGCCTTGCTTGTCGTGAAGCCGCGGGCGCGCGGGGTCCTGTAGTTTGACGCTGCCTTGATTGCCAGTTCGCCGGATAACATCTGCGGGATGGGGAAATCCCTGAGGTGCTGTTCTATCCAGCGGGCCTGATGACTATCCCGTGCCCCCTGAAGCACTTCCTTCAGGATGACGTCGCCGAGCAGGACAACTCCGCGCGGTATGAGTGATCTGAGCGTGGAGGCAACCTCGGCATCATCTTTTCGAAAGAGCGATATCCAGACGGAGCTATCCGCGACGATCATTCGCCCTCCTGAAAGCCCCAGCTCGAATATCTAACGGAATTCTCTCTTGAGGCGTCAAGGTCGCATTCCCAGCCGATACCCTCGAGATTGTCGATCGCGCGCAATTGCCTCTTGATCCGCACGAAATCTCTCCGCGCCTGATCAACTGCGGCCTTCTTGGTAGGCAAGCCCCCAAGTTCCATGGCCTCGGCGATAAGGTCGTCATCCAATTCGATATTGGCGCGCATGCTGACCCCATGGTGTATGAATTTTGAAATCATACACCATGGGCATGGTGGCTGGAATTATTACTGGAACGCCGTCTCGTAGAAGCTTCTGAGCTTACGGGAATGCAGCGTTTCGGTCGGCATGGCGGCGAGCTTCTGCACGGCGCGGATGCCGATCTGCAGATGCTGGCTGACCTGTGTGCGATAGAAGGCGGTCGCCATGCCCGGCAGTTTCAGTTCGCCATGCAGCGGACGGTCGGAAACGCAAAGCAGCGTTCCGTATGGCACGCGGAAACGGAAGCCGTTGGCCGCGATTGTCGCCGATTCCATATCGAGTGCGATAGCGCGCGACTGGGACAGCCGCTTCACCGGCCCGCGCTGGTCGCGCAGTTCCCAGTTGCGGTTGTCGATCGTCGCGACCGTGCCTGTGCGCATGATCCGCTTCAGCTCGAAACCTTCATAACCGGTCACTTCCTCGACGGCGCTTTCCAGCGCCTGCTGAACTTCCGCCAGCGCCGGGATCGGCACCCACACCGGCAGGTCGTCGTCCAGCACATGGTCCTCGCGCACATAGGCATGGGCAAGCACATAGTCACCGAGACGCTGGCTGTTGCGAAGCCCGGCGCAATGGCCAACCATCAACCAGGCATGCGGCCGCAGCACGGCGATATGATCGGTGGCGGTCTTGGCGTTCGAAGGGCCGACGCCGATATTGACCAGCGTGATGCCGGAATGGTCGTCCTTCTTCAGGTGGTAGGCCGGCATCTGCGGCATGCGGGTAATCGGCGTCGTCTCCGGCGTATCCTTGCCGGCAAGCGTGATGACATTGCCCGGTTCGACGAAGGCCGTGTAGCCACCGCCACCCTCGGCCATCAGCTTGCGGGCCCAGGCGGCAAATTCGTCGATATAGAACTGGTAGTTGGTGAACAGCACGAAGTTCTGGAAATGCTCGGCACCCGTGGCCGTATAGTGGCTGAGGCGAGCCAGAGAATAATCGATGCGCTGTGCGGTAAACGGTGCAAGCGGCGCCGGTTCTCCCGCCGGAGCTTCATATTCGCCATTGGCGATCAGATCATCGGTATTGGTGAGATCCGGCGTGTCGAACAGGTCGCGCATCGGTATATCGGCCATCGCGTGACCGGCCGAAGCTTCCACATGAGCGCCTTCGCCGAATGCGAAATGCAGCGGGATGGGCGTAGTCGATTCCGACACGGTGACGGGAATGCCGTGATTGCGCATCAACAGATCCAGCTGTTCGATCAGGTAATGGCGGAACAGTTTTGGCCGCGTCACGGTCGTCGTGTAGATGCCGGGGGCCGCGACATGGCCGTAGGAAAGCCGCGAATCGGCATGGCCGAACGAGGTCGTTTCGATCGAGACCTGCGGATAGAAGGCGCGATAACGGCCGGTCATCGTGCCGCTCTTGGCCAGCGCGCCAAAACTGTCGATCAGGAATTTCGTATTACGCTCATAAAGCGCGGTCAGGGCATCGACAGCCGCCTCGGCATTGTCGAAAGCCTGCGGTTCCACCGCGCTCGGGCTGATGTAGGAAAGCGGAGAAAAGGGAGAGATTCGTGTGTTCATGAGCCATTATAAGGAGAACTCCATGACAATCAAACGGCGATCATCGTCCCACTTTTTAGCTTGATTGTGCCTCTTCAAAGCGTGGCAACGCATTCGCCGCTGTTGGAGTAGACACACAGGCTGCCCGTGTTGATGTTGAAGCCCAACGGTCGCTTGGACGGTTGCACGGCAAGTGCGGCAAAGGACAATGCGAAGATCGTCATCATCAAGGTGACGATGGTCAGGCGGCGTGCAATGGTCATCATGATCCTGCTCCCGTAATGTCAGGTTCCGATCGGTTCCTGGCTGAATGAGGGCAGAATAATGGCGACCGGCTGTATGAAGGCTGAGAGCCCTTTTCATCTGGCGTTCAGGGTGATTAACGGGCCGGGCTCCAGATTCCGGGTAGAAAAAAGCCGGCTGTGACAGCCGGCTTCGTATCGGGGGATTAAGGTTAGAGCCGCGTCCATGTCTGCGACTTGCACAGAACCTTCAGCACGCAGCCCTTCATCTTCAGCGTATTGCCGGCAACGGAGCCGGAGCCGCTATAGGTCTTGTCGTTTTCTGGGTCGGTGATCTCGCCGGAATATTCGTCGCCGGTGCCGGACATTTTTCCGATCTGCTTGCCGGCATGTTTGCCGGTTCTCAGCGTTACGCAATAAGCCGATCCGCATTTGCCGATCTCGGCGGTCGCGCCACTCTGGGTCTTCCAGTTGCCCTCGATCGGCTCCGCGGCGTGGCCCGCCGCAGCACTCACCAGCAATGCCGCCGCCGCGGCAAAAGTCTTCAGCATGAGATCCCTCCTCAGATCCTCGTTATTGCGGCGTTCGACAGCCCTCCAGCAATCGACGCCCCGTGTCTAAATTAGCTTACCAGTACGTAAAGGTAAAGTTGCGGAGTGCTGGTAGTAGGCCCGTTTTTCAGATGTTTTCAGCTGACTGGGTGGCGGGCGACTTTCTCTTTCCTGAAACGGAAGCGGAAAACATGGTTAACAAAGAGTTTCGATCGAAATCCTAACGTTTCGTAAACGAAAGCCGAAAACCCTTAACGTGCAGGCATTGTAGTGCTTAACGAAAACTCAAATTTACGAAGCATTTGAACTTTGTTTTCCGCAAGTTAAGCATTCTTTTTAGTCGGATTTTCGAACCTTGGGATCATATTGGTCTCATCAAACGAGCGGGAAAAACCGCCACCCTGATGGATTAACAAAGCCGCATAAGACGGTGGTCCGGAAGGGAATGATGAACAGGGCAGAAGAAGAAACAAGGTCTTAAACAGGGATCAAAACCGATGGCACGCTTTGAAATTTCGATGACTGAAATGGCCACCATGGGTGGCGATGCCCGCGCAGAAGTCTTCTGCGATATGGGCCTGATGTATGCAACGGGCCGCGGGGTCGAAATCGACCTCGTGTCCGCCCACAAATGGCTGAACATTGCCGCCATCAAGGGCTCCGACCGCGCCGCCGAACTGCGTGCCGATCTGACCCCGCAGTTGACGAAGATGCAGCTTGCGGAAGCATTGCGCGCCGCCCGCGAATGGATGACGGTGCACTGAGCAGAACCACTTCGCAGAAGAGCCTGCACTTATCCGGCTTTTCGTAATCAAACCGCGACCGGCAGAGACAAGGCCGGCGCGGTTTTGCCTGGTTCCTATTCAGCTCAGAGCGATTTCAAAACCTGAGGCAACGCGGCCTCCAGAAGCGCCATGTCGGGCTCTTTTCCGGCGCTGATGCGGATGCAGCGGTTGAGAGGCTCGACACCCGGCATGCGAATGAAGACGCCGTGGCCTAAAAGCCCATCGACAATCGCGCGGGCGTAAGCCGCATCGCGTCCGCAATCGATCGCGACGAAATTGGTGGCCGAAGGCAGCGCCTTGAGACCGTTGGCGGCCGCGATCGCTCCAATACGCTCGCGCGATGCCTTGATGTTGCCGACGACTTGCTTGAGATAGGCCTTGTCCTTCAGGGCAGCGATTGCGCCTGCAACGGCGATCCTGTTCATGCCGAAATGGTTGCGGATCTTGTCGAAGGCTTTTGCCGTGCCTTCCGTCGTGATCGCATAACCGACGCGCGCGCCAGCCATTCCATAAGCCTTCGAGAACGTGCGCGTGCGGATGACGTTCGGCATGTCGATCAACGCCTCGATCGACGGCGTCGAGCTTGCCGGCGCCGTTTCGCAATAGGCCTCGTCGAGCACCAGCAGCGTCGTTTCCGGCAGGGCCTTTGCAAAGGCCACGACCTCGTCGGCCTCCCACCAGCTTCCCATTGGATTGTCAGGATTGGCGAAATAGACGAGCGGCGCATTTTCCCGGCGCACGGCATCGAGCAGCCCGTTCAGGTCCTCGCGGTCGTTCACGTAAGGCGTGGTCACCAACCGGCCGCCAAAACCGGCGACGTGGAAATTGAAGGTCGGGTAGCCGCCGAAGGAATTCACCACCGGCATAGGCGTTGCCGCTGCCGGGTCGATGACGAGCCGCACGATCTGGCCGAGAAGGCTGTCGACCCCTTCGCCGATCGCCAGGTTTTCCGGCTTGCAGTTGAGATGGGCAGCAAGCGCCGCCTTGAGGTCGAAATTTTCCGGATCGGCATATTTCCAGATGCCCGTCGCGGCTTCCGTCATGGCTGCAATTACGGATGGCGCCGGGCCGAAGCCGTTTTCATTGGCGCCGATGCGCGCCTTGACGACCGCACCGCTCTTTCGCTCCAGCGCTTCCGGGCCGACAAAGGGCACGGTCGAGGGCAGTGAATTGATCAGCGGAGTAAAACGAGAAAATGCAGGCATGTGGGATAAGTCCGGTTGAAAGCCGGGACACAATAGAAAGCTTTCGCTGCTGTGCAAGGGTAGGAGTTTGACCGGTAGCCTTCCGGACGACGATTCGCGGAATGCCGGACACCTCGATGCATCCTGAGGTTTTGTGATCCGAAATATGCAATTTTAGGAATTGCTGAAGCGAGCAATCAATCTTTTCGGCCCATCTTCGTCGGATGAGCAAATTCGTGCTGATTGTTCTTGGAGCAGCGACCGCGAGTTTCCTCGCCACGGGCGGGCATACGCTGCTTCCGGGCATCCCCCGTTACGTCGAGGCGAATATCGGCACCTCATGCCGGATCAAGGGCAATATCTCGATCAACTCCGGTGAGCGCATTTATCATGTGCCCGGCCAGGAATATTACGATGAAACCAGGATCAGCGCTCAATATGGTGAGCGCTGGTTCTGCTCCGAGGCGGATGCCCAGGCGGCTGGATGGCGCCGAGCGCGGCGCTGATTTTTGCCGGAACCGCCTGCGGCACCAACTCCGTATTCCGACTCAGTGGCTCGTCTCGAAGCTCAGCCGAATGACATGGTGGAGGAATTCAGGGTTGATCAGCATGTTGAAGCCGACCGTCACCTTCTCCTCTTCGCGCGCCATGACCGTGCAGCCGATCTCGTCGCGTATGCCGAGGATGGCGAGGAAGAAATGAGACGGCACCGGAATGTGCGGGGTTACCTCAAGTTCGGCTCCCTGCAGAGAGATCGTACGGATCAGGCAGCGAATACTCGTCTTGGTGCTTAAATGGTGTTCGACGAGCACAATCTTACCCGGCCGATCAATCGTGAATTTTTCAAAGACACGGCGCAGGCCCGCCGGTTCTTGCGTGTTGGTCCCGTCCATCAATGGGGCCATGGTATCCTCCTGACTTGTCCCGCGAATATGATTTTATTCCTGCAATTCTGATGCATTCTAAAGTTGATTGGTAAATTTTTCTCGATCTATGGTGTCCTTATCCGCCTCATTCCGCTCACTGGACACAATGTCGCGTTGTTGACGCCCACGCGTCGCGACGATACGCCTTTGCGGCCGTTCGAGGTGCTATCTCTTGGCGGTCGAACAGGAATGGAGCAAGCAAGTGACAGGCAGGCTGGTAATCGTCGGGGCAGGGCAGGCGGGCTTTGCGCTTGCGGCGAAACTTCGGGCATTGAAGGATACACGGCCCATCACGATGATCGGCGCTGAAGAGGTTTATCCCTACCAGCGGCCGCCGCTTTCCAAGAAATACCTTCTCGGCGAGATGAGTTTCGATCGCCTAACCTTTCGCCCGGATAACTGGTTTGCCGAAAACGACGTGGAAGTCCGACTCTCCACCTATGTCGAGGAAATCGACCGCGAGAAAAAGACCGTCCGCATGCAGGATGGTTCGGGGCTCGAATATGAAACCCTGGCGCTGACGACGGGCTCCACCCCGCGTACTTTGCCTGCCAGCATCGGCGGCGAACTTAAGGGTGTATATACTGTCCGCGACAAGCGTGACGCGGATCGGCTGGCCGATGAAATGAAGGCCGGTCGTCGCCTGCTGATCATCGGCGGCGGTTATATCGGGCTGGAAGCGGCAGCCGTTGCACGCCATCTCGGTCTCGACGTAACGCTGATCGAAATGGCCGACCGTATACTCGCCCGTGTTGCCTCGAAGGAGACCGCAGACATCATGCGCGCGATACATAAAGAGCGCGGTGTCGTGATTTGCGAACAGACCGGCCTTACCCGCCTGATCGGCGAGGATGACCAAGTACGTGCCGCCGAACTTTCCGATGGCACGGTCATCAATGTGGATTTTGTCATCGTCGGCATCGGTGTCACCCCGAACGACCGTCTGGCGCAGGATTGCGGCCTCGATGTCGGCAACGGCATCATCGTCGACGAATTTGCCCGCACCTCCGACCCGTCGATCTTCGCCATGGGCGATTGCGCCCTGTTGCCGTGGGAAGAGGGGCGCATTCGCCTAGAATCGGTACAGAACGCCGTCGACCAGGCCGAATCGGTTGCCGCGACACTTGCCGGCGACGCTAGGCCCTATTTGCCAAAACCATGGTTCTGGTCCGACCAGTACGATGTGAAGCTGCAGATCGCCGGCTTTAATCTCGGCTATGACGAGACGCTGGTGCGCGCAGGCAGCCGCGAGGGAGCCGTCTCGGTCTGGTATTTCCGGAACGGCATGCTGATTGCTGTCGATGCGATCAATGATGCGAAGGCCTATGTAACCGGCAAGAAGATGCTGGAAACTGGCATCAACCCGGACAGGTCCCGCCTGGCCGATCCGGCCACGGATCTCAAGTTGCTGTTATCTTGATTATATATGGTCTGCATTTCGCGGCCGGGATTTATGACGAAAAGGCATAGGAGGAGAAATGCCGGTACCGAAGAATGACTTCAAGGCTGCGATCAGTGCCGGCCGCCAGCAGATTGGCCTATGGCTGAACACCGGCGAGGCGCTTCCGGCGGAGATTGCTGCAAGCGCGGGCTTCGATTGGCTGGTGATCGATTCGGAACACGGGCCGAATGATCTGCGCAGCATTATCGCCCAGTTACGGGCGCTGGCTCCCTTTGCCGTCGAACCCGTCGTGCGCCCGCCTTCAGGCGAGACATGGTTCATCAAGCAGTTGCTGGATGCCGGTGCGCGAACGCTCCTCATTCCCATGGTCGATTCGCCCGAACAGGCCAAAGCGCTGGTCCAGGCCGTGCGTTATCCGCCGCGCGGCACGCGCGGGCTCGGTGCCGCCGTCGCACGCGCTTCGGGTTTTAATGCTATTTCCGATTATGCGCAGACAGCCGATGACGAGATCTGCTTGCTGGTTCAGGCCGAAACGCGTGTCGCCATCGACAATATCGAGGCGATTGCCGCGATAGACGGCGTTGACGGCGTCTTCATCGGCCCGGCGGATCTCTCAGCCGACTTGGGCTGCCTCGGCCGAATCGAGGCGCCGGAAGTGCAGGGCGTCATCGAATCGGCGATCGGCCGAATCATCGCCGCCGGCAAGCCCGCAGGCATCCTGACCTTCAACGAAACTCTCAATCGTCGTTACCTCGAACTCGGTGCAAACTTTGTTGCCGTTGGCGCAGACGTCACCGAGCTTGCCGCGACGCTGAAAAACCTTGCCGGCCGTTACGGGCGCGGCCCGGGCGCAGGTCCGGCAGGCTCGGGTTATTGAGCCGGCAATCTCGTGGATTCGTCCGCTCCGCGCCGAAATAATGCTGCGGCTGGGGTTCATCCCCAGCCTGCGACGCCTCTTTTTGCTAAAAGACCTTGCATTCGGGATTTATCCGCAATAATCAGGCCGCACCGGAGAGGTGGCCGAGTGGTCGAAGGCGCTCCCCTGCTAAGGGAGTATACGTCAAAAGCGTATCGTGGGTTCGAATCCCATCCTCTCCGCCACTATCCTTCATGAAATCGCTGGATCATTAGCGCGAGCGCACGAAGCGCCTGCGAGTTATTCCTGTTGCCTGTCGGCAACATTCTCGCAAAGCTATGTATTCGAATGTGACCTTTCCTTAAGTTGCTGTCGCAAAAACGTTTTCTTAACGAAAACTAAATTTTTAATGACCGCGGACTGCGGTTTTGTGTCCTTTCGGCAACATGGTTTTGGGAAGCTGCCTTGAAACTCTCGCTCATCCACAGTTCGGCATTGCGCAGCTCACGGCGATTTGTATTTTCAACTTCGAAGCGCGGCGGTGGTTCGTCAGCTTTCAAGCACGGGGATGGGCCCAAGGAATTTTTGTCCTTCGGTAAATCAAGACCTAGACCCATACGTAACTTTGACTGGAGGTCAAAAATGAACATCAAGAGCCTTCTTCTCGGCTCCGCTGCTGCCCTCGCAGCAGTTTCTGGCGCACAGGCTGCCGACGCAATCGTGGCTGCTGAGCCCGAGCCGCTGGAATACGTTCGCGTTTGCGACGCTTTCGGCACCGGCTACTTCTACATCCCGGGCACCGAAACCTGCCTCAAGATCGGTGGTTACGTCCGCGTTCAGGTTGACGGCCGTTCGGACTCGGATGTTGTCGGTTCGGCACTCGTTTCTGACGGTGCTGGCGGCTTGGTTGAAGTTGCTACCGGCCAGAACGGCGGCTACCGCACCAACACCCGCGCTCAGCTCGTAGTTGAAGCCAAGAACGACACCGAGTTCGGTACGCTTGCTTCCAAGATCACTGCGCGCGCTAATACCAACGGTTCGAGCTCTGACTTCTATCTGGAAGAAAGCTACCTGCAGCTCGGCGGTCTTCGCGTCGGTTACTTCTACAACTACTTCGATAACGGCCTTCCGGGCGAAACCGTTCTGTCTGACGGTGGTCCGTTCGACAGCGTTTACGGTCTCGGTGGTGACACGCTGAACAACTCGATCCGTTACACCTACGACGCCGGTACCTTCTCGGTTTACGGTCAGGTTGACGCATTCGATTCGCAGGACGGCTGGAAGACCGATGAAGCTGGCAACGATGACGAAATCGGCATCAATGGCGTCATCACTGGCAAGTTCGGTGGCGTAACGCTTGACTTCTTCGCTGGTTATGACTTCGACAGCGAAAATGCAGCTCTTGCTTCTACGCTGACTGCAGAAATCGGCCCGGGTTCGCTCGGCGTCTTCGCTGCTTACTCCTTCGGTGCAAACCGTTACTTCGATGCTTCCGAGTGGACGATCGGCGCAGAATACGCCATCAAGGTCACCGACAAGTTCTCGATCGCTCCTGGCGTTCAGTACTGGGATAACATCGTTCTCGCTTCTGACGGCGACTTCGATGGTGGTGACGCATGGCGCGCTGGTATCACGGCTGATTATAAGATCACCACCGGCCTGTCCGCTAAGGCAACCATCAACTACACCGACGTTGACGCTGGCCAGTTCGGCGATGACGACAAGTGGGACGGTTTCCTCCGCCTGCAGCGTTCTTTCTAATCTGATCTTTCAGATTTGAGCGAAAAGCCCGGCCCAGTGCCGGGCTTTTTGTTTTCGTGATTCGGCTGACATACTTGATTGTCGCAGAAATTAGCGACCCAACATGCACGGACAGGCCGCTAGCCGATGACTTTTCTCGTTAAATTTGTGACAAATAAGTAACTGCAGGCTCACAAGTAGCCGGTTCGCCAAGTTCGCGAAGGCGGAAACGCTTGTGAGAACCGGCTAATCGACTGTACCTTGACGAATGTAAAGCCTAGAGTTGACCGGGGAACCCCAATGAAAATCACGAGCCTTCTCATCGCATCGACCGCGGCGCTTGCAAGCGTCACCGTCGCGCAGGCAGCTGACGCAATCGTCGCTGCCGAACCGGAACCGATGGAATATGTTCGCGTCTGCGACGCCTTCGGCACCGGCTACTTCTACATTCCGGGTACCGAAACCTGCCTCAAGATCGGCGGTTATGTCCGCGTTCAGGTTGACGCTCGCAGTGATGACGACTTCGGCGGGGATAGCGGCTATCGCACAAATACCCGTGGTCATCTGACACTCGACGCGAAGTCGGATACCGAATACGGTACACTTGCTTCGACCATCAACCTGGAAGCCAACACGAATTCGCCGGATGGTTCCGACTTCTTCCTTGATGAAACCTTCATCGAACTCGGTGGTCTCCGCGTTGGTTACTTCTACAACTACTTCGATACCGGACTTCCGGGCGAAACCGTTCTCTCCGATGGCGCACCGTTCGGCAATGGTGGTTTCGGTGGCGACACCCTCAACAACGGTATCCGTTACACCTACGACGCCGGCGCTTTCTCCGTCTACGGTCAGGTCGATGCATTCGACTCTCAGGACGGCTGGAAGGACGACGTACCGGGCACCGGTCGTGGCCAGGATGAAATCGGCATCAACGGCGTCATCACCGGCAAGTTCGGTGGCGTAACCCTCGACTTCTTCGCCGGTTACGACTTCGACCGCGAAAATGCTGCTCTCGCTTCCACGCTGACGGCTGCAATCGGCCCGGGCTCGCTCGGCGTCTTCGCCGCCTACTCCTTCGGTGAAAACCGTTACTTCGACGCCGCTGAGTGGACCATCGGTGCGGAATACGCGATCGCTGTGAATGACAAGTTCTCCATCGCGCCGGGCATCCAGTACTGGGATAACGTTGTTCTCGACGCCGATGGCGATTTCGACGGCGGCAATGCATGGCGCGCTGGTATCACGGCTGATTACAAGATCACCACCGGCCTGTCCGCCAAGGCAACTGTCAACTACACCGATGTTGACGCAGACGATCTCGGCGACGCCGACCGTTGGGACGGCTTCCTGCGTCTGCAGCGCTCGTTCTAATCCGGCTCTCGGATCTAATTTGGAAAGCCCGGCCTTGTGCCGGGCTTTTCTTGTTCTGGCGACGTCGAAATTCGTCCGTGATAAATTGGTAACTGTCAGTTTCCAACTGCGTGATGTAGTGGATCTGAATGTACGAAGCCGCTTGCACTTATCCTGATCGCGAGTAGCGTTTTTTCAATGTGCGAATGCAGCTCACCGAGGAAATCCCAATGAAGCTGACCAGTTTTCTCATCGCATCGGCAGCAAGCCTGGTTGCTACATCTGTTTCCCACGCCGCTGATGCCATTGTCGCTGCCGAGCCGGAACCACTGGAATATGTCCGCGTCTGCGACGCTTTCGGCACCGGCTATTTCTATATCCCTGGCACGGAGACCTGTCTCAAGATCGGCGGTTATATTCGTCTGCAGCTGGATGGCCGCAGCAATTACGACATCGACACAAGTGCTGGCGCGGTCGAACTCGACGATGATGCTGGCTATCGCACAAATACGCGTGCGCAGCTCCGGTTCGAAGCCAAGTCCGACACCGAGTTCGGCCCCCTTGGTTCACGCGTCACGTTGCGCGCCAACAATAACTCCGACAGCTCGGACTTCGCGCTGAACGAGACCTATATCGAGCTGGGCGGTTTCCGCATCGGCTACTTCTACAATCACTTTGATACCGGCCTGCCGGGTGAGACCGTGCTGTCGGACGAAGGCCCGCTTTCGGGCAGCGCAACCGATATTTTCGGGGACTATATTGGCGGAGATACGCTGAACAATTCCATTCGCTACACGTTCGAATCTGGAGCATTCACTGCATACGGTCAGGCTGATTTCTTCAATTCGCAGGCGGGCTGGAAGACCGACGCCGATGGCAGCGCTGACGAGATCGGTCTCAGCGGTCTCATAGGCGGCAAGTTTGACGCGTTTTCCATCGATCTGTTCGGCGCCTATGAGTTCGACCACGAAGACGGCGTCGTCGCATCCACTCTGTCGGCCGAGATCGGACCGGGCAAACTGGGTGTTTTCGGTGTCTATTCTTCCGGCCCGACCCGCTACTGGGATTATTCGGAATGGACGATTGGCGCCGAGTATGCCTTCGCTGTTTCCGAAAAGTTCAAGCTCACGCCCGGCGTCCAGTATTGGGATAACATCATTCCCACGAGCGACGACTATACGGGCGGCAGTGCCTGGCGCGTCGGCGTGACGGCGGATTATCAGGTCACGCCGAACCTCCTCGCCAAGGCGACCTTCAACTACAACAATGTTGACATTGACACTGCCGGTTATGGCGATGGCGACCGTTTCGACGGCTTCCTGCGTCTGCAGCGGGATTTCTAATCACAGAAGTTGAAAAGCCCGGCTAGGCCGGGCTTTTTCGTGCTTATCAGGGTATCTTGCTATCGAACTGTTCGAGAACCGGGGTAAGGCGCGGCTGTCTATGGCTCTCGGTCTCACCGCCTGCCGAACCGCAGATCGTCAACAATATCGGCCTTCTGCCCCAGCCGGGTCTTGTAGACCTGATAATTCTCTAAGACGCGCTGAACGTAGTTGCGCGTTTCGGGGAAGGGGATGCGTTCAACCCAGTCGATCACCTCTTCGAGCGACTTGCCACGCGGATCACCATAACGAGCAATCCATTCCGGCACACGCTTCGGTCCGGCGTTGTAAGCTATGAAGGTCAGTACATAGGAGCCGCCGAAAGCGTCGATCTGCTCGCCGAGATAATGCGCGCCAAGTGTGGCGTTGTAACCAGCGTCACTGGTCAGCCGGTCCGCCTTGAAGCTCATCCCGTGCCGCTTGGCAACGCCCTGTGCCGTCCCGGGTAAAAGCTGTAGAAGGCCGCGGGCATTCGCTGCGGAAACGGCTGACGGGTTGAATGCGCTTTCCTGCCTTGCGATCGAATAGGCAAGCGCCTTGCCGGAACCGGCAATATTGGCGCCGGCCGGAATGACGCCGATAGGATAGGCGAGTGCCGCCACATCGACACCGCGGGAAAATGCCGACTTGCCGATTCGCAGCGATAGTGCATGGTCGCCTTGTGCTTCCGCGCGTGCGGTCAAAAGCGAAAGTTCGCCCGGGCTGTCGATCTGCTCGCCGAGTGCCGCATAAAGTGCTGCTGATCGCCGGTCATGGCCGACGGCGTCAAGCCGAGCGATGGCACGGACCACCTCACGCGAAGCGAAGCGCTCACGGTCCTGCGCCGTGGGGGAGGGGTAGCTTACATCGAGCGTCGATTTGCCGAGTTTTGCTGCGGCCAACTGCCCGTAGAACGTGCCGGAATAACGCGCCGCCTGTTCATAAAAGTTACGCGCCTCTCCCGGTCCGCCGGCCTCAGCCGATCGGCCGAGCCAGTAGAGCGCCCGCGACGCGGAAAGCGGCCGGTTGGAAGCTTCGTAAATCTTGCGGAAATGCGTCTCGGCCGTCGCCGGATCCTGAAGCGCCCTCAGCGCATACCATCCAGCATGGAATTCCGCATCGGCGCGATCGACGGTAGACTGAGCCACATGATTTGCGACCAGCCTGTAGGCGGCGCTGAACTGACCTAGATCCGCAAGCCCGCGCGAGACGATCCGTTGCTCGTTCCACCATTCCGTTGGATAGACGAGTTTTGCCGGATCGCGCGGTATGCGCTCAAGCAGCTTTGCCGCTCCGGCATAATCGTTCTGCCGCCTTGCATATTCTATTTTGACGAAGAGATAAGCGGGATCGCTCGCCCACGAGCCTGCAACGGCATTGATCAGCGCATCGGCATTCCTGGCATTATTCGCAACGGCCGCCCACGCGTTATAAAGCGACTGCGCATTGCCGAGACTGGAAAACCGCTTTGCTTGCGCCACGCGGCCGCGATACATGAGATAGTCCATGCGGGCCTTGTGATCGGCTGCGGTGAACAACCCGCCGAATTCGCCAAGCAGCTTGTCTTCGGTCGCCACATCGAGTGTCTCGGAAGACCATAGACCACGCAGGGTCCGGGCGGCCTCAGCGGTTTTCCCAGCTGCCGTCTGCGCGCGGGCGAGGATCATTGCACCTTCCGGCGTCTGCGGGCGTGAATTGCCCATGGCGGAAAGCACGGCTGCAGCAGGTGGGTTTTCGCGATAAAGCGCGCGCTCTTCCCGCTCGCGCAATCCGCCGAGCCCCGGCCAGCCGGTCAGCTCGCGTGAAGCGCTGGCAATCTCGCGATAGGGCACATCCTTCATTCCCGAACTGGCAATCGCCCAGGTGAGGATTTTACGGTCGAGCGAGCCTGCCGGCAGGCTGTCGCGCGCAGCAATCGCCTGCGCTGCATCATTGCCGGAAAGCGCGTCGAGCCCGGTTTTGAGTGCAGAAGATGCAAGCGGTCGGTCGAGCCTCGGAATGGAGCCGGTAATCTCGGGAATGGGCATGGCCGTTGGCGTGGGGATAGCCTGGGGGCCCGGTTGCGTTGGCACAGGCGCGCTCATCGGTGCGTTCGGTCGGGCAAAGGGAAGCGGCACGATGCCGCTACCAGCGCCACCGCTCTGGGCGAGCACAAGGCTCGATATGCTGGCTGCACCCAATCCTAAGGTGAGGATCAGAGCGGGCTTCTTCATCCGGCGACTCGCGAAAAAGACATATACCCCTATCGGGTTCTCCCATTAGGCTCCGGCGGCATTAACGAAACCTTACCACGACCTCTAAAATACGCATCAATGAGCGGTGGCCGGCGATCAGTTTCCCGTGAGCTTTGCGCTTGTCGGCGATCTGCCTCCGCTTTATGGTGCGCCACCTTAGTCATTGATTACGGCCGAAGCATGGACTGCGGCCATTGGGAGTTTTGCATGTTCAAGGGATCGATCCCCGCGCTCGTAACGCCGTTCACCACTGGCGGGGCTGTCGATGAAAAAGCGTTTGCAGATCATGTCGAATGGGTGATTGCAGAGGGCAGCTCGGGCCTTGTCCCGGTCGGCACGACGGGTGAATCGCCGACGCTTTCCCATGATGAGCACAAGCGCGTGGTCGAACTCTGTGTGGAGGTCGCTGCCAAGCGCGTGCCGGTCATCGCTGGTGCTGGTTCCAACAATACGACAGAAGCGATCGAGCTCGCACAGCACGCAGAACAGGCCGGCGCCGATGCTCTGCTTGTCGTCACGCCCTATTACAACAAGCCGACCCAGAAGGGGCTTTACGCCCATTTCTCGGCAATCGCTGATGCGGTTTCCCTGCCCATCTTCATCTACAATATTCCCGGCCGCTCGGTCATCGACATGAGCCCGGAAACCATGGGCAAGCTTGCGAAGGCGCATAAGAATATCGTCGGCGTTAAGGACGCGACGGGCAAGATCGAGCGCGTCTCGGAACAGCGCATCTCCTGCGGTACCGATTTCATCCAGCTTTCCGGCGAGGACGCTACGGCGCTTGGTTTCAATGCGCATGGCGGTGTCGGCTGCATTTCGGTCACGGCCAATGTCGCGCCGCGCCTCTGTGCCGAATTCCAGACGGCGACGCTGGCCGGAGATTACAAGAAGGCGCTCGAATACCAGGATCGTCTTATGCCGCTGCACAAGGCAATCTTCATGGAGCCGGGTCTCTGTGGCGCCAAATACGGTCTGAGCCAACTGCGCGGCATGGAGCGTACCGTGCGCTCGCCCTTGGTCTCCGAGCTTGAGCCGACAACCGAAGCCGCAATCGATGCGGCGCTGCGCCATGCAGGCCTGTTGAACTGAGGCATTGCCTTGGCGCTCGAAGTCGCTGACGCATAAGCTTCACATTCGGTCCTGACCGCATTATATCAATGCTTAACCCCGCTCATTGCTTTTGGGCGGGGTTCTTATTTGGAAAAGCAATTCCAGCAAAAGTGGGAACCGGTTTTGTGTCCGGAATTGCGTCAAACAGAGTATTGGAGCCTTTTCGCCTTTCGAAGAAAAGCGGATACGCTCTAAGCGGAATGGAATTCGTCTGATGGCACCCAAAGGCAGCCAGCGCGTGGTCAACAAGGTCGTTGCGGAAAACCGCAAGGCCCGGTTCAACTACGAGATCATCGACACCTATGAGGCAGGCCTGGTGCTGACTGGTACCGAGGTGAAGTCTCTGCGCGACGGCAAGGCCAATATCGCCGAATCCTATGCGTCGGACGAAGGCGAGGAGATCTGGCTGATCAACAGCCACCTGCCTGAATATCTGCAGGCCAACCGCTTCAACCACGAGCCGCGCCGCCGCCGCAAGCTGCTCCTGTCGAAGCGCGAGATCGGTCGTCTGCGTAACAGCATCAACCGCGAAGGCATGACGCTCGTGCCGTTGAAAATCTATTTCAACGAAAAGGGCAGGGCCAAGCTGGAGCTCGCACTCGCCAAGGGCAAGAAGCTGCACGACAAGCGCGAGACCGAGAAGGAACGCGACTGGAACCGGCAGAAGTCGCGGCTGTTGAAGAACGGCTGAGACTGATCAAAAGCGCATTCGGCGTAATCGCTGACCCTCTGCCCCCAAGCGGGGCGAAGGGAACGTGCCCTGTTCGAGATCTGCGACGCACGGTAACGGCGTGGCTTGGGTCCTTTTCCCCGCCTGCGGGCAGAAGGTGCTGGCAGGCAGATAAGGCGTTGAAGCTGGCGCCGAGGTAAACCTCCACCGGAACCAAACTCATCCCCCGCCGTTTCCCCGCACGTTCATGCGGGTAAGCGGATAATGACGAAGAAGCAGTTTTTCACCTACCTGATGCTGGTTGTGGGCTTCGGCCTTGCCGTCTGGCTCCTTTATCAGGTTTTTCGCGAGCACTCGTTCTCCGAGATCGCCCAGTCGGTCCGCGATATCCCCGCTGCCAATCTGGCTCTGGCACTCCTCTTCGCCTTCGGCTCCTATCTCTGCCTCACCGGCTTTGACTGGTGCGGCGTGCGTTATGTGAAGAACGATCTGCCCTATCCTAAAATCGCGCTCGCGTCTTTCATCGCGCTCTCCATCGGCCAGAGCGTGGGCATGTCGGGCCTCAGCAGCGGTGCGCTGCGCTATCGCTATTACGCCCACTGGGGCATGACGACTGAAGATGTGGCGAAGATCGTGCTGCTCTCGGGCGTCACGGTAGGGCTCGGCATGGCCGTGCTTGCCGGCATCGTCATGGTGCTCAACCCGCAGGATGCCGCCGCAGTGCTGCGTCTGAGGCAGGGGGGCGTGATTGCCATCGGCGCAGGCTGCCTTGCCGCAACGGCACTATACATCGCGCTTGCCGCCTTCCTGCGTGCGCCGCTGAAAATCCGCAGCTGGACCTTCCAGATGCCCACCTGGAAAATTGCCGTCGCACAAGTGGTCATCGGCACGGTCAACTTCGCTCTTGTCTCTGCCTGCCTGCGCGAGGTCATGGCGGCGGGCGCCGATGTCAGTTATCTCAAGGCCGCAACCGCCTTCGTGCTCGCCAATGTTGCGATCCTCATCACCCATGCGCCAGGCGGCCTCGGTGTGTTGGAGGCGACCGTCCGGCATGTCATGGGCGATCAGGCATCGATCGGCTCGCTGGTCGCCTTCCGGGTGATCTATTTCTTTATCCCGCTCTTCATCGGCCTGCCGCTGTCGCTCGTCGTCGAGGCCATCTTCCGGGCAAGAAAGTCGGGCAGTAGCCCGCAGCCGAACGGCGATCAACGCGCAGCGGTCTCTGCCGGATAGAAAGTCAGCGTTCCGCCATTCGGCGCTCATGTTCGATCAGCCAGCGTTTGCGCCACAGGCCGCCGCCATAACCGGTCAGGCCGCCATCGGCTGAAAGCACCCGGTGGCAGGGAATGACGATGGCGATCTGGTTGGCGCCGTTGGCACCCGCAACGGCGCGGGTGGAGGAGGGCCTGTTCATGTCGCTCGCAAGTGCGCCATAGGTGCGAAGCTCCCCGGCCGGGATATCGCGTAGCGCCTGCCACACCTGCCGCTGGAACGGCGAGCCATGCTCGGCAAGCCGCGTCCTGAACCCCTTGTTTTGGCCGGAAAAATAGGCCTTCAGTTCCGCCTCGATCTCGTCGATTGGCGGATACCGTCCCATGACGATACCGCTGCCGCTCGCCTCCTGCAGTCTGCGGATCTCTGCCGGTAGCGCCTTGCGCTCGGCAAATTCCAGAATATGCAGGGCGTGCGTGTCGGCGATCGCGATCATCGGGCCGATCGGCGTATCGATCCAGTCGGCACGCAGAAGGCCCTTGCCACGCAGTCTCACCGGAGCTTCCCCGAACAGTCTTGCGATCGCGGCACGAAAGCCGCTACCGGATTCGTAACCCGCATCGAGCTGGGCGTCGATCACATTGGCGCCGTCATTCAGCACTTCCGCGGCCTTGCCCATTCGTCTCAGGCGCGCCATTTCCAGAAAACTCATGCCGAATTGCCGCTTGAACGCACGTCGAACGGTGGATGGATCGACGCCTAAGGCGCTCACGTCGCCTTCGCTCCAGCGCCGCATCGGATCGGCATCGAGTGCATCGATCAGCCTTGTGACCACGGGATCGGTCTCGCCAAGCTTCAACATCGGCCGGCATCGATTGCAGGGGCGAAAGCCGGCTTCGAGGCATTCGGCGATCGTCTCATAGAAAGTTGAATTCTCGCGCTTCGGCTTGCGGGCAGGGCAGGTGAGGCGGCAGAAAATGCCGGTTGTCTTCACGGCCACCCAGACAAAACCTTCATAGGAAGGATCGCGGGCGATCAGCGCATCATAAAGAATGTCGTCGGAAGGGCGTTGAAACAGCATGACACTCTTCTAGCCCGAAACGAAAATAGGCGCCGCCGAAAAACGGGCGCCTATTTTTCTGATTATGTCTGCTTCGACAGTTACGCGTCGGCCGGCTCTGTGGGCTCGGTCGGGCGTACCGCGCGTTCGCTCGGGTCGCGGCCGACCTCCGCCTTCAGCGTCATCAGGTCGATGAAGTGATCGGCCTGACGGCGTAGGTCGTCGGCGATCATCGGAGGTTGCGTCTGCATCGTCGAGACGACCGAGACCTTACGGCCACGACGCTGCAACGCTTCCACCAGGTTGGTGAAGTCGCCGTCGCCGGAGAAGATCACCAGATGATCGACGGTTTCCGACTGTTCCATCGCATCGATGGCCAGTTCGATATCCATGTTGCCCTTGATCTTGCGACGACCAAGACTGTCCGTGAATTCCTTCGCGGGCTTGGTCACGACCTTGTATCCGTTATAGTCCAGCCAGTCGATCAGCGGGCGGATCGAGGAATATTCCTGGTCTTCGATAAGCGCCGTGTAATAATAGGCGCGAAGAAGGTAGCCGCGTTTCTGGAAAGCCTTCAGAAGCTTTCGATAGTCTATATCGAAGCCGAGGCTTTTTGAGGCGGCGTACAAATTCGCGCCATCGATAAAGAGAGCAATTTTCTCTCTCGGGTCAAACATATGTCTCCATCCCTTTTTATGCCCGTTTTCCGAGCAGATCGGTAAAACGAAATATGTACCGACGATATCGGAATAATTCTTACATTACGAACTATTCATATATCTGTCATGTAAGTTACGATTCGCAATATTCCAAGCACGTGCTGATTGAATATATTCCTCCATCCCAAGCACTTTAGTCTTAATGTCCAAGGCGCGGACCATTCGACTATGAGTTCTCGGGCGCAGCGCTTGCCGGATTTGGTATCCGGATAAACAGGTGAACCTCACCCGTTTCTTCGCCGCCAGGCTTTGACAGAGATCATGCTGTCAGTGCTTTGCGCCTTCGAATGGAGCGTTTTCTCCTCAGTAAACGCCCCGTAACTCACCACTCGATTGGCCCCGGGTTTAGGAAAAACTTGAATTTCCCGTCCGATGGCTGTATCGGGCGTATCAATTCCGGAAATCCAGGACCGCAAAGGACAGGCAATGGCCCGCGTCACAGTAGAAGATTGCATTGACAAAGTCGACAACCGTTTCGAGCTGGTTCTGCTCGCAAGCCATCGCGCTCGCCAGATTTCGCAGGGCGCTGCGATCACCATCGACCGCGATAATGACAAGAACCCCGTAGTCGCTCTTCGCGAGATTGCCGATGAGACACTGTCTCCCGACGACCTGAAGGAAGACCTGATCCACTCGCTGCAGAAGCATGTTGAAGTTGACGAGCCCGAGCCCGATCCGGCAGCTCTGATTGCCGCTGGCGGTGTATCGGTTGCCTCCGACGTTGAAGATGAAGATGCTCCGGAAACCGTCAATTTCGACCAGATGTCGGAAGAAGAACTGCTGGCCGGTATCGAAGGTCTGGTCCCGCCGGAAAAGAGCGACGACTACTGATCGGCATAATGTGCCTGAGCGGATTTCAATCGATATTCGCTTGGCGCGGATAAAACGGTCGGAATAATCGCTCCGGTCGGAACGATAGTGCGCTGCGGCAAGGTATCGTTCATCCTATCGCCCTAATCTGGTTGTCTCAATAATGATGGCTGCGCTAACCGATGGTTGGCGCGCCATTTTCTTTTGTCGCCACACCGTATTTGAAGGGCATTTCCGGGAATGATGAGGCAGTACGAGCTTGTTGAGCGGGTGCAGAAGTACAAGCCCGACGCCAATGAAGCTCTTCTCAACAAGGCCTATGTTTACGCCATGCAGAAGCATGGCCAGCAAAAGCGCGCCTCTGGTGATCCCTACATTTCCCATCCGCTCGAAGTAGCGGCCATCCTCACCGACATGCATCTCGATGAGTCGACCATCGCGGTCGCGCTTCTGCATGACACGATCGAGGATACGACAGCCACCCGCGCCGAGATCGACGAACTGTTCGGCGAGGATATCGGTCGGCTCGTCGAAGGCCTGACCAAGCTGAAACGCCTCGACTTGGTGTCGAAAAAGGCCAAGCAGGCCGAGAACCTTCGCAAGCTGTTGCTCGCCATTTCCGATGACGTCCGCGTCCTGCTGGTGAAGCTCGCCGACCGCCTGCATAACATGCGCACGCTCGACCACATGAAGGCCGAGCAGAAGGCGCGCATTTCCGAAGAGACGATGGATATCTATGCGCCGCTCGCTGGCCGCATGGGTATGCAGGACATGCGTGACGAACTGGAGGACCTGTCCTTCCAGTACATCAACCCGGAAGCCTACGAGACCGTCACGCAGCGCCTGGCGGATTTGTCCGCCCGCAACGAAGGCCTGATCAAGAAGATCGAGGACGAGCTGCGCGAGCTTCTGGTCGCCAACGGCCTGAATGGAACTTTCGTCAAGGGCCGGCAGAAGAAACCCTATTCGGTCTTCCGCAAGATGCAGTCGAAGTCGCTCTCTTTCGAACAGCTCTCGGATGTATACGGTTTCCGCATCATCGTTGACGACGTTGCCTGCTGCTACAAGGCGCTCGGTATCGTCCACACACGCTGGCGCGTCGTTCCCGGCCGGTTCAAGGATTACATTTCGAACCCCAAGCAGAACGATTACCGTTCGATCCACACCACCATCGTCGGTCCGTCCCGCCAGCGTATCGAGCTGCAGATCCGCACCCAGCTGATGCAGGAAATCGCCGAATACGGCATCGCCGCTCATACGCTCTACAAGGACGGCCAGTCTGTTGCAGGCAAGGGACCGGCCAAGAGTGACGAGCTTTTGCCGAAGGAGAGCAACGCCTATTCCTGGCTGCGCCACACGATCGAATCGCTGGCCGAGGGTGATAATCCCGAAGAGTTCCTCGAACACACCAAGCTCGAACTGTTCCAGGACCAGGTTTTCTGTTTCACCCCGAAGGGCAAGCTGATCGCGCTGCCACGCGGTGCAACCCCCATCGACTTCGCCTATGCGGTTCATACCAACATCGGCGACACCACGGTCGGCGCCAAGATCAACGGCCGTATCATGCCGCTCGTAACCCGGCTGAACAACGGCGACGAAGTCGAGATCATCCGTTCCGGCGTCCAGGTCCCGCCAGCCGCGTGGGAAGAGATCGTCGTCACCGGCAAGGCGCGCTCGGCGATCCGCCGCGCTACCCGCATGGCGATCCGCAAGCAATATGCCGGCCTCGGCCACCGCATTCTGGAGCGCACCTTCGAACGCGCCGGCAAGACGTTTTCCCGCGACGCGCTGAAGCCGGCGCTGCACCGTCTGGCGCAGAAGGATGTCGAGGATACGATCGCCTCCGTCGGTCGCGGTGAGCTTTCTTCGCTCGACGTGCTGCGCGCCGTCTTCCCTGATTACAAGGACGAGCGCGTAACAGTGAAACCGGCAGCCGATCAGGGCTGGTTCAACGTCCCGAGCGCAACCGGCATGATGTTCAAGCTGCCGGCGAAATCCCAGACCGATCTGGAAAACGCCCAGGCAGCAGATCTCGTGGCGACCCTATTGCCGATCCGCGGCCTTGCCGCCAATACCCAGGTGCGCTTCGCCCCGAGCGGCGCGGTCCCCGGCGATCGAATCGTCGGCATCATGGATGCGGGCAAGAGCAAGGGCATCACCATCTATCCGATCCAGGCGCCTGCGCTGCAGAAATTCGACGACGAGCCGGAACGCTGGATCGATGTCCGCTGGGATCTCGACGAAGCCAACAAGTCGCGCTTCCCGGCAAAGATCGAGATCAACACGATCAATGAACCGGGCACGCTTGCAACCGTCGCCACGACGATCGGTGCGCTCGACATCAATATCCGCACCATGTCCATGGGCTCCAACCGCGCCGACGACTTTTCCGAGATCGCGATGGAAATCGAGGTCTGGGACCTGCGTCAGCTCAACCAACTTCTTTCGCAGTTGAAAGAACTGGACTGCGTGGCCAATCTGAAGCGGGTTTATGATTGACGTGCGGCTGATGATTTAGGCCGATTTGACCTTCGAGGCTCGACATTCGCCTATGCTGCACTATCTCACTTTGATCGTCGTGTCGGAACGAGCAGCGACGGCTGAGGGATGAGATGGGCTCTCGCTCAAGGCGGGAGGCTCAATTGCCCCATACCTCTCACGATTTGCAGGCAATATTCGACCATGGATGGCGGGACGCTGAGGATGGAAAAGGCCTGAGTGCCAACCCCTATCTGCGCGACGAAAGCAATTACCGCCTCTCTGCCTGGGTTGAGGGCTATCGCGAGTTCGCGGACGGTATGAGTGCCGCATACAGAGATCAATTGGTCGATGAGGGCAAGCAGGCAGGTACCCTTCTCCTCGACAACCGGGCCTGCCCGTACATCCTCGACCAGAGCAGTCTGCGCTATGATGCCTGGCTGTCGGGGTATCAGTCTCCCGGCGCGCAATGATCTTTCCGCATCGGACAGGTGGCCATCTGCAGGATCGCACAATTCAGGTCTGCTCGCGCTCGAGATCAGGCGTGAATTTATCGTCTGGAAGCATTTGGAAGACACCGGCGATCGACAATCTCCGCTTCGACTTGGAGCATATTCGGTCGACGCCATGGAGGATCATGCATTGCTCACCGTTATCCAAATCGACTTTCGTACACGATGGGAATATCCCGTCATGGTAGCAAGGCGCAGTGGAAATTCGGTCGCCATAAATGGTCCTGGACAGGCGTTGAATTACCTGCGTAACGACTTCGTTTTTCAGTCCGGGCGATCTTATTTGTCTGCCGTGTGGGCGTGTCAGTCGGTCCTGCGCTGCAGGGGAGACGCCGAGACCGCGCGACAGCATTTTATCGCCGCTTATGCTGACTACATGATCAAGCTCCATCCTTAGCCAATTCTCTGCGCAGGGTGATCTGAGCTTCCTATGCAGCCGGCGTCGTGCAGCAAGGCCCCGCAATCTCCATGCAAAGCCTTTATTTTCGCGCATGCCTTGTTGTTGGCCCATTAATCGCTATTTTAGATTTTATCGAACCTTGCTAGCGACTCTCGTCGGCAGCCTAACGGCTCTTCTTGATTTTCTCTCATCGTCGATTTAGCGCCGGGCAACCGGCTTACACAGCGATTGAAAGGAAATCGTTATGAGCACTGGTACAGTGAAGTGGTTTAATAGCACGAAGGGCTTCGGATTTATCCAGCCGGACAATGGCAGCGAGGATGTGTTCGTGCACATTTCTGCCGTGGAGCGTGCGGGTCTGCGCGGTCTGAACGACGGGCAGAAGATCAGCTACGAGCTCGTGCAGGACAATCGCTCCGGCAAAAGCTCCGCAGACAACCTGCGCGCAGAATAATATGTCATCGCCCTCGCGTGACCACGGATGTACTGGCACGCGAAAGGCTTGATGATAAACGGAGGTCGGGCGTCAAACTCCGGCCTTTTGTTTTGACCCTTGGAGGTCATGATGAGCAAGCACCGTTATGATGCCGGCGACGTGGTCGTCTTGAAGAGTGGTGCATTTCGCTTCGGCGAAACCAATGGCTCATGCCGGATTGTTGCTGTTTTGCCGGATGCTTACGGGCTGACGCAATATCGCGTCCAGTTTGACGGTGAGAATTGCGAGCGCCGCATTACGCATGGCGATATCAGTCATGAGGGTTCCGTGGATGTCTCGAAGACATCGACCGCGACACCGCTTCCATCTGGTAGTTCGTGGATCAACGTGAATACGATCAAAATCAAGAAATAGTGGCTTTGCCGCGTCAGGAGATATTTTGCAGGTACTTGTAAGAGACAACAATGTTGATCAAGCGCTTCGCGTTTTGAAGAAGAAACTGCAGCGTGAAGGCCTGTTCCGGGAAATGAAGGCGCGCAGCGCATATGAGAAGCCGTCGGTAAAGCGCGCCCGCGAAAAAGCCGAGGCGATCAGGCGCGCCCGCAAACTGGCGCGCAAGCAGATGCAGCGTGAAGGGCTGTTGCCTGCTCCGAAGAAGAAGGTCATTGCTCCTCGGGCTCGCTGATTGCCGGTTCGATATCGGTTCCCCGCGGCACCCGTCGCCGGAGGCATGGTTTTCAGATTGTTTTAGTGCGCTTTTGACCTGAAACGCAGGAGGACTGACATGACTGTGACGAAAGACCGTTTCTTCAAACCGACGAAGCTTTCAGCCGATGCAAAGGCGAAAACGACCAATTCCATCGTCCGCGACATTCTCGATTCCGAGGTCGCCGAGAGGGAAAAGAAGACGCAGAAACTTCGCGCTCTGCGCCTTGCGCAAGTCTCTGCAAGCCCATCCGGCACCTCCCGTTTCGGCAAGTAATTGGGTCGGCCGGGGCTAACCTCTCCGTTAAGCGTCACCTAAAACAAAACCCGCCGACAGCGTCGGCGGGTTTTGTTTTTCGTTTGATCGGAACCGCTCTTCTGTTCGACGGCCGAATCTCCAAGCTCAGATCGGGCTGACATAGCCGAAGCCGAGCAAGCCAAGCAGCGCCACGCCGATCACCACGCGATACCAGACAAACGGCATGTAGCTCTTGGTCGATACGAGTTTCAGGAACCAGACGATGACGCCGTAACCGACGACGAAGGCGATCAGCGTTGCAAGCGCGGTCGGACCGGCCGCGACCGCCGTGTCTTCCCCCATCGTCTTCAGGAGCTGGTAGAAGCCCGAGCCGAATACGGCAGGAACAGCGAGCAGGAAGGAATAACGCGCTGCCGCCTCGCGCGTGTAGCCAAGGAGAAGGCCGGCAGTGATCGTTCCGCCGGAGCGGGAGACGCCGGGGATCAGCGCCATCGCCTGGGCAAAACCGAAGATAATGCCGTCGCGCCAGATCAGCTGCCTAAGCGCATATTTCTTCTTGCCGATGCGGTCAGCCCAGCCCAGGATAAGACCGAAGGCGATCAGCATCACGGCGGTGATATACATGTTGCGCAAGCCGTGTTCGATCTGGTCCTTGAAGCCAAGCCCCAGGATGATGATCGGCAGCGAGCCGATGATGATGAGCCAGCCCATGCGGGCCGCGTCCCTGTCGTAATCGCCGATCCTGAACACCTGACGTAGCCAGGCGGTGGCGATATTGACGATGTCTTTCCAGAAATAGACGAGAACCGCAGTCTCGGTGCCGAGCTGGGTGATGGCCGTGAATGCCGCGCCAGGATCGGTGCCAGAGGGCAGGAATTCGCCGAGAATGCGCAAATGCGCACTGGAGGAAACCGGCAGGAATTCGGTCAATCCCTGGACAAGTCCAAGAATGGCGGCATCAGTCCAACTCACGCTCATGGCAGCTCCGAAGGTTGGGGAAAGGATTTAAAGGGTAAAAGGGATTTCTGAAGGCAGGCTGAAGGTCATGTTTGCATAGGTCTGGCAGCTTGCGATCGTCAAGCTGCAAAGCTTGGAACCGCTCAATGTGACGATTCTACGGTAGACCGTCCATGTCTCAAACATATCACGGCTATTCTTGGCATCTGCGCTATGCCTGCGAATGCCCCGTCATGAACGCGAACGGGCCGGATTTCTCCGGCCCGCCATGTTTTTTCACAAACGGGGAGATGCGGCTCACCTGACGCCGCGTCACCTCAGCACTTGTTGAAATTGATCGCGTTGATGACGTTGTTATAGTCCTGCAGCAACTGCGTTGCGTCCTGCCGTTCCGCCGACATCATCTGGAACTGCGCTTTCTTGTCTTCCTGATAGCGGCCGTTCTCGGTCCGCAGGATGATCTGGCGGCCGGTGGAAAGATAGGCATTGACGTTGAGCATCATCGACGAGCATCCGGCATGGTTCTTCTCGCGCACCTTGGCGTCATAACCTGTCGCCATCGTGTTGAACTGATCGAGCGAGGTCTTCAGCGCATCCTTCCTGTCGCCCAGCCCCTTGCCCTGCAGAAAGCCGTCGGCGGCGTCCATGCTTTCCTTGATGTGGTAGATCATGCCGATGCGGAAATAGTCGCGGGTATCCTTCTGCGCACTTTCGAACTCGGTCTTGATCCGGGCGCGGTCCTTGGCGTCGATGGCGCTGATGAAATTGCCCTGCGCGGCGGCAAGCGCCTCCATGGCGGCGATGAAGGCGGGCCCGATCTCGCGACCATGCACGCCCTTGTCGCTCAGATAGGTCTTGGCGGCGATATAGTTACCCATGTCCCGATCGAGCGGTTCGGCCTTCTCGGCCGCGTCGCGATAGGCATCGGCCGAACCGTCGAGCTCGGCCATGTCGGGCTTCATCTCACGGGCCTTGGCAAGGGCGTTCTTCAGCCTGTCCAGATTGTTGGTCGAGTAGAACAGGTTGTCATTCTTGTCCTTGCCGTCGAGCACGGGCTGGACATAGCTCTGGAAGGTCGCCAGTTCCTTGGCATAGGAGCGTTGGAACGAGTTCGCCACTTCGACATAGGCGTTGTATTTCAGCACTTCGGCCTGTTCGGCGGATGGCTGGCTCTGTTCCTTATTGCTGGTCTTGCTTTCGTCGCAGGCAGAAAGCGTCAGGACGCAGGCCGCAACGGCCAGCGACCGGATCATGTTTCCGGTGTTCATCAAATTGTCCTCGTTTGAAATATCAGCTTGAAACCGCAGGATCGGCAGCCGCGACTGGCAGCCCGCATATCAGGATCGCTATATCGGGATCACTTGGTTGGCGTCTCGGACCGATCAGGTTTCATCCTGTTTCGGGTCTGGTATCCGCTCCAACTACCTCCTCTTCACTGGTGGCGTCCGATGGCTCACAACAAGCCATGGTTATCAGGCGCACACACCGTTCTCCCTCGATCTGTTGAAATGCCTGGGGACTTATTCATCTGCGCCCTAAGTCCGCTCGGGAAAGGCGGCGATCATCTGAAAATACATGATCTGCAGAATGTGAGAATGTTTCCTATTGGCGCAATCCCGGCTTGTCACCCCGAAAACGGCTTCCGCTGATATTTGCTATCCGGTGAAACGGAAACGGGCCGGATTGCTCCGGCCCGCTTCTCAATTCAATGATGCTGGTGAGAGCGATCAGACGGCGCCGCGGGTCTCGACATAAAGTGCGTAGACCGAGTGGCTCGACGCCATGTAGAGGCGGTTCTTCTTCTTGCCGCCGAAAACAAGGTTCGGGCAACGCTCCGGCAGCTTGATGAAGCCGATCGCCTTGCCTTCCTTGTTGAACACCTTGACGCCGTTCAGCTCTTCCGGCTTTGCGCCGGCAGCACCGGACGAACCCCAGCCGCACCACAGATTGCCGTCGACATCGACCTTGAAGCCGTCGAGACCGCCATTGTCGTCAGCTGTGATCAGCGCCTTCTTGTTGGAAACTGTCTTGCCGTCCTTCGAGACGTCGTAAGCCCAGACGATACGGTAGGGCTGCGCGCGGCCTTCGACGATATAAAGCTTCTTCTCGTCTTCGGAGAATGCGATCCCGTTCGGGCCCTTCAGTTCGTCGGTGATCAGCGACAACTCACCTTCGGCTGAAATGCGGTAGACAGAATGTGGCAGTTCCGGGTCTGCCTTTTCGCCCTCCCACATGCCGCCGATGCCGAATGGCGGATCGGTGAACCACAGCGAGCCGTCCGACTTGCAGACGATGTCGTTCGGCGAATTCAGCTTCTTGCCCTTGTAGGTGTCGGCAAGAACCGTGATCGAGCCGTCATGCTCCGTGCGGGTGACGCGGCGGGTCAGGTGTTCGCATGCAATCAGGCGGCCCTGCAGGTCGCGGCAATGGCCGTTGGCATAGTTGGAATTGGCGTCGAACACGCTCCATGTCTCGTTCGTTTCGTCGAACTTCATGACGCGGTTGTTCGGAATATCGCTAACCAGCAGATACTTGCCGTCACCGAAATAGACCGGACCTTCCAGCCAGCGAGCGCCGGTGGCAACCTGTTCCAGAGAAGCGCTGGCAACACGGTATTTCGCAAAGCTCGGGTCGAGAACCTGAATGGCCGGATCGGGATAGATCGGGGAGGGGGTGAAGCTGATCGCCTGGGCGGAGGCGTTTTTGATGGTGACGGCAGTTGCGGCTGCGACGGCACCGAATGTCATGAGGTTGCGGCGGCTAAGATCCACGGGAAAATTCCTTCGATAATAGTCGTTGATTTCATATCAATCTGCCCGTTCTGCGGGAGGCGGCAATCATCGCCTTGGTGCCCTGTTAACTTCGTAACATTGTGCGCCGCAATATAAATCTGATGCATTCTCCCCCCATGATTAAGGAGGCATGAAGGCCGATGATCGGAGAGCAAGGGCAGTTTTCTCGCCTTTGTCAAAAACTATAATGCAGTGCAGCAAATGTAAGATTTTTTTATGAAATTCGCCCTAGGGTGCGACAAGGACACAGAGATCGCCTTAGTCGATCCTTCACGCGCATGATGCGCGCCGTCAAAACGGTTCCTGCATTTTCCTCCTCCCCCGAATGCGTGTTTTCAGTCTTCCTGAGAAGGTCCCCCCATGCTCAAGAACTTAAAAATCAAGACCAAGTTTTTGATGGCGATCGCCATCCTTGGCGTCATTTCGCTTGCCGGTCTGTTATTCGTGACCCAGCGTTTCAGCGCCGCCAATGAATCCTATTCGAATTTCTTGCATAACGAGAGCACGGCTGCGACCTTCGTACCGCGCGGTGCCGCAGGCATGTGGACCGCCACCACCTGGCTCAGCCGCGCTCTTGCACAGGACCCGCAATCCGCTGCGTTCAAGGATTTGTCCGAGCGCTTCGGCAAGGAAATCACCGGTGCGCGCGCACGTCTGGCACAGGTCCCCGGTCTTGTGCCGAGCCGCCAGGCCGCAACGGACGAATTGCTCGCAGGCGCAGATAAGCTCAAGGCAATCGGTGATGATCTGCTGAAGGCTCATGTTGCTGGCGACGAAGCGAAGGTCACCTCTCTTTCGGGTGATCTCGACAAGGCTATTGTTGAACTGTCCCCGAAGTTTGGTGCCAGCAACGGCGCCATGGCGGACCTGATCAAGAACGGCGGCGATCAGCTGTCGGCTGAAGTCTCATCCACCATCAAGTTCACGATTGTCGGCATGCTGATCGGTATCGCCGTTGCTATCGTGTTGGCGCTGACGATCGCCCAGAAGGGTATCACAGCTCCGATGGCGCGCCTTCGCGAACGTATGGCGTCGCTTGCCGCCGGCGATGCCCGCGCTGCAATCGATGGTCTCGACCGAAAGGACGAAATCGGCCAGATGGCCGAAGCCGTCGAAGTCTTCCGTCACAACGCTCTCGAGCGCACCCGCCTGGAACAGGAAGCCGACGACAACCGCAGCCTGTCGGAAAAGGAACGCATCGAGCGCGAAGCCGCCAAGGCCCGCGAAGCTGCCGACGTCAAATTCGCCGTCGACAATCTCGCTCAGGCGCTGAGCCAGCTTTCCGATGGCAACGTCTCCTACCGTATCGAAAAGCCGTTTACGGCAGCGCTTGATGGTGTCCGCGGTGACTTCAACGCCTCGGCTGCAAAGCTGCAGGGTGCATTGGAACAGGTCGCAGAAAATGCCCGCAGCATCGAGGCCGGTTCGGCCGAGATCAAGTCGGCTGCCGACGATCTTGCCAAGCGCACCGAGCAGCAGGCTGCTTCCGTCGAGGAAACCGCAGCCGCTCT